>NZ_JBHMQM010000003.1:0-709336 GCF_042434975.1 Terrimonas alba
CCTTTTTGCTACCGCAAGGATGTTGCTAACACTTAAAGTTACACCCTTTAAAGAGTAAAAAATATTGATGTTCCCAAATTAATTTGTTTAAGTTCAGAGTGCCTAAGTGAGTGATTAAATCACAGTGCCCTGCCAACGCAATTAGGGCTACAGCCTCTGCACACATCCTTAAGGAGTCGCTGAAAATCAGGCACCTTTTCTTTTTAATCTATCATTTAGTCTTTCTACTCGCAAAGTCAAAAGAAGATTTCCAAGCCTATTTCAGGAATAGATAACATCATTTCGTCCTGGCCCGAACGTATTTCACATCACCTGGTGTAACAGATGTAGCTCTGTTGCTAAAACTATTGCGGATATAAGTGAGTACATCAGCGATTTGCTGATCAGTAAGATAATTGAAGGGCGCCATTGTATTACTGTATATTTCCCCGTCTATTTCCTCATGACTATCCATCCCTTTTAACACAACCCGGATCAATTTTGTTTTACTCCCTAATACATAAGATGTTTTTTCCAACGGTGGATTAAGCTGCGGTACTCCGCCCCCATCTGCCTGGTGACAGGTAATGCAATAACTGTTATACACTTTTTTGCCTCTTTCCATGGTTGCTTTATCTGGTAACTGCGACGCAGCAAAAACAATTAATGCAATCAATAACACCGGTATCAAAAAAATAACTCTTTTTTTCATATTTCACTGCTGCTTTTTAATTTCCCTTGTAAACAATTTTATAAATAGTTCCTTTTGCATCGTCACTCACATACAAAGAGCCATCCGGCCCCTGCGCTAGTCCACACGGCCTGTGCTTTGCTTCACGGGTAGACATTACCGTTTCAACACCAGCGAAGCCATCTGCAAAAACCTCCCAATCGCCACTGGGTTTTCCGTCTTTGAAAGGTACAAATGCCACATAAAAACCTTCCTGCTTCTCCGGCGAACGATTCCATGATCCATGAAACGCAACAAAGGCCCCGTTCCTATATTTTTCAGGAAACATATCAGCCGTATAAAACAACAATGCATTCGGCGCCATATGTGCAGGAAAAGCTACAACCGGTTTTTCCATTCCTTCACACCGGCCTGTTGTCTTACCATCACCGCCATATTCAGGAGCCAGCATTTTTTTATGCCGCTGTACATCAAAATAACAATAGGGCCATCCACAATTAGCACCCTTCTTAATCATAAACATTTCTTCCGCGGGTATCACTGCATTTTGTTGCGCCGTAAAATATTCCGGGAACATATCTAACTGATCACGTCCATGCTGTACTACAAACAATTCATTAATTTGATAGTTCCAATCTAAACCCACTACGTTGCGCAAGCCTGTAGCATAGCGAACTCCATCATTATATGATTGATCAGCTTTATCTGCCCTGAATTGCCAGATACCTGCAGCGGTATCTAAAAGCGGACAGGGATCCTTTCCTTTTGATCCCTTCCCCCTATCCTGTTCCTGGCATGAATTGGAAGGAGCGCCAATGTTAACGTAAATATTCCCTTTATCATCAAGCACAATTGATTTGGTATTGTGTTGCCTGCCGTTGACCAAGCCTTTAATAATTCTTTCCGGGGCATCAGGGTTTATTACCTCGCCATTTTCATCCAACTTATACCGGTATACTTCATCATTGGAAGAAGCATACAAATAATCCTCTTTAATGGTGATGCCGGTGCCTCTATAAGTGCCGAAACTTTTTGCATCATCAAACCTGCCGTCGCCATTTGTGTCTTTCAACCTGACAATTCCTTTTCCTCCTAACAGTCTATCCAATTTAACATAGATGGCTCCCTGCGCCGTTGTCACGATGTGACGGGCTTTACCAAGACTGTCAGCAACAATCGACGCCCCAAATCCTGTGGGTAATTTCAAACCTGCGTTACTATCACGCCATACAATTCCTTTAGTTGCCCTGGTTGAATCGTTTGCATAGGAAATAATTGCTACTAAAGAAATCAATAACACACTTAAAAAAGGTTTTATCATACTAACTTTTTTGTAATTTATAACCAAGGGCCTACCCCATCCATCAGTCCCGCCAGTTTTTCAATACTGGCACGACGGGTAAGAGCATGTACATACCCTTTTGAAGTTCGCTTTAATCCATCGCAAATAAAGATATATTGCTGACGGACCACTTTCAAAAATTGTCCTATTATTCAACTATATTAGCATACCGTTTAGCCACTATATTTGAAATATCTACCTCTGGAAATTGTCACTGAAATTTGATAGCTGCTTAAAAATAAAATCTGTACACCACCGGATGGATAATATAAATTTAAAAAGACTGGCTGAAGAATTAAAGCTGTCAGTGTCGACGGTATCACGGGCATTGAGAGATAGCCATGAAATAAGCCCGGAGACAACAGCACGGGTAAAAGCGTTGGCAATAAAGCTGGGCTTTCAACCCAACCCCCATGCCAGCAGCCTCAGGAAAAGCAAGAGCAAAACCATCGCTGTGGTTGTACCTGAAATAGAAAATAACTTTTTTTCACAAGTGATGAATGGCGTAGAAGCTGTTGCGCAAAAGAAAGGTTATCATGTATTGATCTACCTGACCCATGAAGACCATACCAGGGAAAAAGATATCCTTCAGCTATTAAGAAACGGAAGAATAGATGGATTAATGATATCTGTTTCGAATACAACTAACAGTTTTGAGCACCTGCAGGCATACCAGGAAGGCAATACACCCTTGGTTCTTTTTGACAGGGTATGCGAAAGTATGAACGTTCCCCGTATAACAACCGATGATACAGACGCAGCATTCAAAGCAACCGAACACCTTTTGAAAGCAGGTTGCAAGAGGGTCGCTTTTTTATCTATGGCCGGAACACTTTCTATCAGCACCAGGCGAAAATTGGGTTATAAAAGAGCGTTGGAAATGTATGGCCTTGAAAATGATCTGACACTGGAGTGTACTACCAGTGATGATGAGAACCGTCAAATCATCCGTGACTTTCTTGAAAAAGAAAAAAATGTGGATGGCATATTTGCTGCAGTGGAAAAATTAGCTGTCAATACTTACCAGGTCTGCCAGGAATTAGGCATCACTATACCGAAGAAAATTAAAGTGATAAGCTTTTCTAATTTGGCTGCGGCTGCATTGTTTGATCCACCCCTTTCTACTATTGTCCAACCTGCATACGATATCGGCAAAGAAGCCGCCAACATACTTTTTAAAATCATTGAGAAAAAGATGATTTTACCCACTGAAAGGAAAATGATAATTCCTTCTCAAATAATTGATAGAAGATCTACGGCTAAATAGCCGTTAAAAAATCCGCATAATTAATAACGTTACACTGCTTAACATTCCATGTCATTGATTTTACCTGCAGAACTTTTTAAAAACGAAAACCAGGATGACTGGTTTATAGTGGAATATTTTTTAAGAGAATATTTGCATAGACTTTGCCGGGAACGATTGCGTAATTTTTTTATTACAGTTCCCGAAGATCGATTAATTTGACATTCAGAAAACCTGTTTTTTGCTTTCCAGGTAGCGATTTTATACTCCGGAAAAGCATACCAGAAGAGGCTAAAAATACTAAGACTCTTCATCTACTTTTCGTCATTAAATCATTGATTACATATTGATTACTTCGCATACCCAGTCACGAAAACGTTTGCGTAAGATTATGATAAACGCCCACCTTCTATAAGCTAAATTGGCAGTAGAAATTCGTTTTTACAAAATTTCCACGTAAAGACTGCTTATTAACGAAAACGCTTGCATATGCGACCCCAATTATTAAAAGTCTGCAATGAACCGCAGTACTCCTTCAGTGTTCGCCAGGATCTTGTTCCATATGTTAACAATCGCTGGCATTATCACGCCGAAGTTGAGTTAATCCATTTTAAAAAGGGTGAAGGCACCCAGTTTATCGGTGACAGCATCAAACAATTTAAAGCCGGCGATGTCGTACTGGTTGGTTCCAACCTGCCGCATTACTGGCGATTTGATGATTCGTATTTTGAAGAAGAAGCAAAAGAAAAAGCTGATGTGAGAGTAGCGCATTTCTGCGAAAACTTCTGGGGCTCCCAGTTTCTCCAACTGCCCGAAAACGTTCACATCAAGGGACTCCTGGATAGAGCTAAAAGAGGTTTGCAAATAACCGGCAAGACCCGATACAAAGTGGCTGAACTCCTGGAAGCTTTATTACAAACGGATAATAATTACCGTATTCTTTTATTAATGGAGGCACTCACCCTGATAGCTGATTGCAAACAACTGCAACCTTTATCTTCCATCGGCTTTAAATATGACCTGGTGGAAAATGAGAAAGACCGTATCAAGGCCATTTATGAATACAGCATCAAAAACTTTAAACGTCCTATTCAACTGGAAGAGATTGCAAGCGTTGCTAATATCAGCCCTAATTCTTTCTGTCGTTATTTTAAATCAAAAACAAGAAAGACCTATTCACAATTTTTAATTGAAATCAGAGTAGGTCATGCCTGCAAATTGCTGATTGAAAATAACCTTAGTGTAAAACAGCTCTGTTACGAAAGTGGCTTTAATAATTTTACCAGTTTCCATAAGTATTTCAAGCTTATCACCAACAAAAGCCCTCTTACCTATCAAAAAGAATTTATGGGAGAAATGGCTAAAGCCTAGATCCTATTCGATTGTACATGTTAAGATGATTGAATAAACAGGCAACCTTCGGGATGCCTGTTTGCTATATTCTCTTTTTTTGCATCATCTGCATATTCCTGATTTTTTCACCGTATAAGGTCGCATTGGAACGGCAAAACGGTAGCAGCTTATCGCTTGTTATAGTCACATCACTATTGCTGTGGTTCAGACACCTGGTTATATCAACCACATTTTGCTAATTGAGGTTAGTTGATAGTAATTCTTCCTTATTTGCCTGCGGGGCTTTGAAATAACTTTACTCTTTACTCAAACGTTACTGCGCATGATGAAAATGCACTTATTTATCATAACATTTGTAGTTTTAATTATATCTGCATCAGCTCAGCAAAACAAGATATCCCGGGCAGGTGTTGAAATTGTCCCAAACCGTTCTACGCATATCAGCCGTATCACTCCTGATAGTATTATCGTACTCACTGGTTCCACTTATTCGTTCACCGTAGACACTCCGGAAGACGAGGGATTGGTATCCCTAAAAACAAGCATACAAGATCTTCTTTCCCAGGTTCGCTCCAAAGTTGGAACGAAACAACAATACCATGTAATTGATCAAAATGGAAGGATCAAAAACAGCGGTGACGTTGACACTGGTGACCGTCTTGTGGTAACGATACCGACCAGTAAAAAAAGAAAGACCTATTATCTTAATACGAGGCCTGGTGCGATAGGCGGTCAGCTTAGAATAGAACAGGATTCTATCACCGTCAATGGCACGACCAATATTACTCTCCATTTTACGGCAGGTCAGCGAAGTCCCGATGCTACTGTGAGTATAAATATTCCTCCTGGTATATTGGTAAATATGGACAATACAACCGTAAATGTTATTGGCCGCGGAGAAGTCAAATTAAAAGACCTGGCTAGGCAATCTATTGGTCGCACCGGTACCAACTATTCGTATACAGTTGTTGGCGAAGTTCTCTTACGAAAATCTGCAGACGGCGGCACTTCACTTGTATTCAATCATCTTGATTTGCGACCTGTCAATGGCGCAGATCTTACAATCGTTATCCGGGATATTAACATCTCGGGGATTGGTCATTATCTTTTTCAAGCAAACTATACTACGTCAAAACCGGCAGTATTGACCAGCCCTGGCGTCGGTGCGGAAACAGCCTTATTGACAGTAACAAAAAATATTTCTGATTTAGAGCGATTAACTGACAAATCCCTTCATTATAAAGAAACAACTGACACCTATACAAAGCTTTACCTTAAATGGAGTAATGTGAGCACCCCAGGTGTCCAGGTAATGCAATCAATTGATAACGGCAAAACCTGGACTAGAGCAAATGCTGTGATCGATACACAAAAAGCAATGGCCGCCATCAGCAACCTGACTCCTGATCAACTCTATACTTTCAGGATCTTTGTTAAAGAAGGCTCCTGCAAAGGATATTCCAATATAGTACAGTTCTATTCCGGCAAAATAGATATTAAAAAATTCGGTGTTAAAGGAAATGGCGATGATGATGATACTGAAAAAATAAACCAGGCAATCAACCGGCTTCACGAAATGGGTGGCGGCACTCTTCTATTCAGCGATGGAATCTACAACGTGCGAACGATCCATTTGAAAAGTAATGTATACCTGTTTATCAATAAAGGAGCAACGATCAAAGCGATCAAGGGTGCGGATACACCTGAATCTACCTGGTTCAGTGATAAAAAATATCGTTCAGGATTATCACCCACTGACGTTGGCCCATATGCTGATCCGGAAAACTACCTGACCAAACAAGATGTAGGTCATCATTACTTTCGTAATACTATGTTTTTCGGAGAACGGCTGGATAATGTCAAGATCATTGGCAATGGTTATATCACCGGCAACGGCAACCTGGTTACCAGCGACAAAGTGATGAATAATGCCCCGGATAATCGTGCTGATAAAATGTTTACATTAAAACTCTGTACAAACCTGGAAATAGGTGGTATTTACCGGGAGAATGATCTTTGGTATGATTCGACACGGGATGAACCATACTATATCAGGAAAGATGGATCGCGGGATTTTGATACGGATAATATGCTGAAGATAGATCGCGGCGGACATTTTGTTTTATTAGCCACGGGGACTGACCATATTAATGTGCACGATACCTATTTTGGCAGAGACAACTCCTCTAATGCCCGCGACATTTATGATTTCATGGGTTGCAATGATGTAACCGTGACCAATATTTATTCGAAAGTAAGTTCAGATGATATAGTAAAACCAGGTTCAGATTGTTCACTCGGTTTCACCCGGCCAGCAAAAAATTACAAAGTGCGGAACATCATAGGTGATACCAATTGCAATCTTTTTCAAATCGGTTCTGAAACGGCCGATGATATCATGGATATTCATGTAGATAATATCTATGTGCTGGGCGCTAACAAGGCAGGCTTCTCTATCTCTACGAATGATGGGGCCCACATCAAAGATATTCATCTCAATTGCGGGCACACCGGTATCCTTCATTCGAGATCAAGGATGCTTCGTACGTTCACTCCTTTTTTTATTTCAATTTCAAACCGTGGACGAATATTAGGCGCCGGCGTTAGCCGGTTTAAATTTGATGAAAATGGGACAAAACATGATGAATTGCTCGTTACTAACGTCAATATCGGCGTGGTAGAAAATATTATTTTAAATGGTATTGACATTAGCGAAGTATATGGCGGAAGTTCTTATGGCGTCAACAAACCCCGCTGGAAAGCTTATGATGGTTCGCAACGCAGAGCTACTCCTATTGTTGCAGGCTACAGCTTGCCTGATACAAAAAATATAGAAGGCGGTTTAACGTTTCAGTTACCCAATGGCAAGCATACGGGCTACATTAAAAATATTGTTTTCAATGATATGAATCTGTTGGTGAAAGGGGGAAATCCACTATCTGACACAGCCGCCAGCCCTCCCGAATTAGGTGTCGGACAATATAACGCATCTAACCTGAAGGTCCAGCCATCGTATGGGCTCTGGGCAAGACATGTAATGGGACTCACTGTAATGAACTGCAGCTTTAATTTTGAGAAACCCGACAATCGCTATGCGCTTTTTCTTGATGATGTGATAGGTGCAACAATCACAGGTATAAAAATGGTAAAGTCAACGGAAATTAATAATGCGATAAAGCTTAAAAACTCATCAGCTGTTTCTATTGAGAATGCAGTTTATTACCAGAATGAGCAGCGTAAATCCCCAACCTTATCTACACAGAAATAATTGCGACCAGGTAATCAGCAAGCGATTAAAGATGTAGCTGGCTAAGTTCCTCAGGTGCGGCAGAGACTGAAGCTTTTACATTAGCAAACTATTCAGCTATTCTGGCACAGACGTTTTTCTCTGTAAAAAAAGTCGGAATATTATAATGGATATTTATTCTTTATAACTTTTGTTTGCTATGCCAATCTTCACGTATAAACGAAAACTGCTGGTCACTTTTTGTGTTGTCTGTGCCTGTTCGTTCAAACAACTTCATAGCCCATCGTGGCAGTCCTCATTTGTAAAAACAAATAAAGATGGCTCGCTTAAATCTATACCGGATGAATATGGGAATATCATTCCTGATTTCAGCCAGGTAGGTTACTACCGGGGTGATAAAAAAATACCGGATATAACTGTTGTAAAAACAATATCGCCGGCTCCGGATGGCAGCAGTGAAGCTATCATACAGGCAGCCATAGATGAAGTGTCGAAAAAAAATGCGGATGCCAATGGTTTTAAAGGAGCTATTCTTTTAAAGAAAGGCGTTTATAAAATTCCTGGTTCTGTAAAAATCCAATCCTCCGGTATTGTATTGCGCGGCGAAGGCGATGAAACCATTCTTATCGCCGAAGGCAACCAGCGAAGACCACTTATCAATGTATCAGGCACCGGAAAAATGGAGAAAACCGGCGCCAGCGTAGCAATCGCAGATGAACATATCGCAACCGGCGCCACAAGTTTCAAACTAACTTCAGTTGAAGGATTTGTCACAGGCGATAAAATAATTGTAGAACGGCCCGGCACTGATACGTGGATCAAAGACCTGAAGATGGACCAGATAGAAAACCGGGGTGGCACCCGGCAATGGCAGGCTAAGGAATACGATCTGCGGTTTGAAAGAGTGATCACGAAAATAAACGGCAATACTATCACGATTGATAATCCCATCATGATGCCCATGGAAAAAAAATATGGTGGCGGCTTTGTCTATAAATACCAGTTCACGGGACGCATATCGCATACAGGCGTTGAAAACCTGCAATGCCAATCAACTTTTATCAGTGATACAGCGGAAGATCACTCCTGGGATGCAGTGCGATTTGATAAAATAGAAAACGGTTGGGTTCGACAGGTAACATCACGTTTTTTCGCATTCGCCTGTGTCAACCTCCTGGGTGATGCAAAATTTATTACCGTAGACAATTGTAAAAGTTTAGAACCAAAATCTGTGATCACGGGTGGCCGGCGTTATTCATTTTGCAATAACGGGCAGATGAATCTTTTTACCAACTGTCATGCGGAAGAAGGACGTCATGATTACGTAACAGGCGCCAGGGTATGTGGCCCGAATGTATTTTATAATTGTACGGCTGTAAAAACAAATGCTGACATTGGTCCGCACCATCGCTGGGCGGCAGGCACTTTGTATGATAACATAACCACCGATGGCGATATCAATATACAAGATAGAGGCAATTGGGGAAGCGGTCATGGTTGGGCAGGCGTAACACAGATAGTATGGAACTGCACCGCGAGACGGGCGGCGGTACAAAACCCGTGGGTCTCAGGAAAAAACTATTGCATCGGTTTGAAGGGTGAAAAATATGAAGGTCGACTGAAAGGCCGACCGGATGCGGAATGGGAAGGACAGAATAAAGATGGGTTGCAACCGGAATCGTTGTATAAGGCACAATTGAAAGCAAGAAAAAAAATTAATTCATACAATAGATACAATAGGAAAAAAACTCTTTTGATTTCACGCAAAGCTACATAAGGAGCAAAGTCGCAAAGGGAGAACTTCCTTAGCGTCGGATTTGCTTTGGGCCTTCGTGACACCATACCATAAATCTTTGTAAACTCCTTTGATTTCACGCAAAGCCACATAAGGCACAAAGTCGCAAAGAAAGAACTGTCTCAGCGCCTTATTTACTTTTCGCCTTTGCGTGAAAAACCAAACCACAATATTATAAATACAATTCTCATGAATGAAAAAAATTCTCTCTCCCGCCGTCAATGGCTGGGACGTGTCACTGTTCCGGCGCTTACCGTAGCCGGTGCAAGTATGATTGGTGTAAAAGCTGTGGCAGCACCTGGCGTACCGGATGGTGATAAACTGTCGGGAACCCGCATTTATAATATCCAGGATTATGGAGCTAAAGGCGATGGCAAAACATTGAACACTGCTGCTATACAATCGGCCATCGATGCCTGTCATAAAGATAAAGGTGGTACGGTGCTGATCCCTGCCGGTGATTTTATTGCAGGTACATTGGAGTTAAAATCCAATGTTACGATACATATAGCTGCTGCAGGAAAATTATTAGGTAGTCCCAAACGCGAAGATTATACAGCCGGTAAGGGAGTTCCTTCGGGCAATGGCAATATCATTTTCTTGTTTGCTGTGAATGCGCATAATATTTCCATTGAAGGAAAAGGAACGATGGATGGCAATGGTCTCGCCTTTTATAATGGAAAAGGAGATAATACAGGTCCGGGCCAAAATGGTGTTGGCGGTAATTTCGATCGGCCGCACCTGGCTATCTTTTATCAATGCGATAACCTACGCATGCAGGATACTTTTTTTACCGCCAGTGCCTATCATTGTTTTCGCATACTCAGTTGCAAACAAGTGTACATTGATGGCGTAAGAATTTATAACCGGGTGAACAGGAACAACGATGGTTTTCATTTTAACAACAGCGAATATGTGCATATAATGAATTGCGATGTGCAATGCCAGGATGATGCCTGTGCTTTGTTTGGCAGCAATAAATTTGTAACGATCACCAATTGCAGCTTCAGTACCCGCTGGTCCATCTTTCGTTTTGGTGGCGGTGAGTCGCAGAATATAGTAGTATCCAATTGTTTGATCTATGATACCTACGGTTGCCCCATCAAGATCAGTGCAGGCAGGGCAAGCATTGAAAATTTTAGTTTTTCTAATATTATCATGCGGAATGTTACAGGACCAATTGGAATTGGATTCAGCGGCCCATCGAATAATAATTCAAATAACAACAACCAGTCAACCACAAAACCTTTTATCCGCAATATCTCATTCAATGGCATTCGTGCAACGGTAGTGGCTAAACCAATCAATCACCCGGATATACATTTTGGGGTAAGTATACGGGAAGGTGAAAAGAATTCCTGCATTACCTTAAATGCGATGGGAGAATATTACCTGGAAAATATCAGTTTTACTGATGTGCATGTAAGCTATGCCGGTGGCGGTACAGCGGCACAAGCGGCTAAGGCGGTGCCACAGATAGCGGCGGAATATTTTGGCGTATGGGATCCTGCTCCCGGCGGACCACCGGCTTATGGTTTGTATGCCCGCAATGTAAAAGGCCTCACATTACAAAACGTCCGATTTGAATATGACCAACCGGATGCGAGACCCGCCATTATTTTTGACAATGTCCAGGACGCCACCATTAATGGTTTGAGTGCAAAGGGAAGTTCAACAAATGAGTTGTTGCGTTTCATCAATTCAAAAGATGTTTTGCTGACTGCAACAAAAGTATTGACACCTGCTGCAACTTTTCTTCGGGTGGAGGGTGCATCGAGTGAGGGCATTATGGTAGATGGCGGTGATCTGAGAAAAGCGGTACAGGTTATTTTAATTGAAAATGGTGCGGCGAAAGAATCGATGAAGATGAGAGTATAATTGCCTTGCAAGGTTTGGACACGTCTCAGTTAGTTGCAGCATGCTTCTCTAAAATATTCACTGACTGATTTAACAATGTTTTCAATATCTGCATTGTAAAACCCTGCTCCATTCATACACCCACATTCTACAATGTAATATTCATCACCGCATAAGCAAATATCCATAACAAAGATATCATGTGGTGTATATTCCTGGCATCTGTTTTCAGCAAACGCCACTACTTCTGGTGGGCATCCTCTTTCTTTTCTTAATTGAAAATATTCACGGTATTTTGACGCTGCAACAACTTTTTTATTAACAATCCAAAGACGCCATTCATACTTTATATTGTAAGGCTCTGATACAATTATCTTGCTTTCCAACGACAAATCTATATTTCCAACAGTTTTCAGTTTTTCGTACCATTCCCCTATCTCGTTAAACTTTTTAACCTCACCTGCGAATGACTTATTATCATCATTTGGACGGATGAATAATAACTTTCCACCATCATACCTGCAATTCATTAAATCCTTAAAAGTGGTAACAGACGCTTCATAATTTAACATGTGTCTTCCCCATTTTTTTATATAGTTTTCAATTGAAAATGTGTCGGGGTTAAAAAACAATCCATTTTTTGTTTTCCCATTTTTATAAATCAGCTTATTAAAAGTGGTTGACCCATAATAAATATTACAGGGGTTTACTTTAAAATCAGGCAACTCTGTTGTGAAAGGAATAATATTTATTTCAATACAATTAACATTATGCTTATTACAAGCTTCCCTTAAACCATTCAAATCTTCCTGACTCGTTAGATTTTTTTGAACAATCCATTGCACATCCTTCACTTGTTTATTCATGAACTCAAAGTTAAATAAATGAGGCTTGTCAGCAACAGTAGCAACAGAATTTCCGATAGGAATCGGGATGCTGAATTTCTGCTCATACTTCGACTTCTCAACAAGCTCAGAGCTCAGTAGAATTCATCCAGCATAAGAATCCGCTGGTTGGTGGAACGGACGGGATAGTAGTAATGGCAACCTGTTATACAAAAAGGTACACCGCATTCTGTAGTGTACTTAAGCAAATGTTGTTTACAAAGAAATTTCAGCTTATCGTTAACCTTACTTGTTGACCTTATCGTTGCAGATCGCTGTATTCTTCTTTATTTTTTTGACCCGGGTGTAAAAGATAGAGCAATCGATAAGTAGTTCAGAAAATGAAACAAAGTTTAAGCAGTTTTCCTTACAAAAATTGTTCTACTATAAACTTTTACCGGATATCAGGCTCTTTTTTCTGCCGATTCCTGTTGCGCCTGTATCATCGCATTTGCAAGGACACCATAGGCAGAAGCCCAGGCTTGCATTAGCTGTTCGTTCCAGTCACCAGCCAGGCCCTCTTCAAGCGTCTCGAGCAGGCATTGTCCTACGATCATATAATGTTCCGGTTCAGCTCCATATTTGTTATGGCGGACAGCGAGCTTTTGAACATCTTCCAGTATAGTGTCTAATTTATCCAGCCGGCTCACCACGTACGTAATCATATAGGTTAACTTTCCGGCTTGTTCGTTCACATCTTTACCAAAAAGATGCCGTATTTGCGGAGCTTTATTAAACAATTTGTGATAAAATAGTTCCCCGGCCGCCTGTCTTACCGGATTTATTTTTTCCCAGGATTGCTGTACCATTTCGATTTGATGTGTTGTCATTTTATTGATTATTAAAGGGTGTACATCCGCAAAAGGCAGAATGATATTTACTACCGCTAAAATAACCGACGTTGCCGGCGCCTACGATATTCGTTTAGTGAATGGCGGAAATTTTTGAGTGAATGGTTTTAATGCAAACTCCTATGGCGAATAAGGTAAAAAAAAGTACACCATGATGTGATGTACTTTAAACTAACGATTGCTTACCGATCAGTAATGAGAACATTACCGATCTCTTTTTTAAAAAACTGCCTGCTTAAGAAAAATACCTCTGTTATTAATTATTAATTCCAACCCGGAAAATGCATACTATTATTATAAGGCTCATCTGTTGTTACTGCATCCAGTTGAGCCTGCGGAATTGGACGCAGTATATGTTTTGCCTGTATGTTAGGCGCTGCTTCAGGATTATAGGCTGTCACTCTTTCTACCAATTTACCTGTTCTTACCAGGTCGAGCCATCTCATCAGTTCACCGCACAACTCACGACTCCGTTCAGTCAGAATAAAATCTATGGAAAGATCAGCCTCGGTTATATGCATGGCTACCGGATCACCGCCTGGATAAGCCGCTCTTTCACGGATCGTATTAATATAACCTACGGCTTCGGATAGTTTTCCCGTCCTGAATGCAGCTTCAGCGGCAATCAGGTAGGTTTCGCCCAGGCGATAAGTGATTACTGAACGTATAGAGGGGAAATTCAGGTTGGCACGTTTTGTATCGAAATATTTAAACATCGCGGGCGACAAGGCATTGCTGTATTTCCTGGGTGGAATAAGCAGATAACGGCTTGCTTTTATCTGTGCATCGCTTACATCAAAGCCGGGCATATAGATCGCCGTATCACCAAAGGCAAATTTGGGTTGACCGACTACTGCATTCGCGGGGGCGCCGGGTGGTAATGGATCGGTCCATTTAGGATAGCCATTGGGATCAGGATTATTAGCGTACCAGACAGTTTGAAAAGTCTTTCCATACCTGGTATCATTTGTTTTGTCGGCAAACGCCACATCGGTTAACCATCGTGTAGGCGTACAACGGATATAAGGCCGCCCATATTGAGTGGTACGAACCATTCCCGGTTGCTTTTCATATTGAGGCACCCACATATGATTTAAAACATTATCTGCATTGAAATTGGAAACTCCACTATTGTTTGGACCGTTAAAAGCAAGATTGGAAGTATGCTGCACCGCCCAGATCACTTCGCTGTTAGCTTCATTTCCTTCTTCATATACTTTTCCAAAATCCTGCAGGAGCGACAAGCCATAAACTGCTTTGTTATCTATCAATTCTTTTGCGGTATTGTAGGCATCTTCATAATCTGTTGGCTGAGCGGCAGGGGATCCGGCTCTTGTTAAATATACTTTTGCCAGTACATGTGTTGCGGCAGCTTTTGTGGCTTTACCAGGTAACACATCTTTTATTGCGCCCTGCGATAAGTCCGCCATAGCATCTTTCAGATCCTGCACGATAAAGTTATACACATCTGCCAGGGGATCACGTTTTGCAGAAGTGGTAGGCTCGAATTGAAAATTTTTATTCAACGTAACATCCGCAAAAAATTGTACTAATATAAAATAGAAATTGGCACGAAGAAATTTTGCTTCGGCTACCATTCTTTTTTTGGTGGCTTCCGGCAATGCTACATCAGGAGCGTTATCAATAACGCCATTACAGGCATTAATGAAAATGTAGGCGTTTCTCCAATTGGCATTTACTACGCCCGTAGAGGGAGTATAACCACTGCTGTAATTATTGATATCGCTGTTGCCATCAATACCTCTTTTAAATTCATCGGTTCCGATCACTGTAACGGTAAAATAATCCTGGCTACCCCAAAACAACCGGGCCCCTGAATAAGCTGCATCCAATCCCTGCTGAAAACCTTGTGTGGTGGAAAGAAAAGCGGGTGTTAAAATCGATTTCGGCTCTTCGACAAGCTTTTTACTGCAACTACTAAAGAAAAAAATTGCGGGCACTATATATAAAAACAAATATCTTTTTTTCATGACTACTATTTAAATGTTCATTAAAATGAAATATTTACACCAAAAATCATTGACCAGTTGGAAGGTGTATCCAGGTTCAATATGGCAACAGAAGGGTTCCTGGCACTGCCGGCTACTTCCGGATCCAGCCCTCCATATTTATTGACGAACGGGGAGAAAAGAATAAACGGATCTTCTACTGTTGCATATACTCTTACAGATCCGGCGCCCAGTTTTTTAAGAAAGGATGCGGGTAACCTATAACCCACACTAATGGTTCTGATCTTTACAAAAGATCCATCATAATATCCCAGTAATGAATTGTTGGGAGTATTGGTCTGGTTAGCATTTGGTTTAGGATATTCATTTTCTCCATTCACTGGTGTCCAGTACCGTGTCTTGATATTGTTATAAGTTCCCTGGAATGTATTGGCAAAACCGGCTCCATGTAAACCGCTCCTGATCATATGTCCCCATCTTGCAAATGCAACGACGGTCAGATCAAATCCCATATAAGAAAAACGGTTGGTCATACCACCTTCCCATTTGGGTTGACTTGATCCAAGTATCACCCTGTCGTAAGTATCAGTGAGTTTTCCATCAGGTTTTCCATCGGGTCCGCTAATGTCTTCTCTTTTTATATTACCGATTACAGAACTGATACCATTCACTGTTTGTCCAAGACTTATAGCTAAGGCTGTATCGGCAGCAGTAGCCTGCCAGATACCTGCTTTTTTCCAATCATAAAAAACTCCAATCGGTTGGCCCACAAACCTGCTATTAGCTACATCTTTTGTAACACCGTTTGCCAACGCAGTTATTTTACCGCGATTAATAAAGAAGTTCAGATCGGTGGTCCAGCTAAAACTATTTCTTCCCCTGCTTTGTATATTAATGGTACTTAACTGGAGTTCGACTCCTTTATTTTCCGTCTTGCCGACATTAACTGTTACAGGATCGGGAATGCCAGATGTAGAAGGCAAATTTTTAGGTAATAATAAAGATTCGGTTGACTGCTTGTATACTTCAATTGATCCGGAGATACGGTTATTGAACAAACCGAAATCAACACCCAGGTTAGCAGTAGAAGTATATTCCCAGGTGAGATTACGACTGGCTGCGGCTTTCAGGTAAACACCCGTGGTGGTGACATCGCCGTAATTATATGGCAAAGATGATAACCCTCCCAAAGTCTGGTACGGATCAATAGCAGTACTCCCTACCCTTCCATAGCTTGCTCTCAATTTTAAATTGGAGAAAATATGGCTATTCTCCAGGAAAGACTCTTTGCTAAGGTTCCATGCTACAGCCGCCGATGGAAACGTATTATACTTATTTCCCGGAGCTAATCTTGAAGAGCCATCAACCCGAACAGCAAGCGTTAATAAATAACGATCGTTAAAACTATAGTTTAGCCGGCCCATATAAGAAAGAATATCCCACTTTCCATATTCACCCTCGCCAACTAAATTCGCTCCATACGTTGGATTAAAATATTGCAACAGATCCGCCGCGATTGTATTATTACGAAATTGATTGCTTTGCGACTCATCTTCCTGTATACTGAATAAACCAGTAGCGTTTACTTTATGTTTATTAAATGTTCTGTCATAAGTCAGAATGTTTTCCAGTGTATAACTGGTGCGGAAACCAGTGCGGTTTTGAGAAGTGGATAAGCCGCCAAGATTATTGGTAGTCTTGCTTGCAAAAAATTCTCCGTACACATCATTCCTGATCTCAATGCCGGTATTGAAGCGATACTTCAATCCTTTCAGAATATTCACATCGGCAAAAAATGTAGTAAAAGTTCCAAATCTTTTTCTTTTTTGGACACTGGCACCATCTACAAAATTTGCTAACGGGTTCCATACCTGGCTGGCACTACCGGGGACAAAATCATTTAACAAACTTCCATCAGCATTATACGGTGATGCCAACGGGCTTGCTCTTAATGCCTGTCCCAATGGGTTGGCGCCTTCGCCATCGGTAATACTATAGGTATTTAATGAGCTGATACCGATCTTAACTATCTTACCCAGTTGCTGATCTACACTGGCCTTTAAAGTAAACCGTTCAAAAGCCTGCCCAAAATAGATCCCTGTTTCTTTAAAATATCCGCCTGACACAGCGTACTGAGTTTTATCATGTCCACCTGAAAACCCTATCTGGTGATTGGTAACAAGACCCGTTTGGTAAATCAGTTTCTGCCAATCGGTACTTCTGCCATTATTAACCGCATCAAGCTCTTCAGGAGAAAAATTGCCGGCATCCGTTAACAGATCAGGGTCATCAATACCAGAGTACGTACGGTTATTACCAGTGAAGCGTCCATTATATAACGCCCATTTTTTAAATTCAAAAAACTCCTGTGTATTCATAACAGGAAATTGATCCTGGATCTTTGATGCACCTGCGTAACCGCTATAAGTAACCACTGGCTTTCCCAGCCTACCCCGTTTGGTACTAACGAGTATAACGCCGTTCGCTCCTCTTGAACCATAAATAGCCGTAGCAGAAGCGTCTTTCAATACTTCTACCGAAGACACATCATCCTGGTTGAGGTCGTTAAAATTTCCATTAAATGGAATTCCATCCACAACAATCAACGGCTCATTTGTAGCACTTATTGATCTTGATCCTCTTATTAAAATAGAAGGTGTTGCGCCCGGCTTACTATTGCCCCCGTTTTTTTGAATATCTATACCAGCGCCCTGGCCCTGCAAAGCCTGCGCCAAATTAGCGGCAGGTATATCTTTAATAGATTGTTCGCTGATAGAAACGATGGCACCGGTCACATCCGATTTCTTTCTTGTTCCATAACCCACTACTATTACCTGTTCCATCTCGTTTTTATTAGCTATTAAGTTCAATCCTAAATTTGATTGATCAGTTGTCCCTACTTTAATGTCTTTACTGATAAAGCCAACATAAGAAACAGTCAATACGCTATTTTGGGGAACTTCCAACTGAAAAGAACCGTCTTGCAGTGTAGTAGTTGCTTTACCATTTGCTTTAGATTGAACAGTAACACCCTGTAATGGTTCACCACCCTGGTTGGCAACTGTTCCTTTAACAGTAACTACCTTTTCGGATTGTCCATAGGTAAGGTTTGTAAAAAACAAACAACTAAAAAAAAGGCACATAAGCAGCAGGTCTTTTTTCAAAACCTTTGTGTGTGCCCCGGCTTGGATTTCAGAATGAAAGCATTTCATGATAGCAGTTTAATTTAAGAAGATAGAAGCATTGATTTTTTTAAATTGATCTCGTTTAAATGGTCTGTAATTTTCAACCGGGCGGAGTAACCGCAGGAGACTTGTATGGATAGCGGGGATATCACTAAGTGTAGAAAATAAAAAAACCGCAGCACAACCAATGTGTACATTTTTCTTCATACAACTTGTATATCGTTAATCAATTCTGAATTTGCTGTTCAGAATAATAATGATAGCAAGTAAATAATAATTATTGCCTGAACGATTCAGCGTATTAGCAAAACGTTCAACAATTTTAGCAGTGGAATTTTTCCTATAATGAAGAAAGGAAAATAGTGACGTGTGTTTTTAAAAAAACACTACGCATAGCAGTTGTATCGCAGTCTTTTGTTTGGGAAATTATCGAACTGGTATCTACTTCCATAAAAGTTGATCACAGTTCCTTTATGTCAATCTTCCTGTAATAAATTTCGGCACCTTCGGATTGTATGAGTATTCTTCCCGTGCGGAGACTGGCATCCGTTGCTTCATTTACAATAACGCCATTAACTATATGTGTACATTTCCCTTTGTTGGCTATCACTTCCACCTTGTTCCATTCACCGCTGGGTTTTTCATTATCTTTTTTCTTTATCACACGGGTATTTTTGGTGGGGCCCTGTTGCACTCCATCCACTACGGCGGTCACACTATCTATCAACCAGAAATCACCGCAATCTCCTTCCTGTATCTGGCACTCTACGGACCGGGGCCATACTCTATCGGTAGGCACCACGTAATAACAAATGCCGTTATCTCTCACTTTATCTTCCCTGGGTGGATACTTTTTTTCTCCCCATTTAAATTCAACAACCAAATGAAAATTATCAAACGCTTTTTCTGTGACAATATACCCAAATTCTTTTCCCGTTATTTTTAATAATCCATTTCGCACTGAAAAAACGGTATCCGGATCATTGCTTTTTCCTTTTGTTTTTAAAAAGGTATACCATCCGCTGATATCTTTTCCATTGAACAAGGGTTTAAAATCCTGTGCAGTTGATTTGCTGGCAAAAAAAACAGCGACCAGGATCACTAACAAAATATATTTCTTGTTCATGTTGATCATATTATGAATGCTATATTAAGAGATTTTCCCACAAGGACAGACATTAAGCCCACGAAGAAAATCCCTTTGTGCTCTTTGTATCTTTGTGAGATATTATTTCTTTATTTTTCTTTAGCAAACTCATCACTCAGCTTATTCATCTGGTCGCTTGTCAACACAGGGCCGGAATGTATAACTGTCCGATACCTGAAAGTTGTTGATTTCCCAGGCGCCAATGAAAAATTAAGTTCCTCTCTTCCATTGCTGAATATTTTTCTTCCCAGCGGATTAATGGAAAATAATCCATATCCTCTCGAATGCCAGTAGGCAGGATAGCCAACATTCAAAGGATGATCAATGATTCCGATAGTAATCTCCTTACCCTGTTTTTTCCCTGCGAGCATAGCCCATGGACCTTTGCTGCCCCAAACCGAATCTCCCTTTAATCCGGTGCTGCTGTAATACATGCCGGTAACATTATTACCAGAGGCCGGCACCTTTGTAACATTTCCTTTATCATCAATAAAGTTAGATGCTTCTTTTGAAGGCAGTTCCAATTCTCTTGCTACACGAATCGCAAACATGCCATCTTTCACATCTTTGAAAACTACTGGTATATCTGCAGCCGATAATGTAGTACTGCGGTCAATGATAAAGTTATTATCCTGTATACTGAAATTGAAAACAGTTTCCTCATTTAATAAAACCTTACCATCGGGCCATATCCATGTGGCAGCAGTAGTAAGCGAAGCTTTATCGCTATCTGTTTTTTTATTAAGCACTTTCTGATGAACGATAGTACCGTAATGATCTCTTTTCTCCGGCGCAATCGCCGTAGAGTTGTTCCAAAAGTCGAGACCATTTACCGATTCATAGTTCAACCAGATACCGGTATGATGCGGATGATCGGTTCTTTCACCCGCTACAGGATGAAAAGGATAGCCCCTTGTAACTGTACTTCCATCCACCGTATTCACAGGGAAAAGAAAAGGCTTCCTGCTGGAATCATAGTAGCAGTAAGCTGTCAGCAATTTATTATTAAATGAAACATCAACCTGTTTCTTATCCGGTCTCTCGATTATTGCAAACCCTTTTGTCTGGGAAAGAGCAGCGAAAGATAATTCTGATAAGATAGCGATCAAAAATAGTTTATACATAATAAGGAATTGAACATTGAATGTTGAGCATTGAAATATTAAATATTGAAACATTGCATATTGCCCATTGCTTGTTGTTTATTGCATATCAATACTTAAAAACTTTACCATTCGCCATTACTTCCTGCGTCTTTTCATCAAACGTTACCCTGGCGCCTGTACGTGCCGCCGCATTCGTCATGATAGTCGCAATGGAATGATTATAACCTGCTTCCACTGGCGCATTCGGCTGTTTACGGCTGCGGATACATTCCATCCAGTTGCGAATATGATTGGAAGTAAGCCTGTCGCCTCCGGTGTTTGCCGAAGCAACTACTGTTTCCACAGTAGATAATTTTTGCTCAGCCAATAAATTAGGCTGCATATTCATATCATCTGCAAATCGTTTTGTCAACCCACCTTTTGGTGAAACCATATTCGTATTAAGATTCAATTCACCACCATTGGAATAATAGATCTCCGCCGGCTTTTCATCGCCGTTGTGCATGCGCGAACCAAACGTAACCTGGAAGCCGTTTGACGGATCATTGGCAGGGCCATAATCAAATACAGCAGTGATGGTATCCCAATTCTTTCTTCCGTCTTTCCACATATAGATACCTCCGTTGGCGACAACAGATCTTGGGTGATCATACCCACTAAACCAATGAACGGTATCTATCTGGTGACTCATCCATTGTCCCGGCAAACCGGATGAATAAGGCCAGAATAACCGATATTCTAAATATTTTCTTACATCAAATGAGTCATTCGGCCGGTTCATTAAAAAACGTTTCCAGTCTGTATCTTCTTCTTTCAATTGACTAAGCAAGGCAGGTCTTCGCCAGCGACCCGGTTGATTCACGTTCCATGTTAGTTCAACCATTGTGATAGGCCCAAACTTTCCTGAACGTATAAATTCATTCGCCGAATGATAATTTGTTCCGCTTCTTCTTTGCGAACCAATTGTTATAATTCTGTCTGTTGCTTTTATCGCCTTCAATGCAGCACGGTTGTCTTCCATCGTTTCTGCAAAAGGTTTTTCAACATAGGCATCACAACCTGCTTTCACTGCTTCTATCGCATGCAACGCATGTTGAAAATCAGCCGTGCCGATAAATACAGCATCCACTAATTTTTTATCATACATTTCTTCATTGTTGCGACAGGCAATGATATCGTGGCCCATCTTTTCCTTCCAGGCAGCCGTGCCTTCTTCCCTTCTTTTTTTCCATATATCTGATACCGCCACCAGGTCAAAATTCAACTCCTTGTAGTGATTCATAAAACAAGGCATATGCGAACTTTTATGACGGTCTGAAAAGCCCACTACCCCCACTCTTACACGATCATTAGCACCGATGATATTGGCATAGCTTTTTGCACTGAAACCCATGGCAGCTGCATAAACGGCGGCAGAAGCTTTTGCCGACTGCCTGATAAAATGACGACGTGATACTGACATATACATTTTAATTTATTTGGCTAAAAAAATATGAACCGGAAGTAACACACTGTGCTTTCGGTAATTCTATTTATTAATTTTAAATACAATTTGATACTGTGTGCATTCCGAATTGTCGCACTCATTAACCACAGAGATTCACAGAGTTTATCACAGAGGACACAAAGATTTCCTGGTGAGCTTCGAGCCTTCTCAGTGTTCCCCGTGGTTTATTCTTACCTGTTTATACAGCGACAATTTGGAATCGTCTTTTACTACTTACAACTTATTACCATTTATCTCACCATTTCAGCTCTTTTATTTTAATACTCCTGTACGAAACAGCATCGCCGTGATCCTGCAACAGGATATGACCTTTCGGCGCTTCGCCAAAATTTTTCCAAACTACATACTTACTGATAGCGACAAGGTCTTTGTATGCTTTTGAACTCCGTATATATTCTAAAACCTTTACTCCGTTAAGATAATGTTCCACTTTATCGTTTGGATAAACGATGACTCTTCCGAAATTCCATTGACCAATTGGCCGTACGAATCTTTTTTGCTTTTCCGCTTTTATCAAATCGTACAAAGATGCCAATGTGCGGTTACCATCACGGCCCAGTTTGGCATCAGGATGCAACGTATCATCCAATACCTGGTACTCTAATCCTATCGCTGAACCGCTGCTTGCTTCGGCCAGCGTAACAAAATATTTGATACCGCTGTTAGCCCCGGGAGTAAGTTTAAATTCAAAAGATAAATCAAATGCAGCAAACTGTTCGGTGGTAACAATATCGCCGCCGTTTGTCGCCTCCTTACCTTCTGCACGGGCCACGGAGAGAACTCCGTTATCAATAACCCATCCTTTTTCCGGAAACACTTTGCCCTTTGCACTTTTCCATCCCTTGTTTGTTTTTCCGTCAAATAGCAAATGCCAGCCATCTTTCTTTTCATAAGCTGTTAAACTGTTAACAGCAAAATTAGAAACATACACATTGGAAGGAAACGGGGTTGGTACCAGGCCCGTTGTTTTGATACGGACATTTTTGTAACAAACTTTTTTTCCTGCAGGGTCGGCTGTTTTAATGCCATGTACCTGTAATCCTATAAACCCTTTTGCATCTACAGTATCCACCACATAAGCGGTTGCCACTCCATTCACCCATGTTTTCATTTCATTGCCGATGCATTCTACTCTAAAATGATTATACTCTCCCTTCCTGTAAGCATGTTGTGCACGGGCATTCAATTGCATGGGATAAAGCCATTCCCGTCTTCCTTCATCATAAATACCCCCGGTCCACCTGCGGGGCGTTGGATCTATTTCACATTGCCGGCCATACACACGGCCCTGCCCGTCAAACGCATCAGGATTGAAATGGCTGCGTGTTTGCAAACCTGCATTTCCTTCTTCATCTTCCACAAAAACATCTGCTTCAAGAATAAAATCTGCGTACTCCTTTTCAGTAACCAGGAAAGTGTTTCTTGAATTCATTACAGTCCGTCCAACAATAACACCATCTTCAATGCTGAAATCAGCAGTACCGCCAAGCCTTTTCCAGCCAGTCAGATCTTTTCCATTAAAAAGATTTTGCCAGCCTTTTTCGGGTGATTGCGCCAACAAGCCAGTGCTGAAAAAAGAAAGAACAGCACATAAAATATTTCTTTTCATCAATACCTGTTTTTAGTTTTTTATAAATAGAAAGAGGCTTTGGAATAAGCCCCCTCCCATCGGTTTTGTTATTCTTTAATTTTAATAATCAGTACCCTGTATTTTGCGGAAAAGCATTTGTTGTCCTGTCAATCTGTTCTTGCGGAATGGGCCGCAACACATGAAAGTCTTTGATATTTGCTGCCGCATCCGTGTTCCATTTTGTTACTCTCTCTATCAGCTTGCCGGTACGTACCAGGTCGAACCATCTGTCCTGCTCACCTAATAATTCACGGCCCCTTTCATCCAGGATGAAATCAATATTCAGCATATCAGGTGTTGCAGTCATTGCCGTTCTGTACGCAGCATTCAGCACAGCATCTGTAGTAATCCGGGCAGCTCTCCAGCGTACTGCATTAATAAAATCAGCCGCTGCTATATTATCGCCGCTATACATGGCAGCTTCTGCGGCAATCAAATAAGTTTCGGCCAAACGGAAGGCAAGATAATCACGGGAGCCTTCAAAAGTTGTCCTGTCGGGGCGCAAAGGATCGAGGAATTTAATTAGTGAAGGGTAGATTTTGGCCGTGTATTTACTGGGCGGATAAACCGCATAAGGTTTACTGTTGATCTCGGCCGCAGATAATTCTACGCCGGGCAGCCAGATACAGGTGTCACCTACCCTGTACTTTGGATTTCCGCTGGCATCCTTTGGAATGGTGGCTGCATTATTGGAATAAAATACATGCTTAAAACTTTTTTCGTACCGGGCATCATTAACCCTGTCTTTAAATATTGAATCCAATGTGAATTTTGTAGGCCTGAAACGTTTAAAAGGACGGCCATTGGCCACATCTCTTTGCATTCCCGGCAATACATCATATTCCATCAGGAAAAAAACATGGGCGTTATTACCCGTGCTATTGGTACGTACATCATTGGTGTATTGTACCGCCCAGATAACTTCATCATTTTTTTCACCGCTGCCCTGTTCAAACACCCTTGCAAAATCCGGCAGCAACTTATGTGTGTAGTTGGTTATTACATTTTTTGCATACAGCAAGGCATTGCCATAGTCTGTAGCCTGTTTGGCTACAGAGGTGGCTTTGGTAAGATAAACTTTTGCCAATAAATGTTCGGCTGCTGCTTTGGTAGCCCGTCCATAGTCGGTGGGTTTTACTTCTAAATTTGGAAGGGCGGCTTCCAGGTCGGCGATAATAGCCGGATATACTTTATCCAATGACTCACGGTTGGCTTCTGTGGTTACAGAAGTATTGCCTTTTAATGGCAAAGGGATAGGGCCAAACATCTGGGCGAGTACAAAAAAGTAATGTGCCCGTAAAAACTTAGCCTCGGCCACTCTGATATTTTTTGTTTTCTCCGCTAATCCAGCTACTTCCGGGGCAATGTCCACAATCATATTACAGGTGTTGATAGCTAAATAAAATTCATTCCATATTTCCCTGATAATAGATACCCGGGCATCCAATCCCGGGGTATATTGGTTTACGAACTTGAAAGAGCCATCGGCCCCCATGGTATAGGTATCTGTACCAAATACAGTAAGCGACATCCCTCTTTCTGTTGCATAAAAATTACGGAGAGATGAGTAGGCTGCCTTAACCCCGTCCTCAAAACCATTTACTGTTTTCATGTATTCCAATGGTGATTGTGAATGCACTTCTTCTTTCAGCATTTTGTTGCAGGAGGTAAACAGAAGGGCGGGTATGATATAAATTAAAAACTTTTTCATTTGCTAATTTTTGTTTTTAGTCACATAGAATTTGAAATAAAATTTTCATCACTGTTGATATAATAGGCCGAAAAATTTTATGTCTCATTTCATTTGTTGATTTTTTAGCGATTAAAATTTTGCATTGAAACCAAAGGAATACATGGAGGTAGCCGGTGTATTAGCGGTGGGATACTCCGGGTCTATTCCTTTTTCTTTCTGCCTGTAAGGAGCAAAAATCAATGGTTGCTGTGCTGATGCATAGAACCGCAAACCTTTTATGCCTATTTTATTTACAAAACGTTCGGGCAGGTTGTATCCAATATTAATATTCCTGATTTTTATAAACGAGCCGTCAAAATATTGCAGGGTTGAATTATAAATGGGTCTTTCAGAATTTTCATCGGGGCGGGGGTAATTATTAGTAGGATTTGTTTCTGTCCAGTAATCTACCTTCAGATTATTGTATCTGCCCTGCAGCTGCATCCAGGCACCATTGTGAAAACCACTTGTAATTTTATTGCCAAACCTTGCAAATATAAATATGGCAAGATCGAATCCTTTATAAGAAAAGCGGTTGGTAATACCGCCTGAAAATTTCGGGACATTGGATCCTAAAATAACACGGTCGCTTGCGTTAATAAAACCATCACTGTTTTGGTCTTTGATTTTTATCTGCCCTGGTTTTTGGGAAAATAGTTGTGCCGCATTTTTTTCTGCTGTTTGCCAGATACCAATTTTTTCATAATCATATATTACGCTTAATGGCTGGCCGATAAACCATCCATTTCCAATGTCATCTTTTTTTCCGCCAAACAATTCCACGATCTCTTCTTTATTCTGGAAAAAATTCAAATCCGTACTCCAGCTAAATCCGCCTTCCGTGTTTTTATGTTTTATGTTGACGGTTGATATTGTTACTTCATATCCTGTATTGCGGGTGGAACCGATATTTTCTAAAATACTACCATAACCACCAGTAATGGGCAATTGCCGCTGCATTAATAAATCGTGAGTATTTTGCCGGTACACTTCTACAGATCCTGTTATGCGGTTATTAAAAAAACCAAAATCAATACCTGCGTTGAAAGAGCCTGTTGACTCCCATTTCAGGCTGGGGTTAGGGATGGTAACAGGGCGGTAGCCGTATGCTGCCGTATTATCAAATGCGTAAGTTGTTCTGCCCAGACCTCCCAATGTTTGATAAGGGTTGATGCCTGTATTGGCAGTTTCTCCATAACTGGCCCTTAGTTTCAGGTTGCTTATTATATTGCTGTTGGAAAGAAAATTTTCATTCGCCATATTCCAGCCAATTGCTACAGAGGGAAAGAAACCCCATTTCTGACCGGAGGCAAATCGTGAAGACCCATCAGACCTGCCGGTAACAGTAAGCAGGTATTTATCATTGAACACATAATTGATACGGGCCATATAAGACAGGATGGTCCATTTTTCAAAAAAACTACCGACGCCTGTTATGATTGGCGCTGCGCCGAGGTTGTAATACTGCATATCCTGGATAGGTACATTTTGTACGCCGTTGTTTGTACCCTCCTGCTCCCTGGTTTGCACACCATACAAACCTGTAAAATTGAGAGCATGTTTTCTGTTGAATGTTTTGTTGTAGGTAATAATGTTTTCCAGTGTGTAGGCAAAAACAAAATCTTCGGAGGTGCTGGCAGTAGGGTCGCCGCCGCGCCGGTCATTGGTAAACTGGCCGATATATCTTCCATTCCGGTTTTGTATTATATCCGGGCCAAAGTTTATCCGGTACTTAAGGCCTTTCAGTATTTCTATTTCACCATATAAAGAGGCAAATAACCGGAAGCGTTTATTTTTATCAACCTGTGCTCCTTTTACTAATTCTGAAAGCGGGTTGGTACGAAGGCCATCCGTTGTAGGCAGAAAAATAAGATTGCCTGCAGAATCATAAGGTACTCCCAATGGGTTTTCGGCAAGGGCATCATCAATAGGGTTCAGGTTGGCTCCGTTCCTTGTGCTATAAGTGCCTAAAACGGAAGATCCAACCTTTATTCTTTTACCAATCTGCTGGTCTATATTAAGACGCAAAGTATAGCGGGTAAAATCCTGTACCGGCACAACGCCTTTATCGTTAAAGTAACCAATGCTGATACCATATTTTGTTTGTTCCCCGCCCCCATATACACCAAGCTGGTGGCTTTGCTGAACACCATCTTCCAGCATTAAATCCTGGTAATCGGTATATCTGCCCTGCTCTATTGATTTTAGTTCAACCGGTTCAAACAATGCCTTGTCGGACGAATCCTTATTGGAATCTTTATACTTACCACTGGTACGGCGTGATTCTCTTTTATACTCTGCGAATTCAGCGCCATTGAAAATGTCCGCCGTTCCAAGGGTTTTTACCACACCTATATATGCATCGTAAGTAACTGTTGGCGCCCCTGTTTTGCCCCGCCGGGTAGTAATAAGGATTACACCGTTAGCGCCCCTGGAACCATAGATAGCTGTTGCCGATGCATCCTTCAATACTTCCATTGATTCAATATCATTGGGGTTTATATCATTCAGGCCACCGGATATAGGAATACCGTCCACTACATACAGCGGGTCGTTGCCGGCAGAAAAAGAACGGTTACCACGGATACGTATGGTAACATCGGCACCAGGACTGTAACCTTGAGTTACTGCATACAAACCAGCCACACGGCCCTGCAATGCCTGTCCGGGGCTATTTACCGGTACTTCCCTAAGAGCATTAGAAGCTACAGAAGAAATAGCCCCGGTAACGTCCCTTCTCTTTTGTTGTCCATAACCCACTACTATCACTTCATCCAGTTTTTTAATATTCTCCTCCAACCCGATGGTAAAAGAGGTACGGTTTGCCACAGTAATCTCCTGCGACAAATAACCCTGGTAACTAAATACCAGTATAGCGGTACTGCCGGGAACAGAAATTTGAAAATTGCCTTTATCATCGGTGGTAGTACCCTCAGGTGAGCCCTTTATGGTAACAGATACGCCGGCCAAAGGACCGCTTTCCTTAGATGATAATACTTTGCCCCCGACAGATATACTTTGAGCAAAGACTATTGAACTGAAAAAAAGAACGGAAAAAACTAAGGAAGCGCTTTTAAGCAGCACTATCCCTTGTAGGGGTTTTCGAAGCATGGCAAGCAGTTTTAGTTTGTTAGATGAATGGTAAATACAGCTTAATCACTGAATATTTAGAGTCAGCTTGTAATTGCTGAATGCCTTTCAAGCCTTTCTAAAACAGCTGACTACGCCCTCAATTGATTTAAGCAAACGTAAAATATACCATCATCATCAAATACCATCCCTCTTTCTACGCAATCGTTACCGTATTCCCAAAATCAACTACTTCGTGAAAATATTAGGCTGATTTAAAATGAGAATTCCGGCCACAATTATTATTGGCACCCTACTTCACATTAAATCCTTGTTGTAATGTTCTGGCAAATTGGGACACACGAAAAGCTTTGCCAAAATAGCTGAATAGTTTGCCAATTATTTAAACTGGTTTGGCACGGGAAAAGTCCCTGCTTTTATGTTCTGATTGAAAAATATGAGAATAGTGTGTTGCTTTTATCCGCGTAAAAGATAACCACCGGTTATTATTTTCTCAGCAATGCTGTTGCACACCACAATACCGGCGCCTGTCCATGCAGATCGCCTACATTTCTTTTGCGATCAAGATAATATTGCCGGTCATTTTTTTTGTTGGTTCCTTCACATACTTCGCTGATCTCCGCTTTGTCGTTGAGGTAGGTAATAAGCGTCAACCATGCCTTACGTGCGGCAGGTGCATATGTTTTTTTATCCAGCCAGCCTTCTTTTACACCGGTAATAAAAGCGAAAGTGAACATACCGGTACTTGATGTTTCCTTCCATGATTCAGGATCGTCGATCAATTGACGCCACATACCATCTTCAGCCTGGTGTTTAAGCAGTGTTGCCATCATCATTTTATATCCCTTCATAATGCGTGGTCGATCAGGATTATCTTTTGGTAAAGAACGCAACAGTTCACTCATGCCTGCCGCCATCCAACCATCACCTCTTGCCCAGAAGAAAGGAACATCCGGTGCATGATAAAAAAGTCCGTTGGGTTGTTGCAGTGAATCAAGATAAAATACCATTTCTTTAGCAGCCTTATCTATATATCTACGATCGCCTGTGGCACGATACGCCTGTGATTGTACAGCCGTGATCATAAACATGTCGTCGATCCATAAGCGTGTTTGCCATGTCAATCCTTTATTGTAAAAACGATGCGACTCCGCAGTCACTCTTTTCCCTTCCGGCGGGCCCCATTGCTTATCGGCAATATGTTTACCCAGTTTCAAATATTTTTCTTCTTTGGTTTGCAGGTATAATTCCAGGGGAACGGCACCGAATACCGTATAGTCGACATGATCAGGCACCGGGATCAATGTATCGCGGCTGCCAAATAATGGTTCGAAACGTTGTGCCAGTTGCTCCGCCAATTTTTTATTCCCTGTTTCTTTAGCAAATGTCAAAGCACCATACCAGGTACATGTTTCGGGATAAGTGATCACTTTCGGTGGTGTGGTACGGTTAAAATTACTATGCGGTATAGCGATAAAACGTTCCGCCACTCTTATACCGATCTCTTGCGGTGATGTTCCTTTGGGCCAGGTCCTGAGATCTGAACTTTCATTTTTTGATTGGGCAAAATCAATACCCGGTCTCAACAATGTAAGAGACATTATTAAAAGTGGTTTTACAAAAATGCGTCGCATATTACAATCGGTTTTGTGCATATTATGGTTTGCTTAAATCGTTCAATTTATAGCCAATATTTGTTAAGGCTTGTTTACCTGATCGTTCATACAATTGAGAATAACTTCTTGTTCTTCTCACTTTGACAGGTTATTCTTAATCAGCTGCTCCAACCTCACGTTTTACTGCAGGTACTGATTCAATTTCCTTTTTGACACCAGGCGTTTGGTTTTTCAACAACTGTACAGTTTTACAACTCGCTCCCTCAACTCTTACAAAAGCAGCCGCGGTTCCTTTTATCTTATTATTATTGACAACAGCTCCTTCTACATTTTCTAAACGAATGATCGATTGAGCACCATGGGTAGTAGGTATATCGCAGTTTGAAATCTCAATGTCTTTCCCATCCTCACAAATAAAAGCAGGACGCAGATCATTATTTTTTAAACGGAAGCTGATATTTTTCAACTTCAATCCTTTTACATGCCTGGCCCATACCCCATATGCAGGAATAACAGGACCGAATGTTTTCACTTCGGGATATTGATCAATAGCTTCGGGAACAGCATGTCTTGCATCTTCCGCAGTACCTGTTCCTAAAAGATCTATTTCAATATTTTCCAGTGTAAGATTAGTTATGTAATGCCCGGGAACACCTGTGATCAAAATACCGGAAGGCGGTTTTAATTGTGCAGAATCAGCGGCTTTTGCTTTTACATTTTTTATTATAACATTTTCAAAAATACCTGTTGATTGCTTTGAATCCTGTCCTTTACGGAACACATTCAATCTCGAGCCCAAACGAAAGATCATTGGTGTTCTTACTTCAGACATGGTGATGTTTGAAATTTCTACATTCCGCAGGTGAGCGCCGTCAACAGAAAATAATTTGATCCCTCCATTTCTTGTATCGTAAATATGGCAATTGGATATCTTAATGTCCTCAAAAGCCGCCATCGATTCTGTGCCCATCTTTATACCGGCCTGGCGGCTCTTTAATCGCATACCACTTACTACAATATTTTTACAACCCATCGTGCTGGATGTAGTTTTAAAAACCAATGCATCATCACCACTCACTATATCACAATTTTTTATACGAACGTCCTGGCAACCGTCGATACCGATGCCATCGTTGTGTGCTACGCCTACGCTGACGATCTTTACATTTTCAATATGAATATTTTTTGATTGAAAATAATGCGATGTCCAGGCTGCGGCATAATTCAATGTGATATCTTTTACCGTAACACCATCACACCTGACAATGCGCACTAAAAAAGGGCGACGGCCCCAGCGCTGACCTTCCGGTCTTGTATCTTTTATAATATGTTCCGCTTTCAATTTGGAACCTTGGCCATCAATGGCTCCTTCACCTTCTATACCGATATTTTTGAGATCAATGGCTACCAATAATGCCCAGCCTACATCAATGCCGAGGCCTTCCGTAAAAGGATCGAGATTCCGGTAATCTTCTATGTTTGTACTTCCCAGCAAGCGGGATCCTTTCTGAAAGTGCAACGTAACATTATCTTTCATCGCAATCGTACCGGATAGATAAATCCCTTCGGGAAAAATAACTTTTCCCCCACCACTTGCACTACATTCATCAATTGCCTTTTGAAGAAATACAGTGTTCATCGTTTGTCCATCACCTACTGCACCATGATCTTTTATGTTTACATCCTTTGCATGTAAACAAAAACAACCTGCAATAGCAGCGAGAGAGATAGCTATTTTTTTAAGCGAAATCACTGATAAAAATTAAAAATTGATCAATCGAGCTCCCCTGCTTTCATTTTGTCTTTTGGCTTAGCTGGTCCGGCTGCTACAGATCCTTTTACTTCAACCTTTATGACGGTTGCGTTCGGATCCAATCCGTTTTCCGGCACATTGATAACAAGACCATCATTGGTAGCTTCTGTTTTCAGTGTTGTATTATTGGCTAATAATTTAACTGATACTATTTCATTTTTCAAACCCGGTATGGAAAGCTTACCATCTTTCGGCCATTCAAAGACAGAAAAATAAAGTATCGTGTTATCGCCTTTTTCTTTTTTAGTGCAACGACCCCAGGGAAATAATCCGAATGGACTTGCTTTTGTACCATAAATAGATTCACCATTTACTTTCATCCATTTACCCATTCCTTTGAGTAAATCAATACTCTCTTGAGGAATCGTGCCATCCGCCTTCGGCCCTACATTCAATAAATAATTACCGCCTTTTGAAGCAATATCAACTGTATTTTGAATAAGTGTTTTTAGGCTTTTCCAGTTATGCGCATAACTTTTATATCCCCATGTTTCATTCATCGTCATGCAGGTTTCCCAGTCTTTTCCGTCCAGCTCACTTAAGTCGGGTATTCTTTGTTCCGGCGTTTTATAATCACCGGGATAGTTGGGACGTTTCAACCGATCATTGGTGATAATGTTCGGCTGCATTTTTAATAGCGCATTTAACTTTTCCGCGTACTCATCCGTCATACCGGTTGGTGTGTCCCACCAAAGCACAGCAACATCACCGTAGTTGGTCAGTAGTTCCTTTACCTGCGGTACAGCTATTTCATCAATATATTGCGTCATTGTTTTTGTTGTTTGCGCCGGATCCCAATGACCGCTATGCGTCTGGGTATAAGCATCAATTTTCGCGGAATCAGGATTCGCCCATCCTTCACTTGCTACTTTACGTGCAGCAGCGCCACCGGGATTGTTCCAATCCTGCGCCTGAGAGTAATAAAATCCAAGCTTAATACCGTGCTTACGACATGCTTCCGCCAATGGTTTCAGCAGATCTTTTTTATAAGGAGTAGCATCCACTATATCCCATTCACTGGCTTTGGAATCAAACAAGGCAAATCCATCATGATGTTTGGAAGTAATTACGATGTATTTCATGCCGGCATCTTTTGCCATTCTTACCCATGCATCGGGATCATATTTTACAGGATTAAAATCTTCAGCGAATTGTTGGTATTCGGCAACCGGAATTTTTCCCCGGTTCATGATCCATTCACCAATGCGATTGATCTTTTGTCCTTTATACGTACCGGCAGGAACGGCATAGACGCCCCAATGTATAAACATACCCAAACGGGCCTCCCGCCACCATTCCATCCGGTCATCCTTCACACTGGTTTGTGCATTTAATTGAAAAAATGAATAACTACATACGACAATAATAGAAAGAATTTTTTTCATGTGTTAAGCTTGATCGTTACATAAAGAAATCAGTAGGGTTAACATCTGCAACTAACCAATTATTATGACCGGTTTTTTCCCGATAACTCGCTTTCTATTCATCTATTTTGGCAACAACCCAGAGCTTGACGAAGGGTAGTCTGTTTAGGCTGCCCGTTTCCCGTTATAAACCTTTCTCGTTTTTTCGTTACTCTTTATTCGTGATTACTGGCAATCTTTTTCACTCTCTGATCATCTCACGACAAAGTATTTACCTCCCCGCTCCAACATCCGAAAGATTTAAGATCTTCGCTTTTATAGCACTTGTAGAAAATTCATCTGCTCCTATATCCAACTTTGAAGTTCTTGTTTGCCCATCCATATCTACAGTTATATTTGGATAATTTTTTTTGGCAGCATTGATAGCGGGACTTCCTTTTTGAAGATGAAATACGCCTGATGCATCCTTCATTAATTTCGGATCTGTTACTGTGTACGTTCCTGCAGACATATTGCCAGCACCATTTGTATTAAAAATTACATTTCCTTCCCATACATGATTGGAAGCAGGGCCCGCGACGCTTGCAGCAACATCTCCGCCTTGCACAATATTATTTACAATTGTAATAAAGGTAGAACCCAAGCCATTGTTTCTGGCAGTTTGTACAATGTTGGTCTTATTATTAACTAATGTATTAAAAGCAATCAATACACGATCAGGACGATCATGTGAAGTAAGCGGAGCACCATCGGCTACTTCAGCACCGCCATTGCCAATGTTAATAGCGATACTGCAATTCTCAAAGTAATTGCTATAGACCAGGTGGTCATCTCCAAAGATCCGCAGACCAGGCGTATTGATAAAGTAATTGCCATATACGTGGTTGAAATTCCCATGCCTCAGGGTGAATTGAGCCGGACAATTGCGAATAGTATTATACCGCAGTGTTACCCCGGACGCCTTCACGGAAATTAATTCGTTTTCACCGGCGCAATCCTCAAATAAATTATACTCTACAATGCTGTTGCTGGATGAAAGACTAAAACCACTTAATCCAAACTGTAAAGCTTCAGCACCGTTACGCCCTCCCTGGCTTTTATGTTTTTTGAAATAGTTATGATGTATCCAAAGTCTTTCTGCTATCTGGCTACCGGTGCCTTTTATAGCAATAAATTTTCCCAGCGAATCTTTATTCTGAAAGGTATTATAATCAATCTGGTGGTCACTGCCTGCAACCGTAAGATAATCACCTGTTCCGGGTGTTTCAAAAATATTGTTCGTCCATTCACAAAAATTCGTACCTGCATTTAATCTTGCTTTGCCCGCCGCATGTGTAAATTTAAAACCGCGGATAATAATATAAGCCGCAGGACTAACCAAACTGAATCCCCCACTACCTGTGATCTCGCTAGCACCTTCGGTCTGCGCAGCGATTGTTATCGGCTGGGATTTTGTTCCCGTTTTGTTAATGACAATGTCAGCTGTGGTGGTATATACTCCGCTTTTCAGAAAAATATTATCTCCCGGTCTTGCATTATTGATCGCCTCTTGAAGCTCGGTGATCGACGATACGGTAATCGTTTTTGCCAAAAGTTTTCCCGGAATAAAAAAAACGGCAAACAAAATGGCTATTAAATATTTTTTCATGCTCTTTTATTTTAATCGTTACCTGTATTCCCAACTACATACTAAAACAAACTTTTCTTCGCCTTCAACTTTTTAGAACGCAGCAAGGCTTCCAGGTAATAATAATCAGCATAGTTCAATGGCGTATCTACCTCGCTTTTGCCGGGTTTTGATCCCGTACTGTGCAAAAGAATAAACCCTTTGCTCTCACCAACCGGCGAACGATAATTATTGGTCAGCGACGCAACAATTTTATCCGCCGTAGTTTTATAATATTTTGATTTTTTACTATAAAGACTCAATTCATAAAGACCAGAAGCAAGCACAGCAGCTGCTGACGCATCTCTTTCTTCGTTGGGAATATTGGGCGCATTATAGTCCCAGTAAGGAACCAAATCCTTTGGCATGTTGGGATGATTCAGCATAAATGCCGCGATCTTCTCCGCCTGCTCTAAATATTTTACATCTCTTGTAAACCGGTAACACATCGTATAACCATACAAACCCCAGGCCTGCCCGCGACTCCAGGCTGACTCATGCGCATAACCCTGGTGTGTATTCTTTTTTACTACTTTACCTGTCAGTGTATCATATTCTACCACATGATAAGAACTATAATCCGGTCGAAAATGATTTTTCATCGTTGTGTTTGCATGGGAAACAGCAATCTTATAAAAAGATGAATCTCCGGTAAGTTGTGTAGCCGCGAATAATAATTCGAGGTTCATCATATTGTCAATGATGACGGGATAGGCCCATTTGTCACCGCTATGATCCCATGAACGGATAGTTCCTGTGATAGAACGGAAACGTGTACTTAATGTTTTGGCGGATTGAATGATAATATCGCGATAAGCGGGATCTTTCGTTAATCGATATCCTGTTCCATAACTACAATAAATTTTAAACCCCATATCATGCGTACCTCCATTTGTTTTTTCCCTTTCCATTTTTGCAGTAAATGCCCTGGCTTGCGACCTCCATTGTTCCTCACCTGTGTACTCATTCAAAAACCAGAGTACACCCGGAAAGAAACCACTGGTCCAGTCACGGGAGGCTACCAATCGTAATTGGCCACCGTTATGTAATGTTCTTGGCGAAAACTGATCGCTGCCGGCATTAGATGCTTTCGGTATTTCCTGCAACATTATTTCTGTTTGTTTTTCCGCATCGGCAAATACTTTGGCCATCTTAATATTTTGGGCACAGCCCGTACATATCCATACACATACTACTATTACACTTCCGATTATTTGTTTACTCATTTCAGTTATTTATTTAAAGAGATTAATGGCACTTTCAGCAGTTTCATCAGTTCTTCCTTACTGATTGTAACCGGTACAAGCTTTTATTCGACAAACCCAGCCTCAACCTTCTTTCCCTTCTCCAAAGAGAAGGGACGGTGCTGTATTGCAAATCCACACTGCATAACCACCATATCACCTATATATCTCTGCTCAGCATTTTTGAAGAGCTTTACTCAATCAAACTCTCCGAAAAGCGAGGGCTGTGTACTTGCGAGTCTCCCCTTTAGGGGAGATTTAGAGGGGGCTTTGCCATATCAACGGATTCCTCACCGGCAAATTCCTTATCACTTCCTCCACCTTCGGGTCATGCTCTAATGCCTTCCATGTCTCCAACCATTCCTTATTATTAAATGCATTAGCGCCAAATACTAAAAACGGCTGTGCCACCGGCCAATTTTCCCAATACATCACATCCTGCTTATGCGGCCATTTCTTTTTGTCCGTTATAAAAGGATATAAATATTCAACTCCTTTTTTAATTGACTTTCCATCAGCCGTTTGATAATTCCAGAGGTCATCTTTTTCAGATGAAAGAACCTGGCAGATAATTGCCATGGCATCCAGATTGAAAATGGAATAGCCATAAGGTTTTGTTCTTCTTATTTCTCTTGGAAAACTGCCATCAACTGCCATCTGGTTGGGTAGTAAAACAGTCTTATACCTGTCGCTGCAGAACTTTAATAGTTGCTGGTTGCCGGTAAATTTCGCAAATGCCGCTACCTGCATTACCCAACAAGTACCATGATTGTTTTCGGCATTCATTTCATCCTTGCCATACTTGTGTGTTGTCAACCATTCCAGATATTGTTCAAACCAACTCCTGATCGCTGTTAATGCATCTTTATTAATCCCTTTCGCATTTTCCATAGCGAGCAAACCCTGCACCACTTCTATAAAATGGATCGTATCGATAATACCAATGCCTCTGCCGGTAAAACGGCCCTTAATCGCCTGAGCATACAAGAGGTTTGGATTCATCATGGTTTCTTTGTCAACAAACCAGGCTAAACAATGCTTTAGCCCATGCTGTACATATTTTTCATCCCCGGTTAATTTATAAGCGGAGGCCAACGCACCAACGATTTGACTCAACCGTATCATTGCATGGCGATGCGCAACAAAATTATCCGGATTGGTCATTCCGTCTTTTTGTATATATGGACTATCAACACTTACGGGGTTAGGCCACCAGTAATCTCCTTCTGAGAAAAAATCATGTTTTCCACCTGCACTCCGCGGCGAGCTTTGCGCAGTTACAGTTATAGGCTGTTGCTCTAATGCCCACGCAGCTTTTTCCATTATCTGTTTGCGAAGCACTTCCTTTACTACATCATTAAAAGATGAATTGGTTTTTCTACTCATTCTCTGGGCAGAACAAGAACTCAACGTGATGGTTATTAAAAAAAGAATGACTCTCATATTGACTCAATTACTCCCCTTTAGGGGCTGGGGGTTCATAAACTTCCAGCTTACTTTACCGATCGTATTAGGTTTTCCTTTTTCTGCTGCTGATATTGTTCCCTTCCATTTTCCTTTTTTATCTTTCTCTGTTCTTATCTCCCGCCAACTGTATTCTCCTTTTTCATAATTAAATGTTTCCCCATCATCATCGTACAATAAATACGTTCCGGGCTTTTCACCATAGTGTCTTATTTCAAGTTCTACCTTCTCTCCCGCTTTTGGCGCATGTAATAAAGGCGGCATCATCGGTATGATCGCCCCGTCTTTTACATATACCGGAATTTTATTCAAGCCTGGGGTAACTGTTATTACTTCGCCATCTCCCGCATAAGCACCTGTATAGAAATCATACCATTTACCTTTTGGCAACACAACTTTTCTTGTTGTTTGACCCGTAAACACTGGTGCAACCAATAAATATTCACCCGCCATATACTGATCCTTGATCTCTTTGCTGGTTGCTTCGGCATAAGGGTTCTCTTCAAGATTAGTACTGCCCGCTTCCTTTTTTACTTCCTGTTTGAAGCCCGTTTCCAATGACATACCTCTGAATGGTGGCGTACCTTCAAAATGATACTTCGCAAATTCAGTGTACCAGTAAGGCATCATCTGCATACGCAATAAAGCAAACTCTCTTATCTGATCTGCTACTTCAGGATAGGACCAGGGTTTTGTTCCGCTCGACCAGGCATTGATCATGGCCATTGGTGAAAAAACAACAGTTTGAAACCGCCGCAACCATTCTTCACCGGTTTTTGAAGCTCTTGCTTCCGGCGTCCATAACACACCGGCATAGCCACTATTGATCAAAGCCGTAATAAAATCTTCATGATTATAATAATCGTTGTAGATCACATAAGGAAAAGAAACAGCGCCTGCGTTGGATGCACGAACTAATCCATACGTACGCTGATTACGCTGATGATACATTTCCGCACTGTAGCGCATGGCCAACACTCCATAGGTTTGCCGCATTTGTTCAGCGCTTAATCCTGACGGAAAGGTTGCTGCATCTGGCCAGAGATAATGATCATATCCATCCACCTCATCAATTTTATATCCGCTCACACCAATATCCACCTGGTCTTTCTGCAATTGCCCGAAGAAAATTTTTCTTGCTTCGGGAATTGTAAAGTCGGGCACTTCACCTACCCAAACGGTATGCGAACCGGTATGAGGTGTAATGCTTTTATAAAACGAAGCTTGTTTTGATACATAAGGATTGATCCACAAATTCAGGCGGATATTTTTATCCATCATTTTTTTTACAAACGCTGCGGGCTCAGGATAACGATTTTTATCCCATTCGAATGTGCCGGGATAAGCTTTGCTTTGCCAGCCAGGTTCCAAACCAATAAAATCTAACGGGTATCCTTTCTCTGCAAAATCATTGGCTTCCTGCTCTACCTCATTCGCGGTAAATAATGATTTGACACGTTGAGTAAAACCCAAACCCCATCTTGGTGGCAATACACCGCCTCCATTGAATAAATTAAATCTTCGTACTGCATCCAATGTTGTCGGCCCGGCAAATACATATACTTCTATACCTGCAGCCGGCACCACTATTTCCACCGCATCGGAATAGGGTCGTGAACTCCAGCTTTTATCTGTGTTACGGTCCTTTTCTACCGGTGGGTTTTTGCTGTCCTTTCTTACACCAGTACCGGCATATACATTGATATACCGTGCGGAATTAATAAATACCCCATATCCTTTTGAGGAAACATAAAAAGGTACCGGTGCATGGGTACGTCCGTTATCCTTACCCCCATAATGATCCATGTGCAATTGCAAGATTTTTCCCCGCTGATGTACCGTTTGAAAATTTAGTCCAAAACCGTAGAGTTGCTCTTCTCTTTCCAGTGGAAAACGCAATATTGTTTTTCCATCGGTAATTATTCCAGCAATATCATTTTGGGAAACGGGAAAAACAGCAGTGCCCAATTTTGCTAAAGCCTCATTGTTAGGAGAAGACCCTGATGCTTTTAGTAGATCATACGCTTCAGGTTTTCCGACAACACCTTTCCATATGCCAGGAGCCATTTCGGTCCAGCTTAATTCCTGTGTATAAACAGTAAAGGATAAGATCAGCAAAACAAAAAGAGAATTTATATATCTATATTTTTTCATATCGTGAATAATATTTTTTTCCCTACCAAAGCCCCATCAGGTCATTTGGTCCAGGACCGCGTTTAATTACAAAGGAACAATCGTATACGTTTTACCTATCTCTGTTTTAAAATCGATAGTATATCCTTTCGGTTCATCTATGTCAACCAACTTTGCATTCGTATTTTTTTGATACGGCGGATTCCCATATGACGTATTCAAGGGGTTAGGATTTACGCCTGATGCGTTAATGCATTTTACTTCTACCACCTTAACCGGCTGTGATGTACGTACACGACAGTTACCTCCTTTATTGGAAACTATTTTAGCTTGTTTTAATTTTCCATTGTCCCAGGCAATACCCACTTTAAAATTGCCACGGGCTTTTATACCCTTGATGGATCCCTTTTTCCAAACAGAAGGCAGTGCGGGTAAAAGCGAAAGCTCACCTTCATGGCTTTGCAAAAACATTTCCGTTATACCAGCAGTTGCGCCGAAGTTCCCATCAATCTGAAACGGTGGATGCGCATCAAATAAATTCGGATACGTCCCGCCTCCACCCATCGCTTCCCTGATTTCAGCCGGATTGATATAAGCAAAGGCTGCGCTTAAAATTTTATACGCATGTTCACCATCCTGTAACCTGGCCCACCAGTTTATTTTCCAGGCCATGGACCAGCCGGTGCTTACATCACCGCGAAGGATCAATGATTGTTTTGCCGCTGCTGCCAGTTCAGGTGTTGTCTTTACAGAGATCTGGCTGCCCGGGTACAAGCCAAATAAATGCGAGAGATGCCTATGCTTATCATTCGGATCATCCCAATCATTGAACCATTCCTGTAACTGGCCATATTGACCGATATGATAAGGATATAATTTCTCTTTTGCTTTTATCAGTTTATTCTTAAACTCCGTATCTATTTTTAAAATATCAGCAGATTTAATAACGGCTGTAAATAACTCACGGATGATGGACATGTCCATCGTAGTAGCCATGCTTAGTTGATATTCTCTTCCTTTTATCTTGATCGTATTCTCCGGCGATGTAGATGGATTGGTAACAAGATATCCCGATTTCGGGTCTTCAATCAACCAATGCAAAAGAAACTGAGCAGCACCTTTCATTAAAGGATATCCTACTTCTCTTAAAAATTTTTGATCCCCGGTAAATAAATAATGTTCCCATACATGCGTGCTGAACCATCCTGCAGCCATCGGCCAGCAGCTCCAACGTGGCATAGCTTTCGGATCATACCAGCCTTGTCCGCCCGGTGGTGATGTTTTGGCCCACAGATCAGAATTATGATGTGTTACCCATCCTTCTTTGATATTATAATTCGTTTTGGCAGTAACCGCACCATTTACTGCCAGCTCTTTCATGAAATCAAACAAAGGCTGATGACATTCGGAAAGATTGGTGTTCTCCGCCAGCCAGTAATTCATTTCGGTATTGATATTAGTGGTATAGTTACTGCCCCATGGCGGTTGTACATGATCATTCCAGATACCCTGCAGGTTAGTTGGACGTGAACCGTGTCTTGAACCAGCGATCATCAAATAACGGCCAAACTGGTAATACAACATAGCGAGATGATTATCTCCGGGACCTTTTGTAAATGCAAGCAAGCGTCGATCAGTGGGTAATTTTAATAGTGAAGGATCGGCGCCCAAATCCAGCGACACACGATGAAACAAAGATTGGTAATCTGCAATATGATTTATTCTTAACTGTGTATATGATTTTGTTATTGCTTTTTGCAAATTCGCTTTCGCTTCTATAGATGGGTCTTTACCTTCTTTACCGGGTGATTTATTAAAACCATTGAAACTTGTTGCCCCTGAAAGATAAATTGTAACCGTGTTTGCATCCGCTACAACCAGCTTGTCGTTTTGCTGAATCACCGTTCCACCTTGTGCTACAAGTTTTACATGCACTTCAAAATTCATTCCTTCGCCATCAGGATTCTCATCATATACCACTTGCTGCGGCTCTGCTTCCCTGTTGGCCACAAACTTTGGGGCTTTACCTCTCAATACCAAATAATCGTTTGCTGTAGTCTTAGTCGTGTTTTTTAATTTGCTTGTGATACCGACAGAAAAATCAAGCGCTGCTTTTTTATCGGCAGTGATCCGTACAATCATTATTTTATCAGGATAGCTGATAAATGTTTCGCGACGGTAAGTAACTCCTGCAATAGTATATTTTACAACAGCTGTTGCATTATCTATATCAAGATCGCGGTAATAGCTTGTTGTTACGGTGTCTTTTATTGGAAAATTTAACCATAGATCAGCCATGGGAAGATAACGTGCGGAATAAGGCCCGTGTAGTTTTCTCCATAATGTTGCGGCACTATCATAGTTACCTTCAAAAACCTGTTGTCTTATTTGCGATAATACAGATGGCCCTTCAGGCGCATTGCCGGGATTTGGTGCACCTGACCATAATGTGTTATCATTTAATTGAAATCTTTCTTCTTCCACACCGCCAAAAACCATTGCTCCTGTTTTTCCATTTCCCAACGGTAATGCTTCTTCCCATACTGTTGCGGGCTTATTGTACCAAAGCTTTAAATCGGTTTTTGTTGGGTGCTGTGCAACAACAACGCAAGAAATAAAATTGACAATTAAAAAGAATAATTTAAATCTCAACATGGACTAAAGGTTAATATATTTACTATTCAGGAGAAATTATTTTAAATAAAAATGTTATTGCAATTGATGTTGCAATAACATTTAACGTTGGTTTACTATTTCTGCTTTGATCAATATTTTGTTACCGACTAGTCCGATTCCCAACGCTATCATTTTAAAATCTCGCCGTCGTTATTGATATAAACGCTTTTTAAAACAATGGTAGAGCCTGGTTTACCGGATTCTTTAGCCGGAAATGCCACCCTGAATTCTTTTGCAACCGGATCCTGGAAACCGGCATAAGTAGTTTTGGCATAAGCCAGCCAATCCTTGATACCATTGCTTGTAAACCATAACTGTCCGTCTATATACGCATGAAACACATTACCTGCATCAACAGAAAAACTTAGATTCTTTATTGTTCCGTCCGTCATTTCAAGGTCAGCTCTTTTCCCTTTTACCGGATCAATCAGCGGTAATGGAAGTGGTAATGTAGCGGCCGTATTGGAAGCAGAGCTAAATTTTGACGTATTACTCGCAGGAATAAATGTTTCATACCTTACCTGGTAATTATCTTTTGTAGCAGAGGGTTCAGTGGGCCAAATTTCCCACCTGATCTCCCGCAGGTAGGGAATAGTTGGATCGGAAGGTTGATTAAAAAATAAGCTGATGGTTATCGCCGATGTTGATCTAAAATAATTTTTCCAGCCCAATTTGGTTCTGATTGAAAAAGGTATTTTTAATTCAGCCAGGTTAAGCGTTCTGCGGATATTAGGAGCACTTGTTGATGTGGCAGTAAGCTCCAATCTTGAATTAGCCGGATCAACATTCGTTATCAATTTCTGACCGCTGGCGTCGACGTTACTGATACTCCATCCATTACCATTTAATGTGTAGGCGCTCTGAAATTCATCAAAATAATACCTTGTCACTTTCATGCTGGTAGACTTTGATGATGAACTTCCATCATTTTTCGCCGTGGCCGTTATCGTATAGTCACCGGCAACGTTTGGAGCGATCCACAAATTTTCAAATAAATTTTGCGTTCTGAAGCCATCGAAGGTGCCGCCTGTAGCCGTCCATTCATAAGATATCCCCTGCTTATCACCATTGGTGGAGGTCCATACCGGAACTTTTTCTCCAAAATAAAATTCCTGGCCGGCTTTATTCAGGCTTTCAATTTTTACATCAATATCCTTTTTACAGGAGAATGTAAAAACGCTCAGGGCAACTAACGAAAGGAGGTTATATATTTTCCACATAAAATTTTAGAATTGGTTGATTAATTTTTATCGATTGCCTCTCTTGTGGGTTGAAACAAAAACCTGTTCATAACATGTACAACACCATTAGTAGCATGCAGATCAGGCGTACGGGGAGCTATGTTTGTCCAGTTTACAGTTGTGCCCTTATAAACAGTAGGAATACCTATATAATTATTCAATCTCAAATTGGCCTCACGTACATTTTCGAGATAGACAAATACTTTAGCCGAATCGTTGGTTACGCTGCTGGCAAAAGTTTCCACCCATTTTGGAATGGAATTAAGCGTACTATAAGTTTGTGTTCCTTTCAGCACATGATATCTTAAAAGATTGGCAATAGTGTCCCTGTTATATTGCGACCAGTCGGATCCGCGCAGCGCTATCGTTTTTGTAGGATCGTAAGGATCGGGGCCCATCAGCTTATTCAATACCCAGTAGCTATTGGCATCTTCCAGGTTAGTCAGTGCATTATTGTGCAATAGCAAAAAGGTATTTCCCGTAGTGGAATACATTTCTTTTACATCTTTATAAGCAGGGTCCTGATCAACATATTCAATCGCAGCCATCATTCCTGAAAATAAATCAGGACGTGATTTCATAAAATCCATCACACTCATCTTTAAATCGGTATCATAGAAAGACGAATTGTAATCATAGCCATCCTGCAATTTTTTACAACTAAAAAATATAAGGCTGCAAAGGACCAACACCAGCCCTATAAATTGTTTACTATTTTTCATGTCTTAATTTTTGTTGTTTTTGGGTCACATTTCCAGAATCGATACCATCTTTTTCCTAATTTTTACTCATCATAGGGAGGGTTCTGATCGCCGCTTAATTTAGCATTTGCCTTAATTACATCAGAATTGATCGGATAGAGTATCCTTCCCATATTTTCACCTTCGTAGAGAATGGCACCTGACCGTGTAGCCAATATTGGATTCATAATTTCCCGGAGATATTCATACCCTGAAGTGTAATTGTATATCGTTCCTATCCGGCACATATCAAACCATCTTTTTCCTTCTCCCAGCAATTCAAGTTGACGTTCTTTGAGAATAGTACGCTCAATTCCTGTCATTATATCACCCGTGTAATCAGTTAACAAGGCCTGCACGGTATAGCCAACCCGGCTTCTTACCGCATTTACGATATCCAACGCCTGCTGATGATTTCCCTTCCGATTCAATGCCTCGGCCCTGAGCAACATAACATCCGCAAAACGATAAATAGGAAGCTTCGCACTGCAATCATTATTTCCTTCCAAAACAAAACCAGTACCCAGCGGGGCGTTAGGTTTCCATGGATAAAATTTTCCCAGCTGAACTACCGCATCATCATAGGTAGTTGGATTATTATAGGTAAGCGTATCCCAAAGAGCCCAATAGCGTCCGTCAATAGAGGTGCCGGTTACCGGGTCAACCCTGTCCTTCAATTCCTGCCAGATAGGAGTTACTATCTCATACTGGTTTGTATTGGAACTTGATCCCAGTTTTTGGCAAACACCTACACCATTCCCTCTTTCGACGCTTGACCAATAAAGATTAAATATTGTTTCGGTAGACGTCAGCGGCTCGAGGAAAATTTTTTTCCAGTCTGCTATCGAGGTTACCCATGTACACTTACTTGCAGTTATACAACTTTGTGAAGCGGTCAATGCTTCGTCATATTCCTGGAACCACATATGCACGTCGGTTTTCAAGGCGTATACAGCAGCTTTTTGAATATTATACTTAAGAGAAGTAGAACTCCCGATCGTCTTTAGCGATTCAGTAATATCCTCCATTATACGCTGCTTTACATCAGCTATAGGAGACCGGGGCAATTCATTGGGCTGACTGATTGATTCAATGGGTATGGTATGAATAGGCAATTTGCCCCATACCCGAAGTCCATAAAAATACATGAGTGCCCGTATTGCATAACATTGACCTAAAAGCTCCCGGTATACAGATGCGCCCCCATCCAGGTTCTGATCAATCATTGGAGGCAAATATTTTATCGCATAATTACAAAGGGATATGGTTGTATACATATCTGTCCAGCGGGTAGTGCCATTTATATCAGCATCATTGGCAGACAATGTATTCGTGATCATAGTGAGCTGTGCGTTTCCTGTACCACCTACTCTTACATTGTCAGAACGAACTTCACCCCAATCGAACCAGTTTGTTCTTAAAGTTGATTGCATCGAATTATAGATGCCCGCCACCCAGTTAATGGCATCATTTTTATCTTTCCAGAATTTGTCAGGTGCAATAGTAGATATAGGAGTTTCATCCAGCGCTTTGTCACAACCACCAACAATGATCCCTGCGAAGCCCAATAGTATTGCAGCAAGTTTTATTTTCATAAATAGTTTAATTAAAATGATATATTAAGTCCCATTCCTATTTCCCGTCTGCGGGGATATCTTCCGGGGTCATCACCAGGTTTTATAACACTTCGTTGACCTACCTCCGGATCAAAACCAGTGTACTCTGTCCATGTTAACAAGTTGGTTCCATACACATAGATACCCAGGCTTCGCATAGCAGCTTTTTTACTCAATCTTTCGGGAAGTAAATAGTTCAACCGTACACTTTGCAAACGGACAAATGAACCATTTTCCAAATACTGGCTGCCGCCGCGACGCATGTTATCAGCAGCTCTGTCACCGCCCCTGTAAGTGTCTGTGATTTGTCCCGGGTATTTCCACATATTTTCTATAAAATAGGCATCCGGCGTTGTGTTGCTATTAGAGAAAGAAGCCAAATTTCTTCTATTCTCATTGTATACCTTACCACCAATGTTTCCGTATAAGTTAAATGAAAATGCAAAATTCTTATAGGCAATACTATTACTCCATCCAAGACTCCATCTTGGTTGTCCATGTCCTAAAAACTGCCTGTCTTCATTTCCGATGTCTCCATTGAGAATTCCTTTTGAATCCGGACGATTGTCCCAGATAACATCTCCGCCTTTTAAAACAACACCCGCAGCCGTTAACTGCTTAACAGTACCTGTATAAGGCGTACCATCCGGCAATGTATAACCTGTCAAAACAGGTTTCATGTTTTTTTCAATTATAATATTACCCTGCGCATCCTTTTGAAATTGCGGAATTAATCTTGTCTTATAATCTCCGGTATAGGCGTTGGATTCATCATATTCATAAATTCCCAGGTATTTATAACCGAAAAAGTTGCCGGCCTCTTTACCTTCTTCTACGCTCCATATATCATCGATGTAATCGCTGGGAAGACTGGTAATTTCATTTCTCACCATCGACCAATTCACAGAAGTTTGCCAGCTAAGATTTTTTGTACGGACAGGATATGCCGTGACCATTAATTCCAGTCCCTTGTTCTGAATGGAACCCGCATTGATCCGTACTTTTTCAGGGAAGCCGCTTTCTAACGGAAGCGGATCATCATACAAAAGATCACTGGTTTCCTTAACATAATAATCTCCGATAAAACTTATTCTTCCATTAAGAAAAGTAAGGTCCAGCCCTATATTGCTTTGCGTTGTCTCTTCCCATTTAAGTAAGTTATTTCCCATTCTTGGGTTGGTACGCACCCCGCTCACTCCATTATAAATATAGGGTCCGAAGACAAATTGCTGTACGGCATCATAATCGCCTATCTCCTGGTTACCTGTAACTCCCCAGCTTGCGCGGATCTTTCCATCCGTTAATACGCCTTTAAACTTGTCCATAAAACTTTCATCACTGAATCTCCACCCTATGGAAACAGAAGGAAAGGTTCCCCAACGATCATTCGGACCAAACACAGAGGACCCATCTCTTCTTACTGTAGCATTCAGTAAATATTTGCCTTCGTAATCATATCCCAACCTTCCATAAAAACCAAGCAACGTGGACGCACCTCCCCTGGAATATAAATTGCTAAGCGTATATTGACCGGCTGCGTTAAGCGTAGTTACAACTTCTGTTACAAAAAATCTTCCCTCAAGATTTGCATCATCCTTCCGGTTTTTTTCATAGTTCATTCCAGCCAATGCAGTTACATTATGTACCTCTTTAAAGGTTTGCCTATAGCTTAAGTAAGCATTCCCCTGCAGCCTTATCGGAATTTCAGTCAGATCCCTGCCTTCGCTTATTGGAGGATTACTGCTACTGAGAAACCGGGAAGCGAATACAGATCGTTTCAGCAATTCTATGTCCGCAGATCCATCAACGTGGACGGTAAGCGGGTTAAAAATTTTAAAATCAATTCCCTGGTAAAGCACGCCTTTATAAATTTTCGAAATATCTTTTCGCAGGTATGCTTCTGCCAATGGGTTTCTGCGTCCACCATTAAAATAAATATATTCACCATTAGGAAAATAAAGGGCCATACCCGGTGGCCGCTGCAAGGACTGCTGAATTACATTTCCTTCATTGATATTATTTTTAGTTTGATAACTAAAGTTGAGACGGGTCAACATAGTTATTCTTTTGGAAGGCGAATATTCTACATTAGTACGAAGTGTAAACCGTTTATTATAACTGTTGATAACAATTCCTTCTTCATTTAAATATTGCAAACTATTATAAAAGTTTAATTGCTTGTTGCCGCCTCTTATACTTGCATCTACCTGTTCACGGACAGCAACCTGGGTAATCAGCGCCTGGTAATCATTATCCGAATTCCTGGAAAAGGAAGTTGAATCATCGGGCTTTGGATCAAGCCCTAAATTGCCTCTGCGATCAAACATCTGCCTTTGCAGGCGATTGGCCTGTGAAATCCTATTCGACAGTTTGCTATAACTTCTCAGGTAATCTACATTAATCTGTGGCTTTCCTTCCGCTCCGCGTTTCGTAGTAATGATAATAACACCATTGGCAGAACGGGAACCGTAGATAGCCGCCGAAGCGGCATCTTTCAGGATTTCCATCGACTGTATGTCTTTGGGATTAATGTTATTGATATTTTTCAGCGGAACTCCGTCAACAATATACAATGGCCTTACACCTGCATCTGACAAAGTAGATAGCCCACGTATGGTAATATCAGCTTCTTCGCCCGGAGCTCCTGACCCACTCATAACCCGTACTCCCGGCGCTGCTCCCTGGATAGCATCGAAAACTGAGACAGGCTGTTTCTCTTCAATATTTTTTGCTGATATGGAGCTAATGGCGCCGGTTACATCACGTTTTTTCTGAGTAGCATAGCCAATCACCACCACCTCATCCAGGTTTGCAATACTGGATACAAGATTCACATCGATTTTGCTTCTTCCTTTGATAGCTTCTTCTTTCTCAGCATATCCCACAAATGAAAAAACCAATGTACCTGTTGTACGCGGTACTTCTAACGAGAATTCGCCTTTGTCGTCCGTTACATTGCCGGCACCGGAGCCTTTCAGATTTACACTTACTCCTTCAAGAGGGATGCCTTTTGCATCCCGAACGACACCCGTGATCCGGCTCGTTTGTGCCAATCCCTGAAAACAAAACGCCAAAAAAAGAAATATTGAAAAAAGCAAATACCTGATGCATTGGACCTTGCCAGGACGGCGGTCCGTTAAGAAAACTTTTTTTTTCATAAAGCAATCGTTTTTCGATTTTATCAAAACCAGCATGACCGTTTTGGTTTCTGAGATACTGCAGTTCGTATCCGGGTCATAATAACTATGCAATGCAATTAACAAACTTTCCTTTCATGCGGAATTTGAAAAATTATCATAATCATAAGCTATTTTGCCATCCATTTGCAGCACGTCTCATCTTCCATGAATCGCATATTCTACCCTTTGGGTTTTTCATGAAAAAGATATTTGCCATCTCTTTTCTCCAGCAAACCAGTTTGGGGGTTGGGAATTTTTATTAGTATACGCATATGCTGCGATACAATCTTAAAGCAAGTAATTGCGGCAACTTACAAGATTGGTGAATTTCATTTTCCTTGAATAGCTAAGGGACGGGCTCTTCCATATGCAAAAGCTAAAAATCAGTTATCTTTATCCATAGTTGGCTTTATCCTGCCGGTTTGAACTTTCTGCAATTGGAATTTCTGAATCAAATGACTCTTCCAAACCCATTTGATTTTTCAGCTTCAGTTAATAGAAATGAAACCACATTTAACCGTAAGTGTCCATTTTATTATTTAATACCTGTGATGCATCTGGCAGGTTTACATAAACAAGTCGGTTACCCAATATAGCTCGTCGATTAATGGATAGGCGGATATGATGGACGAGGTCACTCTAATAGCACAATAAAATTTTTTGTAGTAAAAATGTCAGCAGTCAAAAATCACAGCCGAACAGTCTGTTTTCTTATCGATGACGATTCGCAATCAAAAAATTGGCACATTTAAAAGATACACAGGTGACCATGTTTTCAACTTCCTTCGGGGAACACCCCGTTAAGTATTAGGAAGAACCTGGAGCCAGCCATTTCCTGAAAAAGCCAGCCAGTTTTGGCTTGCTAATTGAAGCATTAAATATTATTGAAGGATAGTCTGAAATGAGTAATAAAAGCCACACCCCGTTCCTTTTTGATCCCGGTATAAAATCCGAAGTGACAGACATATACCACAAGATGATAGATGAAGTGGAGGACTATGCCATCATTCTTCTAAGCCGGGAAGGTATTGTTCAAAACTGGAATAAAGGGGCTGAAAAAATAAAGGGCTACTCAGAATCCGAAATAGTGGGCAAGCATTTTAGAATATTCTATTTGCCGGAAGACCGTGTAAATAATCTGCCCGAAAAATTATTAAAAAAAGCGACTGATAAGGGAAAGGCAAGCCATGAAGGCTGGCGTTTGCGTAAAAACGGAACAAAATTCTGGGGAAGTATTACCCTAACAGCATTGCATACGGCCAATGGAGAAATCATGGGCTATTCCAAGGTTACCCGGGACCTGACAGAAAGAAAAATAGCAGACGATCAGGCGAAGAGTTTTACGGACGAATTGCGGTTAAGTAATGAAGCACTGCGGAAAAACGAAGAGAAGTATCATAAGATGATCGAAGAAGTCCAGGATTATGCAATTATATTACTAAATGAACAGGGAGATATTCAGAATTGGAATAAAGGTGCCGAAAAAATCAAAGGCTATTCCGCAGAGGAAATCATCGGGAAAAATTTCAGAATTTTTTATTTGCCCGCAGACCGGGAAAACGGCCTTCCCGAAAAGCTAATAGCCACCGCGATTAAAGAAGGAAAAGCTACTCATGAAGGCTTACGGGTCCGCAAAGATGGGTCTACCTTTTGGGGAAGTATAGTTATAACAGCACTGCACGATAAGGACGGAACTATTATAGGATTTTCAAAGGTCACCCGCGATTTGACCGAAAAAAAACAGGCTGAAAATAAAATGCAGGAATATCTCCGGGAAATGGAGAACCGGAACAAAGAGCTGGAACAATTTGCCTACATCGCTTCTCATGATTTACAAGAGCCCCTCCGCAAAATAAGAACGTTCACAGATCTAATTGAAAGGAACCTTGGGAATGAGGACTTCGTTAAAATGTATTTTGAAAAAATAAACTCTTGTGCCAAAAGAATGAGTGACCAAATTAATTCCATTTTAGATTACAGCCGCTTATCACTCACTGAAGAATTTATGGAAGTTGATCTCAATCGGGTACTGAGCGATATCTGCATCGATTTTGAACTGGTTATCCAGGAAAAAAAAGCTGTAATACAAAGCGAACCACTGCCAACAATTAGGGCTATTCCCGTCCAGATCAATCAATTGTTCGCCAACTTGATTAGTAATGCCCTGAAGTTCTCAGCTAACGAGCCCCTGATAAAAATTTCATCCGCCATATGTACCCAGGAGGAAATGAAAGAAATCCCGGAATATGTCAGCGACGGCCGCTATTTGCAAATTCTTTTTTCAGATAACGGATTGGGGTTTGAACCTCAATATGAAAAGAAAATATTTTTTCTTTTTCAGCGACTTCATGGAAGGCATGAATATTCAGGTACCGGAATTGGCCTGGCTCTTTGCAAAAAAATTATGGAAAACCATCATGGGTTTATCAGGGCTGAAAGCGAATTAGGGAAAGGCGCTGATTTTTATGTCTATTTCCCTTTATCATAAGATTGGAGGTGTCTGCCCTCTAACGCCTGTGCATAGGAATCAAAAGAAAAACCGGATATCCCGAATCTTGCCACTCCTTGTATGCCATCCTTGTTTGCTCCCAAGGGTCCGCTTCTTAAGCCTTGACATTGCCCGGGCTTTTTTAATGTCTTAATACTCACTATACTAAAAATTTGAAGTAGGTTTGCCGCAAATTCAACGTGGATATGTTTTCCTTTTTTAAAGATAAGGTCGTAGTTGTGACGGGTGGAACAGATGGCATTGGAAAGGCTTTGGTTGACGAGCTTTTGCAATCAGGCGCCAAAGTGGCGACCTGTGGTCGGGATCATGATAAATTATACCGGCTGCAATCCAGTTATCCATCCTCTTTTTTGCATACAATGGTGGCTGATGTCAGCAGTGAAAATGATTGTCGCCGTTTTATCGAAACCACTATCAAAGTATACGGTGGCATTGACGTGCTGATCAATAATGCAGGTATTTCGATGAGAGCCTTACTGAAAGACGCTTCAACGGAAGTAACGAGAAAAGTAATGGATATAAATTTCTTCGGCGCTGTCTATTGCACCAAATATGCGTTGAGTTCCATTATTGAAAGAAAAGGAATTATCGTTGGTATCTCATCGATAGCCGGCTACAGGGGTTTACCAGGCCGGAGCGCTTACTCAGCCAGCAAATATGCACTGCAAGGCTGGTTAGAAGCGATCAAAACAGAATTGTTGCATGACGGTGTGCATGTCATGTGGGTCAGCCCGGGCTTTACTACTTCGAACATTCGCAATGCAGCATTGAATAAAGATGCCCAGTCGCATGGCGATACGCCGCTGGATGAAGGCAAACTGATGAGTGCTGAGGATTGTGCGAAAAGAATTTTATCAGCCGTGAGTAAAAAGAAACGTTCGCTGGTCATGACCTTCCAGGGAAAGCAAACCGTTTTTCTGAATAAATTTTTTCCCAAATTAGCTGATATATTAACCTATAAATTTTTCTTTAAAGACGGAGAACTTGTTAAATGAAGCCAGAGGTCTGGGGCCCGATATCAGAAAGAGTTAAATTTCAAAATCTGATTTCTGACTTCGGACTTCATGCTTTCAACTTCTGACCTCCGACTTCTGACTTCTGATTTCTAACTCATGCCTTTACTTACGCTTACTTCTGATATCGGCCACCAGGATTATCTTGTAGCTGCAATAAAGGCACAGCTATTGCAAATAGACCCGGGTTTTACTATTGTCGATATCTCCCATAGCATTGCTCCATTTAATTATCCGCAAACCGCCTATATCTGTCGCAGTGCTTTTAAAAACTTCCCGGACTACACCTATCATATCATTTTAGTAAACCTTTTTGAGAAAAAACCAGAACAGCTATTACTGGCCTTTCACAACAATCAATATTATTTGTGTGCCGACAACGGGCTGCTAAATATGATCCTCGAAGAAAAACCGGAAATGATCATGGGTATTCCGCTGGAAAAAGCGGCCAATAAAAACACGACTTACTGTGCCGGCGTCATGGGAAAAGTGATCAACCAGTTGGCGCAGGGCGAATCGATAGTCAACATCGGAACTCCCGATATTAACTATATCGAAAAAAATCATTTGAGACCCCTGCTTGACAACAATTGGATCGAAGGGCAGATCATCTTTATCGACAATTTTGAAAACGTCATCGTCAACATCACCCGTGAGCAATTTGAACAGCAGCGTAAAGGAAGAAGTTTCCGGATCGTTTTTAAAAGAGACGAGGTGATCGATCGCATCAGCGAATCCTATGCCGACGTTCATCCGGGTGAAAAACTGGCCCTCTTTAACAGTGCCGGCTACCTGGAAATCGCTATTAACAAAGGAAACGCTGCCGGCCTTTTTGGGTTGAAAGGTTTTTCAGAGAAAGCCAGTAAGGCAGATGGAATATTGCAAAACCAGCTTTTTTACCAGACTGTGAGGGTGTTCTTTGAATAGTTCCAGCAGTTTAAAATGTTCAAAAGGTTTAATAAATCAGGAAGGACGTTTTCAGATTTCCCCAACCTCTTAAACCTTTTGAACCTCTTGAACTTGTTAAACCTCTTTTAACCTTTTTCCCCCTATTTTTGCCTCCTTCAATCCCTCGCTTTGCCCGGGATGACGAAAGAATAAAAATCAAAACTCTTATGAACTTTAGAAAAGTTAATAATCTTACCGGATGGGCCGTGTTTCTTGTTGCAATGGCTACCTACATGCTGACCCGCGAAGCAAGAGGCAGTTTGTGGGATTGCGGTGAATTTGTTGCGAGTGCAGCCAAAATGCAACTTCCCCACCCTCCCGGCGCACCCGTTTTCGTATTGCTTGGCCGCTTTTTCATCATTCTGTTTGGCGATAATCCAATGACTGCTGCCAATGCGGTGAATTTCATGAGTGCCCTTGCCAGCGCCGCCACTATATTATTTCTTTTCTGGAGCATTACCCACTTTGCCCGCAAAATGTTTGTAGGTGTTGGCGAGGCATTGAGCAGCCAGCAATTATTTACAACCATGGCTGCCGGCGTGGTAGGTGCATTAGCTTATACTTTCAGCGATTCATTTTGGTACAGTGCTGTAGAGGGTGAGGTATACGCCTTGTCTTCTTTCTTCACGGCTATTGTTTTTTGGGCCATGCTGAAATGGGAACATGCTGATGAACATGCCGGAAATGATCTGCATGCGAAAGCAAGATCTGATCGCTGGATCATTTTCCTGTTTTTCATGATGGGCTTGTCTATCGGCGTTCACTTGTTGAACCTGTTGACCATTCCCGCCATTGTAATGATCTATTATTACCGCCGCTATAAGGCCACCACTAAAAGCGCTATTTACGCTTTCCTGGTTGGTTGTGTCATCACCGGCCTGGTGATGGTGGGCGTTATTCAATACTCGATGAAGGCTGCCGGTTTATTTGATGTATTCTTTGTCAATTCATTTAAACTTCCGTTCTTCTCAGGCTTTGCCATTTATTTTATTGCCCTGGCTGCCGTGATCGCATGGGCGTTGACCTTTACCGAAAAAACTATCAAGAATAAGGTGATCCTATTTTTTATCCTGTTCCTGGGTCTTTCTGCTCTTCCATTTTTTATGGCCACAGGATCAGGTGGCGCCAAGTTCGCCAAGTTCTTATTGCTGGCTGCCGCAGCAGCTACCATAGGCTACTTCCTGAAACCCGGCGGCTTGCGGGTGTTGAAATTGAGTTTGTGGTGTTATGCGTTCATGATGCTGGGTTATTTTGTTTATTTCACCGCCCTCATTCGCTCTAACGCCAATCCAGTCATCGATATGAACAATGTTGATAATCCTATCAACCTTGTTTACTATCTGAGCCGTGAACAATATGGTAGTGCTCCGCTGGTATATGGTCCTCATTTTGCCGCCGAAGTTGCAAGAGATGATTCGGGTTACCCGGTGATCAAAGAAGGCGAAATGAAGTATGTAAAAGGAAACGACAGCTATATCCCCGTTGGCCCTGCCCGTGAATATGATTATGAAAGCTCTGACAAACAATTATTCCCCCGTGTATGGGATCCAAGCAATGATCAAAACCATGCCTATTTCTATGCGCAATGGTTGGGACTGGGACAGGATCAGCAAACCGGGAAATTTGAGGCGCCAACTTATGCCGACAACCTGGAATGGTTCTTTACTTACCAAAATGGATTAATGTACTGGCGTTATTTCATGTGGAATTTTGCCGGCAAACAAAATGATATCCAGGGAATGGGAAGTGTGAGAGATGGTAACTGGATCAGCGGTATTTCTTTTATTGACAATAAACGCCTGGGTGACCAATCTCAAATGCCCGACAGCATTAAAAACAATAAAGCACATAACAAGCTTTATATGTTGCCATTTATCCTTGGCATAATTGGTTGTGTGTACCAGTATCTCAAAAACAGGAAAGATTGGATCGTTAGCTTCCTGCTATTCTTTTTTACTGGCATCGCTGTTGTGCTTTACCTCAATCAACCGGGCAACCAGCCAAGGGAACGTGACTATGCTTATGTAGGATCATTCTATGCTTTTGCTATCTGGATAGGATTGGCAGTTGTTGCTTTTGTAAGACTGGCAAGAGAAAAAGCAGATAAAATAACTTTTCAGAATATGTTGGTGTACGGTTCTGCGCTGACATTCTTTATCATTCTGATGAGTTCGCTGCGCGGATCATTCAGCACTACTTTGCTCACCTGCATTTTTATTACCGCATTGTACGCAGTATTAATGATGGGTATAACCTATCTCGTCAGGGCGATTTCATCGGGTGGTAGCAATTGGAATATTGCGAATATATCCACGTCTATTCTTTGCCTGCTTGTTCCGTTAATGATGGCACAGCAGGAATGGGATGATCATGATCGCAGCAGCAAATTGCTGGCTCCGGACCTGGCAAAAGATTACCTGGAAAGTTGTGCACCAAAGGCAATCATCTTCACATTTGGTGATAATGATACTTATCCCCTATGGTATGCGCAGGAAGTGGAAAATGTGCGTCCTGATATCCGCATCATTAATACAAGCCTGCTAGGCATCGACTGGTACATCAACCAGCTTCGTCGTAAAGTAAATGAGGCAGATTCTGTTGATGTGATCTGGACACCCGAGCAAATTGAAGGACACAACCGCGAATATGTTCGTTATCGTGCCAAAGGTGATCAAAGCACTTTCTATGACCTGTATAGCATCATGAAACAGGAACTGGGTAGAAAAGCGCTGGACCCTGAAACCGGCAGGGATGTTGGCGAATCAGTGTTCCCTGTATCCCGCCTGGGCGTGCCGGTAGATGCTGCCATTGTAAGAGCAAATATGACAGTAAATCCTGAAGACAGCATTGTATCGCCGATGATTTTTGAAATACCAAAAAATAAATTGGATGCGGGGCTTTCACGCAGTGATTTAATGGTGTTAAATATCATTGCGGCCAATAAATGGAACCGACCAATTTATTTCACCTCTCCCTATGGCGAGCTGGGCTTTTCGCAATACCTGCGTAAAGATGGATTGTCTTATCGCCTCGTTCCGATCAGGAATAAATTCCCGCAAGGAAACTGGGCTTTGGAGCAAGCACTTCGCCAAATGCAGTTGGGCGGAGCGCAGGTGCGGGATAATAACAGCGGCGTCATGTACAAAAACCTGATGGAGAAATTTGGCTTTGGCAATGCAGATAAAAAAGGAGTCTATTTCGATGAAGAAAACCGTCGTCATTTATTAAACATCCGCGCAGTGTACGCAGAAGCTGCCGGTAACCTGGCCGATGAGGGCAAGAAAGATGAAGCGCAGAAGTTATTGGACAGGGTTGAAAAAGGAATTGATACCGACAATCTGCCTTATGCAATGGTGAGCCGTTTCAGCAGCCATAACCAAACAGGTTTATTATATCTTGAATCGGCTTATAAAGCTGGCAAAACTGACCTGGCCGAAAAAGTGCGAGCAACGATGCGCAAGGATTTGGAACAACAGAAGAAATATTACGACTATTTGAAAAATAACCGGCCGGAATTGTTTGGTGGCACGCTGGAAGGAACCGAAGTTTATTTCAACGAAGCGATGTTGCTGGCACTGGATGCGATAGAAAAGAAATACGCCACCCAGGGACAAACGCAAACACCTAACGAAAGTGGCGGCACTATTATCAATACCGCAAAAGACAGTGCAACCGGGAAAGACAGTACCAAATAAAAATAAGATTGCTATCATTTAGAAATAGATCCCGCTCCCCGGCGGGATTTATTTTTTGAGGGTCATTGATCTATCGGGTTTTTAACCCAAATTTTGCAGCAGGCTGCAAAATCCGGGTTTAACTTTCTTTACTGAAGCTGACACCTGCAGTTTGCGCCTTGTTTATTAGCTTAGCTTATGCGAAATATTTTATTATATACAGGTATGGTCTTCCTGCTAGCTTGTAATAATGAAGGTTCTGAAAGAGAAATTCCTTCAGATACCGTAATCGTAGCGGAAGAAACGCCGGCGTCGGCACCGGACAGGCTACTCTGGATTTCAGATTATGACACCGTGAAAAACCAGTTTTATCTGAAACAGCAACGCACAATAAATGCCGATACACTAACAGCTGCCAGCCTGATCAATGACCTGAATGCAGCCTGGGAAAATGTAAAACTTGTTTTCGTAAAAACTTCCAACGATACTTTATATGTTGCCATACCTGACAGCAAATTTCTTGGCCAGCAAATGGGAAGCGCAGGAGCGCAGGCTTATATGGCTTCTACCACTTTTAGTCTTACAGAGTTGAAAGGGATCCGGTATGTTAATTACGACATGCCATCAGGCGATCATATTTCAGCGGGCACATTCAGCCGCAAAGATTTTGAAAACTATCGCTGACAAATTTTGTTATAACTTATAAACATTCCCGTTTTGTAAGTATTTCATTCCGTTTGCTATAGTAAGCACTGGTAGCGTTTTCAAGGCTGTCAAAGACCGCTCAAAAACAAGCTGGCATTATTATCGTAAATTGTATGGGCCGACGGTATTAATCATTATTTCATTTTTAATTCCGCCATCCCGCAGGAAAAATCAAATTATCAAACATGAGAGGCTTTCATTTTACCAGGTTTGATCCTAATGAAGACGGCAAGACCCGTTTTGATCAATTGCTGGATCTTTTTATGCAATTGCTTACCTATACCAGTGGAGATGTGAGCGAAGCCTTGCAATGGCTCAATGAACTAAACAACAAATATGAGCTCACGGACAACGAATATGGCATGGGTGATTTTGTAGATGAGCTAAAAGAAAAAGGATACATCACGGAAGATAACCAGCGTGGCGAGATCAGGATTACCCCAAAGACAGAACAAGGCATCCGCAAAAGAAGCCTGGAAGAAATATTTGGCAAGTTGAAAAAAACCAAACAGGGAGATCACCATAGTTTCAAACCCGGTCAGGGTGATGAACAAAATCCGGAAACCAGGCAGTTCCAGTTTGGCGATATGATTGAGCAAATTGATTTTACTGAGTCTATTCGCAATGCACAGATCAATCACGGACTGGATAGTTTTCGCCTGCAGGAAGACGATCTGAGCATCAGGGAAACCGACTTTAAGGCACAGACTTCGACCGTGCTGATGATCGACATTTCACACTCTATGATACTGTATGGTGAAGACAGGATCACCCCGGCCAAAAAAGTGGCGATGGCACTGAGTGAGCTGATACAAACAAAATATCCCAAGGACACACTGGACATAGTTGTATTCGGAAATGATGCCTGGCCTATCGAAGTAAAAGATCTTCCTTACCTGCAGGTGGGTCCTTATCATACCAATACGGTTGCCGGTTTGGAACTGGCGATGGACATTTTACGCAGAAGGAAAAATCCCAACAAACAAATTTTCATGATCACCGATGGCAAGCCGACCTGCCTGAAGATCGGGAAACGTTATTATAAAAATAGTTTTGGGCTTGACAGGAAAGTCGTGAACCGTTGCATGAACCTGGCTGCGCAATGCAAAAAGTTAAAGATCCCGATTACTACATTTATGATTGCTACAGATCCCTATTTGCAACGCTTTGTCCAGGAGTTCACCGAAATGAATCATGGCAAAGCCTATTTCGCATCACTGGATAAGTTGGGAGCATTTATATTTAAAGATTTTGAAAGTGGTAAAAGGAAAACAGTTTACTAGTCTGAACCATGATTTGGGGAGATTAATAAGATTAGACAAGAGTATGGCGGATTACAAATACAAGGAAATAACCGAAAAAATCATTGGCTCATCAATGAAAGTCCATGCGGCATTAGGTAATGGCTTTCAGGAGATGATATATCAAAGGGCGCTGGAAATTGAATTAGAAGATACAGGACTTCGTTTCGCCAGGGAGCTAAGCATGCCCATTTATTATAAAGGAAGAAATATTGGAGAACGAAGAGTTGATTTTTTTGTGGAAGAAAAAATAATGGTCGAATTAAAAGCAGTCATTCAACTTGAAAAGGTACATCTAGCCCAGGCAAAAAATTATCTTGAAGCATACAACATGCAAATTGGTCTGCTGATAAATTTTGGAAGTATCAGTTTGCAGTTTAAAAGACTGGAAAATCAAAAGTTTACCACTCACAATTTTCCTATTAATCAATAAATCCACCCAAATCAAGGTTCAGACTATGGATATAAATAAAATAAAAACACTTGGCGAATTAAAAAAAAGTGGCTATCGTCCCAAAAGTATCAAGGAAGAAATAAGACAAAACCTGATTGCAAAATTGCAAAGACAGGAAACTACGTTTGACGGAATTATCGGCTATGAAGATAGTGTGATACCCGACGTAGAAAGAGCCTTGCTAAGTAAGCATAATATTTTATTTCTCGGCTTACGTGGACAGGCTAAAACAAGAATGGCCCGTCAAATGACGCAGTTATTGGACGAATACGTTCCGGGCGTTGCCGGCAGTGAGATCAATGATGACCCTATCAACCCGGTGTCAAAATTTTCACATGAACAAATTGCGACTTACGGCGATGACACGCCTATTCACTGGATACACCGAAGTGAACGTTATGGTGAAAAGCTGGCGACACCTGATGTAAGCGTAGCGGATCTTATTGGCGATATCGATCCGATCAAGGCAGCTAACCTGAAGCTAAGCTTTGCCGATGAAAAAGTAATTCACTACGGCATCATACCAAGAAGCAACCGCAGCATTTTTGTGATCAATGAATTACCAGACCTGCAAGCCCGGATACAGGTGGCGCTGTTTAATATTTTAGAAGAAGGTGATGTCCAAATAAGAGGATTCAAGCTTCGATTGCCACTTGATATTCTATTTGTGTTCACAGCCAACCCTGAAGATTATACTAACCGGGGTTCGATCGTCACACCATTAAAAGACAGGATCGAAAGCCAGATACTGACGCATTACCCCAAGTCGCTGGAACATGCTTTGGAAATTACAGAACAGGAAGCCACAATCAGTGACGAGCAAAAAAGCAAGGTAAAAGTGAGTGACCTGGTAAAGCGGTTGATCGAACAGGTGGCTTTTGAAGCAAGGGGAAGCGAATTCGTGGATAAGAAGAGCGGTGTCAGTGCAAGGCTTACTATTTCTGCATTTGAAAATGCGGTAAGCGCCGCCGAACGCAGGGCTATTATCAATAATGAAAAACAAACGCAGGTGTGGGTGGCCGACCTTGCCGGTATCATCCCGGCTATCACAGGTAAAGTAGAACTGGTATATGAAGGAGAACAGGAAGGTCCTTACCAGGTGGCCATGAACTTAGTGGATAAAGCCATCCGCAGCCAATTCACTCAATATTTTCCCAATCCGGAAACCCTTAAGAAACGAAAGGCAACCGGCAAGCCCTCGCAGCAGGTCAAAGAAGATGATAATCCTTACCGTGCCATCATCAGTTGGTTTGATAAAGGCAATCACCTGAACGTCTCATTTAATACAAGCGATAAAGACAAAACAATGTTGCTTTACCAGGTAGACGGTTTACATGCACTGGTAAGAAAATTTTTTGCCAATGCCAATGATACCGAAACCGCTTTCCTGATGGAGTTTGTGTTACATGGCCTGGCTTCTTATTCGCTTATCAGTAAAAAGATATTTGAAACAAAAATCGAATTCAAGGACCTGATGGGAAGTATGATGAATTTCGACAGCAAAGATTATGAAGAGGAGTTTGATGAGGAAGCTTAACTAATCGGGTTCACGAAGAACTCCAAACTTACACGAAGGACGCGAAGTTTATACTGCTTTGTGTCCTTCGTGTTTTCTTAGTGGCCGCTGTGTTACTTTTTTATTATTTTGACATGCTCTATATAATATTCACCTCACGTTCCAGCGCCACGCCAAATTTATCCGCTACACTATCAACAATTTTTTCACTCAACGCATATATCTCACTTCCTTTTGCATTGCCATAATTGACTAAAACAAGTGCCTGCTTTGCATGCACCCCGGCGTCACCATCCCGGAATCCTTTCCAGCCACATTGCTCGATCAGCCATCCCGCAGCCAACTTCATGGAACCATCCGCATTTTCATACCCTACTATTAAAGGAAATTCAGATTGGAGTGCAAGGAATTTTTCTTTTGCAACAGATGGATTCTTAAAAAAACTGCCTGCATTACCTATTTCTTTCGGATCAGGTAATTTGGAGGAACGAATATTGATCACTGCCTGGGAAACAGTTTTGATATTTACCTCCTGCACACCCATTTTTTCCAGTTCCTGCTCTATTGCACCATAGCTTGTATTGACCTTTGGTTTTTTGCTCAGCCGGTAAGTAACATCGGCGATGACGAACTGATCCTTGTATTTCCGTTTAAACACACTCTCCCGGTAGCCGAACTCACAATCTTTTAATTTGAATATGTAATTTCCCTTTTCCTGCAGGTGAAAGGCTGTTAACTCATGAAAAACATCTTTGATCTCGGCGCCATAAGCCCCGATATTTTGCATGGGCGACGCCCCTACACATCCCGGAATCAGCGATAGATTCTCCAGGCCGCCCCAGTTATTTTCAATACAATGCAAAACAACCTGGTGCCAGTTCTCCCCTGCCCCGCACTTTATATAAATAAAATTTTCATCCTCTGAAATCTTTTCAATTCCATTGATCTCATTTTTCAGAACAACACCGTCAAAATCTTTTGTAAACAAAATATTGCTCCCACCTCCCAGCACGAGGTTTGAGGTTTGAGGTTTTTGCTTCGTGCCTCGCAATGACGAGCTTGAGGTTAATAGATTCTGCAGTTCTTCCAGCGAATGAAAGCTGGCAAAATACCTGGCCGCCGCTTCGATTCCAAATGTATTGTATGACTTCAACGAAATATTTTCCTGAAATTGCATAGACATAAATTGAGCAATTATACTGCAAAAATCATGAGCGAAAAAATAGCTACGATAATCGGAGCAACCGGCATGATCGGCAATTATTTATTAGAAGAAATATTGGCCGACGATTACTTTGATACTGCCAGGGTCATTGTACGGAGACCTTATGAAAAAAAACACCCGAAAATGGAAGTAAAACTAGTGGACTTTTCAGATACCGAATCATTGAAGCTGGCGCTGGATGGAAGTGGTGCAGTTTTTTCCTGCATTGGCACCACTCAAAAAAATGTAAAAGGCAATCATGATCTCTATCGGCAAATTGATTTTGATATTCCGGTGAAAGCCGCAACGCTTTGTAAGGAATTGGGCTGTGAAAAATTTATCCTTGTCTCCGCCGTAGGGGCCAACCGTCACAGCAACACATTTTATCTAAAGCTAAAGGGCGAATTGGAAAATGCTATCCACGGTATTGGATTACGGTCAGTACATATTATGCAACCATCCCAATTGCTGGGAGAGAGAAAAGAAAAGCGTACCGGCGAAAGTATCCTCCAGGGATCAATGAAAACTTTATCAGGAATATTTGTTGGCTCACTCCGAAAATACAGGGCTATACACGGCAAGACGGTTGCGAAAGCGATGTTAAATGCTGCGAAAAAAAGTGAATCAGGTTTTTACAGATATACGTTTGATGGGATAAAGAAAGTAGCGGAGATGGATTAAACCAAGCCTCTCCCGGCATCACCCTCTTATCTCTTCTCCTCGTTTCGCTTTGCTCGCAATGACGAAGAGGGACGGGCTGCATTACTAATCAATCTTCATCACTACCACATCAGCCTTGAATCTCTGCGCTGCATTTTCGGGACCCGAATTCTTGCGGAGTCTTCGAAAACCGGGGCTGTGCATAGATGGTCCCGACTGTTCCGTCGGGATCGGAAGGAGGCCTCTAAATCACATCGACATCCGGCACAATTCCCACACTCTTATATCTTTTTTCATTGTGCAAAAGGGCTACCTGCTCCAGCAAATCCTTTTTGCAATTGATCAAAAGATTTTTATCCTTCGGCAATTTTAATAGCAGCTCCATCAGGTATTGATTACGGATGCGGCCAACAACAGGCTCCGCCGGACCTACCAGGTAGTTACCGTATTTATTTTTTAGTGCATTGGCAAAATGATGCGCCGCTCCCTCCACAACTTCTTTTATTTTGTGCTTAAACGAAAGATGGATAATGCGGGAAAATGGCGGATAAAAAAATTGTTTTCTTTTTTCCAGCTCATCTGCATACATTTTTTTGTAATCATGTTGCTGCACATACTGCAAAACGGGATGATGCGGCTGCGAGGTTTGTATCAACACTTTCCCGGTAATATTCTTCACTCCTGCCATCCCCGGCTTTCTGCCGGCACGCCCACTTACCTGCTCCATCAACTGAAACCCCCTTTCATTGACCCTGAAGTCAGCAAAATGCAACAATCCGTCCGCGTCCAGGATTCCAACCAAATCCACATTATCGAAGTCAAGCCCTTTTACCACCATTTGCGTACCGGCTAAAATGTCAATACGGCGCTGTTCGAACTGTTGTATCAGTACATCATGTGCATTTTTCCCCCTTACCGTATCGATATCCATCCGGGCCACCTTTGCCTTCGGGAAAGTTTCTTGTAACAACTCTTCAATTTTTTCCGTTCCAAAATTTCTCTCTTTAAAACTATGGCTACCACAGGCAGCACAGGTAATCACCGGTGCATAGGTGGTGCCGCAGTAATGACACAGTAATTTATTAGAAAACTTATGGAAAGTCAGTGACACGTCACAGTATTTGCATTGAGGCACCCATCCGCACACCGTACAGATCTGGTAAGGTGTATAGCCGCGCCGGTTTTGAAAAAGTATCACCTGCTTATTGCGGTCAAGCACCTGTTGTATCGCCGCAACCAAATGGGGTGAAAGCATCACTTTGGACCGGTCCTTTTGCTCAATCTTTTTTGTATCCACTACCTCTACATTCGGCATTTCTACCTCACCGTAACGAACCATCAATTCAACAAGGCCATACTTTCCTTTTTGAGCATTATAATATGACTCAAGCGATGGGGTGGCGCTTCCCAATACTACATTAGCGTTGAACAAGGAAGCAAAATAGATGGCTGCATCCCGGCCATTATATCGTGGAGCCGGCTCCTGCTGTTTGTAGGAGGAATCATGTTCTTCATCACATATGACCAACCCCAGGTTGGTGTAGGGCAGGAAAATAGAAGACCTTGCGCCTAATACTATTTTTAATTCACCGCTCTTTACCTTATTCCATATCTCTACCCGCTCATTAGGCGAAAACTTAGAATGATAAATACCAATGAAGCCACCAAAATGTTTTTGCAACCGCCGGATTATCTGCGAGGTCAGTGCGATCTCCGGCAACATATACAAAACCTGCTGCCCCCTTCTTATATATTGTTCGATAAGTTTTATGTAAATATTTGTTTTGCCGCTGGATGTAACACCATGCAACAAGCAAACAGGTTTGGTTATAAAAATTTCCTGAATTTCTGCTAACGCTTTTTGCTGTGGTGCCGATAAATCAAAATCGACCTTAATATCTTTTGGCAGAAACCGGAGCCGGTCTACATTTCTTTTTTCTGTCCACAGTATCTTTTTGTCGACCAACCCTTTTAACTGTGCATCCGTTGCTCCTGACTTTTTTAGCAGCTCTGTTTTTGTTACTTCACCTTCAGTTTTTACCAGGTACAAATAACTCAACAATAATTCCATTTGCTTTTCTGCTCTTTGTAGTTTCTTATCCTCGTTCAACAATTTAGCCAACTCTTCTTCATTGTCGTATTGATGATTCAATAAAACATATGTCTCCTTTTTAGGTGCATATGTTTGCTTTAATGCCTCCCATACAAAACACACTTTTTTATGGATCAGCCGGTTGATAACAGGATAGACATGAGACGAATCCAATATTTGCTGAACTTCCGGCAATTTCAATTCCTTCTTTATCAACAAGGCCTCCCCAACCAGGTACTCATCATGATCAAGTGCAGAAAAATCATCGCCATACTCCTCGTTGTAAACAAGAATTGTTTCACTCGACAATTTAAAGTGTGCAGGCAAAGCAGCGGCCATTACTTCCCCTTCGCTGCACATGTAGTAAGAGGCCAGCCATTCCCAGAGTTTTAATTGTTGGTCAAAAACAACAGGTTCCGCATCGAGCACATTTAGAATTGGCTTCGGTTCAAAAAAGTCAGGCTTCTGATCGTGAATAGACTTAACAACGCCAGCATACTTCTTATTCTTCCCCAAATTCACTTCAACCCGGCATCCCACTTTGACAGTTTCGATGAGGTTAGCCGGAATCGCCCAGGTAAACGTTTTGGGTAATGCAAGAGGTATGATAATATCCGCATACAGTTCACGGTTGCTCCCTATTGTATTTCCTTCTCTTGTATTGTTGATTTCTGCTGCCATGAGGGTTTAAAGATAATTAGCAATTACCAAGCAAAAATATTTACCGCAACAGCGAGGTTAGTGTCCCACTAATCCATTTAAATCTTGCTAATCGTGGTTCATTCTTATCCAAGCAGCTTTGTATGCGATCAATTTCTTCTCCATCGTTGCGTACACTTTTTGTTTTAACGATTGGACATCTCCAGCCTTTAACCCGGCCACTGGTATTTCATCCAGGTAAACGATCCTGCACTTTCCGGGTGTCATTGAAAAAATGCTGTTGTAATGCATTCTGCTGTAGGTATCTAAAAACAAAACAGGCTTAACAGGAGTTTGTGTTTCGATAGCTACTCTAAAGGCACCATCATAAAATTCTTTTAAAGGCTTATTGGATATGTTGAATGTTCCTTCCGGAAAGACCACCACCGAAATACCTTTTGAAATGATGGACTTCAGGATACGGATGCTGGCAGCCCGGTGTTCAACACTACTTCTATCAACCGCCACGATGGCCTTTTTATAGATGAATCCAAACAACGGCACGTTACTCATCTCTAATTTGCCCAAAGGACGAACAGGCTGACGATAGGCCTTCACCAGCACCGCCGAATCGATATAAGAAATATGGTTGGTGACAAAAACATATGGCTTCAACTTATTATGCGGCGCCTCGTAGATCTTTTTATGAAAAATAAAGATGAGTGGAAACCAGATATCTGCCCACAATGAGCAAAGACGCAAAATCATATTCCCACCTTTTATCCTTCCAAAAAAACTCGATATAATAACAAACGGAAAGATCAATAGCATGATCGCTACAAAAAGAATATGTGCATAAAAACTATACAGCCATTGAAGTGGTTTCAGCAGCCAGGCCATTATTTCCCTTTTTTAGATGAATGTTCATCACCCGGGCAATGGCATTCCCAATCTGTATCCAGGTCAATGCTTGTAATCACTTTTGTTTTTAAGTCGCATTGAGCAAATACAATGCGCACCCGTTGATTGTCTTTGGTAATTCCTTCCAATGCATAAGTTGGGCAGGGTTTGTCTTTTACGTCTGATTTGGCGTAATTGATTTTCCCATCCCGCATTACTTCTTCCACCTCGGCCTGGGAAATATGCCTGCATTCCATTCTGCATTTGGCATGCCCGGTGTACTCAATAAACGAAATCCGTCTGTCAAAACCACGGTTACGATTAATCGCTGAAGATTTCTCATTTTTATCCTGAATAGTTTTGGGATCAGCCAGCTCGTTTTCTTGGTATCTCTTTACAAAAAAAAGAACAACTGCCAAAGCAAGAATGATAAGATAGGGCCACCATTTTTTATTCACCACAGTAATTTTTACAAATTAAAAGTAAATCCATGATTGTCAACAATTGGTTCATCATAATCCTTTTAAATCCTTCAAATCGGGGTTGTGACTTATCTTTGCGGCCACTATGGCAGAATCGAGGACAGTAGCGTTTCATACACTGGGTTGTAAACTCAATTTTTCAGAAACTTCTTCCCTTTCAAGGCTTCTTGAAAACGAAGGTTTTGAGAAAAAAGAGTTTGATGATATGGCCGACGTGTATGTGATCAATACCTGTTCTGTTACCGAAAACGCAGATAAGGAATGCCGCCACCTCGTTCGCCGTATTCAACGCAGATCTCCCGAAAGCTTAGTAGTAATTACCGGTTGCTATGCCCAATTAAAGCCTAAAGAAATAGCTGAAATTCCAGGAGTGGACCTGGTGTTGGGCGCCGCTGAAAAATTCAATATCGCACAGCATATTCGTGAGCTCAGTAAAGGAGATTCTGCGAAAATCTGTAGCTGCGATATCGAAGAGGTATCCGGCTTTCATTCTTCATGGTCTATAAATGACCGTACCAGAACGTTTTTGAAAGTGCAGGATGGATGCGATTATAACTGTTCTTTTTGCACCATTCCCATGGCGAGAGGGAAAAGCAGGAGCGATAGCATAAGCAACGTAATTAAGAGTGCAGAGGAACTCGCTGCCAATGGTACAAAAGAAATCGTGCTGACAGGTATAAATCTCGGCGACTTTGGAAAGGGGCCTGATGGTGCCGGTTCAACACCAGGAATTAATAGCAGGCCGGAAAATTTTTATTCGCTAATACAGCATTTGGAAAAAGTGGAAGGGATCGAACGGTACCGCATCTCCTCTATCGAGCCCAACCTGCTTACCAACGAAATCATTGAATTTGTAGCCAACAGCGACAAGTTTATGCCGCATTTTCATATTCCTCTGCAAAGCGGCAGCAACACTATTTTGGGCATGATGCGCAGAAGATACAAGAGAGAATTGTACGCTGACCGGGTAAAACTGATCAAGACCTTAATGCCGCATTGTGCCATCGGCGTCGATGTGATCGTTGGCTTTCCCGGTGAGACGGAGGAGTATTTCAAGGAAACATTTGATTTTCTCCATTCGCTGGATATCTCCTACCTGCATGTATTTACTTATTCCGAAAGAGATAACACCCATGCGCTGACATTAAAGCCGGTGGTGCCGGTAAACGTTCGTCATGAAAGAAATAAGACGCTGCGCAACCTGTCATATATGAAAATGCAGTACTTCACAGAGCAGCATGCAGGGCAAACTCGCAAGGTCTTGTTTGAAAAAAATGGGAAAGGCGAAATGATGGAAGGCTACACCGACAATTATATCCGCATTACTACTCCCTATCGGGAAGAATGGAGAAATAAAATTGTTGTGTGGAGGCTATGACCTCCGGATAATTTTCCCCCATCCGTTCCGATATTTTTTGGTGAGTGCCTGCAAGAAGCAATTAATTACTAATCTTTTATCTTATTTTAAACCAAAAGAAATAACTCCGGTTATTACTAAAAAAAATCATTCGTTGTGGAAAAATCAAATTCTTGGCAAAAACCTTGAAAAAATCCCGGACAGTGTATATTTTCACATTCAAATAAAGAGAACTTTAGCCGTAAACATGAAAACTTACTACTAACAATGTTCTCCAATCTCTTGCGATGAGAGGTGAAAAGCAAGGAGTACAACTCTGAAAACACTTTCTCAAATCTGCAAACAACGTCAGATCGTAGGTTTAAACGCTGACACCTTCTAATATCTCCCAATAAATATGAAAGGCCTGGAAAAGATTTTTACGTACCAGGATAATAGAAAATTATGATTCAACTTGCAATTCTCTTAACCTCCTATAACAGGAAAGAAAAAACCCTATCCTGTCTTAGGAGCGTTTACAGCCAGGAAGATATCAGCAACTACAACTTTGAAATTTATTTGGTGGATGATAACTCTACAGACGGTACGGGTGAAGCTGTAAAAATTGAATTTCCTAATGTGCATGTTTTCAAAGGAAGCGGCGATCTTTTCTGGGCCGGTGGCATGCGTTATGCCTGGCGGGAAGCGATAAAAACAAAAAAGAGTTTTGATTATTTCTTATTGCTGAATGATGATACGCTCCTGTTAAATGGTGCATTTAAAAATCTGTTTGCAGATTTGAAAACAATGAAGAATGAGCAATGCATCCTGATTGGTTCAACTAAAGACAAAATTTCGGGCAATTTTTCTTACGGTGGCCGACTTTTGAAGAATGGTTATATCTCGAAGGCTGAGGTAGTGAAGCCTAATAATGTTTCCCCCCAGTTGTGTCATCTCGGTAATGCCAACATTATGCTGGTACCCGCAAAAGTGGTTGATAAAATAGGAGTCCTGTCCGATCTTTATATACACAGTTTTGCGGATTATGATTATACGTTGAAAGCAAAAAAGGCCGGTATTCCGTCCTATATCTGCTCATATTATTGCGGCTATTGTTCGGACGATCATGGAGTAAATTGGAAAACCGGTGATCATAGCCTAAAACAACGCATACAATACCTGTATAGCCATAAAGGCCTTGCCTACAAAGAATATCTTGCTTTTGTCAGGAAATTTTTTCCGCTCTACTTGCCAAAAGCGTGGGCATTACTTTGGACAAAAACCTTTTTCCCTGTTTTGTGGGAATCAAGAGGGAAAAAACAAACTGTCCGTGCATAGGACAACCTGGCTAATTTTCAATCCACCAATCTTCTGTTATAGCCATAGATAATCCAATATCCTGACGAAAGCAAAAATCATTTCGTATCACCAGTTAAAACGAACCTTATGATTAAGACAGTACTTGTCACGAACATCCCTGCCCCTTACAGAGAAAAGCTTCATGAATTAATCGCCGAAAAATTTCAGCATAATTATACAGTTATTTACTGTGCTGAAAAAGAAGCTGACAGAACCTGGAAATTCAATCTTGGTAATTACAAAAAGATTTTCTTATCAAAGTACAACAAAACCACTGTGCACAGCAATCACAGGATATGGCGTGTTTTGAATAGAATTAATCCTGAAGTTGTGATCCTGGATGGGTTTTATCCCACTATGTTATACGCTTTCGCCTGGTGCATGGTAAACAAAAAAAAGCCATTGATCTTTACCGACGGCACATTAAATTCTGAAAACCGCTTATCAATTATTCATAAGCTTATCCGGAAAATCGTTTTTTCAAAAACAAATGCCTTTATCGGTGTAAGCGACGGTGCTAAGGCCCTCTACAAAAGTTATGACATCGAAAACCATCGGTTTTTCCGAAGCTACCTGTGCGTGGATAACACCCAGTTTAAAAAAGTGCCATTAGCTGAAAAGAAATATGAGTTGATGTTTTCGGCTCGTTTTATTGACCTGAAGCTTCCTTTCTTTTTCGTCGAAATTGCTAAACAAGTAAAAGAAAGACTTGGTTATTGCCGGGTGTTGCTGATAGGCTCGGGAGAACTAAAGGAAGACGTACTAAAAAAACTTGACGAATACGGTATCGACTATGATTATCCGGGATTCGTAGAAACCAGGAATTTACCAGAGTATTATTCGAAAGCCAAAATTCTCCTGTTTCCCACTCTCAATGACACCTGGGGTGTAGTAGCAAATGAGGCTATGGCGGCAGGGCTACCGGTTATCACCTGCGAAAATGCCGGTGTAGCTCATGACCTGGTTATCCAGGAAGAAACTGGGTTTGTACTCCCTGTGGAAAAGGAAGTCTGGGCTGAAACAGTGGTTAATATTTTGAAAGACCAGGCTTTGTACGAGAAACTATCTGCTAATGCACACAAACATGTACAGAAATACAATTTTCAAAATGCAGCAAAAGGCGTGATTGATGCCATACAATCGGCAGTTGCCTGCCTGTCTGTAATTTCGGCGCTTCATATCGGGACGTTTGAAACATTGATGGCTGCCTAGCTACGGGTACTTTATCAGTTCATAGGTCTACAAAATGAAATAAACCTTCCTATCGCAGGAAGGTTTATTTCATTTTAGATTTTTTTGATGCTCAGCCACTGCAGGCAAGAGGCTAAAAATGTGGGACGTACTGGACTCGAACCAGTGACCCCTACTCTGTCAAAGTAATGCTCTAAACCAACTGAGCTAACGTCCCGGGTTGGCAAAATTAAGGTCTTTTATCACTTGATTTTTAAGAAATTATTTTTCGGCATTTTGCAACTTTCAGCGGTTTATTTTGTCTATTTTACTAGTAATGAAAAAATACCAGGTGACGATACAGTTCGAGATGTCAGATGATTTTATGGAGTTGATCCCCCCTCATCGTACTTATGTCAATTTCCTTATTAATAAAGATATAGTTGACCAGTATGCCGTAAGCATGGAAACACAACGTGTGTGGATAACCCTGAATGCAGCCGGAAAAAAAGAAGTCGAGGATATTCTGAAAAAATCGCCTCTACATAAGTTTTGGAGCTACGAGATAGATGAACTGTTTGTTATTGATGGTTTGCATTATAGGTTACCCGCAGTCCAACCTAATTAGGGATGACAAATATCAGCGTACAAATGACAGGCAGTTGTGCCTATTATAGAATTTCCGCTACTGCCAATTGCCTTCTCTTTCCCTCTACTTTTCCGCCCATTTGGGTTTTTGCTTCAGAACCTTCTTGTACACTGGACAGGTTTCAATATGGCTCCCGGGCAGATAACCTGCACTCATTAAAAATTCGTTGACAATTTCCCCACCTGTAAACCGAAAGTTTTTTTTAAACAATTTCACCCATTCCTCTTTTGTCTTGGGGTGATGGTTATCCAGCCAGTTCTTAAATGATCCGAATTCCTTTTGAATCGATTGGATGCTTTGGGCATTATGTATAGCCGCTTCAATTTTTAAGCGATTGCGGATAATTCCGGCGTCCTGTAACAACTTCTCTTTCTTTTTGACAGTGTAACGGGCTACTTTATTGATTTCAAAATTGTCGAAGGCCGCAAAGAAGTTATCCTTCTTTTTCAGAATCGTTTCCCAACTAAGCCCAGCCTGGTTAATTTCCAACACTAATCTTGCAAAAAGCAAATTATCGTCATTGATTGGAAAGCCATACTCATTGTCATGATAGTGCCGGTGAACCGTGTCCTTCCCGGCATTTTGAACGAATTCGCAGTAAGAAGATGCCATAAGATAAATTTAGGAAAATAAAAAAGACTTCAACCTGCGACCTTCTTGTGGGAGTTGATCCCGGTTCAACCGGGACCGACCCTCCCGATACTTCGACTCCGCTTAGCACATCGGGATGCACTCAACCAACCAGGCATCTTGGTAAAAAAAAAGAAGGCTTCAGCATGAACTGAAACCTTCTTTGTTGTGGGAGTTGACGGGCTCGAACCGCCGACCCTCTGCTTGTAAGGCAGATGCTCTGAACCAACTGAGCTAAACTCCCTTTTTTATTGGGAGTGCAAAGATAAGGGTGTCTCGTTTTTTGCCAAATTTTTTTTCACTCTTTTTAATTTAGTTTCCAGCCTGGAATATGTGGGATTTTTGATCAAAGCCTTTGAAGTTTTTCACAATTCATTTATAGCTATGCCGGGCTAAATTCAAACTTTTGTATAGCCAATCGGAACTTCTCGTTTTCAATTCAGTTGCTCCCGCCAACCCAAGTCGTTTACTCTACATTTACCTGATCTGGATCAGAAGGAATCATTCACCTCAATGAAGACCATCCAAACTAATTCCCATAAAAATTGATTTATAGCAGAATACAAATAGACCGGTAGAATATGTTTTTTACAGCAACAGATTTTCTATTTTTGCATAAATGCCAATGACAATGGCGACTACAAAAAGCAACATACTTACACATAGCCAGGAAGAAACAGATACTCTCACCGATTTTGAGAGCCTGTGTAACCTTATTGTCTGGAATGATGAAGTGAACACGTTTGAGTGGGTGATCGAAACATTGATTGAAGTGTGTGGTCATAGCCCTGAGCAGGCAGAGCAATGTTCCTATTTCATTCACTACAAGGGTAAATACGCCGTCAAACAAGGAGAGTATGACGAACTCAAAGTAATGTGCGATGCCATTACTGAAAGAGGAATTGGCGCTACTGTTGAAGTGATCGCTGAATAAGCTTTTATTCACTACTGATCACATCCCATGTCCCTTTTTATTCTCGATAAAAAGCTTTATTTCCCCCCGGCACATCTGGCTGAACAGGATGGTTTATTAGCCATCGGTGGCGATTTGTCACCCGAAAGATTATTACTGGCTTATAAGCAGGGAATATTTCCCTGGTATGAGACTGATCCCATTCTATGGTGGAGCCCCAATCCTCGTTTTGTATTGTTTCCCGGTGAACTTAAGATCAGCAAAAGCATTAAGCCGCTTTTGAAAAGAAATGAATTTGATTTCACGATCAACAAAGCATTCAAAGACGTAATTCATCAATGCAAAAAAATATCCCGCCCCGATCAGGATGGCACCTGGATAACCCAAGAGGTAGAAAAAGCGTATATAAAAATGCATGAGCTTGGTTATGCCCATAGCGCTGAAGTATGGAAAGAGGGAAATTTGATTGGCGGGCTTTACGGAATCAGGCTGGGAAAAGTTTTTTTTGGCGAAAGCATGTTCAGCAAATTAAGCAACACTTCCCGCTATGCTTTTATCAAATATATTGACCAACTTAGATTGGAAGGCGTGGAATTAATCGACTGCCAGGTTTATACGGAATACCTGGAAAGCTTTGGTGCAAGAATGATAGAGGGAAAAGAATTTACAGCTTTATTGAGGCAGTTAATAAAATAGATTTCATCAAAATCTCGTCCCCAAATAATGTGGTAACATTTTTCGCCAGGTATCCCAATCGTGCGGCCATTCAGCACCCCAAATATCAAGCTCATACCAGATACCCTTATCGTATAATTGTTTGGCAAACCTGCCGCTGGCCGCCGGGTCCTCATAATTACCGCTACCTGTAAGAATATGAATATGCCTGCTTTGACGGATCTGCTCCAATATATTATGATCGGTCAGGTTAGGAATATAATGAGCAGGGCTGTTGAAGTAAACATTCTCATCATAGTGGCCCTTTGTGTACTCCGTCAGATCATAGACACCGCTCATGGCTACTACGCCATTGATGATATCCGGACGTTTTAAAAATAAGTTCATGCTGTGCAGGGCGCCAAACGAAGCGCCGCATGTGATGATCGGCGTGTCCCAACTGCTTGTATTGCGGATAAATGGCACTACCTCATTAAACACATAACTGTTCCATTGCTGGTGGCGGATCGATTTTTGCCAGGGATCCATGCCATTATTCATCCAGCTCTCATTATTGATGCTATCGATGGAATAAATTTTCACTTTACCGCTGTCAACAAAAGGCGCCAGTTCATTCATCAACTGGAAACGTTCATACTCCAGGTAATCCGCAGCAGCAGTCGGTATCATTAGCAGTGCAAATCCATAATCACCATAGGTAGCAACTGGCATTTCTTTCTGCAAAGAAGGACTGTACCATGAAGCGAGTTGACGTTTCATCTGTTTATTCTTTATTTTTTTGAGTCCCGAACTTGTCCGGGAAACTTACCAGGATGAAAATTTCATCCTTACATCCGGTTATTTCGATAAATATATCTCAAAAACTAATATGCTGTACTTCTTGCTATTCATCCGTCTTTTATTGCAGCATTGCAACCTGAACAGCCTTGTACTTTTCGTGGTTTTGTCAAAAGCAGGTAAATTTGCCGCCTTATGGAATTGAGCAAAAATTTTGAGCACCGGGCAGCAGAAAACAAGTGGTACCAACACTGGTTGGATAAACAGTATTTTAAAAGTGTCCCTGACGAAAGGGAACCCTATACAATCGTCATCCCCCCTCCTAATGTAACCGGCGTTTTGCATATGGGTCATTGCCTGAATAATACGATCCAGGATATCCTGGTTCGTAGAGCCAGGATGCAGGGAAAGAACGCCTGCTGGGTACCGGGAACCGATCATGCGTCGATTGCCACAGAAGCCAAAGTGGTGCAAATGTTGCGTGAGAGAGGAATTAGCAAATCTTCACTGAGCCGTGACGAGTTTTTGCAATATGCGTGGGAGTGGAAAGAGAAATATGGCGGCATCATTCTGCAACAGCTGAAAAAATTGGGTTGCAGTCTCGATTGGGACAGAACCACGTTTACCATGGACCCCGATTACTATGATTCCGTAATCAATGTTTTTATCGACCTGTATAATAAGGGATATATCTATCGTGGCAAAAGAATGATCAACTGGGATGTAAAAGCTAAGACTGCACTCAGTGATGAAGAAGTGATCAGGAAAGAGACGCAGCAGAAGCTTTACTACCTAAAGTATTTCCTTGAGATGAAGCCAGGTGCCGGAAGTCAGATATCAGACATCAAACCTCAGGCCTCTGACTTTATTACTATCGCCACAGTTAGGCCTGAAACGATCATGGGTGATTCCGCGGTTTTTGTTCACCCGGACGATGAGCGGTACAAACACCTGCACGGACAATTTGCTTATGTTCCCCTGATCAACCGCCGCATTCCCATTATTGCAGACGATTATGTAAGCATGGATTTTGGGACCGGCGCCTTAAAAGTTACGCCTGCTCATGACATCAATGATAATATGCTCGGGCAAAAACATAACCTGGAAGTAATCGATATCCTGAATGAAGATGGCACATTAAACGAAACGGCCCAGATCTATATTGGTGAGGACAGGTTTGAAGCCCGCAAGAAGATCGTAAAAGAGCTCGAGGAAAAAGGTTTTTTGCTAAAGACCGAAGATTACACCAGTGAAGTGGGCTATAGTGAAAGAACGGATGTGGTAGTTGAACCAAGGCTTAGCTTGCAGTGGTGGGTGGATATGAAAAAAATTTATGGCCCTGCTCTCAAAGCAGTGATGGATGATGAAATAAAATTTTATCCATCCAAGTTTAAAAATCTCTATCGCCACTGGATGGAAAACATCAAAGATTGGTGTATCAGCCGCCAGCTTTGGTGGGGTCATCGCATACCGGCCTGGTATGATGCAGAAGGAAGATTTGTAGTGGCTGAAACTGAAGAAAAGGCAAAGGAAATGTTCAATGCCCAATTTTCAATTTCCAATGCTGTATTAAAACAAGACCAAGATTGCCTGGATACCTGGTTCAGCAGCTGGCTCTGGCCTTTCGAAGTATTTAAAGGGTATAGCAATCCCGATAATGAAGAGGTAAAATATTATTATCCCACCAATACATTAGTTACCGCGCCTGAAATTATTTTTTTCTGGGTAGCACGAATGATCATGGCGGGCTATGAATACAAAAAAGAAAAACCATTTAGCGAAGTCTACTTTACAGGTATTGTAAGAGATAAGATTGGCCGAAAGATGAGCAAGCAATTAGGCAACTCGCCCGATCTTCTTGAAATGATTGATAATGATGGCGCCGATGCTGTTCGCTTCGGCATTATGATCTCCTCTCCGGCCGGCAACGATCTTATGTGGGACCAGGCAGGTAATGAGCAGGGAAAGTTCTTTATCAATAAAATGTGGAATGCACTGAAGCTGGTAAAGATGTGGTCCCTTCGACAAGCTCAGGATGAACAGTCAACGGTCAACGATCAACAGGCAACTGGCAACTTTGCCGGCGAATGGTTTGAAAGCAGGTTGAATGAAGTAAAACTTCAACTGGACGAGCAATTCAAAGATTTTCGTTTAAGCGAATCACTCAAGACGATCTATTCACTGATCTGGGATGATTTCTGTAGTTGGTACCTTGAGTGGGTTAAGCCTGGTTTTGAGCAGCCGATAGATTCGACTGTTTATAAAAAAACAATTAATTTCTTTGAACAGTTGATGCAGCTGCTTCACCCATTTATGCCATTTGTTACGGAAGAAATCTATCACCAGCTAAGTGAGAGAAAAGACGATATAACAATAAAGCAATACCCCGCAATTTCGCAGCCTGATCAATCTATCTTAAGAAAAGCTGTCATCCTGAAAGAGGTGATCACCGCTATCCGCGATGCCAGGAATAAGGCTCAGTTAAAACCAAAAGAAACCATCAAATTGCATATACTGGCAACGGACAAATCCATCTATGAAGCTATTGACCCGATACTGGCCAAACAAATAAATGCAGAAACAATTGCATTTACAGAAAACCCTGTTAGTAATTGCATCAATGTGGTTATTCAAAAAGATAAATTCTTTATTGAAACGACCACAGAGTTGGATACTGCTTCTCAAAAAGAACAATTACAAAAGGACCTGGAATATCATAAAGGCTTTTTACTATCAGTAGAGAAAAAATTGAGCAATGAAAAATTTGTTCAAAATGCAAAACCTGAAGTGGTAGCCATCGAACGAAAGAAAAAAGTAGACGCCGAGGCCAAGATAAAGGCGATAGAAGAAAGTTTGCAGGACCTTCCCTAAATCCTCCCGATATATCGGGGGGGGTGCCAGCACACAAACCTCGCTTTTCAAAAATTTCGACAAATTGCTCTTTGAAAAGCTGGGTTGTGTGTTATGGCCTTTTCTAAGTGGAAAGGTTGTGATGGAGCCCTTATCTCGGAAATATACTTACCGGCAATATAAACTCGTACACGGCTCCTTTTCCTCCTGTATAAAAATCTTTATCCAGTAACCGGCTGACGCGGAAACCAAAACTTAGTTCATATTGGTTCCACCATTTGGTATCAAAATAAATCTCTCCGCCAATGCTCCGCTGTTCTGCCGAGGTATTTTTATCGTTGGAGAATACTTTCATGTGATCATAAAAACCATTGGCCCTTATTCGTTGAAAATAGAGCATATTACCAAAACCCCAATCCGGGTAAAGCAATGGGAAATGATAATTAACTGAGCCCCGTAGCATTCTGGCAAAATACGCTTCATTATATCCCCTTGCATACGCAATCCGGTTGCCAAATAGAACATTGGCGGTATCCGTTTCCTGGAAACCACCCGTTAAAACAATACTATGGGTCGAAAACAGGCCCGGCAGGTACAGCGCTGCGCCTCCTAAAAACTGCCAGCTCTTATAGTTGGTAATCGCATACCGGTGTTGCGCCGATAAGGAGTAGGCAAATCTTGGATAAATATGCTGCACGGCCGTTTCGATCTGCTCGCTGAATGAAATATGATGCAGGAGATAACTGAAATTGGAGTTGAGAAAATCAAGTTTCGAAGCCCCCTTTATCATATCACTGCGATAAACATAATCTGTACCCACAGTAAAGGTTTTGAAAGTACGACCGCTATTAAACCGCAGCGGTATGCTTAATCCTACACTTAAGTCGAGCTGATCCCATGTTCTCAGTTTGTTATTGATAACCTGGTTGCGGTCAAAAGTGTACTCTGCACCCAAATCAACATACGGAAACCACCTACCATAGATAGTGCTTATTCCAACCGCATTCGTTTTATCGTTTTCATTATAGAGATAATACAGTTCCGTTTGTAACGTATTCAACACATTCTCTCCATAAAGTGAGAAACTGAACTCGGGATCTTCGTAGTAGGGCCGCCAGCTATGAAAATTGAGCAGCCGGGTGCCTTTTCTATAATTGCTTACGGGGAATTTACGATTAACAATAGTATCGGTAAGGATGAGCGGGATTTCAGCGGCATGTCCTACTGAAAAAGGCTCTGCCAGTTTCTCAGTAATGGCATTATCAACCGGCTCGCCTGTTAATAGCATCTCATTCATTTGCTTTAGCTGGTATCCTTCTGCAGTAAATGCCGACCAGGTGATCTTTCCATGAGCAGCATTAACAAAATAATTACCTAAAACATCATTGGTCACCCTGTAAATTTTCTGATCGCCTAATTTTAATGCAAACACATTGTCGCTGCCACCGTACGATGCGGTGAAATAAACAATATTGTTATTGACACTGGGATTCCCAACTACGTTAAATGAGGGTGGTGTAAGCCTGGTGGTGCTACCTGTTTTCAATTCAGTAACCGCAAGAGCCATTCTTCCGTCGGGTAGCCGAACTGCTGTTATCACGGAATCTTCACCAATAAACTTTGGGTCAGTAAATGTGTTTACACCGCCGGCATCGATCCTGTTAATAACTTCCCCGGAATTTACATTTAAAATATGTAATTCACTTTTTCCGCTTTCACTCATTTCTATCGCAGCAACCCTATTACCACTGCCAGAAATATCCGGTGAAAAATATCTTGATCGGCGTGTCAATCTTTTTTGCTGGCCGGTTTGAACATCCAAAAGTTTTAAAACGCTGTATTCACGCCATCTCCAGCGGGGATCATTCTCATAAGCGGCATATACGATCTTTCCGTTACGATAGGAATATTGATCTTCTATCGCAATGTCCTTAGCCCTCAACCGGTGTTCACCCGTAGCATCCTTTATAAAAAATGCGGGACGATGACGATAAGTAGTTTTTAAATACAATAATGAATCCGGAGAAATGCTATAGGGAAACAAATAATTTTTAACAAAATGCTTGTTAACCGGGGAAACAGCTGTTATGGATGAAGTTTCTCCGGTTTTGTTTTTTGCATCCTCTCTCTCTTTGTCTTTATAATAATTCAGCGCCTCATTACGGAATGTCTTAAAACTAACGCCGCTATATTTTCTGACAGCTTTTTGAAAAGGATAAAATAAACCATTAAAAGCACTGGCATCACGGGTAACCTTGCTCCAAAAATCAAGACCATACTTTTCATACCCATAATTAACCAGCAGGTATCCCAGGTTATAATGATCAGGCACATAATCTTTGAATGATCCGTTTCGCAATTTCATCCAGCGATATTTCTTATTAGCCTTCCAAAGGGCCGGGTACGCATTTAAAAATAACGGCAGACGTCCCCTGCCCTGCGCTGATAAAACTGTTTCATGGTAAACCGCATCGCCTTCAAAAAACCAGTCGGGTACACTTGCATTTATCGCCAAAGAATAACCTTCTTCGCCAAATAAGACATGCATCAACTTGCTGATGCCATTGTTGAAATTATTGAACTGCTGTACATGCCTGTATTCATGAACCGCTAATTGTCCCGCCCACGATAAGCTACCCTGGTCAAAATTGTTGAGCGATGGCGTGAGATAAAATTCACTGCGGTACGGTCCCAGGCCCACATAACCATTAGCAATTACCGGTTGATTCTGTAAAACAATATTTATTTTTTTGGACCGCTTGCCCAATGGCACCGGGTTAAGTGTTGCCTGCGAGTATACCCATGAAGCTATCCGCTGAGCCTGGCTATCGAGCCCCCGGGGAAAAATGACCCGGGCGGCATCAGTGTTGATCTGTTTCCATTTTACCGAAGGCGGAGTACCGCCAAAGCGTTGAGCAAACAAATCTGTAAATAACACCAGGCTTATTACCATTAGGACGAGCTTCCGCATGAGTTCAAGATTTAAGGAAAGTTACGGAGGAAAAGGATAGGCTGGTTTAGCTTGCTATTCCGTTACAAATATTATTCCTATTGTCATCTCAATGGGTCATTACAATTGCAGCCGGATCTTTAACTTGTTTAGTCCCATTGCAAGCACCATGATAAATATGGCGTAACAAACAGACCAGGCAATACCTAAAAGCCCCCGGTGAAACTCAGCCGGCATAAAATATAGTCCTGTCACTATTTGTAAATACATTATAATAGCAGGAAGAATATAGACGAGCAAAGCATTTGCAGCAGCGGGCTGAAAAAATGTTGTCCATCGCTGGTACTTTAAAATATCAATCAGCCAATACAACAAACAAAATATCATCGTACAAATGGCAACACAATACAGGCACCAGGTTGGTGTGGCGTAAATTTTTGAAATCGCATAATAGGGCCTGATCCAATAACCTGCCAAAGCCGCCATCAATGCAAATACACAAGCAGCAATAAACCGCTCATAGATCTTTCGGAAAATCGCGGCGTCAAAAAACAAAAGTGAAACCAGCATTCCGCATAGTACGATACATGTATGGGTAGCATGCCCGGCTCTTGCGGCCATCCATTGCAAAACAAGATTGTCTTTTGCAGTATCGGCCTTACTGATCGTATACCAGGCAATACAAGCAGCAATAGAAAGCAACAACAATAGTATTCTGCCCTTTACCAGTTGGTAGATGATACAACTAAACAGGTAAGCCCAACCTATCAATCCCAAAATCCCCCACCAGCGCGGCGTCATTCCCTGGCTACCATCCTCACCCGCTTTATATACGAAAGCTAAAATCACCAACCCTGCTATCCCCATACCCCGAAACAGCCAAGTCCATAGTTTATGTTGAAACCTGTAGACATTCCACACCAGTATAGCGCAGGTATAAAACAACAACGACCACGATGCAATAGATATTCCCATGGCTTTTTCATTGTAACCGCTTTCAGCATTTACCATAAACACCCCCAGCACCAGCAGCCCCAACGTTCGCCACAGTATATGTCCCTGCAACTTCCAAAAACTTTCTCCCTTAGCCAGCCTGTTATTAATAGCAAAGGGTAATGACATGCCAACAATGAAAAGAAAGGCCGGGAAAACCATGTCCACAAAAGTCATGGCGTCTGCATCTGCCGGCATATGCTTCATCCATGCAGGGATACCTGATACACCCGCAACATCATTCACAAAAATCATAACCAGGATGGTAATACCGCGAAAGGTATCAATGGAACGGATGCGCTGTGTGGTAAGCTGATTATACATAAGCAGGCGTCATTTGGTTATCCTTATCCAAATCAAAAAGTTTAAAGTTAAGCAAGGCAGTTTTCAAAAGAATATAAAAACGTCGTATATTTTGCTAAAATGGCATTTGTCTGCGGGATGAGTTTTTCGGCTGCAGAAAGTATTTAGAATATTTGACCAGGTAGTCATCAATAGAAACTGTATGATCCGAAAAATTGTTTTCATTGCTCCGCTCTTTTTTTTATTTGCTATACCGGTTAAAGCTCAGCAAAGAGATTATTTCACCATTAACCCGGGAGAAAAACCTGCAGAGGAAATTCCTGATTCTGTACAATATGCTTATCCCGCTTTTACCAAAGGTTATATTTCTTTTAAAGACAACCGCAATGGCACTGTCCAATTGAACTACAATTATCTTTTTGAAGAAATGATGTTTCTGAACAACACCGGAGATACGTTGGCAATTGCTGATGCACCGATAATCCGGCAAATAACAATCAACACAGACACATTTTATTTCAGTGATGTTTTTGTAAAACAGATCGCCACTTTTGGTGAAATCAAACTGGCGCAACGGCAATATTTTGGCCTTGTCAACTCACTTAAGATAGGCGCATATGGACAGACTACTTCTGCATCTGTTGTTAGCTACAAATCGGCCAATACTGCCACCGGCATCAAATCGTTAACAGTGCAGGAAGTCGTCAATCTGAAAAAAGTCACTCAATTTTATATTGCTGACAAATTCAACAATTTCCAACTTGTAAACAAGAAAAGCCTGCCCGATCTGTTCCCGAAAAAAAGTAAACTAATAAAAACTTACCTGAAGGACAACAATGTCAACTTCACCCGGGAAGAAGATATAAAGGGCCTGCTCACTTTTTTGCAAAATAATTAAACATGCTTCCATGGGAGAAAAAGAAAACAAAAGCAATCTCATCCTGCAGAAATCCGCACTGCTTTTTTAGTCATTAAGATCGCTTATATTAAATCCAACAATTGCAGACGACTGGATTGATCCCCTTACTATTTGCTTATATTTAGTTTTTAAAAATCTCACCAGTCACATGAAAACAAATCTGACTTTTCTTGCAATGGTAATAACGTTTAGTGGACTTGCTCAAAACACAGCTTCTATAACTAAGAACAAAGAGAAGGCATTAACGGGAACGAAGCCGGCAATTATTACCGGTGCCGAACAAACGGAAAAATATTTTGGCTATCTCAGGGGCAAAAGAGTGGCTATACTTGCTAACCCAACCACTATCATTGGTCAACGTCATCTTGTCGATAGCCTGCTATCTGCCGGAATAAACGTGGTGAAGGTGTTTGGCCCGGAACATGGGTTTAGAGGAAATGCCAGTAACGGCGACGATGTGAAGGATGAAAAAGATGCTGCAACCGGATTAAAAATAATTTCTTTATACGGTGCTAAACGCAAACCCTCCAGGGAAGACCTGTCGGATGTAGACATCATGATCTTTGACATCCAGGATGTCGGTTGCAGGTTTTATACTTATATCAATGTGCTGCGTGATGTAATGGAGTCTTGCGCGGAAAATAATAAAGAGCTGCTCATCCTGGACAGACCCAATCCCAATGGTTATTTAGTAGATGGTCCCGTTTTAAACATGGAACTGAAATCGGGCATCGGTCAGTTTCCCATTCCGATCGCACATGGAATGACGATCTCCGAGTTTGCACAAATGATCAATGGCGAGGGCTGGATTCCCGGCAGATTAAAATGCAAATTGAAAATTATCAAAGTGGCTAATTATAATCACGACATGCTTTATGCCCTTCCTATCAAACCCTCTCCCAATCTAAACACGCAACAAAGTATAATGCTTTATCCATCTACCTGCTTATTTGAAGGAACTGTTTTGAATCATGGGCGGGGCACTTATTTTCCTTTTACGATTTTCGGCAGCCCTAAATTGAAGGGAATTTATGATTTCTCCTTCACGCCTGTGAGTATACCGGGCATGAGTGAAACGCCGTTGCACATGAATGAAACCTGTTATGGCATCGATCTCAGAAATTATGATGTGGAACAATTAAGAAAAACAAAACGTATCAATATTCAATGGATGATCGATCTCTATAATAGCTATCCTGAAAAAGAAAAATTTTTCGACCGGTCATTTAGTAACCAGGTGGGTAGCATTGACAGACTGGCGGGCACCTATGATTTCAAAAAACAAATTATGGAAGGAAAATCGGCAAAAGAAATCCGGCAATCGTGGGAACCGGGTTTAGCAAAATATAAAGCAATGCGGAAGAAGTACCTGTTGTATCACTGATGATCATTACAATAACATTATTGAAAAAAAAGGCCTATAAAAATTTCTCGCCTTGATAATGACTTTGCCCCGCTCTTCAGAGCGGGGAGATATATGGCATCAGGTTTATAGGCTTTAGCCCAAACTTGCTTAAATTCAAAATAAAAATGCCTTTCATCAAAGTATGGATCCATTATGTATGGTCAACAAAAAACAGAGAAGCAATCCTTAAAGATGATTTCCGCTATCCCCTATTTGATCATATTAAACAGAATGCTCAAATAAAAAACATCTATCTTGACCGGGTAAATCGATACTACGATCATGTACACTGCCTGGTTTCTTTAGGCTCTGACCAAACCATTGAAAAAATCGCACAGTTAATAAAAGGTGAATCTTCTTTTTGGTTTAATAATAAATCAGGATTAAATGCTCCCAGGCTTGAATGGCAGGATGAGTATTTTGCTGTTTCGGTAGGTGAATCTATGTTGAATAACGTAAGGACTTATATTGACAACCAGGTGAATCATCATCGGAAAAAAACATTTATGGAAGAATACAACGAGTTTATCAATAAATATGGGTTTCAAAGATTTGGCTAAAGCCAGGAAATGCAGAATACATTCTGCCACGCCCTGAAGGGCGTGGCAATACCTGAAGGGCTACCTGAAGAGCGTGGCAATACCTGAAGGGCGTGGCAATAGCTAAAAGATGTGGCAATAAATGAAAAGCTCCTGCTATTTTTTATATATTTCTACTACTTTCCTCCCTCCCTGTTTCAAATATCCCCGGTACATTCCTTCAGTGCAAAAGGGCATCGCAATATTTCCATCCTTGTCTACCGCAATTAAACCACCATCGCCACCCAGTGCGGGCAATCTTTTCAAGATCATTTCATCGGCCGCGGCTTTCAATTTTATTTTACCAAACTCCATCATGTCACTGATGCTTTTGGCCATAACAAGTCGGATAAAAAACTCACCCCACCCCGTACCGCTGATGGCAACCGTTTTATTATTGGCATAGGTACCGGCGCCAATGATCGGTGAATCGCCAATTCTCCCAAATTTTTTATTGGTCATTCCACCTGTGCTGGTAGCTGCGGCCAAATTTCCATGCTGATCCAATGCTACGGCGCCAACAGTGCCATATTTGCCCCCAACCCCTAAAGGAGAGTAGAAAAATTCACTAAAGGCATGAGTTTTCTTAATAGTATCCTTGTTGGTTCTTTGTACTGAATCTTCCTGTTTTGCTTTTTGCAAGCCTTTCCACCGACTTTCCGTATGGAAATAGGAAGGATCTACTATTTCCAATCCCTGTTGTTTCGCAAACTGCTCCGCACCTTTGCCCACCATCATTACATGAGGGCTTTTTTCCATTACGGCCCTGGCGGCGCTAATAGGGTTTTTGATCGTAGTTACCCCCGCTACTGAACCGGCTTCCAGTGTTTTCCCATTCATGATAGCAGCGTCCAATTCATTCTTTCCCTCGTTCGTAAAAACCGCACCCTTACCTGCATTAAACAGCGGATTATCCTCCAGCACCCGCACACTCGCTTCCACGGCATCCAGCGCGGAGCCGCCCTTACTTAAAATAGCCGAACCTTTTTCCAGCGCCTGGTTTAAAGCATCTGTATAAGCTTTTTCCTTTTCGGGTGTCATCTGGCTTTTTAGAATCGTACCAGCGCCGCCATGTATCACGAGAACAAACTTGCCTTTTGCCTGTGCAGGTGTTTGCGCAATTGCTTTTTCAAAAAAGAAAAGTGAAAAAAGTACGAACAGTTTCTTCATCTTGCGATTTTTAAGCAAATTACCGATTAAACCATTGGGTTATCCACGTATGGTGAAAGGATTATATTGAATATATAAGCCATTGGCATCTAAGTTGCATGACGTAATGCCTATTTTTACAAATTAAATACCGGCGCCTGAAGAGATTCAAGAAAATATTATTGTGGTTTATAGCTTCCCTGCTGTTTCTTTTTATAGCACTTTGGTTATTTATTCAATCACCCTGGGGTCAAAATTGGCTCATACATCAGGTGACCCAACGCCTCTCAAAAGACCTTCATACCCGTATCGAAATAAAGCGTGTGGACTTCTCCCTGTTCAACCATATGCACCTTCAGGGAGTGCTGATCGAGGATCAAAAAAAAGACACCATTTTGTCCGCAGGTGAAGTAAGAGTCAGGATCACAGACTGGTTTTTTTTCAAAAAAAATATCGTACTGAAATATATCGGCCTGGAGAATGCAGTGATAAAGATGCAAAGGGATGATGCCACCTGGAACCACCAGTTTTTTGTCGATTATTTTTCTTCCCCTTCGTCCGGAAAAAAGACAGAGGGCGGCACACAACTTAGCCTGGAGAAGGTAGAACTTAAAAACATTTCTTTTCTCAAACGTGATGCCTGGCTCGGACAGGATATGACCATTGCCGTTTCTTCCTTAAATATCGATACCCGCAATATCAACTTTAATAAAAAGACCATTGACCTCGGTTCGTTGAAGATGGTTGATCCTTATGTAAGCCTTTTCAATTATCAGAAATTAAAACCTGCCCCCACCACCGAAATAAAAGCAATAACTCCGTCCCCACTCGATTCGGCATTGAACTGGAACGAAGGTGGCTGGGTTGTAAAAATCGCCAAGCTGGAAATTGAAAACGGCACGTTCAAAAACAATGCTTACAGCTACACCCCAACCGTTTCAACTTTTGATGGCAGGCATATTGAATTTGCAAAAATCAATGGAAGCTTTACTAATACGCTTTGGGAAAAAGATACGGTAACCACTCACCTGGTACTGCAAACAAAAGAACGCAGCGGATTCGAAGTAAAAAACATGAATGCGGATGTAAAGCTGACACCACAGGAAATGGCCTTCAGCAACCTGGATATCCAAACGACTAACAGCATTATCCGTGATTATTTCCGGATGAGCTATGATGATATTAGCAGCATGAATGACTTCATTCATAAAGTAAAAATGCAGGCTAATTTCAATGACTCCGAGATCGATAGCGATGATATCGCCTTCTTCGCTCCTGAAATGAGTTCATGGAAAAAGAATATCCAGCTAAAAGGCGCTGTGCGGGGAACAGTGGATGACATTGTAGGAAAGAACCTTGTAATACAAGCCGGCAACAACACATTGCTGAATGGCGATATCAGCATGACTGGTCTTCCCGACATCAATCAAACCTTTATTGATTTTAGGGCCAACGACTTTCGCACTACCTATGAAGATGCAGCTTCATTTGTGCCGGAGGTGCGGCGTGTGACGGTTCCAAATCTTCGCCGGTTACAGTTCCTTCGTTTCAATGGAAGCTTCACCGGTTTTATCCGCGACTTCGTTACTTATGGTACGTTACAAACCAACCTGGGGATTGTAAAGAGTGACCTCAACATGAAGTTACCTGTTGGTAAACAGCCTATATATTCCGGTATGATTTCTACCGACTATTTTAAATTGGGTGATTTTATTGGAGACGCTAATATTGGTGCTGTCGCTTTAAATGGATCGCTGAAGGGAAAAGGATTCAGTGAGAAAAACCGGATGGCGACCATTGATGGAAAAATTTTGTTTGCCGACTATAAAGGTTACCGTTACGATAATATAACGCTGAATGGTGAGTTGGATAAAAAACGATTTGAAGGTGATGCATCCATTGATGATGAAGAAGCAAAATTGACATTGAATGGTGAGATCGATTTTAACAGCCCCATACCCTTGTTTAACTTCTTTGCGGATGTGCAAAAAGCGAATTTAAAAAAGCTCAACCTGACCAGGGATGATATAAGCTTTGGGGGGAAATTCAACTTAAATTTCTCGGGTTCTACAATCGATAATTTTCTCGGTTCAGCGGTTATTTCAGAAGCCTCCCTCACCCGGAATGGCAATCCGCTGCCGTTTGATTCTTTGATCTTTACTTCTGAGTACGCAAACAATGTAAAAACATTAAGAGCCAGCTCAAACGAATTTGAAGCCATCGTCACCGGTGATTTTACTATTCGTGATCTGCCGGATGCCTTCAAATTATTTCTGAATAAATATTACCCGGCTTACATTAAACCCCCGCGGACGCAACCGGAAAATCAATCACTGAAATTTGATATTACCACCTTAAATGTGGATAGCTACATTAAGTTGATCGACAGCAGTCTTGCTGGCTTTAATAACAGTCATATTTTCGGTAGTCTTGATACAAGAAACAACCGGTTAAACCTTACGGCCAATGTCCCGCAATTCCAATACGGAAAATATATTTTCAATAACGTTGATCTCGAGGCTATCGGAAATCGTGACAGCCTTGTGTTGGATGGCAGCGCCTCCAATATCAATGTAAGTGATAGCTTGAATATTCCTGTAGCTTTATTTCATATCAACGCACACAACGATATTTCAAAAGTGCAAATTCATACGGGTGCCAACCAGGCCATTAACCAGGCCGATCTGAATGCACAGGTCCTTACCTATAATAACGGGGTAAAAATAGAATTTGACCCGTCCTCTTTTATTGTCAACGGAAAGACATGGACGATTGAAGAAAATGGCGAATTAGAATTTCGAAGAAACATTCCGGCCAGCGGACAACTGGTACTAAGAGAAAGCAACCAGGAGGTGAGGATGAGAACAAGACCATCTGAAATTGGCGACTGGAATGATCTTGTCATTGAACTGAAGAAGGTAAACGCTGGGGATTTTGCCCCCTTCCTGTTGCCACAGAACAGGCTGGAAGGACTTTTGTCCGGAGATATTTTAATTGAGGATCCAATCAACAATCCATTTATCACAGCAGATAATCTTACCGGCGAGGGCATCCGGCTCGACAATGATTCGCTCGGTAATGTAAAAGCTAACCTGGTATATGATAATAAAACAAAACAGTTAAAAGCAAAGGGTACTACGGTGGACAATCCAAACAGTCTTGCCTTTGATATTAATTTGTTTTTGGCAAATGCTGAAGCGCAAAAAAATAACCTGATTGCACTTAAAGCAAACAATTTTCAGCTAAAAATTCTAGAGCGATTCTTAGGCAATTTGTTTTCCGATATCCAGGGCTATGTCACCGGCGACTTTGAGTTACGGGGGCCATTCAATCATTTAGATGTGACGGGCAAGGGACGATTAAAAGATGCCGGCCTCAAAGTAAACTTCACGCAATGTTTTTATAAAATAAACGATACAGATATCGAATTGAAAAAGGGTGAGATCAATTTGGATGGTATTGTTTTAACTGATCCGGCGACGGGCAACCCGATCTACCTCGTTGGAAATATTCAACACGATGCTTTTAAAAAAATGTTCTTTGGCCTTACAGCCTCAACGCTGAAACCCAATACGAGGGGGCCGGAATTCAACAAGCCTGTTTTATTACTGAATACTGGCTACAATGACAACAAGCAATTTTATGGCCGGGTAAAAGGAACGGGGTCTTTTTCATTATCAGGTTACCAATCTGACCTGTACATGAAAATAGATGCGATAGCTTCAGCTACTGACAGCAGCACGGTGACTATTCCTTCTTCAAAAAGCCGGGAATCGGGAATCGCCGACTTTTTGGTGGAAAGAAAGTACGGACGTGAAATGACAGATGCCAGTTTAGCGGGTAGTTCAAATATTACCTATGATGTTGACGTAACAGCCAACCCCATGGTGACCGTGCGGGTAGTATTGGATGATTTGACTGGCGATGAAATAAAAGGAAGAGGTGCCGGATCATTAAATATTCATTCGGGCACTACCGAAAAACTAACCATGCGTGGCCGCTTTGATATTGAAGAAGGTAACTACCTGTTTACATTCCAATCATTTTTCAAAAAACCTTTTGAAATAAGAAAAGGAACAGAGAACTATATTTCGTGGACGGGTGACCCCTACGCCGCCAAGATAAAATTTGAAGCAGTATATACCGCCGAAAATGTAAGCTTCTCTCCTCTTGTTAATGCGCTGAACTTTGACCCAGCCTATAGCCGGTTGAGAGATGATGTATATGTAGTCGCTTATTTATCCGGCGATCTGTTTAAGCCGGATTTTAGGTTTAGCCTCGACTTCCCATCGAATAGCAAAGTGAAAAATGATTTTGCGGTGGCTAAGAGTATTGAGTTAATGCAAAATAATACCAATGATCTAAATCGCCAGGTTACTTACCTGATCGTATTTAATAGCTTTGCACCACCTGAATCGGGACCCACCAATGTCGGTTTTGGTTCTACCATCAATGAACTTACTTATAACACCATTTCGAGTATCTCTGGCTTATTCTTTAATGAGATCAATAAAAAGCTCAACAGCGAGTTATCAAAAATTTTAAAAACGGATAATATCAGTATCAATTTCAGCGGCTCCGTATACAACCGAAACCTGCTTGACCAGCAAAGCAGTAACAACTTCAATATCAACCAGAGTAATTTTAATGTGAATGTCCCGATCTCCATGTTTAAAGACCGATTCGTAGTAACCCTGGGAAGTACATTGGACGTACCATTGCAATCCACCATACAACAAAACGTACAGTTTTTACCTGATGTAACGGCGGAATGGCTCATTAACCAGAGCGGAACTATCCGTGCCAGCTTCTTTTACCGTCAAAACCTGGATTACCTTACTACCAGCACTACTGGTGCAGCACGAACAAAACGTTCCGGTGCAAGCATTTCTTACCGCAAGGAATTTGAAACGCTCCGTGAATTTTTCAGGAGCAGAAAAAAAAGAGAGGAATTATTAAGACAGAAACCATCAGTTGAGGCCACAAAGCCAGAAGAAGATGATACAACAGACACAGCTAAAGACAATAAGAAACCGTAATATTTATTCTTTAGGCCGCAATGCAGGCATATTTTGAGATGCTACGAAAGAACCCTGAATAGTTTTAGCCCATGCGAAAATGAGACATTATGATATCCCCCGCTGGCGGGGGAAGTGTTTCGGTCTTAGAAAATTTTCGGACGGGGGTGGATTAGGTTGTCGCATATTTTATAATTTCATTACATGGTCAGCAAACATGATAATTATTATTACAACAAGAATTTACAACCTTATGCCAACCGTTTGCGCAAGGAAATGACCAAGGCCGAAGCTTGTTTATGGAAATATGTTTTGAGAGCGGGCCAACTCAAAGGTTTTCCGTTCAGACGTCAACGACCCGTATTGAATTATATTGCAGATTTCATGTGCAAGGAATTAAAGTTGATAATTGAGGTAGATGGGATAACACACCACTGGGAGGATGCCATCAAAAAGGATGAAATCAGGCAAAAAGCGCTGGAATCTGCTGGTTTTACTGTACTTCGTTTTAGTGATGAAGAAGTGTTAAACAATGTACAGGCAGTTTTTAATTTCCTGGAAGATTGGATTGAAAAGAAATTTAACCGACAGGTCTAATCCACCCCCAATTGAAATTTCATTGTGGTCAAAGCGCTTCCCCCGCCAGCGGGGGACAACGCAAACTTCCTCTGCCCGATCAGTCATGCCCAAGAATCTCAAAATAAGAATTAGCCCAAAATCTAAACCTGCTATTCCCCTTCATGTTCATGCAACTCATGCCCCAATTTATCTTTTTTAGTCTGCAGGTATTTTTTGTTGTGCTGGTTGTGTTTGATGATAATGGGGATATTTTCTACAATTTCCAGCCCATAGCCTATCAGCCCCACTCTTTTCCTTGGGTTATTACTGATCAAACGGAGTTTACTGATGCCTAATGATCTTAATATCTGTGCGCCGACACCGTAGTCCCGCTGGTCCATTTGAAAACCAAGATGAAGATTGGCTTCCACGGTGTCCATGCCATTTTCCTGCAAGCGGTAAGCTTTTAGCTTATTCATCAATCCTATACCCCGTCCTTCCTGGTTCATATATATAATAGCACCTTTCCCTTCTTTTTCCACCAATTGCATGGCTTTATGCAATTGTTCACCGCAATCGCAACGAAGTGATCCCAGGATATCACCCGTAAAGCACGAAGAGTGCATTCTGACCATAACGGGCTCGTCTTTTTCCCATTCGCCTTTCAATAATGCCATATGCTCATTCGTTGAATTCTTTTCTTTAAAAGCGACCAACTTAAAGTCGCCATATTTGGTTGGCATATCCACCCTCACAATTTCCTCGATCAGCGAATCTCTTTTGATACGGTATTCTATCAGGTCTTTTATTGAGATGATCTTAAAATCAAACTTTTTGGCCACTTCCCGTAATTCCGGCAAACGGGCCATGCTGCCATCGTCATTCATGATTTCCACCAGTACGCCGCCATAAGGAGCCGGAAAGCCGGCCAATCTCACCAGGTCAATCGTGGCTTCGGTATGCCCTGCTCTTCTTAACACCCCGCCCTTTTTTGCCCTTAATGGGAAAATATGACCGGGCCTGCCTAATTCGGCTGGGTTCAAAAAAGGATCGATCAGCGCTTTGATTGTCTTTGACCGGTCATGCGCAGAAATACCGGTTGTGCAATCATGACCAAGCAAATCCACGGACACGGTAAATGCCGTCTCATGAAGAGCCGTATTATTGCTGACCATCAGCTCGAGGCCCAGTTCGTCGCAACGCTCTTCCGGCAGGGGCACACAGATCAACCCCCGCCCGTTCTTGGTCATAAAATTCACTACTTCAGGGGTTATGGTAGCAGCGGCGGCTATAAAATCGCCCTCGTTTTCACGATCCTCGTCATCCACCGCAATGACTATTTTTCCTTCTCTTATATCCTTAATCGCTTCCTCTATTGTATGAAACATGCTTGAAAGTTTACGCAAAGGTAACAACAATACATCTCGCCAAAAGCAGCACCTTGGGCAAAATCAAACTCTTACTAGTCATGGGATTAAACAAAAAGGGGATAGCAATTTGTTAATATTTGCCTAACGACCGAATGTTATTATTCCCTTTCTTTGCAAACTAGAAAACAAACAAACAATCATGCTTAAGAGAATCTTATTCATGGCTATTATTTCACTAATAGCCACCTCGGTCACTATGGCCCAGGTAACTTCCAGTAGTATTAGTGGTTTTGCAAAAACCGATAAAAATGAAGGTTTAGCCGGCGCAACCGTAACAGCAACCCATGAGCCTACTGGCACTGTTTACCGTACCGTTAGCCGTACAGGGGGCCGTTTTGATATTCAAAACGTAGTTCCCGGCGGTCCCTACAACATCAAAGTAAGTTATGTCGGCTTCACCGAATTCAGCAAATCCGACATTTATATCCCCCTTGGAGAAACCTATGACTTGCAGGCTGCATTGGCCGGATCGGGGCAGCAGCTTAGTGAAGTAGTGGTGGCAGCTTCGAGGAGAGGTAATACAGAAAAAACCGGGGCTTCTACCAGTTTTTCAAGAAGGCAAATACAAAACACGCCGAACATCGGCCGCAGTATAGAAGGGCTTACCAGGTCAACCCCCCAGGCAAATGGTAATAGCTTTGCCGGAGCTAATTATCGGTATAATAATATCACTATCGATGGCGCCTTATTCAATAATAACTTTGGACGTTCCGGTGACGGTCAGATTCCTGGTGGAGGTGCCTCACCAATTTCGATTGATGCCCTTGACCAAATACAGGTAAATATAGCACCGTATGATGTAAGGCAGGCAGGGTTTGTAGGCGCCGGAATTAACGCTGTTACACGGAGAGGTACCAACACCTTTGCGGGTACGGTTTATGGATTTTACAGAAATCAAAACTTCAATGGAGAAAAAGTAAGGGATGTTGAAGTTGCGAATGCAAAAAGGTCGACTAAAGTATTTGGGGCAAGTGTGGGTGGCCCTATCATTAAAAACAAACTTTTCTTTTTTGCTAATATCGAAACGGAGAAAAGAACTTTGCCAGGACAAACATCTGTTGCTAAGAGAAGCCCTACAGATAACAACCCCAATGCTACTTCTGCCCTGGCAAGCGATCTGGATAACCTTGCCAATTATTTGAAAAGCACTTACAAGTTCGATCCCGGCGCTTATGAAGGTTATGATTTTGCAACAGAAAATTTAAAATTCGTAACCCGCCTTGACTGGAATATTAATGACAGGCACCGCCTTACCCTGAAATATAACCAATCAGAAACGGATGATGATGACAGGGTGAATTCGAACAGCGGACCTAATCCACGTTTTAGCAATAGCAGAAGAGGTGGTAGTGCGACAGGTGGTTTGAATTTTGCCAGCTCAAACTTTAAAAATAATACAAAAGTAAAATCAGCAGTCGCTGAATTGAACTCAACGTTTACTTCTAAATTTTCTAACCAATTGATTGGTTCGTATACACGTACTCAGCCTATCCGTGTCCCGAACAGTGCGTTTCCTTTTGTGGACATTATGAATGGCACCAGTGTGTATACTTCTTTTGGCACTGACCTCTTCTCTTATGAAAACAAGATAGACGACCAGGCTTTTAACATCGCTAATAATGCTACATTTAATCTCGGACAGCATACATTAACTGCCGGCGCCAGCTATGATTATTTGAAATTCGAAAATTACTTTTCAGATTTTGGAGGACCCAGCTATTATCGCTTTTCATCACTACAAAGTTTTTTAAACAATGAAGCTCCCAGCTTTTTTGCCCTGACATATAGTTATGATACAAAAGACCCTGGTAATATTCCTCCTGCCGCTGCCAATTTTGCACAATTGGGTTTTTATCTCCAGGACGCATGGGCTACTAATAGCAAGTTTAAATTAACTTATGGATTACGGGTCGATAAACCTTTATACACTTATGATGCCCCGCGGAATCCAGCTTTGGAGAAAATTATTTTCAAAGACGAAAATGGGGCCGATGAAAGTTTTGATGTAAGCAAATGGCCTAAGTCAAAATTATTATTCTCCCCACGAGTTGGATTTACGTATGACATTGAGGGCAACCGGAACCTGATTGTAAGAGGTGGTACCGGTATTTTCACCGGCCGTATACCTTTTATCTGGCTTGTTAACCAGGTAGCAGACAATGGAGTGCTGAGATCCATCTACCAGGTTTCTGATGCCGCTGCATTGGCCGATTATAAATTCAACCCGGACAGAACGGCCTACATCAACAAAATAACGATTCCACAACCCGGCACCGCTATTCCTTCAGGAAGACCGGGCTATAGCGCTGCGGCTTCTGATTTTAAAATGCCACAGGTTTGGAGAACCAATATTGCTTTTGATAAAAAGATGGGGAACGATTATACTGCAACTCTTGAGGGTATTTTCACGAAGTCGATTAACAATGTATATTTTAGAAATGCAAATCTTGGCACAGAGAATGGTGTCTTGAATAATGCTGGCAACAACAGACCTTACTTTAACACCAGGCTGAATAATGATATCAGTACCATGATCGTAATGGATAATGTCAGCAAAGGTTTTAGTGCATCATTGACAGCTCAACTTCAAAAAGCTTTTTCCAAAAACTGGGAAGGGTTTATTGCTTACACCTATACTTTTGCACAAGACCTTAATATCGGAACGAGCGACCGTGCAGCCAGTAGTTACTCAACCAATAATATCGCCGAAAACTCCAACAAACCCGAGCTAAGTTTTTCTAACTTCTCAGTTCCGCACAGGATTGTTGCTAATTTCTCATACAAGTTTAATTACCTGAAGAACAAACTGGCAACAACAGTTGGATTGTATTATAGTGCTTCTTCACAGGAAAGATATCATTTCCGGTATGCCGGTGATGTTAATGGTGATGGCCAAACCAATGACCTGATGTATATTCCTGCTGATCCGTCTCAAATTACTTTTGTAGAAGGCTTTAAAGTCGGCAGCAAAGTTTACACTGCTCAGGAACAAAAAGATGCATTCTTTGCTTTTATTGAGAATGATCCTTACCTGAGAAAGCACAAAGGACAGGTAATGGAAAGAAATGGAGCTACTCTCCCATGGACTCACGATCTAAATCTGCGTGTTTTACAAGATTTTTCCTTCAACGCGTTGGACAGGAAACATACGTTCCAGTTTACTGTTGATGTTGTGAACTTCCTGAACCTGTTAGACAATAGTTGGGGCACAAGATATTCTTATAATTTTGGCGGCTTTAGCGACCAAGGGTTATTAGGTCTTCCAACCTCAGGAACTTCAAGCAACAATACAGGAAACGAATCTTTCAACAGGGCAACACCAAAATATACCTTTAACCCTGGCGGTCCGGGTAGTGTATACAGAACTGATTTTTCTACATTTAGTACCTGGGGAATACAGCTGGGCTTGCGTTATATTTTTTAATCATGTTTTGACATAAAAAACCCGGAAAATTTCCGGGTTTTTTTATGGCCATCTTAAAACCTATACAGTTGGCTCAAATCAAATGTCCATTCAGGCGTAACTACTTTAGTTTGGCCATTGATCCGATACCAGGGACTTAGCTTACTGTCCAACGGATTTTTTACAATATGAATATCTTGCGCGGGCATATAACTTTGGGCTAACATAAATATTTTTTCTCCCTCACCATTCGCGGCTACATCTACCACAATCATCGCATGCCCGGGAAAACCCCCTTTAATAAATACATCTCCAGGGTAAATATCATGCGGGTCCGATACAGGCTTCAATTGTTTTTGTAAGGATGCCGTGCCACACATACCAAAAACAGTCTGCAGATAGCGTTCAAACCCATTTACATCCGAGTCTCCCTTCCATCTATAGGCCGTGTTGTTATTATCACGAAAGATGATCTCTTCATATCGCTTGCAAGAAAATAAATATTCAGCCCTGAGACGCATCACTGCATCCGCACATTGTTGCAGATCCTTTTTGCCGACCGGCTTGTCCAACACGGCAAACTGGGCCTGCTGATTTCTTTTCAACGCTCCATTGTATAAATAAACATGCCTGTCTTTTTTCAGTGCAATATCCCGCAACCATGCACCGAATGAATCCCGTGGCGCTGTTACCCGTTTAAAATTTTCGGGCGGCAAAATATCATTTATAGTTGCCGGAAACGGCGATGCTGCTATAAAATTACTTTGTTGATTATTCCAAACAGAAACATTGCCTTTACATCCCGTAACAATAAAGGCAAAAAAGAACAATAAGGCTTGTCCCATGGTAGCTGGTTTGGAACACTAAGAATCGTTCGCAAAACTTTTCCATATAACTACAGAGACATTCCATGTTAATATTTTCAAAATGCAGGAGGATTGTCTATAACTCTCAACTAAAAAAACAAGGGATACAACTTAGAAAGTCTTTCCGCTAATGACATCCCATCTGCCTGGCCCTAACTTTAAAAGAGTGATCTCATTCACCACAAAAAATTCATCGTGGACTTTTTTCGAAAAATGCTCCCACGCCTTTTCAAAATGCGAAGGTTTCATATCCCTGTTGGCAATTGTAATGTGTGGATGAAATGGCCTTGTATCTTTTTTAATGGCTGGAAAAAAATTTGCAAAATGATCTTCTGCCCGTTTCTTTAATTGCTCCAGTTCCGGAAAGGTTTTTACATCCACAAACAAAACTCTTTTTTTAAAATGCGAGAAGCCGTTTAGCCGGATAGTTAGTTCATCCATGGTACTGGCAAAAGATTGGAGTGTATCCAACAACTTTTCCTCTTCTGCATCTGGTACCCAAAAAGGCGGAATCAACGTAATGTGGGCGGGTGATTTCATTGCTACTATGCAACCAAACTGGTCTCTCATCCAGATCTTATACCGGAGAATTTTTTCATTCAGCGGTGGCGGACAAATCAACGCCACAAAATACATATGATGTGCGGCTTTCTGCACCCTTCATTTTTAAACTAAATGATAAAGTTACCGAAGCAAATCGTTCTGCCAGGAATGGATCTTCACCAGAATAATTATATTTATTCTTTCTAATCCCGGATACTTTTCATGATGCGATATCTTTTTTTATTTCTTCTTTTCCTTTTCTTTAATCATACTGCCCCTGCCCAGGTGAAAAGTGATGCTCTTTTAAAAAAGATTTTAGCGACACAGTCCGATAGTTTATTGGAAGCCGTGTTAAACCATCCTGAAATGTATCGCTACCAAATAATTTACACCCGTATAGACAGGGACAAAAACAATATTCCTTCGTTTAAAAACTATTATTACAATGTCAATGCCGAACGCTATTTCAACCCGGCATCCGTTGTGAAAATGCCATTAGCTTTTCTTTCTTTGGAAAAGCTGAATGATATCAAAATTCCCGGCGTAAACAAATTCACGGCCATGCAATTTGACAGCGGCTGGTCGAGGCAAACAAAAGCATACACTGATAGCACTGCAGAAAACAATTTACCCTCAATAGCCCACTATATTAAAAAAGCTTTCCTGATTAGTGACAATGATGCTTATAACCGCCTATATGAATTTGTGGGACAGCAAACCATCAACAGGCGATTGCATGACATGGGCTATCCTGGCATCCGTATCACCCGCCGTTTTATGCGCATGAATGCGAACGAAAACAGGCATACCAATCCTATTCGTTTTATCAACAAGGATAATGGAGTGATTTACCGGCAAGGAATGCAGGTAAACAAAGATTCATTTGACTTTAGCCGCATTTACAAAATGGGAAAAGCACATTATAATTCGCAGGATAGTTTAATCAATGAGCCTATCGATTTTACAACGGCTAACAACCTCCCGTTGGAAGATATGCAACAGCTACTGCAGTCAGTACTATTTCCTGAATCAGTACCAGCTACCCGACGGTTCCGCTTAACCAGGGATGATCTTAATTTTCTTTACCGGTATCTTTCGCAATATCCATCTGAAACAAATTACCCTAAGTATGATACCAGCCAATATTATGACAGCTATGTAAAATTTTTCTTTCGCTCACCTCAGCATAGCATGCCGGCACATGTCCGGGTTTTTAACAAGGTGGGATGGGCCTATGGTTGCCTGACGGATGTATCCTATGTAGCCGATTTTAAAAACAAAGTGGAATTTATGCTGGCTGTCACTATCTATGTCAATAGCGATGGCATTTTGAACGATGACAAATATGACTATGAAACTATCGGCTGGCCCTTTTTGTACAAAGTAGGACAAGCTATTTATCAATATGAGCTGAAACGAGCAAGAACATACAAACCCGATCTTTCCAGATTTAAGATGAAATACAGCTTACGAAAAGAAGACGGACGGCCTGCGATCAGGGATGCTGATAATTAACAGTCCGTACTTTTTGTATTCCTTGTTACAGATCAGAATATTCAGCGGGCCGCAAAAATATAATGTCGATATGCGATACATTATGTTGATACTCTGGCATCGAAGAAATTTTCTTCCATTCAGCATCATTTGAAAAGCTTTTCCAGTGCGCATCCCTGTCCGCCATATTTTCAAAGCTTGTCATATACATGAGATTTGGCATTTTACTTCCGGCTATTACTTCACTGTAAAAAATAGCGTTAAAGCCTAGTCTCTTGAACAAAGCAATCTCCCCGCCTTCATTAAACATCTGCACTTTATTTTTAAATATTTTCTCCGATGCACTCTCATAACTTCTCAATTCATAAACCCGGTCTTTTTTAGCCGCTTTCAGTTGGGGCAATTGCAGTTGCGGCGCCCATGGGAATGCTTTGGCAAGAATTGTTTCCATTCTTGTAAAAAAAGGATCAGTGTATACCGCATTGATGTACTCACTGCCTTTTGCCTGGTAGTCTTTATCAGCTTGTAAGCCGGTTTCAATCTTACCGATCATATCAAGCGAGGACAATGGCAACAAAACATACAACGACTTAGCGGTTGATGTATCATTGCTGATAGCTTTAAAGACTCCGACCTGTTTAATCTTCATCCGGTGTAAGGCAGGCAACAATGCATTTTCGAGATAGGCATCTAGTTTCTTTTCCTGGTCGTCCTTTGTATAGTGATAAATAGTAAGCTGGTAAAACTCACGGCCATCCTTACGTGTTTGTGACCAGCACAATTGTTGCAATAGAAAAAGGCCAGCAAAAAGAAGAGATATTTTTTTCATATGTTTATTTGTTATTGGTTTTTGGCCATATGGAATCTTGCCTGTCGGCAGACAGGTTCGTCAAATAATCATCCCGGTTGGTGATCCGCCGCGGCGGATCATGGCTCATTTCATAAAAATTGATTGAATAGAGGTATTATTTATTTTTCTCCAGTTTTTTTAATTCTGCTTTGATATATTCTTTATTCATCCAAAGAGTCCCCATCATCACTCCTTCAATATTTTTTGAATGATCAATATTCTCCAGTGGATTATCATTTAGCAACAACAGGTCAGCCACCGCTCCTGCTTTAATCACGCCAAGATCATCACGGCCTAAAAATTTACCGACGTTTACCGTTCCTGTTTTCAGCGCCTCATAAGGTGTAAGACCTGCATCAACCAGGTATCTCAGTTCATGATGGACCGAAAATCCGGGTACATCAAAAACCTGTGGTGCATCGGAGCCAAGCAACAGGCCGACACCGCTTTTATTACAGGCAGCTATCAGTTTCCTTCTCACGTCGATCAGGCGGCTCGCAGTTGCAGGATTGTAATTGGGATTATTGAGTAAATTCTTTTTTGTCGTAACCCAGTTTTTTAGAGTGCCGGCATCCATGTATTTCATTTCTTCTTCCTTAGCCAGTGCATCGGCATCACGGGTTGGATGAAACCAGCGTTCTGCCAATGCCTGTGTCGGCACTACCCAAATATGATGATTGCGCAAGGAGTCAGTAAGTTTTTGAATTCCCGTTTCATCCACTTTATCAGCAATAAAAAGTCCAAACAAACCCGTTTCCTCTGCTTTCACGTTTTCTATTCCCGGCACAAGGCTCTCCACGAATCCGTCAAGATGGTCGATGGTAGCATAACCCGCATCGATGGCACGCCATACGCCTACGTCAAATGAAACATGTCCTGCAAAAGGGATATTCACTTCTTTGGCCGTCGCTGCCAGGGCGGCAAAGTTTTCTTTCGTAAGACCGGGATGCAATTTTAAAAAATCATAGCCCGCTTGCTTTTGCTCTCTTACCATCGCTGATGCCGCTCCCGGTGTTTTCACACTGTTGCCGTTAAAAGAAGGGCCCGACGTAATAAATCGCGGCCCAATTATTTCGCCACTCTGAAGTTTGGCTCTTAATTCCAGGTGTCGCGGATGACCCAGCATCCCCCTGATAGTGGTTACTCCTTTCAATGCAAACAGCATCAATACGTCTTTCATTGCCGTCAAATCATCAACCGGTGGTACATGGGCGTGCATTTCTGCGAGGCCGGGTAGTAAATATTTTCCTTTAGCATCCACAACTACTGCATCCTTACTGTAGACCGATTTGCCAGACAGGTTAATGGCAGTTATCACCCCATCCTTTACAACAACATCACGATTTTTCACTACTTCATTCTTATCCATCGGGATAATGTTCACCCCTTTAAACACAACTTCTTTTTGCTTGTTATCAACCGGGGATTGAGCCACGCAGGAAACAAGGGAGAATATTGCAAAAAGCAGGATTAAACTTTTCATGGCAAAAATTTAAGATGCAAAAAAATGGCGTCGTTAAATGTACTTCATTTTATACTTTTGACTGCCGTGATTATTTGATTACTGCAAAACAATATTTAATAAAACTTCTATTATCATTGTGAAAAAAAGACAAGATTATATTTCGTGGGATGAGTATTTTATGGGTGTGGCCCTTCTGTCAGCCAAGCGAAGCAAAGATCCCAATACCCAGGTTGGCGCCTGCATTGTCAATGATAAAAATAAAATTGTAGGAGCAGGCTATAACGGCCTGCCCATTGGCTGTGATGACGATGAATTTCCCTGGGAAAAACGGGGTGATTTTCTGGACACCAAATATCCGTATGTCTGTCATGCAGAACTAAATGCTATTCTGAATAATATCGGCATGGATTTAAAAGGCTGCCGGATTTATACTGCTCTCTTTCCCTGCAATGAATGTTCAAAGGCAATTATTCAATCAGGCATTATCGAAGTGATCTATCTTTCCGATAAATATGCTGACACTGACACTGCAAGGGCTTCCAGGCTGATGCTGGAACGAGCAGGCATCCAATACAGGAAGGTAAAGGCGAATATCCGGGATTTACTTTTATCATTCAAAGAGGAAGATGTATAGTCCTTTAGGTTTATCATACCGATTGTAATAAAAAGCTGATTAAACTTTACTGCCTTCCTGATTTGGCTCAGCCTTCACCGATAGTAAAAACATAACTTTAATAACTAAAAAAATCGGCTAACTATGTCATCCACATTTAAAGAAACCTTTACGTTAAAGGGCGAACAGTTACTGAAGAAAATAAAAGAACTGATCGAGGAAGGCAATGTGAGAAAAATCACCATTCACGATAAAAACGACAAAGAGATCATGTCCTTTCCACTTACGGTAGGTGTTGTCGGTGCGGTATTAGCTCCGGTGCTGGCTGCGGTGGGTGCACTGGCTGCCTTAATTGGCGAATGCACCATCGCTGTGGAAAGAGAAGAAAAAATCTAAAGCAACTGAAACAAAGAATTAAAAGAGTGGTCAACTGCCTATAGTTGCTTAGCGGATCTTTGCGAAAAACCTTTGTGTTCTTTGCGGTTAAATCTTTTTACCAAGGCCAGGAAAATACGCAAAGAGAACAAAGTTTCGATACTGGCTAGGTCTTACGAAAATTTTATCCGGCACCTCAAAATAAGAATTAGCCCAAACAGGCGTCTTCCTGGGAATTTGTTGTAACTTCTGTCCGCCTTTAAACCAAAACAATGAACCGGTTTCTTCTTTCGCTGGCAGGAATGATCATCATTTCCACTCACCCGTTTTGTCAATTAACACCATCTCAAACAGAAAAACTGGATAGCTTTATCACCAAAGCCATGAACGACTGGCATCTCATGGGTCTCGCCATCGGCATTGTAAAGAAAGATTCAGTGCTGTTGGCAAAAGGATATGGCTACCGGGATTATAGGAATAAATTATCCGTGAATGAAAACACGGTTTTCCCGATAGCATCCTGTTCCAAAACTTTTACGGCGGCTCTTATGGGAATTGCTGAAAAGGATGGCAAAATTCAATTGAATAAACCGGTGCATCAATATTTCCCGGAGTTTCAACTTTACACTGACCAATTGACCATGCAGGTAACAGCTGAAGATATGCTCAGTCATAGTACAGGATCAGCAGGACACGATTGGGCATGGACATTTAATACCAACTTCCCGAAAGAAGTGTACTTAAAAAGAATAAAACACCAGGAGCCATTTGCTCCTTTGCGGACGCAATTTCAGTACAGCAATTTTATGTTCTTCGCATTAAGTGTGTTAAGCGGTAAATTATATAACACAACGTGGAATGATCTTGCCGGTAAAAAAATATTTCAGCCGCTGGAAATGAATAATACGTATAGCAACTACGCCTCACGAAATAATAATTATACAAATGCAGCACTCACCTATGAATTCAACGATTCCTTCCGGTTAAAAACCACGAACCAGATGGATGATCTGCTCGGAGCAGGCTCCGTTAATTCAACTGCCGCTGACCTGGGGCATTGGTTGCAAATGTGGATCAACGGGGGAAAGTATAAAAACAAACAGGTGCTCAGCCGGGATTTTGTAAAAAAATCTATTGAATCGCATTTCGTGGTTCATAGCGGAATAAATGATCAATATCCTGATGAGCATTTTACCAATATGGGTTTGTGCTGGTTTTTGTCTTCCTACCGGGGGCATTACAAGGCCCATCATAACGGAAATATAGACGGCTTTTCTTCCAGTATCAGTTTTTTCCCTTACGATAGCCTGGGAATAGTGGTGCTTACTAACCAGAATAATTCCCCACTGATAAGTCTTGTTCCGGGTTTCGTTGCGGATTTAGTATTTAATCTTCCCGTTCGTGATAAAAATTCCGCTTTTATCGCAGCCCGAAAAAAGTATGAAGGCAACACAGCAAAACCTGTATTGGTAAATGTTGATACAATCAGCACCAGGCCGCTCTTTTCAATTGAAAAATATACCGGGCTATTTGGTAACGCCGGCTATGGAGAAATAAAGATCGAACACTATAAAAAAGCGCTTTTGTTAACTTATTATAGCCTGAAACTTTTATTGATCCCGAAAGGCGGACATCGCTTTTCCAGTCACTACTGGTGGGAAGAAGGAATTTTTCCGAATGGCGTTGGAGATGTCGTATTCAAATTTGATAAGAAAGGTACGCTCCAATCATTTCAAATTCCTTTTGAGCCAATGGTAAAGGATATAGTGTTCCGAAAATTTAACCTACCGAAATAGTCGCACTTATTTTATTAACCATGAAGCTCACTGAGATTTACACAGGGGCCACGAAGTGTTTCTCTGTGTGCCCAGTGCCTTCTTTGTGTAATCCCTGTAGCTATATTTTCCCTGTTTGCATGGCGACAATTTAGAATGCACCCCTCCCGGCAGACATAGCTTTCAAACACTTATTTTTATGCTATGGAAAATGTCAGCCTTATTATATTGCTTTTATTTGGTATCACTTTTCTGGGTCTTTTAAGCTTCCGGTACAATTTCCCTTTCCCCATTGTATTGGTATTATCCGGCATCGCCATTAGTCTTATACCGGGTTTGCCGGTTATTTCTCTTAATCCTGAAATTGTCTTTGTCATTTTCTTGCCTCCCATTTTATATGCCGCCGCCTGGAATACGAGCTGGCACAATTTTAAAGCTGCAATAAGCCCGATTGCAAGGGCTGCAGTTGGGCTTGTACTGTTAACTACGTTGCTGGTGGCTGTGGCCGCACACCTGCTCATTCCCGGGTTGAGCTGGCCGCTGGCTTTTTTGATCGGCGCCATTGTATCGCCGCCCGACGCGGTAGCCGCCACTTCTGTTACGAAAGGATTGGGACTTCATCCCAGGCTGATTACCGTATTGGAAGGCGAAAGCCTGGTAAACGATGCCAGTGGGCTGATCGCTTACAAATATGCGCTGGCGGCTGTTATGGCGGGCAACTTTGTGTTGTGGCAGGCAGGGCTCAATTTTCTTTTAGTCGTAGCAGCCGGTGTTGCCATTGGTCTTGCCATCGGTTACCTGCTTTATTTTATTCACAAGAAATTTGTTTGCAATGCGGTTATTGAAGTCACCCTTACTTTTCTTACACCATTCGCTTCTTACCTGCTGGCGGAGCACTTTCATTTTTCCGGTGTCATCGCTGTAGTCACTACAGGACTGTATCTCTCCTATCATTCCGGCCACATATTCAGCCACGAAAGCCGGATCATGGCCTATTCTGTTTGGGAGGTTGTTATCTTTATTTTAAATAGTCTCATCTTTATTTTGCTTGGCCTCCAGTTGCGCAGCGTTATCCAGGGCATTGACGATTATCCCGCCGGTACATTGGCGTTATATGGCGTGGTTATTAGCCTCGTTGTCATACTTGTCAGGTTTGTATGGATACTGCCCCGCGTTGCCGTGCCGGCTTTGCGGCGCAGAATGATAAGGGATAAGATTGACCCACGCAATATTGTAGTATTTAGCTGGGCGGGCATGCGTGGCGTGGTATCCATGGCGGCTGCATTGGCGCTGCCATTAACGCTATCCAACAACTCTCCTTTTCCCTACCGTAACCTTATCATTTACCTTACCTTTTGTGTGATCGTATCCACCCTGGTACTATTGGGTTTTACATTGCCCTGGATCATTAAAAAACTAAAGTTGCCAAAACATTCCATGGAGGCAGAGGAATACGAGGTTCGCAATCACGTAGTCACGGAGACCATCACGCATATCGAAGAAAATCTTTCCCGGGTACAGGACACTTTACTTAACAATATCAAAAGCAAATACGAAGTAAAATACAACCGGCTGCAACGCACCGATCTTCCCGCCAATTATTTTGGCGATGGAAAAACATTAGGCGCAAATGTTTTTAATGAGTACACGCAACTACAGATTGATATGATAGCCGTGGAAAGAAAAACGGTAGAGCGATTGCACCGGGAAGGCAAATCAAGTGATGAAATACTGCGAAAGATCGAAAAGGAACTGGACCTGGAAGAAACAAGGTTGAAGCTGGAGATGTACCAGTAATGACTTATGTTGGATAACAGCCGGTCATGTTTTTGTTCACCAAATAGAAACATGCCAACTTTACAAAAAAACATGAACGATAAGGACCAATTGATCAACGAATCGTTCGAAATATCCGAACACATCCGGTACATAGCTGTATACGACGATGACGGCCTTGTCATGAAACAGCGTAGCGATATCACGCATGTCAGCTCCAATGAGTCAGATAAATATGAAGAGATCCTGGTCAACCCGACATTACTCAAACTTGCTTCGCAGCGGGGTAATATAGACTGTGGCGGTCTTGAATATTTTATTATCCGTTATGGTAATTTTTTTGTTTTACTGATTCCTTGTAAAAAGGGACATGTAAATTTTGGGATAGAGCCTGAGGCCAATCCTCTTTTGCTTGTTGAACCTGTTTATGGGTTATTGAGAAGATACAGAATGAAATAGGAAAAACGTCCTATCATCAGGCATCCTAGCTGTCGTCGAAGTTGGTCTTGCTAAATTTTATAAAAAAATAAACTTGTGTCACTATGAATGAAAGTGTCATTAGAAAAAATGATTGCCACATATCTTGGAAATCACTTGTGATAAAGACAATTGTCGCAATTAAGATAGGAACAAGAAAAAAAGTCAGGGAACTAATAAATTTGTTCTGTCTTACTTTGTCGTTAAGATTAAAAAATACGGTCAAAGAACAAAGTGTCAAAACAAAAGTCCAAAAAATACCAGCAAGTGTCATTATAGCAATTCCTTGATTACCTTCTAAACTACCTGCTTCTTTTGAATAATAAATTTGAATAGACAGAAATGTCAAAAAACTACTTAACACAAATGTCAGTAGCAAGTTTATACCAAGTCTTTTCGCTATCACTTTTTTTATCACTCTTGTTAATTGAAGTACACAAAATATTTCATTTTTTTCGGAATCCCTCAGCATTCAACATCACCCACCAAAACACACACCGCTTCCCTCTCCTTAAAATATCCAATCGGGACAAGATGTTTTGCCAGGTCATATTCTTTCAGCAATGATTCCACTTCATTGGCAGCTTTTGGATCAGCGGCAATCAACAACCCGCCACTAGTTTGCGGATCGGCCAAAATACTTTTTATGATTTCGCTTTTTGCCGCATTGGCATTGATGGCAATCTTATGCCCATAACTATCCCAATTGCGTTTGGTGCCACCGGGCACACATTGATGACCTATATAATACTCAAGATCGCTATTGATAAGCGGAACCATGCTGGCATCAGGAATGACGGCCGTTAAGTTACTTCCCTCGGCCATTTCGGTCAAGTGGCCCAACAAGCCAAAACCCGTTACATCGGTCATAGCCGTTACGCCTTTTATCTTTCCCAGCGCCTCTCCTGGTTTATTTAATTGCATCATTTGTTTGGCGGCAACGCCGAGATGTTCTTGTTTTAGTAATCCCTTTTTTTCAGCCGTAGTTAAAATGCCAACGCCCAATGGTTTGGTGAGATAAAATGAATCACCTGCTTTTGCGGTATTGTTTTGTTTGATGTGGCTGGTAGCAACGATTCCGTTTACTGCCAGGCCGAAAATCGGTTCCGGCGAATCAATACTATGCCCGCCGGCAAGGGGAATACCCGCTTCGGCGCAAATACTTTTTCCACCTTCAATCACTTGTTTGGCAATATGCGGCGACAGCTTATTGACGGGCCAGCCCAGGATAGCTATCGCCAGCAGTGGCGTGCCACCCATGGCATATACATCGCTAATGGCATTCGCGGCCGCTATCCGTCCGAATTCAAACGGGTCATCCACCACCGGCATAAAAAAATCAGTAGTGGATATTAACGCTGTTCCATTACCCATATCATACACCGCGGCATCATCTTTACTATGATTGCCGACCAATAAATTTTTATTATCGGGTAAAGCCATGCTGCCGGATAATATTTCTTCCAGCACTTTTGGTGAGAGTTTGCATCCACAGCCTGCTCCATGTGAGTATTGGGTAAGCTTCACTATTTCTTCTGTTGTCATCATTTTACCAGCAATTCATGCGTTGTTATCTTATCCGCAATCAACGGAGCATTGACAGTGCGGCAATCCAGGTTGGTCAGCGGCGCCTTCGATTGATTGCGTTTGTCCAACGCTTTGTTATATAATTTATCGTAGTACTTCAGCAAAATGCGGAAGCAGGATTCAATGTCCCCTGCGGCCAGGCTTTGCAGGGCGGTTTTCGTTTCCAGCCCGCCCAGCCTTTTTTTGATCCGCGTTATAGCATTGTTCATTTTCTCCAGGTCCAGTTGTCCGTATTCCTCTACTATATGCTTCAGCCGCTCTTCAAAAGGAATGGTAATAAAAAGAAGCGGTGATTGCGACATGCTGTTCCATAATGTATGCGGAATATTAAGGTCGCCGATCCGCTGACTTTCATCTTCCAGCCAAATATGATCCTGCTGGTCCATCGATAACGACGCAGTATGAAATTGGCCGTTACCATTCGATGCCACATCGCTTTCTATACAAGCTCTTAATTCATGGCCCAACAGGTTTTCAAACATTTCCTGTGTGGGCTGTTTAGGCATCCCGATATTACCAAAGGCCGAACCTTTATGACAAGCCAGTTTCTCCAAATTGATAATGCTGGTTCCTTTCTTCTTCAGTTCATCCAGCACATAGGTTTTACCCGAGCCGGTATAACCACCGAGTATATGGAAAGAAAAAGGAAAAGAAAATGTTTCGATTATCCAGTGGCGATAAGCTTTATAACCACCCGTGAGTGTATACACTTTGAATCCGTACAAATCCAATAACCAGGCAACACCAGCGCTGCGCATACCACCCCGCCAGCAATGCACCAATACGGGTTTTGGCCCGGGAGCCGCTGACAGCGAAGCAGTCAATGATTCAACATACTCAACCATGGGCCGCATTTTAGAGCCGAAGAAATCGAGACCCAATTTGATAGCTGCTTCCCTGCTTTGTTGCTTGTAGGCAGTACCTACTATTTTTCTTTCCTCATCACTAAACAGGGGGAGATTATAAGCACCGGGTATATGTGCATGATTATATTCTCCCGGCGAACGAACATCGAGGACAGGAAACTTTTTTCCCAACTCCAGGAAATGGTCGATATGTAATTTTTCAATTGCCAGATTGCGAAGTTAGGCATTAAAGAAGCTGGATAAAATGGCGTCCTGACTGTTGTGGATATCTGCCTGCAAAGAAGGCATAAGATGTACTTGTTATTAAATCGGTGCTGCATCAATGACATACCGTTAACGAGCTTCTTTGTTTATCAACTACCTGACTTCAGACGAAACCTACTCGTGTAATCTTTTCACACAAGGCAAGGAATTTCTCCTGTACAGCTGCATCATTAGCCGCCGGCAGATAATGAGCCTGCCTTTTATGGTGGAAATAGCACCCGCTTACTTTGGCTTCAGGGTGGTTGCTCACAGCAAGCCATACCTGCGTTTGAAATCCTCCTTCAAGATTGTCAGGTGCACTTGCACCGCCCATTTTTGTAGGTACCCAACCGGGGTCAACTGCATTGGCATATACATCTGCCCATTTACGTGCTACGGCCATAGTAAGGATCACATCGTGAAGCTTCGTGTCGGAGTAGGTTACACGATTGTATTTACCCGCAGATAAACTATCAAGGTTAGGGTTGCCCTGAAGATGCATATCTGAACTTAGATAAATAAGCCGTTTAGGTTTTTGCATTAAACAGGTGAGGATATAAGGCGCAAGACTGTTTACCGCAAATAATACCGGCAAACCTTCTGCACCTATGCTATTCTTTGAAACCTGGTAAACTCCGGCATTGTGAATCACCGCATCGAACTTCCCTAAAGCATTGGCTTTTGACGCCAATGCTTTTGTTTCCTCAATACTGGAAAGGTCAGCTGTCAGTACACCGGCTGCACCCGGCGCTTTATCTAATGCTTGTTTCCCCCTCTCTTCATTGCGTGCATGAAGAACAACCTGGTGGTCAAGGTTAATCATTGCCTTTGCTGCCAGGTGCCCCAGTCCATCTGCCGAGCCGGTGATAAATATTCTCGCCATTGCACTTGTTTGAGCTTATACACTTTATTAAAGAACAATTTTTCTAGCTGCCATTATTTATTTTCCAATACGAAAGTAACAGTAACATTTCCCGACCCGACAGCATCGGCAAGCCCTGTAACATCAGCAATACGTCCCAGCCTTGTATAACTATACGATGTGGAAAATGCTTTATAGAAAAGCACTAAAGTGTTAGAGCCGTACAACATCAAATCGCCAGCTTGTATAGTTCCCGGATTAGAAGCGTTTGTCGGGATATCCCTGGATAAATCAACATACTTCTCGTTTCCATTTAGCTCCACCATATTGACAGTCATCGGCAGCATTGATTTGAATACGTTTGTTGTGGCATTGTCATACAGCGTTGCCGTGAACGTCTTGTTTCCAATTTTTATTTTCATTTTGCTTCCGGTTGGATTTGAGTTGTTGCTACTGTTGTTTTCGACGCCGGGTACTGTACTATCTTTATCACAAGAAGCACAAATGGTAAAAAGAGAGAATGCACAGAAAACAAGCCAGAGTAATTGTTTCATAAAAATATTTAGTTAACAGTTTACAACAGTTCTAACCAATCCAACAGACAACAACATTGATACTAACTTATTTCAAGTTTTGAGTGAAAAAGGAAGTTAATTTATCAAAGGGAATTAATTCTGTTTTGTCATACAAATCAACATGAACGGCATTCGGAATAATCATTGACTCTTTTGGCTCGGCTGCGGCTTTGTAAGCATCCTCGGTGAAATAACGTGAATGGGCATTTTCACCTGCTATTAAAAGCATGGGCCGGGGTGAGATTTCTTTGATGTATGTTAAGAGCGGCATATTCATAAACGACAAAGCATTGGTTGCAGTCCATGCACCGTTTGAGTTTGGTGAATTTTTATGAAAGCCACGCGGGGTTCTATAATAGTCGAAATAATCTTTTACAAATTGAGGTTCGTTGCCTTCCAACTTTTCAGGTAAAATACGTAGGCCAGCTGTTGGTGTTTCCTTCTCTGCATCTTTCCAACGTTGCTGGCTCATCTGCTCCAGCATCTGAGTGCGTTGTTCAATAGTGAGTCTATCATAATAACCTTTCGCCATAACCCGTGACATGTCATACATGCTGGTGGTTGCAACGGCCTTCACACGTTTGTCAATTGCTGTGGCATTCAACGCCATGCCACCAAAACCACAAATACCAATGATGCCAATCCGGTTCCTGTTTACAGATGGTTGTAATCCGAGATAGTCAACTGCTGCACTAAAATCTTCCGTATTAATGTCGGGCGATGCTACATTACGTGGTTCGCCTCCACTTTCACCTGTATAAGATGGGTCGAATGCAAGTGTAACAAAGCCACGTTCTGCCATTGTGTTAGCATATAGCCCCGAAGATTGTTCTTTTACTGCACCAAACGGGCCGCTAATGGCAATTGCGGCCAAAGGTTCGCTGCTACGATTTTTAGGTAGATATAAATCGCCTGTAAGAGTTATTCCATACCGGTTTTTAAAACTTACTTTTTGTCGGCTTACTTTATCACTTAATTGAAATGTATAGTAATCTGTTTGTTCTGTTTGTTTCATCGTTTTGCTTTTTTCTTTTTGCATTGTTTGTGAATTTGCCTGTCCCATCATCATTAGACACAACATCGTAAAAACTGCTATTCTTTTCATGTGTATATTTTTTGTTTTTTGGTCACATGGAATCTTGCCTATCGGCAGACAGGTTCACCATAAAATTTTCATCGGTGATTGGTATAATACCTCGAAAATTTTATGGCTCATTTCATGTTTTCAAAATTTATGATTAATCAATTTGCTTAATAACTTTAGCAGGAATACCAACCACAACCGTATTTGCCGGAACATCATTTGCAACAACTGCACCGGCAGCTACAACAGCATTTTCACCAATAGTTACTCCAGCCAGTATAGTAGCTCCTGCACCAATCCATGCATTTCGTTTAATAACTATTGACTTACAAATAAGTGCTTTTCGATTGGCAGGATCTAATGGATGATTTTCGGTGATGAGATTAACCTTGGGTCCAATATGTACATCATCCTCGATGGTTATTCCACCCATATCAAGACAGGTGCAGGCATGGTTAATAAAAACGTTTTTGCCTATTTGAATAAAGCGGCCAAAATTAGTGTAGAACGGAGCAAACACAGTTGTACTCTCATCAATCTGAGTACCTGTTATTTCACTCAACCGTTCCCTTATTTGATTAACATCGGTAGAAGTATTGAGTTCAGCAGATAATTTTATTGTACGGTTAACTATTTCAAGCACCTTGGGATATTCCGGATCATCTAACCGGAATAACTCTCCGGCCTTCATTCTGTCAAAAATGTCCCGATCGTTCTGGTTGAAGACATTTTTGCTTTCCCACCTGTCCACTGTCGTTGAATTTGATAACATACCACAAAGGTATTTTAGCCCCTACCCTGTATGGTAAAGACTATCAAACCAATGCTTAAGAATTTCAAACAATTTCAGCCCGCAGGGATGAAGGGGCTGCTCCGGTCATTCGCTTGAAATAGTTATTAAAGTAAGTAGGATATTCAAAACCAAGTGCGTAAGCAATTTCAGCAATAGCCAGGTCAGTATGAAGCAATAATGCCTTTGCTTCGGCTATGATTCTTTCAGCAATATGCGTAGTAGTTGATTTGCCGGTGATTTCCTTAACTGAACGATTTAAATGATTAACATGTATAGATAATGACTTTGCATAATCCTGCGCAGTCTTTAATTGAAGCGGACGGTCTGTGCTTTCAATCGGAAATTGCCTTTCTAATAGTTCGAGGAAAACAGAAGTGATTCTTGAAGAGGCTTTTTTATGTGTGTCATAGTTTTCAGAAGGCTGCAGTTTCAGGGCTTCGTGAATAATCAAATTAATGTAGTTGCGTATGAGGTCGTCTTTATAAGTATATTCGGTTTGTTGTTCATCAATCATTTTTTGGAAAATGCTATTTAAAAACTCCCGTTGCTTTTCCGATATATTTAAAATGGGCGTGCCGCCAATCTTAAAAAAAGGTGACTGTTGCAGGCTTTCGGAGCGGTCAGATAATTTTAAAAAGTCTTCAGAAAAAAGAACGGTGTAGCCTACATAGCTTCTCGAAATGGTCTCCCAGGAATAAGGGATATGGGGATTACCAAAAAATAAAACAGTGCCCTCCGCCTCAAAACTTCTGTCGGCATAGTGAATGATGCTTTTGCCCGTAGTGAGGCAAATCTTATAAAAATCCTTCCTGCTGTAAATGCGGGTTGCGCTACCATCGCTTTCAATTTGGAACACTTTAAATCCCTTTAGCTTTAGTTCATTATTGAACTCCGAAATAGAACGCACATTCTTGTTTTGCATGAAGCAAAGTTAAGAAAATCAAATAGTGGGTTTCTAGAAAAATACTTCATGACCATTGGATAGCATAAACACGGCATCAATAGCAACGGAATGCGCAGAAATAAAATTTCTATAATTCGTGTCGCAGGTAGGTTGAAATAGCCGAATCATCCCGGCTCAGCAACCGGTAAACGAATTCATAAGTTACCCACCGAATTGAACAATAGCTGAACGATGCTAGTCCGGTTTTTTAAGTTAACGAATCGGCGATTGTTTGAAAAACGTAATAAATGGTTTGAAATTCATAAAAAACCTGCGGTAGAACTAAAATACCTTTGAAAGATGCACTGTTTTTGCTGTAACATAAAAGTTCTCCTGATTCAGACCAGGAAGGCCAAAAATATTTTCTCACTTCTAATGTGTCACTAACGTATGATCTCACTAAATGTAAATCAGAAAACATACCAGGTGGATGTAAGTCCTGACATGCCGTTACTATGGGCGTTAAGAGATTTCATCGGCCTTACCGGAACGAAGTATGGCTGCGGCGTAGCACAATGTGGCGCCTGTGTCGTGCACCTGGATGGAGAAGCTGTTCGTTCCTGCATTACTAAAGTCAGCCGTGCCGAAGGGAAAAAAGTGACGACGATTGAAGGCTTATCGGAAAAGAATGACCATCCGTTACAAAAAGCGTGGCAGGAAATTGATGTACCGCAATGCGGCTATTGTCACTCAGGACAATTGATGTCAGCAGCCGTTCTTCTCAGGGAGAATCCGAATCCTACCGACCAGGATATTGATGATGCCATGGCAGGTAATATTTGCCGCTGCGGCACTTACCCACGCATTCGTAAGGCCATTCATTTAGCAGCGGAGAAGCAGCGAAAAGGTTTTTAAATAGTGTAACCGGGATGCAGGTACCAGTTTTTTCAATCTTGTGCAGTAACAAGCAGCGGTTTTTTGAATACAAAATTTGATACTGTTAAACTCATTTCATTTTATGAAACAGCATTCGGCATTTAAGGCAGGGCATTTTTTTCCTGTGAAAACAATTACTGTCATGGCGATAATTCTTTCAGTTGTTGCAGTAATGACTTCGGCATTTAAGAACAAGAATGATTTTACAGGCAATGATGGAAAATATCACTACATCAACAAGGACAGTGTTGAATCAGTAAAGGCCTTTATGCAGGTGTATAAAGTATTGATGAGTCCGCGTTGTATGAACTGTCACCCTTCGGGAGATGTACCACTACAGGGAGACGATAATCATTTGCATACAATGTTTCCAAAAAGAGGCAAAGACGGCAAAGGTGTCTATGCAATGAAATGTTCGAACTGTCATCAACCAACGAATACAGCAGGATTAAACACACCTCCCGGTAACCCAAACTGGCATTTACCACCGGCTGATATGAAAATGGTTTTCCAGGGCAGAACAGCTCACCAGTTGGCCAAACAATTAATGGATCCAAAACAAAATGGTCACAAAACAAAGGAACAGCTAATTGAACATGCAGACGATGGTTTGGTTTTAGCTGCGTGGAATCCCGGTGAAGGCCGTACACTTCCGCCGATGAGTCACGCGGAATTTAAAAAGGCATGGATCACCTGGATCGAAAAAGGTGCTTATGCTCCCAAAGCGAGATAACTTTTTGACAGATGAAGAAAATCTTTGAAAACATTTTACCACATTAATCCTGCACTAACAAAAACAATATTCAGCTATGTCACACAATATAAACCCAAAGACGTTATCCAGGAGAAATTTTATCAAGATTTCTGGCTTGACCGGAACGGCTCTTTGTTTAGGTTTTCACTTTCCTGCAAACAGCAGGGAGGCAAAAATTTTAAGCGGTACCGACGAAGCCACAAGTGTTGAATTGAATGCGTGGATACATATTGATACCTCGGGAAAGGTCACCCTTTTCAGTCATCGTGCCGAAATGGGACAAGGCGTTTACCAGTCCCTGCCACAGATCATTGCCGAAGAACTGGAAGTGAATTTAAACGAGATAAATATTGTTTTTGCTCAGGGGGACAATAAAAAATATGGCAATCAAATAACAGGAGGCAGTTCGAGTGTTCGCGGTTCCTATAAAAATTTACTGAACCTCGGAGCAACAGCAAGAGAAATGCTGATAGAAGCAGCAAGTAACAAATGGAACGTATCCAAAACCGAATGTTATGCAGAAGCGGGACATGTTATACACCGGCCATCAGGAAAAAAGTTTCATTACGGTGAGCTTGTTGTGGATGCATCCAAACTGGAAGCACCAAAGACTGTTAAGCTCAAAGCCCGCTCGGAATATAAACTCATCGGTAAGCCGCTTAACCGGCAAGACACAGCTTTGAAAACAAGCGGCACAGCCATATTTGGTTTGGATAAAAAAATACCCGGAATGCTTTATGCGGCAGTAGAGCGAAATCCACGATTGCGTGGAAAAGTAAAAAGCTTTGATGATAGTGCCGCACGAAAAATACCCGGTGTAAAAAATGTTTTCAAAGTAAGAATGGGAGTATTCAGTACTTATCGTGAGGGTGTGGCTGTTGTAGCTGATTCAACCTGGGCCGCTATACAGGGAAAGAAGGCATTGAAAGTAGAATGGGACGATAGCGGCTTTGAACATTTGAGTACAGCAGAGATTTTCAAACGGCAGGAAGAAGAGCTGAAAACAAAAGAAGGTCTTTCTTTTCGTAAAGCGGGAGATCCCGACAACATCTTACAACAAGCTCAAAAGAAAATTGATGTAGTTTATCAAACTCCCTATCAATCGCACAGTTGCATGGAACCTTTGAATTGCGTTGCTCATTGGCAGGGAGATAAACTGGAAATATGGGGACCGATACAAGCACCCGAGTGGGTTCAGGATTATATCAGCAAAGAGATGGGGTTACCGAGAGAAAGTGTGATCGTAAATCTGACATTTTTGGGTGGAGGTTTTGGAAGAAAAGCGTTTATGGATTATCCGCATGAAGCATCTGTTATTTCTAAAGAGATTGGTGCACCCGTGCAAGTTGTTTGGACCCGTGAAGATGATATGACGCAGGGACCTTATCGTCCGGGGATATCTTACCGCTGTGAAGGAGTTGTCACCAATGGTGAGATCAATGCATTTAAAGTAAGAATGGCCGGACAAAATAATGATCACTGGAGAGGTGGTGATAAGACTAAAGCTAATCGCAGCACATCGGAAGGTTTTTTAAAACCATATTTTGATACGATTAAGAATATAAGTTTTGCAGAAGTTCTGTTTGAAACGCCTATACCCACGATGTGGTGGCGTTCCGTATATGCTTCCACCAACGGGTTTGCCTATGAAAGCTTCATGGATGAATTAGCCATTGCAGCAGGTAAAGATCCGCTTGATTTCAGAAGACAATATCTGAAAGACGAACGTTTACATCGTCAAATAGACAAAATAGAAGAAGTATCTGGCTGGAAAAAAAGGAAGAAAAATGAAGGCTACGGAGTGGCTATCACGGAGTGCTTTGCCAGTACGGTTGGACAGGTAGTGAAAGTATCAAAACAAACTGATGGAAAAATAAAAATTGACCATGTCTGGGCGGTGATAGATTGTGGCTGGTATGTAAATCCTGATACCATCAAAGCCCAGGCGGAAGGAAGTATTGTAATGGCGTTAGGTGCAGCCACTATGCATGAGATAATCTTTAAAGACGGAATGACACAACAACGGAATTTTTATGCCTATAACATGCCGCGCATAAACGATATTCCTCCTATAGAAGTGCACATCATGGAAAACGATGCGGATGCGGGTGGCGTTGGTGAACCAGGTCTGCCTGCCTTCACCCCTGCCCTTACTAATGCGATCTATGATCTAACAGGCAAGCGAATCAGAAAACTTCCTTTTAGTCTAAATACAATTTGATAAACTATCGGTTTTGCTTTCCCAATTGTGATCCTTACATCCTGTGTAATTGCATTCGTATCCAATGCACTCATTCCAGGATTTACTTTAGCATTGGGGTTTTTGTTGGGTGGAATCATATCGCCGCCCGATGCAATTTCAGCAACTACTATTATGCGTCGTATAGATGTTCCAAAATCACTGGGGAGTCTTGTTGAAGGTGAAAGTTTGCTTAACGATGCTTCATCTCTGATTGTATTTCGTTTTGCATTAGCAGCGGTGATTACCGGGCAATTTCATTTTCAGGAGGCGGCTACCAGCTTTTTTGTCGTTATCACAATGGGAATACTTATTGGTCTTTTGGTGGGAGTTATTTTTTATGCCATTCATCGCTGGCTGCCTACTACACCAAGCATTGATATTGTTTTAACCTTCGTCACTCCTTACTGTATGTATTATTTCGCAGAGCATTTTCATTTTTCAGGTGTGCTTGCGGTAGTAAGTGGCGGCCTTTTTTTATCAAGCCAGCGCAATAACATGTTAAGCTACGAAAGCCGGCTACAAGGAGTAAATGTGTGGACCAATATTGTCTTTGTACTGAATGGTTTGATCTTTTTATTAATCGGGCTTCAATTGCCTTTCATTACACAACAACTCGGTGATATCAGCTTGGCCACGGCCATCTGGTATGGATTGGCAATTTCTGCCGTGCTCATTCTTACACGATTGCTTTGCACATTTGGCACTTCCCTTTTTACAAAAGCAGCGAGTCGTTTTATTACAGTGGCAGATGCCGATCCGGGATGGAAAGGGCCGCTGATCTTTGGCTGGGCCGGTATGCGTGGTGTGGTTTCTTTGGCGGCAGCGCTTTCGATACCATTGCTAATAGAGGGCAAGCCTTTCCCCTATCGCAACCTGATCTTGTTTATTACTTTTATTGTTATTATCGTCACTCTTGTTTTGCAGGGATTGACACTGCCGTGGCTGATCAGGAAAGTAAAGCCCGAAGATAAACACACTCCAATATCCGGAGATAAACAGGAATTAATTATTCAAAAGCAATTAGTACAGACTTCCCTGCAAACACTCGAAAAGAAATATAGTGAAGATTGCCGTTTAAATATGCATGTAAATAATTTGCATGCAAGGCTGAAACTTAATTTTTTTGAGCAGGTAGCTGACAAATTAAATCATGCAGGGGATAATTCTTTAAAAAGCTATCAAACCATTTATATTGACTTGTTGGAACAACAGCGAAACTTACTCAATAAAATGAACCGTTCCGAGGAGTTTGATGAAGAATTGATCAGAAAATATCTTTCGCTGATCGATCTTGAAGAATTTAATATCCGGGAAAAAACATTACGGGAACCTTACTCTGATTAGGTGAACATGCCAGAATGAATAATCAATTTGCTTTACTAAATATACCTGCTGATGCATTTATAGCTTTTTATGGGATAACTTTAAGCGTTTTTATACCTGATGTTTTACTTATAAAATGAAACCTGCAGACACTCAAGCATCGATTGAACCATTGCTTAGCTACTTCGATGGCCTTATACCACTAAACAAGGATGAGAAAGAATTGGTTGTGGCGAAATTTCACCATCGCCTCTTTCGCAAGAGACAATATGTATTACAGGAAGGAAACCTATGTACACATTTCTATTTTGTTGTACGAGGCTGTTTAAGGATGTATAAAATAGACGAAAAGGGCTTTACTCATATCCTTCAATTTGCCACCGAAAACTGGTGGATCAATGATCTTGGTAGCTTTCACAGCATAAGTCCATCCGGATTAAATATTGATGCCTTGGAAGATACAGTTGTCTTACAAATCAGCCGTGCTGATCTTATATCGCTCTACATCCAGGCACCAAAATTTGACCGTATTTTTCGGGTGCTCATAGAAAACAGTTTTGTTCGGCTGCAGGAACGATTACTACAAAACATCAGCTCAACTGCAGAAGAACGTTATCAATCGTTTGTCGACATCTATCCTCATTTAGTCAACCGTCTTTCACAAGTGCAAATAGCTTCTTTTTTAGGCATAACCCCGGAATTTTTGAGCCGTTTGCGAAACCGGCGGAGCAAGGCCCCTAAATCAAAATCTTAACCCAGTTCAAGACTATTTCTTAAACCAGGTCATTGGATGCCCCCTGCCTATTGTTGGAGATTTGTATTCACAATTCAATCATCACAATAAAAAAGAAATAGTCATGTCACAAGTATCAAACAAATCAACAATCGCTGTTATCGGACTTGGTAATATTGGTTAAGCTGTTGCTGCCAATCTTGTAAAAGGTAATCGTTCTGTAGTAATCGCTGATCGTAAACTGGATAAAGCAAAAGAACTTTCCGGGAAGTTAGGGAGCTTAGCTCAACCGATGGAAATTCCCGCTGCTATCAAAGAAGCTGATATTATTGTATTTGCCGTTTGGTTCGATGCCATCAAAGAATTGCTAGGCAAATATGCCGCAGAACTCCGTGGAAAAATCATCGTTGACCCTTCCAATCCTATTGCACCGGATGACAAAGGAGGTTTCAAAAAAATAATTGATGAAAAAGAATCAGCTGGCGAAATACTTTCTACACTCCTTCCCGAAGGCGCAAAACTTGCCAAAGCATTGGGAACATTAGGAGTTGCATCACTCACAAATACCGCCTTCCAAAAACCTGAACCTGCCGTTCTGTTTTATGCAACAGATGATACTGGTATTAATGCAGCAATTGAAGACCTGATCCGTGATAATGGTTTTGAGCCTGTCCGTATCGTGGGTATCGACCAATCCATTCGCATTGAAGTTTTTGGTGACTTGCATGAATTTGGCGCACTTGGTAAAACGGTTACGTTAGCTGAAGCGAAAGAAAAGCTTTAACTGATCAGAGCACAAAATCCTAAAATCAATTGGCGGACGATAAAGTCAAATAAAATAAATGAACTCATCAATTCCTTTTGGTTAAAGAATAATAAAAAAAAAGGACAAATGAAAAGCGTAATATTTACAATAATCAGCTGCTGTCTTGTCGCATCACTTAGTATGTATGCACAAAATCTCAAATTTGACAAAAATAAACTCGAGGCAGTTAACGTATCTGTATCTATGACTAAGCTAATGAACAAAGAAGTTGTGAAGGTCATAAAAGATTCTACTATAAAGGAATTTGATGAACCTACTTTCGCTATAGCAAATGGAATTGAATTTAATAACGGCACTATAGAAGTAAGCGTTTTGAGCAGACTTCTGCCAAATGCGCCTGAGTTGGCAAGAGGTTTTATTGGAATTGCTTTTAGAATAAACGATAGTAACTCAAAATTTGAATGCATCTATATTCGTCCGGCTAATGGGAGAGCTAACAGCCAATTAAGAAGAAACCGCTCGATTCAGTATTTTTCTTATCCCGACTACAAGTTTGAACGTCTTAGAAAAGAAGCTCCGGGGGAATATGAATCATATGCAGATATGGGATTGAACGAATGGATAAAACTGAAAATTATAGTGAAAGATACCCAGGCAAAACTTTTCATAAACGACAATAAACAGCCATCACTGATTGTAAATGATTTGAAACATGGAGCAGATCCTTCGGGAGCCATCGGACTTTGGGTCGACGCAGGGACAGAAGGTTTCTTCTCTGATTTAAAAATTCATAAAGAGTGACCGGTATAAAATCTGCCGCCAGGGGTTGTCACCCCTTCGACTCCGCTCAGGGTCACAGCCCCTTCCCTATCTTTGCCACATAACGGTTTCGTATGAATATTGAATTCAACAGGCAGGAGGATGCAATGAAATGTTCGCTGAGCTCGATGCGCCAAAAGCTGGAAAAGATCTATGAGGGCGGTGGCAAAAAAGCCATGGCCAAACAAAAAGAAAAAAATAAACTCACTCCCCGTGAACGAATCAGTTATTTAACGGATATCGATAAACCTTTTATCGAGATCGGCGCCTTTGCCGGTTTTGAGATGTATGAAGAGCAAGGAGGTTGCCCGGCCGGCGGAACAGTAGCCGGCATTGGCTATGTGAGCGGCCGGCAATGTGTCATCCTTGCCAACGATCAAACAGTAAAAGCCGGCGCCTGGTTTCCTATCACGGGTAAAAAGAACCTGCGATTACAGGAAATCGCCATGGAAAATCATTTGCCCGTCATTTACCTGGTTGATAGCGCCGGGGTATTTTTGCCCATGCAGGATGAGATCTTTCCGGATAAAGAACATTTCGGCCGCATCTTTCGCAACAATGCCCGCATGAGTGGGATGGGTATTACTCAGATCGCTGCCGTGATGGGAGCCTGCGTGGCCGGTGGTGCTTATTTACCGATCATGAGTGATGAAACGCTGATGGTGGAAGGAAATGGTTCTATTTTTCTAGCAGGTCCTTATCTCGTAAAAGCAGCCATCGGTGAAGATGTTGATGCTGAAACATTGGGTGGAGCTATAACACATACTGAAATATCTGGCATTGCAGATTATAAATTCAAGACAGAGCAGGAATGCATGGATCATATCAAGAAAATGATCTCTATGCTGGGCTCAAAGGAAAAAGCAGGGTTTGACCGGATTGCTCCTGTTTCTCCTGCAAAAAATCCGGCAGAGTTATATGGCATTTTCCCGAGTGACGGAAAGCCCTATGATATATTGGAAGTGATCGAGCGGATAGTAGATGCATTACCGGGAGCAAAAAACAGTTCTTCGTTTGAACAATTCAAAGAAGATTATGGTAAAACCATTGTTTGTGGCTATGGTCGCATCGATGGCTGGGCAGTTGGGATTGTCGCCAATCAACGAAAAATTGTAAAAAGCAAAAAAGGAGAAATGCAGATGGGCGGTGTCATTTATAACGACAGTGCTGACAAGGCTGCCCGTTTTATTCTAAACTGTAACCAGAAAAAAATACCGTTGGTTTTCTTACAAGATGTTACGGGTTTTATGGTAGGCAGCCGAAGCGAACATGCGGGTATCATCAAAGATGGAGCAAAGATGGTTAATGCCGTAGCCAATTCTGTTGTGCCCAAGATTACCATTGTTATGGGCAACTCGTATGGGGCGGGCAACTATGCTATGTGCGGCAAGGCTTATGATCCCCGTTTTATTTACGCATGGCCCACAGCCAAAATTGCCGTAATGGGTGGCGACCAGGCGGCCAAAACCCTGTTACAAATTGAAGTGGCATCAAAAAAAGCCAAAGGAGAAACGCTGAATGCAGAAGATGAACAAAAACTACTCGACAAAATAAAAGGCCGCTATGATAAACAAACCTCACCTTATTATGCTGCGGCACGGCTGTGGGTGGATGATATTATTGATCCTCTTAAAACCAGGATGCTGATATCAGAAGGAATCCATGCGGCCAGTCACAACAAAGAAATCAATGAACTGCAAACAGGTGTGTTCCAGGTATAAAAAAATTTGACAAACCGGACAAATGGCCGTACATTGTGGACAAGTTTCAAAAGGGAGTATGGCAAGCAAACAGCAACGCATCAAAACGCACAAAAAACAAGTCACTGCAAACTACGAGTCAATAGTAGAAGAAGCAGCGGCAGCTTATAACGTACCGCCATTAATCCCGGTACATGGCATAAAGCAGGCAGGCAACTACGTAAAACGTTCGTTGGCACTGATGGGCGTTGCCAATATTGCACCTTTTAACACGGTAGAAAACGTTGCCGATTTTATTGTTTGTATTCGTGAAGGAGTTCCCAAAAAAGCATTGGATAATTTAATAGAAGTGACAGGTATTACCACACTTGAAATGGCTGATATTGTCAGAACCTCAGACCGTACACTCCGACGATATTCTCCTAAGCAAAAACTAAATGCGGAGCAATCGGAAAGAGTAATAGAGCTTGCAAAAGTATATAGCCGCGGCGAAGAGGTTTTTGGCACTCTCGATGCCTTTAAAGAGTGGATGAACAGTACAGTCATGGCATTAGGCAATAAAAAACCCAAAGAATTTTTAGACACTTCTATGGGTATTGAAATGCTGATGGATGAATTAGGAAGAATTGAACATGGAATCTTTGCCTGATGAATGTCTACCGGATCAGCAAATGCGAATATATAACTGACCTGCACGGAACGGGTGCGGCCATGTTCCCCGGACGATGGCACAGCAAGGGCACCTATATTCTTTATACGGCAGCAACGCCTTCGCTGGCTTTACTGGAAAGCGTAGTACATATCTCCAACATTGCCGTTTCTTCTTATTGCATGATCTGTTTAGCTATTCCGGAAGATAAAATACAGACAATACAGGCAAATGAACTCCCGGCAAACTGGTTTGTAAATCCTGCACCAGATCAGCTTAAGTCAATCGGGGATAATTTTATTAAGGAAAATAAATGGCTGGCATTAAAAATCCCTTCGGCCATCATGCCCGAGGAAAATAATTTTTTGCTGAACCCCAATCACCCTGGTTTTAAAAAGGTGAAGATTATATACACGAGGAATATTCCTATTGATGAACGCTTTTTAAAAAAATAAAAATGGTAGCTGCAAGTGGCATCACGATATATACAGATGGTTCTTCAAGAGGTAATCCGGGGCCAGGAGGCTATGGAACCATATTAATGTTTGGCGATAAAAGAAAAGAACTTTCCCAGGGCTTTCGGTTGACTACAAACAATCGAATGGAATTGATGGCCGTTATTGCAGGGCTAGAAGCTTTGAAGAAAGATGGTATTCCTATAACGATCTTCTCCGATAGTCAATACGTTGTAAAAGCCATTGAACAGGGCTGGCTGAAAAACTGGATAGCTACCGACTTCAAAGGCGGGAAAAAAAATAAAGACCTTTGGATGAAGTATCACCATTTATCACAAAACAAGAGCATACGATTTGTATGGGTCAGAGGTCATGCCGATAATCCTTACAATAACCGGTGTGACGAACTGGCGACTGCCGCGGCTGATGGCAGGAACCTGTTAACGGATGAAGGTTATGAGCAGGATAAGAATTCTCTTTTTACATAATAACCAGGTCGAATAAACATGGCGAATATCTTATACTAGTACTGGATTGCCCGCTGTTTAAAGAAAGAATTGATGCAACTGTTATAGAAAAATTACATCACCAAAATTGCTGGTTTGGGAACCTGGTTTTACAATAACTGAAGACCTTGAATTGATTCAAACAAAAAGCCATCCGTCTGTGACGAATGGCTTTAAAATTTTTGTATGAGACGATCAAGCAATGGTCAGTACGGCCTTCTTTCTTGTCATATAGTTATACAACAATAAAATAGCCGGCAGGAAAACCAATGTAGCGATCAATGCATTTTTATAAAATGGAAGACCGGCAGCATAGCAGGTCATTAGCCCGCTGAAATCCCTGGAATATGTTACTTCGGCACTCAACCAGACATTGAAATTGGAAATCAGGAAAAACACTGTAGGTGCTGCAATTGCTCCAACTAGCAGGTTGGAATAGCTTCTTCCTTTAAGCAGCCAGCCAATCAATGTTGCGGATAAGAGAATAAGATAATTTTTCCATTGACCGCCATAAAAACCTGCATAAGGAAAAAGATCCTGCATATACAAAAACTGAATCACCACATCGCTTATAAACAAAGCCAGTAGTGGCAATAAGAATGATGTATCTTTTTGCCTAACGATGAAACCGGAGAAAAGAGCGATAGCAATAACGGGTGAAAATCCCGACCAATCAGGATTGGGGCCGAAAAAATATTTACAAACCGTGGCCAGTACAATTAACAACAGGGTGAAAACAATTAATCTTGCGCTGATCTTCATAATAAGTAATTAAAAAACTTTAAAGTGTATTTTAATCCCACCACAAAAATAGTTGAATTGAGCTGAATTTTTGATTTAAGCTTAGTTAACAGGAACGGTTGCCTTAAAAAGCCATGAAGGTTCATTAGCAGTTACTTTTATTTCATGACCGGGAAATACTATGGCAGATGGCTGACCTTTCTCTAAAATAACTTTACTATCCATGTTTGAAATTTCTGTCTGCCCGTCTATCAGCAATATCACTTCGGCTGTATGCGGTATGAAAGAAATACTGTCGCCCTTATGCAAAGCAAAACTGCTTAATTCAAAATCTGGCGCCGGTGTTTTATAGGTAAGTTCAAGCCCGTTTTTGACTCCCTTCAATATTTCCGGATGTGTTGCTTCACATTTTACATGTTTCAATAATTCAGGTACATCAATATGCTTATTGGTCAGCCCGCCCCGTAATACATTATCCGAACTGGCCATGATCTCTACATTCTGTCCTTCGAGATAAGCATGCGGCACACCGGCATCCTGAAAGATGGCTTCTCCCCTGTGCAATACAACCAGGTTAAAAAGATAAACAGAGAAGATACCCCTGTCAATTTTTCCAGGTTGCGAAAAGCTAAGAGATCCTTTCGCCGCCCAGTAGTCTGCCTGCGATCTGTTCAATTTACCTTCCTTGTATAAGGGAATGATGCGATCCAGCAAAGGTTGCAATTGAGCATTCACTTGTTCCTGCGGTAACTCCATCAGCTTTTTGTAAAGACCTTTATAACCTGATTGCTCAAAGACCGGCAATAGCGAACCCAATTCAGGAACACTCTTTAATGTCTTCTTTATTTTATCTTCTGGTTTGAAGCCATGCAGCAGCCAAAAATCTCCCATGGCAACCATCAATTCAGGTTTGTGATTTTCATCTTTATAATTACGCTTCGGAGAATCCAGTGGAATTCCTTTTAAGGTTTCCTCTTTATAATCCCTTTCAGCATCAGCTTTGGATGGATGTACCTGGATAGAAAGCATATCTTTTACATCCAATGCTTTCAACAAATAGGGCATGGTACCAAAATGTCTCGCAACGTAGTCACCCATTGCTGTTGGAGAGTCCGTAGTAAAATAATCATGCAGCATACGAACATCTCCATCCGGCAGTAATACTTTACATTCAGCCGCGGGATGAATGCCCAGCCAATATTCTGCAAAGGGGAGTTTTTGATCATTTGACTGCTTCAGCAAAGAAGGAATAAAATTATATCCACCCCAATCATAATGCTTAACAGCTCCGGCTAATGGCGCAATAACGTACATAAAAAAAACTTATCTTAAAGCAAATATAGATTGCATGGCTTCACATAACAAATTTGGCGCAGACGGGGAGAACCTGGCTGCCGAATGGCTGAAAGAAAGGGGCTATGAAATACTATATCGCAACTGGCGGCACAAGTATTATGAAATTGATATTATTGCCTTGAAAAACAAGATGCTCCATTTTATTGAAGTAAAATCCCGGAATAACACCACCATTGGCTTTCCCGAAGACAGCGTAACGAAAAAGAAATTTAAAAGTCTTCAAAAAGCAGCTAATGAGTTTCTTTTTTTAAACCCGGGACATAAGTGGATACAATATGATGTATTATCCATTACCGTTTATAATAACAAGGAGCCAGATTTCTTCTTGCTCGAAGACGTGTTTCTATGAGAGTCGATGGACCACGGTCAATAGACCATAGCCTTGGGCTTTCTGCGAATTATAGGTTATCGATTACCTGCCTGCTTCTATCGATTGCTTCATTTTTTCAACAAGCTTGTATGTAGCAGGACAATATTCAATATTTTGCTTATGCACATGTGAATATTCGTGAAACTTCTTCGTCATATGGGGAAAGCCGGCACAATCAGCTGGCCTTACTTCATAAATGCTGCATTTGTTATCTGCCAAATTTAAAAATTGACAGGGCTGTTTCTTATTCAACCAGTCGCCATCTTTTTTTCGCTCCTTATAGAGCCATTTGTTCTTGAACTCTTCTACCGTTTCGCCAAAGTGGGCAGCGATCCTTTTCATATCAGCGTTGGTAAAAGTGGGCGTCATTGTTTTGCAGCAGTTGGCGCAAGACAGGCAGTCTACTTCCTCCCACACTTCTTTCTCCAATGTAGCCGTGAGGGTATTAATCTTTTTAGGCGGTTCATTTTCCAGCTTGGTCAAAAATCTCCTGAAGCTACGTTTATTATCGCCTGCTTTCTTTTTAAATACCTTGAGATTTACCGGGATCATTTCACTCATGCGCCGAAGGTAAAATAATTTTAAACCCGAAAGTTTTTCATTGGCTATTTTTGTTTGATCACAAAACCAATAAATATGAGACTATTTATCATCCTGACTTTTTTTGTTGCATTAACCTCGCTGTTTGGATCATGTAAATCCGAGTCGTCGGTGGCGCCTACTTTTTGCGACACCAGTTGCCTGAAGGATTCAATTAAGTTTACCAAAGAAGAACACCCGTTAAAGCCATATGTGTATATCAGTGCATCCAAATGCATAGCTGATACGCTTACCTGGAGCTATATTGACATGGGAGCCAACCGGAAAATGGGCCTGCCTGATTTTTTGGGCACACCCGTTCATATCAATAAAGACAATATCACCTGTTTTATAAAAGACACCAGCTATGCCTGGGTATTATTCAACGACTGCAGCAACGGCCGTGGCTATTCACTAAAAATACCGTTTAATAAAAAAGACAATATTGGCAGAAAAAGCAGCACCATCAATAAATTTGATCCCAAATTTTCAGTGGCTGATGGCCTGGTGGCTTTCTCAGACCGCGGAAATCTTTTTGTCGAAGACATGGCAACCGGAAAAACAGCAATGATGACCTTTGGCGCCAAAGCCGATATTGATTACGATGCGATACATGAAACTGTTGATTCGGTAAACGTAACCCCTACCCGCTTGTGGGCGAGAGTGAAGTTGGGCAATGAATGGAAAACATTTGAAAAAAATATCGAATTGAAGTGATTTCAATATTTCTCCGTCGTTAAATTTTATACATCGAAAATTTCCGATTGCCTGTTTCCAATTCCAAAGTTCTCTTATGTGGGATAGTTATAAGAAAGGATATAAAGCCTATTTGCAACTGGAGAAATCCCTGTCTGATAATTCTGTTGAAGCCTACCTGCGGGATATTGATAAATTGACACAATACCTGCAGGAGGCTTCTTCGCTTAAAACACCGGCTGATGTTGAATTAAAGGACCTGCAGCATTTTATCAAATGGGTCGCGGAGTTGGGTATGACAGCCTCTTCACAGGCAAGGATGATATCCGGTATCAAATCATTTTATAAATATTGCCTGCTGGAGAATATTTCCCGTGTTGATCCTACTGTATTGCTGGAAGCACCCAAACTGAAAAGATCATTGCCGGATGTATTGAGTTTTGATGAGATTGAAGCAATGATCTCAAAAATTGACCTGAGCAAACCAGATGGTGGCAGAAATAAAGCAATCATTGAAACCATGTATAGCTGTGGCCTTCGGGTCAGTGAAACCGTGAATCTTAAAATATCACAGCTCTACCTCGACGTTGGTTTTATCCGGGTGATCGGCAAGGGAGATAAAGAAAGATTGGTACCTATTGGCAGCAGCGCCATTCATTTTATTAATATTTATAAAAACGAAATAAGAGTTCATACCCAACCCAGGCATGGCAACGAGGATATTCTCTTTCTCAATAGCCGGGGCACATTACTTTCAAGAGTAATGATATTTTTGATCATTAAGGATCTTGCCAAAAAAGCTGGCATCCGAAAAACAGTATCACCGCATACATTGCGTCACTCCTTTGCCACTCATCTCGTAGAAGGCGGCGCCGATCTCAGGGCGGTACAGGAAATGCTGGGGCATGAAAGCATTACCACCACGGAGATCTATACTCACCTCGATCGTGAATTTTTACGAAAAACATTGGAGCAGTTTCATCCTGCATTTAAAGGATGAACTACTGTACCACGATTTTTTCTGTAAATTCTTTGTTCGAATCTTTGCTTGTTACTTTCAACATATAAACACCAGCCGGTAAACCAGGGATTACTATGTTTGTTGGGCCGGAATACTTATCAAGCCTTCTTTGTTGTGTCAATATCAACTGGCCTGACATAGTATAAAGTTGAAATTGGTAGTCACCTTTTTTTTGATTTCGAAGATCGATTGTGATCGCATTGTTGCTCCTAACCGGATTGGGATAAACCTTTGCTGATAGTGGAGAAGGCAGGATTTTATTCAACAAGGTATCAAGGGAAAAAGTACATTTCGTCGTAACGCTAACCGCACCTGTATATCGAACGGCCCCCTTTGTCGATATGTTACCGACAACGACTACATCCCCAACCAAAGCCGATTCATTCGTCAATACCACGTAGACGCAGTCAGTTTTCTGGCTCATATCGATCGCAGTCTCGTTGGATTCGAAGCCTATACATGAGCTAACCAGCACAACTTGCTTTTCAAAACCCGGATAAACAAGATGGAAACTTCCCGTACTGTCTGCCGCCGCACCAATCGTAGTTCCTTTAATAAAAACAGATGCGTAGGGAATTCCATTGCCATCTCCATCAGTCACAACACCCCTTATTTCTGCAAATTTGGGTAAGTCTATTTCTTTAACGATAAGTCCCACTATTTCCCCTTGTGATGCAGGTACAATCACTGTAGTATTCTTAGTTACTTTCACTTCTCCTTGTGCAGACGTCTTCAATGAAAGAAAAAAAGCAGGGAGGGCAAACTGAAAAAAGTATTTTACCCATTGAATCCGCTTCTTTGGAATTTCGATAGGCCGGTCCAACTGCGCATTCATAAAACGTCCGCACACAGAACCCGTCATTGGTTTTCGAAAAAATTCAACAAGTTGTGTATCGCTCATACTGGTGAAGTCTATTACTTGCTTCTGACAGGAGCCGCAAAATTTTCCTTTATCAACGGGCTTCATTTGATCCCAACTTTCATGACAAGGACCAGGAATGTTCAATTGTATATGCTTTCTCATAAAACAATTTTGGCTATGTAGTGATGATTGTTTTTAAGATTCTTATTTCCAATTAATCCATAAAATCTTATAAATCCCGGTTCAGATAATAGGGGGCCGGTAGAAACCAGCCCCGTCTGATGCTGATGAATATTTCAGCACCGGCTGTTAAAGGTTAATTATAATACGGTCGCTGAAATCGATTGTTACACGTGCAGTTCTAATTCTCTTGCAAAACTTTCTTCATCGCAGTTTCTTCTTTGTCCACTTCACCTTTCCCTTTCACTAATAACTGTGCACTTTCTACCAGGCGGATAAACTCTGAGCGATAACCTTCTTCATCATTCCCTTTTGCCTTCTTCGCAAGATTAATGACATTGTCATAGGAGGCTTGCGATTTGAAAATTGAGCTGCGCAGCAGCATTCCAAATTCAGCCACTGATGCCGCAAACCGGAAGTTATCAGAAGTGTTGGCAATTGACAGCTGATGATCCTTCACGGCATGTTCGATCAATTTGCTTATATCGCCATCCGGAGCCTTATAGCGAAATTTCACCGTGATCAGTTCATTAGCATGTGAGGCTTTTCTTGTATCTCCATCTCCCTTCTGATATTTCAAAGGATCAACATCTTTCAGAAAGTTGGTTTTAATACCCGCAGGAATTATTTCGTACAGCGCTGTTACCCTATGGCCGCTTCCCAGTTCACCGGCATCTTTTTTATCATCATTAAAATCTTCTTTCGCCAACAACCTGTTTTCATAACCGATCAATCGATAGCCCTGCACTTTAGCAGGATTAAATTCGATTTGCAGCTTGACATCTTTAGCAATGGTGAACAATGTACCGCCAAACTCGTTTACCAGTACTTTTTTGGCTTCACTGATGCGGTCGATATAAGCATGGTTGCCATTTCCTTTATCGGCGAGTTTTTGCATCTTGCTGTCTTTATAATTTCCCATACCATATCCCAGCACGGTCAGAAATACACCGCTCTTTCTCTCCTCTTCTATTAACCGTTCCATGGCATCATCACTACTTTCACCAACATTGAAATCTCCATCCGTGCATAGTATGACCCTATTGTTACCTCCCTTTTCAAAAAAGTCTTTGGCGGTTTTATAAGCAAGCCTGATACCGGCGCCGCCGGCAGTGGATCCACCTGCTTCCAAATTATCGATCGCATCTTTAATAGTTGTTTTTTGATCACCACTGGTTGGTTGCAACACGAGTCCCGCCGCACCGGCATATACGACGATTGAAACTCTGTCTTTTTCCCGTAACTGCTCCACCAGCATTTTCATCGACGCTTTTACCAGTGGCAACTTATTAGGCATATTCATAGAGCCCGATACATCAATCAGGAATACCAGATTGGATGCAGGTAAATTGCCTGTTGGAATTTTTTTACCCTGCAAGCCGATCAACACAAGTTTGTGTTCTTTATTCCAGGGAGCATCCGAAATCTCCGTATTGATGGAAAAAGGATCACCCTCTTTTGGCTGCGGATAATCATAATGAAAATAATTGATCATTTCCTCTATCCGCACAGCTCCCGCTGGCGGCAGCTGTCCCAGGTTGAGGAAGCGACGCACATTACTATACGATGCAGCATCTACATCAATTGAAAAGGTGGACAAAGGATTGTCTGCTGATTTCAAAAAAGCATTTTCAGTGATATAATCATAGCCTTCCGTATTAAAATCTTCTGCAACCGGATCATGGTAACCTTGCCTGTTCTCTTTTTTAAAAGAGGAGTTGCCACGAATTCGAATTGCTTTGTTTGATCCTGGGCTATTAACTTGCACTCCAGCCACCCGGCCCTGCAATGAATTATCAACTGGAACTCTTGACCCATATATTGCCGATGGATTCACTGTAGTCGTCGATGCTGTCAAACTCATTTTCTTTTGCGTTGAATAACCCGTCACCACTACTTCCTGCAGCGTTGCAGCTGAGGTTATCAGCGCCACATTGATGGTCGTCCTGCCGCCGATATTTATTTCCTGCGATTGATACCCCACCGCAGAAAAAACGAGGACGTCATTTTTGTTTGTAGTGCTGATTTGGTAAGTTCCATCCTGTGCTGACAAAGCTGCTTGCTTAGTTCCTTTTATAAGAATACTGGCCGAAGCAATGGCATTTCCCTGGTCATCGGTAATTTTTCCACTCACTGTATGATAGGCGATTGGCCGAAATGCCAGGAACAAGGCTATAGCCGGTAAAAGCATAAAAATTATTCGTTGCATAAACTGTGTTTTCAGGAACAGATGACCTTTTTTTAGCAATTGCATAAATGCCCGGGAATTTTTTATTCGCTAATTTTAGCGCATTGACTTTTTTAAAGAACATACCGGATAATACTATTGACGACAACGAGTTGATAGAACTGTATAAGCAGGCGGGTGACCTCACCATATTGGGCCGGCTCTACCAGCGATATATGGACCTGGTTTACGGGGTATGCCTGAAGTACTTAAAGGATCCTGAACCAGCGAAAGACGCCGTGATGCAAATTTTTGAAGAGTTGGTATCGAAAGTGAAAAAACATGATATAGAAAATTTCCGGGGCTGGTTGCACCAGGTGGCTAAAAATCATTGCCTGATGCAATTGAGAACGCCTAAAAACCTGAAAACGGTCGAACTCAAAACCGAACTTGTGCAAAGCGGAGAAAATGTGCATCTTAATGGCATACTGGAGAAAGAAGAAAATTTTAAAAAACTGGAATATTGTATCGGCACCTTGTCTAATGATCAGCAGGTGGCTATCCGGTTATTTTACCTGGAAGAAAAATGTTATAATGAAATAGTGGAAATAACCGGCCAGGAATGGAACCAGGTCAGGAGTTTTATCCAAAATGGAAGGAGAAACTTAAGATTATGTATGGAAAAAAACCAGGAGTTTAAAATAGGGTAATGGCAACAAAGTGTTTTTAATTTTGTAAAGGGATGGCAGACGGGCACAACATATTATTTACAGCCGCTGATATTGAAAGATATCACCGCGGACTGATGTCTTCGAAGGAAAGGCACGCCATTGAAAAAGCGGCACTGGATGATCCATTCCTGGCGGATGCATTGGAAGGTTATGCCAATACCTCAACCTTCGGTGAAGATATCTCAGAATTAAAGCAACGACTCGCCGAAAGAACCGGAGAAAAAAAGAAAGTTATCCCAATAGCCGTAAACAAACTCTCTTTTTCGTGGTGGAAAGTTGCCGCAATGATCGTACTAGTAGCAGGCGCCGGGCTATTGGTTTACCAGTTTGCATTCAATGCCCAAAAAGAAGATATAGCGCAGTCGTCGCAACCGAAAGATTTAAATCAACAAAAAAATGAACCCGAAAAAGCTATTCCTCCTGCACCAGGCGATAGTGTAAGTACCGCTACAGAATCTGCAAGGCCGACCGATGAAAACCCCACCGGGGATAACCAGGAATCAGTAAAAATTAAAAAAAGAGAAGATATAAAGCAGGCAACTCCTTCCGCACCCCGGATAGCAACGGCCGCTCTTGCGAAAGATTCAGTCAATCCTGACGATGTGGCTGGTATTGTAGCAGAAAAGACAACAGATGAATTAAAATCGGATAACACAAAGTACAAGAAATCATTTCTTGTAAAAGAGCAAACTCGCCCGGTCGCTCAACCTGCTGCTTCACCAAGCTACTCACAAGCGGATGGAAAAGTCGCTGCCGCCTCTCAAAACATGGAAGCCATTCAAGGCCGTCAGGCTTTTAATCAGGCTAACGTCTTTCGGGGCAGAGTAACAGATATTTATAATAATGCCCTGCCTTTTTCCAATATCACCAATAAAGAGGATAATATCGGCACCTATAGCGATGCCAATGGATATTTTACGCTTACTTCGCCTGATACTGTTTTAAACGTACAAGTAAAGTCTATAGGTTTTGTAAGTGACAACGTGCTGTTGAATAATAAAGTGGCCAGTAACCAGGTCTATTTGCAGGAAGACAGGAATAGTTTGGCAGAAGTAGTATTGAGCAACAAAAAGGTCAACACCAGTCGTACAAGAAATAATCATATGGTGCTGGATGAGGCCGAACCAGCCGACGGATGGAACAACTATGATCTTTATCTCGCCAATAACCTGAAGACTCCTGAAACTTTCAAGGACAAACAAGAGGGCTCGCAAGGAGAAGTTGAGCTTAGTTTCGAAGTCAGTAAATCGGGTGAACCCATAAACATTACCGTGAAAAGATCACTCTGCGAAAGTTGCGATAAGGAAGCGATACGCTTGTTAAAAGAAGGTCCCAAATGGAAACGCAAGGCAAAAAAAGGAAAGGCTACCGTGACTATTTCTTTTTAATATACAAAGCCCTGTACAAATACGATTGAGTTGACCGTAACCTGCTTCGTAGTTCTAATCTTTTACTTATCATCCCTTCCCCTAACTTTGCCATTCAACTAAATGTTTTCTATGAAGAAGATCATACTATCAGCAATAGCTGCTTGCACACTCGTTGTATCAAATGCACAATTGAAAACACCGGCTCCAAGCCCCGGCCAGACTATCAAGCAAGATTTTGGACTGTCAACCATTGAACTTTCCTATTCCCGCCCCGGGGTTAAAGGAAGAAAAATTTTTGGCGATATAGTTCCTTATGGCAATGTTTGGCGGACTGGTGCCAACAATGCCACTACCCTCACCTTTGGTGATGAAGTGACCATAGGAGGTACTAAAATTCCGGCTGGCAAGTACGGTTTGCTGACCATTCCGGAAAAAAACACCTGGACCATAATCATCACTAAACAAACTGATGTAACAAGTCCTGCTGCTTACAAGCAAGATATGGATGTAGTAAGGGTGCCTGTTGCTGTATCCAAAACAAAAAAAGCCGCTGAATCATTTACCATGCAATTTGCCAATGTAAAACCAACGAGCTGCGAATTGCAGATTATGTGGGATAAATCAGCTGTGACCTTGCCTATCGCCACTGATATCGACAGTAAAATTATGGCCAGTATTGAATCAGCCATGAAATCAGAAAAGCCACCCTACTTCCAGGCCGCCATGTATTATATGGAAAATGGTAAAGACCTGAACCAGGCACTTACGTGGTTTAATAAAGCTGTAGAAGCGCAACCTAATGCATTCTGGGTTCAGCACCAATGGGCAAATTGTCTTGCTAAATTGGGTCAGAAAAATGAAGCGAAGGCCGCGGCTTTGAAATCAAAAGAACTGGCTATCGCCGCCAAAAATGATGACTATGTAAAACTGAATGATAAATTATTGAAAGAACTGGCAAAAAACTAAGCTTAAATTTTTCCCGGGAGCCCTGCCTGCAAAGCGGGGCTCTCTTTTTTTGCCAGAACCGGCTGCAACAACAGGCTAAACAAAATCACTCCAAATGCACCAATTGGATTGAGCCAGAGAAAGCCCATTTTAAAAACTCCAACCTTGGTAAGAATAAAAATACTAAGCACTAATACTTCCGTTAACAAGGCAGCCCAAAATACCACATCACCACTTTTGATCTTTTTGATGAAAAAAGCCACCAGGAACACTCCGAGTATAACGCCATAGAACAAAGATCCTAATACATTCACCGCTTCAATCAGGCTATTGCCAATATTATACGTAAACATTGCTACTATAATACAAAATATGCCCCATCCCAGCGTGTACCATTTCGATATCTTATACTCATCTTCACCCGTGTGCTCCTTTTTTGTAAATCGCTTATGAAAGTCGACCATTGAACAAGATGCCAATGAGTTAACTGCTGCTGCAATGCTACCCCAGGATGCGAGGAAAATAATCGCTATCAGCAAACCTACCAACCCCACCGGCAGATAATCCACTACAAAACGAAGAAAAATATAATTGGTATCATTCGCATCCCCGCCCACGGCTTTTTTCCCAAGCCATTGTTTCACCCTGCCCCGCAAAGTATCGGAACCCAATTGCAGACTTTTCAGTTCTGCGATCTTTTGTTCTTTAACTGCTTCATTATTTACATCTGAAGCCTGCGAGTATTCAACAACCACTTTTTGTTTTTGCAACGCAACGGCATCGTATTTCTGGCGTACCACCGCAAATGAATCTTTATAAACTGAATTTTCCAGCTTGCTTATCTGTACGTCATTAAAGAAAACCGGAGCGCTGTTAAACTGGTAAAAAGCGAATACCAGCGCACCGATCAGCAGGATCAGGAATTGCATGGGCACTTTTACCAGGCCATTCATCAACAAACCCATGCGACTTTCGGTCAATGATTTGGCTGTAAGATAACGGCCCACCTGTGATTGATCGGCCCCGAAATAGGACAACGCCAAAAAGAAACCACCAATGACACCGCTCAATAAATTATACTGATCACTCCAGTTAAAACTTCCGCCTTCGAAGCCAGTGGTTATCACATTTAGTTTTCCCATTTTGCCGCTAATGGATAAGGCATCGGTGAAGCTCACATTCTTTGGTAACATGTTTACCATCATATAAGCAGCCAGGAACATCCCGATAAAGATGATGATCAACTGTAACTGCTGTGTGTAAGCAACAGCTTTGGCACCACCACTCATCGTATAGATGATCAGCAGCCCTCCCATTACGATATTCGTATAATAAATATTCCAGCCCAGCAAGGAAGAAAGAATAAGGGATGGAGCGAATACACTGATACCGGTTGACAATCCTCTTTGCAATTGAAAAAGAAAAGAAGTTAATGTTCTTGTCTTATTGTCGAACCGGTTTTCAAGGTATTCATAAGCCGTATATACTTTTAGTTTGTGAAAGATCGGCACAAAGAAAATGCTGATCACAATCATGGCTAGTGGAAGGCCAAAGTAATATTGCACAAACCGCATCCCATCGGTATAAGCCTGGCCGGGCGCCGACAAAAAAGTAACAGCACTGGCCTGTGTACCCATAATGCTTAACAGTATCAATCCCCAGGGCATGGTACGATTGGAAAGAAAATAACCATCCAGGTTGCGGGAAGTCCGGCTCTTGTACAGGCCGTAGGCAATGATAGCAAGCAACGTTACAACAAGTACTATCCAGTCGAGTTGGTTCATGAAAATCTTTTCGTAAACAAAGAAAATAGTACGATCAATAAAACAAGAAAGAAGATAACAAACGCATACCAGGCATTCCAGCTTCTAAACAAAGGGATCTTATCGTTTTCTTTCTGTTTCATTATTATCTTTTTGTAGCCCGGCTCCATCCCAACAATACAATACAAAAGCCGAGCACAAGACCGATCAATATTCCTATCCGCACTCTTTTTATCAGGATGCCGACAATAAGGCCAAGAACGATCGCAAAAATGAATGCCATTTCACCTCTTCTTATGCTTGGTTTATGTTGTTCTCTCATGTTATCTTGTTCAGATTATCGTCTTCCATAAGCCCTCTCTCCTCTGAGTTTACCGAAGGATGGAGAGGGTTTGGGTGAGATCTAAAAAGCTTTTTTCTTATTCAATGCAATGATATTTGCCAACAACCTGTATGCACCAGGCACACCGGCCGGCAATTCCCGGAAAAATACAAGGCCCGTGTAAGTAAAATACCCTTTACCATATTTTGAAATAATCAGGCTTCCATCATCAGCTTTTTCACCCGGATCACTCATGGAAAGGATGGGCTCAAAGTTTTTGTCCCAGTTGGCAGCATGATAAATACTGCGTTCCTGCACCCAACCCTTAAAATCGTCTGCAGTTATCTTATTGGGAAAATTCAGCGCGGGGTGTTCGGGTTTTAAAAAGGTTACCGCGGCATTTTCGTCTGTTATTCTTGTCCGCGAAATATCGAAATTATATGGACCTATCCTGCTTTTTACATTGCTGATAAAATTGTTGGTATTGTATTGCACAATGTAGTTGCCACCGTCATTTACATATTTCATCAGCTTGTCATAATATTTTGCCAGCCAGTCACTGGTGTTGTATGCCCTGACGCCGCTGATAATGGCGTCAAACTGCTGCAGGTTATTTCGTGCAAGTTCTTTATCGGTCAGCAATGTAACATCGTAACCCATTTGTTCGAGCGCATCAGGCACTTTGTCGCCAGCACCTATTATGTAACCGATTTTTTTGTTTGCTATCTTTAAATCCACAATGTTGACATTAATCTCTGATGTTTTATAGAAAGTAATATTAGGTATATGATCGTAATGTATTTCTCTTAAACTACTTGAAAATACTTCTTTCTCCGAACCATTCATCAGGTAAATATGTCTTGGGGAATATGAAATAGTATCTACTAACTTAAAATCATTCGACACTACCCTGTTTTCATCCATTGAGGGCAAATTTTGCTTCAAAAAATCCGGAGTAACATCTGCATCAATTAGCAATGACGCATTTTTTGATTTAAACTTTTTAATTGCTTTTAAAGAAACGGTAAATGGAGATGATTCTTCACTCGTTTTAATAATAGTCCCAGGGAAAACATTTACTAAAACGGAAGGGACTACAACCACTGGCTGGTACACTTCCCCTTTTACCGGATCTGTAAACTTATACTTTACAGGTTTTGAATAAGTGAACGCCTTATCAAATATTTTTATATCTGCCAGGACAGTATAAGCAGCATCTACATCCGGCTGACCTATTTTCAATGGATCACTAACGTTAAAATAACCTTCCTCCATTTTATCCTTCAGCCAATAAGGTTGGGTAATAGGCTTTGAGGCAGGGACATAAATCGTCTTTGAAAAATTTAAATTTTTGTTCTTCAGCAGTGGCTGAGATAATGTTGTATCAAAATCCTCCACTTTTATTTTTTGCAAAACAGCATTCGTACCAAGCCGATTGTTTAAAGAGAAATTGATCTTAAGCGAGTCCGTTTCTACCGCAAACTGTTCAGTAGTCGTCGCATCTACAAACAATCCACTGCATTGGACTATCAGTTCCTGGACTTCTTTTAACTTTTGTTCTCTCCAGTAACCTTTTGGCAACTGGTCAAGAGTTTTGTACAAACGCACCAATCCCTCCACCGAATTTTCAGGATGCAACATGTCAAAACTTTTGATCAGCTCATTTATCTTTTTTTGAATTGCTTCACCGCCGGCAATTTTGTTCCAGCCAAGTTCAACGCCATCCATCAGATCATTGACCGGTTCGGTGCCGCCTGTAGTTTTAAAGTATTCAAACGATTCACCTCTTGATGCAGGCACACCAAAACCCTGGCTCTTGTGCTGGCTGCGGCTTTCTGCGGCTATTTCACCATAACTTTTGCCAAGTAATGGATTATACCCGCCAACGTCAACCTTGAATTGATCAGGTGTAATGGTATTCGTATTGCCGAAATTGAATGTATTCCATAATATTCTTTTGGCCTGCCAGGGCTGCACATATTTTAGTTGTTCAGGAAAACGTTTGGGATCGGCCGCAGCCACAAACGCTTCATTGGCTAAAATGGCGGAGCCAGTGTGATGCCCATGACCGCCTTCACCCGTGGTCGGAAACCTGGTAATAATAATATCGGGTTGAAACTTGCGGATCACCCATACTACATCGCTCAAAATTTTTTCTTTATTCCACTTTGAAAAAGTTTCTTCAGGTGTTTTTGAATAACCAAAATCAAAAGCCCTGGAGAAAAATTGTTCGCCCCCATCAATGCGGCGGGCCGCGAGTAACTCTTGTGTACGGATCAATCCTAGTTCCACCCCTTGTTCATCGCCAATCAGGTTCTGACCGCCATCTCCCCTGGTAAGCGATAGATACCCGGCTCGGTATAATTTATCTTTTGAAAAATAAGTAATGAGCCTTGTGTTCTCATCATCGGGGTGAGCAGCTACATATAAAACGGAACCCAGCACATTTAATTTGCGCAGGGCAAGAAACATATCGGCTGAGGACCAGTTTTGCGGAGCCTGTGAAAAAGCAACCGCTAATTGCAAACAAGCAATTAACAGGAGTAAAGATTTCTTCATCTAAGCAAATTATTCGGCGAATATAACTGATGTTGTCAAAGTACCCGCTTCCGGTGGTGTAAAGTCCGGACAATAAAAAAACTATCACAAGTTTTTGCGATAGTTTTTAGAAAGTTTTAACGCTTATTTTTTTGTTTCCAGGTTCAATTTAAGCCTTGCAAAATAATAAGCACCATTGAAACCCATCTGCTGCACACGACGGCTGTACACAAAACGTCCCAGGCTCATATTTCCGCTATGTGTATGCATGTCCTGGTATTCATCAAATAGATTATTGGCACCGATAGTTACTCCCAGCATAGGTACTATTTGGTAAGAAAGAGACAGGTCTGTTACTGTCTTCGCATCAAACTCCTGGTCCAGGGTTTCTGCAACACCCGTAAAAGCATTTACAGGGAAAGCTGCCGGGTTTGACGGATTAATGGAAGGATCGAGGTATTGAACCTTACCAAATCTTACAAAACGAAGCATTGCGCCAAACTTTTTATACTTGTAATTGAAAGCAAGACTGATCTTATTCTTCGGATTGGCAACCTCTATCCGGCTTTGATCTTCGCGGTTGAAATAATTGCCCAATTGTCCGCTATTGACCAATATTTCAGACGCATGAATAATGGGCTTGCCATCCCCACCTTTTTTTACTTCGTTATCAATAAATGTCATGGCCAGTGTAGTTAACAGGGAATGTTTGGAGGCAAATGATTTATTATACGACAATACGGCTTCCAGGCCACGGGCACGGGTATCGATAGCATTGGTAAAGAAGTTTGCCGTACTGGCACCGGCTGCGGTCAGCTGTTGTTGCAATTGTGTGTTCGTTCCGCCGGTAAAATTATTAGTGAGTACAATGCGATCATCAATATCGATCTGGTAGGCATCCACTGTTATTTCAAATCCACGAAATGGTTTGGCTGTTAATCCAACTGAATAGTTGTGGCTGGTTTCTTCCTTCAGTTTGGGAATGCCCAATATTTCCGCTGCTTTGCTATCATTGGTAAAAGTGCCGCTTTCTGTGGGTACAAGTCCTGAAGGCGTGGATACAAACAGGGTATTTGTTTTGGCATAAAAGCGCTGCTGCATGGACGGTGCCCTGAAACCTGAACTCATCGAGGCCCGCAGATTAAATTGATCACTGAATTTATAACGACTGGCCAACTTGTAATTGAGTGTAGAACCAAAGTCACTATAATCTTCAAATCGCAAGGCGCCGGCTACCAAAAATTTTTTGGTGATATCCAGCTCCAGGTCCAGGTACACGGCTTTTGCATTCCTGGTTTTGGTATCACCTATCCTGTCAACAAAACCGGCAAATACCTGTGCCCCTGAAGCAGCTTTAGACGCAGTGTCAAAATTCCTATACGACGCTTCCTCACCGCTGTTGATACCAAATGCATCGATCCGAAATTCCGCACCGGCTGCTACGTTTAAACCTTCCAATACATCATATTTACGGGAGATATCAGCGTTCACGGTATTTTGCCAAAATTTCAAACCACCTGCGTCAAACTCGGTTTGACTATTGCCGGGGATAGCAAACTGTGTGTAGTTGACTGATCTGTCAATGGTAAAGTCAAATTTATTCGCTCCAAAAGTATTGCTGATATCAAAATTCCATTGATTGAATTTGGTGCGAACCCCAGCTGATGTAGAAAAGTCTGTAATGTCAGAATTGATCCTTGGTAAAAAGCCACTGGGATAAATAGCTAAAACATTGGGTTCATATTGTCTTGCGCCGCCCGGTAGCCCGCTGGGATAACGATAGAAACCAGCAGCTGTTCCACTCTTTTTACTGAAGCCCCCAAACAGGTATAGCTCAGTTTTATCGCTCAAAGGATAGCCGAAATTGTAAAAGATGGCGCCGCCATTCATCTTTGAGTTCCCGATGTTCATGTCGAAATCATTCCTCGTCTGCCCTTTTGCACTAAGGATTGAGTCGTCCCTGTTTACTCCATTTACATTGGGATATACAGCACCTGTATAAGTCCCAGTTCTGTTAGTAGCCTCCCGGGCAATATATTCTCCAGTCAGTGATAAATATCCCTTACCTAAATTAAATCCATAGCCTACCGAGGCCTGGAAATTCCCTCCATCTCTGGCCTTCACCGATGGATCATCCGGCTTATTAGCCAGTTTATATAAAGCATAATTTTTATCATAGCTGGTGATGTATTTGCCATAGCTGACGCCGGCTTCCAACAGACCCGTTTTCTTTTTTAACACTATATTGATAACACCGGCGATAGCATCCGATCCATATTGGGCGGCAGCGCCATCACGGAGTATTTCGATTCTTTCGATGGCGGTAGCGGGAATAGCACTCATATCAGTTCCTACCGAACCGCGGTTAACCGTGCCATTTACATTTACCAATGCGGATTGGTGACGACGTTTGCCATTTATCAATACCAGCACCTGGTCTGTACCCAGTCCTCTTAATTGTGCCGGATCCACATGGTCTGTGCCATCAGCAATCGTTTGCCGGGCGGATTGAAAAGATGGAGCTATAAAATTTAAGATCTGGTTCAGATCAACCTGCCCGATATCATTTATCACTTGTGAAATCGGGATAATATCAACCGGCACCGGTGTTTCAACCCTTGTTCTTGTCAGGTTTCTTGAGCCTACCACCGTGATATTGCCCAGGTCGCCGGCGTCCTTTAATGAAATGCTCAAATCAGTTGACGAACCTTCGGCAACATTTACTTCAGTCCGTTCTGTAACATAACCCGCAAATGAAATAATAATGACATGCTTTCCTGGTGTAAGGGAAATCGAATAATTCCCCTCATTATCTGCCACCGTTCCGGCTTTGGAACCTTGTACCTGGACAGAGGCTCCGGGAAGTGCTTCGCCATTGGCATTTTTAACTGAGCCTTTAACGGTTCCGGTTTGTGCCGAAGCCATTAAACCAGACAAAATAAAAACAAGGAGGAGACAAAGTGTTTGTACAGCAGTGCGATTAGCTCTCATCATAGCAGTATTGTTTTATATTAATAAAAAAAGTCTGTCTCTGGATGGAAGCGACGTTAGCAGGGTCTTAACACTTCACTAAATTTAATGATTAAATTGCACAATTAATTAAACTACCAGCAATAGATTTCTATTTGCGACGCTGATTATATTAATCTGTTATGAAAAAAAATTTGTTACTTCTTCTTTCTTTTCCCCTTCTCTTAATAGCCTGTCATGTAACAAAAAAAATTGATCCCAGTTCCACGGGATTTAATCCTTACCGGTATTCCATTCAAAAGAAAGCAATTGCAGATAATGGCGCTGTTGTATCGGCACATCCATTGGCTAGCCAGGCTGGTCTTGAAATTTTAAAAAAAGGGGGTAATGCCGTGGATGCAGCTATAGCCACTCAATTAGCATTAGCAGTGGTGTACCCAAATGCGGGCAACCTCGGTGGTGGTGGATTTATGGTGGCAAAGTTGAGTGACGGAAAAGAAATTTCTATAGACTATAGAGAAATGGCTCCGGGCAAAGCACATCGTGATATGTATATCGATTCAGCCGGTAATGCAAGAACGGATAAGAGCCAGGAAGGACATTTATCCAGCGGTGTTCCGGGCACGGTGGCTGGGTTGTTTGCTTCAGCCAAATATGCAAAACTATCTTTTGATAAGTTGATTGAACCTGCGATACAGTTGGCAGAAAAAGGATTTGTGATTAGTAAAAGAGAAGCCAATTCATTGAACGGGCTCCAGGATGACTTAAAAAAAAATAATACGGAGAGGCCCGTGTTTGTAAAAGATAACGGCTGGAAAGAAGGTGATACACTTATTCAAAAAGATCTTGCCAACACATTAAAAAGAATAAAACAAAACGGAGCCGCAGGATTTTACGAAGGTGAAACAGCAAAGCTCATCGTCGAAGAAATGAAACGGGGTAATGGCATCATCACTCCTGATGATCTGAAAAACTATGTAGCCAAAATAAGGGAACCGCATGTTTTTCATTATAAAGATTACAAAGTAATAGGCATGCCCATGCCAAGCAGCGGTGGTGTGTTGCTGCATCAAATGATGAAGATGATCGAAAGCCGCAATATTGCATCAATGGGTTTTCATTCTCCTGCAGCTGTACAATTAATGATTGAGGCAGAAAGAAGAGCTTATGCCGACCGGGCGGAATATATGGGCGATGCCGATTATTATAAAGTTCCCGTCAAAATGCTGACGAACGATGTATATATCCAACAACGAATGAGGGATTATGACTCTACAAAAGCTACACCCAGCAGTTTGATCAAACCGGGATCATTACCGGTGGCCGAAAGCGAAGAAACAACACACCTGAGTGTTATTGATAAGGAAGGCAACGCCGTTGCCGTCACTACTACGCTTAATAATTCTTACGGCAGCTATACGGTTGTAGGTGGCGCTGGTTTTTTCCTCAATGATGAAATGGATGATTTTAGCATTAAACCGGGCGTTCCCAATATGTATGGCGCAGTAGGTGGCGAAGCCAATGCCATTCAGCCCGGCAAAAGAATGTTGAGTTCAATGACGCCAACCATTGTTTTGAAGAATGATAAACCTTTTTTAGTGGTGGGCACCCCAGGTGGTACGACAATTCCGACTTCCGTTTTTCAAACACTGGTAAACATCATCGAGTTTAATATGAGCACGGAAGATGCGGTGTATAAACCAAAATTTCATCATCAATGGCTCCCCGACTCGGTTGATGTAGAAAATGCTTTTCCGATAGAGGTTATAACAGCTCTTCAACAGATGGGCTACCATATAGTACAGCGTGGAGGCATTGGCAGAACAGAGGTAATAAAGGTTTCACCCGACGGAAAATTTGAAGCCGTAGCCGACAACCGCGGAGACGATGATGCGAGAGGTTGGTAACCTAGACTCCTAAGCGGTTTATCAATGCACAGCCCTGGCTTTTCGGGAACTACCAAACTTTTCTGCTATTCTTTTATAAGATTAAACTGAAAAATTATGGACGAGGTGATTTTTCTTAAAAGTGCGATTCAGCAGTTCAAAGATTATAAGTTGCTGGCTGAAAAAACTTTTGCTCAAATCAATGATAGAGATTTTCACTACCAGCCAAATGAGCAAACAAATAGCATCGCCATCAACATCACCCATATGCATGGCAATATGTTAAGCCGATGGACCAATTTCTTAACAGAGGATGGCGAAAAAAGCTGGCGGCAACGTGATGATGAATTTGAAATTCACTCCTATTCCAAAGAAAAACTATTACAACTTTGGGAAGAGGGTTGGCAATGCGTTTTTGGTGCACTTGAATCTTTAACCGTCAGCGATCTTGCAAAAACTATTTACATACGAACAAAACCATTAGTTGTAATTGAAGCCATTCATCAGCAGCTTACCCATTACGCCTATCACGCAGGACAGATTGTAATGCTCGGAAAAATCATAAAAGCTGGTGATTGGCAAAACCTTTCTATTGGCAAAGGCGAATCGCTGAAGTATAATGCCGAGTGAAAGAAAAGCCCGGCGGGGTTTGCTTTCCTGAAATTAATTTCTATTTTTACCCCTAGATAATCCAACCCTCCCACTCACGTGGATGGCCTGTAATCCTAATGTAAGGCCGCAAGTTTCACTTTAATTAATTAACTGCACCCGAACCCTGGAGACTTTTTATGAGAAAAACTGTAGTAGCCACTGTGCTTGTGATGTCCACCCTTGTATGTAAAGCACAGGTAAAAACCGCAATTTTTGGCGGTCCTCATATCAGCACTGCGAAATATTCGATTAATGGGCAAAAACAATCCACTTCCGGCAAGTGCGGCTTCCAACTTGGCACAACACTGAAAGTTCCGTTTGAAAACAAATTGTATTTCGCTCCTGCTTTTTTTTATAGCTTGAAAGGATATGAAGTAGCTTTTACGCAAAAAGCATCCCCTCCGGATAGCATGGCCATCGATAACAATACAACCATTCATACGTTCGAATTAGGAGCGTTGGCTCAATACGACTTTACCGCACAGCCCGGTCACTTTTTCGTAAAGGCCGGTCCTTCAGTTGACCTGCAATTATCCGGCAAAGAAAAGTTTACCAAGAAAGACAATACAACCGTAGAACGGGATATGACCTTTAGCTTCACCAAATATGGAAGAGTTGCCGCTAATCTTATTATGCAATTTGGCTATGAAACAAAAAATGGTTTTCAATTCTTTGTACAATACAATTATGGTATTGGCAACATGAACAATGCAGATTTTGGTCCTTCCGTTTATCACCGGGTATATGGTATTTCTATTGGTAAATACCTCGGAAAGAAATGAGCGGAAAACAATAATTTTTTATTAACCTGTTCCACGTTTTCTTCGTTCTATCTTTGCCACATGGCAGAAGATTTATCCATCATTACAGGTAGCAAGGAAGAACAATACCAATCACTGCTACCACAAATCAAAGGCTTATTAGAAGGAGAAACTGACCTTATTGCCAACTTAGCGAATACAGTCGCGGCATTAAAGGAACAGTTTAAATGGTTATGGGTTGGTTTTTATCTTGTAAAAGGAGACGAACTTGTGTTGGGCCCATTCCAGGGGCCTGTTGCCTGTACACGCATTAAAAAAAATAGAGGTGTTTGTGGTGCCAGTTGGGCGCAGGCAACCACACTCATTGTTCCCGATGTAGAAAAATTTCCCGGTCACATTGCCTGTAGCAGTCTATCAAAGTCAGAGATAGTCGTGCCGGTTATTCGTAATGGCGAGGTAATTGCTGTGTTGGATGTCGACAGTGAAGAAGCTGATCAGTTTGATACAACTGACCAGCTTTTTCTTGAACAAATCATTCAGCAGATCAAGTTTTAAGTATGTTACAAAGCGTATCCATTATTGTAGAAGGATTAGTACAGGGAGTATTTTATCGGCAGACTACAAAAGCCAAAGCCATTGAAACAGGCATCACCGGTATGGTCAAAAATAAACGTGATGGCTCAGTTCAAATAATCGCTACCGGCACTGAAGCACAATTAGAGCAATTGATTCAATGGTGCAACCAGGGTCCTGAAAGAGCCATTGTTACTGGCGTAAAAGTTGAAAAAATTCCGTTACAAAGGTTCAAGGATTTTGATATTGTCAGGGGAGAACCACGATGATTAAGGTTTATATCGGATTTTCACTACAAAGTAATGGTTATACCAAATGGACCTACAAGCAGGGAATGAGATATCTCCTGTAAATACCTAACAATTTTCTAATCGTGGTTCTGTAAGTTATTCAGCATGTCCTTTGTCATGGCAGCCAAATCATATTCTTCCTTCCATCCCCAGTCGGCCCTTGCCACGCTATCATCTATGCTTTGAGGCCAGCTATCAGCAATTGCCTGGCGATAATCTGGCTTATAGTAAATCGAAAACTCAGGTATATGTTTTTTTATCTCTGCTGAGATATCTTTTGGGGAAAAACTCATCGAAGAAATATTATAGGATGTACGAATACCAATTTTTGCAGCCGGAGCTTCCATCAATTCGATAGTAGCCCGTATAGCATCGGGCATATACATCATTGGCAGGTAAGTATCCTCTTTTAAAAAGGATTCATATTTTTTTTCTTCCAATGCTTCGTGAAAAATTTCAACAGCATAATCGGTAGTGCCACCACCCGGTTCCGATTTATAAGAGATCAATCCGGGGTATCGAAGGCTCCGCACATCCACGCCAAACTTCATGTGATAATAATTGCACCAGAATTCCCCGGCATACTTACTGATGCCATACACAGTAATAGGTTCGATGATAGTTTGCTGTGGACATTTTTGCCGCGGCGAAGTAGGCCCGAATACAGCAATAGAAGATGGCCAGTATACTTTGTATAATTTTTCTTCCCTTGCAATTTCCAATACATTTAACAATCCCTGCATATTGAGATGCCAGGCAAGACCGGGGTTCTTCTCTCCTGTTGCCGAAAGAATAGCAGCCAAAAGATAAATCTGTGTAATGTTCTGCCTGATCACCTGCACATGCAACATCTCTTTGTTCATTACATCCAGGCTTACATAAGGGCCTGTTCCCTCGAGCAGTGGATTTTGCTCCCGTAAATCAGATGCAATCACATTGCTGTTACCATATATCTTCCGTAAAGCCAGTGTTAACTCCACCCCTATTTGTCCGCTGGCGCCAATCACCAGTATCTTTTCTCTTACCATAGATTTTTTTGAGGCCTCAAAAGTAAAAGCTAAACTTCAAAAACCAACCGGCGCAACTGCAAACTATCGACTATTTTTGCGCCATGGAAAAAATGTTCACTGACCTGTTCGCTGCTCAATCGTTTGATCAAAAAAATTTCTTTCTGATAGCTGGCCCCTGCGTGGTGGAAAGTGAAGAACTGATCATGGAAGTAGCGGACAAAGTATCTGCGATATGCAAAAGATTGGGAATACCCTATATTTTTAAAGCATCTTATCGAAAAGCAAACAGAACCAGTGCCTCCTCCTTTACCGGTATTGGTGATGAGACTGCATTAGCCCTGGTGAAGAAAGTGGGTGAAAAATTTAAACTGCCAACGACCTCCGATATTCATGCACATGAAGAAGCCGCAATCGCTGCAAAATATATTGACATTTTACAGATACCTGCCTTCTTGTGCCGGCAAACTGATTTGCTGATTGCAGCCGGTGAAACAGGAAAAGTGGTGAATGTGAAGAAGGGGCAATTTCTTAGCGGCCCTTCTATGAAATTCGCGGTTGAAAAAATTAGGAACACCGGGAACGACAAAATCATTTTGACTGAAAGAGGAACAACTTTTGGTTACCAGGACCTGGTAGTCGATTATCGCAATATCCCCTGGATGCAGGAACACAAAGTACCTGTAGTAATGGACGTTACTCACTCACTGCAGCAACCCAATCAAACGTCGGGGGTAACGGGTGGCAACCCGCAGCTGATTGGTACTATAGCAAAAGCCGCTATTGCGACAGGTGCCGATGGTTTGTTTATTGAAACACATCCGAATCCTGCTGTTGCAAAAAGCGATGGCGCAAATATGTTGAAACTTGATTTGCTGGAAGGCTTGTTGGAGCAATTGGTAAAAATCAGGAAAGCAATTTTCTGAACCTGGATTTGGGTGGATTATAAAGATTTAGCAGAAATAAAAAAGGTCGTTTTCAGCGACCTTTTTTATTATCTGTTCTTGTGATTAACTGTTTTTTACCAAATTTTCAGCTGCACTTTGTAAATGATAACTTTTCCAAATTTCCTCATAGTTCATCTAATCCACCCAAATCATGGTTCAGACGACTATCTTAAATCCACTACTTCCACGCCAGGATACTTACTTTTATCAAACACAAACTGGTTGTCTGCCAACGGGGCATTGGTTTTCATGGTGCTCACGGTGTAAGTATACCGGTTACCGCCATTTTCCAGCACTTTAGTGCTATAGATTGTTTTTGCTGCTTTGTCTACTTGCAGGTACACTTTATGAAAAGCCTTGCTTTTATCAGTAGGTGTCATCTCAATTTCCTGCAACGTTTTGCTACCAACTTTTTTCTCACCATTTAAGAGATAAAGAAAATCTTTATCATAAAAGTTAGTGAACAGTTTCTGAGGAGTCAACGTGCTGCCTGAAGCATCTATATTATTAATGGTTACTTCATTACTGTTTTTGTCATAATTCCACACTGTTTTACCGTCGCTGAAAATATCCTGGCCGCCAAAACTTACTTTGTATTTATTTCCTTTCATCCACACGGTTCCGCTTTTGTTAGAAAGAGCTTTACCAGCTGCATTTTCCACTTTGTAAGCAAATCCCGCCTGGACAGATGAAAAAGTTTTGAATTTAGCACTCACTGCGTCCAGCACCTGCTTGGCTGCCGGATCATTTTTTTGGGCAATAACAACTGAACTGCTAATCAATAAAACCATGGCTATGTATAACTTCCGCATGATTGTTAATTTTAAATTAAAGAATATCTTGTTTTCAAAGGGTTGCAAAAATAGGTAATTACGTCTATAGACTGGCAATGACCGTACCGGGTTGCAAAGGATGAATTTTTCTTAACAGGTTAATAACCTAATGTGTCTAAATGCTGTTGAAGGTCCATTTCGGTTTTGATCAGTACCTCTCTTGCTTTACTTCCCTGGTTGGCTCCTACTATACCGGCCGCTTCGAGTTGATCCATTAAACGACCAGCCCGGTTATAACCCAGTTTCATGCGACGTTGCAATAATGAAGTAGAACCAACCTGGTTTTGAACAATAAGGCGGGCTGCATCTTCAAATAAAGAATCCCGGTCTGACAGGTCAAATTCCTTGCCCTCCAGGTCCTTTTCATCAATATATTCCGGTAGCAGGAATGCTTGTGGATAACCTTCCTGGTAGCCGATAAAGTCAGCAATTTTATCTACCTCGGGAGTGTCGACAAATGCACACTGCAGGCGAACAATTTCACCATTATAACTGATCAGCATATCTCCTTTACCAATTAACTGCTCAGCACCGCCAGCATCTAAAATTGTGCGGCTGTCGATCTTACTACTTACTTTAAAAGCAATACGTGCCGGGAAGTTAGCTTTGATAGTACCGGTGATGATATTTACCGAAGGTCTTTGCGTAGCGATGATCAGGTGAATACCTACTGCCCGGGCTAACTGGGCCAGGCGGGCTATTGGCATTTCTACCTCTTTACCCGCCGTCATGATCAGGTCGGCAAATTCATCCACTACCAAAACAATAAACGGTAAAAATTGATGACCTTTCTGCGGATTCAGCCTTCTTGCAATAAACTTGGTGTTATATTCTTTGATATTGCGGCAACCAGCTTCCTTTAGCAGATCATAGCGATTATCCATTTCAATACACAAAGCATTCAGCGTATTGATCACCTTTTTTGTATCGGTGATAATTGCATCTTCTTCGTTGGGCAGCTTGGCCAAAAAATGATTGGAGATCGTACTATAAACACTCAGCTCTACTTTTTTCGGATCCACCAACACAAACTTCAACTGGGATGGATGTTTGCAATACAACAGCGAAACCAGAATAGCATTCAATCCAACCGATTTACCCTGGCCGGTAGCACCTGCCATCAGCAGGTGCGGCATACTTGCCAGGTCAACGATAAAGTTTTCGTTATTGATTTTTTTACCAATAGCTATCGGCAGCGAAAAATTGTTTTGCTTGAATTTATCAGAGTCAAGCAGTGTCCGCATACTGACAATGGTCTTCTTTGCATTCGGCACTTCAATACCAATCGTTCCTTTACCTGGTATCGGAGCAATGATACGTATGCCCAGCGCCGCAAGGCTCAGGGCTATGTCGTCTTCCAGGTTTTTGATACGGGATATTCTAACGCCAGCAGCAGGAACTATTTCATATAGGGTCACAGTAGGTCCAACTGTGGCACTAATCTTTTGAATTTCGATAGCGTAATTTCGAAGAGTAGCGATGATCTGGTTTTTGTTATTCTCCAATTCTGCAGGATCCTGTATTATTTTTTCACTGCCGTGTGTTTCGAGCAAGTCAAGGCTCGGGTACTTATAATTCTTTAGATCCAGTGTAGGTTCATATGGAGCCAGTTTTTCGGGATCAGCTTCTATCACTTCTTCCTCTTCTTGTTCCGGTTGAGGATCTGTATTTATTTCAAGCTCCAGGTTGCTGACTGGAATTTCCTTTTTAGGTTTTTGCAATGGTGGTGGGACGTCGAAGTCTTTTTTTAATTCCTGGACCGGTTCCGTCGGGTAATCTTCATACTTGTGCAGGATATCCGACACCATTTCTTTTTCAATTGGTTGATCATCCATCAGGAGATCCTCACCTGCGTCGTCTTTTTCAACCATCTGCATTTCATGATTGCCAGGGCTGTCGTTGATGGTGAGGTCAAGCATGCCAGCATTATTCTTCAAACTATTGCCTTTTTGGTCCAATGCAGCTGCTTCCGCATACTTGTCATTGATGGTTTTTGCGCCGGGTACCCCCGGTATTTCTTCTTCCTCTCCTTCCTCTTTCAGGTTTTCCATCACCTCATCTGCAATCGTAACCGGCTTTTCCTGGCGTATCGGCACATTAAAACTTGGATTGAATTGCCAGATGATATAGGCAAAAGCGACAACGAACAGCAAAGCTGCTGTGCCGAAATTGCCGAAAATTCCAATCAGCCAATTGCTGATAAGGTTACCCACACCGCCACCAAAACGAAACTCGCTATTGGATAAAATAAATGCCAATGAAACTGATAGCACCAGCAAGCCAATGGTCACATATTTGAGGTTGCGCCAAATGGAAAATACTTTGCGGTTTACCAACAGGTTGGTACCTACCACAAAAAAGAATGTACCGATGAGTAGCGAGGCAACACCGAACCCCTTATAAATAAAAAAATGCGAAACAATGGCTCCGAGGCGCCCCAGCAGGTTGGAAACTTTTATATCATTATTAAACAAAAGACCATCCCTGAAAACTTTGTCCTGGTCCTCTTTCCACGTAAAAAAGTACGAGATAAAAGCAATGAAGAGAAAAATGGCGATCAATAAGAAAACGGCGCCGGTGATTTTCCAGGTCCGTTCATCGCGGGCAAGCTCTTTCCAGTCAATTTTTTCTTCTGTATCCGGTTTAAAAGGTTTTGCCTCAGCTTTCTTCGGGTCGGCTTTCACTTTTTTGGGGGTGGTCTTTTTCTGCTTATTGGCCATGGCGGCAAAGATAATGTAGTTTGCAATTTTCATCAGGGTCATAGAAGCCACCTACTGCTTCGTTTGGCCCATTGGATAACGGTAAATCGTATTCAAAATTACCTGAAAGTGGTAGCTGTTATACTATTAAAACATATCATCAAGTATTAAATTTGACTATTCTTTACCAATGAACTGCAATATGGGCAACTATCGGTTTTTTCCAATATTCTTTTTATTACTACTTGTGGAAAACCTGGTTGCCCAACCCGGACCCGTCATAAACCCCGACACGGCTCAAATTCCATATATCGATATCAGTAAAATAACGCTATCGCAGGAAATAGCAGCGAAGATTGAACTCACTTATATCGATCCCACTAAAACAGTAGCAGAAGAATATAGCCAACTCGCCTTTAGGCGTATGACACGAAAAGACCGGTTTGTTCCTGAAAATAACGTCACCAAAAAGGCGATCCTGCGGTTCAAAATTGTCAACACATCAGATACGACGCATTCCTGCTGGTTTTTCCCCGGACTCTATTTTTGGGATGCGCAATTGTACCAATTGGTGGGAGGCCGGCTACAAAAAATCCCCTCCATTCTTCCCGAAAAACCAAAAGAAATCAGTTACCGCCTCATTACCCTGCCGGCCCACGACTCTGCCACGTTGATTATTGAATTAACGCTGGTCAGGACTCACCTCAACGCCATTCGCCCAAGCCTCATAAGCCCGGAATTTTTGAGTTCTTATGTGAAAGACCTTGATGCTACTAACATGGAGTCAAAAATCGTCACGCATCTCTTTTGCGGGTTATTGTTGATGATGATTCTTTTTTCGCTGGCTACTTATTCACAGGGCGGCAACCAGGAGTTTCTTTATTATTCCGGTTATGCTTTCTTCCTGGGTTTGATGCTTTTTATAAAGGCGATTCATAGCTATCATACCAGTTGGTTTAGTTTTTTCCAGGAGACCTACCTTGATCTTATCATGCAAAACACGGGCATCCTCATGTACATGCTGTTTATGCAAAAATTCCTGGCTACCCGCAAACATCACCCCTTTCTCCACAAGTTTTATAATGTAGGTATTTTGCTGCTGGTCGTTTCCACCTTGCTTTACACCTATGTGCATTACTTCACCTATAATTTCCCGTTAGAAAATAAAATTGAAAATACTACCAAGCTATTGCTACTGGCGATGATAGTAATCTTTCTTGTTTACTCAACCAGGCATTGGCAGGACAAGTTGCTGGTCTACCTGTTTTGGGGTAATCTCTTCCTCCTGTTGTTCTCACTTTTCTCTCTACTAATGTTAACAGGCAATATTGTCCCCAGAAATCTGCCCGCCATCTTGGGATCTTCGTTGTTCTATTATGAAATTGGACTATTGCTGGAACTGATATTCTTTTTGCTGGGTCTTAATCACAAAAACAAACGCCGGCTGATTGCGCAGACAAGAGAAAGAGAGCAATTGAAAGCCAAGAACCAGCTCAATGAATATGAAAAAGAAATTGCTATCTACAAAGCACAGCAACAGGAAAGGGAACGCATTTCCGCAGATATGCATGACGAACTGGGATCGGGCATGACGGCCATCAGGCTGATGAGTGAAATTGCCCGTAATAAGATGAAAGAAAATACGCCAATAGAAATTGAAAAAATATCTCATTCAGCGGATGAAGTACTGAATAAAATGAATGCGATCATCTGGAGTATGAATAGCGGCAATGATACGATTGACAACCTCGTTTCCTATATCCGGTCTTATGCGATTGAATATTTTGAAAACACTCCTATCATTTGCAAGATCACAACCCCGGATCAAATAGAACCCACCGAACTTACCGGCGATAAGCGGCGCAACCTGTTTTTGTGCGTCAAAGAAACACTGAACAACGTATTGAAGCATTCTAAAGCTTCGGAATTAAAAATTGATTTCACTATCGACAGGGACTTAATCATCCAGATAACGGACAATGGCGTTGGTATTGACCGGCAAAAGATCAGGCAATTTGGAAATGGATTGAAGAATATTGCGAAAAGAATGGAAAGTATCGGCGGTTCCTACCAAATTGAAAATACGGTAGGTACAACTACGATATTAAAGTTGCCGCTATAAACTGCTTTTCATTACTCCAACGAAGAGCAACACCCAGCCAACAATAAAGAACAAGCCGCCAAACGGAGTAATGATGCCTAGTCCTTCTAATCCAACTTTGCCTGTAGCCTTTAAAATCGTAAGCAGGTAAAGCGATCCTGAAAAAAGCAGCATGCCGATACCGAAACAGGCGCCTGCCCATGTCATGAACTTATTAGGGAATCGTTCAAAAGCAATGCCCACAGCTATCAGCGCCAGGGCATGATACATCTGGTATTGTACTCCTGTTTGAAATGTATTGACGGTTTCGGGAGGTACAATCTTTTTTAATCCATGTGCGCCAAAAGCGCCAAGCGCTACTGCTACACCACCTAACAAAGCTCCAATCGATAAAAATAATTTATGCATGAAAAACTTTTTCTATAAACTTATCTAATGTAATATTCTCATCATCTATGATCATGCCGGCCTGTTCGTAATAGATGCGGCGATCAGCGTATTTCTTTTTTATAAACGACATCAACTGATCGTCTGACAAAGTTTTCAATAAAGGTCGATTCTCTTTCTCTTTCAATAAACGTTTGAACAGTGTGTCGCAGGACGTATTGAGCCAAACCGTAGCACCAGCGCGGTTCATATACTCAATGTTATTGTAATAGCAGGGAGCGCCGCCGCCGCATGACATCACAAACGTTGAATGACTTTCCGTGATGATATGCAAAACTTCTTTCTCCTTTTGCCGGAAATATTCTTCGCCATTTTGTTCGAAAATTTCATTGATAGATTTATTCTCAGCATTCTCTATTTGTTCATCAAGATCAAAAAAAGGCAGGCTGAGTTTTTGGCTCAATAGCCGTCCCCAATGTGTTTTACCTGAGCCCATAAAGCCGATAAGAAATATCCTCATAAACCCCCAAGTTTAGTCCTATAGTAAAAGTTTTCCTTTGCCCCTATCCTTCGATAAACTCAGGAGGGAGGATTTGAAAATTATTATTAGAATTTTTATTCTCTTACCCTTGTTCAATAATGAACAAAACCTTAAAGTGTGCGACCCCGAGTTCCGTCGCTTTGCTCCTCGTCGGGGCAGGCGCAACCACTGTTGATCAAGGAACCGAAGTTGGTGTCACAATCATTCAGCTAATTACTATAAAGAACTTCAAAAAAGAAAAGAAAACACCGATCTAAGTTCTCCCTTTAGGGAGACAGAGAGTTTCACTTAAATGCATTTATCCCCGTAACATCCATACCTGTTATCAGCAAATGAATATCGTGTGTTCCCTCATAGGTAATCACACTTTCAAGATTCATCATGTGTCGCATCACGGAATACTCGCCGGTGATCCCCATAGCACCGAGCATTTGTCTTGCATCCCGGCATATATCTGCGGCGACCTCACAACCATTTCTTTTTGCCATACTCACCTGTTGTGGTGTTGCCTTTTCTTCATTCATCAATACGCCGAGCCGCCAGTTCAGTAATTGCGCCTTGGTGATTTCTGTGATCATTTCGGCCAGTTTCTTTTGCTGCAGTTGAAATCCGCCAATTGGTTTATCAAACTGCACCCGTTCTTGTGAATAACGCAATGCCGTGTCATAGCAATCCATGGCGGCGCCAATCACACCCCAGGCAATACCATAACGGGCCTTTGTCAAACAGCCCAGCGGGCCCTTTAATCCCTTTACATTAGGAAATATATTTTCCTTCGGCACTTTCACATTATCAAAAACCAATTCACCGGTGGCACTGGCCCGCAAACTCCATTTTCCATGGGTGGTCGGTGTAGTAAATCCTGCCATGCCTCTTTCAACAATCAAACCCCTGATTACATTCTCCTCATCCCTGGCCCACACCACAGCTACCTGTGAAAAAGGCGCATTGCTAATCCACATCTTAGCACCATTCAAAATAACATGATCACCGGCATCCTTTATATTGGTCAGCATACTGGATGGATCGCTCCCATGGTTGGGCTCTGTCAATCCAAAACAGCCCAGCCATTCACCACTTGCCAATTTGGGTAAATATTTTTTGCGTTGCTCTTCGCTGCCGTAGGCGTAAATAGGAAACATCACCAATGATCCCTGCACAGATGCAGTGGAACGAACACCGCTATCTCCGCGTTCCAATTCCTGCATCATCAATCCGTAGCTGATATAATCCAACCCGCCGCCGCCATACTCTACCGGTATGGTTGGCCCGAAGCAACCAAGATCACCCAACTGCTTTACGGTTTGTTGAGGAAATTCAGCTTTTTGCGCATAATCTTCAATAACCGGAGAAATTTCTTTCTTCACATATCCACGAACGGCTTCACGAATATGTTTATGTTCTTCGGTAAGCAAATCATCTACATTAAAATAATCCGGGCTTTGAAAAAGGTCTGTGCGGGCCGCCATAGCGCAATCATTTTATTTGGCGCAAAGGTAAGGGTTTGGGCCTGCCTTAGAAAGACGGCAAATCGGCACGCATTTCTTCCCTCAATAAATTTTGATTAACCTCCGGGTTATTTTATATAAGAAGCCATTTCTGTACGGTATTCCTCCGCAACAGATCTTGCCTTCATTGCAAAATCCTCCCCATTCGAAGCATAAATAACAGCCCGGCTGGCATTTACCAACAAACCACAATCTTTATTCATTGCTTTTTCAGAAATATCTTTTAAACTTCCGCCCTGCGCACCTACGCCGGGTACTAAATAAAAATGATCAGGGGTAAGCTTTCGGATATTAGTAAATGCATCGGCTTGTGTAGCGCCTACTACAAACATTAAATTGCCAGGCGAACCCCAGGCCGAAACAGTTTTTAAAACTTTTTCATATAACAACTCGCCGCCCTGGTTCGTGCCTGCCTGACCGGTAGGCAGGTCTTCACGAGCCAATCTTTTTAATTCAAAATCCTTTGCGCCTGCATTCGAAGTAAGTCCTAACACGATGGCCCATTTACCGGGATATTGCAAAAAAGGTCTTACACTATCCTCGCCCATATATGGCGCTACTGTCACGGAATCAAAAGGCAGCGTTTCAAAAAAAGCTTTGGCGTATTGATCAGATGTATTGCCTATATCGCCCCGCTTGGCATCGGCAATTTTAAAATGCTCATCGCCGATATAGCGCACCGTTTTTTCCATTGCCTCCCAGCCTTTTAATCCCAATGCTTCATAAAAAGCTGTATTGATCTTATAGGCTACACACAAGTCTTTCGTTGCATCAATAATCGCTTTATTAAACTCAAAAATTGGATCTGCTGCAGCTAAAAGATGTTTAGGAATTTTTGTGATATCTGTGTCCAACCCCACACAGAGATAAGACTTCCTTTGCCGAATCTGTTCAATTAATTGCTGTCTTGTCATGGCTGCGAAGGTAGGGAGAACGCAGATTTTTACGATTGTGATGATCAATTATGATTTACAGCGTAATCTTCACAATCATGATTATCTGCGTTCCAATTTTTGTAACACCAGGTTTTCGATTTCTGAAGATTGCCACTTAGCTTCAATACCGGATATTGCCATTACCTCCTGCATAATTGCTTCCTGCCGCATTGAATTTTGAAAGGCATCGCTATATCTAATTTGCGGACTGAAGGTTACTTGTGAGTACGCCGGGATCCATTTATCGGGATATTTTTCGTGCAGTCTTGCTTCTATTTTTTTTTGTAATAAAAAAGAGGGATCTGCAACTCTATCCCGCATCTCAATAAAATTGTTCAACGCCAGTTCCGCAATAGCATCTCCATCAGGCTTTCGCAGTTGCTGGTATTCTTTTAAAATAGTGGCCCAATCATGATTATATTTCCCGATCATTTCATCCAATACGGAACAATCTTCGAAACCGCAATTCATTCCCTGGCCGAAAAAAGGAACAATGGCATGGGCCGCATCACCAATCAGGGCAAATTTATCTTCCCGTATCCAGGGATAGCATTTCACTGTAACGAGTGAAGTAGTTGGATTTTTAAAAAAATCATCTTCCAGCGTGGGCATTAATGGGAAAGCATCGGCAAATGTTGTTGCAAAAAAAGCTTTTACTTTTTTCCTTGTATTCAGCGACCCGAACGAAGGCTCTCCTTCAAATGGAAAGAATAAAGTGCAGGTGAAACTTCCATCGTTGTTAGGTAAAGCAATCAACATATAATTACCTCTCGGCCAGATATGCAAGGCATTTTTTTCTAGTTGGAAAGTTCCATTACTGCCCGCGGGTATCGTCAATTCTTTATACCCGAAGTCAATGTAATGCTGCTGGTATTGAAACCTGTCATGCTGCAACTGGTGCTGTAATCTTGCCGCTGAATAAGCACCGTCGGCACCGAATAGAAGGTCGAAGTCAGTAGTTGAAAGTTGGTGGTTGTTCGTTTTTTCAAAAATTATTTTCCTTTTTTTCCAATCGATATCCGTGCATTTATAATTGAAGATAATTTCTACATTATGCTGTTCCGCAAAATCCATTAATTTCTTATTCAACTCTGCCCGTGATACCGAGTTGATAAACTGTCCTTGTTTCCCGTACGGCTGATAAGCGGCTTTACCATCTGCATTATGAATGTATCGCCCATGCATTGGGATAGCGATCTCCCTGAGAGATTCCATAATTCCTACTTCTTCCAATGCCCTGATACCTCTATCGCTTAAAGCCAGGTTGATAGAACGTCCCGCGGCTATTTTTTCCTTTCGCATATCCGGTCTGCGTTCATAAATGCTAACCTTATATCCTCTTTTTGATAAATAAATAGAAAGCAATGAACCGACCAAACCTGCACCAATAATAGCTACATCTTTTTTCATACAATAAATACAGGAACGCTGATTTTTATGATTATTAAGATAAGCAGAGCCGATAACCGTAACGCAACATTTCCTCAAAATCCATTTAAATCCTGTTAATCACGGTTCTCATAATCTCTCCAAACCTCCACACATCTTCAAACGTATTGTATAAGGGCACCGGCGCCACCCTGATCACATTAGGTTCCCGCCAGTCAGCAACAACCGCATTTTCGGTTAATGCGGTAAAAATTTCCTTCCCTTTTTTCAACATCAGCATGGATGACTGGCAGCCTCTTTCCGTTTCATTGGCAGGCGTGATCACTTCAATCCATTTCACTTTTTGTTGTTTATTGATTTCTTCCAAAATAAAATGCAGGTAGCCCGAAAGAAGTCTTGCTTTCGTGATCAGCCGGTCCATACCCGCTTCATCAAAAATATCCAGTGAGGCTTTATGTGCCGCCATACTCAGCACCGGTGCATTGCTTAGCTGCCAGCCTTCAGCAGAGGGGATTGGTTCAAAGCCTTTTTCCATTTTAAATCTTGTGGCTTTGGTATAACCCCACCAACCGGCAAAACGTGGTAGCTCTTTGTTCGTAACATGCCTGTCATGAATATAAATACCGGACACAGCACCTGGCCCGGAGTTTAAATATTTGTAAGAACACCAGCTTGCGAAATCAACATTCCAGTCATGCAACTTAAGCTCAACATTACCTGCCGCATGAGCCAGGTCAAATCCAGCATAGGCGCCAGCGGCCTGCGCTGCATCAGTTATCTTTTTTATATCGAACAGCTGGCCAGTATAATAATTGACAGCACCGAATAATACCAACGCAGTTTCATCTTTATTTTCCCGGATAACAGAAAGTATATCTTCGGTTTGGATGATATGCTCACCATTCCCCGGACTTACTTCAATAATGGCATCGGCCGGATCGAAACCGTGATAACGAACCTGTGACTCAAAAGCATATTGATCGGAAGGAAAGGCCTTTGCTTCGCAGATAATTTTGTATCGCTTTGTCGTAGGCCGGTAAAAACTTACCATCAACAAGTGAAGGTTCACGGTAAGTTGATTCATTACCACCACTTCATTGGGTTGGCAGCCTATGATTTTTGTTAATAATGGAGGAAAAATTTCATGATAAGACAACCACGGATTTTTTGCGTGAAAGTGTCCTTCCACACCCAACTTTGCCCAATCATCCAGCTCCTGCTGAATATAAGATGAAACAGATTTAGGCTGCAACCCAAGTGAATTACCGGTAAAGTAAATAGTATCGTTTCCGTTATGTTGCGGGATATAAAACCGTTCCCGGAAATTTTTAAGCATGTCTTTTGCGTCAAGGTTCTGCGCAAAAGCTAGTGTGTTTTCAAAATTCATACAATTCATTTCCTGGTAATCGCTAAATCCTGTAAACCCCGGTTCAGACAGTTGCTATTACTTTCAATTCAATCGCAATAGGCGTTGGCAAACTTTTTACTTCAACGGTTGTACGGCAGGCCTGCACAGAAGTAAAATAATCCGCATATATCTTATTATAAATTGGGAAGTCTTTTTCCATGTTTGTCAGAAAGACAGTTACATCAATGATCTTATTCCAACTACTACCACTAGCTTCCAAAACAGCTTTTACGTTTGCAAAGACTGAGTGACATTCTGCTTCGATATCATACTTCACGATATTTCCTTCCGCATCCAACTCCAAACCCGGAATGGAATTGTCTTTGTGATTTCTCGGCCCGATCCCGGAAAGAAACAGCAGGTTACCGGCACGCCTTGCATGCGGATAGGCCCCGAGAGGTGGTGAGGCATTACCGGTATTGATTATATTTTCCATGAATAGCAATCGCTGGTTTTAATGATAAGACATCAATGTAGGTTATCATGATTATAGTTGAATGCATACATTTTTAGATTCTGTAAAAAATCGCAATGCTTCCCAACCGCCTTCCCTCCCGACACCACTATTCTTCATGCCACCAAAAGGTGTGCGCAAGTCACGCACCAGCCAACAATTTATCCAAATGATGCCGCTTTCTACCTTTGCGGCTACCCGGTTTGCTTTGGAAATATCCTGTGTCCAAATAGTTGCAGCCAGGCCATAACTTGTTGCATTGGCCAATCGCAAAGCCTCTTCTTCTGTTTTAAATGGCTGGAGCGTTACCACCGGGCCAAAGATTTCCTGTTGATTAGTTTCACATTCCGACCCCAACCCTTCGATGACGGTTGGTTCAACAAAATAGCCTTCCGCACATTCACCGCGAAGTTTTACCGCATGCCCACCACAGAGTATCCTCCCACCTTCCTGCTTAGCCGTATCGATACAACGCATGATCTTTGCCAGGTGAGCTTTACTTACCACCGCTCCCTGCTTTGTATTTTCATCCATCGGATCGCCGACGATTAATTGCTTTGTCCTTTCAACAAATGTTGTTTTAAACTTTTCGTAGATCGACTGCTCAACCAATATCCGGCTGCCACACAAACATATTTGTCCCTGGTTACTGAATGAAGATTCAATGCTTGTCTTCATCATTCTTTCCCAATCGCAATCAGCAAAAATGATGTTCGGGTTTTTTCCGCCGAGCTCAAGTGAAAGCTTTTTAAACTTAGGAGCGGCAAGCGATGCAATCCGTTCTCCCGCCTTTGTGCTGCCAGTGAAAGAAATGGCTTTCACCTCCGGGTGTTTAACAATGGCTTCACCGGCTATAGTGCCGGTGCCATGTATAATATTCAAAACGCCGTCCGGCAAACCTGCTTCTTTACAGATTCGTGCAAGAAGATAAGCTGTTACCGGTGTTACTTCGGATGGTTTGCCGATCACACAATTGCCGGCTGCTAATGCCGGGGCAATTTTCCAGGTAAATAAATACAAAGGAAGATTCCACGGAGAAATGCACGCAACAATACCTATTGGTTGTCGCAACGTATAATTAACCGCCTTGTCTTCCATATTGTGGCTATCGGTTGCAAAATGCATAATACCGGTAGCAAAAAATCTGAAATTGGCGGAAGCTCTTGGAATATCCACTTTCTTACTCAACCAAAGTGGTTTGCCGTTATCGATTGTTTCTGCCATTGCCAATGTATCGATATTGGCGTCAATCAACTCGGCTATTTTGTTCAAAATAATGAACCTTTTCTCAACAGGTGTAACGGACCATTGCGGAAATGCTTTTCTTGCGGCAGCTACAGCTTCAGTAATATCCTTCTCATTACTATCGGGTATTCGTCCAATTACTTTACCCGTTGCCGGGTTGATATTATCGATATAGTTCCTCGAAACAGGGGCATAAAATCCACCGTCGATAAAGTTTTCAAGATTGTATGGTATTTCTAAGTTGATCGGTTAACTGGTTTATTAGTTAATTAGTTAATCGGGATGACCGCTATTTAGGATTATGCCTTGTTGATTCAGAGACAAATTTAATATAGGCATTCAACTTGATAAGAATCATTTCAGCCTTTTGAAGCAATTCAAGGCATTTATCTTCGTTCATTATTTTTCTTCTTTTACATTTCCCGAGCCATGCCTTAGCCTCCTGTATTGAGTCCCTCGAATAAAAATAAAATTGCTTGCTTCTTTGTAATAATATCTCCCATCCCCTTCACCAATGTTTGCAGAAATGGAGTCGGCTGCCCTGACAATTTGCTTTCCGATCGTATCTTTTAAAAAGAATTTCCATTCATCAACAATATTCCAGACTTCATCAGAAAATTCCTCTGTCATATTGTAGACTTCCAGTTTTTCCCAAAGTATAATCCATAAGAAGCAATTTATAGGAACCTAAAAACCGTTGCCAACGAGAATTGCCTGGTTAACTAATAAACCGATTAACTAATTAACCGTTTGACTAAATACTTCCCGTTCTGCCGCCATCCACCGGAATGCTTACACCATTCACATATGAAGCAGCAGGTGATGCTAAAAAAGCTGCTACCGATGCAATTTCAACAGACTCGCCAAATCGTTTCATGGGAACTTCATCCATCATATTTTTAGCCACCACATCTACCAATACATTTCCTTTTTTAGCGATATTATCAATCAATGTCGATAATCGTTGGGTATTGGTAAAACCGGGCAATACATTATTGACTGTAATATTAAACTGGCCTAATTCATTTGCCATCGTTTTCGCCCATGACGCAACGGCGCCACGAATGGTATTGGAAACACCCAAATTTCTTAATGGAATCTTTACCGATGTAGAAATGATATTAATGATCCGGCCAAACTTTTCTTTTTTCATCGAAGGTATTACCGCCCTGGCCAGAATATGATTGCAGACAAGGTGCTGGTTAAAAGTATTTACAAATGCTTCTTCTGTTGCTTCCGTGATCGGTCCGCCGGGAGGGCCACCCGTGTTGTTAATAAGAATATGCGCCGGGTATTTTTCCATGTGTGCGCCGATGATCTTTCGCAATTCGTCGGGTCGTGTAAAATCTGCAACCAGATAATTGTGTTGCTGACGCAACGTAACATCCAAACTCTGAACAGCGGATTTCAATGCTTCCTCATTTCTTGCAATTAATGTACAATTGGCTCCCATCAATGCAAGTTCTTCGGCAATAGCCAAACCAATACCCTGGGTACTGCCACAAACAATCGCATATTTGCCTTCCAATGACAGATTCATAAAGTCAAACCTACGGTAAAAAGTTGTAATTTTTCGTTGTGACATAACGTTGTCAATCGGGATAATCAGACTCATCAAACGAGCTTGTAAGAAAACTTATCAATGATAGATTTTTAAACTATTAAACTTTTTGCTATGCCAGTGCTTGCTCCTTTCAATTTAAAAGAATGGATCGATGAACACCGTGATCTGCTGAAACCACCGGTAGGTAACCAGTGTGTATATAAAGACGCCGAAAATTTCATCGTAATGGTGGTGGGTGGTCCGAATGCACGGAAAGATTACCATTTCAATGAAACCGAAGAATTATATTACCAGGTGGAAGGCGATATTGTTGTCAAAATAATTGACAACGGTGAATTTAAAGATATACCGATCAAAGAAGGCGAAATGTTTTTGCTCCCACCCAAAACTCCACACTCACCACAACGTGGCCCCGGCACCGTTGGCCTGGTGATAGAAAAGAAAAGAGAAACAGAAGATGACGGTTTTATGTGGTTCTGCGAAAAATGTGGCAATAAGTTGTACGAAGAAACTTTGCATGTTGATGATATCGTCAAACAATTACCACCCGTCATGAATCGCTATTGGGAAAACCTCATGCATCGCACCTGTGACAAATGTGGCGCAGTGATGGAGCCTCCGGTAACCCCCCCAGCCCCTAAAGGGGTGTAATCTGCAGACCTAAACAATAGACTGTAACATTTAAATTAGTAAAAGCCCCTTTAGGGGTTGGGGGTATGAAGATCGACATCCACACCCATATCATGCCGGAACAAATGCCGAACTGGACGCAGAAGTTTGGCTATGGTGAATTCATTCACCTGGAACACCGCAATTGCCAGGCATGTATGATGAGAGGCGACAAACTTTTTCGGGTTGTTGAAGAAAATTGTTATAAAGAAGATATCCGGCTAAAAGAAATGGATGAGACCGATGTCAGCATACAGGTGATTTCAACCATTCCTGTTCTATTCAATTATTGGGCGAAGCCGGTGGACGGATTGGAGACATCACGATTCTTCAATGATCATATTGCAGAAACAGCTTCAAAAAATCCAAAACGTTTTACCGGTGTTGGCACTGTACCGCTACAGGATATTGATTTGGCCATAAAAGAAATGGAACGCTGTGTGAAAGAATTAAAAATGCCCGGATTAGAGATAGGATCAAATATCAATGGCAAAAATCTTTCGGATAAATATTTTTTTCCTTTTTATGAAGCGGCGGAAAAATTGAACTGTGCGTTGTTCGTACATCCGTGGGAAATGATGGGTGAAGAACAGATGCAAAAATATTGGCTGCCCTGGCTGGTTGGTATGCCAGCCGAAACAAGTCGTGCTATTTGCTCCATGATCTTTGGCGGCGTGTTTGCTGCCTTTCCGAATTTACGGGTAGCCTTTGCTCACGGCGGTGGTTCATTTCCTTTTACCTTGGGTCGTATTGAACATGGCTTTGAAGTGAGACCTGATTTGGTGGCGCTGGACAATCCCACCAATCCGAGAGATTATATTGGCAAATTTTGGGTAGATAGTTTAGTACATGATAAAAAGTCGCTGGAGTTTTTAATTGACGTCATAGGAGATGATAGCATCTGCCTGGGCAGCGACTATCCATTTCCGTTAGGCGAACATCATCCGGGCAAACTGATTGAAAAAATGAAACTCAGCAAAAAGACGGAGAAGAAACTGCTGTATAAAAATGCCCAAACCTGGCTGGGATTGGTACGCTGATCATCATGTTCTTAAGATTTAATTAAGATAACACCTGCGAAATCATAATCATCATAAATAGCTGCGTTCTAAAATAAGTCAGGGTAATCTGATATAATGCCATCCACTCCCATTTTTTTCAACTCTTCAATTCTTTCCTTATCATTCACCGTCCAGGGAATGATCTTAATATTTTGCTCATGGCATTTTTTCACCAGCTCTTCGGTTACCATTTTATGTTCAGGACTATAAACGGTGGGTGTAAATCCTAATGCTTTCAGTTGATCTTTTATTCCCCGCTCGTCAAAGTCTTCGATCAGCATAGCCGTTTTTATTGATGGATATTTTTCATGCAGGTAGCGGAGCGTTCTGAAATCAAATGATTGTATGATCACCCTATCCTCAATTTTTTTGGACCGGATAACAGCCATTAGTCTATCGATAAACTCATCAGGTGCAGGATGATAAATATTATCAGAAGCAGGGTCTGATTTTGTTTCAATATTGAAATAAGGTAGTGGCCGCTTGCTTGTCTTCATGTATTCATCCACACTATCCAGCAAATCGCTTAGCAAGGGTTTATACACGTTAATTTTTTCCTGCCGGGGAAACCGGGGATGAGACCGCATGCCTACATCATATTTTTTGACCTCGGCATAGTCCATGTTGTAAATGTTCAGTGACTTTTCTTCTTTTTCAGTCACCGGCGAGCCATCGGGCTTGGTGGTGATTTCATGATTAAAAAATGGCTCATGAGAAAGGATGGGCCATTTGTCTTTTGTAAAAACGATATCCATCTCCAGGGTGGTCACCCCAAGGTCCAATGCCTTTTTCATGGCAGGTATCGTATTCTCCGGCATGAGTCCACGACAACCCCGGTGTCCCTGAATATCAAAGGAAGAGGTTGTATCTGTCGTTTCAGGTAATTTTTTCGCCACGTGACAAGCTGCAAGGAAGCAGAGAAAAACAAGTGCGTAATGAACAATTTTCTTATACATAATTCGCCAATGATACAGCGCCAGCCGTTTTATTGCTCTTTTTCCGTTTTAAATAATTGTGAAGTTCGCTGTTTCATCTCGTTTGCGATCTTTTTTCCCTCTGCATCCTGTGCTTCTAATTTATCGATGATATTATGAAAGCTTTTTTTGTCCCTGTTTTGGCTCAGCTTGAAAACATTATCCATTTCCTGCACCTGTATCTCAAACGCAACGATAGCTTTAATCATTTTTTGTACGTACTCATCCGGCAGGTCTTCAAAATTGGCTCCCGAATGCGGATTATTTTCAAAATGATTAGTCGTTCTTTTCAGGGTGTTTAAAAGCGCCTGCTCATCCAGGAACCTCAGTTGGCCTCTTACATGTACACTCATATAATTCCAGGTGGAGCCTTGTTGCTTATTTTCATACCAGCTGGCACTTACATAGGTATGCGCCCCGCTAAAAACAGCCAGCACATTGGAGTTTTGCAAAAATGCTTTATGATGATCGGTATTCTTCATCATATGACCGGAGAGAAATAGCTGTCCTTCTTTCTCGTCAATAAAAACAGGTATCTGTGTCGCTACAGGTTTGTTATCGGCACTGCAACCGGTTAGAAATGCAAACGGATGCTGGCGGATAAATTCTTTGACAACTTCAGGATCTTTTTCTTTAAAATAAGGTAAGTTATACATCCGGCTAAATTACAGATTTCAGTCCAGCTCATACCAGTGCAACGTTTCTGTCCCTGTGTTTGTCAGGCCGGGAAACGTTATTTATGAAAATTCTTTTCTTTTACTTCTTGCTGTTATCATTAACCATTACTACTGTGGCGCAACCGAAATTACAGGAGATAAATGCGGTGCTGCATGATGAAAGTTATATAGCCACAACAGGCCACTTACCCACCGCAACCGTCACTGAAACGGAACGGATACAGGTGCACCTCTCCTATGTTGAATCGCTGTTACGTTCAGCAAAGCTCAATCTATCCGTTACTCAATCTGCCAACCGGGCAACGATCCTAAACTTATTACACGAATATTGGACCGCAGCCATTTTCCCGGTCAACAGGGATTACCCCGGTGAAAGAAGGCCTTGCTTCATCGATGCTGATGGGAACATCTGCGCTGTAGGTTACCTGATCGAACAAACAAAAGGCCGTGAAATGGCTGAGTCAATTAATGAAAAACACCAGTACGATTTCTTATCGGACATGCATGAACCGGCTATTGAAGAATGGGCGAATGAATATGGTCTCACCTTAGAAGAATGCGCCATGATACAGCCAACCTATGGGCCGCCGCCTGCTGATCAAACAAATTATGCAGACATAAAAACCGGCTACGGTGTTTCATCCGGCCTGGTGGGTGGCACCAATATCGCCATCAATATTGCCAACCTCTCCAACCGCTTTAAGCAAAATAAAACGCTATCGTATTTGGGTCTTGTAACAGGTACCACACAAGTCATTCTTGGATTAGCCAATACAAAAAGAACAACGAATTTTCCTGTGATGAATGGCGGTGAATCCTATACTTCGTACAAAGCACAAAACAATCTTTCCTATGTTAACATCGCAATGGGCACCACGACTATCATTACAAGTGCGTTGAACCTTGCTTTACAGAAAAAAATGAATTGCAAAAAAAATGTGTTGAGCCTTTATAGCCAACCCAACTATTCTAATAGTGTCTCCATGGGATTTTCTTTTACCAGGAAAATTTAGAAAATAAAGAGCTTGTTTCACTGGATGGTTGACGGGACGATGGACGCTCCCATAATTACAGAGGCTGTTAAAAATATAACAGCCTCTTTTATATTACAGTTTTGAAGTATTAATAACCGCGGACTCTTTTCTTTCGCTGGCCGGGAGCATAGGGTTTTGCAGATTGGCTGCCGTACACTTTTTTGGCATGCCCGGGCGGCATTGGCTTTACTACCGTTGTTCGTTTATGCACAACAACCCTGCGTGTACAAGCCATAGCGATCAACGTAAATGAAAACAGGAGAAATAAAATTTTATAAGGTTTCATAGTCCGGATTTGTTTGTAAAATAAAGAGAATAAACATTGCCGACAAAGTAACAAACGAAAGAACTTTACTAGGTAAAATCCCTCCACTTTTTTTTAAGACACCACTTCAGCCACTTTTTCCTTTTCTATATCAGCATTGCGCATTGACACACTTCTTACCACCAGGGCGGCAAAATCTTCAAATGCTTTCTTAGTGATCTCGTCACTGCCCACCATTACGGGAACTCCCTTATCTCCGCCTTCCCGTATTCCCTGCACCAGTGGAATTTGACCGAGAAAAGGAAGGTCATATTCCTCTGCCAGGCGTTTCCCTCCATCCTTGCCAAAAATGTAGTATTTATTTTCGGGTAGCTCAGCAGGAGTGAAATAGCTCATATTTTCTACCAAACCAATGATCGGCACGTTTAACTGTGCCTGTCCAAACATTGCTACTCCCTTTTTGGCGTCGGCCAATGCAACATCCTGTGGCGTAGTAACGATTACAGCACCTGTCACAGGAACTGTTTGCATCAATGTCAAATGGATATCCCCCGTTCCGGGTGGCATATCGATAATCAGGTAATCGAGCTCATCCCAATACACATCCGACACAAATTGTTTGATGGCACTGCTTGCCATGGGTCCGCGCCACACTACTGCATTTTTTTCATCTACCAGCAAACCGATACTCATTAGTTTGATACCATATTTTTCCAATGGCACTATCATTCCCTTGCCTTCAATTTCCATCATCATTGGTCTTTCACCTCTCACGCCAAACATAATAGGCACACTTGGTCCATAAATATCAGCATCCATCAGCCCGACCTTAGCCCCGCTTTGCGCAATGGCCAGTGCCAGGTTAGCAGAGACGGTACTTTTCCCTACACCTCCTTTACCACTCACTACGGCAATAACATTTTTTACTTTGGGAAGTATGGCCCGGCTGTCGCTTCTTTTGGTAGTAGTGTTAGAAGTAAAATTTACCTTGACCACTGCATCCTTACTCACGATTGTTTTAATAGCATTGATACAATCATTCTTTAGTTTATCCTTCAGGGGACAGGCAGGTGTGGTCAATACAATTGTAAACGAAACATAATATTTTTCGATTGCAATATCCTGCACCATATTAAGGGTCACCAGGTCTCTCCCAAGATCAGGCTCCTGCACGGTACTCAAGGCTTCTAATACTTTTTCTTTGGTCATAACTGAACTTGACATATCAATTTTTATTTCCCGCTAAGCATTTCACATTGTAGGATTTAAGTGTTGATTGCGGGGCTCACAAAAATCCTTGTTAAAAAACAGATTAATTGACAAAGTTAAACAGATCAGGCCCTATTTTGTTGGCTCATTTTATTCAACTTGTACTTATTTTTGAGCCTGTGAAGAAATTTTTACAATATTTCGTACTAGCTGCCTTCCTTTTACCCTTCACTGCCAAAGCGCAGTTTGAAACAGCCCGTGATTCTGTTGTTCAGTTATATGGCGTTATCATGACGGCAGACAGTCTTGTAGGTATACCTGCCGTGAGTGTGACCATCAAAGGTCAAAACCGCGGTACTATCACTAATGAGCAGGGTGTTTTTTCAATAGTGGTTTTAAAAGGTGACCAGGTGGAGTTTTCACATGTCAGTTATAAACCCAAAACGATCGACATTCCCCGCAATATTGAAGGCAATCAATACAGCGTTATTCAATTAATGGTGCAGGATACGGTGTACCTGCCGGCGACGATCATTAAGGCCCGACCTACACCGGAACAATTTGCCCGTGATTTTGTGAACACTAAAATCCCGGACGATGATATTGAAATTGCCCGGCAAAATACCAGTGCTGCCAAACGAAGAGTGCTATTGCAAACCACTCCCGGCGATGGCGGCGAAGCTACCCGCATCCAATTTAACCGCATCGCCAACCGTGCCGTATACCAGGGCCAAACCCCGCCAATGAATATCTTCAACCCTGCCGCCTGGGCCGATTTTATCCAGGCATGGAAACGGGGTGATTTTAAGAATAAGTGAGAACCCTCTGTCTCCCTAAAGGGAGGACTTAGATCCATTATTTTTTTACTTATTCGATGTTATTAATAGCAGTTATTTTTTTTGTAGCCAGCTGTGGTATTAGATAGCATCGCCTGTTGTGTCACTTGCCGACGCTTGCGGTCGACATCCCGACATTTATCGTCGGTGACACTTCATCGTTCGGTTCATTGCTCAGCAATTTGATCTGCTTACATTTGTCCCGAAACATTTTATCAAACACTCTTGCTCTAAGTGAGTCTTCAAAAACTCCCTCCTGAGTTTATCGAAGGATAGGGGCAGAGGAAAACTTCAACTATATGATATCTCCCGGGGGTTCTGTTTCCGTCATCGGCGCCGGCACTATGGGCAATGGCATTGCTCATGTTTTTGCACAAGCCGGTTTTAAAGTAACGATTGTTGATATTTCATTGACACAACTGGATAAAGCGGTTGCCAACATCGCCAAAAACTTCGACCGCCAGATTGCCAAAGGTTTGGCAACGGAAGATGATAAAAAAAAGGCGCTAAGCAATATCAGTATTCACTCCACTATGAATGAAGGAGTAAAAAATGCAGAACTGGTGGTGGAAGCCGCTACTGAAAATATTGAACTGAAAATGCAAATCTTTGAAGAGCTGGATAACCTGGTGCCAAAACAGGCGATTCTTGCTACCAATACTTCTTCTATTTCTATTACAAAAATTGCTGCTGCCACCGGCCGCGCCGGCAAAGTGATCGGCATGCACTTTATGAATCCCGTGCCGGTGATGAAACTGGTAGAGATCATCAATGGCTATGCAACAAAAAAAGAAGTAACCGAAGCCATCGTTGAACTGAGTAAACAACTGGGAAAAATTCCTTGCGTGGTCAACGACTATCCAGGTTTTATTGCCAACCGCATTCTAATGCCCATGATCAACGAAGCCATCTATAGTTTATATGAAGGGGTAGCTGGCGTGGAAGAAATAGATACGGTGATGAAACTCGGTATGGCCCATCCCATGGGACCATTGCAATTAGCGGACTTTATTGGCTTGGATGTTTGCCAGTCCATATTAAATGTACTGCATGATGGATTTGGTAATCCTAAATATGCGCCCTGCCCCCTATTGGTAAATATGGTAGCCGCTGGTAAACTAGGTGCAAAAAGCGGTGAGGGTTTTTATAAATATGAAGCGGGAAGTAAGGAGTTGAAGGTGAGTGAGCGGTTTAGATAATGCTTTTGATGCAGTTGATGAGGGGATGATAATCAATGGCTCAAAAATTTGGAAAGTTCGTATTATATAGCAATTTTAGTGTTGGCAGCAATTCGATGATGACCGTGTGGAAAGTCGAAAAACTCGATTTAGCTTTCTTTCTGAATATTCGAATTTATGAATCCAAAACCTCTGTTTATATTTCTCGTGGCTGTCTTTCATTTTTTTATTTTGATTGGCTTTGGACATGCAGGTACCTTTCTTGGATTAACCGTGCTTTTTGCGTTTGACTTGTTTTACAATCCGCAACTTCCTGATCTGTCGGATTTATCGAACGCCGAGTTATTGCCATTTATCGGGCTTTTCTCACTTATGGGGTATTTAGGCCTAGGCTCTTCGATGTTAGCTAAGATAAACGCTAGAAAACTGCTTTACATTTTAGGCATTATATTTCTATGGTTAAGTGTGCTATGTTTGTTGGCAGCCAGTTTTTATGGACATATTATTATCGGGAGTATAGTTTTTTGCATTCCCTTTCTGGTGTCATCCCTTTATCCATTTTTTAATAAAGTTGTTTGGCAGATGTGGAATAGAATGAATACTTAAACTTCGAGAACCGCAGCCAACATGAGGCTCCTATGTTTATAGGGACCCCGTTCTGCGAAAGTCCCCACTTCGCAGTTCTTATGCTTTCAGACATTGTCTGAAAAAGGAGTAATACCTTATCTCATCCTTTTCCCGTAATTTGAAAAATATTTTATAATCATCATTTTATGCAGCCACGATTGATCCTTATCTTTTTTATTTCAGCTATACTTATCTTCAGTTGCAATCGCAAAATCGCTAATAAAACAACCGGCCCATGGGTTTCCCTATTTAACGGCAAAGACATCAACGACTGGACAGTGAAGATCCATCATCATGAAGTCGGTGAAAATTTTGGTAACACTTTCCGGGTGGAAGACAGTATCATCAAAGTACGCTATGATCAATATGGTAATTTCAATGACCAGTTTGGTCATCTTTATTATAATACACCCTACTCCTACTATCATTTAAAGCTTGACTACCGTTTTGTTGGTCAATGGGTGAAAACTGCTCCCTCTTATACCATACTCAACAGCGGCGTCATGTTTCATTCACAGGATCCCCGCACCATGCCGAAAGAACAGGACTGGCCCATTTCAGTGGAAATGCAGTTTCTCGGCGGCCTGGGTGATGGCAAACCAAGACCAACGGGCAATATGTGCTCGCCCGGAACAGAAGTAATGCAAAAAGGACAGATAGTTCCATCCCATTGTATCAACTCCAGCTCCAAAACCTATGAAGGCGAACAATGGGTAAGTACCGAACTGATTGTATTGGGCGATTCATTGGTTACACATATCATCAACGGCGACACGGTGCTGCAATATTCCAAGCCACAAATTGGCGGCGGCGTTGCTAATAGCTATGATCCTAAAATAAAAGTGGATGGCAAATTATTGACCAGCGGTTTTATTGCTTTGCAAAGTGAAGGCCAGGAGATCGATTTCAGAAATATCCGGATCATGGACCTTTCTGCTCAATACAAAAAGAGGTAAACATTTATTCCAAACCAGTAACCTGATACGTGTCAATAATAGCATTGATGGGAATCATTTTGCCGTTGACCTGTTTATACTTTCTTTGAATAAATAGCTTTTTATGTTTGGAAAATTAAGCACCGAAGATATTGAAGCCCTGCTTCATCAACAGTTAGTCGGTCGCATTGGTTGCCAGGCTGATGATAAAATATATGTGGTACCGATCAGCTATGCCTATGATGGTACTTATATTTATGGCCATGCCCTGGAGGGAATGAAAATATTTGCCATGCGAAATAATCCGCATGTTTGCTTCGAGGTGGATAACCTGAAGAATTTAGCCAACTGGCAATCCGTGATCACTTGGGGTGTATACGAAGAGCTGAATGAGGAGAACGAACGTTACCATGCACTAAAAAGACTGGAAGACAGGGTACTTCCTCTTTTTAGCAGTGAAACCATGCACTTGTCACCACAATGGCCCTTTCCTGCCGCCGATGCAGAATCTGTTAAGGGGGTATTTTTCAGAATAAAACTGCACGAAAAAACAGGCCGTTTCGAGAAAAGCACACAAGAGAAATTTTTTTCCATGTAGATTTTGAATTCACGGACCCTTACCTGTCAAAACTTACACGGTTGCAACAGCCCGTTCAACCGGTTTGACAAAAAATAAAAAATAGAAAACAACGGCCAGTGTCACCATGGCTGTCGCAAAAAAGGTGACTGCGGCTCCAAATTGAAACCAGATCAGGCCGGCAATTGAACTGGCGAGCATAGTACAGATACTTTGAAAAGCAGAAAATGTTCCAATGGCAGTGGCTGTATCCTTCTTATCAGTGATATTGCTGATCCAGGCTTTAAAAACACCTTCGGTAGCAGCAGCATATAATCCATACAGCACAAACAAGCCGATAATTAAATACCTGTGCTGGCTTACACTCATACCAAGGTAAACCGCCGAAAATAAAATAAGTCCTGCTATAAAAGTTTTTCGTAAGCCTATTTTATCTGCAATAATGCCGGCAGGAAAAGCGGACAATGCATATACCAAATTATACAATATGTACACCCCGATCACCCAGCCATCACTCAATCCCGCCTGCTTCGCTTTCAACAACAAAAAAGCATCTGAACTATTAAATAAGGTAAATACCAACAGGCCTGTCACTACTTTCCGGTAAATAGCAGGGCCCGTTTTCCAATAAGAAAGAAACGAGAAAAATGAAGTTTTTTGTTTGGATGGCAGAAGCGCTTTTCTTTTTTCTTTTAAAAGAAATGAAGTGCCAAGTGCCAGCAGTCCCGGGATAAAGGCTATATAGAAAAGTGTTTTATAGTTGCCGGGATAAAAATAAAGATAAAGCAACGCAAGGGCTGGTCCCAACACTGCGCCCAATGTATCCATTGAGCGATGAAACCCAAAGATCTTTCCTTTTGTTTGCGGTGTTGCCTCATCGGACAATATCGCATCCCTTGCCCCCGTTCGAATTCCCTTTCCAAACCGGTCAATTGTTCTTGCAAAGAAAATCCAGAGCGGATAAATGAAAACAGCCATCATCGGCTTTGATATTGCACTGAAAGCATAGCCAAGTTGCACAAAGGGAACCCGTTTTCCTGTATTATCGGATAGTTGCCCAAAATATCCTTTACTTAAGCCCGCTGTCGCCTCAGCTACTCCTTCCAGTATCCCGATCAGCACAATCGAAAAACCAATCGTTCTTAAATAAATGGGCATTACCGGGTAGAGCATTTCACTGGCTGTATCGGTAAATAAGCTCACCAGTGATAAAATCCAAACAGTACGGGAAATATATTTCATCAACAGGAAGGTATGAAGAAACCGGAAAATCAAAACCGGCATATGCCGGTTTGAAGGGTTATAAATAACCCTGTGGGGCTAAGATAAATTAACAGCCGTACTCCAGTTACCATTTACAGGATCACCAAAAATCAAATTTTCGCATCGGAATATATCCCCATTGCTCCTGCAATGGCAGCCAGTCAGAAAACTCAGTATAAGGTATCGTTTTTTCTTCAACAAGCTCCGGTAGACTAATACCCGTTGCTATTTCTAATCCATTCCTGTTCAATAAGCCAAAAGAAGAAAGATGATGTGCTTTTGCAGGATGCTTTAAGTTATCCCGATGGCTTAAAGAAATTATTTCTTCATGACCCTGTTTTGTGGAAAAAATCATGTTTTGCGTTTTCATAATTTTTCCTTTTTAATTTGCTGAACCAAAGATAGTCTTGTATTTCTTGTTCAAAAATTATTCCACATCCTTAATAGAAAGATCATTTGAATACAGGCTCAGAAGATGCCTATTGTCAGTACCGGATCTAAGTTTTTACAGTTACCCGTTTTACTTTTCAGATTTAGCCCGGTATTGGAGAGCTATCACACCGGAAGAAAATTCCTTTGTGGTTAATAACTCAAACTCTTTCCTGCGATCGGGTCCCCTAAACAAGGGAATACCAGCTCCCAGGATAACTGGATTGACGAACAGCCAATACTCGTCAATCAAATTTTCCTGCTCTAAAGAATGAACCGCTGTCGGGCTTCCATATATATGAATATTTTTACCGGGCTGTCCTTTGATCTCCTTTATTTGCTGCGAAAGGTTGTTGTTAATAACGATTGTCTTCGGCCGGTCTATCGCATTCGTGGTAGTAGAGAGAACCATTTTGGTAACCGCATTATACCAATTTGAATGTTGTATATCGTGCCGGGTCGCTGCCGGGTTTTTCGCTGCAACAGGCCAATAACTGTCCATCATCTGCCAGGTATTTTTGCCATACAGGGCGGCATCGGCATCGCCGGTAAACTTGCCGCCAAAATCAAAAATCTCTTCGTCCACTTTTATCCAATCCATTTCACCGGCGGGCCCGGCAACAAAGCCATCCAATGAAACATGCATAAACAAAATGAGCTTTCGCATGGGTGTTCCCTGAAAATTTTATTGAAGTGCAAAAACTAAATTACAAATACTTTGTTATCCGGGGATGGCAAGCTTTTACGCAACAGGATTTTCTTTCATAAATTGCCCGCCCATCTATTATTTTATACACTAAATAACGCCGAATGGCAAAATTGAAACTGACTGTCATTGAAAAAATCGTTGTAACAGGTTGCATACTCATTATTGCAACAGGTTTTTTTCTTTTTTATACCAACCTGGTCGGCTTTGAACGGTACGTGCAGGAGGATGGCATTGTTGAATGGTTAACCGTAGCCGGATTGATTGCCGGATCATATATTTGTTTTTCGCGGCTTGTAACACTGTGGAATAAAAAATCAAAATGGTTTTTGTTTGTAACTTTTTGCCTGGGACTTTTCCTGTTCTTTTCTGCTGGCGAAGAGATCAGTTGGGGACAGCGCATACTGGGTCTTAAAACACCTGAATATTTTGAAACCCACAATGCACAGCAAGAAACCAATCTCCATAATCTAGTGGTAAGTGGTGTAAAGCTTAACAAGCTGGTGTTTTCGATATTATTAGTGGTTGCGTTGGGAATTTACCTCGTCATCGTGCCCATTCTCTATCAAAAAAGTCATGCAGCCAGAAAATTTCTTGACGCCTCCGGTGTTCCAATCCCCCGTTTATACCAGGTCACCGGTTTTGCTTTGATATTCCTATTGACATCACTAATCCGGAATGGAAAAAACGCTGAGCTGCTGGAATGCTGCGGTGCTCTATTGGTTTTCCTTATCATCTTATACCCCAAAAACAAAGAAATTTTTGTCCGGTAATGTCTAGTTATCCCGGTGAATCTTCACAAGCATCAGGGTATCCAATCTTGCAGCACGGGTTTCAGGTCTTAAAAACTTCAGGCTGACCTTGGCCACATTGTAATCGGCGTGACTCACAACCGGCTCCACCTGGTAGCCCCGCTGAAACAATGTATCCCTGTGAGCTCTTGTGATAAGAAAATATTTGTCTTTTAATGACGGGTAGCTTTGTTCAAACTCTTCTGCCGGCAGTTGCAAGTGATTGTGTCCCCTGTAAAAATCAAAACTGTGGGCATTCGGTTCGATCACTACAATATCCTTGTCGGCAATGTCGATATTCTTCTCCTTGATCATTTTCACCATTTCATTGCCCGCCTGGTATTTCAATAATTGCGGAAAGAAATTATAATTGAGCAGGAAATTAAACAGGAAAGAAGCAGCGGCGCTTACACTAATAATTTTTGCAGCTTTTGAAAAGTTTTTATTAGTCCAAATAAAAATAATAAGAGCCAGCAACAACGGGCCCAACAACCACAACAACCAATTTACCGGTTTAAAAAAATAATAATTGAGGACAAATGCCAGCAGGATTATAACAACCACCAAAAAATATTGCAATATGGAAAACAGTTTTATCCCCTTCCGAAATTGTAATACGTGCCAGAGATAAGGTGCTGTAAAAACTGCGGCCATTGGAAACAGCATGATGAGGTAATGCGGCATTTTAAATTTTGAAAACGATAATGTCACCAAAATAAAACCAAATGCCAGAGCTGCAAAACTGACCGGGTGCTTCCATTTTTTCAACCAAAACATACGGCGCAGCCAATAAAACAACGCCATGTACCCGGCAATACACCAGGGCAGAAAAGCCCACATGAATGTGTGATATAAAAAGAAAGGATCGCTATAACGCTTTTTATCAAATCCCTTGTATCGTTCAAAAAGCTGCTCCCACAAAATGAATTTGACGCCCGAAATATGATCCCGTCCCCGTATGACTTTGTCCGGATGCAGATCATATTGCAGGTAATAACCATAAAGCACGGGAGTGATGAATAAAAAGAAGAAAGGGATAAACAGCCACGTTTTGGCCTTTGCCAACACCGCCCACTTTTTATTAAGTAGTATATAGAAAAAAAGAGCAATAAACACTACCGCCGGGCCTAACCAACCCTTGGTTGAAAAGGCGATAGCGATACCAACCGCTCCGAGTACCAGGTTAGTGAATTTATCTTTATCAATATAAAGTATCAATTGCCATAAGCCAAAGATCATCCCTGTTGTCAGTGGCGTTTCCATGCGGGCATCGTTCACCGACAACACGAACGCCTGGGCCGTAGCCAGTATAATGGCGGCAATCCGTGCCACTGCCTTATTGGTAAGATGTTTGGTAAGCTGGTAGGTACAGTAAACGGAAGCCAGGGCGAATAGTACCGCAGGCAACCGGTGAGCAATCGTGGTTACACCAAATAGTCTAAAAAAAGCCAATGTGGTCCAAAAAAGAAGATGAGGTTTATCCAGGTAATCCCTGCCCCTGTCAACCAGGCTGAAATAATCGCCCGTCTCATACATGTGCAAGGCTATATTGGCATGATGCGCCGCATCTTTATCGAGCAAGGGAAAGAAAAGTGAACCGCCATAAACCAACAGGCATAAAAAGCCAATAGCATATTCTACCTTGTTGTCCTTTGTTGTCGAAGCGAAAAGTTTTTGTTGCATAGCAGGTGTTGACTACCTAAAACACTTTAGGAGCGCCAGGGTTTAAAACTAACGGATAAAATATTGTTGCCGCAAATTTATCGCTTGAAAAATATATAATCAGTTGTAAGCGGCTCCAACCCGGTTTGCCTGAAATCCGCCGCAATCTGGCCGCGGTGATAGGTAGAATGATTTATCACATGAAATAAAATATCCCTTACCGTATTGGTAAATGGCTCGCCTTTAAAAGTGGAGTAGTCTATAACGGTATCCAGTTCAAAGCGGCCCAGTATCTGCAAAGAAGTATCATAATTCAACTGATCCATTGCTTTTAGCCCCGTCACATCATGCATATCCCAGCTATTCAATGGGCCCGGTTGCTTTAGTATCCTGTTGTTCCAAACCAGGTGGGCATTCAGAATATGATTGAACCATTTCACTGATTTTTCAGAAGTCTTATCGGCCTGTTCTGTAAAAACGGTTGCCAGTTGCTGATTAAAATGATGGCTGTATGCAAAAAGTTCTTTAAAAAATTGTTTCATCTGTTTGTCTTTTAACTGACCTGGAGTCAATAAATAATTTTTTGGATCATTAAGGCGTTTAGTCTGCACTTTTCTTAAACGCTTTAATAATATAATCAACAGGCTGGTAAAGGATAGTTTCATTTACCGTGAGCTGTCCGACATTTTTATCGTTGGGCAGGCCTATTCTTATATCATAGGCTGTTCTCAGCTTTTCCTGCATTTTCTTACCGTCGATCTCCTTAGCTAACTCCATTTTATAGATATTGGTACCGCCATCCAGTGGTGATATCTTAAAGGATTTCGTTTTGTTTAATGCTGAAAACAATTCATTAGCTTGTTTGATGGAATCCTGCAGACGCTGCTCAAAACCTTCGAGCCGGTAAAGAGCCATTGCCGCGTTGGTCCAATTGCTATACATATTTCCACCATGTATCTTGATGAGGTGTGGCATTTTGTCAATCACCGATTTTTCACCGCAGAGAATAGCGCCACCTGCAGCACCGAAGTATTTATACAATGAAATATACACCGTATCAAAATAAGAGCAGTATTCCTTAACGGATATACCCGACCACGCCGAAGCCATGTAAACACGGGCGCCATCCAGATGAAGCCCGATATTATTACTGCGACAAAAACTGCTTATCTTTTTTATCTCCCCTATAGGAACCATACGTTCGCTGGTACGCCTCACGGGATTTTCTATTGAAACGGCTCCGACCCCGCTTTTAAAAACCTCTTGTTCCGACAGCGATGCTATTGCCTCCTGGAGCTGTTGCGCAGTAAAAAAGGTTTCATCCTTTGCCAAAGGCATTAATCTTTTTCCAAAAACCGATTGTGCTGCATCGGCTTCATCCCTGTATACATGACTGGTATCCTGAACAAACACTTTTGTATTCTCTCCACAAAGAGTTGCAATAGCAAACTGGTTGGCCATGGTACCGCTGGGCATGTAGATGGCTTGTTCTTTGCCCGTTATTTCGACAAACTTTTTCTCCATTGCCTCTACTACTCCACCCAGGCCGTACCGGTCTCTGACAATCGCATTGGAAGTATGTGCTTTTTGTAATTCGCTGATGTACTCCGCAGGCTCAAACATTTCGCCATCACCAAAAAATTTGATGATGGAGTTGCCAGCGACCCGGTTATTGCTATTTGATTCATTGGCGAATGAAGACGCAACCGGGAGAAAGGCGGGTATCGCTGCTACTGCGGATGATTTTAAAAAAAATCTTCTGTTGACGGACATGCTAATAACTTTAAATGATTTACAATTTAGTTCATCATCATATTATTTGAATTATTTAGTCACGAATACTTGTCATGCAAAGCAGCCATTGAATGCAAGAATTAAATTAACCGGCGATACTTTATGTCAATCCTTGCGGAAACCGGTCACTCACAAGATTAAGTTGTATAGTATGTTCCAACAAGGCTTTTAATCCGGCTAAAACGAGAGTGAACCCTTCTGTTGAATCACGAACCTGTGCTATGATTTGGTCGGTGCTTCCTTTAAATCCGCTATTGATAATGCTTACAAAAGTTCCGGCTTCCAGGCTTTTAAATGACCATTCTACTTTGGTAACTTCATCCCGGTTACCCCACTCAATGACGATTTGTTTATTGGGTTCAACTGATAAAACTTTCACCGGGGCCGTATAATTATACATTTCCCATATCCATTCAAGGTCTTTACCGGGTTCTACCCTGCCACTGCTTTTGGTAAACCAAAATCTTGTAGTAATCGCCGGGTTGATAAAGGCTTCAAAAACTTCTGCTACAGGTTTGCGGATAAGCATTTCGGCTTTGGCAAAATTTTCTGTGTGATTATTCATAATTGCGATTTTTTCTTGGAAGCTATTTAAATTCAGAACGCAGATATGTTATGATAGTGATGACTTCGTGGATTTCATCTTAATAAATTATAATAATCAGCGTTATCAGCGTTCTACTTTTGCATTTTTAAACAGCTTCCTAGGAGAAAAGTTACAAATAATGTTTGCTTGGACTTGTTGTTTTGCTTATCCAACAACTACATAGTCAACACAGGACAAATCCCTGGTTCTTTTTTTATCTCCTCTTCAAAAAATGAGATAAGATGCTGCATGATGTGATGGTCGTCCATTTGTTGCAGGCTATTGTCAAACTGTGGACCATAGTCGATGTGTACAGCCCCGTTGCGAAGTGCAGGCACGGCAGTCACCAGCGGCACATTAGCTATCCTTGCCAGCCGTACCGGGAACAAAGAAGCATTGCAATTATTTTCAAAAAATTTTACTGGACAATTGTCCAGCTTGTTGAAAATATCGCCGGCTATGATCACCCGGCCATTTTGCCGCAGGTGTTTCACAATATCTCTCAAGTCCGAAAATCCTGCACCCTGTCTTTGTATGCTTCGCTTCTGGTGTGTCCAGGTTCCATTTGATATGATGAGGGCTATTTTGTTATCCAGGCACCATTGGACGATCAATCTCTTCCAGGGTGTATGACAAGTGACGATAACACAACCCCTGTCAGCAGGCAGCATATTGGTAAACTGAACGAGACTTAACACAGTTTTCCGTAAAGGACTTCTTACTAAAGCGGACACCACCCGCCTGGTGATCCGGGTGCACCAGATATTGCGGATATTTTTAAACGTTTCGTTTGGAGCAGCTGAAATATAATCCGGTGATTTTACAATTTTGGCAGCGAGAAAGAAATAATGAATCCCTGCACTGATATAGGAAATAACATCACAACCATGCGTGACCAAACTTAAATAAAACGGTTTGCCGGTCAAGATTTGTCGTAGTTAATAAAGCTGCTAAAAATTTCCTTAGCCAAACATTTATCGGGTAACAAAGGATAATGGACAAACCCAAGAAGGTTGATATACCACACCAATGAACCTTCACCCGGTAAGAAAGCAGCAGTTGTTTTCTGATTTATTGCAATTGGATAATCTGTACCAGGTTTCCAAAACCGTCTTCGAAAATGGTATCGGTGCCCCAATCTGTTTTTGTCGGCTCTTTTCGAAATACCACACCCAGGGCTTTCAATCTTTCGTATTCTTGCTGAATATCATCAGTTGAAAATACAATAACAGGAAGCCCCGCGGCATAGAGTCCTTCCTGGTAAGCGTTTGCAATGGGATTGGAGTTTGGTTCCAGCAACAATCTTGTACCATCCATGTCTTCAGGTGAAGCCACAATAGCAAGGTAAGCATCCGGAATATACATTTTACTGGCAAAACCCAATACTTCCGTATAGAATTGGTGAGCAGCAATCGGATCAGGAACATACACATTGGTTAATGCGATCTTCATGAGTTTTGGTTTGCTACTAAATATAAGAATTATTTATTGATCATTAAATCCTGTTTGACATTTGATCAACCTAATCCTTCACCAAATGCGTATCATACCCCAATGCCACAAGCTGCTCATAAGCTTCCCATACATCATCGGGTATATCCTGGTGGATTTGAAATCCTTTGGCAGGATATAGTTTAATACGCTGCAGATCTCCGACCATGATATTGATCACCCGTTCCATTGGGATTTCTTCATTGGGATATTCGGCGAAGGTCATTTGCGGTGAGGTGACAATGAGATGTTTTTCCGGCCAATGCATTTTAAACGTTGCAAAACTTCTGCGCTCCATATATGGCTTTTGCACCACGATAAAGGAATGTGGGTCAAGTCCCCTTTGTAACAGCAATTGTTGAGTAAATAAAATATTTTCACCCGTATTGCTGGATTGATTTTCTATTAATATCGCTTCAGCCGGCACACCTTTTTGGATAGCGACTGTTGCAAAACGATCCGCTTCTTTTTCGGTCCACATGTTTTGGGTAAAATTGCCGAGCCCACCAGACATTATTACCAGTGGTGACCAGCCCGCCAAATATAACTCTGCAGCCCGATCAGCCACCCGCAAGTCATGACTGCCCAGCGCCAGGATACAATCAGCTTTAGATAATTGGTGATTGACATGATGATAGTCCCACAGTTGTTGCGCCAGTGTCATTGTTTCGGAAGTGATCATGAACATTTCTTTTATGGTAAAATAAAAGCTTCACCGGAAGATGAAGCTTTGTGACCCCCCTGGGACTCGAACCCAGGACCTACTGATTAAGAGTCAGTAGCTCTAACCAACTGAGCTAGGGAGTCGGGGTTGCAAATATATAAAGAAAAAGAACCACGATTATAGAGATGAAAAAGGATTTTGGGGAAATTGGTTTTTGTTTTTCTGAGGATCATCGCATGCAAGATTGATGGTCCATCAGGAAAGAACTCACTTCGGGACTCATTTATGGATCACAGGCTAGCTCTTTTATACGACCCTTCGCCCACGAAGCGGCGACCTGGCATCGAAACATTTTTACCATTTGTCTAAAAGCCGGGGCTCGTTCCAAAAATCATCGTAACTTTTAAGTACAAAAACATAGGCTATGAAAAAATACATTGTAGCCCTGGCACTGGCAGGTGGCGCAGCAGCATTCGCTTATGCAAGCCTGCACAACAGCAAAAGCGAAAAACAAGCAATCGAAAAACATCAGAAACAAGACGTAAAAAAAGAATGCAAAAAGAGATGCTTGTTTAGCTAATGCCAACGCCCTTTTAAATACCGTTTCGCAGCCTGGATGATTCAGTCCTCGAAACGGTATTTAACTAAAAATATGAGTTCGTCATGTCTGCTCAAAAAATAATTGCTTCCCTGCTGTTGCTTATTTATAGCAACACTGTTCTACCCTGCTCTACTTTTTTTATCAACTACAATGGTAAAATGGTATTTGGCCGCAACTATGACTGGATGTCCGATTCCGGTATGGTTTGTACGAATCTCCGCGGCCTTTCAAAAACTTCGGTCCCGACAAACAATGGAAAAACCATCAGTTGGATTTCTAAATATGGCAGCATAACCTTCAACCAATATGGCAAAGAGTTTCCAACGGGCGGCATGAACGAAACGGGACTTGTAGTCGAATTGATGTGGCTGGATGGAACTGTTTACCCCAAGCCCGATGAACGTCCCGCTATCGGCGTATTGCAGTGGATCCAGTACCAGCTCGATAATCATTCCACTATCGAAGAAGTGATAGCGAGCGATAAACAGGTTCGTATTGCAGCCGGGGATGTGCCCCTCCACTATCTTATTGCTGATGCAAACGGACACACGGCTTCAATAGAATTTCTCAACGGGAAAATGGAAGTGCATACAGGTCAGTCCATGCCACAGCCGGCCCTAACCAATGATACTTATTCAACATCACTTTCCAGTTATTCCAGTGGCGCAGCAAAGGGAAATAATTCACTGGAACGATTTTCCACGGTTTGTACTATGATACAGGATTATAAAGTCAAACCCGGCAATACATCCATTATTGACTATTCATTTACAATACTGAATAAAGTAGCCCAGGGTGATTATACCAAATGGAGCATCGTGTACGATATCAGCAATAAATCCGTCTTCTTTAAAACACAACAATTTCAACAACTACGGTCATTCAGCTTTGCAGACTTTGATTTCTCCTGCAATACCAACCCGAAAATGCTTGATATGAATCGCCCTGAAAAAGGAGCTATTCACTCATTGTTTACCAATTTTTCCAACGATAAAAACCGTTTGGTTTTTGAAAATACCCTCCAGCAAAGCAGCTCTCAAATAGTCCTGACAAAAGAGCAAAGTGAGGCAGTGCTGACTTATCCAGCCACAATATCCTGTAAATGAGAGAATTGATTTTATTATTTAATAATTTGAGATAAATATTTTAAAGCCCTGAAAATCAACCGCTTGAAAATTTTATAAAAATATTTTAATTGCCACTTTAGAATTTCCAACTGCCAATCTTCCAAATCGCTAATTTTGGGTCACCCGCTAACCCCTCTTAAAATTCTCCCATTATCAACTGCAAGAGTCGAGCTAATTGCTGATCCAACTTGGATGGTAACGACTGGAGCTAAAGAACGATTTAAAAGAAAATAAAATAAAGGGAGGCTGTATGTACACGTATGATTTATTGGAAAACGGATGTTATTACCTGGTCAGGGAACAAGAAGATTCGCCTATTACTCTCATCAAGGTTGCGGTAGAAACAGATCATTGCATTTTTGTTCAACGGTTTGAAGATCCCACGCTGACAGAGTGGAAACTAAAAAAAGAAGGGCTGTTCGATATCATCGAATGCCTGAGTGATGAAGCGGTGAAAGCCTGGGAAGAACATTATACCAGCGAAGATGCATATTATGAAGAGGAAGATGACGAATAGGTAAAACCATTCATGTATTTTTATTCTCCAGGTGATTGGTATGGATTATTTTTAGTCCAACTAATCACCTTTTTTATGCCACAGTTTTTTTATAAAAAGCTCACTGCTTTTTTTCCTGCTTTACTCATCAGTGCATTTTGCCTGGCGCAACCCTCCGTGCAACAGGCCGATGAAGATTTGCCAAAAGATTACCTGAGCAGGGAGTTTCATGCTGGCCGAAGGGCTGCTCTCCGGGAAAACATGCCGGACAATTCGGTAGCCGTCATCTTTGCTTACCCCACCCGCAACTTTTCGAACGATGTAGATTATTTCTATCATCAAAACCCTGACATGTATTATTTCAGCGGGTACAAGGAACCGAATTCAATGCTGTTGGTGTTTAAAGATGAACAAACTGACTCAACTGGTAATAAATACAATGAAGTACTTTTTGTGCAAAAAAGAAACGCACAAGCTGAGCAATGGACAGGCAGAAGGCTCGGTACTGAAGGCGCCAAAGAAAAATTAGGGCTTGCGATGGCTTATAATGGTGATGCTTTTTCAAAGTTCGCCATTGATTTCTCCAAATTCGACAAAATACTTTTTGCACCGCTGCCGGATGATGTATCGGACAGCCGCTGGGATAAAGCAGAATTGCATGATCTTTTACAACAGTTCAAACAAAAAGCGGCAATACCTGACGACTACGCAAAAGACAAACGTTTTGATACCAAAGCCTATTACCAGCTGACAGCAGGCTTGCGTGAAATAAAAACCCCCGAAGAAATGGTATTGCTGCGTAAAGCCGTTGAAATATCCTGCCAGGGACAAAATGAAGTCATGAAAGCGGTTCGACCGGACATGAGTGAACTGGAGATACAAGGCCTGCATGAATATGTGCACAAAAAGTACGGTGCAGAAGGTGTTGGATACGGTTCTATAATCGGTGCTGGTGAAAATGGCTGTATCCTTCACTATATGGAAAATACGAAAACCAGGGTTGGCAATTCACTATTGCTAATGGATGTGGGCGCCGAATATCATGGCTATACAGCAGATGTCACCAGGACGATTCCTGCTAATGGTAAGTTTTCCCCCGAAGAAAAACTGATCTACCAGATTGTCTACGATGCGCAGGAAGCAGCTTTTAAAACACTGAAAAACGGATCGAAATGGAAGGATGCTGAGACAGCCGCCCGGAATACGATTACAGAAGGATTGATAAAACTGGGTATCATAAAAGATAAATCAGAGACCTCTAAATACTATCCGCATGGCCTGGGCCACCATATCGGCCTTGACGTACACGACAGGGGTAATTACAGCACGATGAAAAAGAACATGGTGATGACCATTGAGCCCGGCATTTATATTCCCGAAGGAAGCAATTGTGATAAAAAATGGTGGAGTATTGCAGTGCGTATTGAAGACGATGCGTTAATCACCGAAAACGGTTATGAACTTCTCTCCCGTTTTGCACCCCGCTCTATTGAGGATATTGAAAAGATGATCGCTCAAAAAAGTGTATTGGATAATTTCAAATTACCGCCGTTGAAATCAGCGGAGAAAAAAGGTTTTTAATTACAACACCATATTATTACCAAAAGAGGATGCTTATTCAACATCCTCTTTTTTATTATCAGAATACCTGGTATCGTCGCAACTCTTGCTTGTACTCTAACGGAGGATTAGTATTGCCCGCCTCATAATAAGATTCAAATTTAATCAGGCCAACATTTCTCGCATAGTAAGATTTATAATACCCGACCTGGTCCGTTAAATCTGCCCAGCCTGTGCCTGTGAAATATTCATACTTTTCCGTTACAACAATAGTATTGGGATAAGCAGTGCCTCCTACGGTAATATTGACATCTTTCTGATCAATTTTAAGGGCAATCCGGATATAAACCGGAATTCCGCTTATCACTACACCTACTGAGTCTGATTCCCAGGTTGTGTTTACCGGCACATTGTCTTTTAACATGATATAATCAAGACCCGAGCCATCTTCGAAAACCAGATAAGAATGATAATCCCCACCCGATTTACGGTAAGCTGCATAATCACTGAAAATAGCGCCGCTGTCAGTAGCTTCAAAAATTGTATAGGTGTTACCATCCAATACGACGGCCCCTGCTTTAGCCCGAATCCACAACGAATCATTGGCATCATCATCAAACTGATAACTCCAGTTGCTGTTGGCACTACGGGGGAAGTAATCAAATTGTGATGTCACATCGATGGTGAAACTGCAGGCTGAAGTACCTGCATCAACAGGAATATTGGTACTACCTGCCTGTGCAGGAGTGCCGCTTGCAGTTAAGGTAATGGTTTGTTGCCCTGTCGCCAAAACTCCCGATCCGGAGAAAGTTATCCCGTTGCTGGTCTGCGTAGTTAAATCATAGGTACCCGCTGTTGTGACATTCACCTTAATGGCAACCGTATTTGCAGCGGTCATTGCAGTACCCACAGCGTAATTCCCGGCCAACAGATAATCCAAACAAACATCGGGACTTCCAGCCAATGTAAAAACAGCAGGCACTCCGCCGCCCTGCGGTAGAATTGTAATGGCCACCACACATACCGAAGTATCGAACTGGACTTCATAGAAAAAGTTGCCTGCATTCACCGGTGTGCCACTTCCCAATAACCTGATAGTGTTGAGACCTGTACTTCCAAAATTCCCGGTAGCCCGAAAAAAATTCCCATTCACTGTGTCGGTAAACACCGTATAAGAACCAGCCTGGCTTACATTGATCTGTACATCGATATAATTGTCGGCTGAATTGAGTGCAGTACCTGCTTCATAAACGCCATTCACCGTTTTAGGTAAACATTCACCACCTGCGTCGTCCAGGAGTGACCCGGCGGATTGCTGGCTGCTGGATTCATAGCTCTTTTCTTTTTGGCAGGAATAAAAAAACATCAGGCTTACCAGCATCAAGGGCAGCAGAAAAAATTTCTTCATAAAACAGGGTTTGATTGATGATTAAAAATAATAAATTTTCATCAGCTGTTTTGAATTAAACGGCTATGATTAGTCCGCGAAACCTTTTATCTTGTTAGCTCATCTGGTAAATATGAAAAAACTGAACATCCTTTTTTTATTCCTTTTTATAGTCAGTAACGCATTTGCGCAATCGCCTTCCATTGAGGTACTCACATCAGGCACCAAAACAAGCTTAAGAGGCCTGAGTGTGGTAAATGACAATATCATTTGGGTGAGTGGCAGCAATGGAACCGTTGGCAAGAGTGTAAATGGCGGCAAAAATTGGAAATGGATGACGGTAAATGGATTTGAAAAGACTGATTTCCGCGATATCGAAGCATTTGATGCCAATATAGCTATAATCATGGGCATTGCCGATCCGGCGTATATTTTAAAAACCAATAATGGTGGCGAAAGCTGGCGGGTGGTTTATGAGAATAAAACAAAAGGAATGTTCCTGGATGCAATGGACTTTGCTAATAGCCGTGAAGGCATTGTAGTGGGTGACCCGATCAACGGAAAAATATTCATTGCAAAAACGGATGACACGGGCAATACCTGGACTGAAATTGAAGAAAATAATAACAGGCCCGTGGCCGACAGTGGTGAAGCTTTTTTTGCTTCCAGCGGTAGCAATATCAAACTATTTTCAAACGATGATTATTTTATTGTCAGCGGTGGGCTGCGATCAAGGTTGATCACAAACTCAAAGGCTACTGATCTCCCGGTAATACAAGGCAAAGAAAGTACTGGCGCCAATTCAATAGACATTTACGACGAAGGAATTCCCGATAAGCCCGGCCAGCGAATGGTGATAGTGGGTGGCGATTTCAGCGCCGACTCTATAACCGATAAAAATTGTGTTTACTCTTTGAATGGCGGCAAAAAATGGCTGACACCGGTTAGGCCACCGCATGGCTATCGAAGCAGCGTTGAATTTTTGTCGAAAAAAGATGTGCTGGCCTGCGGGTTGAACGGCGTGGATTATTCCAAAGATGCCGGCAAAAACTGGAAATGGATCAGCAAAGAAAGTTTTCACGTATGCCGCATTGCGAGAATAGGTACCGCTATTTTCCTGGCCGGTAATAATGGAAAAATTGGAAAAGTGCTGTGGAAATAAGCAGTGACCTTTTACAGGTGATCCAGTATTTCCTTTACTGAAGGTCTCTTCTTATAATCCTGGTTGAAAAAGCGATAAGTAATATTTGCTTCTTTATCGATAATGTATGTTGCCGGCACAGGCAGGTAATTGCCATTCTTCCCATTCACTTCGTCGATTTTTATACCGGCATTCCGGTAGCGTTTTAACGTATTTTCTGGGACTTCAAACTCTACGTCGTAAGCTTTCATAATCTTTAATTCTTCGTCATGAAGGATGGAGTATTCAGCTTTTGTTTTTTCGATGGTTTTGGTAATGCTTTCAGGTTTCTCCGGTGAAACAGCCACCAACGTTGCACCCCTGGCAGTGATCAACTGCAATGAATCTTCCAATCGCTTTAAATTTTTGTTGCAATAAGGACACCATTCACCCCGGTAAAAAACCAGCACCACTTTTCCTTTCTTCAACAGATCTTTTAACCGGACATCGTTTCCATTCTGGTCCTTTGCTTTAAAATCGGGAGCACGGGAGTTAAGAAATAATCCTTCAGGGGCTTCTTGTCCAAACACTACATAACCCAAGAAAAGAGTAGCGAATAAAAGGGATATTTTTTTCATGTGTAATATTAGGAAACAAATCTAAAAACATCTACCTTAAATTGGAATAGACCTGTATAGTATTAACAAAATGCTATGCCGTCGGTAAATTGCTTGCTTAAACCAAAATCCATTGCCATGTCCACTAACCGGGAACGAAAATTCATTATCAACATGCTTGTTGGTCTCGTATTCACTACCACCGGCATTTGTTCAATTTTATATGCGGGCCTCACCATCCAGAATGAAAAGGATTGGGTCATTTGGGCCGTTATCTCAGTAGTTACATTAAATGCAGGTCTTTTATTTCTTGGTAGCTCTATTGTACATAAAGTAAAAGCTGACCTGGTACGCAGGCAGCGGCAACGATCAAAAGCAGATCATCTTTCTCCCGGTGATAATTGAACCGTATTAGCCAAATCTTTTGGTAAACATAAAATAAACAGCTCCCAGTAAAAAAGCAAAGCTCACCAGGTATCGCCAGTGAAATGCTTCTTTCATTACGAGCACCGCAAAGAAACCGAATACAGCAAGCGTAATTATTTCCTGTATAATTTTTAGCTGGAAGAGATTAAATCCACCGCTGTGCCCTAACCGATTGGCTGGTACAGCTAAACAATATTCAATAAAAGCGATGAACCAACTGATAACAATCGCCTTCCACAATGGCCAACCTTGATGCTTTAAATGATAATACCACGCAAAAGTCATAAAGACATTAGACACCACCAGCAATGGAATTGTACGCATATATTTTTATTAAACAGGAAAACAGGTTAATTAAGAAAGAAGTGCATTTCGAAAATGGATCACATCCTGTGGATTAATGGCGTTGTTCATATAGTCGTCATCGGAACCAGCAAACGACGGATGAATAAAATCCATTTTGCTTGCTTCTTTACTGCGCAACGAAGAATGAAATTCAACACAGCCTGTCGCCTCAGCTAATTGCCTGATATTTTCTTTTCGCACTCCGCTACCCGGCATGATGATGATGCGATCAGCCGCCGCTTTATTTAGTTGAGCTATTAACTCTGCGGCATCAGGTGCAGCAGGTTTTTGCCCCGATGTCAGTACCCTTTCACACCCGATCTCTATGATTTCTTCCAGTGCTACAAAAGGATCAAGGCAACGATCGAAGGCCCGGTGAAAAGTAACACCCAACGGGTATGCAGCCTCTACCAACCGTGATGATCTTTTTTTATCGATACTGCCATCACGGTTTAGCAAACCAATAACTACTCCATCGCAACCCAGTTGCTTGCACAACTTCACGTCCTGCAGCATGATGTCAAATTCTTCATCAGTAAATAAAAAATCCCCTCCCCTGGGTCGAATGATGGGATAGATCAATACATTAAAACTCTCTCTGCATTTTTTTATATGCCCATAAGATGGAGTAGTACCACCTTCTCCAAGATTGGCGCATAGTTCAATTCTGTCGGCTCCACCTTCTACTGCAGATTTTGTTGTCAAAAAATCAGAGGTGGCGATTTCAATGATGTATTTCAACTTGAAAAATTATTTTTTGAGATCGTTGATCCTGTCTGTCGCAAAATCCTGATTCATAAATTTATTTTGTGAAGTAGCTTTTAGCATTTACCAGTTTTTCTATTTCATTCGATTTAACTGCATAGCTAAATCCTTTATGGATTGCAAAGGACCCCACCTGTCCTTTTTTATTTAAAGCGAGAAAGGCTACCTGTATATCTTTCGCTTTATCACGTTTGATCTTCACAATTCGCTCAATCGTTTTTCGACAAGCCATTTCAGGGGATAATCCCTGCCGCATTAACTCTACTACGGTGTGAGAACCGGCCACACGAATCACGTCCTCACCTTGCCCGGTTGCTGTACAAGCACCCACTTCGTTGTCTACAAATAAACCAGCGCCGATTATGGGTGAATCGCCAAGTCTGCCACGCATTTTAAAACCCATACCACTGGTAGTACAACTACCACTCAAATTGCCTTTCGCATCCATCGCTACCATCCCAATCGTATCATGGTTCCAATCACCCGATTCCAATCGTGACGGGGCAAAGGGACCGCGATTGCCTTTGCCTGCCTGCCGGACAGGCAGGTTCTCAATATTAATAATTGGCTTATACTCTGATTTCTGAAGCCAGTTTTCATATGTCTTTTGTGCATCGGGAGATAGCTTCTGTTCTTCCAAAGGGAAACCCTCAGCGATTGCAAATTGCTGGGCACCACTTCCGACCAGCATCACATGCGGCGTTTTTTCCATCACCCGCCTTGCTACAGAAATAGGATGTTTGATTCTTTCAAGAAATGCCACACTACCACAATTATAAAACTCGTCCATGATACTGGCGTCCAACGTCACAAAACCATCCCGGTCAGGGTTAGCTCCCAATCCAACACAACAGTTTTGCGAAGCTTCTGTCACCATCACGCCCTGTTCAACTGCGTCCAAGGCCCGGCCCCCTGCTTCCAGCACTTTCCAGGCGCCTTTGTTGGCTTCCAGTCCGGCATCCCAGGTGGAAATAACAATGGCCTTGCCTTTCACAGCCCGATAGCTTTGCTGGCCAGAAACAAATTTGCTTGCAAATATGCCAGCTGAACTTAATACGGATGAGGATATAAACTTTCTTCGGTTAATCATTGTTTATTTTTGAATCATCGAAATTAACTGATTCAGCTTCAGAATCTATTTATCGGGTTGCAAAAAGTTAATCCTTTATGATAAAAGGTGAAAACATGACAAGACCGGGCTTCTTGCTGCCATTACTGAGGGTACATAAATGAAGAATATTATTTGATGTTCAAACATTAAACTGTATAATTTTGCACTTAATTTTGAAAAAATGAGAATTGAAATAATATCGGGCAGCCCCCGTGTCAATAGTGTGACCCGCAGGGTGGCTCTTCACCTGCATAAGACACTTACAGAAACTACAGATCATGAGGTTGGATTAATTGATATGGAAGAATGGGATCTTCCGCCCATGCAATCAGTTTTTACTTCAGTGGAAAATACCCCTGAACAATGGAGGAGCTTAAGCGAAAGGGTATTTGCGGCAGATGGCTTTATCCTGGTTTCTCCTGAATATAATGGAAGCTACTCCCCTTCTCTCAAAAACCTGTTAGACCATTTTCCAAAACAGCATCATAAGATTTTTGGTATTGCAACGGCCTCCCCGGGTGCTATGGGCGGTATGAGAGCGACTCAACAGATGCTTCTGCTGGTGGCAGCTTTATTTGGTATTGCTTCACCTTACTTGTTGATCGTGCCAGGTGTTGACAAAAAGTTTGACAAATCGGGAAACCTGCTGGATCAAAGCTTCCAGCATAATGTCAACAATTTTATTGCAGAGTATCTATGGTTGGTAGAAAATCTTTCAAAAGATAAGGTGACGGTATAAACTTTTACGGTTATGAAATAACGCCGGTCAGTTTTGGCTGGCGTTCTTGCTTTGCATAAAATAAGCCAGGTTTCTCCTCGCATTCTTTTGAATGCCTCTTTTCATAAAGCCTGTCCATCCAAACAATACTCCTTTCCAGCCAAGGGCTTGCGCTGCCCAAGTACTAAGACGAAAGCCATCGCTATGCTCAATAATCTTTCCATCTTTCAACCGCATGAACGCTTTGATATGATTGATGACACGGTTTCCTGTTTTTGAAAAAATATAATTGGCGGTCCAGCTACAAGTGGCATACTCCTCATCGATCAATTCTATATCCGAAAAAGTAAGTGAAAAATCCCTTGCATTTTTACAAAGCATTTCCCACATCGATCTCACTTCATCGCCTTTGAGCACCAGGAAAACGGGGTCACTAAAAATAATGTCATCGCTGTAACAACTCTGCATGATTTTATAATCCAGATGTTGGAACGCTGAGTAAAATTTTTCGATTACCTCTTTATTGTTATTCATAAAAACTTAAGAAACTGGATCACCAAAATAGGAAACATCCTCCATATTTAAAGCAACGATTGAATTTGTTTCGCCATCTTAAACCCGGATCAATTACTATTTTGAGCAAACGTTTGCCATAGAATTTATTTATCAAAGCATTACACAATGGCCTAAATTGGCACTTTTAAATTAAACGATACTATGAGGCTAACATTTGTTTTGACGGGACTTGTTTTGTTTTCCTGCTGTCTGCAGGCACAGGATATCACCGTTGTTCCCAAACCCGTTTCTATAAAACAACCCAGGATCGCCGCTAAATTCAGTATTACCCCGGCCACGCAAATTGTATTGGAAGGGAGCAACCTTGAGCAAACGGCGGCATTATTGAATGAATACCTCCAGCAGTTTTACTTGTTCAAATTAAAAGTGGTTAAAAAAGCCGCTGGTAATAATGCAATCCGCCTGAACTATGAACGAATGGATAACCCGGTGGCCGGTGCTTATCGCATGACGGTTGACAATAAAGGCGTTTATATTGCAGGTGATAATGCAAACGGTGTTTTTTACGGTATACAAACATTGATTCAATTGTTGCCCGTACCAGATGCAAAGATGAAGATGCGCCCTGCTAAATTGTATATTCCACATGTGTCGATAGAAGACTCGCCCCGCTTTGCTTATCGCGGTTTACATCTTGATGTTGGGCGTCACTTTTTCCCCGTCAAATTCATTAAAAAATACATTGATTATATCGCTTATTATAAGCTCAATACTTTTCATTGGCATTTGACAGAAGACCAGGGATGGCGGATTGAAATAAAAAAATATCCAAAACTTACTTCTGTGGGCGGCTGGAGAAATGGAACCATCATCGGACGTTATCCCGGCACCGGAAATGATAATACCCGGTATGATGGTTTTTATACGCAACAGGAGATTAAAGAAATAGTGAATTATGCGAAAGCAAGATTTGTAGAAGTGATACCTGAAATTGAAATGCCCGGACACGGCAGCGCCGCCATTGCTGCATATCCCTGGCTCAGTTGTTTCCCTAACCAGCCTACTGCTATCCCGGCTAATATGATTTCGTCAACAAGCGTAGACCAACAAGCCAAAGGAAGAATAAAATTAGTGCAGGAAACCTGGGGTGTTTTTGATGACGTTTTTTGTGCGGGCAACGATTCAACTTTTCTTTTCCTGCAAAATGTAATAGATGAAGTACTACCACTTTTCCCATCGAAGTATTTCCATGTCGGTGGTGATGAGTGCCCGAAAACACATTGGAAAAAATGTCCCCGTTGCCAGCAACGAATGAAAGAGCATAATCTGAAAGACGAACATGAATTACAGAGTTATTTTATTCAGCGCATTGAAAAATACCTGAACAGTAAAGGAAAAACATTGATAGGCTGGGATGAAATATTAGAAGGCGGCTTAGCCCCAAAAGCTGTAGTGATGAGCTGGCGGGGTGAAGAAGGTGGAATTGCCGCAGCCAAACAAAAACATGATGTGATCATGACGCCGGGCAATCCCGTTTACTTTGATCATACACAAAGCCTGAATGAAGATTCAGTAACCATTGGTGGTTACAACCCGCTGGAAAAAGTATATGCTTATAACCCGGTACCAAAAGAATTGAATGCTGATGAAAGCAAATATGTATTGGGAGCACAGGCTAACCTGTGGACAGAATACATGAAAAATCCGAGGAAAGTAGAATACATGCTTCTTCCCCGTTTGACGGCATTGAGCGAAGTGTTGTGGAGCCCGCTGGAGTCAAAAAACTGGGATGATTTTGAAACGAGATTACCTGCTCATTTTAAAAGATTCGATCTGTGGAATGCTAATTATAGCAAGGCTTATTTCGATTTGAAAACGACAGTGCAACCGAGCGAAAATAATGTTGGAGTACAGTGGAAACTGGAATCAAAACACCCGACAGCTCAGACAACTTTCAAGCAGCATGCGGTTGATGAACCATTCGCGGGCCAGGTTTCTGCTGGCGAAAAATATAACGCCCCTATCACGATAACCGCAACTGGTGCTATAACAGGTTGGAATGCTGTTAATGGAAAAATGATTGGCAATCCGATAACACAAAAGTTTTATTTCAATAAAGCAACCGGCAAAAAAATAACGCTTACAACTGAGCCATCTAACAACTATCCCGGCGATGGCGCCTTTACATTAGTAAATGGCGTACAAAATGAAAAAGGCCTGGGCCGTAGCCGTGAATTTCTCGGATGGAGCGGAGATGATTTAGAAGCTGTCATCGATTTAGGTGCCACGCAAAATATTAGCAATGCCGTTATTCATAGTTTGGTTTCCGGTGGCTCGTGGATCTATCCACCACAATCTGCTGAAATATTCGTGTCGACAGATGGACAAAACTTTAGTTCGGTTGGCAAAAGCGAAAACTTCGAGAAAACAACCGGTTCAAATGGTGTCATCAAAGTTGCTTTCTCTCCCATTTCAACCCGCTATATCAAAGTAGTTGTGAAAAACCTCGGAAAAATTCCCGACGATAAACCCGGAGCCGGCAATAAGCCCTGGTTATTTGTAGATGAGATTGAGGTGAATTGACAGTAAGCAATCACAGGATCACCGATCTATTGTAATTTTTCTTCTACTAAAAATGCTCCATCACCGGAGCATTTTTAGTAGCAATTATTTTTCCCAAAACTAATTTAATCCTGTAGAGCTAAAGAATGGAGTACTAGGATTGTGTTTTATTTTAATTGATACATTTTAATATTTCCATTATTCACACCAATAATAAGAGAGTTATTGATGAAAGTAACCGACCTTACATCATCCCTGATTTTTAATCCCCTTTTAGTTTGTGGCATATAGGTGAAACTGCCTTTCCCATCGCCTGATAATATTATTCCATGATTTGGAAACTAGTTATTAAAAAAACTTCACAATGGCACAAAAAGTGTTCAAAGAGAGGCAATGTTAATATCTGGTTCTGATGACAAATTTGTTTTTTTCAATCAAAATTTAGTGCACGAAAGATTTTTACAAACAGATTTAGGTCAGTATCTCAAGCTGCAATGTGGGTTGAATTCTCATTACTATGAATTGTGTAAAATTGAAAACACCTTTCTGCAAATAATTGCAGAAAGGTGTTTTCAAAAAATTGTTGTAAAAACAGATTAAAAGTTTGAAACAACACTGGTATCCCACCACAGGCGGGTAGCGATATCATCCTTAGCACCCGTTCCCATTTTAGATACAGCATCAGCAACGCCGGCAGCATTTCCTGTTCTTTCAGCATTTACAAAAGGCATCCTCTTAATCCATTGATCTGCAGGAATAACACCCCAGTCAGGACTGCTGTCGTTTTTGGCAACATGGGGAATTTTAGGATAACCGGTTCTTCTGAAATCTACCCACGCTTCGTTTGAATTAGTGAAGTTGTTAATCCATTTTTGGGTAATAATCTTTTCAAGTTTCAATTCATTGTTATCAGCTTCGTTCCAGGCAACTGTTATTGAAGAAAGCGATGTGAAATTATTTCTGGAATCTAAAGGATCAACATAGTTCCACGGTGTGCTGGTGTTATCTGCAAGATAAGCATCTACTCCACCAGCGCCCCAGTCGGCAAAAGAAAGCCTGACACCATTTTCATAATTGGTTTTTGCATCGCCGGCACCTGCCCAGCCTCTGAGAGCCGCTTCAGCTTTAAGAAAACTTACTTCGGCAGCAGTGAATGCCCTTCTTGAAGTAACACTTCTGAAGTCATCGGATATTTTCGAAAAAGGAACCCTGTCTATTTTAGCATTCAGGTAAGCGCCGTTACGAATACCTTTATAAGGAAAAGCCGGGTGATCGGCATAGTGGGCAGGGTTAGATGCCGGCTGGAAGAATTTCGATACACGTCCATCTTTTAAACCACCGAGGAAGGATTCCATTACGGAGCTCATCCTCGTATCGTCCCACTCAAAACAGATAACCGAAAAAGGTATTTTTTCTCCCAGTAATCCTACCGTAAAATTGTCTGCATTGGCTTCAATCAATCCTGCCGGATCAGCCATTGCTTTTTCGCCCTGGGTTTTAGCAAGCGCTGGGGCGACTTTTACGATACGCATCGCTAATCTCAATCTCAGGGAGTTCACCAATTTCATCCAGGAAGCAATATCTCCTTTATAAGAAGGATCGAATTTTACAAATCCCTTGTAATTCTGGTTAGCACCGAAGTCAGCCTGTATTGCATCCAGCTCTGTAAAAAACTTATTGTATAAGTCGGATTCGCTATCATATTTGATAACGGCGTCCTGTATTCCGTAATTGGAATAGATCACTGGTCCATGGTACGCTGTGAGCTTGGATACTGAAAGAATTTTTATCAGGTTTGCCCAGGTGGCGAAAAGAGGCAGATTATTGTCGTCTGCTAATTGAATCACTTGTTTGGCCGGCGACATAACAGAATTATAAACCCGATCCCAGTAAACGTTCCAGCGAACATAATAAGTGGTATTATTTACATTGCCGACAAAAGGTGTAGGCGTTTGTAAATGCCCCATCCAGGAATCGTGGCATAAATCTTCTTCAATTTGGTGGCCGAAAAGATTGAATAGCAAACCTGAAAAAGGTGAACCTACCAGGTTAAAATCCTGTTTGAGCAATTCATCGGAAATCTGGTTAGGATCCTGATTCGTACTCTCAAAATTCTTGGTACAGGATCCGGCAATGCTCAGAATCAATATTGCGATAATTATCTTTTTCATATAAATTATTTTGAGATATTAGAAAGTGACTTTAAAGTTAATTCCATATGATCTCGTTGAAGGAACAGCAAAAACGTCATTCGACTGCATGGAATTGTTGGTGCTCATCGCTTGTTCCGGATCGTAGGGAGCTTTTTTGTAGAAGAAGAATAAGTTTCTTCCGATTAATGAAACTGAAGCACCCTTAACCGGAGAGCTTTGATTTCTTATATTGAAGTTGTAACCCAAAACGAACTGAGCCAGTCTCACATTTGTCCTGGAGAAGACATACGGTTCCATGATCCTGTTTCTGTCGCCAACAGCGTCGTAATAAACCTTAGGGTCAATTGAACTTACTTTGGTTGACCCTTGTACGGCATTAATAGGTATTGTGCCTGCATCCCTGGCCTCCGCAGTTCTCTGGCTTGCGCCGTATGAATCAAGGAATGCTTCTGTTTTTGAAAACGCAACGCCACCAAACTTACCGTTAATGAGCAGGTTGAGGAAGAATTGCTTGTAATTGAGTGAATTATTCCATCCTAAAAGATAGTCGGGGTTAACATTGCCCACCTTTACCATCGCGCCTGCTTTTGTAGGTTTTCCTTGGGAGTCAAGAATGATTTCTCCCTGGTCATTCCTGTTAAATTTATAAATCCACACATCATTAAATGACCCACCTGCTTTAATAATTGAAGCAAAACCCTCATCATCACCGCCCACCTGGTAATCAGGATTTGAAGCAATGAGTTCAACAATTTTATTTTTATTCCGGGATACATTCACTGAAGTTCTCCACTGCAGATCGCTTCTTTTCAATGGTTCTGCAGTTACTGTAGCTTCAAATCCTTTATTGGTGATTTTGCCCGCATTTACATAATATCTCGTATAACCAGAACCGGAAGGAGCAGCCAGGCTGAGGAACTGATTAGTGCTTACATTATTGTAGTACGTAAATTCAAAACCTAATCTTCCATTTAGAAATCTCATATCTATACCATATTCATCGGCCTCTATTTTTTCAGGCTTCAACGTAGTAAAGGGCACCTGGGTATTCCGGCTAATACCGCCGATTCCCGCAGGCGTACCAGCACCACCTATACGGTTATTGGGTGACACCACATTAAAAGGCACATCATTCGCAGTAGTCGTGCGGGAAGCCCTTACTTTCAAGAAAGAAATTGCGGAAGGCATAGTCACCATTTCGCTGATAATGGCACTAATACCTACCGAAGGATAAAAATAAGATTGGTTGCCTGTTAACGCCAGCGTAGAAGCCCAGTCATTACGACCAGCAAGGTCCAGGTAGATCATGTCTTTGAAACCGACAGTTGCGTTGGCAAACAATCCCTGTTTAATCACTTCGCTGTAAGTCTGGTTGAACATGACATTGAAAGGGATGTTAGAGAAAGAGAAAAAGTTGGGATACTGTAATGCGTTTGTTCCATTGCCAACATTCATACCATCATTAAAGGTATTTTTCTGGTGGCTGGCACCTAAAATCGCTGCGACGCTTATCTTGCCGAATACATTATTGTAGTTGAAGATCGCATCGGTATAAAGAGATTGATCTGTATACTTTGAATAAGCCCACGTTCCATTTGGACTAACACTCACAGAGTTTCCGCCTGCTGCCCATCGGTTATCAAACAGTTTATTGGCATAGTCAATATTAGCCCTTGCTTCAAATTTAAGATGTGGCAGGACATCAACCGATGCTTTCACATTAGCTATTATACGTTTTGTTGTGGCCAGCTTGGAGTTGTTATTGATCTCCCAATAAGGGTTATTTTGTTTTTCCTCAGTAGAATACCAATTCATCTTATACATGTTCCTGGTGCTATCGAATACCTGGTAATTATTCTTATAGTCATCAAAATTTCTATCACGTGCAAATAAATATAAACCGGTAAGCGGATTATTGTAATAACCTGCACCGGGCCTGTTTCGTGATATTTCACTTGTCAACATTACATTTGAGCTTAGTGTCAACTTATCTTTAATTAATTTCGTAGATTGGTTGAACGAGATATTGTGCCTGTTATAAGTATTCTTTGGCACAACCCCTGTCGCGTAAGTATTGGCATAAGAAAAATATGCTGTGGTTTTATCATTTCCGCCGCCTATCGAGAGGGAATTTGTGGCGGTAACGCCGGTTCTGAAGAAATCTTCGATATAGTTACTTTGATAATTGCCTTTAGTAGAAGACCAGTTGTAGTCTGATCCATCGGCACCGTATACATATTGAAAATCAGGAAGGCCAGATACTTGTTCAAGTATAGTGCTGGAACTGAAATTAACATCTACTCTGCCTGTTTTACCTTTTTTGGTTGTAATGAGAACCACACCATTAGCTCCCTGGCTACCATATAATATAGATGCGTTAGCACCTCTGAGGATGTTTACGCTTTCAATATCTTCCGGGTTAATATTAGAAAGACCATCACCCTGGTCATTACCGCCATAGGAACCGGGCTGTGCGCCCTTATTATTTACCATTGGAATACCATCAATAACGTAAAGAGGATCACTGAGACCAACCAATGATCTGTTACCTCTCAAAACCGCCCTGGTAGAACCACCTGCTCCCGAGGAACTCACTGCAATATCCAGTCCGGCAGCCTTTCCACTCAAAGCATCCACGAAGTTGATATTCGCTGCTTTCCTGATTTCATCGCCACTCACAGTTTGCGAAGCATAGCTTAGGGCTTTTTTATCCCGCTTGATGCCCAGGGCTGTAACTACTACTTCATTCAATTGTTGTTCACCCTGGTCTAATGAAAATTGGAGAGTGCTTTCATCTCCTTCAACTGTAACTGTTTTGAGTCCATATCCAACGGAAGAAATTTCCAACTGGATTTCTCCTGTTGGAACACTTAGGGAAAATAATCCATTGGCATCAGTAACCGTTTGAATGTTCTTTCCCTTTACTTTAATGGTCACAGAAGGAAGACCCGTAGCAGATTTTGAATCTTTGACAGTACCGGATAATTGCCGGGTTTGTGCTAATACCATTGAACTGAATAACAGCAAAGCAGTCAGCAAGCGAAGTTGTCTCATTATGCAATTGGTTTTTTGGTGAAAAAATCTCAAAGCGGGAAAGTAAATAAGCAGAACTACGAATAGCCTGAATTCAATAACCGGAAAAAATACTGCACTTACCTGCTGCAATTTTTCCGGTTGATTACTTCTCCCGAACTGATAAGTGCAGATTGCTTTGGTTTTGTAACAATAAGTTAATTTTCCATTTATGAATAATTCATAAATAACCAGCGTAAACCATTATAACTTGATAAGGGTTTTTGACGGGTTCATTATCTCCCACCTCGCTGAAATAGTCTACTGTTCTGCATCCCGTTTGTTTCATCGCCAGAAATTAAAAGGATGCTTCAACAAGACTTCCATTTTTTTATTTAAAACAGGTAAAATTTTAACCAAAACATGGTTACATATTTTTCGGCGGAGACACTCAGTAAATTAAGAACCCAAAAACTGCTTATGAAAGTATTGCATACGCATATAACACATGCATTACATAGCTGTATAGCTGTAATGAAAAAAAATGAGAAAAGATTCAGTTCACCCCTTCACTGTCATCCCGAATTAGAACTCATCTATATTAAATCAGGTTCCGGTAAAAAGGTTATCGGTGATACGGTAAACCGGTTTAACACCGGCGACATAGTTCTGGTTGGTTCAGCATTACCACATAGATGGATCAGTGACAATAATGACCTATCACCCTCTTCCATTGTTGCCTATTTTAACAAAGATGCATTTTCTGAAGGTTTTTATGCATTGAAAGAAAGCCAGCAACTAGTTAATCTGTTTGCAAAAGCCGGGCGGGGTTTAAGCATTACAGGCTCTGCCCGGCAAATTGTTGGCGCTAAAATGGAAAGGCTTGCTAAGAAAAACGGGTTTAAAAAAATAATAGGATTGATGGAAATACTACACATCATTTCCACTTCAAAAGAAGTTGATTACATCACTCGTGATGACAACAGTTTCCGGTCAAGTGACACCAGGACAGACCGGCTGGCGGAAGTATATCATTATATAGCTGAAAATTTTCAAAAAGATATCAGCCTTCAGGAAATAGCTTCCATTGCAAGCCTGACAGAACCTGCCTATTGCAGGTTATTCAAAAAAAGAACCGGCAAAAGTTTTGTGGAATATGTCAATGAAATAAGAATATCCGCTGCCTGTAAAAACCTGCAGGATACCGATCTGAATATTTCAGCCATATATCCACGTTGTGGATTCAAAACTATTTCCAATTTCAACAAAAGCTTTAAAAAAATAACCGGATTCTCTCCTAAAGAATACCGGCAGCATATACAGCTATTGCAAAGCTGAGGCCGTTACTTTTTTGCAAATAAAAGATCGGTCAATGTTCATTTTACATCCCAAAATATCTTTCTGTTTCTTGTATCCTGGTCTTTTACTGACAGATAATTGGGATTATACGATGTTTCACTGGCAGGATATACCAGCCTTGATGGCGGCATTTCATAACCAGGCAAGGTTGAAGGATAAAAACCTAGATCCGGATATTTTGTTCTCCGGCATTCTGACCAGCTTTGCACCGATTGCAGGAAACCATAATGCACCCATTTCTGTACCCATATTTTCTCCAGTTTCTCTTCTGCCGTTCCACTATAGTTAATAAGGGAATTCTGCAGAAACAAATCAACCGTCGTATCTGAAGGAGCCGTCAGAGGAGCCCTTGTTGTGGTATTCAGGCTGTTTAAATAATAATAAAAAGCAACCGATTGTTTTATCGCTTTGTCATAAAAGGATTTCGCATCGTCACCACCCCAGCGTTCAAAAGCTTCCGCTTTTAAAAAATTTACTTCCGGTGCGGTAATTACAACTCCCGGCAATTTATTGTTAAATAAAAAAGTAGCTGAATCCAGTATGGCGAAGTTGCCAATATTGATTTGCTGCTGTTCCAGGGGCATATTAACGGTAAGCCCGTTATATTCTGTATTCGGGAAAAAAACATCGTTTACAGTACGCCCGTATTTATCAAACATTACGGGTATTCGCGGATCATTCGCCGGCTTCATCACCTTGTCCAGTAAAAACTCAGGGGCTGAATAATTGGTCAGTTCTGTCAAAGCATTGCGCAGGGTACCTGTATAATTGGTAAGCGGTACCAGCAAAATATCAGTCTGCCCTGGTGTATATTCCGAAGCCCCGTCAATCAATGGATACAAAGAAGGGTTATTCAACATCTTCATTACTTCTGCTTTGGCAAATTCCTGGTCTGAAAAAGAGATACGCATTAACAACCGAAACCTTATTGAATTGGCATAGCGTTGCCATTTTTCAAGATCACCGCTTAGTAATATATCCTGCTTGTTGAATATAAGTTGTGTGGTAGCGGAATGCTCCGGATGAGAAAAATAATAAGCGGCTTCATTTAAACCATCCAGGATATTGTTGTAAATAGCAGCAGCATTATCAAACTTCGCCATTTCTATTTCGCCTGAGCTATTAAGGCTTCCGGCTTCACTAAAAGGAATATCGCCCCAGCAATCAACCATCTGCGAAGCCTGGTCCATTAATACAACCTTAGCCGCGGCCAGAAAAACCTTTGCTTCTGTTTGCTGTTGAGATGCTAAAGTATTATAAGCTGTCTCAATAGAACGATAATGCGCCATGACGCCGCCGCCGTTACCTCCCGGCCTGTAAAAATCATTCCAACGATCTTGTGTATAGCTGGGGTTTTGCTGATAAACCGTGTTTGTATTTAAGTAAGCGACCGATTGACTATAAACTCCGGTTTGCAGCACGGTGAATGTTCTTATTTCCCAATAGGAAGGACGGACCCGGTCATTGTCGAGCATCTCTGTAAAAAATTTTTCAATAGAAGCCTGGGTTGTCTGATCCGGATTGTAATAAAGCTCCTCGAGCCTTTTTTTACAACTTGCCAGGCAGCATATCAGCCATGCCGCTAAACTTATATGAATCAACATTCGCCGCATCTGAATAGTACTGTTTTTTTTTAAAACCCAAGATTAACCGAAAAGCCATAGCTCCTTGTTGCCGCACTGGTACCGTCATCAATACTTTGCCTTGTCCAGTTAGTTCCAATTGTTGCTTCAGGATCAAGATTTTTCAATGTACGCCAGAAATAAAACAGGTTTCTTCCAATCATTGAAAACCTTATCGAATTAAAATGCATTTTGTTGGCAAGCTTTGCAGGCAATGTATAGCTGATTACCGCTTCTCTCATTTTAATATAACTATTGTTGTAAACAGCACCTTCTTCATTCAGGGCGGCAGGGCCCCATCCAAACATGTTCATATAATAATAAGCTGCATCTACGATCATGGTATTATCTTTTCCACCAATAGTTGTTCCCTTTAAAATAATACCATCATGATACACTTTACTGCCATTTGGCGCCGGTGATTGATGACTGTTTAATAAAATTTTTTCGCCGGCACTATTAAAGTAATAAGGCAAGCCCCCATGCACTTCATCACGGTATTGTAAAGTGCTTTCATAGATCCCTGCACCCAGGTTATATTTTAAAGCAGGTGACACCAACTGACCACCCAGGCGATAGTCAATCATAAAATTGAATGCAATGTTTTTATAAATAAACGTATTGGCCATCCCTCCTGTCAGCTTCGGCATCACGTTACCAACTTTTACATATTTTGTATTATCAATTACATATAGGCCATTAGATCCTATTACATAATTTCCAGCCAGGTCTGTCATTCGCGGGTGCACATAAATATTACCTACAGTTTTTCCTTCTTCAGCCACAATGCGAATCGCATTTTGTTCCCCTTCATAATATACTATCTGTTTAACAGCACCATCCAGTTGGCGAACCACCGTGCGGCCTATAGCCATATTCATCCGGGCATTCCATTTAAAATTCTTTTTTTTCATCGCCATCAGATCCAATCCCAGCTCAACCCCGTCGCTTTGCAGCTTGCCTGCATTGACCAGTTTTGAAAGAGCACCTGTACTCGCAGGAACGGTTAATTGTATTATTTGATCAATAGTCCGGCTATTATAATAGGTGAGATCAATACCAAGCCTGCTTTTAAACAATTTCGCTTCAAGCCCCAATTCCGCTTCGTATTTATTCTCTGGTCTTATATCACTATTGCCTGCATTGATCTGTGTGCTAAGCGATGCGACAGGCCCATTAACAGTTGACAGGGTTGTTTGTGTATAAGCTATCCCCGAAGCGTAGACCGGTGGAGCATTACCTACTATGCCATATGAAGCTCTCAGTTTTCCGAAATTAATAAACGAAGGCATTTTAAAGGCATCGCTAAAAACAAAGCTTGTATTTACCGAAGGGTAGAAATAACTGTTATTACCGGGTGGCAGTGTTGAAGAATATTCTTGCCTGGCTGTTCCTTCCAGGAATAAATAATTTTTATATCCGGCATTAAAAAATCCAAGAAAAGCATATTTGAGAATAGAACTCCGGTTTGCATTAGCTATGACTGAGCTAAATGAGTTATTAAGGCTGAACCAATTTTCTTTTATCAATCCACCGCTTGTATTGGAAACCTGGTCATAATATTTTTCGTTTCTTGCCTGGTAACCACCATTAAAAGAAATATCCAGGTTCTTGTTAACCTTCCTGGCATAAGTAAACAAGACGTCTCCATAAAAAATAGAATACCTTCCATCCGATACAGTATATGACCCTGTACTATTAACACTGTTAAATGCAAGCGGGTATTCATTGTAATTTTTCCCTTCTATATTCAGATTAGTATAGTCGGTGCCAATTCTTCCCCTGATGTGTATGTCTTTGTTAACATCATAATTTAAAGTGATGCTGCTTAACAACCTGTTTTGGCTTTCATCTTCGCTATTACGCAACTGGGTCCATAGCAGATCAAGGGTTTCATTTTTCATTTCATATCTCAATGCCTCAGCCGGATTGCGTTGCTGCTGATTCCAGGGTACCCATTTATACCCCTGGGATGTTTTATACTTATTAAACATAAGATCCATATCTTCTGCCCGGCTGAAAAAACCGGAATAAGAAGCAATGACCCTGGTAAGCTGGTAAGGACGATTATGCACCTTGCTGTTTATGTAGCTTACCACAACATCGGTGCTTAACTGATTATTTATTTTAAAACTGCTATTAATATTAAACGTATTGCGTTGCAATCCCCCCCCAACCTGTATTCCTTTATAATCATTTCTCGTGTAAGAAAAGCGATAAGAGGCTTTCTCAGACTGATGAGATACGGCCGCATTTAAAATCGAATTGAAACCTGTACGATACAGGTTTTTATAATTATTGGGTTGAGGTGAGTACGAACGCATTTCACCATCCCACCAGGGCACAATCTGCCCCTCCATTTTGGGTCCAAATTGTGCATAGGCACGAAAGTTGGGCCGAACGCTTTCGTTGATACCATCATTATTAAAATCGACTTCTATCCAACCTTCTTCCGTGGTTCCTTCTGATAAATTAGTGGTTCTGTCAGCTCCGGGGCCATAAACATTCTGGTATTTTGGTAAAAAAGCAACCTGCTCAATATTATTGGTGTAGTTGATCTCTACTCCCAGACCCTTTTTATTATTGCCTTTTTTGGTAGTGATCACTACAACACCGCTTGCGGCTTCAGATCCATATAAAGCTGTTGCACTGGCCCCTTTTAAAATGGTGAGTGTTTCAATATCAGCCGGATTAATGTCAAGAATCCCATTTCCCCGGATACGCGGATCATTCCAGTAGCTATCATTATTAATTCCTTTTATCCCTTTTTCGTTGGTATTCCTGATCACTATCCCATCTACTACATACAACGGCTGGCTGTTATAATTAAGTGAGTTCAGCCCTCTTACCTGTACCTGTACAGCACTGGTAGCACCGCCCGGCGCTGTGCTGATTTTAACTCCGGCCGCTTTCCCATACAGGGCCGAAGCAAAATTGGTATTGCCCGAAGCTGTAAGATCTTCAGCAGTGATAGTGCTAGCAGAATAGCCTACCGATCTTTGTGATTTTCTTACTCCTAATGAGGTTATGATGACCTCATCCATCTGCTTATCCACTACTGATAGTTTTGTCGTTAAAAACCCGGGAATATCATTTTCAATTATTATCTCCTTTTTTTCATATCCCACAAAAGAAAAGATCAATACATCACCCGGGCTGCCGGTGATATCAAATTCTCCATTGCCATTTGTAACTATCCCTTTGGCGGTACCTTTTATAAGTACACTGACATTGGCTAACGGCACGCCATCGGTAGTTGTTACTTTACCCCGGATAAAACGTGTTGTTGTGCCTGATTGTTGACTGTTGGTCTTCTGCATTTCCTCGACTATCTCCGGATCATTATTAGCGATTTCTATAGAAGAAGCTCCCGTTGATTTGTCCTTAAGAGGCCGTATGATAAAAGTTTTTGTGCCTATTTTTTTGAAGCTGAGATCTGTGTTTTTCAATAAGGCATGCAGTATTTGTTCGACCGGTTGTTTATAATCCACAACCGGATCTACCAAGATATCTCCAAAAGACTTGTCGGAAAAAAGAAAATAAATTCCTCTTGTTTGATTAAGCTGCCGCAACGCATTAAAAAGTGTCTGCCTTTCTGTCTGAATGATGAGGGGAATGGTTTTTTCTGCAGATAATTTGGCCCCTGCTTGCCGCGATTTTTTTTTATTAAGCGCCAATACAGCTTGTGCTTCAACTTCGTTGAAAAAAATTAAACCACTTACCGGCAAATACAGCAAGAAGAAAAATGCCAGTTTTTTTTCCCTCATAAAGCAATTTTGAGCAGTCAATTGTTCATCGGCGCCTTTTTTTGATCAAAATATCCTGGTCAGTTTTTATAATCTCATAGTTTTGCGCAGTTTCAAGTGACTGCAGAAAAATATCCAGGTTATCATTGGGCAAAATGCCAGAGATAGAGTCTGTAGCAATTGCATCATTTTCAAACCTCACGTTCATCCCATATAAATCCCTGATACTTGCTCCTACTTCCTTTATTGGCGTCTTCTCAAAAATAAATTTACGGTCTTTCCATGCCAAAACCTGAATATCTTTTGCCGGTTTTTGTTGCAACCGGTCGTTAGCGAATTCAACATAATCACCGGGCTTCATCACTGTCTCTGTTCCATTGGAAGTACGGATAAGAACGCTGCCTTCCCTGAGTAATACATTTGTTTTTTCATTCCTGTTTACAACATTAAACTCCGTACCGGTGACGATAATATCAAAATGACCGGTATGAACAACAAACCTGCTTTTCTGCGGTGTCTTTTCCACCTGGAAGAATGCCTCACCTTTTACCCATACTTCCCTGTCATTTCCTTTTCCCCAACTTCTGCCATAGGTTATTTCGCTATTAGCATTTAAGGTAACCTGTGACCCATCGGGTAAAGATTCTTTCCTGATCTCAGCATAACTTGTTTCAATAACAGGTTTTCCCGGCTGAAAATATTTATATAAACCAAGGCCAACTGTCACCAGAATAATCGCGGCAGCAACCCACCGCAACAATTGTGGCCTTCCTTTTAAGGGTACCAGTTGTGCCATTGAACGGGGAGTAATTTGATTAATCCTTTCAAAAAGCCTGCTTTCGGCTTTACCAGGATCTAATTCGGTTCCACCTTCTTTGATTTTTATCGCTTCTAATATTTCTATAGCCTCATCCACCAGTTTTTTTTGTTCAGGGTCATTCTTTATAAGATTATCCCAGAAAACTATTTTAGTCTGATCCGTTTTAAAATACCAGGCCAGGAAGCCATCATCGCACAATAATTCATCAATATTTTTGATATTCATCGCCATAATACGTATTTCGCTGCTAAAAGTAGTACCTGAACGGGGAATTTTGTAACTAATTTTTTACATGGTTTTTTTATTTTGCTGCACGAAACCTGCGAGATAAGTTAGATTTGGGGTTTTAAGGCCAAAACCAGATGAGAATATTTTGATTAGTAATATCCCTGATACTGCATTATGGGAATCCTATAAACAGGGTGACACGGAGTCTTTTGGAAAGCTATTCCGAAGGTATTATCAGCCACTTTTTCAATTTGGTAGCAAATTTTCATCTGAACAGGACCTGCTCGAAGATTGTATCCAGGAATTGTTTGTAGAATTGTGGCAAAACAAAAGCCAGACAAAAGTGCAGTCGGTAAAAGCGTATTTGTTCAAAGCGCTTAAGTATAAATTGTTTCGGGCACTCCAAAAAAAATCCGGCCTGGCGCTTACAACCATTCATGAGGAAACCGGATTTGAATTCAGTCATGAAACGTTGCTCATCAGCAAGCGGGATAGTGAAGAAAAAACTGCAAGGGTAATCGCTGCCATGCAGCAACTCTCCAACCGGCAAAAAGAAATTATTTATCTTAAATTCTACCAGGAGCTCAATTATGAAGAAGTAAGTGAGATAATGGGGATCAACTACCAGGTAGCACGCAATCTTTTTCATCAATCATTAAAAGCGCTTCGAAAATTATTATCTCCTGAGTAAAATAAATGAATTTAACTAGTTACAAAATATCACTTGCCTATACTATTCAGGACAACCGATTCCGCAAATAAAAATTATCAATGGCCTTCCGTCCTTCGCTCATTTTAATATCTTCGAATCCTGAATAAACTGAAAATAAAAAGAAATGGCAAAAAAAGCTTCCCCGATTAATCTCATTGACAGTTTTGAAAAAATTGCAGTAAAAATTCATCCCGATCTCAAACAAGGTTCTTTAGCCGTTGCAATAGAAATAGCCAACCTGATTCGTGAAAAACAAAAGAAAAATGAGAACTGTGTGTTAGGTCTCGCAACCGGCTCTACTCCCAAAACATTGTATGCCGAACTGGTACGGATGCACAAGGAAGAAAAGCTGAGTTTTAAGAATGTAGTCACCTTCAATCTCGATGAATATTATCCGATCGATAATGATGCATTGCAAAGTTATAACCGCTTCATGAAATCGAACTTCTTTGATCATGTTGATATAAAACCGAAAAATATTCATATTCCGAATGGTGAGATAAAAAAAGAAGATATCAAATTCCATTGCAGCCAATACGAGAAAATGATTGAAGAAGCTGGAGGCATCGATTTGCAGATACTGGGCATTGGTAATAATGGTCATATTGGATTTAACGAACCCGGCTCCAGCATCTATTCCAAAACAAGGCTGATTACCCTTGATAATTCTACCCGCATTGCAAACTCGTATGAATTTGCCAACATTTCACAGGTTCCCCGACTGGCAATCACAATGGGTATAAGCACCATCCTGAAATCAAAAAAGATCATCCTGATGGCCTGGGGACCTTCGAAGGCTCCTGTTATTAAAAAGGCGGTCGAAGAAGAAGACACCGAACAAGTACCTGCTTCGCTTTTGCAGAATCATGAGGATGTGACCTTCCATATTGACGAAACAGCTGCTGCTGAATTGACCAGGAATAAATCGCCATGGCTTACCGGCGACTGCGACTGGACACCTGTAATGGTAAAGAAAGCGGTGGTAAATATGGCTTTGAAATTAAAGAAGCCTTTGCTCAGTCTTACAAACAGCGACTATAATGAATATGGCCTGAGTGATTTATTGGTTGAAAAAGGAGATGCCTATGAAATAAACCTGCAGGTCTATTATATGCTGCGTGACACTATTACCGGCTGGCCCGGTGGCAAACCCAATGCGGTGATACCGGCCCACCCCGAACGTTCATCCCCTTACCCAAAAAGAGTGATTATCTTCTCTCCGCATCCGGACGATGATATTATCAGTATGGGGGGTACATTCCAGCGATTGCATGACCAGGGTCATGATGTGCATGTAGGCTATCAAACCTCGGGCAATATTGCGGTGACTGATGAATTTGTTACAAGGTTTCTTGACTTTGCAGTAGGATTTGAAGAAATAGCCGGGATTGACACCGATAAATCCGGGAAAATTCTTAATGCCGCAAGAAAATTCATCGCTACCAAAAAATCAAACCAGGTAGATACACCTACCATCCGATCTATAAAAGGATTGATTCGCCGTTGTGAAGCCAAAGCCACTTGTCGTTATGTAGGCATTCCTGATGAAAACATCCATTTTCAAAATCTTCCTTTTTATGAGACCGGAACCATCGAGAAAAAACCGATGGGTGAAAAAGATGTAAAAATCACCATGGAGTTATTGCGGAAAGTAAAACCGCAACAGGTTTACTGCGCCGGCGACTTTGCTGATCCGCACGGTACTCACCTTGTTTGTTTCAATGTTGTGCTGGAATCATTAAAAAGAATCCTTCGACAAGCTCAGGACTCTGCCGGTGATGATTGGATTAATGATTGCTGGCTGTGGTTGTATAAGGGTGCGTGGCAGGAATGGAATATCGAAGAAATTGAAATGGCCGTACCAATGAGTCCTGACCAGGTGATGAAAAAACGTTTTGGTATTTTCATTCATCAGTCGCAAAAAGATTCAGTACCCTTCCAGGGCAGTGACTCAAGAGAGTTTTGGCAAAGGGCCGAAGAAAGAAATGCTGCAACAGCGAATTTATATGCAGATCTTGGGCTGACACATTATGCTGCTATGGAGGCCTTTGTCCGCTGGCACTATTAATATTTTGTGATCATAAACAAGCAAATCCCAACTTCAACCGTAAAACACCGTGTTTGGAAGTTGGGATTTTAACATTTGGGATTTATAAATTCCAGTATATCTTCACAAAAAAAATTGTTTATGTCATTATTTAAATCGGGTAATCCCACGTTGAAAGAATCGGCTTTTGAAGGCACCATTTTACAGGGTATCTCCACTGGTGAAGAAATGTCGGTGAGAGGTACCATGAACAAATTTGGTTTCCTCTTTCTGATGATGATGGGTACTACCTTACTGGCCTGGACACAATTTTACAAAGGAAGTAATCCATTGCCACTAATGCTCATAGGTGTGTTTGGTGGATTAGCACTGGCACTTTTAATGGCCTTTAAAAAGCAATGGTCACCCTATATTGCCCCCGCCTTTGCGTTGTTGGAGGGTCTTTTTGTAGGATCGGTTTCCGCTTATTATGACTATGCGTTCGCAACAAGTTATCCCGGCATCGTAATGCAGGCAGTAGGTTTAACCCTGATAGTGGCACTCGTAATGTATGTGCTATATCAAACCCGTGTTATTAGAGTAACTGATAAATTCAGATCGATTATCACTATCGCTACCATCAGCATCGGCGTATTTTATCTTATTAAATGGATTGCATCACTTGCATTTGGGGCAACCATAGGGGCTTTCACTAATGCCAGCACTCCGCTTGGTATCGGCTTTTCTATCGTGGTTGTATGTTTGGCAGCGTTAAACCTGTTGTTAGACTTCGACATGATCGAAAAAGGAGTAGAAGCGAAAGCTCCAAAATACATGGAATGGTACGGCGCTTTTGGCTTGTTGGTAACATTGGTTTGGCTTTATCTGGAGATATTAAGATTACTCTCTAAATTAAAAGACAGGTAAGATAAATAAGGTAAATAACATTCAGAGCCGTTCTTCACCGAACGGCTTTTATTTTGAATTATGTTCCTCGGCCAATTTATTTTCTTCAATCGTTGGAGTCTCGGGCAGCGGTTCAGCATTTTCTATAAACTCATTCATATATATTTTAAACAGCACAATTATATAGCTGACGAGCAGCGGACCAAATATCAAACCGATAAACCCAAACAAGCCCAGCCCAACCAGCACACCCAATATCGTGAGTACCGGATGCACATCTCCCATTCTTTTCAACAAGGTGATCCTGGCCAAATAATCGACATTGCCCGTTACAAGCACACTGTATAGTAGTAGACCGGTTGCCTGCCATGTGTCGCCGATTGCATAAGTATAAATCACCAATGGCACCCATACTATCATTGTTCCCACGACAGGGAAAAATGCAAAGACACCGGTAAGAAAACCCCACAAGCCCCATTCGTTTACACCAAAAATGAAATAACCCAGCGTAGCAGTAAGACCCTGGATAATTGAAATAAGCGGTATCCCCAGCGCATTAGCTCTTACGATCCTTTTAGTTTCCGAAGCAAGCATATTGATATTTTCCGGCTTTAGTGGGATGAGCCTGCTTAACATTCGTTCTATTTCCCGCCCATTGCATAACATATAATACAGCACAAACAGCATGATGGCGAGATTCGAAATAAGATTGGCTGTACTGTTCAAAAGAGTAGGTATAAATGCAGTTAACTTACCCAGGAAATTGCTAAGATTAGCTTCTGAAAATATTTTGAATCCGATTTTTTGTTGAATCGTCGTGATGGAGTTTTGAGCTGATTCGATCATCGCATTAGGGTTTTCCAGGAATGCATTAATCTTTGGGCTAATCAACGAAACGGCAAGGAATATCGGGAGCCCAATTAAAAAAAGATAATAAATAATAAACAAGCCGGCCGCCCTTCCGGTCTTCCATTTTCGATTATACACCAGCTGAAAATAATTGGCCCGGCTTAGAATGTATAACGTCAACGCTCCCAGCAAACCTGGCAAAAAAAGCGACAGCTCCTTTACTACAAGCCATACAAATAAAAGAATGAGGGATAAGAGTAGTACTTGTTTGATCCGGTTGTTAAAGCTTGGCATAAGGGATACTAAGATAAAGATTTAACGTTGCAAAAAGAATGCTAACCCTCAAACGAAGTGGCAATTTTTTCTCATCGGGTTATGGAATAGTAATTGCAATTATAGGACATGCGAACACTGCAACAGAAATTAAAAAAGACAACTGCTATCAGCAAGGGCAGAGTGATCCTGCTTGGAATCGGGTTAGCGATACTGGGTGCTATTGCAGGTGGCTTTTCTTATTGGCAAACATACAGGAAGCATTTCATCAGGGCTAAGCTTGAAAAAGTGGTTAGTAAAAAAAGCGAGGGGCTGTATGCACTGTCGTATGATAGCCTGAAATTGGATGAAGTAGCAGGAAATCTCTCTATATCTAATGTCAGGCTTGTATATGATAGTAATCGCTATTTAAGGCTGTTAGAAAAAGATGATGCACCTCCTGCGCTGCTCAAAATTTCCATTCCCCTGATAAGTGTCAACGGGGTAAAAACACCACAGGCCCTGCTAGATAAAGAGATCATTGGATCCAAACTTGTCATCAAAAACCCCACTATTGATATTATCTATACCAATGCAGGAAAAGATTCAGCCCGGAATATTCCAACCAAAGAAGTCTACCGCCAGTTACTTGGGGATCTGAACCTGATAAAAATTGATACGCTGGAAATTTTCGGCGCAGACGTCACCACACGAAACATTAAAAACGGGAAAAAAAATATACACTTTGACAGTACAAATATTCGCCTGCTGAATGTAGCTATTGATGAAACACCGGCTAATGACCGGACACAACTGCTGTTTGCAAAACACCTGGAAGTGAATTGTCAACAGTTTTCCTGGACCTCCGGTAACAAGTTGTATAATTATTCAGCACATAATATATCCTTAAACTCAGCATCGAATTCCGTTTCGATAAAACGGTTCAGTGTAGACCCGGTGCTGGCTGAGCAGGCTTTTGTAAAAAGCCTTCCGGCACAAGATGACCGTTTCGATTTTGTCTTTAACGACATCGCCATTCAAAACGTGAATTTTCAACAATTGCTGGATGAAGTATTGCTGGCTGAAAACATCCTGGTTAATTCTTCTTCATTTAAAATATACCGTGACCTTTCCATTCCAAGAGATAAGAAAAATCGTGTGGGCCGGTATCCGCACCAGTTGCTGAAAAAAATTCCGCTGACGGTCGATGTCAAAAAACTTGTCCTTTCCAATAGTTTTATCGAGTATAAAGAAAAAAGCAAAATTACCGGCCAGGCGGGCAAAGTGCAATTCCATAATGTACAGGCAATATTGACTAATCTTACCAATGACGAAAAGTCCATTCGCAAGAACAATATCATGAACGCAGTGGTCAACTCGCAGTTTTTAAATACCGCCCGGCTTAATACAAACTGGCAATTCCATTTACAACATCCGCGGGGTCGTTTCGACCTGGAGGGATCACTGGCGGCAATAGAAGGTGAAAAAATAAATCCCTTAATCGAACCATTGGGCCCTGCTAAAATTGAAAAAGGACAGATTGAAAAGGTAAAATTTGATTTAACCGGAAACAACCATGCCATCGATGGCGACGTAGTGATGTTATACAACGACCTTAAAGTGGCATTATTGGAAAGAGATAAAGAAAGCAAAGAGCTTGACAAAAAAAGCCTGACAAGTTTCATCGCCAATATTGCCATCAAAAACGATAACCCTTCCGGTAAGAACGAAGAGCCCCGAACCGCCAAAGTCCGTTTAGACAGGGATTCTAACCGGTCAATATTTTACCTGGTGTGGAAAGCGATCTTTAAAGGTGTAAAAGAATCGGCAGGTATAAAAAAATAAATTCATTACAGCACCACTCCCACCCTGATGGCCTTTAAACCGGCTACACCCTGCAATTCCTCGAGTTCGAGTTTTTCAAGATCATCGGTTAAAATATCTTGCTGTTGAAGGTATTTGATATAGCCAATGTATTCATCCGCCTCTTTCTGGCTAAAATATACCAGCGCAATTTTTCCCGGTTGCGTCAACCGCTCATTGGTACCGCTGATATTTACTTTGTCAATTCTTTTTTTCACGATATGATACCGGATATTATAAGCTCCTTCAACGTCGAACCGCTTTTCATCTCTTCTGAATTTTATATCAATAGCCTGCGAATGAATAAATATCAGCTGTGTTGTTTCGATAGGCCGGGTCAATTGCGATTTCAGTGCTTGTGCATATTTTGCAATCGTAGCCATTGAAGTAAGCTGCAACAATCGCAGGTTCTTTAAATAAATATCACTAAATGGTTTATCGGGAGCGATGGACTGCCCAATATAAATATCATACTCCACGCCATCGGTTCTCACTTTTTCAAAATAAGACGGATAAGCCTTTTGAATTTCATCCTTCATCATTTCCATGTAATCATTGACGGCTGCAATGACCGTTGACATTGACTTTTCCAGTTGCCGCCGATTTTCATAAGCAATTCCCCCGAGAGGATCGATAGCCTCAAAATAGTTATCAATGATGGAAGCAAATGCAGGATTTCCCAGTTTAAAATCCGACAGGAAAGGAATGATATCATTTTCCAGGAAATCATTCAGTTTCACTTCCTGGCTGAAACCTTCGGGATTATTTATAAGATCAAGCCACCTGGCAGAGGAAAATAATTTTTCGTCTATCAAGCCAAACCCTGTTTCTTCTTTTAGTTTGTCAAGCGCATCAATCAGTATGGAAAACTGCACGCCCAGGTCTTTTTGCAAAGCTTCGTTACGCTGAACCGTAGAATTTCTTATGTCCACAGCGCCGTACAATGGAAAAACCTTTTCAAAAACGATATCTTCCGTTTCTCTTCCGTCTTTTTGCGTTTTTTTGTTCAATAAATAATGCCAGGCTACTTCATTAAACTTCCACTGTACGGATGATTGCAACGAAGTAAACCGTTCCTTCACTACCTGGTCGATGCTTCCATTAAACTCATCAATACTGTTTTTCAACAACTGTGCAATCAATGGCATGGCGGGCTCCAGTTTTGAAAGCAAGCTCTCATTCAACAAGTCTTTTCGCTTAGAATATATTTCAAGCACCCCCGCCAGTGAATTATTGAAGAATACCGGCGATAAAGCATAAGACTGAATGCCTTTTGCCCTTAACATTTTCAGGTAAGAGTGCCGTTCTTCATGTTCAGCTTCAATATCTCTGAAAAAAATCAACTTGGGGTTTTTAAAATAACTTTCTACCAATCCCATGTATGCATCTTCAGCTCCACCCTTTTCTTTGGCAACACTCATTAATTTGCTGTTCATGCAGGCGCTATCACTAAAAACCAGTTTGTTGTTCACCTTCAATACCGGCAGCAGACCAAATTCAACATTGTTGTTTCCGACCAAAGTCTTCAATGAATGCACTACATCCGAATATTCTCCTGAATTATATAACGACCGGTTCAGCAACGCTTTTTTTATGTTCTCGATTGAATGTTCGGTAGTAACGTCATAAACGTTGTTGATGGCAAATCCTTCGAAACGAAACATGTTCAAAGGCAGCTTCGTTTGCAGGAAAGCCAACATTTCGTCCTTATCATAAGTTCCCGAGTGAAAATCGGCTATTTTTAGTTCGGGCAACGGCTGTGTTGTATGTATCTCAACAAACCGGGTGTCTAAGTCCAGGCAATAATATTTTTCAAGACCTGTTTCCTCATCCCGTAAAGAATGGATGATCTCCCGGCTTAAAAAGGTGGAGATGCCATAACATTTTTCGAGAATCAGGGAGTAGGTGAATTCCAGTTGATTCCGCCTGATCTCTTCCGGGCTTTTGCTGGCAATGCTTTTACGCAATTCGCCGGTAGCAGGATTAGCCACCAATTCATAATAGGCATTCGTATAATAAAATATCACCGGCTTCAGGGGCAGACATAGGGCCCACCGGTGTGTCAGTTCGTCTTCGATGATGGGCGAAACAATGCTGTAGATCAGGATCAGCAGATCGCCGTAATCCTTCACCTTATCAAGATCAATCGCACCATAAAGTTCGGGCTGCTTGTCAAATTGTTCAATTACGTATTGGAAGAAATGGTCTTTCTTGCAGTTTGTCGTCCCTCTTTTTTTTAAATAATCAATAAATGGCCTGAAGCTAAGAGTGATCTCCGGTCCTTCTTCAGCCCCGGTAAGCGGAGCCATATATAATACATTCGTACGCATATAGTCAAAATCTCATCAGTTGTAACGGTCATCTTTTATACCGATAGTTTTATTTAGAACGAACAAACTTCAGAATATTTCCCTGCGAAAAATCATCTCCTTCGTTGGAAATATACAGGTTACCTTTTTCGTCAAAAGCAATTCCCTCGGGTTGATTGAAAATATTGCTGTTTAAAAAACAGGTTTCTTTGATCTTCCAGTTTTCATCGGCGACCACCAATAGTTTGTTGACAGCGGAAATCATAAACCACTCGCCGGTCACAGGATTTTTGGCTAAGCCGGAAGGCCGGAATCCCCGCTTGACCTTACCGGTTATATTTTTAATTTCTTCTACATTGACATGAAAACTTCCCTGCGGCAATATAGAGTCACCAAGTTGAAAAATATAGCCTGTTACCTGTGTCTTTGAATCATCATCTTTACAGTTTTTACAAATTATATACAACTTACCGGTGGCGTCATCGCCATACATTCCTTCATACTCACCCTCCGGCAACAGGCCTTTTACTTCCTTTACACTATCCACTTCGTCATAAATCGCATCTGCCAGGGGAAAGTAGAACAAGGTGCCGTTACTTTTCAATATCACCACTTCGTCTTTAAGGATAGCCACATCTTCATAATCGCTTTGTTTGCCAAACTTTGCATTGTACTGCTTTTTTACTCCCCACGCCAGCCTGAAGACCCGCCCCTGCTCATCCTGTATTGCATAAATACTATCACTTTTACCCGGTCTGAAGGTAATTCCGGATATCTCCAGCAAGCTCTCAGGCATTAAGAATTTTTCCGGGTCATTGATCGCATAGTGCTTTATCGACTTTTCATCTTTTTCCTTTAAAGAACAACCTGTTACCAGGATGCCTGCCAGCAAACAAGCAATAATGGATTCATTACTGAAATAAAACATACGAACTCTCAATTTGTTTAAAAGAAAATCGCCGCCACAATAAAGGCAAATACAGAAGCTACAATGCCATACATAAATACATTATATCCTTTTCGCAGGAGACTATATTTTTTTCCCAACACGATACCCTGCGAATAAAGGTCCCGGGTAAGACTACCATATAAAAAATCCCGATCGTTCATCATCTCCCGCATGCCAACGTCATATTCATCAAAACTCATTTTGTAGTAATTCCCAAAAAAGAGGAGGTTCACTTTTCGGGTGTCAATTTCTTCCTGGGTAAAACGTCCCGGCGGCAAAGTGGGCCTTGTAGCTAATATGGAAAAAACCATTGTTATCACGCATACCGTTAATAATAATAATGTCGGGAAAATGAGTTGAGGATTATCTTCCAACTTCCTTAGTAACACGCTTAGCAATACAGAGATGATAATAGAAGTAGTGGTGATCATGATATGTGCCTTATTGTCCGCCATATCACTTAACCGCTGGTGATTGGTAGAACTTATCCTGAACATGGTTTCGATGCCCCGTTCCGGCCTTTCTACTTTCCGTTTTTTTGCGTTGCCAGCGGGCTTTCCGTTTGCCATTTTTTCAACTGATTGTTCTTTTACCAGTGCAGGCGGAGCAATTCCGTCCTGTTTCAATTTATCCCGCAGCTTCTGCAGGTTCTCGTCCTTTTTGGCTTGCAACAAATTTAGGCAGTAGTCAGTTTGAAAGTGATGCGCCTGCATAAAGGCGATAGTGTTTAGTCTCCAGTCATCTTTTGAAATCTTTTTTCCCATCCTCCACTCTGCTTCTGTTCGCATCAGCTTATTGCGCCGGGCAAAATCATCCGTACCGAAATGATAAAGGTCAGCGTCGCAAACAATTTGCTCCATTAGGTTCTTCGGATTTTGCGGCATGCGGGTAGCCAGGATGCAATCTTTTACAGCATTGACAATTTCCTGTTCTACGCCTCTGTCACTTAAAAAGCCTGCGGCAAGATCACCACCCCTCATTTCATGACCGGCAGGCTCGCCATTGCAATAGCCCGTGTCATGAAACCAGGCTGCTGTTGTAACGATAAAAAGATCCTTTTCATCCAGTTTGTAGTGTTCAGCTACATGCACTGCATTTGAAACCACGGCCTCTGTATGAGAAAGATTGTGGTAAACAAACTTTTCATTACACTTATTTTTATAAAAATGAATCACATTTTGTCTTACCTGTTCCTGGAGCTCCTTATAACTCATAGTGGTTTCTTTGCTTATCGTAAAATTGGGCAATAAAATATTACCATGCTTCAACCATACCGAAAAACTTAAAAAAACCCTCTTATTGATGTATGCAAGCGGCAAATTTTAGCTAAACAAATTTTGGAGTCAGGCAGATCTTACTTGTGATCGCAATAAGCAGTTGATATAAAAAAGCCTTCTTTTTTGAAGAAGGCTTTAAAACTATTTGTGACCCCGTCAGGATTCAAACCTGAAACCTTTTGATCCGTAGTCAAATGCTCTATTCAATTGAGCTACGGGGCCTGTTTCTTTTTATCTCGACCCCCGGACTCAACCTGAAACCTTCCCGACAGTATCGTCGGGATGCTCTATCAATTGAGCTATGGGGCCAATGGGCGGCAAAAATAAAGGAAAAATGGTTTCAGGCAAAAACAAATTCCACTATAAAGGCTATTTTTTGATCTCCTTAATTCGAATTCTCCCAATCATTTAGCAGCTATTCTCTTCCAGCTCTGTATCAATTCTTTCCCCTGGTTATTTTGACCGGCAATTCTGATTTCTTCATTGGTCAACACGGAAATCGTCGCCGCTTTATATACAGTTTGACTATTACACGCATCTACCAGGTTGCTGAAAGAAAAGGCACCGCTGCCTGTACTCTTCACTCCTTTCCAAAGTATATCATTTTGGCGAAGACAAAGGTTATTATTACTTAGTGATTTAACAGAACCATCTGCTATGCCCGGAAAAACGGTCACCACCGATCCGGACAAACTGTTATTATCATTGGTACTGGTCAATTGCCAGCTGCCGTTCAAAGAAAAGATGCCGCCACTGGTATTGGTGGGTAGTTTTTTAAGCTCATCACAACCAACAAAAAGAAATAGTAAGGTGATAAGGGCAAGGAAGATAGTTTTCATTTATCGCTTTGTTTTTTTTATACTTTCATTTTTTGTGCCAACTTTTGTTGTCGGAATTAAACATCAAAAACATGAAAATTCAGTTTTGGAGCATCGGTAAAACAAACGAGGCTTATATAAAGCAGGGCGTGGACGATTTTACCAAAAGGATTTCTAATTATTTTAAAGTGGAATGGAATATCATCCCTGTTCCGAAGAACGCCGGTATGCTAAGCGAAATGGACCTGAAGAAGAAAGAGGGGGAACTGATTCTTGAATGGCTCGATAAAGATGATTATTTAGTGCTGCTGGATGAAAGAGGAAAGCAGCTTACCTCCGAAGGCTTAGCGGAATTTTTGCAGGCAAGAGCCAATGACAGCACCAAAAAAATTGTATTCCTGATTGGCGGAGTTTTTGGTGTAGCAGATACAGTTTTTAAACGGGCCGACTATATATGGAGTTTGTCCAAGCTGGTTTTCCCCCATCAATTGGTTCGGCTTATACTCGCCGAGCAGATTTACCGGGCCTGCACTATTTTAAGGAATGAAAAGTATCATCACAGGTAGCAGCAGAATGAAAAGTGAAAAGAGGCCACTATAGATTGTTATCTTTTCCAAGGTTCATTTTTCACTTTTCATTTTTTTCCGGTTGTTTGTTTACATTTATCCAATGGAATTGTCAATCACACTTATCATAGTTATTATTACGGTCGTTGTTTCTATCGGTGCTTTTAACAATCAAAAGACCATGGATGATCTGATATTTTATCCACCGGCGGTAAGCCGGCGCAATCAATGGTATCGCTTTTTTAGTTGCGGCCTCATACATGCGGACTGGGGACATCTTATTTTTAACATGCTTGCATTGTACCTGTTTGGAAAAAATGTAGAAACATATTTCACCCTGACTATGGGCAGTCTTGGGAAGATTTTATACCTCATAATGTACGTTTCGGCCTTAGCTGTTTCTGTTTTACCAACTTATTACAGGCATAAAGACGATTATCATTACAAAAGTTTGGGAGCATCAGGCGCTGTATCGGCCGTTGTTTTTTGCGGAATACTTTTCGATCCGATAACCGGGATTGGGCTTTTCTTTATTCCCATTTATATAGCAGGCTTTCTTTTTGGTTTTATATACCTGCTTATTTCGCACTACCTGGACAGGCGTGGTGAAGGACACATCAACCATTCGGCGCACCTCTACGGTGCCTTGTATGGATTAGCTTTCACAATTGTGGCAGCGAAATTGTTCTCTGAATATCCGGTCGTAACTGCTTTTATAGACCAGATCAGGAATACAAATCCAAAGGACTTTATCCAGTTTGGAAGATATTAGCTGTTAATTTCAACACTGTTTTTGTATTGTCAGTAATCTTAAATCTCTCATCAATTCGGTAGCCTACTACCCAGATGATTTTTTTATCCATTTCAATCACCCAGGCATTCTCCTTATCTGTCTTTGAAAGTTTTTGATCAATAAAAAAGCGGGACAGTTTCTTTTTTTTCATCATTCCCAGCGGATAGAAATAATCGCCCTGCTTCCATTTTCTGAGGAGCAAAGGGAATTTTATTTTTTCTGCATCGAGACAGGCAGTTGAGTTGCCGGTTTCCGGTTTCCGGTTGCTGGTTGGGGAAATTGAGAATTGAACATTGAACATTGAACATTGAACATTCTTATCCTCAGCCTCGATCAAAATAGTTTCCGCTTGTTCTGATTTAGATGGCGCAATAATCAGCCATTGCCGGTTCTTAATAATACGGTGGGATGGAGATTGCACATACTTCCCCGAGTCACTATCCAACAAATTCACGATATCCGGCAGCTGGTGAGCAGTAAAGCCATACTCCCTGCTAATTTCATACAGCACGGAATGAAACGAAGCTGTCTTTTTTAATTTCAAAACAGGCAGGTGAATCTCATTGCCTTTTTGCTCCACCAATTTCTTTTTATGAACGGCTATTGCCTGCTGATAAAGTTGTTCTACCTCCCGAAAACGACTGATATTGGCAATCATATTTTCATTAACTCCGGGAAAAGACTTTTCGATCAGGGGTATTAACTGGTTACGAAAATAATTCCTGGTATAGTCATCCTGCTGATTGGTATAATCCTGTACAAACGCCAGATTGTTTTCTTTTAAAAAGCTTTCGAGATCCTTTCGTCGTGCAAAGAGTAAGGGTCGCACGATGTGTCCATGTTTGGGTTCAATGCCTTTTAAACCTTTGATACCCGTTCCCCGAAAAAAATTCATGAGCACTGTTTCTATATTGTCATCAGCATGATGCGCCGTCAGGATAAATTGATAGCCGTTTTCTGCCCTTATTTTTTCAAACCACCCGTAGCGAAGCTCCCGGGCCGCTTCCTGTGTGGACACCCGCCGTTCCTTAGCAATGTCCTTTGTGTCAAACTTTATTACATGAAAATCGACTCCGTATTTCGCCGCGAGGCTGCCTACAAACTTTTCATCCCGTTCACTGTCCTCATCCCTTAATTGAAAATTACAATGGGCGATGCCAAAATCGGAACCTGTCTGTTTACATAGTTCGCACAACACAACAGAATCTATACCGCCACTTACGGCAAGCAATAATTTATCTTTTGAAGAAAAAAGATCGTTCGATGAAATATAGTTTTTGAATTGTGTAAGCAGTCCCATTTTCAAATTTTCAAATTTGCACAACTTGTCCCGCCAAAGGCGTGGAGCAACTCTAAAAAGTCAACTCTTCCCATGCCCCTCTCAATTCCCCATAAGCATGATTCTCTCCTGCTTTCTTCGCCACTTCCATTCCTTTCTCGTACCATTTAATAGCGTCTTCGACAGCGCCATTTCTTTCCAGCAATTTCGCCAGGTGGTAATAACTGCCAACATAGTCCGGATCTCTCGCCAGCAACGTTTCAAATACTTCCCGCCCCTTCTCATCATTCCCGGTTTTGACATATTCCAACGCCAATGCATGTTGCACAAAGCTATCATTGGGGTTAGCCCGCAAAAACTCAAGCAGCTTCTCAATACGATCCATGTTGAAAAAATTTTACCTGAATTACCGTTAGTTATCTTTGCTTCACTTATCTTTGTTTTAGTTGCATAAACAACTAACTCTAACGATCATCAAAAAAACCGTCAATGAAGATTTTAGTTTGTATCACCAAATCGCCGGACACAACGGCAAAAATAGCCTTCACCGACAACAACACGAAATTCGATACCAATGGCGTTCAATGGATCATTAATCCTTATGACGAGTGGTATGCACTGGTTCGTGCCATCGAGCTGAAAGAAAAAGATCCTTCTACTATTATTCACCTGGTAACTGTTGGTGCTGCCGATTCAGAACCCATCATCCGAAAAGCCCTTGCACTGGGCGGTGATGAAGCCATACGCGTAAATATGGATAGTCATGATAGTTTTACCATCGCCTCGCAAATTGCTTCAGTAGCAAAAGATGGCGGCTATGATCTTATTTTTACCGGGAAAGAAACTATCGATTACAACGGCTCATCTATTGGCGGCATGGTTGCTGAACTACTCGACCTGCCTTTTGTATCGCTGGCAGCGAAATTTGAACTGAATGGCAACAAGGCCATCATCACCCGGGAAATTGAGGGCGGTGAAGAAATAAACGAAGTGGAATTGCCGGTGGTAGTGAGTGCGCAAAAAGGAATGGCCGAGCAACGTATTCCCAATATGCGTGGCATCATGGCTGCACGTACCAAACCGTTGAAAGTAGTGGAGCCCGTTGCCGTGGATGCGTTGACAAGCGTCACCAGTTTTGGTTTACCACCTGCAAAAGCTGGCGTTAAGCTGGTGGCGGCCGATAATGTGGAAGAACTGGTAAGATTGTTACATGAAGAGGCGAAAGCAATTTGAGAATTTGAAAATGTGGCAATTTGAAAATTGCCTACACACTCAGACTCTCCTCACATTTTCAAATTTTCAAATCAACTAATTTTCAAATTCTATGTCAGTATTAATATTCATCGATCAGGCCGAAGGCCATGTAAAAAAATCTTCACTGGAAGCGATCTCCTATGGCACTAAAATAGCTGAACAGTTAGGCACTGCATCAGAAGGCGTTATTCTTGGCAGCACTTCAGAAGAAGTTGCGGATTTGGGGAAATATGGAGTTTCAAAAATCCATCATGTCAATAATGAGACGCTGAACCAACTGGATGCACAAGTGTACACAAAAGTGATTGCACAGGTAGTGGAATCAACCGGTGCAACAGTAGTAGTGTTCCCAAACAATATGGATGGTAAAGCTCTTGCGCCCCGTCTTTCTGCCCGCTTGAAAGCGGGCCTTGTTTCCGGCGCCGTGGCACTGCCTGACACCAGCGATGGATTTGTCGTGAAGAAAAATGTTTTTTCAGGAAAAGCCTTTGCCAATATTTCGGTAAGCACGCCGGTTAAGATCATTTCACTAAATGCAAACGCTTATAAAATTGTTGAAGGCAGTGGCACCGCGGAAGTAGTTGCCTTTAACGCTACCATAGATGCACCGAAGGTAAAAGTAACCAACACCAGCAAAGCAAGCGGTGAAGTTCCATTGACAGAAGCAGAAATTGTTGTTAGTGCAGGCCGCGGTCTAAAAGGTCCTGAAAACTGGGGGATGGTGGAAGACCTGGCGAAAGTATTGCATGCAGCTACCGCCTGCAGCCGTCCTGTTGCTGATGCACATTGGAGACCACACAATGAGCATGTGGGTCAAACAGGTTTTGCTATTGCACCAAATTTATATATCGCCATCGGTATTTCCGGCGCTATCCAGCACCTCGCCGGAGTAAACCGGAGTAAAGTGATTGTAGTGATCAACAAAGATCCGGAAGCCCCTTTCTTTAAAGCAGCGGACTATGGTATTGTTGGTGATGCGTTTGAAGTGGTGCCCAAGATCACGGAAGCGATTAAGAAGTTGAGAGGAGTAGCGTAAGTTCGAAATACGAAATAAGAGATAAGAAATTTCCGTTCATTTTTGAGAGATAAAAAGAAAGCCAGGTGATAAATTTTCGCCTGGCTTATTTGTTTAGCTTAAAACTTTATTTGTAATAATTTATTCTGTACTCGACTATTACAAGCGAGGCAAAAAATAAATGGCCGCAATTTCTAATTCTCATAGTTACAGTTAAATAGCCCCAAAAAAAGCAAAAAAACCATTAAATACGGCATAAAAAGAATAAAAGTCCGCCCTGATTTTTTCCCGCTATCTTTTTTGTTCAAAATCCTTAGTTTCGTGTGATATTTTATGAAGAAGATCGAACTGGAAATAGTCGCTTTATCCCATAGTATTACCCAGACCCACTCCTATGCCGTAGTACTGGGAGAAGTAAATGGATTACGCCGCTTACCGATAGTGATCGGTGGGTTTGAAGCCCAGGCGATAGCCGTTGCTCTTGAGAAAATGCAACCCAGCCGCCCCCTGACACATGACTTAGTAAAAAATTTCATGAATGCCTTTGCCATTGACCTGCATGAGATCATTATCTGCGATCTGCAGGAAGGCATTTTCTACTCCAAATTGGTTTGTTCATCCGAACATGACACCATCGAAATTGATTCCCGCACATCCGATGCACTGGCTTTGGCCGTTCGGTTCGGATGTCCTATTTATACGTACGAAAATATCCTGGAAAGCGCCGGCATATTGATGGAAGACACAGGCTCTGGCTCGGGCAAAAAGAAAAAAGCAAAACAGGAAGTAGTGGTAGAAGAACAGGGATCGACCGGTAATGAAGATCTTAAGACTATGACACTGGAAGAATTAGACACCCTGTTGAACGATGTGCTCGAAAGTGAAGATTATATCAGGGCTATCGCTATTCGTGATGAAATAAATAGCCGGAAGAAAAATCGCTGACCTGTTAACTTATAAGTTATTGATCATCCAGGTTTCTATTTTCCTATTATATATTTTCGGTAACATATTCTTCCACGGAATCATCTTAATTCATTGATGCGTGATCGTATTTCCCAATTGTAAGATCAATCTCGGCCTTCGCATTGTTCGCAAAAGAAATGATGGTTATCATGACCTGGAAACGCTATTCTATCCTATTGCGCTTCGTGATGTGTTGGAAATAATTCGTGATCCCCAACATCAACAAATTAATACATCAACGGTACAGTTTTCAACCTCCGGTACTTCGGTTGACGGTAAAGTGCACGATAATATTTGTATCAAAGCATTCAACCTGCTACAAAAAGATTTTCCGCAGTTACCTGCTATTCAAATGCATTTGCACAAAGCCATTCCCATAGGTGCAGGATTAGGCGGTGGCAGTTCGGATGCTGCGTTTACTTTATCATTGTTGAACAAGCAGTTTAATTTGGGTTTGTCGCCGGACCAACTCATTCATTACGCATTGCAATTAGGCAGTGATTGCCCTTTTTTTATTATCAATACCCCGTGCTATGCCACCGGTCGGGGCGAAGTAATGGAACCCGTGACCATAGACCTTAATGCTTATAAATTCATAATAATAAATCCGGGTATACACATTCCTACAGGCCAGGCTTTTTCCAATATAACCCCTGCCCTGCCTGGAAAAAATTTAAAGGATATAATCCAGCAGCCAATTGAAACATGGAAAAATGATATGACTAATGATTTTGAAAAACCGATCTTCAAACTTCACCCTGAGATTGAGCAGATAAAAAATAAATTGTATGACAGTGGCGCCTCGTACGCATCAATGACTGGCAGTGGCAGCACGGTGTATGGAATTGTTGAAAAGGATAAGAAAGTGGATGCAGAATTTCCGTCTACCTATTTTGTAAAAGAGTTACAAAGCTAATCTCAACAGGTCATTCAGGTCCAGTTGTTCCGTCACCATTTGAAGCCTGTCCTCAACATAAGGCCACGCCTCCATGGGTTTGTCCCAATAAAGTTCAACACCATTGCCATCCGGATCATTTAAATACAAAGCTTCTGAAACACCATGATCGGATGCGCCGGTCAAAGGATAATTGGCATCCAGCAAGCGTTTTAAAATAAGAGCAAGATCTTTTCGTGTCGGGTATAAAATGGCGGTATGAAAAAGCCCAACCGATCTCACAGGAGCAGGACCGGCATCTTTGCTGTACCAGGTATTTAAACCAATATGATGATGATAGCCACCTGCTGAAATAAACACAGCGCTTTCACCATATCGCTGTGTTTCCTGGAAACCCAGCAGGTCACGATAAAAACCAAGTGCCTTATCCAAATTGGAAACTTTTAAATGAACATGCCCAATGCGGGTTTGAGGTGGTGCAGTGTATAACATGGCGATGGTTTTAAAAATAAATTTACTAACTTGCGGCAAAATTTTTCTATCCTTTATAATACGACCATAGCATTGTTTTTGGCAAACAATCTTGATTTGCTCAACCACTAAGGTTCTTCTTCCTTCAACCCGGCATGTCATCGGGCATTTCATCGTGTTCTCATTTCTTTTTTACAAACCTTCAATTCTTTAGTATGCAATCGCTATTACAACTATCTGAGCAATCACAATATTACCTGGAGCTGGAAGAAAAATATGGATCACATAACTATCATCCGATACCAGTTGTCTTATCAAAAGGACAAGGTGTTTTTGTGTGGGATGTAGACGGGAAAAAATATTATGATTTCCTCAGTGGTTATTCGGCCGTAAACCAGGGGCACTGCCATCCAAAAATCGTACAATCATTTATTGAACAATCACAAAAACTGACTCTAACAAGCCGTGCATTTCACAGCGATCAGTTGGGTGAATATGCAAAATTCATCACTAATTATTTTGGTTATGACAAAGTGTTGCCGATGAATACGGGTGTGGAAGCGGTAGAAACGGGGATCAAGCTTTGCCGTAAATGGGCCTACGAAGTAAAAAATATTCCGGCAAACAAAGCAATCATTGTTGTATGTGAGGGAAATTTTCATGGAAGAACAACGGGGGTTATTTCTTTTAGCACCGACCCGCAGTCTACCACCAACTTCGGTCCTTACCTACCAGGCTTTGAAGTCATCCCGTACAATGACATTGAAGCATTGGCAAGGGCGTTGGAAAATAAAAATGTTGCAGGCTTTTTAGTAGAGCCCATTCAGGGTGAAGCGGGCGTAAAAGTTCCTGATGATGGCTATTTGTCAAAAGCCAAACGACTCTGCGAACAAGCCAATGTTTTATTCATTGCAGATGAAATTCAAACAGGCCTTGCTAGAACCGGAAAGATGCTGGCCTGCGATCATGAAAACGTGAGACCGGATATTTTGCTATTGGGTAAAGCATTAAGCGGCGGTATGATGCCGGTGAGTGCTGTATTAGCCGACGATGAGATCATGCTGACAATTAAACCCGGCGAGCATGGATCGACCTATGGTGGCAGCCCGCTTGCTTGTAAAACAGCCATCACTTCCTTGCAAGTTTTAAAAGAGGAATGCATGGCTGAAAATGCCGAAGCCATGGGAGAACTATTGAGAATTGAATTAGCATCGCTTCAATCAAATCATATCCATATCGTTCGGGGAAAAGGACTATTAAATGCAATCGTCATTGAACATGCCAATAAAGAGGCTGCCTGGGAACTTTGCCTGCAATTGAAAGAAAATGGTTTACTGGCCAAACCAACCCATGGTGATAAGATCAGGTTTGCACCTCCGTTGATCATAACAAAAGAACAAATATTGGACTGTGTGCAGATCATTGGTAAATCGCTATCTTGTTTGGATTAAATTAAAGAAGAGTTACTGGTTGCCGGTTTCCTGTTACCAGTAAAAACAAGTTTTCAATTTTAGAAATTAATCGGGAGCCAGATACCGGCAACAAGTAACAGGAAACTGGCAACTGTCACTATGGATACACACCTTCACCACGAGGAAAAACATTTACGCAGTAGTGCATTTCTGACGGATGTCGTCATTGGCATGAGCGACGGTCTTACGGTCCCTTTTGCATTGGCTGCAGGTCTTAGTGGCGCAGTTGCTTCCAATTCTATTATCGTCATCGCCGGAATTGCGGAAATCGCAGCGGGGTCGATAGCCATGGGATTAGGCGGTTATCTCGCTGGTAAAACAGAGATTGATCACTACCAAACAGAATTAAAAAGAGAATATGAAGAGGTAGATGTAGTACCCGAGAAAGAAAAGGAGGAGGTAAAAACCTTTTTTGCCAATATTGGGCTCAGCGAGGAAATGCAGGCAAAAGCCACCGAAGAAATCGCCAGGGATAAAAAACAATGGGTGGATTTTATGATGAAATATGAACTGGGTCTTGACAAACCTGATCCCAAACGAGCCACCAAATCGGCGTTGAATATTGGTCTTTCCTATGCAGTAGGCGGGCTCGTTCCACTAAGCCCTTATTTTTTTACCGACACTCCTTTGCAGGCATTAGAGGTTTCGGCAATCCTCACATTGCTTTGTCTTTTTATTTTCGGTTATTTTAAAAGCAGGATGACGGGTGTTAATCCCTGGTGGGGAGCTTTAAGAGTTACTTTAATTGGCGCATTGGCCGCAAGCGCAGCATTTGGTGTGGCAAAATTGTTTGAAATCTGACGCCTGGTCCCCGGAACTTTTGTAAGTAAAAAGTTTACACCTTATTTTTTTCTGCTGGTATTTTAATATCCGGGAAGAGAGCCGCTACCAACATAATGATGGAGGCCAGTAATACCAGGTAAAGAGCAACGTGTTTTTCAGGACACTCACCACCGCGACAAGCTGAAATGATGAAATAGTTTCTCATGGCCCAGGCAAGGTTTAGTGCCGTCACCAGTAAATTGGTTCGCTTGGCCCAAATCTTCGGAATAAAAGAAAAAAGAAGAAAAAAGAAAGAGAAGAGCAGGTGAAAATAACCAGGCTTGCCAAAGCTGGTACCCGTTGCCTCCACTCCGCTTACCACGATATTTTTTGAAGGAACAACTATCCACGTAAAAAAACAGGCAATGATCAATAGCAGGGCGGCACCAGCTCCCACCCATTTCATCCAACGCATACAAAATTTGTTTTAAAGGGCGCAAGATAGCCATTAGTTGAATGACGGGGTTGGCAGGACTAAAAAAGCAATGACCTGTGGTAAGATCATTGCTTTGAACTAAACAAACTATTGACTGCTTATAATCTAAATCCAAGGGTAAAACTTAACACCCGGTGCTTATTATTATTGTCCTCACCAGAACCACCACTACCCGATTGCAATTTGGCGAGACCAAGACCATAGTTAGCCGAGATCACCATTTTAGAAGCCTCGATACCAACCGTACCATTCAAGCCGTAGTCAAACCTCTTCATTATCCCAAATCCTGAACCTTCTTCCTCGTTTAATGTGGTTGGATCATCATTCGACCATTTAATATTCTTTTCACTGCTATAAGATACTCCGGCGATGCTGCCATTAACTTTGTTCTTTCCTGCAATTCCCATGGCGATATAAGGACCCGCACCTACAAAAAATTTGCTGGCCCCTGTTGGCGTTTTAAAAACGAGGTTTACCGGAACCTCAACATAATAAGGATTTGAAGTCGCCCGATAAAAATTTGCATCGCCCTCATTACCCATTTGAGTCTTTGTTCCTTTACCGGTAAAAATAATTCCGGGTTGTAAAGCAAGAAACGAAGTGACATTTAAATCGCCAATCACACCTACCTGGAAACTGGTTAACATTTTGGCATCATCAATTCCGCCTTTATCTGTCACGGATACATTAGCGAGATTGACACCGCCCCTGAGAATAGCCGAAGATTTTTGAGCGTAGGCACTAATGAAAGCTACTGATGACAAAGTGGCACAAACGATAATTTTTTTCATTTTCATGATTGTACAGTTTAAAATATGCTGTCCATAGGACAAAGATGCTGCCAGCTTTATCGATCGCCCTGGAATTAAAGCAATTGGCTGGCGTTAATGCACCTTAAGACCCAAAGATAATCTGCGGGTTTAACCAGGCTAAAAAAAATGTGAAGAAAAGGCAATAATCAGGGGAAACTAATCCGCATTCATATTAGTTTTTTGAATAAGAAAAATTAAAAGGGGATTGACCTTAAAGTCAATCCCCGGATCATGGGCTGATTAAAAAATCACAGTGTATAATTCCATTTATGAATGTCTTCTTCAACCCCCGTTCTTATTCTTTCTAATTTTTGTTTGAGTTTGTTTAAAATACTTTCATTGTTATACGACGGCAACTGGAAGTCTATCCCATTGATATGAATAGTTTGGATGGGTGCTACTACAGCGGCCGTGCCGGCTCCAAATGCTTCAGTGATGGAGTTGTTACGGAACGCCTGCTCCAGTTCTTCAACACTGATTGGTCGTTCTTCCACATCATATCCCATATCTTTTGCCAGCGTCAATAAAGAATCTCTTGTTACACCATCCAATATGGAATCAGACAATGGAGGTGTGACCACAGTATTATTGATCACAAACATTACATTCATCATCCCCGATTCTTCGATAAATTTATTTTCGCTGGCATCTGTCCATAGAAGTTGATCATAACCTTGCTGTTTTGCCAATTGAGTAGGATACAAAGCACCGCCGTAGTTACCACCACATTTCACAAAACCTGTTCCTCCTTTTGCAGCCCTGCTGTAGTCAGTTTCGACTTTTACCCGAATTGGTTTGGCATATAACTCCGGAACCGGGCCTGAAAAAACAATGAACCTGTATCGATCTGAAATTTTAATTCCAAATTTTGCTTCGCTGGCATACATAAAGGGACGCAGATACAGTGAAGCCCCTTTTTGAGAGGGAACCCAGGCATTATCTATTTCCAGCAATTTAGCTAATCCCTCAACAAAGATATCTTTTGGCGGAACCGCCATGCACATTCTTTCCAATGATCTTCCAAACCGATCGTAGTGTTTGTCGACCCGGAAAATATTAATTCGCCCGTCTGTCATGCGAAAAGCCTTCATGCCTTCGAAAACTGTTTGTCCGTAGTGTAACGCTAATGTCGCAGGGTTCAGTGACAAATTAGAAAAAGGAACAATCACTGGCTGTTGCCATTGACCGTCGTTGTAATCACATACCAGCATGTGGTCCGATACATATTTTCCAAATTCAAGATTATCGAAATCCACCTCATTGATCTTTGAATGAGTTGTCGTGCGGGTAACGATCTCTGTTAGCAATTCCATATTTGTTGATTTAAGTTTAACAAGCGGTAGTTACTTTAAAAGCCACAGGCAATCCCATCAGGTAATAATCGAAAGTTTGTGTGCCAATGGTATAGGAATAAGTCCCCATCTTTTTATACCCGTTAGCTTCATACAGGCGGATAGCAGTTTCATTGCTCACATGTGTATCCAGCCAGAGATAGTCAGGATAAATTTCCCTGGCTATACCCCTCACTTCTTTTAACAGAGAAGTTCCTATCCCATAGCCATGCCATTCGGGGAGCACATAGATCTTTTGTAATTCCATTTGTGCACCTGATTCGATCTGGTCGTTGAGTGAATGCTTTTTTATTTTAGCAAAACCAACAGGTTGCTCATCTGCAAAAGCAAGGAGATAAATATTATTTTCCTTTCGCAGACTTTTAGTGAGCTTCAACGGGTCGTACGTGTGTTCCAGGTATTCAAATAATTCTTCTTTGCTTTTAAATAAATGTTCGAACGTTTGACGAAAAGATTTTTTTCCGATGCTGGCAATGTCTGCTGCATAAGAGACGTCAGCTTCAATAATGTTGATGTGCATAAGGTTAAAACAGTTTAAGGTTAGGGTTTAAAGTTTGAGGGTTGAGGGTTTGGTTTATGCTGAGACCATTTCATCAAATTGCCTGGCGTGATGAACAGCCGTGTCAATATCAATTACCATCTTCACATTGGCTCTTTTATAAACACCCTGCTCCACTTCCACATGCTGAAAACCTATTTTCTCATATAGCTTTACAGCACCGGCATTTTTGGTATTCGAATAGAGTATTACAGTTTTGGCTCCCAGCTCTTTTGCTTTTTTAAAACTTGCATAGCTGATAGCTTCCGCGATACCCAACCGGCGATAATTTTTATCGACCGCCATTTTTGTAAACTCGTAAACGTTATCATCCACTTTTCGAAGACCTACAGTTCCGGCAATTGCCCCGTTATACTCCGCCATCAATATAGCACCACCATCGTTCAGAATTGCTTCTTCAGGATTTGTCAGCACCCACTCATCAACCGGTTCCATCTCAAACAATTCTTCGATCCATACACGGTTAAAGGCTTCGAAATACGGTTGGTGCTCCGGCTGGTAATCCACAATTTTAATTTCACTCATTGTTTTACTTTTTTGAATTCACGGTTAACCAAATAAACGCCGCCTAAAGTGATTAGTGTACCGACGATCATATTGGCGTTCATTTTTTCTGACAGTAGCAGCCAGCCTATCACTACTGCTACTATAGGATTAATGTAGGCATATATTGAAACTTGTGTCGGTGGCAGCTTGCCTATCACAAACACATAGGCCGAATAAGCTACCAACGAACCGAATACGACGAGGTAAATCAGCGCCAGCCATGAATCCAGGTTCACATCTGCAAGGCTGATATACTTACCGGTGATCCCACAAACCGTCAACACCAGTATTCCTGCCACCAGCATTTGCAAACCCACATTGAATAAAATATCGATTGGTGGTTTTTGCCTGGATGTATATACCGTGCCAAAAGACCATGACAAAGTGGAGAGCAGGGCCAGTATCACACCAAATACAAAGGTTTTGCTTTGCAATTGTGCCAGGTAATCATAAAAGATGGTGAACACACCTACAAATCCTATCACTAACCCAACCACCATCCATCGGGTGATCTTTGCACATTTGGAAAGCCACACTGTGAATAAAGCAATAAACAAAGGAACCAAAGCAGCAATGATAGCAGCCAATCCCCCACTGATATACTCTAATGACCAGGTCAGTAAACCATTGGCAAGACAGAGCATGAATATGCTTTGCACGGAGATTTTCTTCAATACATCCCAACCCGGCAACTGATGCCCGCGTATTAAAAAATAAGCAACCAGTATAAGCCCGGACATGAACTGTCGCAGGCCCGATACAAATAAACCGGGCATGTTCTCAGCTCCTATCTTTGATGCGATATAGGTAGTGCCCCAAAAAAAACTTACCAATCCCAATGCGAAATATGCTTTATGTAGTTCCCTTTTCATCTTTAACTCCTTTTATTAATTCTGTAAAATTGTTTATTGCAACTCTCTGCAGCAACCCGCTTTTTGCGATTTTAACCGGCCGTTTTAAAATCTTGCACAAATTTTGGTCGATTATTTAGTAAAAAACAGATTCAGTTTTTGTATTTTTGACTAGATCAGATTTAGAACCGAGGGCGGAAGCCGGAAATCAGAAGTCCGAATGTTTACAAAAAGTGAAATTTTCTATTGAGATATTGTCTGGTATCAGACTTCCGATCTCTGACATCAGACCTCAAACTTTTTTTATGGGCAAAGCAAACTTTACTACCGATGACCACCTGTATATGCAGGTAGCAACGGGTCTTGAAAAAATGATCACTGATGATGTGTTGAAGATCGGTGACAAACTTCCTTCGGTTCGTTTACTCAGCGAAGAGTATGGCATCAGTATGGGCACGGCTTTCCAGGCTTATTATCATTTAGAGGGAAAAGGATTGATTGAGTCAAGACCCAAGTCAGGATACTATGTTCGTTTCAACCAACGGCGTTTTCCTGATCTGCCAAAGATCATCCAGCCCGATGTTTTATCACATGATGTGAGTGTAAAAGAAATGATCTCTTCGATCTATTCTGATATTGCTTCACACAATGACAAAGTGATCAATCTTGCAATGGCTGTTCCGGATGTTTCCTTATTACCTGCCGCCAAGATCAATAAATCGGTAATGCATGCATTGCGCAACAGTAAGGATCACTGCATCAGCTATGAACATACACAGGGCAATCTTGAATTGCGTAAGCAAATAGCCAAGCTGGCTTTTAACTGGGGTGGAAAAATAAAACCTGATGAAGTATTGGTTACTACCGGCTGTCTTGAAGCCATCACGATCTGTTTAAAGGCTGTTACCAAACCGGGAGATACTGTAGCTGTAGAATCACCCAATTATTTCGGCATTTTCCAGGCTATTGAAAACATGGGATTGAAAGTAGTGGAAATATCGTCTTGTTTTATTAGCGGGCTTGATCTTGATTGTTTGCAGGAAGTGATTAAAAAATTCCCGATCAAAGCCTGCGTAGTGATACCCAATTTTAATAACCCATTAGGCGGGTGCATGCCCGATGAAAATAAAAAGAAGCTTGTCGAGATCATTACAAAGCATAATATCCCATTGATAGAAGATGATATTTATGGTGAATTATATTTTGGGAAAAACCGTCCCCGCACCTGCAAGTATTATGATACCAAAGGCATGGTGATGCATTGCTCTTCATTAACCAAGTCATTGGCGCCGGGTTATCGTATTGGGTGGACCATTCCCGGAAAATTTTTAGAACAGGTAAAGCAAATAAAAAGAATACACAATATCAGCTCTCCTACCCTTACGCAGGCAGCTATGGCGCATTTTCTGCAGAACGGCCGCTATGAATATCATTTAAAAAATTTGCGTAAAGCTTTGTACACCCAATGCCTTCGGTATATGCAGGCCATCATTCACTATTTTCCTGAAGACACAAAAGTATCCCGGCCACATGGCGGATTTGTATTATGGGTGCAATTAAATAAAAAAGTAAATGGCTTTAAATTGCGGACAGAAGCGATGAAGCATCATATATCAATAATGCCGGGAAAGATATTTTCGGCCAGTTGTAATTATAGTAACTGCATCCGTATCAGTTTTGGCAAACCCTGGGATGATGATGCCGATTATGGGTTGATGATGCTGGGAAAATTGATTCAGAAAATGATGTAGGTAGATTTTATTAAGCGGTTCGCCCCACATAAAGCAAAATGAGGTATCAAAATTTTTCACCCTTGTTTCTATGCCTGGCCATAGTCATCTTTGTAGTATCGAACATATATTATTGAATCGTTAAAAGTTATAGAATCAACATCTTTTGTGAATACAACTTTATACTCTTTTTTAAAAATTACTCCAAATATTGAGATTACACAGACAATCACAAACAACACTATCAATATATTTTTAATCTTCATAAAAATTATTCATTGATTTTTTCAAGGTCTTATCCTTGGACAATTTAGCCAACATTCAATGTACCCCACTCTTCCTCTTAAAATAAAAATACAACGGAATCCCAATTGCCGTTATCACCAATCCCAATACAGAATTAATAACAGGCTGCCGGTCGTTTAAATAATTGGTTACATCATTCCAGACGGTCATCACTACATAAAAAGAAGAAAAGGCAATAAACAGGATAGGCACCACCGGGTAGCCCCAAATCCTGTACGGCCTTGGCTGATCGGGCATTCTTCTGCGAAAAATAAAAATGCCTATTGCACCGAATAAATAAGCGATCCAGGTAATAAAGACAAACATATCAGCCAGCATATCAAAAGAACCGGAAAGGATAAAGGCACATGTCCATATAGCATGCAGCCAGACAGCATTGCCGGGTGTATGGTATCGTGTATGCGTCTTCCCCACCCAGGGTAGAAACACTTTATCTTTTCCCATAGCAAACGTAATACGGCAGGTGGCCATCAGGTTGCCATTGACAGCGCCTAATGTACAGATCACGATCATAGCCGCAACAATGGCTCCGCTTGTATTTCCCAATGCTATAGCTATGGCATCGGATGCCACTAAAGGTGAAACAGCTAATTTTTCAACCGGCAATACATATAAATAAGCCTGGTTTACCAACACATAAACAATAATACAGGCAAACACACCTACTATCAGGCTTCCCGGTATATTTTTTTGCGGCCGTTTTATTTCGCCTGCGATAAACGTAACATTGATCCATCCATCATAAGCCATAAAAGCTCCGGTCATAGCTACAACAATACCGCTAAGCAAACTCATCCCCTCTTTAGGATTTTCTGCCTGGAAGAAATTTTGAAAAGATCCTTTGCCTGAAAAAAGTATCCCTGCGATCAAGGCACCGATCACACCCATTTTTACAATAGTAGAAATTAATTGAAAAGAACTTCCTGCTTTTACACTCCGGTAGTTTAGTGCTGAGAGCATGATCACTATCGCTACAGCCAATGATTTGACACCGAAGTTTTGTAAAGGATATAGATCGCCGATAAAAGGGATATGCCATACAAAAGCTTGCTCAGTTGCTATATCAAACCTGGGCAGTTGCAAAAAATAATCGGCATACTGTGCACATACAAATGAAATAGCTGCCACTGCTGCTGTATTAATAACAGCAAATGCAGCCCACCCGTATAAAAAAGCAAAGAACTCACCGAACATGCGGCGAAAGTAGGTGTAGATGCCACCCGTTTCCGGCATCATAGCACCCAGTTCTGCAAAGATCAATGCGCCAAATAAAGAAAACAGGCCTGCGATTATCCAGACCAGCGTGAGCCAAACAGGAGAACCCAATTGCGCAGCCATGGTGGCTGGTTTCATAAATACACCCGAACCAATGATGCTGCCTGCAACGATAGATGTTGCTGACCAAAAGCCAATCTTTTTTTGCAGTGAGTTTTGTTGATTCATCCTGATTTTTTGAGCCACAGATAAACACGGATTAACACAGATAAATTTGAGGGCTTTTCAAATCAAACTTTCTGTGTAATCTGTGGCAAATAATTATTTTCAAGCAGTTTTACTTTATTCATTGGAGGAATTGAGCCAGTAGTTCATGAAAATGATGCGTTCCTCTTTCTCTCGTAACCGAATATCTTCCCTGCTTATAAAACCTGGACTGAACTCCTTTTTGCACCTGTTGCACAATTTCTTCATCTTCCATTTCCACTTTATCCAATTCGCTTCCGGCGCCTGCGCTTCGCAGTTCTTCTTTCCATACATAAATACGAAAAGAGACTTTTGTTTTATCAACAGCCAGTGGTTGCACGATATTAATAGATAAACCCCAGGGGTAAAAATTGAACATCATATTGGGAAATACCCAGAAATAGTAAGCAGCTACTTTTTTCCCATAGTCAGGCGAGGATGAAGGCAGGTCGAAACAACTTTCACCTGTTTTACTAATGCCGATCTGCAAACTGGAGAACGGATAAAACAATTCGGTTGAGTAATCAGTAAAATCAATAGCGGCATTTAAACCTGCATGCACAAAAGGAATATGAAACCCTTCCAAATAGTTTTCACAATACAAGGCCCAATTGGCATTGATATAATAATCTTTGGAAAGATCAGGCCGATGCTGAAACTCGTCTAAAGGCAGCCACGCAACCCTTTCCATCATATCTTTAAAAAAAACAATCGGGTCATATCGCTGATTCAATGAAGTGAATAATAGTTTCCCCCATTGAAATAAAGGAAGCCTGGTCAGATCGTCATCCCGTGAAGGAAAATTTTTTACTTCTTTAAACTCCGGCATCGATTTAAACTGACCGTTCAAATGAAAGAGCCGGCCATGGTACCTGCATCGCAGATTAGATAACCGGCAAGATTCGTACACGAGTAAATTGCCCCGGTGAGTACACACATTAGACAGGCAATGCGGTTCTCCTTTCTCATCACGGGTGAGCAGCAATGGCTCGCTGATAAATTTTTCCAGCAATGTAAAAGGATAGCAGGCGCCATTCGTTTTTACCATATCGGTATCACCTGCCAACTGCCAGGATGCGGCAAATATTTTTTCTTTTGCCATTTCAAAAAACTGCGCCGATTTGTACACTTCAGTAGAAATGGTATGGGCTTGTGAAATATCTGCATCAACAAAAAATTTATCCATGGGCAGTCAATTGTATTTGGAAGATAAGAAAGTGTTGCTGAAAATACCGGATGACTGGCAAGTGACGGCTTCAAATTGGTATAATAAAAAAGCTCCCCCGGTGAAGGAAGAGCCAAACTATTTGTTTTCTGGTTTCAACCCGAATATAGCAATCATAAGCAGTGCTACATACCTACGGCCCGGATACTAGTCTTTCCCGGTAGGATTAACAGGTAAAGGAAGGAGATGGATCCCAGAATTGGCGAAAAGAACTGTTTTTTTGCTTGCGGAGACTAAGGTAGAAATAAGATTTTTCACTTACAATATTGTTAAAAAATAAATATTAGCTGGCAGTAGCGATAGTAAAAGTTATTGAGACAAATGATCAAAGTTTCATTCAAATAGCATAACTTAAGGGAACAAGTTATCCTCCTGTCCACCCTCCCCGTTTCATTCCATCACGTAAAAACATTGAATATGGCACTTGATTTAGTAGACGCAGCAAGGAGCCTACTGCCGGCCGACCTGGTCTCTAAAGCCGCTAACTCACTTGGCGAAAGCGAAAACAGTATCCAAAAAGCAATTGGTGGCGCTATACCTTCCGTATTGGCAGGTCTGTTGAACAAACCTGCTTCAACGAGTGATGGTGAACTCCTGGATCTTGCAAAAAGTGCGGCAGGAAGCGGTATTCTAAGCAACCTGTCGGGGTTATTTGACAGCAGTGTTCCAACTGCCGACAGCGTCAGGGCAACTGTGATGGGATGGCTCCGGTCGCTTTTTGGAGATAAAGTAAATAATATTATTAATGCGATTGCAGGCTTTGCCGGAATCAAGCCTTCATCCGCCAATACTGTTCTGAGTATAGCCATGCCGACGGCTTTAGCCCCGGTTGGTCAATATGCGACGGAAAATAATTTGAGTGAATCAGGTTTGAATACTTTTTTACAAAGCCAAAAAAGTGCTATCATAAGTGCTATTCCCTCCGGGCTAAACCTTACAGGAGCCCTGGGTATTCCCAGCCTGGATGACATTGGCGGCAGACTTACCCATGTGGTTTCTTCTGTTACGGAACATGTCGGAGGTACATTCAAAACTACCACTTCATCCGGCAGTAACTGGTTAAGGCCACTCATCCTGGTAGCTGCGGTAGCCATTTTGATCTGGATTTTCAGCAAAAAAGGTTGCACGAATGAAGGCACTTCCACTGGTGCAGATGATACAGCTCATACTACTTTATCACCGGTACCGCCTGTCTCAGATCCGGATATAGCAAAAACTTCGGGAGGTATTCTTGACACCATTACAGGCAACTATGTTTATGATACAGGAAACGAAATAGAATTGAAACTGGCTGATGGAACTGTGCTAAAAGTTGGGGATAATAGCACGGAAGCAAAATTGTTCAATATGTTGAGCAATCCAGGCTGGACTGTTGATACCGTTGATAAAACAAAGAATTGGGTCAGCTTTGACCGGGTATATTTTGAAACCGGTAAATCGGTATTGACCGCTGCTTCGCAAACCCAGGTGAAGAACGTAGCAACTATTCTTAAAAATTTTCCTTCCGGTTCTATCAAAATTGGCGGGTACACCGACAATGTTGGCGATGCGGCCGTCAATAAAACGATATCGGATGCAAGAGCAAAGGCGGTAATGATAGAATTGGTAAATATGGGGGCAGGTTCCAAGCAAATTACAGAAGCCGTTGGTTATGGACCCGACCATCCGGTATGTGCGGCTAATGATACACCTGAATGTAAAGCTCAAAACAGGAGGGTTGATCTGAAGGTAGCGTCAAAATAGTTTACCATTAAACTTTCGATACAAGGTTGCCTGGAAAACGGGCAACCTTTTTGTTTAATTGATCGGTTACTGCCGGCCAATTTATTGGCGCTATAACCACACAAATTGTATAATATTATTTTGCTGATTATTATTTGCTATTTTTAATCGTACAGCATGTAACATAAATTTACGTGTTAGGCGAAATCAAACGACACCTCACAAGTGGAACAACTAATACAACTTACTAATTCAGAAGACTTCCTTAACGACTGGGCTTTTTACGTGACCGGCATCAGATTAGTACCACGAACTGGCAAAATGATTATTTCCTTAGAAGCCTTTTATGACCAATTTGACGAACAGTTTTCAGGAAACAAAAAAAGTTGGAAGATTGCTTGTCATGGCTTTTTTGACCATCATTTACATGCTGGTTACTTAAGACCGTTTTACCAAATAAAAGTTTTGTCTGACCATCCTGTACTTTGGAATTACGGAGCTGAAACATTCTTTTCTATTCATGGTTCATGCAAAGACATTCCTTCATTAATGGGTGAACTTTTTCTAGTTCACAGTAAAGGCTGTGGTAATTGGGTAGACTTTCATAAGGTCTTTGGTTTTCTTCCTGAAATTTTAGAGACAGAAACCGAAAATCAACTTGCTTCACCAACACCATTGTGGCAACATTATATCAAAATATTGGAGCGATACAATGTGAAGTACACAGTTAATGAAACTCAGCAAAACCAACAATTATCAGCATTGTTTTTTGGTAGCGTTGACTTTCCGGAAAATTACAATTACGGACAACCTTATGTAGCAGCAGAATCATTTGAAATACTTGAAAGCGCCTAACAAGTGCAGTTGTAAAAGCATGGCTTGACCGGCAGCACTTGTGCATCAGTAACTTCTTATCATCTTTTGTTTAAGCCGACATTACGCCATTCAACAATTGTAATTATCTTCAACTTCAGTTTTTTAATTAAGTATTTGTACCAGACTGACGGAACATGAAATTCCATGCCTTCACAAATGCTTTAACGACGTTAGCCGCAATTAATCCTACAAAACGTAAAACTGCAGGAAATATGAATGTTCTTTATGCTTTTTTGATAACATTGGTTGTTTATCCAATTCTTGGAACACTTCTATTTGCTTTAGTTGAGAATTTGAAAACCTCAATCAAACTAAAAGTTCTAATCCTGACGTTTGGACATCCTTTACTAAGTGGAATTTTTATATGGTTAGTGTGTTCGACTTTTAATCGGGAAATTGCCGAAATAGGAGTATTATTTGTCGCCGGAACTTTTTTACGTATCCCATTTTCGGACAGGAAATATTTTTCAAATCTTATAAGGGAATCAGGAGTTGTGACAATTGAATATGTAACCGAATTATTAAAACGTAGAACAGTTCAAATAATAATTTCTGAAGTCAAAGATTTCAGGCAATCTAAAAGTCGTCACTTAATTGACAAGCTATCAGAATTGACTGTGACTTTACCTACCGAAATTTTGACATTTAAAATTCTTGATAAGAACGAAGAAGCATTACTGACATAAATGCGACTAACGTGGATTCGCTTGACAGAGTATAACTTTATAAAAAATCCCGCTTCACCGAAGCAGGATTTAAAAAAATTTCACTTTTACCTTTTCACTTTTCACTCAGGCCACCCACCACTCACCTATTTATACATCTCTTCCTTCAGCGTCTTTACTCTTTCATCTGCCAGGTATTCATCAAAGGTCATTAAGCGATCGATAATTCCTTTGGGCGTTATTTCAATAACACGGTTGGCAACAGTTTGCATAAATGTATGGTCATGGCTGGTCAACAACACAATTCCTTTGTAGTCGGTACATTGTTCGTTGAAGCTTTGAATACTTTCCAGGTCGAGGTGGTTGGTTGGTTGATCCAATAAAATCACATTAGGACTTTGAAGCATCATCCGGCTAAGCATACAACGGACTTTTTCACCCCCACTTAATACATTTGTTTTCTTCAGCACATCATCGCCACTAAATAACATTTTGCCAAGAAATCCGCGCAAAAACGGTTCGTCCACATCTTTCACATGATCAGGAACATATTGACGAAGCCAGTCCATCAGGTTGAGCTCGCCTTTAAAGAATTCGCTGTTTTCCTGTGGCAGGTAAGCATGTGTCACCGTGCTGCCCCATGCATAAGAACCGCTATCGGCAGTTGTTTCACCGGTGATGATATCAAAGAAATTGGTAACAGCCAGCGGATCACGACTCAGCAAGGCGATTTTATCTCCTTTGTTTACATTAAAAGTTACATCTTTAAAAAGAACACGGCCATCAACCGATTTAGTGAGCTTCTCCGTATTCAAGATCTGGTTGCCTACTTCTCTCAATTGCTGGAAAATAATACCGGGATATTTTCTATAGCTTGGCTCGATTTCTTCAATCGATAATTTTTCAAGGGCTTTCTTCCGGCTGGTAGCTTGTTTGCTTTTAGATGCATTGGCACTGAAGCGGGCAATAAAATCGATGAGGGCCTGGCGTTTTTCTTCAACCTTTTTATTCTTATCATTGATCTGGCGTGCCATCAGTTGTGATGACTCATACCAGAATGTATAGTTACCGGTGAAGATTTTTATTTTCTGCCGGTCAACATCCGCTACGTGAGTACACACAGCATCCAGGAAGTGACGGTCGTGGCTCACTACCAATACAATGTTTTCATAGTCGGCTAAAAAATTCTCGAGCCAGCTGATCGTTTCAATATCGAGACCGTTGGTAGGCTCATCCAACAATAAAATATCGGGATTGCCAAATAAAGCCTGGGCTAATAATACCCGCACTTTCAGGGTGGAAGGAATGTCTTTCATCAGGGCGCTGTGATATTCTTCATTAACACCCAATTCTCCCAGCAACATCGCTGCATCACTTTCGGCAGTATAACCGCCCATTTCACCAAACTCACCTTCCAGCTCCGCTGCCTTCATTCCATCTTCTTCGGTAAAGTCCGCGAGTGCATAAATGCTTTCTCTCTCCTTAGCTACTTTCCAGAGTTTAGTATGCCCCATCATCACCGTATCCAACACCGTATGCTCATCAAACTCAAATTGGTTTTGCTTTAAAATCGCCATCCGTTCGCCGGGTGTAATACTAACGGTTCCCTTGTTTGGCTCTATTTCGCCGCTTAATATTTTTAGAAAAGTACTTTTGCCGGCACCATTGGCACCAATTACACCATAGCAATTCCCTTTTGTGAAATTGAGATTTACCTCCTCAAACAACACTCTTTTGCCGTAGGCCAGCTTCAGGTCTTTTACGCTTATCATATTTTACCACTGATTTTTGGAGGCGCAAAGGTAAGGAAAGTTGAGGGGGCAGACAGTCGAAATAATGGTAAAATATAAACATATTGCCAGTTACCGGTTACCTGTAACCGGCAACTGGCAGCCGGAAATAATTAATTCACCAGCACTTTACCATCAATTATCTTCTTCCCATTTGCATCGCCTATCACCACGAAATAAATGCCTTTGGCTTTGCCTCTTAGGTCAATATCATGCAGTTGATATGGCCCCGAAAAACTGAATTCTTTGCTGTATACCCTGGCCCCTTTCGCATCATAGATGGTGACACTTTGTTTGGTTGACCCGCCGGTTGCATTGTAATAGGAAACCGAAAATTGCCCGTTATTAGGACTAGGATAAATAAATAACCTGGGACTTGCTGTAGCTGTAATAGTGACTATTTCTGACTCATTCGTGCAGGTATTACCATCGGCCCATGCTTCTGCAATTTGCACCTGGTAATTTCCCAAGCCTGTAACATCAGCAACCAATTCATTTCCTGTTACACTGATAGGTGTTTGATCTATCAGCCAGGTAGTTGTTACAACTCCACCGGTAGATGCGGATGGAGTGGCCGTCAATGTTGTACTCTGGCCAGGCAACAAACTCGTGTAAGGATCTGCTGTCAAAGTAACCGAAGGCTCGTTGTGCACTGTGAGGACAACGATAGCAGATGTAGTTACGTTACACTGGCCGGTCACTAACGCCCGATAACGGTTATCATCCTGCGCCGCACCTACATTGCTAAGAGTAAATGCAGGCGAAGTAGCCCCTGTCACATTCGCAAAACTCGTTCCTCCATTCGTACTGACCTGCCATTGGTATGATTTCACATCAGAAGCAGATGCAACACTAAAACTGGCTGCAGAACCTTCGCAAATACTCACATTAGCCGGTTGTAAGGAAATGACCGGACCTACACCAGCCTGTATAATAAATGTCAGGGATTGTTCACGAATAATTGACCCGGACGTTCCTACCACGGTAACGGTGTGGGTGCCATTTGGTAATGCATTCACATTATTCAGGGTAACAACGGTGCTTTCACCCGGGTTAATTGTCGTTTGACTAAAGCTCACCGTAGTGCCGGCCGGAACACCTGTGGCCGTGAGATCGATCGGCACTGCGTAGCCAAAAACCGATTCTGTTGACAAAGTTATTGACGCAGTGGTAGCCGCCGGATCGGCGCAATTCACCTGTCTTGATGCCGGTATAACGAAATTAAACCCGGCTTTCGTTGATGTAATTGTAAAATTGTTATTGGAGATATCATAAAAAATATTTCCAACGCCGATCACCTTTATTCTTGCCTTAGTTGTAACATTATCCGGCACTATTATTTGCTGGCTTCCATCATTGGGTGTACTTGCCAAAACAGTAACAGGAAATGTGTAGCCGCTATCTAATGAAAGCAGAATACTTACATTAGCACAATTCACCGGGGCATTGTTGGTGTTTGCTACATCCCAGGTTACAGTTTGCACGGTACCTGCTTCCCACGAAATACCTGCAGCATTCGGCGCTGTTAGCACGAAAGGTCCACTGTCTCCATCCACAGTAATAGCTGACTCATCATAGCAAACTCCTCCGCCGCCAGCACGGTTATCACGGGCGGTCAGCCTGAAATTCATAGTACGGCTGTAAGAAGGCAGTATCTCTCCCGTGGTTGTAACATTCCTGATCTGATCAGGCAATCGAGGAAAATAACGGGTGCCTATAGATACAGGAGCAAACGAACGAAACAAGGGAGCATCACCGGTCGGGCTATTCCAATTACCGGCCGGACCCGTATCCATTTGTTCCCACGAATACGTCAGCGCATCATTGTTGGCATCACTGGCAGTACCGGTAAGACTAAAAAATGTTGATTTGGGTATAATAAAATCATTGCCGGCATTAACGACTGGAGCCATATTCCCTGTTTCAATAAGTGTAGCACAGGTAGCCCCATTTTCATTAGTCGTGTAGGTATTGATCTCATCCATGCTAACGGCATGAAAGTATGGGATGCTGTTTACAGCAAGATTGTTTGTGGTGCCACAAATACCTGCATAACTCATAATTGTAATGCCACTGCCTGGTTCCACGGCTGTTTCAGCGCTGCGGTTGCCACTACAGGAACTTGTTGTTGCATTAAAGGTGTGATAAGCCCCAAACTGGTGACCCATTTCATGCGCTACATAATCGATATCATAAGGATCACCAAAAGGTTCCGTCAAACCTGTTACACCTCTCGCTTTTGAACCGCCGCAAACCGATGAAAGCTGGGCTATCCCTCCTGCACCTGTGCTAAACGTGTGGCCAATATCAAAATTTGCCGTGCCGATTTTGTCCGTTATCACCGTTTGACTTTCGTCGAGCAAGGCATTGCCATCATCATTGGCGGTAAAAGGGTCAGTGGTTGCATTGGTAAAGACGATCAAATTATTATTAGCTACCAGGTTTAGACTGATGCCTAATTCCCGTTCATACACCCCGTCCACACGGTTGATGGAGGTGACAATAGCTGATAAGGTTTGCGCAACCGTAGGGTTGGTAAAACCGGTTGCCGCTACGGCATATTCTCCTGTACAAGCCACAGCGAGCCGATAGTTCTTAAGTTGCGGGCCAATACAAGGCCCCCCCATCGGCCGGTTGAGATTAACTTTATCTTTTTCGTCAGCCGGCAGCAAACCTATTTCTTTGAATGGCTCTTTGCGGCTAAAATCATGTTTGTAATAAACGATATAGTTTTTTGAATCCTGCTGGCGATAAGGATCGATAAAAACAGGGCCGGTGATGTCGGATAATACCATGGCATGAAAACCGGCTTCTGTATAATCAATTTTAATAATAGCGGAAGGATCGTCAATCCCCTGTCCGGTATATGTTTTTATAGAAGGAAACTTAGTTGCCAGCCCTGGTTCCATTACGGCGCTTTCCCAAACCGAAAATTTCGCGGTTCCGCCATAGGGCATTGGCAATTCAAGCACCGGGGCCTGTGACCTGTTGGCCAGGCCGTTTATAGATGAAACTGAATTTAAAAATTTTTCAAGACCAAGGTTGTCAAGTACAACTGTTTTATATTTTTCGGGAATAATAACCCGCTTACCAATGTCTGCTGTTATCCCCGTTTCCCTGGCTTCCGCAAAGAAGTTATTTTGAGCAAACAATGAAAGTGAAAAGATAGTGGTCAGCAGCAACAGTAAACCAACCCGGCACGAAATAAGCATGAGTTTCATTTAGGTTCTTTGATTGACTAAAAATATCAATAATTTGTTGCTCTTCCATGGTTCTCAAAACAAAAACAAGGGCTTTTTGCACCTTTACCGACGTTCAGGCAAATTGTATCGATGTATGAAGAAGTTATATTGATAAAATGGGAAACGATTAACTTTTTAGTAGTAAACACGGATAATTCAGATTGATGGATTTAGACTGATTTTTCCAAACCAGCTGTTGAGACTAGTTGCCAGATCGGCTCCAGCGTCAACCGCATTTTCCCAGCACTGTCCGGGTAAACGTAAATATTTTTAAAGTGGAATCTGGGGCCATATTCTAATAGTCAAATCCGTGTTCCTGCACATAAAAAGATCCCGCCTCTAACAGAAGCGGGACAACACTCTAAAAAATTGCAAATGGATGATCGAACCCATCATCGTCATTTCTGTTTCTCCTCATCCATTTTTTCACGATAAACATCAGTTCATTTAAGCGCAATGATTCAATAACTTTTTTCATACAACAACGTTTAAAAGGTTAATGAATGATTGGAATAAATATCCCGTCCCTTTGCAGAGACGGGACTATTATGTTTGTCAGGATTTCGTACGTCTGTCTTCTGACTTCGTACTTCCGACTACTTACCTCGTACTTCTTAATATCCCATTCCACCCATATCAGGTGCGCCATGAGAATGAGCAGCTTCTTCTTTCTTAGGCTTGTCAGCAACCACAGCTTCTGTAGTCAGCAACATACCAGCGATTGAAGCGGCATTTTCCAATGCTACACGGCTTACTTTAGTTGGGTCGATAACACCAGCTTTGAACAGGTTCTCGTATGTTTCAGTTCTTGCGTTGAAGCCAAAGTCGCCTTTACCTTCTTTAATTCTTTGAACTACGATAGAACCATCGATACCAGCATTAGCAGTCAGGATGCGGATAGGCTCTTCCAACGCACGGCGTACAATCGCCATACCTGTTTGCTCATCTGCGATCTGGCCTTTTACTTTTGCTTCCAGTGCTTCAACGGCACGGATATAAGCAACACCACCGCCTGGCACTATACCTTCTTCAACCGCAGCTCTTGTAGCATGCAATGCGTCGTCAACACGGTCTTTCTTTTCTTTCATTTCTACTTCGGTAGCAGCACCAACATATAATACCGCAACACCACCGGCCAACTTAGCTAAACGCTCTTGCAATTTTTCTTTATCGTAGTCAGAAGTAGTATTTTCTACCTGTGCTTTGATTTGGTTAACACGGGCAGTGATATCTGCTTTTTTACCTTTACCACCTACGATAGTGGTGTTGTCTTTATCAATAGTAACAGAAGAAGCCTGGCCTAAAGAAGTAAGATCAGCACCTTCCAGTTTATGACCCAGTTCTTCGCTGATCACAGTACCTGCAGTCAGGATAGCGATATCAGTCAGCATTTCTTTTCTGCGATCGCCAAAGCCCGGAGCTTTTACAGCTGCAACTTTGATAGTGCCACGCAGTTTGTTTACCACCAATGTTGCCAATGCTTCACCTTCCAGGTCTTCAGCAATGATCAGCAAGGGACGGCCGCTTTGAGCTACTTTCTCCAGGATGTGAAGAATGTCTTTCATTGCGCTGATCTTTTTATCATAGATCAGGATATAAGGGTTCTGCAGTTCTGCTTCCATTTTTTCGCTATTAGTAACGAAGTATGGAGATACATAACCACGATCAAATTGCATACCTTCTACTACATCAACGGTAGTATCAGTACCTTTTGCTTCTTCTACGGTGATCACACCTTCTTTACCTACTTTACCAAACGCTTCAGCAATCAGCTTACCGATATTTTCATCGTTGTTTGCAGAGATGCTGGCTACCTGCTGAATTTTTTTGCTGTCGTTACCAACTGTCTGGCTTTGACCTTTCAGGTTCTCTACAACCAGGGAAACCGCTTTATCAATACCTCTTTTCAGATCCATTGGATTAGCACCAGCAGCTACCATTTTCAGACCTTCGCTGATGATAGACTGGGCCAACACAGTAGCTGTAGTAGTACCATCACCGGCAATGTCAGCCGTTTTAGAAGCTACTTCTTTTACCATTTGAGCACCCATGTTTTCAATGGGATCTTCCAGTTCAATTTCCTTCGCTACAGTTACACCATCCTTAGTTACAGAAGGTGCACCGAATTTTTTCTCAATAACTACATTACGGCCTTTAGGACCTAATGTAACTTTTACGGCGTTGGCCAATGTATCAACGCCTTTCTTCATTTTATTTCTTGCTTCAATGTCGAAGAAGATTTGCTTTGCCATAATATTTAAGTTGAAAATGTTTTAAAAATGGGAATAAGCTTTGAGCATTTAGCTTCTAGCTATTAGCTCAAGGCTTTTAAACTATCGCTAATATATCCGACTCTCTCATGATCAGGTAATCCTGTCCTTCGATTTGAATTTCTGTGCCGGCATATTTACCATACAAAACGGTGTCACCGGTCTTTACAGTCACGGGCTCATCTTTTTTACCAGGGCCCGCTGCTACTACAATACCACGCTGAGGTTTCTCTTTTGCAGTATCGGGAATGATGATACCTCCGGCAGTTTTCTCTTCAGCTGCTGCCGCTTTCACGATTACCCTGTCATGCAAGGGGGTAACGTTTACTTTCTTGGCCATAATTGTATTGATTTTTGTTTTTTGAATAGTGATCCCACCACCTGTTGCAATCGTCAACAGCGTTGGTTTTTTATCAGGACGGCAAAGGTAGCCTAATAATTATGCCATTGCGCCAGATTGTGAAAAAATAGCAGTTTAGTGTCAACAGCTTATATTTTTTGAAAAGACTGTCAGAAAATCCGAAAAAAACCTGTGTCAATTTTTCATTCTCTACAGACATTGACCCGTTCGACTAAACCGATGATAACCTCTGCCTTTACTGTTTACCGTAATCAAAAAATAGTTCCCTTTCAAAAAACTAATTATTAAAGGCTTAGCGTTTAAGTAGGCGGACAACTGTAAGTTTTCCGCAGGATATTGAATTACCTGTCCTAAAGTTCGGTTTTTCAGCATCTTATCAGCTACCAATATTCTATTAAAACCGCTTATGAGTAAGTATTTTTTACTACTGACCCTGGTTGCTTTTACGTTTACCGCCCCCCTCCGCTCACAGGAGCCCTGTTCTTTCGACAAAAAACATGACCGGTTGCTGGAAACAAATCCAGCTTACGCGAAGCAAATTGAGCTGAACAATATCGCCATTCAAAAATTTATCACTGCTCAAAAAGCAATGAAACCCGGCGATATCAGGCCCTTATCCACAGTAACAATCCCGGTTGTGGTACACGTTATGCACACCGGCGGAGCAATCGGATCTGATTATAACCCTTCCAATGCTCAGATTATCGGAGCTATAAATTATTTAAACGAGGTATATGCCGGTACCTATGCCGGTATGACAGCACCTGTTGAAGGTGGCGGCGTAGTAGATATGGAAATACAATTTGCCCTTGCTCAGCGTACTCCTACCTGTGGCGCCACCAACGGTATTGACAGGGTTGATGCTTCTTCGCTGCCTAACTATGTAGCTAATGGCGTGAATGCTTCTAACACGAATGGCTGCCCGGAATTGACCTTAAAGGACCTGGCCCGCTGGAATACGGCTGAGTACTATAATATCTGGATCGTAAATAAAATAGATGGCGCCGATGGTACTTCCGGCCAATTCACGGCGGGTTTCGCGTATTTCCCCGGCTCGCCTTCTACCCTGGATGGAACGATTATGCTGGCCACACAAATGGTGAGTGGTCAAAAGACATTGCCCCATGAAATCGGTCATGCCCTGAATCTCCATCATCCTTTCCGCGGCTCTGCCAATAATACACAATGCCCGGCGAATGCAAACTGTAATACTGACGGCGATCTTATTTGTGATACGGATCCTATTTATAATAACTATAATGCCGGAACGGGTGCTTATAGCTTTACCTGCCGTACAGGCACAAATACATGTACCGGTACCTCCTATACTATTAATACCGAAAGCAATTTCATGAGCTATACAAATTGCTATACACTTTTTACAAATGAACAAAAAACGAGGGCCCTGGCGGCACTCACACTTCCATCAAGATCAAGTTTGATCGATGCCGGCAATTTAGCTCTTGTCCCTTGTGGAACAACAATCAATTTCAGCCAGGCCACAGCTTCCCAAACTGAGAGTTCAACGGGAACCGTCGATGGTTGCCGTACTTACCGTGACTACACATATCAAATGGTAATTGGGAACGGTCCCAGTGCTGCAGCCGCAGCGACACTTAGTTATAGTGGTACCGCTGTTAAGGGTCTTGATTATGATGTAACCACGAATGGAGATTTTACTAATCCCAGTGATGTATTAAATTTTGCAGCCGGATCTACCACTGCTCAACCATTTACAATCAGAATTTATGATGACGGCAGCGTAGAATCAGCCGAAACCATCATCCTTGATTTTACAGTAAATGATGGCGGAGGCGATGCAAGCAAAGGAACTAATGCGCCGACATTTACATTGACGGTTTCCGACAATGATGTTGCGCCCACAGGTACTTCTGCCGGCACTTATTCTATAGGAACAATAGAAGCAATAACGGATGAAGCTCCGTTTGATGCAAGATTGCAGAGACAAAGAGTACAAATTTTATATAAAGCAAGCGAACTGGCGGCCGCAGGAATGTCACCAGGAAATATCACTACACTCCAATTATTTATCAATAGCAAATTCAGCACAAGACCGTTTCAAAACTTTGCGATACGAATAGGAAACACTTCACTGAACTATCTCATTGATGGAGGTTCTGTATACGTGGTCGGAGGAATGACAACAGTTTACACGAGTAGTTCTTTATCTACCGCCAACGGCTGGAATGTATTTACACTTTCGACACCGTTTAACTGGACAGGCAATAGTATTGCTATCGACATATGTTATGATAATGGCACTGCAGACGCCGCCAATTTTGGCGATGATATTGGCCTCTATTCGGATGGTGGCTCTGACTCCCAGGGAAATATGTTTTTCCAAAATGGAATTAACTGTTCAGGATCTTTTACTTCAGGTTTGGCGGGTTATGGATTTGGTTATAAGCCGATCATTCGCTTTGGCTTATCCGCAACAGGCACATCTATTGAAACAGCCGCAGGCGCCACCTCCATTTACCATATCGCCAACGGCAGCTCGGATTATTTCTATTCCAACAACAATAAACTGCTGATGCGGTTAAATAATGTGAGTACATCATTAGGCTGTGTTAGTTCATCATTAGATGCAGGCGGCACAACATGGGTGAATTACCAGGGTGGTCAACGTTCTGCCAAAGTCTTTGCCGTTACACCGACCACCAATGGTGCCAGCGCTGATTATACTATTTCACTTTACTTTGATAATGCAGAGCTGGCGGGAAAAAATCCTGCGACGTTGAAATTGGCTAAAACCTCCGCTGCATCTGCGGGAGCTTCATTGCCGGGCAATACGATTTTAATCACCCCTACTGTTACCACATTGGGTTCGGGAACAACCATCTTTACGGCACCATTTACCGGTTTCTCAAGGTTTTTCCTGGTTGATGGCGGCGTAATATTGCCGGTTACGCTTACAGAATTTACAGGCAGATTGAACACCGACCAGGATGCACTATTGAGCTGGACAACCGCATCCGAATTTAATAATCGACAGTTTGATCTGGAAACGAGCAGGGATGGAATCAATTTTTCATTGCTGGCAACGATCGGCTCACAAGGAAATGCTGCTGCAACACAAGAGTATAGTTATCTGCATATAAAGCCAGGCAGCGGCGTAAATTATTACCGCTTAAAACAAATTGACTGGAATGGCGATTTTGAATACAGCAAAATAATTTCATTGAAGGTTGATAATACAATCAGTCGCCCGTCTGTTTATCCCGTACCGGCAAAAAATACGATTACCATTAATTTTGGCAGCCTGCTTACGAAAACGGAATTGGAAATCTTTTCAGCCGATATGAAAAATGTACGGCGGGAAATAATCAGCACACCTTCCCTGACGAAAACCATTGATATCAGCAGTCTTTCAAAAGGCATTTATTTTATCAGGTATAAAAAAGACGGCAACAAGGAAGTGCTGCGATTTATCAAAGAGTAAAAAACAGCGTTTATTTATTTATAAAAAAAGCTATCTGCTAATAAGCAGATAGCTTTTTAGTTTACAAATATTTTTTAAAAAAAAATCTGAACCTCACTTGCAATTGTTCATAAACTGTTCTTGTTAATACGGGCTGAAAACGCTTATCTTCGCAGCCTCAAACAGTTCTTACAGAAAATGATCAGTAGAAGAAATATCCGGGTGAAAGTGATGCAGACGTTGTATACAATCGACACGATTGAGGGATTATTGAAACCCGGCGAGCCACAAAAGATCTTGCAGCAACATTTTAGCCAGACCCGCTCTATATTAGTATATATCACATGGTTTTTAACAGAAGTAGCCCGCTATGCAGAAACGCAGGCGCATAAACGAGCCAGCAAGCATTTGCCAACTGCCGACGACCTTAATGTAAACACCAAAATCGCAGGCAATGATGTGCTTTGGAAAATGCTGGAGGATGCTGCGTTGAAAGAACAACTTGAAAAAGAAAAGCCGCAGTTAAAAGCTGATACCGAGCTGATTCGCAAGATTTATCTTGCGTTAGTAGAAACCCCCCAATACAAAGCATATACAGCCACTCCATCCCGGGATAAACAGGAAGAGAAAAAAATCATGGAATTTATTTTCAATGACATGATGCTGGCGAATGAATTATTTATTTCTCATTTGGAAGAAAATTTCACTGGGTGGAATGACGATGGAGAAATGGTAGTACAACTTTTGGCCGGTTATATTCAAAAACCAGGCTCACTTAATTTCAGGCAGCTGCTGAGTCCTGATAAAGAGCAATTTGCTAAAAATCTTTTGCAGACGGTGATGGACAAAGCCGAATATCTGCAAAGCATTATTACACCTAAATTAAAAAACTGGGATCCCGAAAGAATAGCCATACTCGATATGCTGTTGATGAAAATGGGCCTGGCGGAGTTCCTTTATTTTGAAACAATACCTCCCAAAGTTACCATCAACGAATACATTGACCTGGCTAAAGAATACAGTACTGTGCAAAGTGGCCAGTTTGTAAATGGTATCCTCGATAACATTCACAAAGAGTTGGTACAGCAGGGAAAAATGCAAAAGGTGGATTATAAAAAAACTGACAAGCTAAAAAGTTAACGAAAGCTTGATTGCTGTCAACTTTTAAACTTAGCCCGCCGTTAACTTTTTAACCTTTACATTTGCATTCCCAAATTTTCGAGAATGAAAAAATTATTATTTGTATTAGTGGCAGCCGGGTTGTTCGCCTGCCAGTCTGCAGATAAGCCAATTGAGAATGAACTGACGCAGGCACAAAAGGATGATGCAAGAAAGGACTCAGCTAATTTTACAACTATCCAGTGGCTCGATTCTACTTACCGGGATCTTGGCAAAGTGAAGGAGGGACAGGTTGTAGAAGTCAGTTTTCGATTTAAAAATAGTGGTACAAAAAACCTGGTGATTGCCAATGTAACCGCCAGTTGCGGATGTACTGTTCCTGAAAAACCGGAAAAGCCTTTTGCACCCGGTGAAGAAGGTGTGATCAAGGCAAAATTCGATAGTAAAGGCAGACCCCATGGCGAAGCGAGAAAAGAAGTTTTTGTAACTGCCAATACCAGCCCTGAAAACCTGACCCCGCTTAGCTTCAGAGTAGAAATCACAGACTAAACAATAAAATCGAATAAGAATGAATTACACGTATTTATTACAGGCAACTCCGTCAGGTGGTGGCATGGGTGGCTTTCAATTTATTTTCCTTGGATTGATGATCCTGGTTTTTTGGTTGTTCTTTATCCGCCCGCAAGCAAAAAAGGCCAAGAACCAAAAGAAGTTCATCGAGGATTTACAAAAAGGAGACAAAGTGGTGACCATCGCAGGCATACATGGCACTGTTAATAAAATAAATGAAGATGGCACACTCAGCATCGAAGTAAATCCCGGCAGCTACCTGAAAATTGAAAAGTCAGCAATCAGTATGGATTGGACGGCTTCGCTGAATAAGCCGGTAGCAACAGAGAAAAAATAGAATAGAGCCACGATTTGTGGGATTATAAATGGATTAAGGGGAAATTGGCCGGGCCGATTTCCCCTTTTTTGTTGGCAATCCTATTTGTGTCTTTACTCGCTTATCTTTAACCTCGTCATAATCTTCTAAAATCCTATAAATCGTGGTTCTACGAGTCGGCATCACAGGTGGTATCGGTAGCGGCAAAAGTATCGTTGCAAAAATTTTTGAAGTACTCGGAATACCTGTTTACTATGCTGATTCGGCTGCCCGCCAATTGATGAATGAAGACGAGGAGATAAAGAAAAATCTTATTGCACATTTTGGTCCTGAAAGCTACAAGGATGGAAAACTGAATCGCTCCTATATTTCGTCAATTGTTTTCAACGATAAAGAAAAACTCGAACTCCTCAACTTTCTCACTCATCCGGCTACTATTAGAGATGCAAATGAATGGATGCAAAAACAAAACGCTCCTTATGCCTTAAAAGAAGCGGCGTTAATATTTGAAAGCGGCTCATCAGAATATCTCGATTTTGTAATTGGCGTTTATACGCCTGCCCCACTCCGGATACAACGGATCATGCTGCGGGATAAAATTACCAAAGAAGAGGTCCAACAACGAATGAACCGGCAGATCAACGAAGAAATTAAGATGCGGCTTTGTGATGCTGTTATTATAAACGATGAACAACACCTGGTGATTCCCCAGGTATTGGAATTACATAGAAAACTAAAGAACCACGATTTACGAGATTATAAAATGGATTAACAGGAAATAGAAAATTTACTCTTAGGGTATATGACATAAAAAAGGAAACCGGCGAACTCCAGTTTCCTGATAATCTTTTCTAATCCTATTAATCGTGGTTCTGTTATTTCAACTTCGCCAATGCTTCTTTAATTCTCACCCATGCTTTTTCGATATTGGGCATACTGTTAGCGAAAGAGAAGCGAACACATTTGGGCTCACCAAATGCATCACCCATCACAGAGGAAACATGCGCCGTATTTAAGAGATACATAGAAAAATCAGCTGCATTGTTTATAGTTGTTTCACCATCTGACTTGCCATAGTAATAGCTAACATCCGGGAAAATATAAAATGCTCCATCGGGTTCTGAACAAATAAAACCGGGTATCTCTTTAACCAACTCCATCACCCTTGCTCTTCTTCTCGTAAATTCTTTTGTCATCTCCAGCGATGGTTTCAAATCAGTCGTTAAAGCTACTACTGCTGCTTTCTGCGTGATAGAACAAGTTGCACTGGTAAACTGCCCCTGTAATTTTTCACAAGCTTTTGCTATATCAGTATTGGCGGCGATATAACCCAATCTCCATCCGGTCATTGCAAAACCTTTACTGAGTCCATTGATAACAACGATCCGATCTTTCAAATCGGCAAACTGCGCAATACTTTCATGCTTGCCTACAAAGTTGATATATTCGTAAATCTCATCAGCAAGAATGTAAATATTAGGATATTTCCTGAATACATCAGCCAATGCTTCCAGCTCGGCTTTGCTATACACTGCACCCGATGGATTGCAGGGTGAAGAGAACATGAATACTTTTGTCTTGTCGGTAATCGCCGCTTCCAGTTGCGCCGGTGTAATTTTAAACCCACTGTCCAATGAGGTGCGAACTTCAACAACTTTCCCTCTTGCAATTTTTACCAGCTCGGAATAAGTAACCCAATAAGGTGTTGGAATGATCACTTCATCGTTATCATCCACCAATGCAAGAATTACATTAGCCAAACTCTGCTTGGCCCCGGTAGAAGTAACAATATTTTCTGGTTTATAATCAAGGTTATTATCTCTTTTCAATTTAGTGCAAACGGCTTCTCTTAAATCCAAAAAACCTGGCACAGGTGTGTAGTGACTCCAGTTATCATTGATGGCCTTTATAGCTGCATCCTTTATATGCTGAGGTGTATCAAAGTCAGGTTCACCAAGACTAAGGTCGATCACGTCAACACCTTTAGCCCTGAGTTCACGGCCAAGTTTTGCCATTTTTAATGTTTCAGGTTCAGCGAACCTGTCAAGGAGAGAAGATAACTGCATGTTGGTTTATTTATGAATAGAATAAAATAATCAATGCGATCATAAGGGCACGCAAGCCTGCTCGTCAACAGGCGGGTGCAAAATTATGGATTTGAATGAATAGAAAACTTTATTTAAGGCCAACAGGAAAGTTATTTGACTAAAATATAGGGTTGCTGATTGCATCAACTTCATTGGACGATAGGCTTATTGATTATTGTTGGCTCATTTGACAGGCAGGTGAAAGCTGTGAACAATTGTTCGTTTCGTTAAGGGCTAAGGTTCTTTTATCGAAGCAAAATTGACAACCCTATTTTTTGGGAGAATGGGGCATTTTTCGCTATAACATCTTTCCCTTCCCTTCTTTTATTTGGTTTAATAAAAAGTAACAGCGGCATATCAATTTCCGGCAGTTGTTCGTTTTTGGAGCAGCAAAGACGGTTTTTATTGATGCGGGTGCGGGATGAGCATTTTGACAAAATATAATTGACTTAAAATCAATCAGATTCAGAATGAATAGGGTCACAAAACCACTCTTCAAACATATGCCTGAAAACCCTATCTTTGCCGTCCTTAAAAACTAGTGTAAAGTCTTGCCTCCCGCCCATTTGCGGAAACGAAAGACAAAAAATGTAAATCTCCAAAACGTATGCAACTTAAAGGTTTGGTTCGATTCTTCACAATCCTCCTGATTATCTACTCCATTTATCAGCTTTCGTTTACATGGTTCGTCCGTGGTCACGAAAAAAAGATGGAAGCCCGTGCTGCAAGCTATGTTAAAGTGAACTACCCTACTGCTGCGGAAAAATATCCCGGCAACAAAGATTCACAAGCTATTTACCAGGAACAACTGGACAAAATAAAAGCTGACCGCTTAAAGCGAATACTCGATAGCACAAAAGATGAGACTGTCACTTATGGCATAACTGGTACAGTTAGCTATCAAAAAGCAAAGGAAGAAGAATTAAACCTCGGTCTCGACTTACAAGGAGGTATGAACGTAACGATGGAAGTTGAAATGACAGGCTTATTGAGAACTTTGTCAAACAACTCTAAAGATCCAAACTTTTTACAGGCACTGGACAATGCGAATAAGCGCAAAGCAAACAGCGATGCAAACTTCATCCGTTTGTTTGCTGACGAGTATAAAAAATTGAACCCTTCCGGTAAACTTGCCGCCATATTTGCGACCCCCAATAGCGAAATCAAAGTTGGTGACAGTGACAACAAAGTGATCAGTGTATTGGAAGGTCTTTCAAAAGATGCGTTTGACAACACCTTCCGTATTTTAAATACACGTATTGACCAGTTTGGTGTTGCACAGCCTAATATCAATCCTGACCGTGATAAAGCAATCATCACCGTTGAGTTGCCGGGTATCCAGGACAAAGAAAGAGTTAGAAAGATTCTTCAGTCTTCCGCCAACCTGCAGTTCTGGGAAGTATTCAATATTTCTGAACTCGGTCAAAGTATTGATAAAGCTGACGGCATTTTCTTTTCTATGATGGGTGGAAAGTCTTCTAAAGCGGACACTACGTTGAAGGCTGCTGATTCTACCACCGCTCAGGCTACTACAGATTCAACTAAAAAAGATTCAAGCGGTCTGGCTCAATTAGCTGGTGATGATACCAGCAAAAAAACTCCGGCAGTTGCTTCCAACGACGAAGCTGACCTGAAAAAACATTTATACGGATACATCGCATTCTTCACGCAGCCTTACCAGGACGAAGGTGGTAAAACCCGTTTTCCTGCAGCCATCGGTTCAGTAGCCGTCAAAGACACTGCTTTGGTTCGTAGCTATCTCGAATCACCGGCCATCAGAGCATCCTTTCCTGCACAAATGGTGTGGATGTATGGTATCCAGGAAAGAGGTGTTGACAACAAGGCATCTGATCGGGTTCCCTTATATGCTATCAAAACATTTGGCCGTGAAAAAGCAAAGATTGAGGGTGATGCAGTAAGCTCTGCCCGTCATGATTATGATCAAACCGGCAGACCCGAAGTGCAAATGACAATGACCAGCACAGGAACTAAAGCCTGGGCTAAAATGACCGGCGAAAATGTTGGTAAACCTATTGCTATCGTTTTAGACAACCTGGTTTATTCTGCACCGCATGTGAACGGTGTGATCGATGGAGGAACATCCCAGATCAGCGGTGGCTTTACAGTTGAAGAAGCTGAAGACTTAGCCAATATGTTGAAAATCGGTAAACTTCCTGCACCAGCTAAGATCGTTCAGGAACAAACAGTTGGACCAACATTGGGTACCGAAGCGATCCGCGGCGGTATGACGGCTTTTGGTTTATCATTCATCGTGATTTTTATCCTGATGTTGATTTACTACAACACCAGCGGTTGGGTGGCCAATATAGCGCTTATCCTTAACCTGCTTTTCACAGTTGGTATACTGGCTGGATTAGGCGCTACTTTAACAGCACCCGGTATTGCCGGTTTGGTACTCACAATTGGTATGGCTGTAGATACAAACGTAATTATCTATGAACGTATAAAAGAAGAATTGACTAAAGGCAAAAGCTATGTTGCTGCAATCAACGAAGGCTATAAAAGATCATTGCCGCCCGTATTGGATGGTCACATCACTACCCTTCTTACAGCAATCATACTTTTCTACTTTGGATTAGGACCTGTAAAAGGTTTTGCTACCACCCAGATCATCGGTATTCTGTTATCCCTGTTCTGCGGAATTTTAGTAAGCCGTTGGATCAGTGACATTTTCACCCGCAAAGGAAAACACCTTGAATATTTTACCGGCATTTCCAGCCGCATCTTCAAACATGCAAAATATAAGTTCATTGAATTCAGGAAGACGGCTTACATCATTTCTTTCGTCATATTGATTCTTGGTATAGTTTCTTTCTTCAATGGATTTGATTATGGAGTTGAATTTGACGGGGGACGCAGCTACACCGTTCGTTTTGACAAAAATGTAGGTAAAGAAATAGAGCAGATCAGGGGTGAACTCAAGGTAGCATTTGAAAACGAGAACCCTATTATCAAAACAGTAGGCGATGCCAGCACATTAGACATCACTACTTCTTACCTGATAAAAGATACAAGACCTGAAACTGATTCACTCGTAGAACAGAAATTGTTCCAGGGACTACAAAAGCATTTACCGGCCAACTATACATATAGCCAGTTTGGAAGAGCCGATGAAAGTGCTACAGCGGTTGGTAAGATTGGGTCAAAAAAAGTATTACCTACTATTTCTGATGACCTAAAAAAAGGCGCTGTGCAAGCGACCATCTTCGCCATCTTCGTGATCTTCCTGTATATCTTTATCCGTTTCCGCGACTGGAGATACTCTTTGGGAACCATCGCAGCCTTACTGCACGACGTATTGGTGACATTGATCGTTTTTTCTTTTGCAAGAAAGATCGTTCCTTTCCCGCTGGAGATAGACCAACACTTTATTGCGGCGCTATTGACAGTGATCGGTTTCTCGATGAACGATACAGTGATCATCTTCGACCGTATTCGTGAGGATCGGAGGTTGTATCCCACTACACCTTTGGCACAAACAATTAACAGGGCGATTAATGAAACGCTAAGCCGTACAATCATGACCTCCTTGACCGTGTTCCTGACCATCCTGATCCTGTTCCTGGTAGGTGGTGAAGTAACAAGAGGCTTTGCATTTGCGATGCTGATTGGTGTTATCACCGGTATTTACTCTTCCGTATTCGTAGCCGCCCCTATCCTGCTGGATATGGGCAGTGGTAAAAAAGAAGAAGCAAAGGCTGCGGCAATCACAAAAAGTGAGACTAAACCGCAACCAGCAAGAAGCTGATAATTCACATTTCCAAAATAGTGAAGCCTGTCCTTTAGTGAGACAGGCTTTTTTATGGCGTTATTTTTTAAATAATAACTTTAGCGATTCCCTCTGTAGGAAAAAACTAAACTGCAAAACTTGTCCCGCATCCGCAGGTATTGCTGGCATTGGGATTCTTAAATGTAAATCCGCGATTATTTAGACCATCCTGCCAGTCGATTTGCATACCGGCCAGGTACAACTCATGAGCCTTATCCATGATGCAGGGGATCCCATCTATTACAAATTCCTGGTCTTTTTCTGTTTTGGAATCAAAACCCAGCACATAGCTCATACCTGAACATCCACCGCCTTTCACGCCTACCCGCAAGAACTGCGATTTATCAAATCCCTCTGCCGACATTAATTTATTGATCTCTTTAATGGCACCCGCAGTTAGTGTAACGGGAGTTGCATATGTTGTTTCCATCATGCAAAATTAGCCATTCTTCTGCAAGGTGGTAATCAATGATTTTTCGGATAATACAATTTAACAAAAAGCCATATTCACTTGCAACTCACAGCAGCTTCCCTATTTTTGCTTTTTTACAAAATACATTTTTCCTATGGATCAAAGCTTGATCAACATGCTGATGGCCCTTGTTGCCTTATTGATTTCCTTTTATTGCTTTTACCTGGTCAATCAGCTAAAAAAAGAACCAAAGACCGATAAGGACAGTTTCAACACCAAACCTTTACAATTGCAAGCCTATGAACGATTAGTAATGCTTGCAGAAAGAATAGCTATCCCCAATCTTATAAGCAGGGTGAATCAACCAGGGCTCAATGCAAGGGAAATGCAACTACTACTCTTAGAAAGCATAAAACAGGAATGTGAATACAATGCTACCCAGCAGATCTATGTGAGCCCTGTAGCCTGGGAAGCAGTTCGTAATCTCAAAGATCAAAATATGCTGATCATAAACCAGGCGGCTGCAACGCTGGCTCCTGAAGCTACTGGTACCGATCTCAACAAAATGCTGCTCGACTTTGTGATCACACAAAAAAAAGGAGCTTTGCATAGCATTGTACTGGAAGCATTGAATTATGAAGCCAAGAAAATAATGAAATAGTCATTCATTAGTGATTGGTCACCAGTTTGGCTGTTCCCTGCTTGTATTTTATAAAAAGAAACCATGAGTGAAAAAAAAAGATACACTGATTCCGGAATAGAGATAAAACCGGTGTACTATGATAAAGACATTCCTTTAAAACATAATGATCAACAAGTAACGGCTGACGAACAACCGGGTGTGTTTCCTTTTACCAGGGGTGTGCAGGCAGATATGTATCGCGGAAAGTTATGGACCATGCGGCAGTATGCGGGTTTTTCAACCGCGGAAGAAAGCAATAAAAGATACCATTACCTGCTGAGCCAGGGTGTCAGTGGATTAAGCGTCGCCTTTGATCTTCCTACGCAAATAGGTTATGACAGCGATCATCCGCTGGCAGAAGGTGAAGTAGGAAAAGTGGGCGTAGCAATCGACAGCATAGAAGATATGCAGACCCTGTTCAAAGGAATAAAGTTGGAAGATGTTTCCACATCCATGACAATTAATGCCACAGGCTTTATACTTCTCTCCTTTTATGTGGTGCTTGCTAAACAGCAAGGCGCGGATCTGAAAAAAATCAGTGGCACTATTCAAAATGACATTTTAAAAGAATACGCCGCAAGAGGAACTTATATCTATCCGCCCAAGCCATCCATGCGTATCATTACAGACATCTTTGAATGGTGCTCGCATGATCTTCCCAAATGGAACACAATTTCCATCTCAGGTTATCATATCCGCGAAGCAGGTAGCACGGCTGTACAGGAAATTGCATTTACACTTAGCAACGGAAAAGCTTACGTAAAAGCAGCATTGGAAAAAGGCCTGGACATTAATGTTTTTGGAAAGCGCCTCTCCTTCTTTTTCAATTCACACAACAACCTGTTTGAAGAGGTGGCCAAGTTCCGTGCTGCAAGAAGGATGTGGGCCACAATAATGAAAGAATTAGGCGCTACTGATCCCAAAGCCATGATGCTGCGCTTTCATACACAAACAGGAGGCAGCACATTAACCGCTCAACAGCCCCTCAATAATATTTCAAGAGTCACCATTCAAACATTAGCGGCAGTTCTGGGCGGAACTCAATCATTGCACACGAATGGATATGACGAAGCCTTGAGTCTGCCCACCGAAGAAGCGGCAAGAATAGCTTTGCGAACCCAGCAGATTGTTGCCTATGAGAGTGGCGCACCGGATACTGTTGATCCTTTGGCTGGCTCTTATTATGTCGAATCGCTAACCAGGGAAATCGAAGAAGCGGCATTAAAACTCATGAAAAAAATTGACAGCATGGGTGGCAGTGTGGCTGCCATCGAGCAAGGCTTTATACAAAATGAAATTGCCCGCAGTGCCTACGAATACCAGCGTAAAATAGAAACGGGTGAGAAGATAATTGTTGGAGTAAACAAATTCAAAGCCGAATCGGAAGAACCTGTTCCAGGCTTCAAAATTGATGACTCGATCCGACAAATCCAAAGTGAGAAACTCCAGGCATTGCGCCGCAACCGCAGCAATCCCAAATGTGACAGCATTTTACAATCGTTAAATGATGCAGCCTCAAACGGAAGTAATATTATGCCCATTGTGATCGAAGCGGTAGAGAATAAATGTACATTAGGTGAGATAGCTGACACGTTGCGGGAAGTATTCGGAGAGTACAAGTAGAAATTTTTGGGATCATGCATTTTGCAACACTGGCAACGACTACGGAGGATTTACAGCAAATCCTGGATCTGCAGCGGCAAAATTTAATTAACCGCATTGATGAGTCAGAAATAAAATCGCAGGGGTTCGTCACCTTGCAACATAGCCTCAAAAACCTGGAACAAATGAACGAGCTGGCGCCTTCTGTTATCATCAAAGATGATTCAAAAGTTGTGGGCTATGCGCTGACGATGCTGAAAGAATGCCGGCAAATCATTCCCGATCTTGAGCCCATGTTCCGGCTTTTTGATTCGTTAACATGGAATAACAGACCACTCAATAGTTATTCGTTTTATATAATGGGCCAGGTATGCATTCATAAGGACTATAGAGGAAAAGGGTTATTTGAACAGTTGTATCTCCATCATAAAAAAATATACAGTTCCAAATTTGAGCTGTTTCTTACTGAAATAGCCACCCGGAACCATCGCTCCCTTCGGGCACATGAAAAAGTTGGGTTTAAACCCATTCATATCCATCGTGACAGCCTGGATGAATGGGCCGTGGTCGGCTGGGACTGGAGTTAAGAAAGATTATTTTTTACTCACGAGGTATTTGCCGAAAAATGTTTCACAGGTAAAAACATCAATCTTTGAAAAATAAAAATCATCTACATCTTCCGTGATAATACAATCGCATTTGCTATCGATAGCTGAGAAATATTCCAATCCGTCCTCAAAATCATGAATGGCTGAATTAGCAATTGTTTGCTTTACTGCTGATTCGTTGACAGCGGTAATAGATAAGTTTTCAGACAGCAAGCCAATTTTTTGCCTGGCTGATTTCTTATTTTTCTTTTCGGCAAAATAGAAAGCGATAGCCAGACACAGGGGCGAAGTAAATACCTCGTATCCTTTGTAGTCTGCAAGGCTTACTATTCTTGAAGAATAAGTGAATAGGGGATATTCTTTGTTAAGCACGGATACAAGCACATTAGCATCAAGGAATATTCGCATATTATTTTTTAGAAGAAAAATATTCTGTCTTTGCCGCTTTTCTGCTTTTCTTCTTAGTCAGATAAACCGCTTCTCCTTCTGCCACCTGGTTTACCCAATCAGAAATAGGCAGCTCTTCCAGTGACGAATAATTACCGGAGGTCGTTTTCTGCAATAAAAACTCAACGAGCCTCGAAAGGCTGATATTGTTCTTTTCAGCATATCGCTTGGCCTTATTCACTACTGCCTCGTCAAAGCTTAAAGTCACTTTAGCGTCCATTTTTATCTTTTCCCAAATTTACACAATTTACGTGTAAATTTAAAATACTATACGTATAAAACATCAGACTGCTGTAAATGTCCGGTCAGCTAGTTTTTGTAGAAAAAAAACCACACATTTTCACTTCTTGTCGAAAATTGACGGGTTTCAGCCTCCAGGCAAAATGGCCTATAATTTGACGCTCAATTAAAATCCACCACAAAAAAAGAACCATGAGATCTGTCGGAATTGTTTTAATAGTTGTAGGAATTGTGATGTTGGTAGTTCGTGGATTCACTGTTCAGACAGAGGAAAAGGTGATAGACCTGGGGCCGCTGGAGGTCAATAAAAAAGAAAATAAGTGGATCGGCTGGCCTGTGTATGCAGGCGGAATTGCGATTGTCGCCGGATTGATTATGGTAATTGCCGACCGCAGGAAATAATAACCATTTGGACGGTTTGTTTAGTTTTTAAGAATCAGAAAAGAGGTGTCATATTGTGCACCTCTTTTTTGTTTTACAAACTTTTAAACCTTACTTCTTCGCCGTTTGCGGCTTCCAGCTATCTTTTAGACCCACTGTTTTATTGAAAACAATTCCGCTGGTACTGCTGTCCTTATCCAAAGTAAAATATCCTTTCCGGATAAATTGATATCGCTCTTCAAATTTTGCATTCTTCAATGACGGCTCCGCCAATGCATTTTTAACAATTTTCAATGAGTCGGGGTTGATATAGTCCTTAAAATCGCCCTCTTCTGATGATGGATCTTCCACTTTAAACAGGCGGTCATATTCCCGCACTTCCACGGTCACGGCATGTTTGACACTTACCCAATGAAGCGTACCTTTTACATGGATACCTGAAGTATCGGCACCGCTTTTACTTTCCGGTATATAGGAACATCTTAATTCCGTGACATTTCCCTTTTCATCTTTGACCACTTCATCACAACGAATGATGTAGGCACTTTTTAATCTTACCATCTGCCCGGGCGCCAGCCTGAAATATTTCTTTGGCGGATTTTCCATAAAATCTTCCCGCTCAATATAAAGTTCACCGGAAAAGGGTACTTCCCTTACTCCTCCATTTGGATCCTCAGGATTATTTTCACTTTCCAGCATTTCCTCGTCTTGCGTATAATTCGTGATAACCAGTTTCACAGGATCAAACACCACCATCTTCCGCAACGCTTTTTTATTCAGATCTTCCCGGACAAAAAACTCAAGAAGTCCCACGTCGACAATATTATCCCGTTTGGCGATCCCTATCCTATCACAAAACTCCCTGATTGCCTCTGGCGTATAACCTCTCCGACGCATTCCACTGATAGTTGGCATTCTTGGATCATCCCAGCCATCCACATGCTTTTCCGTCACCAGCTGTAAAAGCTTACGCTTGCTCATTACAGTATATGTCAGGTTACGACGTGCAAACTCATATTGATGCGACGGAAAGATCTCCAGCTTTTCTATTAACCAATCGTACAATTCGCGATGGGGAACAAACTCAAGGGTACAAATGCTATGTGTTATTTTTTCAATGGAATCACTTTGTCCATGTGCAAAATCATACATCGGATAGATACACCATTTATCACCTGTGCGATGATGATGAGCATGTTTGATACGATATAGTATCGGGTCACGCATCAACATGTTGGGCGACGACATATCCACCTTCGCTCTCAATACCTTTTCGCCGTCTTTGTATTTCCCATCCCGCATTTCACGAAACAGCTGCAGATTTTCCTCTGTACTTCTTTCCGAAAATTGATTTCTTCTGCCGGGTTGCGTTGGAGTTCCTTTTTGTTCGGCTATTTCTTCACTGGCGCTGTCATCCACATAAGCCAGTCCCTTTTTAATTAATTTTTCGGCCAGTTGATACAACTCTTCAAAATAATCGGATGCATAATGCTCATTGGCCCATTCGAAGCCAAGCCAGCGGACATCTTCTTTTATGCTATCCACATATTCCGTTTCTTCCGTAATGGGATTTGTATCGTCAAAGCGGAGGTTAGTGCCGCCGCCATATTTTTTACTTAATCCAAAATTGAGGCAAATACTGGTGGCATGTCCCATATGGAGATATCCATTCGGTTCGGGCGGAAAGCGGGTCATGATCTCTTTATACTTCCCTGCCGCAAGGTCCGCTTCGATTATTTCTTCCAGGAAATTCAGGCTTTTTTCTTCTTTCTTTTCTTCATTTGACATAGGGTGCAAAGTTAAGGAAGGGGAAATTATGTAATTATTTAATGAACTACATATTAAAATTCATCAGTTGATAAATCCGGCTTTAACGCTGTTGTGCAGCTCTGACCTCTTTCTCAAATGCTTCAATAGTGATCGCATCGGCGATTTTGAAATCACCGATTCTTGTTCTGCATAAACTACTGAGATAAGCGCCGCAGCCCAGTTCTTTCCCAAAGTCATGGGCGATGCTGCGAATATAGGTACCCGTTGAACAAACGATACGGAAGTATACCTGCGGCATTTCGATGGCTGTTATTTCAAACTCTTTCACCACCACTTTACGTGGTTCAATAACTACTTCTTTTCCCTGCCTGGCCAGCTCGTATACCCGCTTACCGTTTATTTGAATAGCCGAATGAGAAGGCGGCACCTGCAATATTTCTCCGATGAAGGGTGTCGTAGCCTCCTTTATGTCGGCAGGTGTCAGATGTTCTGTTGGCTTAAAATTTTTTGGTTCTCTTTCCAGGTCGTATGAATCGGTGATGGCGCCAAGAGTAAAAGATCCGGTATACTCCTTTTCCTGCGCCATATATTCATTGATCTTTTTGGTGAACTTTCCCGTACATATAATCAATAAACCTGTTGCCAGCGGATCAAGTGTACCGGCGTGACCCACTTTTTTTATCCGGATCAGGTTACGAATTTTTCTGACCACATCAAACGACGTCCAGCGCAACGGCTTATCAATTAACAATAATTTTCCTTCTTCAAATTGATTCATGCTGCAAATGTCGGGAAGATGAAGGGGAAAGAAGATGCGGGATACGAGATTTTGTGACTCGCGATACCAGATACGGGATTAATTCAAAAATTCTGTAACAATATCTACTTTCCCGAATCCCGCATCACCAATCACGAAGCTCAAATCGACATCCGCGTTTTCAGTTCCAGGTATTTATTAATCGTGTTGACGGTAAGGTTTTCGGGAGTGGTGAGAATGGAAAGTATTCCATTTTTATGAAGTTCTTTTACCATCAGGCGTTTTTCAAAGGCAAATTTTTCTGCAATCGTCTTGATATAAATGTCCTCCAACTTTTTGGCGTTCATCGTGGTTAACGCTTTGAGTTCTGTGTTTTCAAAAAACACGACAACCAATAAATGATATCGGGCTATTCGTTTAAGTGCAGGCATTTCCCGCTGCAAACTTTCAAGCGATTCAAAATTGGTAAAAAGTAATAATAAGCTCCTGTTCGTAATCCGGTTGCGGATCACAGAAAATAATTTTTCAAAATCGGCTTCGAGGAAACGTGTCTGTTGTTTATAAAGGGTCTCCAGCAGCAAACTCATTTGGGTGGTTTTCTTGTCAGCCTGTATGAATGTGTCCAGGCTTTCAGCAAAGGTGATCAGCCCGGCCTTATCTTGCTTGACCAGGGCCACATTAGATAAGACCAATGAAGCGTTGATAGCGTAATCCAATAAACTCATGCCGTCAAATGGCATCTTCATCACACGCCCTTTGTTGATCAGGCAATAAATTTGCTGACTGCGCTCATCCGTATAATTATTGATCATCAGGGTTTCTTTACGGGCCGTCGCCTTCCAGTTGATCGTTCTGAAATCATCACCCCGTACATATTCCTTTATTTGCTCAAACTCCATGCTGTGTCCCAGCTTCCTGATTCGCTTTACTCCTGCCTCCTGCAAGCGATTGCTTACCGCTAATAAATGGTATCGCCTCATTTGTATAAATGAAGGATACACTTTCACAGTTTTCTTCGCCGGAAAAATCAATCTCCTTTTTACCAGCCTGAGTGGACCATGAACAAACACATTTATGTCGCCAAACGCATACTCACCCCGAACAAGAGGTTTTAGAGAATACTCTATCTCGTACGAAGCGTTACTCTCTACTTTAGCTTTCCGCAGCCAGTTCCTTTCCTGGAACTGCTCCGGCAACTCATCGATCACACTTACTCTTGCTGCAAAAGGATATTTATTCGTCAACTTTATATTGACCTTATTTAAATCGCCGATACTAAACCGATCTGTAGTTTGACGCTGTGCATGCATTGCTCTCCGCTTTCCATAAACTAACACAGCATCCACTATTATTGTGATAATCAATAATAGCAATATCAGCCAGGCCATTCGATAAAAGATTGGCTGAAAATAGCTTATCACAAACGTCACGGCTGCAGCACCGGCAATGTAATAGACAATATTGTTTAAAAAGAAAGAGGCTAGAAGTCCGAAGCCTGAAGGTTGATATGAAGAAGCTGACCCACTCATAATGTTCTCCAGTTTTCATACAATTTATACACTCTTGACCCTAGTTCATCACACTTTGCATTTAGATCAACAAACTTTTCCCCCGGTAAGTAGAGACAGTCTTTTGCAAAGTATAACCACACCTTAGTTTCTTCCAAAGATCCCATTCCGTAAATGAGATGTTTTTTAAAATCACTTTCATAAACCCGCTTACCCCACCCTTCTGCGATGTTAGCAGATATTGAACGAGACGAACGAACTACCTGGTCTGTTAAAGAGTATCTTTCTTCTTTAGGAAAATGCCTGCTTAGGTTAAAAATTTCCATTGCCAACTGGTAAGAAAGCCTGAAAACTTCCAGATCAAGAACAGTTTTAATCATACCGTATCGTTTTAATGAATTCAGTTTTAAACATATTTCCCCGCTGACCTCCGATTTCTAACCTCCGACTTCCGACTTCTGATTTCTGATTTCTGACCTCAGACATCTGACCTCTCAACTCACCTTGGTACATCAAGGCTATGTATTATTTGATTGATCACTTCATCCTCTGTCACACCTTCCATTTCTTTGTCAGGCGCTAAAATTATTCTATGCCTGAGAACAGGTGGCACCATTTCCAGGATATCTTCCGGCATGACAAAGTCGCGGCCCTGCATAGCAGCAATCGCTTTGGATGCGTTCATCACAGCCAGCGATGCCCGGGGGGATGCTCCCAGGTAGATGGATTTATGGTTTCTTGTCTGATGAATCAGCCTCGCAATAAATTGCAATAACTTTTCTTCAATCAGGATATTTTTTATTTGCTGTCGCAAATCATTAATTGTATCGCCATTCAATACAGGCTTTACAATTTCACTTACTGTGGCATTTCCCATATGATGAAACTGTGAGAGAATAGTCATCTCTTCCGATTCTGTGGGATAGGGAACTATAATCTTAAACAAAAACCTGTCGAGTTGCGCTTCCGGCAGGCGATAGGTGCCTTCCTGCTCTACCGGGTTTTGTGTTGCCATCACAATAAATGGTGCAGGCATAGGATAGGTTTTACCATCAACCGAAGCCTGCCTTTCTTCCATCACTTCCAGCAGGGCCGACTGCGTCTTGGCCGGCGCCCTGTTAATTTCATCTACCAATACAATATTGCTAAAGATGGGACCTTTTTTAAATTCAAATATTCCCTCTTTCGGGTTAAAAACCGGCGTGCCCAATACATCTGAAGGCATCAGGTCTGGTGTAAACTGTATACGTGAAAATCCGGCGTTGATACTTTGGGCCACTAATTTTGCCGTTAAGGTTTTAGCCACTCCGGGCACTCCTTCTATCAGCACATGCCCGTCAGCCAATAAAGCAGCCAGGATCAGCTTCACCATTTCATCCTGTCCAACGATCACTTTTTTTATCTCGTCCCTGATTGTTTGTACAGATTCATTTAATGCAGTAAGATCAGTTCTTGCCTGAAATAATTGTTCTTCCATGCTAAGCTTTTTTATAAAACGATTCTAATTGTTTATGAAATGATGCCAGTTCTTTGTCGCTAACCAAAACGGTATGATCCAAACCCCTGATAAATTGTACAATGCTGTTAATGTCACTTTCTCCAACACCGGTTTTTGCATGCAAGGTTTTAACAAATTCATCATCCAGTTCCGAGGTATTCAGTTTATACCGGCTGCGGATATGCTCCAGGAAATAAGCTGCCATTTTTTTACAAAGATTTTTATGATCCCCTTTATCGTGATACATCCGGCCGATTGTCTTTACAAACTCCAATGAGTCATTTACCGGCGTTTTGACGACAGGAATATATCGTTGTTTCCGGCGCATCTCCAGTAACACATATACTAATAGCGCAATGAGACCAGTAAGCAGTGCCCAGCGTAGTTCTTTATGCTGCAGAAACACACTTAACCAATTAGGTTTCTTTTCTCTCCCCTGCCTTTTATTAATATAGTATTCATCCCATACAATTTTTTCGGTCGCAGGGGAAATAACGGAAAGAGCCTGCTCATAATAAGTAATATTATTTTTATGCAGCAGGAAATAATTGGTAAATGCCGTGGGTGCCAGGTGCATATACAGGTTTCCCTTTCCGGCTTTCAAATGGATAAAATTGGGCTTATTGTTTTTGTCGTTGCCTAATACGGTCGCTGTCGTCGAATCTACTTTATAGAAATAGAAATCATACCGCTTCCCGGGATAAGTGTAAGCAGGATGTGAAGGGAAAGGCGGCTTACTTAATGAAACAGATAGAAGATCCGAACCTTCGGAATGATCAAAATAATAAATAAGCCCATCAGCTGCATTGATATCACATTTCAGCATTTGTGTTACCTCATAAGACGCCTTCATCGTACTGACGAAAACATCATTGCCGCTTTCCATAAAACTTACGAGCTTTTTCATTTCACTCTCATCGGCATTAAAAAAGGGAGTAACGATTACCAGTGCCTGTCGTTCGTCATACATCGACAATGAATCCCAGTATCCCGGTTCCTGCTTATTGGTTATAACCGATGCCGTGGGAAAAATATGCTTTAAACTTTCGTAAGCCACAAATGTACCATAGGGGATTTTGTCCCGCTTACGAAATGTGACCCTGTCATCAAATCGCTGCACGGTTCCGCTATTGCCGGTGAAAAGCAAAAAAAGAATAGCTAATACAACCAGGCCAATGAGAATATGTGGTAAAAACTTTTTCAAGCGATTGCCAGGTTTCTATATTCAAATTTTTCGAACTCTTTTTTTACCAGGTCAAATTTTTCCCTGCCAATATCAAAATGGCCATACCAACTATATTCATAATTGCGGGCCAACCACGCAAATCCTTCATATAAATTAGTAGAGCGCAATTGCCGGAGATAATCCATATTGGTACTATCCGGCTTGTATTCAATAATATTCCGATCAGAAAGATTACGTAACAACTGCAGAAATAGTAGCCGGACAGCCAGGCGATAATCTGCACTGTTGATGGCTGCCCCGATTTCTTTTTGATAGTCGATCGAAAAAATATCGGCATCCTCCATTTCTTCTTCATTTGCAGCGACAACAGAGCTACGCCTGAACAAACTTATATTGCTGTTGGCGAGATACATAAAAAGAAAAACAACAAAACCCGTAATAATGACGATCCATAAAATAGTTTGAAATAAGGGTTGCCTGGTAAAAGGCTGTTCTTGCTTTGTTTGCTTTTTTTTAAACACTTCGTTGGCATACCAAAATGCTTTATCCTTTCGCAGCTCATTCAAAGCCGTATCAGGAATGTGTCGCTGTAATTCAAGGCTATCACCAAATCCACCTGTAAATTCTTTTCGAAGGAAATATTCCTGTTGATCTTTTAAAACTTCATTGCTAACTATATCACTGTCCTCCTCTTCAACTGTATCAGCAACTGTATCTTTAGCAATGACTGTATCAAGCTCGTACCTCAATTTCACCATTGTATCTGTCCTAACACCATCCTGTGCCCTTGCGAAAAATGTAAGGGGGAGTATAAGGCATAAAAAGCATAGTCTTTTTGCCTTTACAATATGATATTTCCAAAACCTTTCCGTCACTTAAACTTCCTCCTCGTTAAGTTGAGCCACCATTTTGCGACCCAGTTGGATGGGATAGACAACAAAATACCAGATAACAAATACGACAGACAATGCGGTAACAATAGTTGTGAGACCCGAAATATCATTATAAAGTCTTGTAATAGTCCCCTCGAAAAATGCAGCCAGGCCAAAAACGGGCATTAAACCAATCATGATCTTTACACCATCTTTCGCTCCGCGTTTAAACGCATCCAACCGCTTAATGGTGCCCGGAAATAAAAAACTTTTTCCCAATATCAACCCTGCTGCGCCTGATACGATAATGGCTGTCAATTCAAGCGTTCCATGAACAAATACAACAAGAAAAAACTGGATACCTAATCCTTTGGCGGCAAAAAACTGGTCGAAGATACCAACCATGGCAGCGTTCTGCGCCAGGAAATTGAGTGTGGGAATGCCGGCGAATATCCCGGAGGCAAACATCAGCAATGACACACGGATGTTGTGTATCATCAGATGCAACCAGCTTAATATGGGATTACCCGATTCGTAAATGCCAAATGGATTTCCTTTCTCGATGTTTTCCAGCGTTTCGTCCACATAACTATCGCCAAAAAAACTACGGGCAACTCCTTCATCTTCCCGTGATACAAAAAAACCGATGCTGAAAAAAATTAAGAACAATACAAAAGAGAACAGTACCACTTTATGATGTTTGCGGATAGTGAGTGGCAAATCATATTTCCAGAAGGTAACCAGGCGGCTTGATTCCTCTTTTCTGTTTTTATAAATGCTGAGATAAATCCTGGACGCTTCACTATTGATGTACCGGGTCACTTTGCTGGACGGGTAGAAAGTTTTGGCATAAGCAAGATCATCGACCAGTTGGGTAAATTCCTTCGCCATCTCGTCGGCGTCTTCGGCGGGCATCTGCTGGTTTTTCAGCCACCGGTCACGGTTCTTCTTTATGAAAAGCGCTTCTCTCAATTCCTTTATTTGCTTTGTAAAATACTGCTTTTTAAATAAGATAGAACCACGATTTATTAGATTTTAATGGGGTTGATCGGAAAAGCAGGGAATACATCGGATAAACCGCAGTGTTTGATATACGGGAAAATTTACATCCCCATGAATGCATAAAATTCCTCATGCAAAAAATTGGAATATTTTAACCGAAAGAAGTTAATTTAACGGCTCAATAAATTGCCGGCAAAATGGCCGTAATAAAAGTTCCGACCTCTTTCAACATTGATGTGGAATTTGAAATTCCTGAGTTTTACAGGAGGCTGGTTGCTTTATTGATCGATATCCTGGTACAATATTTTTACCTGAAGATCGCTATTGAAATTTTCAGATCAATTGCCATGGGTAGAAATTTCATGGACAATGACATGGGCTATAATCTACAAGCCATTGGACTGATACTCTTTTTACCCTTACTTATTTACCACGTAGTACTGGAAATAACGATGAATGGCCAGAGTGTTGGAAAAAAAATTATGAACCTACGGGTTGTTAATGAAAATGGCGGTCGTGCCAGCATCAGTCAATTTTTAATCCGGTGGCTGCTGCGTGATATTTGGTTTTTATTTTTATTGGGAATTGGCCTGCAGGGAGCCGGCCGAAGTGCAGAATCGGTCTTTATCATTCTAGCGGTGCTGGCCTATTTTATTGTAGAAGTGGCGCTCGTTATTTCTTCTAAAAAAGGACAGCGGATCGGCGATATATTGGCGAAAACAATTCTGATACGAACAAATCGCCAATCGAGCATTGAAGAAACCGTATTCCAGGAAGTGGCCGACACTTATACTCCCTCTTTTCCTCAAATCATGCGGTTGAGTGACAGAGATATCAACGCCATAAAAACGATTTTAGAAACATCCCGCAAAAAGGGAGATATGGATATGGCCGCCGCAGCCAGTGAAAAAATAAAGGCGCACCTGAAAATCGATTCTCAACTATCGCCTTTTGAATTCTTAGATATTTTATTGAAAGATTATAACTATCTCTCCATTAAATAATATTGAAATTATTTAAACCCACCTACTGCAAAAATACCAGCCGTAAAAATTACTGCTACAAAAATAATAATGAACAATACAGCCATAATTATGAAATAGGACTTTAGGCTACCAAAACTCTTACTCAACCTATTTTGATCCAGGCCATCCATTCCCGCCTTAGCCTGGGTTGCAAAACGGAAAAGAAAAAAATTTATCGTTAATCCTAATGCAATTGAAATAATAGCGGAAGCCGTGTCAGAAGAAGACAGCGACACATAGTCGCCAAAGCCCTCATCCTTTGGCAAAGCAGGTTTTGACGTAAAAAAAACTTGAATAATACTGACAATATAGCCGATTACACTCACCGCCACGATAACCATCGACCAACTCGTAATAGATCGCAGATGTTGTTTAGCTGTTTGGTCAAAGGTGATCTCATTAAAAAGGTGCGTTTGGTTTTCTTGCTGCATAAATTATGAATTAATGAAAGCTAATAAAGAAAATAAGAGACCGAGGATGCCCAATACACCATACATAATAAAATAATTCTTCAAACTCGATAACCCGCTATTAAAAAGAGTCTGGTCGTTATGGAGAATGCCCTGGCGAATGCGATTGGCGCCTTTAAGCAGAAAATTCAGCAACATCCCAAAAACAAGCGCTACAATTAAGAAGCCAACGACAAGAGATATAATAAATATCGATGACTCACTTCCTTTCAATTCTTCAAGAGAAAGGAACTGCTCCGCAATCTTGTTCCGCAATAACACTAATACCAGGAACAAAACTCCAATGCAGATAAGCCCTATTACAGCCAGCAACTTAGCCCAACGAGATGTTTCAACCAGGTTGTCAGACGCCTGCTTATCCACCTGTAGTTCCAGCAAAGATTGATTTTCCTCCATATTATTTTCTATTTTATGTTAATATGCTCTTGCAAACAAAACCCGCTGTGTCGATGGTTTACCTGTGAAAATACATTTACCATTTTCCAATTGGTTATTCAACGGAATGCAACGAATCGTAGCTTTTGTTTTTTCTTTAATGGCTTCTTCAGTTTCAGCAGTTCCATCCCAATGCGCCGAAATAAACCCGGTCTTTTCGTCCAGCAATTTTTCAAATTCTTCCCAGCTATCGGCAGGCGTAATATGTTCCTGCTGATAAGTCTTCGCCTTTTTAAACATTGCATGCTGAATCTCCAGCAACAGGCCGTCAATGTATTGCGCAATACCGTCCAGGCCAACAGTTTTCTTCTCTTTGGTATCACGACGGGCCACTTCCACAACATTTTTCTCCAGGTCTCTTGCTCCTAGTGCAATACGAACAGGCACTCCTGTCTTTTCATATTCTGCAAACTTCCACCCGGGTCTGTTATTGTCATTGTCATCATACTTCACTCGTACACCCAGCTTTTTCAGGTTAGCCATTATTTCGTTTGCCTTTTCATTGATCAGGGCTTTTTGTTCATCGCCTTTATAAATTGGAACGATCACCACCTGCAAAGGCGCAATCCTGGGCGGCAGGATTAAACCATCATCATCACTGTGTGCCATCACCAATGCCCCCACCAATCTCGTACTTACGCCCCAGCTGGTAGCCCAAACATGCTCCAACTTATTTTCTTTGTTGGAAAAAGTAACATCAAAGGCTTTGGCAAAATTCTGCCCCAGGAAATGGGAGGTTCCAGCCTGTAAAGCTTTTCCATCCTGCATCAATGCCTCAATACAGTAAGTGTCTTCCGCACCGGCAAAACGTTCACTCTCGGTTTTTACACCACGAATGACGGGCAATGCCATAAACTCTTCCGCAAATGTGGCATATACTTCCAGCATCTTTTTTGTTTCCTCAATAGCTTCTTCTTTGGTAGCATGTGCCGTATGTCCTTCCTGCCATAAAAACTCGGCTGTCCGTAAAAACAAGCGGGTACGCATTTCCCAACGTACTACATTAGCCCACTGATTAATAAGCAAGGGAAGATCACGATAAGATTGTATCCAGTCTTTGTATGTGTTCCAGATAATAGTCTCACTGGTCGGACGAATGATTAATTCCTCCTCCAGCTTTGCTTCAGGATCCACCACTACACCCCCACCGTTTGGATCATTTTTTAACCGGTAATGCGTAACCACCGCACACTCCTTTGCAAAGCCTTCGACATGAGCTGCCTCCTTACTTAAAAAACTTTTTGGAATGAACAGCGGAAAATAAGCGTTCACATGACCGGTGTCCTTAAACATTTTGTCCAAAGCGTCCCGCATATTTTCCCAAAGTGTAAATCCATAGGGCTTTATCACCATGCAGCCGCGTACCGCTGAGTAATCAGCCAGGCCGCCTTTAATTACCAAATCATTATACCATTGCGAATAATCCTGTTCTCTTGACGTGATTTCTTTACTCATAAAATTTATCGTTTCTCTTTCGCTTTACAATCCTTTTTATTCTTAAAATGAATTTAATATTCAATTCTATTTCCGGGCTATCCTATCAATCCCACAAATCCAACTAATCCCGGCTCAGACATTTACGTTTATCTTAACAGCTATGCCTGCAATAATGTCAATGCAATGATTGTAACTTTGGCAAACAGTTGTTTGAAAAATCAAAGTCGCACAAAAGTAGTAACTTCAACCTTAAACTAATAAAACCGTTTGCCATGAAATTGTCCGTTCTTCTTGTGGCACTAACAGCAGTTGTTTTCAGCAGTTGCACCACCGCTTATAAAACCGGCCAAACGCCGGACGATGTTTATTATTCCCCCGGCAAACCTCAGGATGAATACGTTCGTGTTGAAAAACAGGACGACAAGTATTATCGTGGCTCAGACGATTATTACGAAGACAGGTTTTTGCGAATGAGATTGCAGAATCGTTATCGCTGGTCGGCTTTGGATGACTATTATTTTTACAACACTTACGCTTATAACCCTTACGGATATTATCACAGTTGGAACAATCCATGGAATAGTTACTATACCTGGAATAATTTCTACAACCCGTATTATGGCGGTATTCCCTACTATCCTGGTGTGATCATTATTAAAAATCCGACAAGATATAATCCACCAAGCCGTCCGTTGGCATTTAACCCGGCCAGTTACAATACCGGCAGCAGCCTTAATCGACCTGCAGGAAGCCGCGGCTTGAGTAATAGCTATAATAACAACAATAGTAACCGGTATAACAACAGCAATAGCAACAGGAGATCATCTTTAGGCCAATCGGTGCAAAAAGTATTTTCCAATTCTAATAATAACAACACTAATAACAATAGCTATAACCCCAGCAGCAATTCAACTCCTTCCCGAAGCTATACTCCTTCATCCAGCAGCAGTTCTTCTTCCTCATCAAGGAGCAGCAGCAGTAGTAGTAGCAGCAGTAGCAGTGGAAGCGGATCGAGCAGGCCACCCAGATAATGGCGGCTTTTATAAACTATTTTACCGGGAGGAATGTATTTGAGTAGTACACTTGAGTGTTTCCTCCCTTTTTATATCTAACCGGTAGTTGTAAAACCACAGTGTGAAATGAGCCATGAAAAATATTCATCGGGTAAACGGTTAAATGAATATTCTTCTTTTGCAAGTTCTACCTGGCCATCAATAAAATATAGACACATGAAAAGAAATTTAATAACAGGAGCATTGGTGATACTTTCCTCCACCCTATTTGCACAGGTACCTGAAGATGTATTAAAATACTCCTGGCAGCCAACGAACGGAACGGCAAGGATCAATGCCGTTGGTGGGGCAATGGGATCATTGGGTGGTGATATCTCGGCAAACCTTGTCAACCCCGCCGGGCTTGGTTTTTTTAAAACAAGGGAAATTGTTCTTTCGCCCGGTTATTCTTTTTTGACCAACAAAAGCAACTTCCGCGGCACCAGTAGCAAAGAAAAGGACAAGTATTTTAACCTGGGCACTACCGGTTTCGTAACAGGCTGGGCCGGAAGGGGTAAATGGAAAAGCCAGGCCTTTAGTATAGGAATCACAAGAACAGCCAATTTCTCTAATACGATTTATTATACCGGCAAGAATGACTTCAGCTCACAGGCCGAGCAATATGCAGCAGAAGTTGCATCAAGCGGTATTGTCATTGGCTTCATACCTGACAACCGCAGCGTTTCTTTTGGCAGTCGGATGGCCACTTATAACTACCTTATTGATACAACGACCCTCGCCGGCAACTCCACCCCCGATGTGATTAGTATGGCTATGTGGGGTCAATTAAAAGAGGGTGGCGATTTTTTAGTGGATCAATCACAGCTGATCGAAACAAGTGGCGGTGTTACTGATATTGCTTTTGGCTATGCAGCCAACATGGACGACAAACTCTATATCGGTGGCTCATTGAGCCTTTCGGTTGTAAAATATAAAAGGGAAACGACTTTCCGGGAACAGGATGCTACCGGCAATACAGATAATAACTTCAATTATTCAGAACTCAGTGAGACCTACAAAACAAAAGGTGTAGGTGGAACAATTAGATTAGGAGTGATTGCTAAGCCGACGGAATTTGTACGATTGGGGTTTGCCGTTCACTCCCCCACTTTCTATAGCTTAGAGGATACGTATCATGGTAAAATGATTACCGACCTGGATAAATACCGGACTACACCCGGCGCCTATACAATCGAGTCGAATCGATTACCAGGGGAAGACGCGGACCCGGTTTACAAATATGAATTAAATTCTCCCTGGAAATTTTTGGTAAGCGGCTCTTATGTCTTGCGTGAAGTAGAAGATGTGCGTGAACAAAAAGGTTTTATTACCGCCGATGTGGAATACGTAACACATGGTGCTAACCGTTTTTGGCAAGCGAGCTCCTACGGTACTGATAGTGAAGAAGCTTATTATAAAGATGTGAATGAAGTAATCAAAGATTATTATAAAGGGGCGTTCAACTTTAGAGTAGGTGGTGAATTAAAGTTCACAACTATCATGACCCGCCTTGGATTTGCTTATTACGGGTCCCCTTATTCTGATAAGGAATTAAAGGCCAACCGCATGTTTGTGAGTGGTGGCCTGGGCTATCGTAATGCCGGTATCTTTATTGATCTTACCTATCAACACGCTTTGCAAAAAGATGTGAACTTCCCTTATCGTCTTTCTGATAAAGCCAATACGTTTGCCGCCGTCAAAGGGAATGGAAGCAATGTGATGCTGACCTTTGGGTTTAAGATATAGTCAAAACCACGACCTGCCTGTCGGCAGCTAATCGTTACCCAAATCTCTCCCTTAGGTTTTTGCTTTAATAGACCGGTATAGGGAATATTCCAGCGCCTTGTTTTTCGCCGATTTATTGGTCACCTAATTTCAAAAGACTGCAAGCGAAAAACACAGCCGCCTCCAGCGGCTACTTATAGCACGCAGCGGAGTCTTGTTTCTGTAGGTTTTTCAAATTTCATGTTGTTCTCATCGGCCAATTCTGCAGCGGAAATTTTGACATAAGGAAATGTACCGCATACCTGCCTGACGGCAGACAGGGAATTGGCCTTGAATTTTCTTTGTTACTTTCTTTTTTTTAAGAAAAAGAAAGTAAACGGAGTCTGCTTATCCGAAAGAAATAATCGAGAAACAGATACATGATTAAACTATAATGTAATAAGCATGGACAAAAATTTGGGTAAGGATAAGCTGTCGGCAGACAGGTTTTTAGGATTTTAAAAGATTGTAAGGAAATAGAAAATATGTTATGAAGCGAAAGACATTTAGAGCTTTCGCTTTTTTATAAGCGGTTTAATTATCAATCATCATCTCCACCGCTACCTCTTTCATTTCTTCCCGACAATGAAAAGTCAGCCTTCCCAAATTTGTAACTAAACGTCACCCGGAAATTTCGCACATTCCAACGGCGGTAAGAATCCTGGTAAAAGGTTTCCGTATCATAAATGATGCCCCATCGTTGTGTATTGAAAATGTCATTGATGCCAAACGTGATGGTGGCTTTATTATTTTTTAAAAAATCCTTCCGCATGGCAAAGTCTACTCCATACTCCGGTTTTCTTCTGCCCTGTGGTATTACTTCGGCTGACTCATATTCTCCCATCAACTGGAATCCGAGATTATTGAAGACAGATTTAGTATTCGTTTCAATTTTATAATCGGTTGTAAGTTGAGCTTCCCAGCTAAAGCCATTATTGCTCAGGTCGGGTCCTTTTACATTTGCCCTTACTGTACGATATTGTAAATCGAAGGAAGGCGTTATTGTAAAATTTTTACCTTGTTTGTGTTGCAATACAAACTCAGCGCCATAGCGGTTGGTAGTGCCTGCATTGATAAAGGTGTTTAATATCGCATTGGGATCTATCCCTGCCTTTTGCAATTGCTCATATTGCGCCGCAGTAATGGTATCACTGTACTGCGTAATATCATCAGGATTATTTCTAAAATAAACAGATGCCAGGAAATTTCCATTCTTATAGTCCTTGCTATAATTGAATTCAAAGGAATTAATAAACTCGGGTCGCAACTGTGGATTACCTTGTCGCAGGTTAACGGGGTCATTAATATCGATAAAGGGATTAATCTGCCAAAAATTTGGCCGCCTGATACGTCTTGAGTAATTGAATTGCAGCTGATCGTTTTCACCTATCTGCTTCGTCAAAAACATACTCGGAAAGATGGCGTCCCAGATATTTTTTATATCAGCAGGATATTCGTAGCCGAATTTGAAAGCACTATCTATTAAGGTGCCGGTGAATGTAGAAACCTCCGCCCTGAAGCCAAACTGGTAAGAGAAAGTCTTTTTCTTCCCCGAATAAGTAGCATATAAAGCATTGACTGTTTCCCTGTACTTATAGTTATTGCTCAAAGGAAGTTTGGTTTCAAGACCATTATCAACAGCAAAAGCATTATAAAAACTGCGTGACTCATTTTGGAAATTGCGAACACCTGTTTCCAATTTTGTTTCTTCATTAAAAGGATGAATATAATCTGCCTGGAAAGTGAACTGCTCATTTCGTCCGCTACCTTCATTGCGAACTTTTGATGCCGGCTTATAAGTGCTGCCATCCGGATTTAAAAAGATGTTATCGATATCCGAGTTCTCGGTATTTTTTCTATAGTTGTAGGTGATGTCCGCTGTCAATTCCCGGCTTGCCTGCGGAAAACTGTGCTTATAGCCTAATCTTGTGCTGCGCCGCCTGAAGGTTGATCTCCCATTGGCAAAACGATTTCCAAAGTATTGCATGGTTTCGTTCTGATCAAGGTACTGTTGTTCCTGCTCTTCCCTGTTCCTGAAGCGTCCTTTTCCGAAATCCTGCGTCACGGACAAAGTGTTCCGGTTATCAATGAAATAATCAGCGCCAAAACGAAGTGATTGAAACCGGCGCAGGCGATTATTGGTAGTAACCTGGTTAAAATAATCCTGGATGACGCCACCCGTTTTGTTCTGCCGCTTTGTTTCTCCTCTTGCTTTTCCGCCCGACTGATTATAACCGCCGATAGCAAAAAAATTAAACTTGCCCTGGCGCAGGTTTAAATTAAGATTACTATTAAGAATTTTTGGTGTACCCACTGATGCGGAAACGATACCATTCAAACCGATTCGTTTATTTTTTTTCAACACTATATTGATGATGCCACCTGAACTGGCGGCATCAAACTTTGCGGAAGGGTTAGTCACCAATTCTACTTTTTCAATATTGTCGGCGGGTATCTGGTCAAGCGTTAAGATAGTGGGTCGTCCATCAACAAATATTTGCGGTGAGCTATTACGCAATTGCACATTCCCGTCGATATCTACTTTTAATGAAGGAATATTTTTCATCACGTCGATCGCCGTACCACCAGTAGCTATAAGGCTTTTCGCCACATTGTACACTTTGCGGTCCACCGCCAATTCCATTACAGGTTTGTTCGACACAATAGTCACGCCATCCAATACCTGGATATTAGGTTCCATTGCAATGTTGCCGAGGTCCCTTTCGGGATTTCCCCTTTCCTGTCGCACTGAGTTACCCTCAATTGCTTGTTCATAAGGCTCAAACCCTATCGCCGAAATAACAATTTTAAGATCTTGATTAGGCGGAATATCCAACAGCTCAAAATCACCATTTGGTTTACTTAGCATACCGGCGATTATACTGTCTTTATCTGCGATGAAAAGTTGTACCGAGGCGGCGCTGATCGGCTTACCGGTGTTCTTATCGATTAATTTTCCATAGAGCCTGCTAATATTTATTTTGATGGCGGATGATTCTGTACCGGGCTGCTGTTCCCTGTCTATCTGAGCCTGTATGGTTAAAGAAAAAAAATGAAAGACTAATAAAGTAGAAAAAAATTTCATGCTGCACAATTGTAATAAAACGTTTTGTCTCCTTAAGCGGCTAATTCAGCATTTAATCAGGAGGACAAAGGTAACCATTTAAGGACTGGGACTTTCCCCATCTTCCATAAACATCAGCGCAAACACATTAGAATTCTTAAAGCCTGAGGGCTGATATCATAAAAGGCAGATTAGGCTTCCGCTTTGACCCCGAAGGGTGAAATATCAGCCCTTTCGGGTTTGAGAATGGAAAAGCTATTATTTCTATTATAATTATGTTTGTCGTAACCGTCCTTACTACGTTTGCACCATCATAAAATATAACTGCCGAAGACTTTTAACGGCTTGCCCGGATGATAGTTGCTGCATCAAGGGGTGAATACCATTCTATCGTATGATCTTTTTTAAACCAGGTCATTTGCCGCTTGGCGTATTGGCGGGTATGTATTTTTATTTGTTCTATTGCTTTATTCAATGATAATTTACCATCGAGATAATCAAACAACTCTGCATAGCCCACCGTCTGCAACGCATTCAACTGTTTAAACGGTTGCAATTGTTTTACTTCATCCAACAGACCTGCATCCATCATTTGATCCACTCTTTTATCAATCCGTTGACGAAGTATTTCTTTCGGCAATTCAAGAGCAATTTTTTTTATCGAAAAGTCTCTTATTTGCTTTTTACCTTTCCGGAAATGCAGAATTGATTTACCGGTGGCCTCTATGACTTCCAATGCCCGCATCATCCTTTGAGGATTTTGTATTTCACCCACCTGGTAAAATTCAGGGTCCTTTGATTGTATCTCTTTTTGCAACCACTCAATTCCCGACTGGTCATAATTTACTATAATCTCTTCCCTTATTTGCTTTGGGATGTCGGGAATTTGATCGAGCCCCTCGCAAAATGCTTTTATATACAAACCGGTACCGCCGGTCATCACCACGATATCATGTTGCTGAAACAATTCACCGACTTTTTTCAATGCATACTGTTCGAACGTTGCAGCAGTCACTTCTTCGTGGATACTATGTGATGCGATGAAATGATGTTTTACCTGTTGCAGTTCATCCCGCGACGGCCGGGCAACGCCAATATTCATTTCTTTGAAACATTGCCGGCTATCAGCAGAAACTATTTCTGTCTGGAAATGCTTTGCTACGTCTAAGGCAATAGCGGTTTTTCCGACAGCTGTCGGTCCCGCGATAATAATGACTGTTTTGTCGGGAGATTTCAAAAAAAGTTCAATATTCAATGTTCAATTAGCAATCTCAGTGAACCCGCTAACCCCGGTTGTTGGATATCCTTCGACAAACTCAGGAGCATTGAGTGTTGAGCATTGAACATTATTATTTGCAAAAACTGATAAAAACAAGACTACACTTCTTCGCTTTCTTCTTCTGCTGTACCATCATCCGCTGTTGTTCCAAGATCTTCACCATCTTCATCTTTCTCACCAAACCCATCAACGCCCTGGCTCAGGTCATACTTCTCTTCCACATCGGCAAATTTTTCGCCCAGCAAACCTTTGGTGCCATACTGGCTGGGGGCAATGCCCTCAGCCCTGACGGTGGATGGATAACTAATTTTGGAACTTTCTTCTTTTGATACATTGATCAATTCAACCAGGAAAGTCCAGTTTTTATTAAAATCGTACCAGTAGATAAATTTTTGATTGGGATCTTTTATTTCAGAACCGATTGTCGTGTCGTGCATCAGTAAAGGTTCGGCCCTGTACTCCTTATCATATTTTTCGAGGCTTATTTCACGGCCACGTTGCCAGTGGTCATTGCTCCGGAAAAAAGTAGCCTTATGTTTATTATCAAATTCATATGCTTTCAGGATAGTTTCATGCAAATCAAAAAATGATTGCGTATGCCGGATCGCCACATCACGGTAGATGCTTTCATCTTCCTCGAAATAGATTCTGAATTTCAAAATAGCCATAATGCGAATTTACGATTTCTTTATTTTCAAATCCATTTCCTTTGCTTTTTCAATGAGGTATTCATAAGCAGCCTCATAGCTATTAGGAATTATACCATCCAGAATCGCATCTTTTAATGCATTTTTCAGAACTCCGACCGGTCTTGAAGGAGGCAGATCAAACATTTCCATTATTTCTTCACCACTAATCGGTGGTTGCCAGTTACGCACCTGGTCTTTTTCCTCCACCTCTTTGCAACGTAATCGGACCAGTTGAAAGTTTTCCTGGTAGCGTTTTACTTTTTGTTTATTCTTGGATGTAATGTCCGCATCACAAAGCAGCATCAGTGCATCAAAATCTTCACCGGCATCAAACAACAAACGCCTGATAGCAGAGTCAGTGATATTTTCTTTGGTTAAACTAATAGGCCGCAAATGAAGCTCTACCATTTTTTTGACAAAACGCATTTTTTCGTTTAGCGGAAGCTTTAGCTTGGCAAATATTTTTGGCACCATTCTTCCACCTACTACTTCATGCCCGTGAAAGGTCCAGCCATGACCTTCTTCAAATCGTTTGGTGACGGGCTTTGCTATATCATGCAGGATGGCTGCCCATCGCAACCAAAGATCATTGGTGTTGACCGAAATATTATCAAGCACCTGCAGCGTATGATAAAAATTATCTTTGTGGCCGTGCCCGTCCTTGTATTCCGCTCCTGATAGTTCTACCATTTGTGGAAAGATCAATTTCAATAAACCACTTTTATACAAAAGATCAAAACCAATAGAAGGTTGGGGTGACAATACAATTTTGTTCATCTCATCAGTTATTCTTTCCTGTGAAATGATACTGATCCGGTCAGCATTATCCACAATCCCCCGCCAGGTACCGTTTTCTATTGTAAAATTCAATTGCGATGCAAAACGAATGGCCCGCATCATGCGAAGCGGATCATCACTGAATGTTTGTGCCGGCTCCATCGGCGTTTTGATGATCTTGTTATCCAGGTCAGTTAGTCCATTAAACGGATCAACCAACTTGCCATAATCAGTTTTATTCAGGCTTATTGCCAGTGCGTTGATGGTAAAATCCCTTCGTTTCTGATCGTCCTCCAATGTTCCTGGGGCCACTGTTGGTTTCCGGGAATCGAACCGGTAACTTTCTTTTCTTGCACCGACAAACTCGATATCAAATCCATCTTCCAGCCGGATATGCGCCGTACCAAAATTCTTAAAAAAATTTACCTGGGGAACCGGGTTAAAATGATTCGCCACAGCTTCGGCCAATTCAATCCCATCACCAACACAAACAATATCCGCATCTTTTGTTGGTCGTTCCAAAATTTTATCCCTTACAAATCCCCCAATGAGATAGCACTCTACCTGCATTTGCTCAGCGGCACGGGCAATCTTTTTCAGGATCATTAATTCTCTTTCTGTGCAATTGATTTCCATGAGTGGTGCAAAGATAATTGGAACAAGAGACAAGATACAAGACTACAAGAGGGGACCATTTACTGTCAACTATCACCTGTTAACGAATTACTAGGGCCTGATTACTGAGATAGTTCCATTATTCCATTTAATAACCGATGAAGGATTGGCGATGGTTTGATCATTTTGCCGGTAACTCACTACATAATCAACCATTTTTTTTATTTCGTCATTGATCGCTGCAAAGAATTTTGGTGTCGCATCTCCGGAGATATTAGCAGAAGTTGAAACGATAGGTTTGCGGAAACGTTTGATGAGGTGCCTGCAAAAAGCCTCGTTACAGATGCGAATGCCAATGCTTCCGTCCTTTGCCAATAAATTATCAGCAAGTCCAATGGCATGTTCATAAATTACGGTAGTGGGCTTTTTATTTTTTTGCAAATAATCGAACACCTGCAGGTCCACACTGGCTACATGCTTCAATACTTCTCTTTCATCAGCCACCAGCACAATCATGGCTTTTGAATCCGGCCGCTTTTTTATTTGATAAATTTTCTCCACCGCCGCAGCATTGGTGGCATCACAGCCAATACCCCACACGGTATCCGTCGGATACAAAATCGTTCCGCCGTTTTTCAACACCGTTAAACATTGCTCTATATCTTTTTCGAAATCCAATACTGTAAATTAACTATGATACCCGGTTTACCTGGAGGAAGCCACTAAACTTTTATATACATTCATTACCGATGCGGCATACACATCGGGCGCAAACTTTTTTGTGTGTTCTATCCCTTTCTCCTGCATTTGTTTGACCAGCAGCGGATCGGAATAAATTTGCTTCATTCCTTCTGCAATTTCTTCAGCGCTGTTAGGATCCACATAGTATGCACCCGGTCCTCCTACTTCCGGCAGGCAGGAAACATTGGAAGTAATAACCGGTAAACGGCTCCACAGCGCTTCCAGTACCGGTGCTCCAAACCCTTCAAAAAACGATGGATAAATCATGGCGATTGCCAATTGGTAAATCACCGCCAGGTCAGGTGTGGACAAGAAGGACGGATCGCTTTTCTTATCCTTATTATCTGATAAGAAAATAATCTTCTTTTCGAGATTATGCTGCAAAATAAAATCCTGCACCTGCTGTTTATACTTGCCGCCATCACCGATTACAACCAGAGGAATGTCGAAGTCATTACGCAGCAGGTAAAAGGCTTTACAAACATTCAATAAATTTTTCCTTTCCACGATTGATCCTACTGACAGGAAGAACTGAGGTGGCAGGTCATATTTTTTTGCAACTCGTTGCTTTTCTTCATCGCTGACCATCACACTAAAGACCGGTGAACAACTCTGGTAGCATATTTCAATTTTTTCTTCCGGTATTTTATAAAACTGGATGATGTCCTGTCTTGTCTGGTCACTGATGGCAATAATCTTATCAGCTTGTTCACAGGCATAGCGAAATTTTTTCCGGTAAATCTTTACATCCATCGGGTGGTACTGTTCGGGATTTCTCTCGGGTATCAGGTCATGAATAGTGACGACAGATTTAATACCTGTTTTTCTTATTCCAATGGGTATTTCATGACTCAGGCCATGAAATACATCGATACCCGTTCGCAAAAGGTCCTTCTTTATCCAGGTGCTGCGCCAGGCTGCCCTGATAAACGTGTGAGGAAAACTTGTTGGCAATACCTCATGAATATTACTGTGACCATTGAAGCTGAAACGGTTTGATCTCTTGGGATTAAACAAATAGTACTCATGTTCCGGGTAGTAATCCGCCAGCAATTTTATCAGGGTACGGCTATAATGACCCAATCCTGTTGTATTGTGATAAGCCCTTTTTGCATCAAACCCTATATTCATTCAGTCTGAAATTTTGACGAAGTGCAAATTTGCGAATTAATCCTGTCATCCGCACATTCAGCCGTTCGCAAATGTTCACAACTTGTCCTGCCGAAGGTGGGATTAACTTATTTTCGCAGCAAAATTGAAAAAATAATGAAGGAATTAATACTGGAAGCCTGGAGCAACAGGGAACTTTTGAAAGATAACAAGTACAATGAAGCCGTAAGATCAGTGATAGAAGAAGTGGATAAAGGAAGATTGCGGGTGGCATCACCCGGTGCCGACGGTTGGGTGGTGAACGAATGGGTAAAGCAATCCATATTAATGTATTTTGGCATACAACAAATGCAAACCTGGCAGGTAGAGCCATTTGAATTTTATGATAAAATGTTGTTGAAGAAAAATTACAAAGATTTGGGGGTCCGGGCTGTGCCACATGCTGTCGCCAGGTATGGAGCTTATCTCGCCAAAAATGTAGTGCTGATGCCTTCTTATGTCAATATCGGAGCTTATGTGGACGAAGGAACTATGGTAGACACCTGGGCAACCGTAGGCAGTTGTGCACAGATTGGGAAAGGCGTACACCTGAGTGGTGGTGTTGGTATTGGTGGCGTGTTGGAACCCCTGCAGGCATCGCCGGTTATTATTGAAGATGGCTGTTTTATTGGCAGCCGCTGTATCGTGGTTGAGGGCGTGGTGGTAGAAAAAGAAGCAGTATTAGGCGCCAACGTAGTGTTGACCCAATCCACCAAGATCATTGATGTAAGCGGTGTGGAACCGAAAGAAATGAAGGGCCGCGTCCCTGCCCGCAGCGTGGTGATACCCGGTAGCTATACCAAAAAATTTCCGGCGGGTGAATATGGTGTTGGCTGTGCCCTGATCATCGGCCAGCGCAAGCCCAGCACGGATTTAAAGACCAGCCTGAATGATGCGCTGAGAGATTTTAATGTTTCTGTTTAAGTATATGCCCCGCTGCGGCGGGGCTTTTCATGAAAAAGAATTTAACTAAACCTTCGCTGGCACTTACCGGATTTTTGATCGCATTTATTGGCGCTGTCCTCTTCTCCACCAAAGCGATAATCGTAAAAAAAGCTTTTGCCGATGAGCAGGTGGATGCGCTGACATTGTTGATGATCAGAATGCTTTTTTCTCTTCCTTTTTATATTGGAGCGGCGATTATTATCCGGAAGAAAAACCCGGGTACTAAACTGACAGCAAGACAATGGCTCGTTACCATCGCTTTGGGGCTATTTGGTTATTACCTGAGCAGCTTGTTTGACTTTGTAGGATTGCAATACATTTCGGCCGGCCTGGAAAGGCTGATACTATTTCTTTACCCATCTTTTGCTGTTTTAATTAATGCGTTTGTTTTTAAACAAGCGATCAGGCAAAATGAAATGATAGCGCTACTGCTCACCTACCTGGGCATCGGCCTGGCCTATTATGGCGAACTGGGGCTTGAAACTTCCAATCCCAATTTTCTGTTGGGAACCGTGCTGATTTTTCTTTGCTCCATTACCTATGCTATTTATATCGTTGGCAGTGGCCGCATGGTTCCGGCAATCGGCGCCAACAAATTCACTACCTATGCCCTGCTCTCTTCTACAGCAGGCGTGTTTGTCCATTACCTTGTCCGGGGCGACTATCACGCCTTTGCAGCCAGTGTTGACCTTTGGGGATATGGGATCTTGCTGGCTATTGTGGCCACGGTAATACCTACATTTATGCTGTCTGCTGCTTTAAAGAAGATCGGTTCCAATAAGGTGGCTATCATTTCCAGCATCGGGCCTGTTTCCACGATTTTGCAGGCTCACTACATTTTAGGCGAAGAAATTTTCACCCTGCAGCTGCTGGGAACGGCAATGGTATTAACCGGTGTTTTGTTGCTGGCGTTGAAATCAAAAAATTAGACCGCTGATTTGATTTTTACAACCGGATGATCAATTATATTTGCAGCCCGATTGAAAGGTTCAGAAGTTCAATGGTTCAACAAGTTTAAAAGGTTTATTTTTTGACGATAACCTTTGGAACTTTTAAACTTTTTAGCCTCTGCAACTTTTAAAAGCCCGGGTGGCGAAATTGGTAGACGCACTGTCTTCAGGTGGCAGCGTTCGCAAGGATGTGCTGGTTCGAATCCAGTCCCGGGCACTCGAAAGCTTTGTAAATGATTGATTTACAAAGCTTTTTAATTTTGTCGTGTGTCAGTTTTTCACGCATTTCTACGCTTTCTACCATTTTTTTTGACACAAAAACGACACATTCCCATGACACACGAAATCGTTGTATTCAAACCGGATTCCAACCGAAATTTTCCCGCTGAAAAAAAATTTAGTCCGACACATGAAATCCATCATTTGACACACAAAATGACACACGATTTGACACACGAATTTGCATTAATACCTACCGTTTCTTCACTCCTTCAAAATGACCGCAACTACATTATTCTTTGCTTTGATAAAAAAAAATTTCGACTAATGATTTACCGTTTCTTTTCGCTTTTTCACCCAATCATAAAAAATAACATTGTTGCTCTTTTATCCCGTTATTATGTGCCCGTGATGGCATATTCATTGTGTTCAAATTTCATCACCATTAAATCCGTAGCGCTATGAATTTCGTGAAGAGAACTAATACTAAAGGAGATAAAATATACTTTTATTATGACCTTGGAAGAAAAAAAGGTCAACGCCCAACAACAGGAGTTTTTACCTATACTAAACCAAAAAATCAAATTGAAAAGAACCACAACAAGGAAGCCCTACTGCTTTTAGAAACAAAAAGATCCCACTACATTCTGGAGAACCAGGCACTGGGAAGCGGTTTTATCCCTTCACATAAATTCAAGGCGAATTTTATTGATTATTTTGAAGAATACGTTAAGCTAAATCAGCGGAAGGGTAACCGGCATTTACAAAATGCCTTTAAACATTTTAAGGTATTTGTTAGAAATGATTTTATTTCCCCGTTAGACATCACTGAAAACTTTTGCAAGCGATTCCGTCAATACTTATTGGATAATTTCACCGGTGAAACTCCTGCCGGTTATTATGCCAGATTTAAATGGGTAGTGAATGCTGCGCAGAAGGATGGCTATTTCAGAATTAACCCTACTGAAAAGATATTTTCCAAATGCAAACCAAGTGTAAGACTGAAAGAAAACCTGGAAAGCGAAGAATATATTACGCTGTTAAGTACCCCTTGCCTGAATGAACAAGTAAAAGATGCATTTATCTTTTGTTGCTATACAGGGTTACGATGGGTAGATGTCAAGAAACTCCAATGGAAAGATATAAAGGTAAACATCCTGACAACAAGAATCATCCAGGCGAAGACTGGAAAACCGGTAACCTTGACGTTGCACCCCGTTGCCCAAAAGATATTGGAAACACGAAAGGACAATAGGGGCGAAAACAAGGTATTCTATCTCCCGACGGCAAATGGTGCCAATAAGGTATTGAATCAATGGATGGAAACTGCGAAGATACATAAGCATATTACCTGGTCATGTGCAAGGTTGAGTTTTTCGATATTACTGCAGGATAAGAACGTGGATGATGCAACAGTTGCTTATTTATTGGGCCATTCATCTACTGAGCAGGTAAAGAAAACATATAAAAGGCATCGGCCAAAAGATCAATCAGCTTCTATTAGTTATCTGCCGGCGCCGGAGTTTATACCTGATTTCCTGAACCTGGTAGTGACATAGCTACCGCTATTTTATAGCCATGAAACATTAGACTTTTGTCGCTTGATGCGGGAAAAGTATCAATATCGTGCATTTATTTAACCTGTTTTATTTTTTCTTCTGTTTCAGACGAAACACCCGACATCATTCTATCCAAATCATCCCTTTTGAAATATCCGCTGTTGTTTTTATAAACTCCGGACTCATCACATTTTTTACTAAGCTGTGTTCTTCCCAGGTTGCAATAAATCATAGCTTCCTCCGGTTTTAAATAAGGTTTAAAACAAAGGGCAACAGCTTTCATCACTGATATTTCCTGGCTCTTTAACATATCGGGACACGTTGGCTGGATGAGGTTGAAAAATTAAGTCGGACTGATTTAAATCGATCAGCTTCACCAAGCTTCCTGAATAATGATTATTCGATAGCAAATACCGGATAAGTCAATGCTATTGTAATTGCCCGTTCTTGTGCTGAGAGGTGGAATAGTCGGATAACTTACAAAACGAACTCAATAGGTATGTGATTAAAATAAAATTGTCTTTTTATAAAAGTACCGACTCTTTTATATGGCAACTGTTATCAGTAGATAAGAAAAGAATATGAAGTGATGCAAACTATTCGTCAGTGCGTTCCTGGTGGAATTAAATTTACAACTTGTACGGCAGAATCCTTTTCTATATAGGTGTAACATCCCCAGCCTTTCCATAATCTCCATTTTGTCAGTGACAAAACTCCATTTGCCAGCTAAGAATTCAAATAGAGCTAGTCAAAAGCTCCATGTCAGCCTGTAACGTTGACTGATTGGGCTGATCCCATTTTTAATCAACTGCCCGTGGAACTTATTTTAATTCTACAAGACAACAGAGAGGTACGTTTTGAAAGTATTTTACAATTAAATACTTTGGCTGATCTATCAGGGTTTTTGTCCTAACCACCGAACAACACAAACTGAATACGGTGATTGGAAAGCGCTCCTCCAGTCAATGAAGCCAACCTGCCATCAAACACCTGGTTTAATTGTTGAAAACGTAACTTACGATCAGACCCCGGCATTAGTTTGCAGCACTGCACAAATTTTGCTTGTGCGTCTCCTCTTAACTTTATTTCGTCACCGAACACAACTTTAAATGACCAGTCGTATTTCTTCCAGCGAATATAATTTTCGGCAACTTCCCTGCGAAGTATCAGCTGTTCATAATCATCAAAAGCACACGGTTTGATCTCGACTAGAAAAGCTTGCTTTGAAATTTTGTGCCGGATCAAAAAATCAGGTGTATAACGCAGGATGTTTCGCCTTGTTGGGCGTTCGCCTTTATTCGGCATCATGTTCCCACCACTTGTCGCCATAAGTTTTTTTTAATTGAATTGCTTTCTCTATTCTGATTGCTATTGCCTCAAAGTTATTTGAATTGCAAAATCCTAATAGTTTTTGTCCTTTAGGTGTCGTTGAAAAATGTTCTTCCTCTTTGTGAAGAGTGCCAAAAATGTCAGGAACTGTCTTTTCAAATCTGAAGATGCAAAGGTGCTTGTGCCCGTCATCAACTGAGTTTAAAGGGAACCAAGCCTCATGAATGCTCTGCGTCAATTCATAGTCGACCTCTAAATAAATTTTCGGGTTGTCTAAGTGAAATATAGTGTTAAATTTTTTTGGGATACTAAAGTCAGCATAAGCATAGAGTGTGAAAACGGCAATCTCATTTGCTTGCCTCTTCCAATTAATGTATTTGTAGTAAGCGTCACTCTTTTCTTTGTTTTTGCAACGTTTAACACATTCAGATTTCCAAATTGCAATAGCTTTATCTGAAATATATTCGTCTGCGAATAAAAATCTTTCACTCGGTTTGCATTGTTCTTCTGTACGCATATTCTCTTTAAGGTGACGCACAACCGATTAGGTGTTGCTGTCAGTAGGTGCATTTGAAAAACTGCAGCTTCACTTCCATTTTGTTGATGATTAAAGATAATGAGATGAAAACATATTCGTTAGCACCTATTGCAGCAAAACCCTGTTAGCAGCCGCTTTTATTGTCCAAACGTTTTTGCAATCTCCAAGGCAATTGGTCTGAAATAACTTTTCTCAGTCTTTGGGTACTGCATCACAAAACTCTTCAATGTTAAGTCACCACTTATCGGAACTTCGGATAACTCAGTTTGCATTATAAATTCGGATGTTTCTTTTTCTCCAAGCAATGTAAATTTCGCAGGGTTTCCGTATTCATAGCTTTTAAACGTGTACGAAGACTTGCTAACTTTCGCATCTCTTGTAAGGCTATGTTTGCTGTTAGTCAAACTATCAAAATATTGACTGAAAAAGTTTTTCTCGCTTTCGTCTTTTTGATCCTTACTCTTTCGTATGTCACCTTCCACAAAGAACTTAATTTTTGCAAATCGGTCTTTGGAATAAAGTATCAAACTGTCTACTTGTCCAACTGTATCTTGAACTTCAACAAACGATAGCGGGTAGGACAAACTGTATCCATATGCTACATGCCTCACGTTTTGAAACTTAACAGAAGTATCAAGTGAAAACTCTTTGTCGAAGTCAGGTGGTAAAATTACTTTTTGCTTTTTCTCGGTTTGTCTACAAGAAATACTGATTATAATAATTATCGCAATTAGGAGGGGTCTCATAAAGTGGCTGCTAACGTCAGGGCTTGGCGATGTGGCGATATTCCGTGTTACGTCTGCCCGATCTGTTGCTGAGTAAAGATAACAAAGCTGAGTATATATTCTATAGCTGGGCTTTATTGGTCAGTTGGATATGTCGCTGAGTAGCGATATATCGATGAGTCTTTATGTAAAAGGTTTCGGAGCGGCAGCAGTCCGAAAATCGGCTGCAAGGAAGAATTTTGCTGATTATTAACTCAAAATTTAAAATTATGAAACAGCAAGCTTCAGCCACATCCGAAACCCGAATCAAAGATAAAATGATTATTGATTTTTCAGGTAAACTCGTTTATGTGGGAATAGATGTTCATCAGAAAGATTACCAGGTAGCTAAAGTACATAATGGCATTTGTTTGGGAAATCATCGCATGTCTGCCGATGGTGATTTATTGATTAAACATTTGCATAGTCATTATCCGGGAGCGGAATTTAAATGTGTGTATGAGAGTTGTGCCTGGGGTTTTAATTTGCAGCGCAAGTTAACGACAGCCGGTATGGACTGCATAGTAGTGCATGCCGCTGATGTTTCTACCAGCGATAAAGAGAGAAAAAGGAAAACCGATAAAGTAGATGCGTTAAAACTGGCCCGCACTCTTGCAGCCGGTGAACTCAAGGGAAACTGTCAAGTGTGAAGCGGGTAGTACTCGGTGTTGGTCTAACGCATCATTTGTAATGTAGCTTCGCAATCCTGAAGCAACGATATTATGCCAATCTCACCCATACGTATAGCAATGAAAAACTTGTTATGGCTGTCTATTAAATCCCATTGTAACTGTACGTCTTGAGGCTTTTGAGTCTTGAAGCAATAAATTGAAGCCGGGAAATAATCCTTGAATGTAAGTTTTCCCCGAATTCCTTGGAGATGTGGAAAATGCGAAAAGAATTCTATTATATACTAAGGATTAGTAATAGTCCCTAAAACAGGCTCTTTCCTGTCGGCTTGAACGAATAGTTGACGGTACATTAAACCCAAGTAAATTTTTCCAAGCCAAAAGATAAGTGTCTACTTGTCTAATTTAATGAACTCATCGAAGCTCTTTCCATAAGCATCAAGCAGCCTGTTTTCAAAAGGACTCAAATGATAATTATTGCATTCGAAGCAACAGGGTGGTAAGAAAGCTGTACTGAATAAAAGAACCGTTAGGTAAGGTAATGCCTTTGATTCCAAAGATTAAATTCATGTTTGCGATTTAGAAAATTGAAAAAAGGTTTACATAGAAAGGAAACTGGTAAAGCAACGGCGCCGGCTTCGTCGTTTCGGGACAAAACGTCTTCGCACGGCTGCCGTATGCTAATAGGCCTTAACCACTGTTAAAAGTTCACTTTGCCTAATAAGTTTTATTGGTAAAACCCAAACGTCACCGAGGTTAGGATGTTTTGATGACTCGTGAAACCCACCGCCCCTTTTGTCTTTCCGGCCAACAGTTGTAACTGCTGCAGGTGTCCCTGGATAATATGGCCGTTAAAACCGTTAGAATTTTTTACATGTATCAAAACGATATTGCCATATAACTTAGCTGAAAGTCGAATGCAACTATTCCTGGCATATCGGGCAATAGCACCCAACAAACCTCCTAATACCGATACGGCAACCTGCGAATCCTCGTGAAACTGTAAAGTTTCCGGGATGTCATTAATAAAAAAATTTTGATTACTGACAGCTTCCGGTAAAAAAGAAGTAACTAAACGGTCAGCTACATCGTGGATACAGGTAGAATTTTCCATGGCAATTGTTTTTTAAGGTTTATAAAATGGGGTACGGATTAAAAACCTTTTCATGGATTTGGATTGCTGATTGCCATACAAAGAAAACACAGCTTATCCCCGAAAAAAATAGAACACGGACTCAATTCGGGGTCATTATTTCAATAACCTTCTTGTAGAATTTTGATGACGGAATAGTACTCGCGATTGGGTACTTGTACGCGTGATGAGCGCTAATAGGAATTTTTCCGCCGGGGTGTCCCCTGAGGAAGTGAAGAGAATAAAGCAATATATCAAATTGCTGAAATCAAGGTTCGAATCTTATTTAACCCATAAGCAGCATTAGCAATAGCTTTCATGATTCTGTCCGATGTTGATGGGGCCATGGCCGTCCCTTGCCGGTTTCACACAATAGCTTCAGGCTTCTTAGGAACTGCCCCAGGTATAGTTGCATTCAGCGAACATCGGTGTATATTCTTTCCAACCATCGTGATGAAAAATTAATAGGGTCATGTTATCACTTTCCCTTTGCTGTTGTAGCTGATCTTTCGCTTCAGGATGGGATTTCAACAGGGTTTCTTTATCACCGGGTTGAAGCTCAAAAGAAATGGTAGTCCCTATCCACTCGTCGGCGCCTGAAATACAAATCCATTTCACCAGCCCGGAAGGTTTTAGTTCAGCGATTTTCATTTCTTTGAAGTATTCCGGGCCAAAAGCAAAACGTAAAACATTATTAAGCTTTGATTTTGCCTTTGTGTCGGGAGTCCACCATGCCGATAACCCTTCCTGGCTGGTGAGGGCACTATAAAGTTTTTCAGCCGGGACCCCAATTAGTAATTCGTGACGAATATTTGGCACTTTGTAATGTTTTAATTTGTGAAATGTTTGTAACAGACACAAAATTCTTGCCTGACATAAAACATCTAAACGTTTTGCAACAACTCCGGTGACTGAATAAAAAAGGATTAAAGCAACAACAGTTCGGGATCGCCTATCGGCTCGCCCGCCTGCTGTCAGCAGACGTTTTACTTCAATCAACTTTCATTACCAAAGTACCGGTCAGGTAGGGGTTATCAAATGTTACTTTCTCACCTGCCTTCTTATTAGGTATGGGGAATAATCTTACAGAGAGAGCTTTTGCCATATATTTTAAAGAAAGAGCTGCAACATCAGTCAGTACTCCTTCAATGACCGCTCTTGGCGTGTCCCCGGGTATGGGCACTACGTCCAGTCCGGTACCGGATACGGATGAATACAACAGTAATTCCTGCACTGTGTATCGTTGTTCTGCTGCTCTTTGAGCCAGGACTCTGTCTTCAACTACGGGAAGCATCAAACCGGAGTAACCGCACTTTTTTATATCGAGACTTTTTAAAACATCTGTGATTAAAGCACATGCTCCCAATGTAGAAGGACTGCCAAACGGTTGCTTCGTATATGTTTCAATCGCTTGCCCGATGCTGGCATCCAATCCCGGTGCCGGTGAAGCATCGATCCCGTCGTATTTCCATTTGGTATTACTCGAAATTTTTTCTGCTAGTTTTTCGACAGGTTTTAAATTCTCTTCAAGAACGGTTTTCACGGTTTGTTTGGCAGTAGAGAGATTTGAGTTATTAAATGCTTCGGTCAAAAGATTAGGAGTTTCAAGTCCGATACCAAAACTATTGACGCCTTCATGAAATGCTGCAGGGAAAAAAGGAATGTTAGCCGGGCAGTTAGCGAGGGCAGCGAACCGGAAATTAGCTTCTCCGTTGCTGACTTTCGAAAGAGACGTGATGATATTAGCAGCAGCTTTGATGGAGTTGTTATGGATGCCTTGCTGGTGCGAGGAAATAGAAATATTGAAACTGATTGCTTTCGTGTTTTTGCAAAGCAGTGTTGCCCAATCGCCGATATCATCCTGGTATTCTTGAGGAGAAAGAAGTTGTCCAATGGATAAAACTGAAATACCGTTTCTTGTTACAATATCATCAAGTGCTTTTAGAAACGGTAGTGCTTCAATCAGGCTATAACCGTTTAACCAGGAATATAAATTAGAAGTGGCAATGCGCAACGTTTGCACTTCATAACCTGCGTCCCTAAATTCTTTCTGTGCTTGTTTTAAAAAATTAGCTGCTCTGATTATAGTCAACGTGTCGGAAAGATTTTTCAGGGTCACTCCGGCAGTAATCGTTCTTATACGAAAATTAAAAGTTCTTTTCTGAGCATGTGCAGAACAAACTAAAAACAGCAAGAAGAGCAAAAGAATATTTCTCCTTCTCATGAACATGATTTTGAAAGTCCGCTAACGTTTCACGGCTTGCTGCCGGACGTCAAATTTAAAAACTCTTCCGGCCGGGCCGCACCATAAATTCATTTTTATTACCCGGCGGCCGATGCTGGCGGCAGGCAAAGGCAGGTAGTTATTTAAATTTTGTAATGGGTAGCAATTTTTAGAATTAGTAATTTATTCCAGCCAGCTTAGCTATCAATCCCACAATTTTTATAACAGCGTCGGGAGGACTTTTGGCAATAATTTCTTCCCGGTAATTATTCATCAGAACGCTCATATATAACATCGCTTTGAAATTCATTTGAAAGTTCCTGTTTCTGTCCGCTGTCAGTTTATCCAAAACTTTGCAAACATCTTCAAAATAGTTTTCCATTCGTAAGGCAGGCTGATGGGTATTGAAAACAGTCACCGATTTTTGGGTCGGATTTCTAAACGTATGTGTAACGCCTTTTGGAACGGTAAGTTTATCTCCCTGCTTTGCTATTAGCCATTTGTCTTGAACGAAGAACTCCATTTCGCCTTCCAGAACTTCATAGGTTTCAATAGCATGGGGGTGAATATGAACCAAAGGATCCTTCATGTTACAGCCGTGCAATAACTCCCAGTGTAGATCTAACGACTTTCACTGAGTATCAAAACCAGACTGCAAGACAGTAAACTTCATGCCAACTGGTGTCATATCTAGTACTTGACCTTTTGTAGCCATTGAATATATCTATTGTGATCTCGAACTTGATTGCTCGCGGCCAACGTCGGTTTGTGAAAAAACTATTGTTACAAACAAATATACACATCCTGTGAATAGACTAAAACCCGGCAATGATCCATGATAAAAGCAGGTGCAGTACAACTAATTTCAACATAGCTATCTTTTTTTAAAGAGCCCGTTAAACCATTGTCGTCCCGTGACTTTTTTTATTAATTTCCATCCAGGTAAATGACGACCTATGTGTACCTATAACGGCTGTAGGGTTAGCCGGGCGCAGTTTATCCGGCTGATGGCCATTGAAAAAGAACTTAAAAATCTCCGGTTGAACATACCTGCCCGAAATGGGTTTGATTACCGGGACTGGCCTGTTATTAAACCCTTATCTGGTGGCAAAGACGTTGAAATAAAGATGACGCATTGGGAATATATTCCTGATAGTGTGCCGGACGATTTTGATCTCAAAAGAGCAAGGGAAAATTCCACCTGGTTAAATACAAGATCTGAGTCTTTTTATCAGTTCTATTTTAATTACAATCTCATCTTCTCACGATTTTCCACCACAACATCTTTATATGCAGCTTTCAGTTGTTGAGGAAGAAAGGAAATATCGATCCACCTGTTTGCTTCACTCAATTTAGCGCCGAATTTTTTATAACTATTCTCAACAGCTCTTTCGGGTATGTTCAGGCTCCTGGCCAGGCTGTCAAAATCGCTTCTTTTCAATTTTCTTTTTTTGGCATTGAGCGTGAGTGCGATTTCCTCTTTATCATCGGGCATGGCGATTCTGGTACACAGCATATCATAACCCGGGGCCAATACGATTTCATTATCTTTTGTAGTGAGCAAAGAAAAATTTTTTAAATGCATATCAGCATTACCGGTTAAAAAACAAAACAGGGTTATTTCAAAAAATGTAATGGCATCCAATCCCGGTCTTGTCGAATATTTCCCGATACATTTTCCTACTTTCTCCAGCGAGCTCCTGTATTTATCAATGGTAAGTGTTTCTGTCAATTGACACATATCTTCTATTGCAAGCTTTTGCCCGTTGATCCTGTCAAATCGTTTAGTGATATAAGCCAACTCTCCGGAGCGCAATCGTATTAAACTATGAGCAGCGGTTGGTATATTAAACAATTCTGCCAGGTGCATAGTCAGGTCTTCATTCTCCGGCAAGTGAGGAAACTCTTCTGTAGGGGGCTTGAGAATAAAATCTCCCCACAATCCAACGATAGTAAATCTCGATTTCCTGGGATCGCCGGGTGTTTTTTCGAGTGTCAACGAAAGTTTGGGTTGCACCCCCGTTACGGCAACACTTTTAATAACAATTTCCTTCGCCAGTTCCTGCATCTGTTCATTGTCATATGCTAAAACAGGGACGGCCTCTGTACCAAAGATTTTTTTGCTGCACATCGGGTGGAAGTCTGTACCATCATCCGACAAAGGCTGATAACAATATAAACAACGTTGTTTCTCCATTATTCCTCTTCTTTACTTTCTATTGGCTCTATGCTTACAGCCCCAATACAATCTTTACAAGCTACTAAGAGAATCTCCATTCTGTCATTGGGATTTAGCTTCCAATTTTTTACCGTTATATCCAGCAACCACCCTTCGGGAATAAGCCCGTCAAAAAAAGGAATCATAGTATTACTCCGGTAAGACTCCAAGCGTAATGGTAAAGTAAGACTTACAGGGGTCGCATCTTTCAATTGCAAATATTCCTGATTATAGGCAAAACCATACCCATCATCGTCCTGCCAAACAATGCCGGCTTCTTTATCTTTAAATAATACTTTGCCCGAGCGTCGCATAAGATTAAATGTTTTCTACTTTTTCGATGTTCGCATGCTCAATGAGCTGCACAAGTTTTTCTTCTTTTGTTTTTTGATATTCTACAGCATTGTTATTGGAGACAAATTTCCAGGCCCTGATCTCGTTATTTTCATTGATCGAATCAATAATAAATCCGAACAATACCGTTTTATTTTTTAAAAAAATTTGCACGTTCCGGTTGAAATGATTCATCAATATTTGATAAGGGTCCGTAACCCTTCCGGTGCCGGGTACCATGTGATGACCGAATAAGGCTAAAACCTGGTTCACTTTGTCCATTCGCAAGGTCTCTTTTCCTTGTTCCAGTTCCCGGATAAAACGCAATCCGACGCCAGCTTTTTCCGCAAGTTCCTCTTGGGTCATGCGGAGTTTATTTCTATTGAACTTTACAAAATTGGAGATGTAATTATTGGAGTCCATTGCCATACTTATACCCTTTCGGGTATAAATATACAAAAAAAGTTGATTTTATACCCTTTCGGGTATAAAATTTAATACAACTTCAAACATTATACCCGATCGGGTGTATTTTTGAAAGCTTTTGACTAAGAAGCAGCCTGGAGATAAGCAACAAAATTAGCTTAGTTGTTTCATCCTGTGCAATGGCTGAATACTCATTATTTGTCAGGCCCAATTTAAATGATCATTCAGTGAACATTTAATCAGACAACCCTCCGGCGGCTTCCATAACAAGCATAGCACCGTAAACTCCGCTAAGCCATATTTCAGTCGACTTCGGCATCAATAATTTTGTCATTCTGAGTGAAGGATTGAATGCCTCCAGGACACCTTGCTCAGAGGCTTCGGCATCCCGAAAGCTTTCGGGAGCCTCGCTCTTCCGCAGGTCACCTTTCGGCCATCAGCGATCATTTTCAATTGCCACTCCCGGCAGACATTGCCCGGTCGCAGCGGTGAGCTTTGCCACCACCAGCTTCCCGGTCAATCACTGCCGACACCACCCACCCGGCCGCACAATCAATCTTTTCATTGATGAAACATTGTTTTGCGGCCGGCATCAAATTGAGGAGAAAAAACTATTCAATGTTCAACCCATTTTCTCCATGCAGCCAACAATTGGCTGCATACATCACCCTACAATTAATTACAGCCGGCGATAGCTCCTCCAATCGCAAAAACAAAAAAAACAAAACCCCGAACGCCCTCCGTTGATTTTTAAGATTTTTCAAATGGATAAGACTGGCTGTCCGCTATCGTTCTTGAATTGAAAAGGCAAAAGTTTATTCAATAGCTGACATCATTGGCAATTAATCAAAGGAAGAAAGTCTTATTCCCAATCAAAAGTGCGCAGCAAAGTTAACATGGGCACAAGCCCTGCGCTGCGCAGCATAAACACAAACCCGGCACACTTCTTTTCCATTTGGATACATCAGGCTCAGTTTCATGTCCACACTTCTATTGTGCCTTCGAAAGGCCATCATTTATACTGCCACCGGCAACCCCATGCTGGTTATCCGCTTTCTCTTTTTCTTTTTTCCCGGTTTCCGGTTTTTTCTTTCTCTCTTTTGGAATTAAAATCATTTGGCAACCGGGTTCATCTTTAAAATTTTTTATTATGATGTATCCGATGGTTCGTTGCTATCAGGTTGGCGCAATTGTTCCTCCGCATTCATTTTTCATCCTCTCCAAAGGTTGCAATGCAGGTAAGCCTGGCTTTACATCGTGGCCAAATTCATTTATTGCTACTTGCCCAAATGACAAGTCATACAAGTTCTTCTTTTGGTTGGCGTACGGCTTACATTAATCAGGTAAGTTTAAAGTGTATCACCGTGGTTCTGTGATTCCTTTTATGAACCTGGAAGATGTACGTCACATTATTCGTGAGTTTGCCCCTAATCTTCAGCCAAACTGGACCCGCTTTCAAAAAACCATTGTCTCCCTGGAAAAATGCAATCAGCTTAAATCAAATCTTGCCCGACAAATCCTCGCAACAGAAAAACTCCAACAGGCGTTGTTGCATCAATATTTTTCTGAAATAAAGAGCGTCCCATAAAAACGGACATTCTGTTTATTTATAAGCGTTATTAATGACAAATGATTGCCCGTTCATTCGCCACCTCGGTCAGTCATCACACACTGAGCAACACGACCCTGCTGCGGATGCCGGGATGAACCGATGGCAAATAACGGATATAGTCAAAGGCGGCGAGGTCCCGGATACATTTATGGTAGGTCGCCAGCCCCCGGATCTTTGCGGCAGTCATTACCTGCGATCGTGTAATAGGTACCGGGTTTTGTAAATGATTCAAATCATAAAGATGCAGTAACGCCGTGTACACACTGATATGCGTCGGGCCGATCCGGTGATCTTCACGGGCGACGAAAAAAAATCGTGTTAAGGATTGCAGTACTTCCATAAACATTAAACCGCTGAACTGTTGAGTAACTGTTCAATATCTTCGTACCGGTAAAAATGAGTACCACCCACTTTATTAGAACGCAGCTTGCCCGCGATCCGCAGTCGCTGGATGGTATTAGCGGAGACATTCAGTAGTTTCATCACTTCGGCATTTTTAAGCCACGGCTTAGCAATCGCAGGAGGCCTGGATTCCAGTAATTGCCGGAGATCATTTAAAAGTTCCAGCCTGAATTGTTGCAGGTCTTCTTTCGTCACCACTTCGACACCCATACAGCACAGTTTCTCATTGAAAAAAAAGAGGCTGTCAAAAGCAGCGCAAATAATCGTTGCGCTCTCTGCATTTTTTCACCTTTGCGTGAAAACCCCTTTTGACAGCCTGCCGGATCAAACCGATAATCCTTTCTTCCTTGAATTCTTATTAACAGGTTTTCCCGGCTCCTTACCCACCTGTTGCTTCACTTCTTTTTTTTTATCCTGGGCCTGTTCTTCTTTTTGCTCTGTCTTCATCTCCTTCCCCGGTGACTGTTGGACGGAGTGATACTGGCTCAGTTCCTCTTTTTGCAGGCGTTTCATCTGACCATCGTAAAGATTAATGGTTTTATACTGGGGGTTGGCCTCGATAAAAACCTTGGAACTGTTACCATCCTTTTCAACGGACACCGATTGAATATTTCCCTTTTGCAGCGATTGCAGCAAAGTCCTCTCTTTCTCAGGATCAGCTAATTCAGCAAGAGCGAATTTCCCAACAGCTGCTTTCAGGTCAAATCCGTAATTCTCATGAAATTGTTTTACAACATGATTGTTGTGTTTATCCTTATTGTGAAAATCAAGTTGCACCCATGCGGAATACGCCTGGCCTTCCTTCGTGTTCATCTCTTTGAACACCGCTCTTCCTTCGAGGAGATTGTAAGCTTCTTTCGCTGTGATGCCTTTACCCTTATTGAGATAAAACCTTTGATCGACCTTTTCTCCATTAGCTTTGGTCAGCGAAGCGTCATAGCTGTTGAAAAAATACATGTCCGAATTCTCCGGCTTCCGGAAATGCAGGCTCACCTCAAATGCTTTTTTATTAATGTCTATTTTATTTGACAAGGTGAATTCAGGCTTGCCCTGTTGCAACTGACCCGCTAAAACATCACCGAGGTTTTCACCAAACCCCATGTACTTGATATTGTCTTTCAAATACTGGAAATTCTGTTCGTTCATAACATTCATTTTAAAGTTGTTTATAATTTGTTGTTGTTCTATATGTTCAATCAGGGAATCCGTGAATGCATTTCCTTCATGATTATGCAATCCATTTGCATCAGGATTGCTGATTTCATTTTCAAGGCGACCCCCGTATGGCAGTTGCCTGTATACATCTGCGACAGATTGAATGTGGATGATTTGAAAACGATCTTGATCACTATAGTTAGATTCAGAAAATACTAAAGCGGCTTCTTTATCTTTAAAAAAACATACATCCCCTTTGTCCAAAAAATAGAGTGTGTTATTATAAGCCATCCAGGTCTCGCCTTTGGAAATTGCAAGAGCGATCAAATCCAATACTTCGTCTGCTATGACATGCTCATTATTCATATTTCCTGTTTCTGCAATTCAAAGACTTCTTGTTCTTCCAATATGCCTGTTCTTTACTTTTAAAGCCAGGTGCCGGCCTCCATTACGTTCCATGATTTCAATAACCAGGTATTTACCATCGGGGATCGTAAATTGAGGCACGGCGATAACAAGCGTTTCAGTGGTCCCGCCTTTTATGCCGGAACTATCTCCCAGGATATAGGAAGGCGGAATCTCGATCTCTTGTTTGGCGGTTCGTTTAGATAATTTTTGATCCCGTATATAAAACCGGAACTGGTCGATCCGGTAATCAATGTTTGAATCATTCTTAATTCGTAGCCGGCAAAACATGGTGCCGCCTTGTATGTAAAATCCTTCTAACAGGAGCGACATGCCGGCTGACTCGTCATGCACCGAATGAAAAGTCCTTGGTTGCAAAAGAACTTGCTGTGATAAGATTTTCAATTCGGGTGCAGGCAGGTCGGTGCCGGTGCCTAACGTTACATTCAGGTAAGGCGGCTGAGGGTTATAGCTAACCAGGAAAGAGTAAAGCCGGCCATCCCGGGTGATCACACTGAGACTGGTTTCTTCGAATGCCTGTGCGGCTGCTTTCACGCGAAGGATATTCTCCACGCCGGTGGCCTTCTCCACCAGTATAGCTTCACTGCCCCGGTCAATCGAATGGATGGAAGAAGGAAAAACAAGATGGGTCGTTTTTGTAAAAGCGACTTCCAGTTTATAAGGAATAATATAAGACGATGCAGAAAAAGAAGTGCAGGGTTGTCCAAATAAATGAAAGGATATTGTTCCTGTCAATAGCATCAATGTAATCATGCGGTACCAGTTCATAGAAGGATCGGTTTATAAAATGATAAATTAATATTCTTGTTTGTTGCCATCCTGTAAAAGCACTTGATACCCGGCCTTCAAGTTCACCTTCACAAGCTTTACTTTTTTGGACAATAGACTTTTTGCCGCCTGTAGGCCGGCCGCAGCCGCTTGGGTTCCCAGGGACGGATCGGGCGATAAGATATCGGGCTCCTGCAAACGCTGCTCCGCGGATTGTTTGGCAACATCCCTGGAAATAGATCCCGGGATATAAATACCGGGGAGCCCATCCATATCATACACCTCCAGTGATACCGGGAGAAGATTATTTCCGTACCGGATACCGGGAATATGAATAAGGAGTCGTTCGTTCTCTAATGAAGCAACACCAAAAACAAAACTTCCCGCCGGAATAAGATTCCCGTTAACATAAATATCCGTCAGTAGGCGAAGCTTGACAGTTGATCCGGCCGTAACCGTTTGAGCGGCATGAATAGCGGCAGCGACGGCGTTCACATTGTTTTCTCCTGTCAGGACTTGACTGCTTCCATAGAATGCGTTAGATGCGGCATTCATTTTTTGATCACTCGAACCTAACAAACTAACCGGCGTTTTCTTCGTGGCTTGATGCACAACGAACACCTGCTTTGTCTTTTCCAGCGATTGTTTTTTGATCCTATCCTTTATCCGTTCGGGATGCTGGATATCGATGATCTTATCCAGCATGTGACCAAGCTGCTTCATTTCCGAATCATCCGAGTCCCTCTCTTGCATGAGTTGCATCATGCTTTCCAGTCTGTCTATGTCGCTGCTCATCCGGGTATCACCAGCATGATTAACTTCCTTTGTCACCTTAGTGTCGCTGGATGGCGGCTCGTTGATGACCTGGTTCAGTTCAGCCAGTTTTTGCATCACTTTTTCCTCCGCAGGATCTTGATCATTACCATCCGGTGACATATGCAGGCGGTTATCGCCAACAATGGAAGGTTGATTGAATTTTTCAGCTGATTGTTGAGAAAGCTGTTCAATTGCTGTTAGCTGCTTTTGTTGCCTGTCACCCTGGTTGCGGTAATAAGGATCATTCCGCATCTGCTCAGCCAGTTTCAGCGAATCCTCTTCTGCCTGGTCATAAAAGCTCAATTTATTGAGCAGTGAATCGTCTTTCGGGTTAGCATTCGGTAACCGCAGGTTGAGTCCCGTTGACCTGGTTGGATGGGATGAATTATCTGGAGTCCTCCCGCCACCCATGGACCAAAATGCCATTGTAAGAAATGGAATGACCATCAATGGCAGGATCATCATCATCCTTCGTTTGCGCAGGAAGACCTGCGGGTGTTTCACGTTGTTCATACGCCTCATTTATTGAATTGTGATTGATAAATTTCTTCCAGCAGTTTCACGCTGTCCATTAGTCCGGGACGGGAAAACATAATGCTGTCGTAGATATATTTCCCGTTTTTATCGTTGTGCAAACTGTCCATATACCGGCGAAAAGCAGTTGCCTGTTCATAATCCTGTTTGTCCATATAAGGCAGCACGTTGGAAGATTCCGCACCGGTTTGATCATAATACGTTGGTACCTGGACAGGCTCAATATGGATGGCAGGTTTATTATCCTTGTGGAATACGGCATTGGCGATTAAATAAATGCTGGAGCCACCACCAAAAAGACAAAACAATAAAAGCAAAACTTTTAACCGGCAGGTAGGAATGCCCCTGACTATCTTATTCATGAAGACAGTAAATTTAGTTTGTGTCATGATTGCAAAACCTGCAATGCGGCCGCCGACCTTATCGTGCCAGGTTTTATGTGGTGCCGCTATAATTTTTTTCTTACAACCCATCATCGTGTCGCTGTTTGAATATCCTTGTTTTCGAGTGTCCGCCATTTTTCAATCAGGAAGCCGTGTGGATTATTATCTGATCTCGACACACTGCGTAAGTATCCTTCGGAAACAATAGTTCTGGTTACGATACTCGTTGGCCTGATTATTTGCTGGATGCCTGAATAGCGGAAATAATAAGGATAGCGGTTGATATCCACCGTAATACTATCCGGTACCACCGTTTGACTGATATTACCGGAAATGATCTGGGCATAGTAACTATTCTCTTTGAGATTATCATATTGTTGCTTGGCAGAGCCGTCAGCCAGGTACAATGCTTTGGTGATATTGGACTGAATGACTTTATCGTCCGGGTCGAGTGTAAAAAAATAATGATGAAACATCTTAACATGATCCCTTGCCTCAACCGGAACGTTGTCTTTGCGGTCAGCGGCAAAAGCTTCAAGCGCCTTACCATTGGCGAGGATAAAAATCTTCTGCTGCGATTGACTGACTGTCTTGTTGCTTGCATACATCGCATAGACGGCAAGACCCAGTGAGCCGGTAACGAGTAAAATCGAAAAACCTTTAATATGTCTGAATGCGGTATCAATATTTTTTGCTTGTTTAAAGATCATTGCCGGAAATTTTATCTTTCATATAATGATTTGGATTCTTGTTGTCGTTGAAATAAGCGCCTGATGCGCCATGGCCTGCCATGCTGTTAGTTATCTTGCTATAACCATCCCCCAATACATCTTTCGCCATACTGGCACTTCCCTGGACAACGGTCCGGCTGGATGTGCTCATCATAGTGGTTACTTTATAAAGTAATGTATTACCGCCGCCGGCATGGACGATATAATTCGCCACCGAGGGAACGGTGAAATACCCGATGATACCAATGATCATAAAAATGAGATATGCGGTATCTGTGGTACTGAAAAAGGTATCACCGTTCGTGGCAATCTGCTGCAGATCTGCCTGCAGCATGTTTTCCTGGATCTTTCCCATAATGCCACCAAAAATGTTAGCGACGGGTAACCAAAGAAAAATATTGATGTAACGTGCCAGCCAGACAGTAAGCGTATGCTGGAATCCGTCGAAGACGGCGAGGCCAAATACCAATGGCCCGAGAATGGCAAGAACGATCAGGTAAAACGTCCGTATGGTGTTGATGCAAAGTGCGGCCGCCTCAAAAAGCACCTTCAATACTTCGCTCATCCATTGCTTAACGGAATTACGAAAATTGTACGAAAATTTGGCGAAAGCAAACTTGATATCATTGCCAATGCTTTTTAAAAATCCTTCGCTTTTGTCGCCGTATTGATATTTATACCATTTGTCGCGGTCACCCGAACCATTTTCTCCCACATACATTTGCCAGTAGGCAGTTTTTTGAATCGCCTCCTCTTTCATCCTGAGTAACTGCGCAACGGCTGCATCAGAACCGGTGACCATGGCTCTTGTACCCGTTACCGCAGGCTTCATGACACCGTTGATCATCGCAATCACTGATGGAAAAATCAACACGGCGAAACCAATGACAAAAGGCCGGAAGAGCGGGTAAAAATCGATAGGCTCAGCATGGGCGATATGCCGCCAAACCCTGGAAGCGATATACCAGGTGGCCGCAAAGCCGGCAATGCCGCGGCCTACACCGATCAGTCGGCTGCAAAGTGGCATCATGTCATCATACAACTGTGCCAGGACTTCATGCAGGCTTCGTATTCTTCCCGCAAAATCGGTCTGGGCAAAACTCAAATGAGGAATCAATAAAATAGTTGTTGCCAGGATAGCAATTCTGACACACAATTTACCTCTCATCATATTTGTTTTTCTGTTTGACCCGGTGATCCGCCGTGGCGGATTCACACCCACAATTTTTGCTATTTGTTAACCCGCTAGTCCTTTATGCTGTACAGTCGCCTGGAAAGATTAATATCCTGCTTTTCTTTTCCACGTTGTAAGGACAGTACCGTTGTACTATTGTTGAAATCCCGCAGGAAGGAAAACTGCCCCACTATATCTTCATAAATCCTGTCAATCGCCTGGAACCGTTCATCGTCGCTCATGCTTAATTTGCCGGCCGTAATAATCATGGAAAGTTCATCGAGACTGTTGAGACCTTGTTTGAAAAGATTGTTGTACACTTTCCCTATGTATTCGATTTCGTCAATAGTAAAATTTTTATCTTGCTTAAATTGGTTGAAGGCGGCTTTGTATTCGTTGACAATTCGTCGCTGGTAGCGAATAATATCAGCTATCCTTTTATATTTTTTGACGCCCGGGCTCACGGCTAACAATGCATCCAGGAAACGTTGATGTAAACCAAAATTGCCCGCTGATATATCTCTAATGCTGGTATATCCCTTATATAGGATCTTATAGCCCTTGTACATATTATTCAGGATCTTTTTTAATTGAGCTAACTTTTCCCAGTTCAAAAGCAGTTGCTGCGCTTCCTGGGACTGTGCCGTTGCGTGCAAGCTTAACACCGGCACAATTAAGATGAGTAGCCACTTTTTCATTTCAGTCCGTTTAGTTTTTTGCTGGTTTCGATATCCATTCGTTCGCCGGTTCGTTGTATGGCAAGCACCGAACAATCACGGCTGAATGATTGACAGAACGAGTATTTATCCTGCATATTGACATACAGGTTATCGATCCGCTGTATCCGTTCAGCATCTTTCATCTCAAGTTCACCTGCTGCTAAGACAAGATATAATTCATCGATGCTCTTTAAGCAATCTTCCAACAGGTTATCAAAAACGGCCTTGCAATAACTTAACTCACTTGCTGTAAACTCGCCGCTTTCAGTAAGGTGCTTAATTGTAGTTTTTGCATGTTTAATAATCCCGAGCTGAATGGCGACAATGGCAGTAACCTTAGCTGAGTTCCCTATTGCAGGATTTACCCGCCGGAGCGAATGGATAAAATCCTGCTGTAGAGCAAAGTCTCCCTGCTGAATCCTTTGTATAGTATTCAAGCCATTCCGGGCAATGCTATACCCTTTTTCAATGTACCCGGTATAAACCTTGTTTGCCGCTATCTGTTGCAAAAGATATCGGATCTGTGTCTTCTTTTGTTGAGCCCATTCCGCTGTGGTTTGAGCGTTAATAAAACAGGACAGCCCGCACAGGATAAATAGCAAAGCTGGCTTTTTCATAACCCATAGAGTTTTTTAACAGTTTCAATTTCTCCCCTTTCAGCAGCCCGTTGAAGGCTGATCAGCTTGTTTTGATGATTGAATGCACGCAAATCAGAAAGAGTAACATTGAGATGATCAGAAACCTGGTTAATAACCTCCAGTCGTTTGGCGTCAGTCATTTGGATCGCAAAGGCATTTAGAATAAGCATTAGCTGATCAATATTCTTCACGCTTTCATCCATCATGCCATGATACACTTCCTGTATATGTTCCAACTCATCCGCCGTGAAGTTTTTGTCTTTCCTGAACAGCGCCCAGGCGGCTTTATATTCCTCCACCATGTCGAGTTGTTGTTGAATAATTTCCTTTATTCGATGATAGTTTGCTAGTGCGGCCTTAACTTTCCACAATTCATCGAAGTAATCGGCATACAGCTTTCGCTGCTTTTCTATCCAATCCGAGATTTCTGTCAGTTTTAATGCTGACATCTTGTTTTCTAAAACTTTTTGTGTATTCTGAAGCCAGATGGTTTTATTCTGTAATCGTTGAATTTTCAGGTCAACGGCTTTAATTACTTTCGTAACAGCCTGCTTAATGATTTCCAGAACGGGAACCTGGGCGTTTGATTGTTGCACTGGTAATACAATACTGCACAAGATCAGGCTCACAATAACCAGTAGTTTTTTCATGCTTGCATTATTTCAATTTTTGATATTGGGTCGGCCCTATAAATAATAATTCTTTTGCCGGATCGAAAGAAATGATATCGCCGGATGCTGTTTCTTGTAGAAATCTCCGGTCGGGATTATAGATACCTGACGTGAAGGCCTGTTTATATTCAGCAGGTTGCGCATGTCCGCCAAGTATGCGTTCATACATCCATTTACGGACGATCTTATATTGATTGGCCTGCCTGCTTTGCGGTGTAATAACCAACGTATCATGTTCCGTACCCATCTCGTGCTGAGAATAACGGGTATATGTCCCGGGAATGAAGGCTTTGATCTCATCAGTCGTTAGTCCATTACAGGCAATAAGGACGAGACAAAGCAAGAAGTAAAAAAATAACGTTTTCATATTTTACTGGTTTATATGGATGAATGTTTGCTGATGTCATCTGCCATGGCTGCGATCCCTTTCTGCATATCCCCACCCCACTTCGCAGCATATCGTTGCACTTTTACTTTCTCTGATTCTTCCGTTGTATAAGCAAGGTATTCTTCCAATGAAACTTCTGTCCGGTACACTTTTGAAAGCATTCCGCCAAGAGAAATAAAGACTTCCTTGTATTTTTTAGCCGGATCGTTGGCTTTGTTAATGGACAGAACCAATCCTTTTTCTTTTTCAGTCAACCCCAGCAGCTCTTGTACCTGGTCAAATTTGTTCTGGTACTTGGATTGATCCAGCAATATCTTGCAATCACTATTGTTAATAATAGCTTGTTTGACGACCGGTGAACTGATAATATCTTCTACTTCCTGTGTCACGACAATTGCTTCGCCAAAAAATTTACGGACTGTCTTAAACAGGTACTTTATATATTCGGCCATGCCTTCTTTGGCAATGGCTTTCCAGGCTTCTTCGATCAGGATCATCTTGCGAACACCTTTCAGCTTTCTCATCTTGGAAATAAATACTTCCATAATGATAATGGTGACAACAGGGAAAAGAATTGGATGATCTTTTATATTGTCCAATTCGAAAACGATAAATCGTTCCTGCAACAGCGAAAGGTTTTCGGTGGCGTTCAGCAGGTAGTCAAACTCTCCTCCTTTGTAATACGGCCGTAGAACATATAAAAAATTAGACACATCAAAATCCTTCTCTTTGACATTGTCTGTTTTCAACACCTCAACGAATGCTGTTTGCAGGAATTCATAAAAGGAATTAAAACACGGAAAAACCGCTTTATGCTTATCCAGGTATTCATAATAAAGCTGTAAAGCATTACTCAGGGCGACATATTCCGACCGGTTAAAGGTCTCATCATCCTTTTTCCAAAGAGCCAGTAACAATGTTTTGATGCTTTCTTTTTTTTCTGTATCCAATACATCACCCTCTCCAATAAAAAAAGGATTGAAGCGGATAGGTTTCGTCTCACTGTAAGTGAAATAATATCCTTTTACCAGATCACACAGTCCTTTATAGGAATGGCCTACATCCACCAGAACAATATGGGTTCCTTGTTCATAATAAGAGCGGACCATGTGATTGGTAAAAAAGGACTTCCCGCTTCCTGAAGGGCCGAGAATAAACTTATTCCTGTTCGTGCATATTCCCTTCTGCATCGGCTCATCACTGATATCTACATGCACAGGCCGGCCTGTCAACCGGTCTCCGAGGCGAATGCCAACCGGCGAAATCGAGGAGCGGTAGTTAGTTTCGAGATTTAAAAAACAGGTGGCTTGTTCTGCAAACGTGTCGAACGAGTCATTCATAGGGAAATCCGCTTCATTACCCGGTATGCCCGCCCAGAATATCTGCGGAGCACCGTCACTTTCCATTTTCACCACGGCATCAAGCTGGGCAAGGGCCGAAGAAACCAGGTTTTTTAAATCCTTGAATTCATCTTTATTGTCCGCCCAAACCAGCAGGTTGTAGTGGGCTTTGACGGGCAATCTTTGAGAAGAAATAGCTTCGTTCAAAAAGTCATTGGTAGCACCATGACTGATCGAGTTTTCTCTTGAATAAGCGGAAAGCGATTGAAGCCTTAATCGTTTGCTTTCCAACTTTTGAATGGTCTTAGCCGCATCATCGATAAATATATACTGGTTATAAATATGATTACAGGGAAGTAATTGGCCTAATACGGATGCAAACCCGACAGAGAATTTTGTCTTATCAGTAGAATACTTGTCATAGTTGATCCTTGATCCGCAATACGCCGGCAAAACCTCCGGGTCTGATAAAGTAAACAGCTGGCATTGATCGCTCCCGATTCTTATTCCGTCCGAAAATGTAATGTCCTTGAGCATCACTGATTGGCCCGACATATCCAGGTTGCAGTACCGTTCGATTATGCCGGCTTTCTTCCCGGTTCCCGCCAAATCGCTATTGCTGAGCTTTCTTAATTGAATAAAGCCGGTATCTCTCAGTATTCTTTCAAACTGCCCGGCACTATCCAGGAAATCCTGCAACAATAGTGGTTGAATAGATTCATCAGGAACAATGGATCGTCTTACCAAATTTGAAAACAAAGAGCTCGATACTTTGCGGCTTGCAGGTTTTTTTGTCAATATGAAATAACAACAGTGATCCAAATAAGGCCGTTCGTGAAAGAAAAATTCACTGCTGCGGCTCAGAAAGCTTTTATCCTCCATTAAAAAATTGGGTTTATACGTTGCCTGGGTGAACCAATCCTGTTTATGAAAAATGCTATGCCGGGGTAATACCTTGACGGCCTTTACCAATGACTGGTGAATCACTTCATAGTCATTATCGGACAAGGTGAATATTTCCGGCAATTCCGCCTGGTAAGCGATACTTATATCTCCCTGTTTGGAAAGAATACAGTCGTGTTCCACGGCCATTATCGGCAATATATCGTTCAGCTTTTTTTCCATAAGTTGGTAAACGTTTTTCTTGAATAGGATTTGATAACTTTCGGAACGAGCCTTCTTGCCATTTTCTTCATCATTCCATATTGTCCGTATTGGTGGCTGAGCCGGGACACCTGGATAAATAAACCAGTACCGATAATTAAAGTAAGACCGAGGCAAATGAATGTATTGACGCCACAGATATACATAATTGCAAAAAGAATCAACAGCATTAATAATCCAGCGCCCAAATACCAGATGTATTGCGCTTTGAGCCCCCGAAACTCTATGGGCTTGTTAATGCCCTTGTTGATGATATATACACTGTTTGCCATCACCTATACCCCAAAGAATGAACGAATCACTGTTGCTACAACAACAAGAAACACGCAGCTCCCAAACCATGCGGCAGCAACTTTCCCGGTATCATGATCACCGGCATTCCATTTTTGATAAACTTTAATAGCACCAATCAAACCAAGAATAGCACCTACTGCATACATAAGATTGGTACCGGAAGCAAAATAGCTTCTGACTTTTGCATTCGCTTCGTTAATACCGGCATTCCCATCCTGGCTATAACCGATAATACTCACTAATAAAAACAAACTGAGATAAGCCAATTGAATACGTTGATCCCGGCTCAAAAAATTTCTCTTGCCCATATACTGCATTTAAATTGAAAGCATAGAATTCCCTTGGCCGAACCCCTCCTTACGGGGAGAGGCTGGCAAGGGCGTTTACCACCTAATACATCCACATGTCCGTTAACTCCTCAGAACTTAGGTGAATACCACAGGTTGAATAGCATTCAAACTGTATAAATTGATTGATTGATTGAGCATATTGACTGTCTTTTAACAGCGGATACTTGCGAACGATCTGTTGTAGCGATCGAAGGATTTCATTTTTATTGCTTTTATCAATAGCTAATTGTTCCAGGCAAGCTTTAAGTTCATCCGTAGCTGGTTGCAGCATAGTCCCGGATGAATCGTGGTGTTTATCAGCAGTCAGGGGTATTGCGGATAAGGTTTTGTCAATCTCCACGTTATACAACCCGGGACGGGAAGTGAGTAAAGATGATAAGTCATCACGATAATATTTCCAGCAAATGATCACGTAATAAACGATGATACTGATGATAACGGCACTCCAATAATTACTCCAACTAATTTGATATAACATAACAACTATTTTCAGGCTCACAAATCAATTACGGAATTAAAAATACAGTGGTAAGTGTGGGTTTGAAATTATCGCCGGATAAGAAAAAGAAAGCCACCTTTACTAATTCTTTTACCCGATTTCTGATATATTTAATAAATATAAAAAGACAAGATTCCTGTCCCGGGTAAAACGGCATGTAAAGGGCTCCTGGTTGCCCAGCCCAATTTAAAACTATTCACTTTATAAATCCCCCCGAAATGTTTACGCCAGGCCAACTACAGCTAACAGCTTTTTCGGGAGTATACATTTTGTTCTCATAATATTGAATTTAGTGACACTACTGCATGTGTGAATGGACTTAAAACAGCATGAGCGTAAAAAAATAAAAGCCGGGAAAAAAAGAACAGAAGTAAAATGGATAAACCGGCGCTATTGTACACTCAACTCTAATAAATGAAGCGTTAGACTTTCAGGCGCTCAAACCCTAGGCAGGTGCCGTTGTTCCTGCATTTTTTTACAGCATTGACCAACTCGTTCGGATCAATGGCCGAACAGTAACAGATGTTGTTGAAACAGGTACGGGAAAAGAACATCAGTTTAATAAAATTGCAGAACGGGGAGCTTTAGAGGTGTTTTCACCCGGTAATTTTGCAACACAATTTTACTACCAAAAAAGTCATAAAAATTGAATCGATTTTACCATAATGCTACCAGCTTATATTTACGTTCACGCCTTCGCTGTAATTAACAAATTTTAATAATAATGTATTGGTGTCTGTATCCCACTGCTGTTTTAAAAGATTTACGATATCGTCGCCTTTGTTCAGTTTGATCTGTTTGGGATTGGATGGTAATAATATTCGCATGGCATTAATGGTATTGGACGGACTTTTGACCGTAAAACTATAGTTGTTAGTTGTTGTCTTTTCGGAATATATCCTGCCTGCCGCGCACAATACACTCGGTTTTGTTTTCAAAGCTGAACAGTTATATAGATAGGCCTGCTCACCCGGATATACAATCTTTTCCTTTATAACAGGAAGCTCGGGATCAAAGAGATCGATCGCTGTTTTCTTAATGTGAAGCGGATCCTTACTGTTACTTTCGTCTAAAACGGAAGCAATGATGTAATTACCCCTGTTTAACAGGAAATAGTTTTTGTGCAACACTTTTGTCCGCAGATATTTAGAAAATGCAATGTCAATAAGGGAAAGGTAGTCTACAGCTCCGTTGGGCTCCAGCACCAATTCTTTGGGGTCCTTCCTGATAACTGTTACATATCCTTTGCCTCTTTTTACAAAACCTTGTTCATTACCATTTAAATCCAGCTTTAGGAACAGATCTTCTGAAGGTGAATTAAAATGCAGCCCGTTAGTGTTCCACCACTCTTTTACAGTTTGAAAAGGATCGTCGTCTCTGCCATAATAAATCAATATGCCGCCCTGCCTCACCCATTTGTTTAAAGCATCATGATAGGCACGTGATAGCGGTTTCATATTGGCATAACTCATTACCAATACCTTTAAGTGCTTAAAAGCATTGGCATGTTGCAAGTTTTCCATGTGCACAGTTTCAACCGGAATGCCTTCTTTTAACAGGGGGATTGCTATTCCATAAAAGTTGGACAGTCGCGGATCTTCATAGCCTGCATGTGTAGGGAAACGCTGAAACATCATTGAGTTGGAAACCAACACGCCAATACCCTGTGTGCCGTTAAGACGATTAGGGGATTTTGGCATATCATTCAGCGAGTTTACCATAACCTGCATTTGTGTTGCATATTCTTTTGAAATTGGTTGCCGCTCCGGGTTGTTTTCCAGTTTGAATTTGCCGAGATAGATACGGTTTGGCCATGGCATTACCTCGTAATGATTGACAGAAGGATGTAACAACTTGGCTGTAAAAGTGGCCTGGTAGTTTCTTTTATAATCTTCCCAGGTCCTCGGCCAGTCTTCAATCGGGTCGGTTAAAAAGTACATGCGCTTTCCGGTAGGAGCAGTCATGGATACCATGGAACCGTATTCAAGAAAGGCATTTTCGAAAACACGTTCCTTTTGGATGCCATTGTATATAATGGGTTCCCGGGATGTTCCTGTCCATACCTGGGCAATATATCCATCTATATCTTTTATAGATGCAAGGCTTGCTTCAGGGCTTACTATACTCCAGGCCGAATAATTAAGAAGTGAGTGGGTGGGTACATAACATTTTACTTCCCGCCCCAATGAACTGCTATAAGTCTTGGCATAAGCAAAAACATTCTTTAATGCCTGGTAGTATAAATGATATTTCAGTTTGGAGGACATGTAGGTGGCTTCAGGCGATTCATGTTGCGCTACCCAGGGCTCCTTGTAATAGTCCTGCCATTCCTTTTTAAATGATTCGCTATAACCGGCTCTTGCCCAAAACTCTGGCTCTTCCAGGTATATAGCGGTAACTCCTGCATCAATAGCTCGTTTTACATGCGTTTTTAAATACTTCAGAAAATTTGCCGAAGGCACAATATAAGGTACATTTCTGCCGTGCCATATCGTGTCGCCATTACGTTGTACCTGCCCTTCATCGAGGTGTGGTTTGCCATCATATTGACCTAAAAAGTAATCTTTGTACTGCCCCCATGCAATGCCGGTCATAAACTGTACATTGTATCCTTTATCGCGCCACCCTTTTACACGCTCCTCAAACTTACCGCCGGCGTCATTAATACCGTAAACCATTACGACATCTGACCGCACATCATAAGCTTCATTCCATGGTTCGGATATCTGGAATGAAGTTTTGTCCTGGGCCGCGAGGGTCAGCCCCCAAAACAAAAACGCAGTAAAAAGTCTTATATCCAAAGAAAGTCTCATCATTCTTATGATTAATAAAAAAATGGAAGTAAAGCTGCAGGTGATTTTCGATATTGGTCACCTGCAGTTTTTTTTGTCAAGTGTCTCCGTTGGTTATTTAAAAGTTACGATACGCCATTCACTTATCTGAAACAAATTGGCGCCGTTAATGGCATCCACCTGCCAGCGATAATAAGTGTACGGAATATCATTATCAAATTCGTACTCAACAGTCTTATTGCGTCCACTGAATGATTGATCTGTCTTTTCATCCAATAGTGTCCAGGTATTCCCATCATTTGATCCCAGGAACTTCCAATTTTTTGGATCCCTTTCAGGCGCATCATTTCCAGATGTCAATTTATATTGCTCGATTACCTGCGGCTGACTGAGCTGTAATTGCATCCAAAGCCCGGCCGGAAAATCAAATACAAGGAATTTAGAATTAAGGTTATTGTCTGTCAATTTAGAAGAACCTTCGCCAGCACCTGCGCCGCCGGAATTATCTTTTAAAACAGTTAAAACACCCGTTCCTGTCACATCAGTTTCTTTTCTGACAATTTTTACGCGGAAATAGGCTGTTTGCAGATCAGGATTGATGGTACCTGATGAAACGCTTGACAACACAATAGGAAACAAATATTCAGCGCCTTTGGCCAGGTCTTTTGTTTTAATTGAAATGGAAAGAGCGTCAGAAGTAGTACGGCCCGATGGAATTACCGTTGAAAGCCCTGAAATAGTAAATTTATCAGTTGGCATGGCCTGGTATGATGTGCCATTCTTAACATTATACTGATCTATCAGGCTATTATCCAATGTAAAATTTACGGTAATATCCTGTGAAGGATATCGCAGGCCACCGTAAGAAGCGCCAAAGGTGAAGGTTTGGGCAGTGTCTGCAATAATGGCCGATATGCTGCTTCTGGAATCCTGAGCTTGCGTCATGTATATTTTACCCTCTTCGGACCAATTGATATCCTTTGTCTTGTCACAGGATGTGGTAAGTAATGAAAAGGATAATACTATATAGAAATAGCTAACAAGTTGTTTCATGTTCGATGTTTTAATTAATAAACTGAAAGTTTTAATTCGTCACTGCTGGCAGAAGGTCTTCTGACCTTCATTCCAGCAGATGACCAGAATTATCAATCATTTACCACCCTGGGTTTTGCACAAGCTGTGCATCGTTGTTTACATCTTCTTCCGGAATCGGGAAAAAGTAATGTCGCTTATTGAATACCCTTGTTTCAAAAGGTTTTTTATTATAAAAACCAGGCAGCGTGGCATCAATATCTAAGCCCATTGCCGGACCACCATCAGTTTGTTCGGCAATCTTCCAGCGTCTGGTATCAAAATATCTTACATTTTCAAAACAAAGTTCTACCTGCCTTTCCTGCCTGATAGCCGCACGCATTGCAGCCTGGTCTGCTGGTGCCGGTAACTCGGGAGAACCGTATTGTGGTATTCCTGCACGTTCGCGGATCAGGTTGAGATATTTCAGAATATCAGCATCGCCGGGCGATCCTTCATTTAATGCTTCCACATAATCTAAATAAATGTTGGCTAGCCTGATCAGTATCACCACGCTGTTTCCCTGGTGCCAATCTCTTGTTTGAGCGCCTTTTCTTACAATGTAACCTGTCGGACAATAATCATTGCTGGTTCCTTTTCCAGAATTTCCCTTGAAGTAAAGTCGTGTAATTGCCTCACCCGAATTTTTATTAAGAAAGGTCCTGTTATCATAAGTTATGTTTACATAGAATCTTGGTTCCCTGTTGACCCATTCGTTAAAAACTTCTCTGGGAGCATTATCATCCGGAGCCTGGAACATGCTTGTTCCTGAAGTAAGATACCCTGAAGTCGGATCCGTAATGGGTTTGCCGTTGGCCATAAAAAAAGCATCCACCTGTCTTTGTGTTGCACCAAGCCCGCCGCTGCCTCTTACTTCAGAAGCATAGCCGTTGTGGTAAGGAGTGACTTCGTAGTTGCGGGCATTATCATCATCAGGTCGGCCAAAAATTGTCTCTTTGTTCCAATCAACCAGAATCGCATCACGACAGGAAAGATATGGGTTATTGGAACCGTTAGAGTTTGTTACTCTATATAAATCGAAAATACCAGGTACAAATTCAGTTATAAAATCTTTGTATGCTTGAGCTGCTCTTTGCCATTTCGAAGGGTCATACGTCTGTGGAATTAATGGTTTGCCATCTTTGTTCTTCAGATTAACAAGATCCGTGTTGCCATTAAAAATTGGGCTTGCAGCAAATAACAATGCCTGAGCCTTTACAGCCATCGCTATGGGTTTTGTAATACGAGCTATGTTGGCATCATTTAAGGAGCGTACCGGCAATGCCGCTGCCGCTTCATCCAATTGCGCTGTGATAAAATCTACACATTCATCAACACTACTTCTGGGTAATTGTATATCTGACAAAGGAGCATCCACGGGAGTTACATCGTCGCCCAGTATTACAACAGGGCCATATATGCGCATAAGATAATAGTAATAAATAGCTCTTAATGCCCTGGCTTCAGCTTTGTATTGGGATTTTTGAGCATCACTTATATCTACTGTTACATTATCAATATTGGCGATGAAAAACGTTGCAATGCGGATACCCTTGTAATAGTCGCGCCAGAAAGCCTTGGTAAAACCACTACTTACATCCCAACTACCAATATTCATTTGGTTTGACTCTACAAATCCCCATAAATACTCTGCTTCGTCGGCAGCTCCCGTCCATGGCCCTGAATTATAATTGCCAACAAAGCGTTGTGTATGTTCCCGGGGAATAAATGCATAGGCGCTTGCAAGGAATCGTTCAGCTGTGGATCTGTTTTTGAAAGTTTCCTCAAGCGTTAGCCTGTCGTCAGGTACCTGGTCAAGATATTTTTTACAGCCTGTCATTAAAAAACAAATGCACAAGAATGTTAGAGCTATATTTAAGTGTTTCATTGTAATAGAAGTTTACTGATTAAAAACTTACGTTAAAGCCAAGTGAATACGATTTAACATTGGGATAACGTGTTCCATTGCCAACATTAATAGTGCTCTCAAGATCCCACAAATCAAAATTGCTGAAGGTAAGTGGATTGATCGCCTGCACATAAATCATCGCATTTTTGAAGATGTTCTTCATAAAAGATTTAGGCAAGGTGTAACCTATCTGCACGGTTTTTAATCGGATAAAGTCTGCGTCTTTGATCCACCAGGAACTGTTTTGTACGTTGTTCCTGTTCCTGTCCTCACCATTTGCAAGTCTTGGGTAGAAAACATCCCGGCTTGGATTGGTCTCCGTCCACCTGTCATTAATATTTGCAAAAACATTAGAAATGCCTGCTCCATTTGCGAAGGGTTGTATTGCATCTCCGGCAAGATATATATCGGCCCCATATTGGCCGGTAAATAACGCATCTAGCCTAAAGCCTTTATAACCTACTCCAAATCCAAATCCGTATACCATCGAAGGAACATCGCCATGACCAATGTAAGTCTGATCATAGCTATTAATTAACCCATCGCCATTTAAATCTTTGTATTTAATATCGCCGGGCTTAATAATCGACTTATCGCCAGGCACGGCGCTTGCATCAATTTCCTTCTGGTCCCTGAACAGTCCTTCAGCTACATAGCCAAATCTTGCTAAGATGTTGTATCCTCTTCTATCCATCCACTCATATTTTGGGGCTGGCTGGTCATTTTCAGCCATTACATCCTTGTTGTAAGTTAGATTGCCTCTTACAGTCACCGCAACATCGCCTATATTACCGTTGTATTCAATACTTCCGTCAATACCTTTGTTATCGACTACTCCCAGGTTTCCATAAGGAGAATTGCTTAATCCCATGAATGTTGGTAAGGATGCCCTTCTTAAAAAGATTCCTTCTCTTTTCTCTTTAAATAAATCGATAATCAGAGACAGCCGGTCATTTAGTGTTTTAATTTCAATACCCAGATCCTGCTTACGTGCTTGCGCCCATTGCACCTCAGCACCATATTCTGTAACATTTATGCCGGCCATGTAACCAAAGTCCCTTGCAAACCTGTATCCTTGTGCGTTGTCGGCAACTATCGTGAGATATCCAAACCTTCTACCTCCAATTTCACCAATTCCGGTTAACCCATCGGAGTACCGGAATTTTAAATAGCTGATTACATTTTTAATAGGTTCGAAGAATTTTTCATTCGAAGGCACCCAACCCACACCAAATGCCGGAAAGAATCCGTATCTATTTTCGGGTGCAAAAGTCTCGGAGCCGTTATAGCCTAGATTACCTTCAATAAAATATCTGTCTTTGTATGAATAGGTGGCCCTGCTGGCAAGCCCCACATATCTTTGCGGGATTGCAGTTGTGTAGTCACCCGCAAATGCATCAGTCTTATCAGAAGTATAAAATAATACCAGGCCTCCTACCCTATGATCTCCAAATGAATTATCATAATTCAAAGATGATTCCCAATAAAAATTCCGACGTCCTGAATTACCTCTTCCGTAGCTTAAATAGTTTCCACTTCCTACAAAGGTTCTTGTAAGATTAAGGGATCCGTCAGCATTTCTCGGGTTTTCCGGATCTGGGAAAAAGGTGTCTTCTCTTTTTCCCCTGCTAATGCTTTGTGTGTTATAGGCATCGAAGGCAAACATGGACGTAGCGCTAAAACCTTTTAGCAAAAAGGCAAAATCTTGCGTTATCCGGAGGTTAGAAAACAATTGGTTGTTAAATTCAGTTGAGTACCCACGCCTGGTAAGATCTGCCCAGGGATTGCGATAGCCTCCGTTTGGATTTTTGCCGGGAACAAATCCACCGGTGTATTCCAGCGGATATTCCGTAGGTGGTGTTGACATTGCCGAACCAAAGATATCGGTAGTCGAAATAAATGGCTGATTGATATTACTGAAAAAACCCCTGATCCCAACATCCAGTTTTGTGGTGCGGGTAATATTCATGTTGACGTTGGAAGTTACATTGAACCGTCTGAAATTCAGATCAGCATTATAGTCCTGTAACTGATCTGTTTTCATAAGACCCGACTCATCATAATAAGAAACGGATCCATAATATCGTAGGAAATCGGATCCTCCACTAACATTGACATTAGCCGTTCTTAATGATCCCCTGTTTTTAAAAAGCGCATCAAACCATTCAACATTCGGGTATAGCTCTGGATCATATCCGGCTAGTGTACTATCCAAATAGCCTTGTGAATATTTAGAGACCTGGCCCCTGGTTGTATAGGACTCATTAGCAGCCTGTATATAAGCTGAAGCATCAGCCATTTTAGGTATTTGGGTAAACATCGATATCCCCTGGCTAAAATCAACCTGGACATTTGGTTTGCCTACTTTTCCTGTCCTGGTTGTAATAAGAATAACACCATTGGCGCCGCGAACGCCATAAACCGCTGTGCCAGCTGCATCTTTCAATACTGTAAATGACGCCACATCCTGTGGATCAATATTGTCAATAGGTCTTTCTACACCGTCAACCAACACCAGAGGCGCAGACGAACCACTTCCGAAAGTGGATATCCCTCTTATCCATATATCCGCGCCATTGCGACCTGGCTGACCACCGCGTTGCACGCCGATCACGCCAGAGAGACGACCTGCCAGCAACGTATTGATGTTTGATACAGGCATATTCAATTCTTCAGGATTTATTGTTGATTGGGCGCCTACTACACTGATCTTCCTTTGCCGGCCAAACCCAACCACTACCACTTCGTTCAGGGAGTTTTGTTTTGCATCCAGAATGATATTAATAATCCGGTTATTCCCCACTGCAACTATTTGAGGAATATATCCAACACCGGAAAAAACTAAACTATCAATTTTAGATGCCTGCACATTAAATTCACCTTTTGCATCAGTAATGGTGCCCTGGTTTGTTCCCTGTACCAGTACTGATATATTTGAAATAAACAATCCCGCCCGATCTCGAACCAGCCCTGAAATATTTTGTTTTTCAATTTGCGCAGTTAGATTAATGGTGCAAAGCAATACTACGAATAGCAATAGCCTTCGCTTCTTACTAAGTAAAATTTGAATTCGCATAATGTCAGTTTTAAGTTAATGTAGAGTATGAGTGCTATTTTATATTCCCTGATTCAGTTATATCGATGCCCGTCACGCATTGTTGTAATCATATAACAGGGCCGTGACCATCTTTTAAAATGTTGTCACCCTACAGGTTACTGAGATAAATATTTTTGTGAAATGTCGGGGCGTCTAAAATGTAAAACAGGAAGATATGTTTGATTTGTTACACTTTTTTTCGGAGATGTGCAAGAGCAGCATTCCAGTAAGCGAGTCATAAAAGGGGCGGCTTTAAAAAGCATGCGGGTATACCGTGCGTAATCGTTTGGAAGAAGATTTGTCAATGTATATGGCAATTTATATTTGCAAAATCGTTTTAGCACTGGAAAAATAATTTTTTTTTTTACATTTGCCAAAATATTTTTAACCGGATTCTCTCATGATCAGACCAGTAGCCTTCTCTTACTTCAAGGTAGATATAATAAATTCCATCTTTGAGTTTACCGGCGGACTTGCGATTGCTATTTATCCGAACTTCTTCTAATGAGTTATCAAAAGGCTTATCAAAAAAAGAGTTCGGAGCACAGGAGATGATCCCAGCCTGGTTCAATTTATCTGAAGAAACAATATTATTTAAAACAAGTGCAGAACAGCTTAATATTACTAGGAGCAGGAAAAAAATAAGCTGGTATCATAACTGCGCAACAAAACGACTGCACTGGTTTTGATTGAAATTTTTTTCATAAAAATCGATGTAGGTCTTACTGGTGTTGCGGAACAGGTGTGCCTGGTTTTAAATCCACATTATGATATACAACTATTTTCCAATCACCTGATTCTTTCTCAAAAACCTGCAGCAGTCGTGTATGAAGGCGACCTTTTGAATCAACATGTACTCCCTTTGGCGGTCCACCTTCTGAGAATACCAAGATCTGGGTTAGTGTTTCTACAATGGCAATATCCGGGCGAACAAACCGGAAGGATACCGCTTCCTGTTGCAATATTGTTTTGTAAAGCTTTCCTCTGAATATATCGATGTGCCTGTCGAGAAATTGCTGATGCCCGGTGAAAAACATACCCAGAATATTTGTAAATGTTCCATTCTCTGCGAAATGTTGTGAGTAGATGGAAGCATCTCCATTATTCCAGGAACTTACTTCTTCACGGTCAGGCAGGCAATGACAAAACGGCTTTTCTCCGGTATTAGGTCCGGATAGGCAGTTCACTCTGTGGTATTTTTGCTCAATGGTTCGGTGGGCCAAATGCAGATACGACAACGCTCTATCAACGTCACTACTTCTATTCTTCGCAAGCATTTCAAATAACGGTTTTGTATCATCGCTTATTTTTTTTATCTGTTATTTGTGCGTAGATCTGTGTTGTTTTATGTTTTTCCCTTGGCATTGGTCACCGCTTCGGCGCTTCTTCGCTTGGCGTTCCGCCGGAAGCGGGCAAGCGCCAGCCCACCGAGTACTATGCCAATCAACCCGATTACCAGGGCCACGACCGCCCCGGCTCGCCCTTTGCCGGTTCCGAAACCACCGGTAGTACGGGCCAATTGCAGGACGCTGAGAACCATGCTAACCAGTCCCAACACCAGGGCCACGATGCCCATGAGTCGTCCCGAGCTGATACCACGGGTGGAGCGGATCAAGGCCAACCGGCCAATGACCACACTGATCAGTCCCACCCCAGCAGATAAGAGTGCTGCAGCTCGCCCGGGAGTAATGCCACTAACCTGTAATAAATCGGCTTGGAGCAAACTATACATATTCATATTTATTGTTTTTAGATATTTATAATCCTGATCATTGTTATCTTTTTCATTACATCCCGTGGATGAGGCTACTTTTATCTGCAATTGCTTAGGAGATGATATGCGAAACTAACCGTGGCAATGGTAACTTTTCTGACACATAGACAACAGTGGTAAATGTTGCGACAGCGTCAAAAGATCTGGCGACTTCTCGCAAGCGTGTTAATTTAGGTTACTTCTGTATTGAATTAATAAACAGATCAGAACAATATCCACCGAAATACCCTTTTTATAGCCACAATTATCCGGTTGATATATTCGTCTCCTACTATTCATTTAGATTTCTTTTCATTGCAAGAAACAATGCAGATTACAACAAGCGGAACAAAGAGTTACAAGTAAAAAACTCGTCAAGTGCTTTGGATAGTAATGCTTCACCTGCACCTTTGCATTTATACATAGTGTTAGGTCGTCGCAAATTTAAAATCAATAGGTTTGATATGGATTGGTGAGAACTGAACGTCTTCATGTGTCGCTAAATGATGAAAATAGTTAAATACAGGTATTTTTATTTTATACTACATGCGCTGGCATGGAGTATCGTGCTGTTTTTACCTTACTTGGTTTCCGATGCTGACAACCAGTACAAAATAGGTCCGCTTCCGGGACTCTATTTTACAACGTCAGGCATTATCCATATGATTATTTTTTATGGGAATGCCCTTTTTCTCTATCCAAAATTTCTTAACAGGGCTTACTGGTGGTTATATATTATTTCGGCCGTTTTACTTATTATTCTCTCCGTCAAGGTAAAATTCTATATACTTGAGTCGTGGTTTCCTGATGTTTCGCCTGAAGCAAGATCTCATGTGCTCTTCCCTTCTGTCCTGGTATTTATTGTCAGTGTTTTTTATAGCATAGCTGTGGATAGGATTCGCGCAGAAAAATTGCAGAAAGAAAACGAGGCTATGCAATTGGGGACGGAACTAAAATTACTCCGTTCCCAGATCAGCCCGCATTTCCTGTTTAATATATTAACAAATCTTGTTTCCCTCGCAAGAAAGAAGTCCGACCATCTCGAAACATCGCTTTTGATGCTTTCCGGTTTAATGCGCTATATGCTTTATGATGCTGGTAAAAAAATATCTCTTCAACAGGAAGTGGAATACCTGGAAAGCTATATAACGTTGCAAACATTAAGGTTTGGACGCGATGTAAAAATTGTATCCCACATTGAGTTGCCACATGAAGATGCCAACTACAGTATTGAACCGATGCTCCTCATGCCATTTGTTGAGAATGCATTTAAGCATGGGATAGGTTACGTGGATCAGCCCGTTATAGATATCAACTTAACCGTCAAGGAAAGAGTACTGATTTTCCAGGTAAAGAACAAATTTGACCGGGAGACAGACGCAAGCAAAGACGAAAGTTCGGGTATTGGATTGGGTAATGTCCGTTCGAGATTAACACTACTTTATCCTGGCAGGCATGACCTGGCCATACACACTGACAAGAATCTGTTCAATATTCATTTAACACTGCAATTATTATGATGATACGCTGTATTATTGTTGACGATGAGCCCTTGGTTCGTGAATTATTGGAAGATAATATAAAGCAGGTGCCTTTTTTGCACCTGGTAAGATCATGTAAAACTGCACTGGAAGCATTGGAAACGTTGCAGGAAGAGTCAATTGACCTTATCTTCCTGGACATCCAGATGCCCCGGCTGAACGGCCTGCAGTTTCTAAAATCGCTGGATCATCCCCCCTTGGTTATTATAGTGACGGCGTATGAACAATATGCCGTGGAAAGTTTCATCTTGCAAGTGGCCGATTACATTGTAAAACCGTACAGCTTTGACCGGTTCCTGAAAGCGTGCAACCGGGCTGTGGAATTGTTCCGTATGAAGAACTCCGCAATGTCTTCAGAAGTAGTAATAAACAATGATTTCTTTGTCAATGTTGAATATACATTCGTAAAGATTGTTGTTGCTGATATCGATTACATAGAAAGTCTTAAAGATTACATTAAGATATATCTTTCGTCAAGGACTAAACCTGTTCTAACCCGTATGTCACTAAAGTCCATTGATTCAAAACTCCCTGCTGGCACCTTTATACGTACCCACAAATCTTTTCTTGTGGCAAAATCGAAGATTACGACAATCAAACGAGACTTTGTTTGTATTGGTACCACGGAGATTCCTGTAAGCGAAACTTTCAGGGAAAATATTAACAAGGTTCTGAAATCTCCTTGATACCAGAAATCATTGTTAAAGATTTAATGTTTCATTTTTGACACTGTTTGATCCAATGCAATTCTTAATCCTTTTGCTAGTTGTTCTGCATTTCCCACTCCCCAATAATGCAAAAAGAAGATTCTCGGCTCTTCATGCACCATATGGTTATGTACAGCTGCAACTTCGATCCCATTTTGCTTTGACATACATCCAAAACGAATGGACGGCTACTTTTCTTTTGTAAAAAGCCTCTGTCCGCCGCTGCGTTTTATGGTCATCTGTTTTTTCGCGGCGTCAAACTCGACGACTATTGCACCCTCGATTTTAAATTTATCCTGCGCCGTGGCCTCGAGCGGGGCAGCGGATTGCCCGCCCGGTTGAATGAAAAGCGTTGTGCCTTCCCGGCTGATTGTAAATTTAACAGGTGCATCGGGAGTTGAATAAACTCCGACATATTTGTCCAGAACTTCCGGGCTGACAGCGACCATTTCGAAGGTGGGAATCTGAAACGGTTTATGGTAGTAAATGTCAATCACGCCGCTGACAATATCCTTTACCGGGTAAGCCTTTGCGTTCGTAGTGTAGGCGACCGCCAGCTTTTCTTCCGTCAGGTAAGACAGCCACGCTCCATAGTTATCGCCACCGCCGGCGTGCCCGTAGAAGGTCTTGCCAGTGAACGTAAAGGGCTCCATTCCAATTCCAAGGCCGTCGCCATCCCTTATCGTTTTCATCCGGTCGAGGCTTTCCATTGACACTATCTTCCCGTCAAACAGCGCTTGAATGAATTTGGCCAGGTCATTCGGTGTCGAAACAATCGAGCCCCCGCCGAAGAGGATGCTTGGATGCGTTTCGGGTACCTGTTTCCAGTCGCCGCCGACGTTAAAATAGGTAAGACTTTCGTTTTTGTTCACATCAATGCTTCCGGTCGCGGTATATGTGTCCTTGAGCCCGATCCTTGTGGTGATTCTTTCCCTGAGAGCTTCCTCGTAGGGTCTACCGGTTAATTTTTCAATGATCAGACCCAAAAGGAAATAGCCAGAATTGCTGTAAGACTGCTTTGAGTCCGGTTCGAAATCAGGTGTGGCTTTGGCGATAAGGGCGAGCATTTCCTCCTTCGTTATTGGAGTCGTGTTCACGTTACCTTGAGAATTTTGATCGCGCCTTACATTAGGGATGCCGCTGCGATGCGAGAGTATTTGCACGATAGTAATTTTTTTGGCGTTCGGAATCTGCGGGAAAAATTTGTCAAGGGTGTCAGTCAGCTTTAATTTTCCTTCCTCGACGAGTTGCAGGACCATCGTGGCGGTGAACATTTTTGTTATCGAACCAATCCGGTATCTGTTCGCCATGGTCAATGGTTTCTTTTCAGTTCCCCTGATCTGGCTGTAGCCGATGGCGCGGGTATAAATAACATTACCATCCCTGGCGATGACCAGGCTTCCCATGGCCTTATTTTTTTCGGCGAGCCGGTCAAAAAATTGATCGAGTTTATCTTTATCCAGCGTCTGGGTGTAGCCTGATGCAAACAACGCCAGTGCCAGCAAAACGCTGAACAGCATTCTACTTTTCATAGTCTTGGGTTTAAATATTTCACAATATAAAAAGTACTTTGTACTTCAAAGTAAATTATAATTTTCGTCACTTCAAAATAATTAAATAGAAAAATTCGCAGGCGTCGTTAACACGACGGGTGTCCGATCCTAAAACCCGATCCTCTTTTTAATAGTTGATGTAATGAATAGCAACGAAGAAATATGCGTAGAATTATTAAAGAAGATAATTGCCTCAGAATCTTTGCCACTTCTACTGATGCTATTGATCAGCAATATAGAGACGATTACAAAACTTACTGGTTGGGTGACTTATGAAATCGTGGCAAAAAAATATGTATAAGGACTGGAATCGAACAAATCACTAAATGATTTTAAATTGATTACTGCTTAGTTTATTTCATAATAACCGGGATAGGTGATTCGATTGTAATCCAGAAGTATTGTTAACTTCATAATTCTTGGGACAGAAAAATAAGGTTAAGTGGGTGCTTACTTTCCCGCTTGCACTGGCAAATGCAACAAAATTATTCCGCAATGATTTACTATGTAAAAAACCTTAATTTATGAAAACCGCACTTTCCATTCTTATTATCCTGCATGGCCTGATTCACCTGCTTGGCTTTACAAAGGCATTTAACCTTGCTTCGGTAAATCAGCTAACGCAACATATATCAAAAGTCAATGGTGTGCTTTGGCTGGTCGCTGCTATTTTATTTGTTACAACGGCCATCCTGTTTTTTATTGAAAAAGAATGGTGGTGGGTTCTTTCAGTATTTGCCATAATAATTTCCCAGTATCTCATATTCAAAAGTTGGCAGGACGCAAAGATGGGAACGATTGCTAATGTAATTATTCTACTAATCATTGTGATTGGGTATAAAATAATCCATAAGTAACTTTCTTACGATACATAAACAAAAAGAATGAACAGAAGAAAATTTATCACGATAGCGGGGAAACCATTCTTGTGGCGGGAGGGGTTTTTTATTTATTCAGCGATAAGAATAATTTTACAAGGAGTGACATCAATGCCAAGCCTTCCGGTAAGATTTCTCTACGCCCGGATGAACGCGAGATTCTCTATTTAGCGTCCCTTGCTCCCTGCGGCCACAATACACAACCCTGGTTGGTAAATTATATTGCCCCTTATCATTGGATTATTGGTAACGACAAAAGCAAATGGCTTCCTGCTGTAGATCCGGCCCAAAGAGAAACAATTTTGTCCATTGGTGCATTTATGCAGAACCTTGAGTATGCAGCCAGTCATTTTGGGTATGCCTGTCGATGGAATATTATTGCAGCTAACCCTGAGGAAAAAAATATTGCAGAAATAAAACTTATAAAAACCGGATCAGTGCCGGGCTATAATATTGAAAAAATTAAGCTCCGCAGAACCCTTCGGTCGGGTTATAGTAATGATGTATTGAAAAAAGCAGATCTTAATTATCTGACAAATGAAGACACTGATCTTTTTCATTATTTTCCGAATACTGCAAAAGAATATCAATGGTTGAATGAACAAACTATTGAAGCCAACAATACAAGCTTATCGTGACAATGCACAAAAGGAATCAGCGGAATGGATTCGTTTTTCCAGCAGGGATGCGGAAAAATACTGCGACGGTCTTACTACGGCCAGCATGGAAATAGAGGGAATGAGCGGATGGGTGATTCGTAATTTTTTTGGAAAAGCAAGCGTGATGAAAAAACGGTTTCGTGACAAAGCATTGACAATGTAAAAAAACAAGTTTCGCATACCGCTGGCTGGCTGATCATTACAAGCAAAAGCAATTCGATTACTGATCTTCTCGAATCCGGCCAACGTATGCAACGGCTCTTTTTAAAAGTACGGGATAAAGGAATTGCGCTTCACCCCATGACTCAAATTCTTGAAGAGGGACAAACAAATGAAACCATCAATTAACCGGCATCAGCAATAAAATACAATTTCTGTTATGAACGGGATATGTAAAAAATTATCCTAATCCGGTTTCGCTAAGAAGGCCGGTTGACTGGTTTGTAAAATTATCGAAACACTTTTTTGTTTTAGCAGAGAAGAGTCTTTCTGTTAAAACCGGAACCGGCTTTAAAAGTACCAGGCAGGCAAAAAAATAAATGACTTATTTCATAGTGCTGTTTCCTTTATTATAAATACAGAAGCGGCTGTTTTAACCCTAAGGTGCTTGTTTTCCTCCGCTATCCGCTCATTTCAGCCTGCCGGTTAAACACCCCTGTATAAAGAGATTTTTTTAGATAGCCGCTTCTGTAATGATCGCTCTGCCGGCGTTTCAAACCGGCGGTATGTTCGCATCATGATAGTGAGTGAAAACAAGTTCACCCCGGCAATATGGCCTAGTTGGCTGCAAGCCCGGTAGCGCCAGCCGGTAATCCTGGTACAGTCTGAATAGGCCCTAAACTACTGGTTGCTGATACAGTAAATGCGCTGATGCTATGTCCACCGGCATTAAGAACATACAAAAATTTTGAGTTGGTGGTTAGTGCGGCGTCAATAGGACCGGCAGGTGTAGTAGCAGCGATGGCATCGCGGAGATCTATATCGCCCGAAAATGGATTCACGTCAAATGACGTAAGGTTATTACTGCCGGTATTGGTTGTATAAGCATAGATACCGTCATTTGTTAGCACTACCCAACAGGCTGCACTTTGTCCCGCGCCTACCGATCCATCTACAAGAGAAATTTCACCCGTAGGCCGTATGCGATACGATGAAAGTACACTGGCCCCCGGCGTCCCACCTACTGCTTCCGAGACAAAGATGAGACCCCCTTTTCCGGTTGCAAATCCAAACGGCGTTGGGCTCGATGAGATTTTGGTATGTATGTCTCCCGGGATGCCCCAGTCATTCACGGTATAAGTCGTGATCGTGTTGGTAGCTTTCTCCGTTATCACCAGTACTTTGCCACCGCGGACAAAAGAAATTTGCGCAGGGCCGGTTGGTGCGGCTACACTCAGGGGCCGGGTAGAGTTTGCAATGGGATGAAGTTTTCCGTTGTTAAGCAGTTTGAATCCCGAAATGTTTCCATTACCTCCGGCATTTAATACAAATACCAGGTCGTCATGTACGGTAACGCTAACAGGCTGCATACCGCCGGAGCTGACTGTTGATTTCAGATTGAGCCCGTTGCCTGTCACCTTCAGCGATGATAAAGTGTTGCTGCCTGCATTAACTGCCAATACTATCTTGCCATCCTTCGTTAGCGCGACTGCCCCCTGGTTTCCCAGGCCGCCTCCTGTACCGTTGCCACCGGCAAAGAAGGACGATAAAAAACTGAGCTGCCCGTTAACAGCACGGCGATACATCAATGCCTTATTGCCATCGGCCTGGTTGCTCAGCGTATAAACGTACCCGGGTCCGTTTTCATGTTTTTTCCCGTTTGAGCCAAGGACGGCGGTTGCATCGCTTTCGGTTTCTTCGGACAGGTTATTTGTTTCGGGAACAAGACGGCCATCTTTACGGCAAGCGGCAAACAACAGTGAAAAAATTAATGTAGCTCCAATAAGTCTTTTTATCTGTTTCATAACGTAGTTTTTACAATTGGTTAAAAAATTTTACTGCAGGATGTAGTTATTCTGCCCGGTTAATTACCGGGTTAATCATCGTCACTAAATACAAGGGGGTGTTAGTTAAAAAATTTAGTTATGCCCAGCCTTATGCCTGAACTTTTCATGGGCATGGAGCCGACACCCATGCCTTTTAATGGAATTTGTAGGTACGGTTCTATACGTACATGATCCGATTTGCCAATTTTAAATTCGTAGCCTGCACTGAAATCAAGCGTTGCCGCTGCAGTTCTTGATCTGTTCTTATATGAGCTTATCATGGATTGCTGCACGCCGTTCATGGCAACGAGGTAATTATTTTTTTCATTCGTATTTATAAAAGAGCTAAGCCCGGCAGTAGAGAAAAAATGATGATTTGATTGCTGCAAAAAATCATACTTCACTCTTAAAGGAATTTCCAGTAACACATTTTTTCCTTCGAGACTAAGAATTTCCATTCCTTGTGGCATAGAGCCGCCTACCTTATCCATGCTGAAATATTTTCCCACGCTGAAATAAGGTTTTTTGGCAAACAGCACTCCTGATTCAACTGACCAGCGATGATTCAACTTATAGCCGGCAACAAAGCCAGCGCTAAAGCCGGCTTTTTTTAAACCCTGGTTTTTTACTTCGTCAAATAGCGGACCAGCTACGACGCCTGCATATAGTCCTTTTGGCTGAAATAATTTCCCTCTTCTTAAAATGGCTTCAGTAGGTGGTTGCTCTTTCAGTACAGACAATTTTTTACTCTTCGATAATGAGTAGTGTTCAACTAATTCTCTGTTGCTTATAAAGCTGATATGAGTATAAGCATAGAAAATCCTATTACCCCCTGCAGTTTTATAAAAAGAGCTTTTTGATGGTTGGTTATTTGTTCCGGTTATTAATTCATCATTCTTATGCAATAGTGATTTGTTTTTGATGACTATAACCTTATTTTTCGCCATTGTGACAGAAAAAGGAGCCTGCAGTGTTGGCTGAATCTGTTCTTTATTTTCCCTGCTACGTTCGCTCAATTCGTTTTGCCTTGAAGTAGAAACAGCAGATTTTTTTTCTGCCAGCGGATCAGGGAATTGACTTGGTCCACTTTTTTTCAAAGAACGGTTGATGATGCCGTCTGCAAACAAAAGAGATAGGAAGATTAAAAACAGGCTTGTATATTTTACGATAACATTTCTCTTCCGGAGGGCGTGTTTCCAGGTAATACTTGTAGGCGGGGGTGTAACCTTTTCCCATTCGCCTTCATTTATCTTCAACGGATAATGTTCAGCAGCTTTTCGAAGCAATTCATCCATATGTTGGTTTAAATCCTGCATAGCTTTTCCTCCTCCATTTTTTTGAGGCTTTTCTGCAATAAGAGTCTTGCTTTTGAAAGATTTGATTTGGATGTGCCAACAGCAATATTCATCAAGTCAGCAATTTCGCTGTGACTGTAACCATCAATGACATACAGGTTAAACACTGCACGATACGCCGGTGGTAATTCTTTAATAAGTATGATAAGGTCTTTATAAAGTAGCAACTGATCTGCTTCCCGGTTGCTGTCTGGTATATCCCAAACCCACTCGGGAATGCCTCCAATTTCGGGCAGCATATTCCCCTTTCTTAGTTCATCAATCGCCACATTGATCATGATCCTTTTAATCCATCCCATCCAGATTTTTTCTATATCATCATCATTACCATTATCAGTTCGAAATTTTGATATGCCGGCAAATAGTTTCATAAAACCATCATTCACTATATCTACAGCTCTTTCGTATCGGTAAATATACCTGAACACAATCCTGAGTGCAAAGCCCCGATATTGCTCATAAAGCATCCGCTGATGTTTTTGATCATTAGCTACACATCCCTTTATGAGTTGCCTGATATTTTCCAAAATCAGCTCGCCGGTTTTATGATCAGGTAATGGTTGATAAATCTCCTCGGTTCAGGATAAAAATCAGTAGCGCCTTCGGTTTTCCCGTTCCTATTTGCTACCTAAATATACATACGGAAAAAAAGAAAAAAGGTTGTAAGCAGCATTAAACAATCAACAGCGGGATGATTGGTTAAGCGCCAGAATCGACAATAATACAGGGCGAAAGTGTTGAGTAGCTCCTCCAAAAAAATTTTAGAACTCCATTAAAATTTCTGTAGTTATTTCCCTGTTTTCAGGGGGATGATCTGATTACCCGCTGGATAAAAAACGGATTAAGTTGTTTTTTTCTAAAAAAATCGTACTACAAAGTACAAGTTATGTTACAACTGTAAAGCAGGCTCCGCAATTTTTCTTTCTTCTTTTGCCGGTCGCCTTACCATAGATTTTTTTCTTCGCCACCACCAAATCAAAAAGCCGGTGAAGGGAAGCGAAGCAGCAAACAGGCTTGCGAGAAAATAAATGATCTTGCTGCCGATTCCCAATATGCGGATGCTCTGTCAAAAGATCACCAACCATTTTTCAATATATTACCCAATAAAAAAAGGCTGTCTTTTGAAAGCCAGCCTTCTACCCATTTTTTTTTACCTATTTATTCACTACCAAGATGCCTTTCGCAGCACCAACGGGCTTATTGATTTAATTGTTGAAGTAAAGTGCTTATAATTTCACATTCAAGGTAATACGGTAGGAAGCGCCTTTACCTTTAGTATAACTATCATTGAAGGCACCATACTGCGAACGTGCCGTGAAATAATTTTCATTCAGCAAATTTTCTACACCCAGGTTAACAGCAGTATTTTGACCCAGGTTATAGCCAATAGATGTGCTGAATAAGTTGTAAGCTTTAACCGGCGCTTTGTAAGGATCGTATGATCCGCTGCTGTTTTTTGCAAAGCGGTCACGGTTCATAACGCCGGTGTATTGAAGCAGCACATTTAATTTACCGGGCAATACGGCATAATCAATATGACCGGCCAATTTTGGAGCAGCTATACGTTGGCCCGGCAGATATTCATCACTATTGTCATAAAACTTTCCGTTATTATCGGCATCAATTCTACCTTCTACGTAAGTATAAGCAAGACCTGCCTCAAGATGTTTGGTTACCTGCATATCGGCAGCCAATTCAAAACCATAAATCCGTTCAGGTGCTCTAACCACCGCGAACGCACCATTTTGATAAACACTGTTTGCACCCAGGCTTGATTTGCTAATATAGCCGGTGGCTTCAAAGCGCAGGTTTCTGATCTTGCTTACAAAGCCTGCCTCGTAATTATCTATAACAACTGCTTCAGTATTGATTTTTGCAATATCATCCACTCTCGCCGACCTGAGCACTAAGCCAATGTCAGATACACTGAAGCCTTGTGAAAAACTGATATAAGGAGAAAAATAGTCGGTCATTGTATAGCGAAGGCCGGCATTAAATACTACAGTGTTGTACTTGAGATTGCCACCCTTTACATTCATTGATGGTGTAACTATACCTGTGGTTGTGTTTTTTGTTGGCAACGTGGCGTAATCATCCACTCCAATATTTACTTTTTCATAACGAACACCACCTTTTACAATCAATTTGTCGAAAAGTGTAAACTTCATTTGTACAAAAGGTGCCAGGTTAAACATATCCATCTCCGGAACCCAAACACGCCCGTCAACCAGAGGCTGAGAAGTTATGTCCCTTTGCGCATCAAGGCCATAGGTAAAATTGGCATCGAGCTTATTGAAAGTAAGCGGCGTATTCAGTGCCAGCCTTGCCCCGCTCTTTTTTGACAAAATGCGTGATACGCCGCCTCCTTCAAACACTTCAGAATAGAAAAACACATTGTCAACGCTCTGGCAGTAAATATCAGCATCATAACGTGTATTGGCAATACCGGTTTGTCCGGAGAATTGTACACCAAGATTATGGTTACCACGTACACCCTGCGGAACTCCTTTGCTTTCGCCTAATTGAGCTGATGTTTTTACGCCATTTTTGTAATCGCCGTTTATAGTAAGGTAATTTGTAGTTTGGCGACTGCTGTAAAAATTGTACGAAGCCTGTACCTTATGTTTGCTATTGATATCGTAGCCAATTTTTGCAAAAGCATTGTAAGAATCTGTTTCGCCCAATCCATATACGGGAGGTAACACGTCACCATCTGCATCTTTTAACTCACCGGTTTGTTCATACACACCACTTACTACGTAATTAAACTTTCCTTTATCGCCATACAACATCTGGCTGATTCGTCCACCCATGCTGTTTGCATTTTTCACAAGCGAACCTGTTGTGCCCACTGAAGTTTGGCTATTGATCAATTTTGTTGTTTTTGCATTGCGGGTAAAGTAGTTAATCAGCCCTCCTGCCGCACCATTGCCATAAATAGCAGTAGCCCCTTTTACTACTTCCACTCTTTCAATTACCGCAGGGTCGAGTGCACGAAGATCCATGGCACCGTTACGCAATGGTGTGGTCTGTGGTACACCATCTACCATAATAAGTAAACTTCTGCCGCGGAGTGTTTGACCAAAATTGCTGCTTAAACCTGTGCTTGGCGCAAGACCCGAAACCCTGTTCTCCAGAATGTCGCCCAGGTTGGTTGTTACAGTAATATTTTTTTCGATGGTCTTTGTGCCAATAATTGAAACAGACGAGGGCACTTCGTCGATAGTTTCACGGGTACGCCCGGCTGAAACAATTACTTCGGTTAATTGTTTTTCAGAAGGAATCAGTTGCAGCGAAACGATTACCGTTTGACCGGCTTCTACTTTTATAGACTGCAGCATTGTCTCATACCCGATTAATGATGCCTCTACGTCATAATTGCCCGGGTCAATATTTTCAAAAGAGAATTCACCAATTTCATTAGTGAGTACGGCCTTCTTTGATCTTTTTAATTGCACCGTTGCTGCCACAGCAGGCTTGTTATCGCTGGTGGTTATCGTTCCTTTAATGGTTCCTGTATTTTCCGTCCCATTCTTTGCAAACAATGGGGAAGCGTAGAGCATAAGCAAACTGAGAAAAAAGACAATCCTTGTCATTTTGGTATTCTAATTTTTGTTTTTCTGATTTTTGAACCGCGAATGTCTTTTAGCAAAAAATAAAAGGGCTTAGGAATCGGGAAATGATTTTACGGGAAAAGGAAAAACCGATTTTTGATGACGGAGTTATTGTCCTGTTTTCCGCATTTGAGCCACTCAGACTAAAGTTTCACCTCAAAAGCAAGCAGGAGCTGTTGTTGCTCGAAGGTTTTGGCCATGATGAGCCGGATGGAATTTCTTGATACCTGTAGTTAGGTGGTGACTGTAAATATCGACAGCATGATTTGTACCGCCTTTTCCGCACTCAGGTTCAGGTTCTTTTCATGTAACTGCCTTTCGAGTTCTTTATAGAGTTTATAACTGCAAAACGCAATGATAAGATGAGCCTTTATTCTATGTTCAAGACGGTGATAGATTGGCTGGATCGAAAGTGCCGGCTATACCTGCCAATATAGCATTTTTCCAGTTGATTTAATTTTTCATGATTGTCTTTATTTGAATGCCAATAACTCAATTAACCGGCGCAGCCGCTGGAAAGTCAATCGGTATATTTGTGATTTTATGCAGAAAGTTGGTAATTGTTTTATCGCCCACTGCCACAATAGTGTCAATCAGATTTTCATTATTGTACCCAGCTGCATAGAATGTATTCAATACATCATCTGAAATCTTTCCCCTGTTTTCAATTATTGCTTTAAGTAAAAGGAGCTATTGCTGCCGGTAACAGTTATGATGAAGAACTTGACCTGCATGAGCATGCCATACTTATACAATGCGATATAGTAAAATAAAATGACAATAAGTTTTCTAAAATATTATTTAACTACAGCAATGCCATGAAAAAGATAATCAATTAGGAATTATCATGATGGCGCTTGCCGCAACTATTCCGGTTACCGCGCAGGAAAAAAGTGGTAAGTTATTTTTTACCACTGCTTTTGGACTGATCAATCCACCCTGGCATTCAGTTCAAGAGTAGAAATAGCACTTAAGCACAATTGGTTTGGTCAGCTCCTATTTGATTTTAATGCATTAAAATACGATCAGCAATTCAGGGATGCCAGCTCTCCATTTCTGTTTCAGAATACCAATAGCTCTTTGTTACTATTGGGATTAAATGGAGGTAAAAATATTCCTATGAAAAGCCCCAAATGGTTTATTTCATTTTATGGCGGAGGTGGTTACCTCAACATTGGTGAGCCAAGAGTAACGATTGATAATACTTCCAATATAGCCAAGCAAGAGGTAGCCCGGGAAAGCGATATCTTTGGGAGGGCCGGAGGCAAGCTTGCTTATAGAACAAAATCCAACTTTTTTCAAACCCTTTATCTGGATATATCGTATTGGGCTTCTCCTGCCAATGTTCAGGGAGGTAATGTAAATGGCTTCTCATTTTATATAGGGACCCGGTTTGGCACTGTTCAATAAATCATTATTAACAATTAAAAAAAACCGGGGCTGTTTACAATACAACAGTTGAAAATTATTGCCATTTAGTTTGTTTTGTAAATATGGTAACTTTATAGTCCCGTTTTTGAAATTCCATAATCCTCCTGTATTACTCCTTAGTAACCCTCTTATGAACTACTACAATTTATTTAAAACGAAGTATATCCTCAGATCCTCTTTTAAACCTTATCACACAAATCCTCCCCTGAAGGCTTCTGATTTCAGGAATATTTTATAACATAAATTAAAAAGGAGGAACGGTTTTTATGAATGACATGACACAGGTTGACTGGTACATTGAGGGCGTCGAGTTCAGTAATTGTAACTGCGACTATGCTTGTCCTTGCCAGTTCGAATCACGCCGCCCTACGCACGGAAACTGCCAGGGCTTTGCGGCCGTTCGGATCGATAAAGGCCACTTTGGAGACGTGGAACTCGATGGCCTTTGCGCCGCCCTCCTCTATGCTTGGCCAGGACCGATCTACGAGGGCAACGGCGAGTGTCAGGCAGTCATTGATGAGCGGGCAGACAGCAGGCAACGGGACGCTCTGGCCACCATCCTATACGGTGGTGAGACTAATGAAGGGGCGACTCACTGGTGGGTCTATAGTATGATGTCCAGTACAGTCCATCCGCCGCTCTTCAAACCCATCGGGTTTGACGTCAATATCGAGCGCAGAACGGCAGATATCGTGATGCCTGGGGTGCTGGAGTCCACGGCCCATCCGATCCAAAGTCCTTCGACGGGGGCTGAACATCGCGTCCGCATCAACCTCCCGAATGGAATCGAGTTCGACCTCGCGGAGATCGGCAGCGGTACTACGAAGACGATGTCCTCCATCGCCCTCGACCTCAAGGACACCTATTGTCATTTCACTCTTCTGCGCCAGTCAGGCAAGGGTGCGGTTCACCCGCGATAGGATTCGTCCCTTTCTGGACTCAGGCCTTATTACTGGTCACCAATATGGATAAAGTCAAAACAGTTATGATTTTAGTTTCTTCTTTCCAACGTGTTTGAATAGAGAGGAACTAAAAATGTACACCTTACAGGGTTCCAGGTTGAACCCTGTTGATCCGGTATGATGACGCATTATCCCTTTAATATTTGCCTTTAATAGTTGTAAATTTGGATTAATGCCAATATTGACAGTCACATAACCACTTAAATGAATTAATTATGAACGACATTCCAAACTGGTGGATGAAAGGTGATTGGTTTGATGTATGCAGTTGCAATATACCTTGCCCTTGCGGCTTTGCTCAGGCGCCCACCAACAACCACTGTGAAGGAGTATTAGCCTATCACATTCGTGAAGGAAAGTATGGCAATGTGAAGCTTGAAGGGCTCAATGTGGTGGCATTAGGAACATTTGATGGTAATTTATGGGCTAAAGAAAGTCTTGCCACGCTCGGTATTTTAATAGACGAACGTGCCAGTGAAGAGCAGCGTGAAGCCTTACAAAAAGTCTTCTCCGGACAATCAGGCGGATGGATGGGAGAATTTGCCCAACTTGTAGGCGAAGTACGTGGTCTCGAGTTCGTCCCTATCGAATTTAAATTGGATGGTGACCTTGCTAAATGGAGTACTGAAATTCCCGGCAAAGTGAAAGCAATGGGCGAAGCCCTTACAGGTCCTACTACGCCTGAAGGCCAAAGAGTGCAGGTTCACAACGCTTCCGGGTCAGAAGTGGGGCCAGGGCAAATTATGACATTGGGAAAAGCAGCAGCACACGAAGTGGATGTCTTTGGTTTTAAATGGAGTTGGGCCGGCAAATCAAGTAAACACATTCCGTTTGACTGGACTGGTCCTAATATGCAATAAACTCAAAACGGATTTTGGTCTAACATTCTTTTTCAATTTGAATAAAGGGACCAGTGTGCCCTTGCTCAACGGCAATCGAAGTAATTGCTTATTATTATTCACACAAGAATGTTTATTCCCAACAAAAGAAAGGCACTTCCAAAAGACTGACTGATTAAACATTTTAGCATTACCATGAAAGCAAATCCATTGGTATCTGTTTTAAAAAAAGACCGGTTTATTGTACTGACTGCACTTTCTCTTATCTGTATTTTGTCATGGCTCTACATCATTTATCTATACAACCAAATGTACCCGATGAACATGGATGCTCTTTTCTTTGCCATGCCCATGACAGCAAAGTGGAGTTGGACAGATTTTGTGTTATTGTTTTTAATGTGGTTTGTGATGATGATTGCCATGATGACGCCTTCTGTTACGCCCCTTGTTATCATTTTTACCCTGATTAACCGCAAACGCCGGCAACAGCAGAATCCTTATGTCCCTTCCGGTTACCTGTTAGGTGGTTATTTTCTTGTGTGGGCAGTGTTTAGTTTATTCGCCACATTTCTGCAATGGTTGCTGCAGCGGGTTGCTTTACTAAATCCGGAAATGGTAACCACCAGCAAGGTGCTCGGTGGTGTTATTCTCATAACAGCGGGGACTTTCCAGTTTACCCCTCTAAAAAATACCTGCTTACATAATTGCCGTTCACCTATGGGTTTTATTCATCAATACTGGAAAGATGGCAAAAACGGAGCCCTTCGCATGGGAATACAGAACGGTATTTACTGCCTGGGTTGTTGCTGGATATTAATGATCCTGCTTTTTGTTTCGGGCATTATGAATATACTTTGGATTGCCATTATAACCTTATTTGTATTGATCGAAAAAGTTTTGCCATCAGTAAAAGTCATTTCCTTCATTGCAGGTTTTGCACTCTTCGCCTATGGTATTATTATTTTACTGAAATAAACTGTGGTAAAGAACCTTAACAAAATAAGTATAAGGCAGTCCAAACAGACTCCGCCAGGTGTCGGTCAACAAACAATAACCAAAAGCCCCCATTAACGTCTTTTAATGCCGGGCTTCTTTATGGGGGCTTTCGGCTATTGCTCTTAATGTTGTACGCTCGGGTCTTCTTATTATTCTATCTTTTTTGCTTCACTTTTTTTCTCCTGTATCCAATAAAGTCCTTCTACTTTTCCATTTTTGATTATAAATTCAATTGTAGTAGGAATGCATTTTATCATAGGCAGGCAAGTAGAATAGTGTTTGAGATTGTGCAAACAATGGTATATGCATGCCTGTCTTATTTGAAAGGTCGCAGTATAATCTATCGCCTTCCTTGTAAATTCTTAACGAGCCAGCAGGAGATCCTGTTGTAGCTGCATAAGCGTAAGTGCCGATATAACTTTCCAATATCTGGTCGTCGATTCTTAAATCTTTATACGAGGTTTCAAAAGATTTTCCAATGATTAAATCAGCAATAGACCAGTGCTGAAAATCACTGGCTGTGCTTTCCCGGTGTTGATGGCATTAGCCAAATCAGTCATAGGCATTAATTGAGCATCCGGCCAGGGCTCATTTGAGCTGGTTTGTCCAAAACTTTTCAACGACGTTATTATTAAGCCATAAGGAGGTAAATCTCGGATACTTTGGATATGTCCAACATCGCATGAAGAATATTGAAAGCGGTTCAAGCTTACCTATACTTGAAGATGGCCTTGGAAATTCAAATAATGAGAAAGTGATTGGCTTTTCCAGGCAGTTTAACGATTTACTTTCCGAATGGCAAAGGAAGGGTTTTAATTTAGATAAAGCGACTGTTAATTTTATCGTCTATTGGAAAGATGAAGAAAGAAAGACGGAAGTAAAAATATTGTTACCTCAGCTCTTGTTGAGAATATAATACATTGAAGCAGTCTCTTTGAGATAATATAATTCCTTTTCAATTTTTACAAGGAGGTATTCTGCCGTTGAATTTTAAAATGGTTCCCTTCACAACAAACCTGGCCTGTTGATTAATAGCAACCTTATTGAATTTCTTTCTTATTTAAAAGCTTGTTTCTTAGATTCAACAAATGACTTCAAATACACTTCCGGGACATAATGATGTTTAACAGGATCACTCATTCAAAATATTTGTATGATTATCGTCTTATGGAAGCGTGTCAATTACCTCTCCTGGAAATACCCTGCATCGACTTTCCTGCAAATTTGTTCTTGGTGCCATCTCACCTGCACGATTTGATCTGCTTTGAAACAATGTATAAGAACTGAAATCGAACAAGGTCTCCAAATGAAAGTAAATGAATTTTCGGTATACCTCCTTGAATATTTATCATCTGGAAGCAGTATAATTCCCGAGGCTTCGCCATTGGATTTAATGGCCGCCGTTATTATTTTGTGAGTATGGTATTTGGGTTGCCTTCATTAAAATGAATAAACAATAAAAGACAAGTTAATAGCATGTAAAAACTAATAACTGGTTAAAGAGTATGTATGATGGGCTCCTTTAATCAAAGAAAGGCACTTTCACTTGTTCGAGCCAATCAGCACGCAAACCTTTATCCGTACGGCCTAAACCTACCTATTCGCTCTAGAAAAGCAATTCCTCTAAAGTTTAAAGCCTAAATAAGTCTTCATGGGTGTAAAGGTTAAAAGCGTCTTATTTGGCGCGTATACCATACCTAGTGAAAACACTTATTTATTTGAAAAAGAAAGCAGGATAACAACTATAAATTTACCGACTTGACCAATTGTCCTGAATTTTACATGCATGTAGACAAGTTGTTAGAATAAACTCCGTGCAATTACCTGGTACATTTCCGTCAATTATATTCTACACCAATCCTCACTAAATATTTACAGCAATTAGGTAAAACCGGCTATTTTTTCAGGGGACTAATACTGGTTTCTTTGTGCCGCTGATTGATATCCGTATCCTGTGAAGACGCCAATTTGCACCGTACCTGTTCATTTCAAACCTTAAACCTTTTCTTATGGAAAAATGTGTCACCTCTCTTCCGGGTGCCATCCAACCCGACAGTGCAGAACTCTTCACTCTGGTGAATCAACTCGCCGAAACCTTTATGAACAAAGCGGCTCACCGGAAAATTTGCCTGGTCAATGAAATCCCCGTTCACTTGCACGTAAAAACGGATTTACAGATGACTACCTCGATCCTAAATGGCCTTCTTGCCTCTCTTGTTTCCCACGCAATGGATACCAGTATCCGCTTGTCAGCGAAAAGATATGGCAATGTTATTTTATTACAGGCCAGAGACACCGGTAGCCTGAATGCAATGGCCGTAGAAAGCCACTTACAGGTATTACAACCGATGGCAGAAAAATTAAAAGGTTCTATCGCCATAACCAGCCAGCGGAAAAATACCACCACCATCACCTTTGGTTTCCCTAACCTGGCTGCGTGAATGGGATTGCTTTTCAAAACGGGCATTCATTTACAAAATATACTATTGTGATACATCCGGCGTTTAGATATTATTCCATTAATGATCCAATATCTATGAACAAAGGTGTCATCAAATACCCAATTGCTCTTTTTTTAGCAGACGATCACAAATTAATTACTGATGCCTGGACAGCTATCTTCAATGCCGATAGCCGTTTTGGCGTAGCTGGCGCTACCAATGATTCAGCACAGGCACTCCCATTAATAACACAATGCCATCCGGATATTGTTTTACTCGATATCAGTATGACACCCATAGACGGATACGAGCTTACTCAGGCCATCAAAGAATACCACCCCCATATACAGGTTATTGCAGTTTCTTATTTTGACATGCCGGCCACTTACATCAAAATGGTGAAAGCCGGGGCAAGTGGCTATGTTACCAAAACCTCTTCTATTGAAGAGTTAAAAGAAGCAATTGTTACTGTGCATCTGGGAGATGAATATACCTGTTCCGAAATCAATCAAAGTATTGTCCGGCAAACGCTGAGGCCGGATGACATAACAGAGGCTATAAAATCCCTTACCTCCAAACAGCTATCAATAATAGACTATCTGAGAAAAGGATTCTCCTCCAAAGAAATTGCCGGCTTCACCGGTATCAGCAGTCGAACAGTAGAAATTCACCGATCCAATATCATGAAGAAGCTGGGATTAAAAAATATCGCAGCCCTGATCAATGAAATAAATGTACGGGGTATTTAACAACTTAAAGTATTACCAGTAACGCTGCAAAATCTGGTGGCTATGTATTTGGTCCTTGCCTGGTACACCAAAGTATATATCAATAAAAAATCCATTAGTGGATAAGACCAATGGTTTTTTCTGACTTTGGTTTTTCGAAACGTTAGCTCTCCATTGCCTGCCCAAATTCATTGCAGGCTTTGTACCCCAGAGTTGTTGCTAATTTTAAAAAATGCAACTCCTAACAAAAATACCATTTCATGAAAAAAAATTAAAATAATAACCATCGGGCCAATGTGCAAGCAGGCCGTGAAAGTTTGGGATGGCAGGTCGTTGGGTATTTCAGGCCGGTGTTTCCACTCCGAAATGGGACTTTTGATGGAAGAACGTGGTTAACGGATTCTCTTGAGATTAAATGGTGGCTGTTTCTTACAAATCCCTGGCAAACTCATTAAGTATCTGGCCAGCGACTCAGGATAAATTTCTTTTCGGTAAGTAGTCATAAAAAAAGGAAGGCCCAATGACATATATGCTGAACCTTCCTTTCGCTGATACATTTTTATAGTATCATTATCTGATAAACCACAAAGATCAAACCATATTTATTTAAGCAAAGAGTTTATTTGCGGAGCGTCGAAAAATTATACAACGGAAGGGTCAGTATTGCACCCACCTGTTCAAGATCACTCGTAAGGACAATTGTTTCAAAGCTCCTTCCATTCAAGCAAAAGGAGTTTGTTACTAATTGTTTAAAAGCAATTACCGCCTTATAATGGTTCTTTCCTTTCTTGTTTGGGCACATCACATGTTTGTGACAGGGATGAATCCTTTTCTTGAATCTGTATTGTTTTATTAACATTGTTGATTGCTATACCCTCTGCAATCAAAGCATTCAACTGGCTGGCGACTTTATGGCGTGGGGGTTTACGATTTACGCCGGCTATGATGTTTGCCATCGGTTTCGTAAGCTTATTTATCAGTGGCGGACTTACAGGAATTTTTATCGGGAATGCTCCCATTGATATTCATGTACATGATACTTATTTTATTGTCGCACATTTTCACCTCGTAATGGGGTTGCTGCTTTTTTTGGAATGTTTGCGGGAATTTATCATTGGTTCCCGAAAATGTTTGGCCGCTATATGAATGACACCCTTGCCTATATTCATTTTTGGGTCACTTTGCCATGTGCCTATCTAATTTTCTGGCCAATGAACTATATGGGTCTTGCCGGCGTACCTCGTCGTTATCTTGATTTCAGTCTTTGGAATTCGTTTAATCAATTCGCTGAGCTTAATAAAATGATTTCCGTAGTCACCATCATAGTATTTGCCGTGAATTTATTATTTGTTGTAAATTTCTTTTATTCCATCTTCAAAGGAAGAAAAATCACTACTATCAATCCATGGACCGCTAATATGCTTGAATGGACAACACCTCTTATACCTGACCATGGCAACTGGACAGGCGAAATACTAGAAGTATATCGCTGGGCTTATGATTATAATAATAACGAAAGGGATTTTACTCCACAGACGGAACCGCTTCATGCCAGCGAAAGCGGGCTCGGAGAAGATAATTCAAAGCGTATAAAAAAATAAAATACAAAAAAAACGCCCACTTTTTTATAACCGCTTTTTCGTCGGATTATAGACACAAATTTCCTTGCCACGCAACGACGCTTTGATTTTCCGAAATAAATATATTTGATTTAAGTTGTGTGCAAGCTCTGAAAATTTCAAGTTTAATAGTCGTTTGGTCTCGCCTTATTTGAAAGAAAAGTAGCATAAAACTGCAAAGCCGGAGATTTCGTAGAGCAGTCTCTCCTCCCCGGTACCCAACATTAAGGGAAACGCTGTGGTGGATACAAAAAGCAAAATATTGACAATCTCTAATCAAACGGAGGAAGAATTGGAAAACCGAATGCCAGGACGCCCATGTCCTTTCTTTCAGAATGAGGAACGCAATGGAAGTCCGTACTCAAGGTAAAGTTTGAGGGGGTTTCTTCAATGAAAACATTTCTATTAACTGCATCGGGCAGCATTGTCTTTAGCAGTTCGGCGATTAATTCCCGCAGAGCTGGTTGAGAGGTACGGGCAAAAGTTATGGAATGATGTTTCATGGGATAAACAATTAGGTATGAATAATTTATGCTCACTATTTTCCGGCCTGTGCCAGATGGCTCTTTGCCAGGCATTTGGTCGTCCGTCGTGTTAAGAAACCACAGATTGATTTCATAAAATAAATAGGACACGGATCTTTTGTTTCACTCCTGCTTTATGGATAAAAACCGAAAGTCAGTGACGTGATGGTACTCTGGTGCCTTGTGAAGCCAATAGTGCCCCTGTTTTTTTCAGCAAGTCGCTGCAATTGCTGAAGCTGGCCCTGGATAGCATGCGGACTGAAACCGTGGGCGTTTTTTACATGCACTAAAACAACATTACCATACAATTTCGCAGATAGCCAGATGCAACTATCTTTTGCATTTGAAACTATTGTTGAAAGCAAGCCGCCCAATACAGATGTAATTACAGGCGACTCCTTTTTCAACGGGAGGTGGTCAGGAATGTCATTAACAAAAAAACTTCTGTTAATGCTGGCTTTGGGTAAAAGGGTGTTGATCAGCCGGTCAACTACATCATTAAGTTTATTGACCTGCGTTGGTTTCGGACTTTCCATTGGATGAGTTTTAAAGGGTTAAATAATTTCCTTTGCCGGGGTACGGATTAAAACCTTTCAATGGGACGAATCAATTTTCCTGGGAGTATGGATTTTTATTTGCTTGCTGATACAAAGAAACGACCAGTACTGGCCGAAAAAAATAGAACAACTTATCTATCCGGGGTAATAGATTTTAATAAAAACCTGTAGAATTTTGTTTACGGAAAACTACAGAGTACATTTACTCTTCAATGTGATAGTAGAGAAAGGTGCATTGAATTGAAAGCAGGAGATAATAAAAGATATAGCCAATGACTGATTACACTGCATAATTTTAAGGCGACGGGCAAAGACCTATGATTTAAAAATCCCGAAATTCCGGCCATTCAAGGTTTTCTCTTCAAAAGTGACTGAACCATTGTAATTAGAATAGGAGCAATCATGGCTCGGTTTAAACAGGCTTGCTATCACCATAGCTATACCAACAAACAGAAGATTTTGCTTTTTGCTGTTCCTCTTTGACATTTAGTCAAGTTTACTTTTTCAGTATGAATGAGGGAAATATTGATTTTTTACCGATCCATCATCAAACAAATCCAGAATAGCGTAACCGGGAGGTGTTTCCTTATAATAATATTTACCTGCCGATTCTTTATCACCTTCGCCCCACCAGAACCCGCACATAGAGCCATTACAAAAATATTTTACACCGTTATAATCAGCATTGTCCAGCAAATGAATATGCCCGCTTAAACAATTAATTTTTTTATCCCGGTGTTTATAGAAGAGGTCGGTGAGGAAAGAAGAGTCCGTATGATTACCACCTACTACATGGGTGCATACGGCCAGAATAGGATAGTGACTTAAACAAATAACCGGCATTCCTGCAGGCAGAGCTTTCAGCTCTTTTTCCAGCCATTTTCGTTGTTCTTCATCCAATGATCCGGCGTTTTTATTGTTGCTGTCCAGAACTATAAAATGCCAGTTCTTTTTGCTAAAACTATAGAAGCGACCAGGGATTCCTAATTGCTTTACTACATAACTTTTACCGTACATAACATCCTGTTTATCCGGAGCAGCCCACCACATATCATGATTACCCAGACAACTATGTACTTCAAACTTATTTATACACTGTGTAGTTTCATGCCATATCCGCCACAATTCATTTACTCTTTCGCGGGTAATATCGTTATAATCAGCCGCGAATATTGTATCACCTCCATTGAGGAAAAAATCGACCTGGTGATTTTTAATTTCTTCAAGGCATTTTACAAACCGGACAGGTGCATTTTCTTCAGGCCGGATATGCACATCGGTGATATGCGCTATGCGTAAAACTCTTTTTCTTTTGACTGCTTGTTCTGAAGCAGATGCAACAACGCCCTGACCGCCTAATGCAACAACCCCTGCTGTTGTACCAATCTGTTTTAATAACTCTCTTCTTTTCATAATAATCCCTTTAAAAATAACTTATTAGCCATATTTTTTCTTTCTGTTATTATGATACTGGTTGGGGAAATTTTTTTTTATTTTCCTACAACATATCGATTCATAAAATGATCAGCCTTCAATTCAGTATCATCTTATTTTTTTCTTTGTCGTTTTTCTATGTTAAAAACATTACTCAAATATTTGGATGATCCAAATTTTGAGAAATCTCCCGGGAGGAGTTACTTTAATTTGGCATTACCCGGGGACAAGTCCACCCATCGATTCAGGAGATTATGCGGACTTTCAAGCACTATTTTATAGATGCCTGTTGCTTGATCGTTTACGGGTATAATAGCCTTACCTTTTTTTAACTGCACAGTATTGATTAGTTTATAGTGTTCCTTACCGCCATTTTTATAATCATTGGTGACCGTCAGCCATATTTTTGCTTTTCCTTTTTTTTCTGCGGCTTTCCAGCTAAGGATAATATTCCCGTTGTCGTACCGGGCCTGTGCGGCTGTAGCTGATAATTTTCCGGTTAATGGAATACCATCTATCTCCATCTGCTGATCGCGGGGAATTGTAATATCCAAAAACGAAGCGAGAGAAGGCATGATGTCCACAATAGCAGCTTGTCCGCTGCGAAAATATGGATTCAAACCCGTCGCATTTGTCACTATCCAGGTGGTACGTTCACGGTCAGATTGGCCACCATGCCCTTTGCCAGTGGCTGCATCCCGGCCATGATCGGTAGTTATATAGATCTGCCACTCTTCATCAAAATATTTCATGCGATATTGAATAGCTTGCCAAACAAGACCCACCTGCCTATCCATTATTTCCACAGCATCATAAAACTGTTTGCTGTCACCATAGCGATGACCCATATCATCAGTATATTCCAAATACACCCAGGAAAGATCAGGGCTTTCTTTTTGAATGCATTCCGCTGCCTTTTTTGCAACTGCTTCATCTATCCTGTTCATGAATTTTCTTTCCTGGTCGTGCGGATAGTTTACTGTATCCAATTCCAGACCATCAAAATGGTAATCGACGTCGATATGGCCCGTAGCTGTCAACCCCTCTCCCACCAGTTTGGTACGATTATCCAACCAACTTGAAAATACAGCTGTTTTACTCCCCGGCGACTGTGTTTTAAGCATGCGAAAAATAGTTGGATAGTGATAGTTAGGTGCTTTGATATCATTGTCCCAAACATTATGCTTATTCACCCAGGTACCCGTTAGCAAACAGTTGTAACCCACGGCAGAGATAGTAGGCGTTTGCGAATAGCCATTCTTTTCGCCACCTACATACACACGGGCATAGCCACCTACGCTGGCAATACTGTCCAGAACAGGTGTTTTTAATTTTTCAATTACATCCGCAGGAATGCCATCGGCAATGATAAATACAGCTTTCTTTTTGGTTTGAGAAAATAATTGCAGGTTGATGCAAACTGCTATCACGAGTACACTAATCCTTTGCATAAATTTTTAAAATCTTTTTTTGATGCTATTATCAGGTAACGAGCTGTTTCGCCTTCTTATAAAAAACAGGGAAGCACATAATTGACACGGCCTCCCTGTAAACTCAAACTAACTGCTCATTTTATTGTTTTTAATCCCAGCCAAATGATTGCGGCCCAAGATTTGGATTTAAGGTGATTTGATTGAAGGGAATAGGACGGTAATAATATTTCGGATCAATAAATTGCCGGGGCTTGTTATCAGTAACAATAGCGCCGCCGCTATTACCATTTTTCAGATAGACGGTAACGCCACTTTCCCCAAAATTGCCCGCTTTATAATAAAATATACCTCCCTGTGGATTAGGAGACGGAATAGAACTATTCTTATCGATTAAACCAATATCAGGAACACCATCCCCTGTAAGATCATAGTTGCCTAATCCGGGGAAATACATTCCCTCCGGTGTTTTTTCTAATTCTTTGCCCGCATGCCATCTCATCAGGTCATCAAAACGATAGCCTTCCGCGGCAAACTCTACTCTTCTTTCACGGCGAATCTCCAGTATCACTCCTTTATTAGCTCCGGATACATCCGGATATTTTGTCGCTAATACCGGATCAACATTTCCATTAGCCCATCCCAAATTAAGTGGGGTTGTTATGCCAGCCCTGCTTCTTAAAAGGTTGACAGATTTATCCAGGTCCGCCTGGGTCAACATTTCAAGTTCGGCCAAAGCTTCTGCGTAAATCAATAACACTTCTGCAAACCGATAAGCAGGGAAGTCAACACTATTGGTCACTTTTGTATCGGTCGTATTGATATAACCTTTCAATTGGTGATATGCCGTAAAGTTTTTATTGAATCGCAGAACATAAGCTGTGGTAGCCGGAGCAAGTATGATTCCGGGATACATCAGTGTTTTGGATAAACGCGGATCTCTGTTTTGAAATTCCTGCACGTAACCAAATGTTTCATAACCTGGCTGATCGGTGAAGCGGCTGCCATCCTTCATCAAATATGTTTGCACAAGGTCGCGGGCCGGGGATTGCTCATAATTATTAATAACTCCATTATTACCACCATTTCGATTCAGATCCTGGTCGTATATGTTAGCTAAAATAATTTCTTTGTTCCCTGCGAGGCTGGCACTGTTAAACAGAGCGGCGTAATCGCTATGTAACTGGAATTTACCTGATACAATGATCTCATCAGCTACCTGTGCTGCTTTTTGCAAAAAATTATTAGCCGTGCTTTGCAAATTCAATTCAGGATGATATTTCCGGTAACTGCCTTCATATAATGCTGTTCTCGCATACACCAATTTTACTACCCACTTACCGGGTGTACCAACGGGTACAGATTCCATCACATGTGCAGAAGCAAATTCCAGGTCAGCCATTACACTGTCCATAACAAGTGACCTTGAGTCACGGGCCTTGTATAAATCCGCCGTATCGCCCGGGTTAAGTGCACGGGAATACCAGGGCACATCTGAAAATCTTTTTACCTTATCTAAATAAAACTCCGCCCTGTAATACCGGGCCAGTCCTGCATAATGGTCTTTCACTTCCTGCGATACAGGAGCCTGGAGATAATTTTGCAGGAAATAATTAATATTCCGGAGGCGACCCCAGCTCCATCCACCGGTAATGTTCTGCGCATTAGGAGTGCCCGTCATCATCGATTTTATTTCCTGTGCGCCGGTAGTAGCTTTATCATCCGTATTCTGATCGCTTACATAAGCATCCCTGCCGGGTAATGAAATCAACCCATTAATGTATATTGACAGATCCTCTTCCGATTTAAAAAACAAATCGGGCGGAATAGCTGTTTGCGGAAAACGATCCATAAAGTTTTTTTTGCAGGATGCAGCCGTTATCAGCATCATGCAACAGATTAATATATAAATAGTATTATTTTTCATTTTCTGATTTTTAACGCTTAGAAATCAAGATTAATACCCACTGCATATTTGCGCTGGAAAGGATAAGCCCACCCATAGCCGTCTGCTACGGCTTCGGGATCAAAATATTTTTTGATTTCAGAAAATTCAAACAGGTTCTCACCGGTAACGAATACACGCAGACGGCTGATCTTATATCGTTTTGTCAGCGCAGCCGGTAATGTATATCCAAACGTCAGGTTTTTGATCCTGAGGTAAGCTGCATTCAGCAAATACTTGGTTTGCGGAATATCCAGGCCACTGCCGTAATTATTATCGGCGAGCCAAGCTTGCAGTACGGGGAAATAAGCGTTGGTATTGGCGTCGGCCAAACCCGCTGCTATATAGGACTTGGAATGCCTGTCCCTGTCGGCCCCGGATTCAGAAGTGGCACGGTAAAAGTCCAGGTTCCAGGGATAAACTCCCGCATAGGGTTGCTGGTAAGGCCCCCAATACAAGTAATGATGCGGATAAAAATCTTTTTTTGCTACTCCCTGCAGGAACACTGAAAAATCAAAATTATTCCAGTCCATATCCAGGTTGAAACCAAACCGATACCTGGCACTGTTGTTACCGATACGTTTCAGATCACCCGGATTTGTCTGGGTGTTACCCAGTGTTATTTTTCCATCTTTATCCTGGTCCACATATTTAGGCCAGCCTTCTACAATATCCAAAGCACCCCAGGGAACAATGGCTGACTGATCAAGGCTGTTTATTTCATCCTGCGTTTTGAAATAACCATTACTCTCGAGTCCCCATATCTCTCCGGTGTATTGGCCAACCCGGTAGTTGTTTAACAAAAGCAGGTCATTTTTATATTTAGTGATCCTGGTGCGGGAATCAGAAAGTGTAACCCTGGCTCCTAGTCCAAAGGGCTTTGAGGCTATGATAAAATTATCGCGGTAACCAACAGATAATTCAAATCCTTTAGTAGCAAGGTCGGCTACATTTTGTGTTGGCGCACTTGTTCCTAGTACTCCCGGCAATTCTGCAACCGGGCCCAGCATGCCTATTGTCTTGCGAACATAATAGTCAAACCCGATCTGTATTTTATTTTTCAATAAACCAATATCGGTACCTACGTTAAAAGTGGTTACCTTTTCCCATGTATAAGTATCGGGATCTACACGCAGTGAAGGCGCACCGGAAACTATTGTAGGGAAGACGTTATTAATAAGATAAGAAGACTTTGCAGTAGGTAAAGTTTGGATATAGCCAAAGTCGCTCACGCTTTGATTGCCCAGGTCACCATAAGATGCACGGAACTTAAGTGTAGGCACATACCTGGTAAGAGACTGCAACAATGGTTCCTCACTGGCTATCCATGCAGCGGAAACAGAAGGGAAAAAGCCCCAGCGGCGTACTTTAGGAAAGCGGGAAGAACCATCACGACGGCCATTTGCTTCGATAATATATCTTCCTTTGTAAGTATAATTAAAACGGCCAAAAAAACTACGGAGTGCATAGGTCGTATAATCAGCTCCAAGGTTAGCCGTGCCTGTAGTCAGTGATAGATAAGGAAGGGAAGACGAAATCAACACATCCCTCGAAGCCTGTTCATAAGACCATATATATTCTTCCTGGTTATAGCCGGCCATTAATTTAAATTCATGATCATTGCCAAGGCGCTTTGTATAGTGAGCATACAAATCATATACATCATGCTTCACATTGCCATTCCTGATAGTGACAGAACCACTACCGCCTTCTTCCCGGATATCAGTGGGGCCATAGCCAATTTTGTATTTTTTATAATCGGTATTATATTTCCAAAGCTCCCTTTTGAAACTGGCACTTCCGGTGATCTGCAAATCGTTGTTTAATAAACTAACAACGCCCCTGAAGATATTATGAAAGCCAAACCTGTTTTGTTCATTACGGCCACCATTCGTTAATTGTGCGCCTAATCTTCCTGCTGCGGTGTTGGCCCATGTGCCATCAGGATTTTTAGCTACCTGTGTGGGCTGCAGATAATAAAGATCGGTTATCGCATAACTGGGAGCAGATGAAACGGTCTGATATACATTGAGGTTGTTATCAAACTTCAACCCATTGATTGGAGTAAAATTAATACGTGCCCTCAATCCATAGCGGTTCCAATCATCTTTGGCCAGTTTGTTCAAACCATTCTCTTTAGTATAGTCTGTAGAAATCAGGTAGCCAAAAGGTTTTCCTCTGCCGATCTCAGACCCGCCGCTGAAGGAAAGACTATGATTTTGAGAAGAATTTGTTTTATTAAAAAAATAGTCATTCCAGTTATTGCTGCCCATATATATCCAGCGGTTCGGATCGTTGGGATCTATCCGTGTATCTTCTATAGAAGGATTTTCTGAACGCTCTTTGGCCCATTGATAATGATAATCTGAATAATTTACATAATCCCATGGCGAATTATCGGTGGATGTTTCCAATACCCTGGAGTAGATATAGGGGTCGGTTATCATATCGGGTAATACAGTACTGCGTGACCAGGAAAAATAATTATTGTAACTGATGCGTTGTCTTCCCCCGCTTACGCCTTGCTTAGTAGTAATCAAAACCACTCCAAAGGCAGCACGGGCGCCATATATAGCTGCTGAGGCTGCATCACGCAATATAGTAACCGAAGCAATATCAGAAGGATTAAGACGCAGCATATCATCAGTAGCTGATGCTATTCCATCTATTACAATCAATGGAGAAGCCCCACCACCTGTAAGTGTGGTAACACCCCGGACATTGATAGAAGGAGTAGAACCCGGCCTGCCGCCTGAATAGGTGATGTTAAGTCCAGGACTGAGTCCCTGTAAGCCTTGAAAAATATTAGCAATAGGTCTTTTTGCCAATTCTTTTCCCGACACCTGGTCAACAGCGCCGGTAACATTGATTTTCTTTTGAGATCCATATCCTACTACCACGACTTCGTTCATACTGTTGTCGATGGCTGTAAGCGTTAAAGAGAGTGAGGTCCTTCCATCCAGGGCTATTTCCTGGGTAGTATAGCCAACGAAAGAAAATATAAGTACAGCATTCTCCGGCACTTTTAATTCAAATTCGCCTTTTGTATTTGTGGTGGTACCAAGGCTCGTATTCTTTAACAGAACACTGACACCGGCCAATGGCTCGCCCAGACTATTCAATACCTTTCCGGTCACCATAATATCGTTGTTTTCAGAGCCGGTTGGAGCAATAACGACCAGGTTATTGGCCATCATACGGTAACCCAATCTTGTATCGTCCAATATTTCGTGCAAAAGTTTGTCTATGGTCCAGTCTTTAGCCTCTACATTTATCTTTTTATTCAGAGGCAGATAATCATCACTATATACAAACCGGAAGTTGGTTTCTTTTTCGATCAGGGAAAAAGCTTTTTCAAGACTAGCCCTTGAGATTTTGATAGAAATTTTCTGCGAATGTCCCGTAGCGCTTACCTGCAGACAAAACATTAGCAGGAAAAAAGCTGTGAGTTTCATAATCAGAAGCAGTTTACGATGGCGTAGCTCCTTGCCAGGCCATTTTAACAGTAGCATTTTATGCATACCTTTGAGTTGGTTGGTTGAATAAATATTGTGGCGACTTCAGACAATACAGTATTTTTAACCAATTAATCCTGACGGGAAATGGGCAAACATTTCCCGTTTTTTATTGATTGAAATAATTGCTGTATGTTTTGTTGGCTAAGGGGGGAGCGATTCTTTCATGTTACAGTTGTTTTGGGTGAATCAATCTTTTTGCGACAGACTTATGCTATTCTATCCATATCACGTTATTGGTATCTTTTTTATAATGGAAGGTTCCTGTCGCTTCAAGAGTATATAAAATGTAATCCAGGTTTTCTCCGTCGTACACTCCGCTAAGTTTAACGGCTTTTCTTGCCTCGTTCTTAAACCGGATATCAACGCCAAACCATTTTTCAAGCATAGCAGCAACATCCGCAAGCGCTAACTTTTTAAACGCAAGTTTGTTGTTTACCCAGGCCGTTTCCAGTTGCACCGTATCCTCTACCACGGTCATTTTTTCCGGAAGGATATCATCCAAAGACATCGCCTGATTTTCCTTTGGTTTTTCAAAGGCTGTAGTTGCTGCCGCATTCATCGGGAGAGTAACCTTTTCGTTGGGATGTAAGCGAATAGTTTTTTTCTCTTCGCCGTTCAGGACGACTTCAACCGAACCATGCACGAGGGCAGCTACTGCGCTATCTTCATCTGTATAAGCCCTGACATTAAAACCAGTTCCCAATACTTTTATATAAAACGCATTCGTATGAACAAGAAAAGGTTTTTTACTGTCTTTCGTTACTTCAAAATAAGCTTCACCCTGTAGTTGAACATCCCTTGTTTTGCCGGTAAATTGTAAGGGATAATCCAGCGTACTTCCGGCATTCAGCCAAACTTTTGAACCATCCGGCAGAGTGACTTGTGAACGGTCTCCTCTTTGTGTGACTAATTGCTGTTGATAGGCAATTGTTGGTTCAGCATGGTCTTTACTATCCGAACTCCACCATTTCCAGCCAGCGAGAAGAGCGACAACAATACAGGCAGCCGCTGCAAAATGCCATATTCGCTTTAGTAACCCGCTGCGGCCCGGAACTGCCGGCAATTCCGGAATACCTTCGTTTTCCTGTATAGCCATGGCCAGACGCCGCTGATGGTTTTCAAACAGCCTCGATATCTTGTCCGGCTGATAGTAATTATAACTGTCCCGCCACTCATGCCCGAGCACTTCATCAACATAGGAAACATAAGAATGTTCCTGCAACAACGCATGCAGTTCTTCCAGTTCATCCTGCGATATTTCTGCGGAGACTTTCTTTGCCAGGAGATCCCAGATCCGTTCGTTTGCAAGTTTATCAGACATAGATATACAGTAAGGACAGAAATACTAATAATAGTTCCCTAAAGAATCCGAAAAAAATTACCTGCGGTGGAGAAAAGCAGCAATCATCTCATCAGACATATCAAGGCGGATCGTTTCAGCCACCTTTTTTACAGCGATGGCTAATTGCGCATCTACCGTTTTCGGGGAAATTTCCATTAATTCAGCCACTTCCTTGTAGCGAAGGCCATCCATTTTGACCAGGCGAAAAATAAGCTGGCAACGGGCAGGCAGGCTGCGAATGGCATTTTCAATTTTCTGAGCTACCTGTGTGGATATAATATGACTTTCCACGTCCGGAACGATAGACAACGCATCATCATATAATGCGTCATAAGAAAGGGGTTGTTGTTTTGTCTTTTTGAGTGCGTTCAGCGTTAGATTTTTGGTGCACACATACAGGAATACTATCGGATTTTCTACTCCGCTCAACTGCTCACGTTTTTGCCAGATCGAAATAAAAACATCGGAAACAATTTCCTCGGCCTGGTGAAAGGAACCTATGATAGACGCTGAAAAATGAATCAATCGATTGCACAAAAGCTTGTAGAGCTCTTCATAATCCTTTGTGCTGCTTTGGGAACACACGCTTCTGAATAAAAGCTCTGCATGTTCATTTCGATTGGTCATATGGCAAAAATAAAAACACCGCAAACCTGTCTTCTGAAAACGATGTTGTCAAATGATTATTAAAACTGTGTTTATTCCAAAATGAACGAATTTTCAATGGCCGGGGAACAATAATATAGGATCTGACGGCAAAAAAGTTGAAATACTATACATTAATACCACCAGAAGCTTACACATTCCTGCTTCATTGATCTGCTTAGATTGTTGTACTTACACAATTTATCATACCAAGGTACTTCCTTTACTGTATAAATAAACTACTCAAACGTTTGCGGTATTTTTAAACCTTTACAACAGCATTTCCCATGTCAAGTAGGTGAATTGGATTAAAAACGCTTTCTATAAACTATCCCTCAACTCATGGTTTACCATGTTCCGCTACTTCTTACCGGACCGTAAACATTCAAGTATAATTAATGTTTATACATCGGGTGTTTTGTTTAACAACGGCCTGTTAGTTAAAAATCCTGGAAACCTGTTTTGTTGAGAAACGCCAAATAATAGAAATGGCCCGGCTTTGTGAACCGGCTTCTTTGTATCATGGGGCATAAACAAAAAGCTTACAGGCGTAACATTCCCTGGTACAAATCCTTTAACTTTTGTTATTAATCTATCTTAATCACAATGGATTTTTAAACCTCGAAAGTTTGGATAATTTAGTGGTCTCATTAAGTTCGCAAAAGAACTTTCGTGTTTTGGTGGAACCCGGTGTTTTTACATCGGGTGTTTTTTTTGCAAAGACCTGTGAATTAAAAATCCTGAATCTTGTTTTATGCTGAATCGCTCCCTGCGGGCAGCAACTCATCCCAGCTCAAATAATGCGAATAAACAAACTGTAACCAATGGAACTCCGGGTCCGCTATGCACTAATCAACGCTGTGAGACTCCCCGGCGAAGAGGAGTTGTCTCCGCATACAGCATCCCGATAATTATCGGGGATCATGGTTGCCTCTTAAGCAATCTTATTAGTTCGGTGATCCTTGCCAGGTGATGATCATCATGATCGGCTACGAACAGGAAGTGATCCATTGTTCGCATAGGTGTCCCGAGCCGCGGATGAAGAGCCGATTTAAATATGATTGCTTCATCAAGTTGTTCCAGCATTGCAATGGTTTGCTGCCTCGTCTCCCTGAACGACTGAAGCAATTCATCAATAGACTTGTCATTGTGACCAGCTGAATTTGTCTTTGTGTTTTGCAGGTCGGCCGGCCTCAGTTCCCGCTTACCTGTTATTAAATCATCCAAACGACCCTGCCATAAAGGCTCAAGATCGGCAAGGTGCCCGATATTTTCTTTAATGCTCCAGCTATTATCTATGTGTATGCTTAGAATGTCAGCCGCCACGTTCTTCATCTTCACTTCCAGGCGGGCAGGTGTTCCGACGAGCCGCTCGATAATGGAAGGAAAAATATTTTGGGTGATATCAAAGTTGAATTTCCTGTCAAACCATTTTGTCTGTAGCATAAAAATTGATTTTTCATATACTTGAAATGCGTATCGACTGATCATACCTTTATAAAGTAAATTTCTATGAAAAAAAATTACCGGTGCAGATTCAGTTTTGTAAATATTGAGTATATCAGTTTCATGAAGAGGCATGCGGGATGCCCTATTTGTAAGCACCATTCAATATTGAACTGGGGTTTTTCTATGGTTAAGGTTATATCAGCTATGCCCTTAGTATAGCCTCGTTCATAGGCACTCGGGTGGAAAACCAATCCACATCATTGGAAAGAACGAATAAAGACCCGGAAAGACAGTTGGCAATTAATCCATCAACCTCTATAAGGGTAATCAATTAAACAACTTCAGTGAATATCATAATAGTTGAAAAATTCTCCAAACTTCATATCCATCTCAATCGCAATTAATAATTTTAAACAACTAACTTTCCTGCAGGAATAAATTTTACTAACAACGTTATCTTCAGCGTTTACGTATGACCGGGTATGCCGCGGATATAAAAGTCCCTCTAGATACAATAGGTAAAAAGAGCATCCTGCCAGCGATAAAAACACCGGCCCATCCTGTTCCTGTTATTTATCCATCAAAAAAAGGAACCAATCAAAGAAAAAAATGAAAGGAAAAACCCCTTGATAAATGAATCATGCCTGGGCAGTCCGATGGCTACCTAAAATGTCCCGGGCATGATTTTTTTAGCAATACCGCAGAGAGGGTTTAAACAGTTGCTTCTAAATGGCGATTGCGGGAAATATCTGGCGCATTCTAAATTATTATTTTGAAGAGATACCAGGTAATACAAGTTAAAGCTGTTACTAAAAGAGCCGTCACCATAATTTGAAAGCTCAATGTTCTTCCTTTTGTGGCCAAATTTTTCTCCCTAATTTCAACTATTCGTTGCTTCCAATTTTCAAAAGTCTGTTTGATAAAAATTATAGCGCCTTCTAAAATCATGTTCTTTGCTTTAATTATTTATCTGCAAAACCATTTCGCGAGTCCATTTGCATTGCATCTGTCGCGCAACCGACAAAACGCTTTCAAATATTCAACATCTTTTTGTAAATGAGCTAAGGATTCGAGCGGAATGGTATAGAAATCGGGGTTAGAAAATTGCCATCATAAAGCATTTAACATAATGAGATTTTGGGGCATTATACCGGCCTTTGAGTGGGCTTTGACTGCCCTAAGCCAGCGTGTATCTCGCCATATCCTCGTCTTGCTTTTTGTGGGGACCGGGTTGCTACTTTTTCAGATAGGTGCAATTAACTAATACCATCTCATTATGCCACTATTTTTCTCAACAGCCTCATCCCTATATCCTTTTTTTACAATTGATTTATAGTGCCTTAAAAAAAAATTATTGGGTTGGATTTTTTAGCTTTAAATTGCTAAATATTTTAGTATTATGAACGCCGCAAAAATGGAGATTGCAGAAGTACCTTACATAGACATAAGTGTACCGGCTGGCTTCCCCTCCCCTGCTTCAGATTACATTGAGGAACGAATTAACCTGAATAATTTCCTGATAAGAAACCCGCTTTCCACTTTTATAATAAAATGTACCGGCTTATCAATGGTAGATGCCTTTATGCCTCCTTTATGTCACCTGGTTGTAGACCGGTCATTGAAACCTAATAATGGAGATATAGTTCTCGCTTATCTGAATGGAGGTTTTACAGTAAAATATCTACAGGTTAACGATTATAAATGCAGATTAATTCCTGCCAATAGGAAAATGAGAGAGATTGAAATTCCTGATCCATCTGAATTGATTATTTGGGGAGTGGTTACAGCGATTATTAGTAACCCAAAAGATTTCAGAAATGTTTGCTTTGGTTGATTGCAATAATTTCTATTGTAGTTGCGAAAGACTATTCAACCCCGGATTGAATAAAAGGCCGGTGATTGTGCTTAGCAACAATGATGGTTGTGTAATTGCCCGGAGCGACGAAGCTAAAGCAATAGGGATTGAAATGGCCGTACCTGAATACATGGTGAGGGACAAGATTAAACAAAGTAACATAGCTGTATTTAGCAGTAACTATACCCTTTACGGTGATATAAGTGACAGGGTAATGAAAACACTAACCGCTTTTGTCCCAAATATCGAGCTATACTCAATTGATGAAGCCTTTCTGGACATGAGTGAATTAACTTATACCGATCTGTTGCAGTTAGGCATTAAGATCAGGAAAACAGTTGGTCAATGTATTGGCATCCCTGTTACTGTAGGCATCGCACCAACAAAAACCCTGGCTAAACTTGCAAACCGCTACGCAAAGAAAAATTGTAAGGATTTAGGTGTTCATTGGCTGGCAAATAACGAGCTGACTCAACAGGCTTTGGAATTTACTGAAATTGGTGATGTTTGGGGCATAGGTAGCCAGTATGCTTCATTGTTAAACAGGAAAGGCATTAAAAATGCTTTAGCTTTTACAAAAATGCCGGAGGATTGGGTGAGGGATAAAATGAGTGTAGTTGGTTTGAGGCTCTTAAAAGAGCTTAAAGGCATTCCCTGTATTGAATGGGAATTTGAGAAGAAGAGACGGAAAAATATTTGTACTTCAAGATCATTTGGAAGAGTGTCCGATAAAAAGGATTTTATGGTTGAAGCACTTACCAACCATGCCGCTGCCTGCGCCTTGAAATTAAGAAGGGAAAAAAGCTGCGCAGGAAAAATCAATGTTTTTATAAAAACTAACCACTTCAGAAACCAGGATAAACAGCATGAGGCCAGTATCACCCTGCAATGTCAGGTACCAACAAACGACACTACAGAAATTATAAAATATACGTTGAAGGGATTGGATTCAATTTTTCAGCCTGGCCATAACTATCAGAAATGTGGTGTAATTGTATCTGACCTTGTAACGGAGGACACAGTACAGAGTAGTTTTTTGGATACTGTCAACAGGGGAAGAAATAAGAAGGTGATGGAAACCTTGGATAAGGTGAACAATTCATTAGGATCAGAAATAGTGAGGTTTGCAATCCAGGGATTTGAAAAAAGATATAAATTAAAGGCAGATTACCTATCACAGCGATATACCACAAACATTGATGAAATACTTCATGTTAAAAATTAATTTTTATGTTCAATGTTTTTGTGCCATTTCATATTAAAATGATAGAGGGTTTCAGAAAGATGAACAGAAGATTCCTGGTAGCTCAAACGAACCTGCACGCTATAGATCATCTTTCAGAGGGTGCAAAAGACCCGATTTTGCTAACTGACTACGATAATATTATCGCAGCAAAAACTCACCTCAATGCCATAATTGGAAAAGACAAGTACAAATATATTCTTGATCTTGAAAATGCTGCTCATCGGAAAAAAGTAGAAGAAATGCTTAGTCCTGATTCAAAGTATAAAGTGTATGCTGCTTTTATTGATGATCTTGATAAAGTCAAAAGAAGGTTAAACGAAAAGTACAGCTCCAACATCAGAAATTATATATCAAGAAAAACCACCTGGAGAGTAAACAGGGATGAAACAATTTATCCTAACTTAGAATTAGAGTTTGGTGAGCTATATGTAACCATGAAATATGCCAGCCAAACCGAAAGAATTAAATTGTCAGACCTGGAAAAATATTAATCCATGTGTTACGATGTTTCATTTACTACAAGTATTAGAGTGCTGGCAGACTACTTTCCTGACTTAGTATTTGATGATCAAATTGAAATGGAATTTGGATCAGTTGATCATGTCCAGGGTGTAGGTATGTTTGGCAAATACCCGGTCATCTACATAAACCGGGATGACCTGAAGGAACATTGCAGATTGATGGAATGGGGAATAATCCCGTTTTATAGCAAAACAGAGCCGCTAATTGCAGCAAGAAATGGATTTTTGAACATCCGGGCAGAAAGAGTTTGGGATGATCCTAAAAGCTATTGGTATAAAATTAAAAACAGAAGATGTTTAATCCCCGTTACCGGTATATATGAGCATCGGGCTATTAAAGGATGGAAAAAGAAAGTACCATATTGGGTGAGACCGAAGGATCAAACAACCTTTTTCATACCTGGCTTGTATTCAGTAGCAGAGATCGTAGATAAAAATACCGGTGAATTAATTAAGAGATGGACTTATGGACTAATAACCCGGGCTGCTAACTCTGTAATGAGAAATATTCATAATGACGGTGACAACAGGTATCGGATGCCTTTATTTGTGCCTCTTGAAATGGCAAAAGAATTTCTCAGGGAAGGATTGACTGAGCAGAGATACCGGGATATTTTGGCTTATGAAATGCCATCAGAGGATTTAGAATATCGCTCTGTCTTTACAATCAGAACCCCAAAGCTAAGACCGGATGATAAGCCAAAAACTGAGTTTTGGGATTGGGAACATTTACCTCCACTTGGAGAAATGAATCCTGAAATAGCGGAAGTATGAAAGTTTGATGAAATAAAATATAAAAAGGAGGCTGGCATTATTTATAATGGATTGCCTGCTAAATTCAGGTCTGCCATTTGCTCCATTTCATCGAGTGAGTTGAATTGATATAAAGTGATAGAAACCAGGTTTTAAATATTATTGATACCACGCCGTCACATAACCACCAACGTAATTCGTTAATTCAGTCATTTGGTTACCATGAAAGCCCACCCGTAATTTTCAGGTAGCTGCAATGCTAGATAATAATAATTATCAATCATCAAATACCACACATTTGCCCCGGCTCCAAATACCCTGTGTATTGTTTGCCCTTATATTCAAACCTTATTTCAATCTTCTCCATATCTGCTTAGGTGGTAAATTGATTCAAAATAACGATAGCTGCGGCTCGGGCTTTCTTTCATACACTTGCATGTCAAATTCCTTGTGCCAATCCACATCATCAACCATATTAACAAACACTCCAGCTGCGTCGAGCACATAGCTTATGTCAGCAATTTTCTTTCTATTAATAATCAGGGTGGCCTCAAAATCGTCATAAGAAAGTTCTTCTATATCCTCTTCGGTTTTTATCTCGCAGCTCAATTCTATCACCTGCAACTGATTATGTCGGTACTTTTCGAATGTTTTAATCAACTTCATAATCGATACCATTTACCAATGACATCTCAAAAAGAGGGCCAGCGACGAAGTACTCCGAATAGTTTGTCCGTAATATTGCGTCTAACGTTAGGGCTCCTATGTAAAGTGGTATTATATAAACATGCATGTTAGCGGTAGTTTTCATCACTTCGCAGCTAAACGCTTTCGCATTATTTCAGAAAGCTTTTACTTTTTAAGTCGTACAAAGCCACATACTTCTTTTTGACAACAGGAATAACAAGTTCACAAGTCACTTTGTAATGGCAACTGACTTCAATAGCTTCCACCTCTTCCTTGTACTTGTATTTATAGTCAAAATCTATTAAAGCAGTTGAGCAGCGTTTTTCTCTTTCTCTGTCTACCAGCGGTATAACCCCGTAGTAGAATGACTTTGTAATGGAGTCTCCTATTAAGCCTTTATAACCGAGTTTACGCAACTGTTCATTATTAATCTTGTAGTAATTTCTATTCCTGGTAAAATAAGTGTAAGCTGAATCCATTTTCAACTCTTTAAGGCGTGGCTCTCTTGGGTCAGCAGTATTTTGCAGCCATAACCCCAAAAAGGTATCAATATTAATTTCTATAGGCTCCCTGTTTCTCTCAACTAATTTCTTACTACTTGCATTTATGGATTTTTGTCCGGCCACGGAAAGCGTCACCGATAAGAATATAATGATTATGAAAAAGGAGTGATCTGTCATGGTGTTTTTCATATTATCGCTAACGGTAAGGGCTTAGCGCAGTACCAGACGTCGTGTTGCTTCAGCCCAGGATTTGATATGAAGATATATAAAAATACAATTGCTTGGCATAGGTTCTGAAGCCGGTATTGAGCTAAGCCGCTATGTTGTGCGTTCGTTTTATTTCTCTCCTAAAGAGTAGGTCAAAGACACAACTCCTGTCGAATAAGTTTTGGTGTTAAGAAGTGTAAGGTTTATTCTGTCTTTAATGTAATCAATCTTACCGCGTTAGTACTACTCCGTCACCAGCTGTGAAACGTTTATAATAACAATCTGAGCCTTCTCTTTAAACAACTCTACCCTACCGGTAATGCAAATATTTTTATCAGCAAACAATTGCTCGGGAGCTTTTTCGAATTTCTTTCTTGTCTCCTCCCATATCACGACGGTATTTTTCGAATAATACGAATTGTTAACAAACTTTGAGATCTGAAGAGAGCGATATATCGGCTTTATTAAAGAGTGAAACAACCTTGAAGGATCGTGCGGACACGATCCACGGCGACGGAAGCATTAAAAAGAGGTATTTCAGTTAATGGTTTTTTGATTAGAAATCCTTCTAAAACCAGGGATTTTTGGTAATTTATAATGGAATGATCTGACAAGCGCTAAAACTAATAGTAAATACTTAAAGCTACCGTCAATAAGCAAGTGATGTGATTCTTTTCGATATTTACGAACTTTATTACTGTATTTGCTTTTTATTAGATTTTATCCCACTAAGGTTAAGGTAGCCACCACTTTTCTTAATAGAATCCTGTTTAGTAGCACTGTTTATCAGAAGATATCTGTAAGATACGGTGTTTTTTCGTGTACCTGGTGAGGAAAGGCTTTTATTAAATCGTTTTTGATTTTTACTTTATGCGGTTGTCCGCTAACATACATTTTCTCTAATTGTATGAATTCGGACCGGGCTTTGCTTTGTTTTCAAGCTTGATTTTAATTAAATAAAATACATGAATCAGATAATAGAATTTTTTAAAAAACTTTTAGACAGCACCGACTGGCCACCACGGTGGCATTGCGGTCGCTGGACTGAATTCCACGGATGGCTTTATATTATCAGTGACCTGTTAATATGGACAGCCTATTTCACCATCCCGGTGGTAATCATCAGGTATATTTCAAAAAAGCAGGGGATACGGTTTGTGCGGTTATATTTTTTATTTGCTGCATTCATACTGGCGTGTGGTGCCACCCATTTTTTAGATGCTGTAGCATTTTGGATTCCTGCTTATCGTCTTAACGCTCTGGTACGTTTAATAACCGGCGTTATTAGCTGGGTCACTGTTTTTTACCTGGTTAAATTTCTTCCCGCAGTCTTTTCATTAAAATCGCAAAATGAGTTAGAAGCTGAAATAGAACAGCGAAAGAGAGCGGAACAGCAAAGCCGGGAAAGCGAAGAGCAGGTGCAAACTATTTTTAATGCCGCACCCGATGCCGTAATTGTTATTAACGATGAAGGCAGGATAATTAAATGGAATTCTAAATCAGAAGCCCTTTTCGGATGGAAAGCAGATGAAGTAATAGGTGCACCACTTAGTGAGATGATAATACCACCTCGCTACCGGGAAGTTCATAAAGCAGGATTAAAACATTTCCTGAAAACGGGCGAAGGTCCCGCATTAGGCAAAGCCATCGAAATTCAGGCTCTGAATAAAAACAACGTCGAATTTGACGTGTCATTGAGTATTTCTCCTACGCTTGTCAATGGGAAATATCTGTTCATTGGGTTTATCCGTGATATAACAGAAAAAAAACAGGCGGAAGCACAAATTCAAAAACAGAAACAAGACATCCAGGACTTTATAGACAGCATGTCAACGCTTAGTACAAAATTATCTACAGATGGTAAAATTCTGATGGTAAATAAAATCGCATTACAGGCATCGGGGTTATCTATGGAAGAATTGCTGAATACAAATTTCCTGGAAGGGCAATGGTGGACATTCGATCCTGAAGTTCATTCACGAGTGAGTGATGCTTTTAATAAAGCATGTTCTGGTACAGCAATTAACTATGATGAGAACATATTTGTTTTTGGCCAGGTGCTTACCATAAATTTCAGCTTAATTCCCATATCGAAGACAGATGGCAGCGTTGATTATATTGTTGCAGAAGGAAGAGACATCACCGCACAGAAAAAAGCTGAGGAAAAAATCAAAGAGAGTGAAGAAAAACTTAGTATGCTTTTCAATTCAATGGACGAAGGTTTTTGCATTATTGAGATGATTTTCGATGAGCAAAAAAAACCGGTCGACTATCGTTTTTTAGTAATCAATCCATCGTTTGAAAAGCAAACGGGACTTCGTGATGCTGTTGGCAAGCGTATGCGGGAATTTGCACCTAATCACGAAAAGCATTGGTTTGAAACCTATGGAAGGATTGCGTTGACAGGCGAATCAATACGATTTGAGAATCGTGCTGAACAACTGCACCGGTGGTATGATGTTTACGCTTTTCGTTTTGGAGAACCGAAGAACTTACAGGTTGCAATTCTCTTTAATGATATTACCGAACGTAAACAGACAGAAGAGACAATCAGACAAATGAATCTGGAACTGGAAAAACGTGTGGAAGAAAAAACAAAGGAAGTAATACAAAATGAAAAACGCTTCCGGACACTTATTGAAAACAGTAGTGAAGTCATCATAGTGAGTGACCCTGAGGGGAATCTTATTTTTGTTTCAGAGGGAATCAAACGTATGTTGGGCTATACGCCACAGGAATACATGAAGCTCAATATTTTCAACATGGTGTCCCCTGAAGAAGCTCATTCTGTTCATCAAATGTTGCAAAAAATAGTTGACAACCCCGGGGAACCTTTCACGATCAATGTCCATATACAACATAGGAACGGGTCATGGCGCTGGATAGAAGCCGTGATGGCGGGATTTTTAGATGTACCGGGTTTGGACGGCATCGTTATTACTTACCGGGATGTTACCGAGCGCAAAGAAGCCGAAGATAAATTGATGGTAAGTGAAAATCGCTTTCGCTCCATCATCGAACAGTTCCCTTATCCTGTAGTTACCTATACTGCCGACGGAAGTTATATCAATGCCAATGAAGCATGGGAAATAATGTGGCAGGAAAAAAGAGAGAATGTGAAAGAATATAACATTCGTAAAGACCCTCAATTAATAAACTCTGGGCTTTCAAAATATGTTGAAAGAGCATTTGTAGGAGAAGTTGCAATTTCAGAACCTTATTTATATGATCCCAAATTAATAGGCCAGGCAGGCCGAAAGAGATGGATGCAAATGACATTGTACCCTTTAAAAAATGCCGACGATAATATATTGGAGGTTATCCTTATACTGCAAGATGTAACAGAAAACAAAGAAGCTGAAGAAAGTCTTCGTAAAAGTTTCAAAGAGATTTCAGATTATAAATATGCGCTTGATGAATCATCCATTGTTGCTATTACTGATCAAAAAGGGATCATCAAATACGCCAACGAGAATTTCTGTAAGATTTCGAAATACAACGTTGATGAATTGATCGGACAAGATCATCGCATTATTAATTCTGGTTATCATTCAAGGGAATTCATTCGTAATCTATGGGTAACTATTGGCAATGGAAAAATATGGAAAGGAGAATTAAAAAATAAAGCGAAAGACGACACTATTTATTGGGTGGATACCACGATAGTCCCTTTTCTAAATGAAGATGGTAAGCCTTATCAGTACATTGCCATAAGAACAGATATCACTGAACGCAAACAGGCGGAGCAGGCATTGCATGAAAGCAAACAACTACTGTCAGCCATTATTGACAATTCGACAGCAGTTATTTATGTTAAGGATCTGCATGGTCATTATCTAATGGTGAATCGTCGCTTTTCCGAATTATTTCATCTCAATCAGGAAAATATTCTGGGCAAAACCGACTATGATTTTTTCTCTAAAGAAGAGGCGGATGCATTTCGGCGGCTGGATGTACGTGTAGCTGAGGCTAAGCACGCCTTAACAGAGGAAGAAATAGCGCCACATGACGATGGTCCTCATACTTATATTTCGGTGAAAAGCACCCTGAGTGACAATACGGGCAAACCTTACGCTATTTTTGGTATTTCCACCGACATTACCGAGCGAAAAAAAGTGGAAGAAGCAATTCTTCGCGCCGAGGCAAACTACCGTGAAATATTTGAAAACGCCACAGATGCCATTTATGTCCATGAAATGGATACAGGAAAAATTATTGAGGTAAACCAACGGGCGGCTGAAGTAACAGGCTATACAAAGGAAGAGCTACTAAACAGTGACCCTAACGATTTTATTACCGGTCATCCTGATTATACCCTTGAAAAAGCTTTGGATTATATTCAAAATGCTGCAACCGGGAAACAACAGCTTTTTGAATGGCTGGGCAAAAAGAAAGATGGATCATTCAATTGGTTCGAAGTAAACTTAAAGAAAGCTAACATAACCGGACAGGAACGCATACTTGCTTTTTTTCGTGAAATAAACGACCGGAAAAAAGCTCAATTAGAAGTACAAAGGCTCAATGAAGGACTGGAACAAAAAGTAATGGAACGAACGGCTCAGTTGGAAACAGTGAATAAAGAATTAGAAGCATTTTCATATTCCGTTTCTCATGATCTTAGGGCGCCGCTTCGTGTCATTGATGGATATACAGAGATAATTGTAAGTGATTACGGCGATAAACTGGATGAAGAGGGAAACCGGTTACTCGGAATTGTCACGAGCAATGTTCGCCGGATGGGTCAGCTGATCGATGACCTGCTCAATCTTTCCCGGCAAGGGAGAAGAGAATTAAATTTCCGACAAATTAATATGGCCAAATTGGTAGAATCTGTTATTGCAGAACAGGATATTCCAAAACCTGACAAATTAATTACGCAGGTCGGAAAACTTGAGCCAGCATTTTGCGACAACAGTCTTATACGTCAGGTTTGGATCAACCTTATTTCCAATGCCATTAAATATTCGGCTGGGAGAGATAATCCGAAAATTGAAATAAATTCAGTTGAATCAGGTAATGAAATTATCTACAGCGTAAAGGACAATGGGGTGGGGTTTAACATGCAGTACGCAGATAAATTATTTGGCGTCTTTCAACGTCTGCACAAAATGACAGAATTTGAAGGAACTGGAGTTGGACTTGCCTTAGTGCATAGAATAATCACACGTCATGGTGGCAAGGTGTGGGCTGAAGCGGAAGTGGACAAAGGAGCAACCTTCTATTTTAGCCTGCCAGTAAATACAAACAAACTTCAAAACAATTAAATGATATGGCAGAACATAATCAGGTCGAAATTCTTCTTATAGAAGATTCATGCGAGAAAATCGGAGAATCGCATTTTTATTCAACCCATACTTTCCCAACTGATGAAATTAAGCAGGTAGAGCTGCATCACATTTTTTACGATTTGCATACAGAATAAGCTATTATAAATAGAAATAATAAAGCATATCCAGGTCAGCGCATGAAAGGGGTCACTCTCACTCAGAATTACCAATAACTACTTTTGTAACAATTCAACCCAAATAGGATGTCTTCAAACCACTCAAGCTATATCCCGGACTTAAACCTACATGAAACAAGAGAGCTAAATCAAATGGGACTTTTGACATTTCACTTCGGCCAAGAAAACGACTTTGAATACCAGGCAGAAAAGGCGATAGAACATTTAAAAGAAAAAGATAAGGAAGACATTATAAAACATGATGAGCTCGTACGATAGCTATACCAACAAACAAAAGAATAAGAATTATTTTCCTCATACAAACAATTTTAATGACACTCTCCATTAGATATTGGTGCACGATAATTATGTGACAGGTCTATTTGGATATTGGCTGCCTTACTACCGTTGGATGAGGTAGGAAATGTTCATTTTTTTAATCTGTTCGGGTTCCGTGAACAAATTCACCGAGCCTATACCGATAAATATTACGTGCATATATTTTGTTCGGTCTTTAATCCCATAGATAATGACCAAGCAAGCTGAGTATACCGGAAGCCGGCGCAACAGAAAATTACGCACTAAAGTTTAGCTTACTTTATGTCCTTGAAGAAGCTAGTAAAATCGAATTAGCTATAAATCCCGCTGCAAGCAGTGCGAACAAACAGACGGTAATCAATGGCAGCGGCTGTTCAAATGTGCCAAGATTATACCCCGTTGGGTCCTGGTAAAAGAACCAGACAAAAGAAAAAATAAGACACCCTACCCCAACCAGGTTTAAGAGTGATAACATGTGCGGCAACACTTGTCGGTACGACAATAAATAACTTAATGCAATCAATGAAAAACCAACTATTGCTGCAATCGAATGAAGAGCTCCATATGGTAGCGTCATAAAAATATAAGTGACATAAAATCCGCCCAAATGCTGTCCGCTGATAACAATCAAACAAAAACTGAGCAAGAGTAAAAATGGGTGAAATAATACCTTAGCTATTTTCATTGATTTAGGTTTTATTATTTTTTAGTTGCAGGCTCCCTTACTCTTACCTACCCAGCCTACAATCGGAATAGTTATCGATGATGATTGTATACCCGATTTTTTCATTTCCTCCAGCTTCATATAAAGACCTTGCGGCGTTTTGGAGCCACGTGCAACACCATTGGGTATTTGCAATAAAGGTATATTTATCCGGCTTGCCAAGGGTTGTGTATTATTATAAATCTGCAATGCAAAATCCGTGCAATTGTATTGGTCAATATCATATTGGCTAGAGGCAAGATTACGAAGAGCACTGATCGCCGTTTTTAATTGCGCTGGCGTCAATTTTGTATGAATGGAGGCGTTGAACTCATGATAGCCGTTATCGACAACTTTGGCTGCTACTGCTGAGCTATTGGTGGCGGCCTTCCAACCTTGCCGGGGATAAAATCCAAAGTTTTGAACGACCAACTGGCTGCCTTTGCTTTTCTTTAGTTGTATAAATACATGACCAGGACTGCCGTTATTAAAATCAAACAATTTAGTCGGATCGCCGTTTACTGGCAAATCCGTAAAAAGTTCAATTGAACATTCTGCGCCGTCATCAGCTATAGAGCTGAAACACCTTAAATATCCTTCCACATCAATAGATGGATTATCAAATTGATCCTCGTAGTCAACATAGATGGTGGGTGCAGGAGTTATACCATCATCATAGGTACTACCCCCTCCTCCTCCACCGCCGCTCGTTGTTTGACCATCCGAATAATACGGACTATAATATCCACCATAGCCGTCTCCATCATAAAATAAACTTAGCATGGAGAGCCAAACGGAGTAATCATAGCCACCTGATTGATAGGTGCTAACTATTATTACCTCCGGCAATTCCACGTATGGATCTGGTGTGACATACTCTTCATCCAATGATCTCTTATCTCTGACATGCCCATCTACAACCCTGGCATCCTTAATTACCAATTGATTCAGCGATTGAACCATAATCTGTCCCTGGTAAGCCCTTGCATTATTTAAAGAAGAACTTTGTTGTAGCTGGACAATCCTTCCTTGAACATTATTCCCTTTACTATCTGTTTTTACAATTAAGCATTTGCTTCTAAATGGCAATTGCAGGAAATATACACTATCCATAACCACACTCAGTTTCGCCTTTGAAAAATCCAATTCGGCAATGGCAACTCCCATACTATCGGCCAATGCATCTTTGACATTATTTAAAAAGGAATCGGTTCTGGTCTCAACTACGTTCGTTTTGCGGCAAGAAATCAACGTGACGATGGTTAATAAAGGCAACATCCATTTCATAGCAATTAATTTTAATGGTTTAGACTATTTTGAATTAGGCACCGGATCCAAAAAAGAGCGGTGAAATTTTTTCTTCTTGATGCGGCTAAGTGTCACCTCTCCTATGCCCAGGTATGAAGCAAGATGTTTTGCAGGCACGCGAAGCAATAGCTCCGGGCTGTGGTCATACAGCCAATCCAACCGCTCAACAGGTGTTTGCATTCGCAAGCCATATAACTGCTGGGCCCATAATATATAGTAGTGCTGGGTCAACTCCCTGGCTACATAGTTGAATTCAGCATAGTTCCTGAATATATTGTACAACTCGGTATACTCAATATAGTGCAGTGTACAATCCTCCAAGGCCTGAATGGATTCATAACTGGTGGTTTGCCGGTAAAAACTTTCGATTGATACGATCAGATCATTTTCCTTCATAAACCAACTGCATACTTCTGTATCCGCTTTGTTATAGTAACAGCGAAGCAAACCTGACTCGATGTAATGAATGTTGCGGCAGACGTGGCCGGCTTTTAACAGCATCTCCCGTTTTGCAAGATTTTTTGTTCGGATAATGCTGAATAAATGATCATACAATTCTTTCGACAATGGATAAACTGAATGAAGAAACGCCAATAACTGTTCCATGGGTAAAAAGTTGTTGTGAATGCAGGTGGCGTAACGCTTTCAAATATTCAACATCTTTTTGTAAATGAGTTAAGGATTCGGGCGGAATAGTATAGAAATCGGGCTTAGAAAATTGCCATCATAAGGCATTTAACATAATGAGATTTTGGGGCATTATACCGGCCTTTGAGTGGGCTTTGACTGCGTTAGGCCTGTGTGATCTTGGACTGAAATTTTTCACATCAAGAAAAATTAATACTACTATAGCGTAGCGAGCAAATGACCAATTGAAAGGCCTACCACAAATAGCAGGAGCATAATGATAAAGTGCGTCCACGCTACCTTATCCGGTGTAGCTTCCTTGGTATTAAAAAATTACAGGTAGCCATCTAAGAGGAAAGCTGACGATCTATTCATCCTAGCCCTAGCAGGTTTATCCTTTATACCAATGAGGTTATCAATATTGATCTGATGCAGATAAGGCTGGAACTGATCAGGATTGGAAAAACTTCTGAACCGATTGATGGTATTATGCTCCCTATGATAAAAACACCTTGACATAAAAGCTGTCAATTTGGTAAAGAAGAATGTCATGTTCCGCATCGTGCCGCTCCCTTATTTTGGTGGCCTCCAAAAAGCCTCGGCCTGCTCCATTTCATCAAGTGCTTTAAACTGATACAGTGTCATAACTCAAATGAGATATTTAACTCCAATGGTAAAAAGTAGTTACGTCGGCAATTTAGTTTACCAATAATGCAATTGCAACGCATTGATTAGCTACTTATCAAATTAAAAATATATAAATAATCATTCAACTTGTTTCCGCTTGATCAAAATGCCCGACAAAAGTGAGCTCTGGTGTCAACTATTAATGCTCAATTTTTAAAAATAAAATGCCATGAATAAGATTTTTCTGAGAATTTAATCAAGTCGTTAAGGGAAGGCAACGTCAGCCTCCCACATTGTGTGGCGGGAATAGTTCAGTCAGGTTCGAATGATAATGAAGTATTCTTTTATTGTTGACGAGGTTTGAAAAAAGAAAAAGGCGATATCTTATTGTCATTGCTTTGACTCTATAAACTTCTTGGTGGATCGTGAGGACACGAGGGCGGCAGATCCGATAATTCAATATCATAACGTGTTATTATCCCCTCCATTTTAGTAGCAGGCATAGGAAAATTTCCATTTTACCCTTTGTTATTACTACATTAACGGTTTGATCATTTACTTGTAAATAATGAGAGGTTAACTATATATAAAGGGCCATTTTGACATTCAAGATGCCAAATCTATTCACTGATGACAACTTTGAAAGCCGGAGAGTGGTACATCGGTTTTATTAAAGAGTGAAAGCGGCGTTGGCGCATTGTGCGGACACGATCCACGGCGGCCTGTTTATCTTGTAAATACCTAAGATCAAATTGGAAAATCTCACTCCAAACAACCGTACCAGTAGTTCCGGAAGACACCGAAAAGACGAATATTTAGTAAAGATCAGCGAATATTTTTTCTATTTTTTGCAGTAAGAACCCTCGTCTATTTACATTAATTGCAACTTACTGCAATTGACCTATCCTTTTTTGCAAAAAAACATAACTAGTAACCAGGAATTATGGTGTTATAGTAAATTATAATAATTATTGCATGTAAGTAGTAAAATTCAATTTTCAACCGGCACTTTTCGCTTTTAGCTTTGATCTTGTAAATGACAAGCCTTACCCAAAAAATGAATTGACGAACCAAACGAGGATAACAATCTAAATCGAAAACCTTTTCAAGGAGGGTTTTAGATCACAAATGAAGTTGTAAACTATCCAATGAAAACGCATATACAACTTTAGTAAAAATCCGCATTTGCCAGTTAAACACCATCATCCTAACGATAACTACATATTTAATGCCGTCTTATCATTAAAATAAAATTTGTAAAAAACCGGGCAGCCCTGCAAAGTAGCACAACTAGTCTTTTTAGCTGTACCTGGATATTTTCAACATCATTGATTCTTTGAATCTGAAATCATCTTACTAAACATTTTTAACCTCTATAAACCTATTTATTATGAAATCCGAAGTCATTCGCTTTATGACGCTTCGTTCAATAAGGTCTACAAATTTTCAGAGTAAATTAAGAACGGTGCCATTGCTTCGTACAGACGATGAACCTGTTAATGATCGCCTGAATAAAGCAGGAATAATAAATGTCCAAAGAAGTAAAATTTTAACCGGGGCTAAAAAATATATGGCAAGTTCCGACTATTATCATGATTTATCCCAGATAAATCCGGTACTGAAAAATTTAATGAACTGGATAAATGCACAAGATGAGATCCCAAAATCATCAGCAATATTGACCCAGGTTTCAACCTTATTTCCGGGCGGAATTCAAGATCTTATAGCTTCCTCTGATTTTCAACGCGACAGGGTAAATATCATTGTCAGTTTAATTGTTGCCAGTGCTGTTCCTAATGGCAAAAGCACTTCCCGGCAGCAACTACTGATAGCTTTCAAAACTATTGCAGCACTGGAAGCTATTGCAAAGAACACAGATATGAATGATTTTGAAGCGCTGCTAGGCAGAACTGTCATATTACCGGAATCAATATTCCCTATCTTTTTTGACAACAATAAGAATGCGCAAAGGAAGCGTCAGGAGGCCATTGACAGGAACAGAAAAGAAGAAGAACAAAACAAGCTAACAATAAAAAATATTATTACCCAAATACACAACAATATTGCGGCTGCAGAAGAATTAACAACAGCGCATGAAAAGCATGTCAATTTTATGAAAAGGCAACCTTTGCCAAAATTGGTTCCAGTGCTCGCCACATCAGATGCTTTAGATTCTTTAACTGATATAGAAAAAATGTCGACCGGGACGACAACTCAACCTGTTTCTACTTTTCTGCCTGCAGATATCGTATCAAAAATCTCGCACACAACAAAGACAACATTGGAAAAATATAATATTGAACACGATACGATCGATGTACCCCAGGCAAGAGCAAGGATCACGGAACAAAATAAAATTCTGACAAGTCAATTACACTCATTGCAAGGCCCTAATGCCGGGATTACGTTCATCGGAAATACCCCTGTTTTAGTAAAACCCGCTAGGAACGCCACTATGGCAGTCGCTACCGATAGACTATTTACAGTTGTACCGGGACTATGTCCCGAAGGGCCAGACCCCCAAAGTGAAGATCTGGCAACGGAAAAATGGAATACAAAAGGAATTTCTCCTGTATTATATATAGGAGATCTTCAGAAGGTGCGACAGACAGTGGATCGTTATGAGTTGGGCGATATTGCTCACATTGAAAATGTTCTAAAAGGCGAACTTAAAAGTAATGAACTCCGACGATTAGATAAAACTATTGAAACTATCATCGTAGAAACGGAAACCACCAACGAAACAGAAAAAGATCTCCAGACACAAGAACAGTTCAATCTTCAGACCCAGGCTAATAAAACTATCTCCAGTGATAGAAGCTTTGATGCGGGGATTACCATATCGGGCAGCTACGGTCCCTCTCTTACCGCGACCGCAACTGCAAATGTATCGTTACAGAATAGTTCAGAACAAAGCACCCAGACTTCTACCAACTATGCAAAGGAAGTAATCAGCAAAGCAGCTCAGAAAATTAAGGAACGTGTCCTGAACAACCGTACTACTACAAATATTGAAAAGGTTAAAATAATCAACAAGCATGAACTGAACAACACGAATGGTACTGATCATGTACGCGGTATTTACCAATGGGTAAATAAAATCTACCAATTACAGGTCATGAATTATGGGAAAAGGGCAATGTTGGAATTTACAATTCCTGATCCAGCAGCTTTTTATCGATATGCGCTTACAACAAAACCACTTGAAGAAAATACGATACCAAAACCCGAGGAACCCGGCTATTGCCTGAATGGTGTCTTCCAGCCTTTAAAAGCATCCGATATTAGTGAATTAAATTACCAATACTGGGCTTCAAAATATGAGACTACTGAAATAAAACCTTACCCGGATGAAACAAAGGTTCTATTCTGGAACACCTCTATCAACATCGAACAGTCGTCAACAAAATCCCCGCACAAACTTTCGCAGGATGCGGCTGCACCTATTACAGTACCGGAGGGTTATACAGTTGATCTGCTCGAATTCTGGCTTACGATCATGAGAAACGATTATCATGCCACGGCTAAAGAGGATCAAATGGAGGTGACGGTTATGATTGGAAACATAGAGATTGCTCATTTAGGTGTTTCAGAGTATAATCGCGACCGGTTTCTTATTCCATATCCACAAACGTTTCGCAGTAACCATCCCTTTCCTTACTTCAATGATCAAGCTGAAAGTCTCCCGGTCTCCATTGCAGGTTTCAGCACCTTTGCAACCTCTGTTAATATGGGCGTAAAAATCATTTGCAAGCTTGATGCTCAGACGAAAGAACAATGGCAGCTCGACACGCTGAATTCAATTATGAATGCTTACAAAACTCAAAAGGTGGAGTTTGACCATGCCATGAAGGCGAAGCAATTCGACAACCTCGTTAGCATCCAGGGCAGGAACCCCTTCCTTAACCGGGAAACAGAAAAAACAGAATTGAAGAAATCAGTATTGTCACAGCTTACAGGCCAGGATTATACTTATTTCAATTCTATGAAATATAATTCACCTCCATTGCAATATCCCGAAATGGATTTAACAGACGCAGAAGACGAAGGTAATTATATTAGATTCTTTGAGCAGTCCTTCGAATGGGAAAATATGACCTACCTGTTTTATCCCTATTTCTGGGCAAGCAAAAAAAACTGGCCCATGATGCTCCAGTTAAAAGATTCCGACCGGCTATTTGAAAAATTTCTGCAGGCTGGTTCAGCGAGAGTGCAGGTGCCGATAAGAACAGGTTTTGAAGCCCCTGTGCTTAATTATATTCAGAATGGGGGTACTCCCTGGTTATTTGACGACGCTCCCCAGGTTGACGGAAGCCCCAACGCACCTTTCCTCAGCATGATTGATGAAATAAAAGCACAACGCGGATTTGAGTTCAACGAATCAAACCCAGGAACGGTTACCGTTACAAACGGAAGCAATGTAGTTACAGGATTCGGTACGAATTTCAGACCGCACGATCCCGAAGGATTAATTGATGATGAAAACAGGGAGATCATTCTGCTTGGTAAAAGCTATAGGATTCAGTCAGTCACATCTTCTACTTCCATCATTTTGAGACAGAATTATAATGGCGAAACTCAATCGGGAATCGGTTACTATTTGGGCGCAAAATTCGTTGGCGAATTCTGGGAAGAATTGGTTCCGACAGAACTATTGTATCTAAAAGAAATTTTGGCAGGCCTGAACTCCTAATTATTTAATCCATGCAAGCAAAAAAATTGCTTCCTAATCAGGTAAACTACCTGGCATTTGAGGGCGGAGGTTTTAAAGGTATCGCTTATGTAGGGGCTATAAAGGCGTTGGAGAGTGAAGCACTCCAAATTTTGGACCGTCCTGGTCCTCCTCCGGATTCCTACCAGGGCTCTGTACCGCAGGTTGATCCAAGGGACCGAAATAAGAAAATAAATGGCTTTGCGGGAACATCAATTGGTGCATTTACAGCTTACCTGCTCACGCTTGGACACGATTCCGAAACAATTAAAGACATTTTAATTCCCAGTAAAAACTCGTCAAAAAAAAGCTTAGTAGAACGTGTCTTTGAAAAAGAAGCCAAGAAAAATATTTTTAGAGGAGTAAAGAAAAATACTTTCAGTGAAATCAGTTCTGACAAGATCAACCCGGATTATTATCTATACAAATCCAGGCAGCAGATTTTAAAGCAGGAGGGCTTAGCCTCCAACATACCCTTATCGCTGTTATCTGACAGCGGCGTGCTCACCGCTGCAATGGCACTGGGCCCGTTCATCTATAGCGCAATAAAAGCCCTTAATCTCAAAGGGTTCATTGGAAAATCTGAAAGCGAAGATTTCTTCGACAACGACCTGGATGGCTTTGTAAAAGATGCTGCCAAGGGTAGCTTAATAGAAACCGGAACATTGTTAATCTTAAATGCAATCTTACGTACAGCGCTTATGGCATTTATGCGTAAAAAGCTGACAGCACAGAAAGCTGATCCGAAATTTATTGAAGTTATCATTGATGATAATGCGTTCGATGGTTTCCTATACAATCTGCTCTTTGATGGTGGAGCGTTTACTGGTTTTGGCCTACGCAACGTTGTCCAGGAAATCCTAAAAGAATACCTGGATAAATCACATCAAAGAAATCTTAAAGAATTGGTCGAAATAGATAAAACTTATAACGACCTTAAAATCCAGGTAAAAGATGATAGCAAGTCGTATGATGAAAGAGAAAAAATTTGGCAAAAAATAACGAACAGGGTCACTTTCGAGCAGTTGCATAAATTGACCGGCAAAATTTTAACGGTGGTGGGGGTTAATCTCAGGACACAAGCACCATTTTATTTTGACTGTAAGAGAACTCCTCATTTCCCAGTGATCGACGCTGTGAGCATCTCGATGAACTTTCCTTTCATATTCAAGCCGGTTATTGTTGATGGTTCCGAGCCCAACTTGAATGGTTACTGGACCGATGGCGGGTTAGTGAATAATACTCCAATTCATGCATTTGACAATGCAGAAGCTACCGATGCGGAAATAAACACCGCCGGTTACCGGGATACGGCCAATGCAAATGAAAAAGTCCTTTGCTTTCGACTCAAAGAAGGTGCTCCGAAGTTAGACGATGTGCTCGATAATCCCTTGTTGGCACAAATCGCAAGAATGTTCACCGGAAAAATCGATATCGAGAAAAAAGACCCTTCTGCTATTACCATATTTGACATGACAGCGGATCTTGCAGGAAGTGCAATGACAGCTCCGGCAGAGGAAGGTCAATTCCGAACAGAAAATGAAAGAGCTCAGTCGTTGGATTTGTTTAGCTTTTCGATTGAACTGATGACCATTGAACCGGAAGAAGAATTGGTTAATATTGTTAGTCAGTGGTCAGAAATTTTTACACTTAAATATTTTGACAGGGCACAGAATGCTGCTCAATTAGTGACAAAGTTGCAACAGGACATTCTGAAACTTAAGCCGAAACCCAAGCCGCCCAAACCAGTACTCGACTTGAGCACGCCGATCATGTAACATACTAGTAAACCATGCATGTGCTTCCGCGTCAACCTCCGGCCCCACTTGCGGAAATACATCTGCTGTTGACCGTTTTTCGCAAGTAATTAACCAAAGATTTGCCGTGTCCTCCAATCAATTTCACGTTTTCAGTATTATCAATCGCTTTTTTTAGTTCATCATATAAAATATCCTCTTGCACTTGTTCTATACAAATAAATTTTTTTCATCACCTATAAACTAGCAAACAAATGCCCAATAGAAATGCTCACCACAAAAAGCAGAACGAGGATAATGATAAAATGCACCCACACCACATTGTCCAGTGTAGTTTGCTTAATATTAATAAACTGCCGATAGCTATTTAAAAGAAATGCTGACGCCCTATTGATATTACTCCCGGCGGGTTTATCTTCTATACCTACCAGGTCATCTATATTGATTTAAGGCTGCAGCTGATCAGGATTGGAAAATCTTCTGAACCGTTTGATGGTATTATGCTCCCTGTGATAAAACACCGCCACATAAAGCTGTCAATTTGATAAAGAAGAATGTCATGGTCTGCATCCAGCCGCTCCCCTATCTGACTTCCGCTCCAATCAGCCTCGGCCTGCGCCATTTCATCCATGGCGTTGAACGGTAAAGTGTCATGGAATAGAAGTTAGAAATTTTTGAAAATAATTCTCTTTGCCGCTCTACATAATTACCTAATACGGTCAAAGCCCTCTTCAGTGCCGTAGTTGCGTTCCACAGCATTTATTTCATCCTTCTCCAACATGGCTTTCAATTCTTTTTGATATCAAAGTTGAATTTCCTTCAAACCATTTTGCCTGTTGCATAATCATTGATTTTTTATATACCTGAAATACGTATTGGCGGCCAGGTCATACCGCTATAAAGTAAATTTCTGTCAATAAATATTACCGGCGCAGATTCAGTTTTGTGAATATTGAGTATATCAGTTCAGAAAGTTTTTCTAGATGCAAGTCCCACTAACCGAAAGTGTTTTAATAGTAAGTAGTAACGAGAACAAAGAAAGTTATTTTTCCATATCACTTAAATGTAAATGTCTTCAAACTCTGAAGCCGGAATAATACATTATAGTGAGGTAGACAATTAGCGGGAATATTATTCCTTCGCGGAGGCTCACCGGGAGGCTTGTGTTTGTTGTCCTACTTGAGTTCCTCACAGACCACTGGGTTCCGCAGCGCGGTTCGTTCTTTTACTGATTTTGATCTTTTATCTTTTCTCCTATGTCAAATTCAGCAATTTTGTTGTCTACAAAATGAAAAAAATGATAAACGATTTCATCCGCTAAAAGTTTTCCGTTTAAGTCATGAGCCACCTGGTGAACTTTTACTTTTACAGTTTCATTTTCTGCATCAATTTCTAAAGGAGTTACTTTTGAACTTATCAATGTAAATTGTCTTGTCCAGTATTCCCGCACCCCATTGTGTCCGTAAACATAACCTCCTTCCAGGCCATTTGCCCATTTCACATTTTCTGTCATATGAGAAATAACTGAGTCAATATTACGGTCGTTAAAGTTCCTGTACAATTCTTGAAAAAAATTATTAAGGCTGTCCATTTTATTTGTATTTTTTTTGAAAGATTGACATGTTACAAACCGAAAACATAAAATTTTTCAGGAAAATTTATTAGCCCATTGTTTGCTTCTTGAAATGTGGTTTTAAAAATATTGAATTGATTATCGTCCATTATGCAATATTAAAAATCTAAAACAAGATGTCAATAATAGCATTACCCACCTTGGGCACAACGGAAAAGGCTTGCCTAAGGCATGTGTCTAAGATAAGATGTTAGCTTAATGAGGGCAGCTTTTGGCAAGTCTATGTGCGTTCGTTTTATTTCTCTCCTAAAGAGTAGGTCAAAGACACAACTCCTGTCGAATAAGTTTTGGTGTCAAGAAGTGTAAGGTTTATTCTGTCTTTAATGTTACTGAATAAAGGCTTGCCGCCACCGAGTAAAACCGGATAAACAGCTAAGGATAGTTCGTCAATCAAGCCTAAATTCATTAGTGACGTGGTTAAGCCTGCGCCCCCGAAAAGCCAAATATCCTTTCCTTTTTCTTTCTTGATTTTTTCAACTTCGGTTTTTGTGTTCCCCTTTATTAGTGTTGCGCCGTCTTTGACTTTGTCAAGCGTAGTTGAGAAAATATACTCTTTAAATTTTGGAAATCCGGGAGGGCCACCTTCCATTTCGGAACTCATTTGGTATGTTTTACGCCCGACAAAAATGGTGTCAAAACGATTAAAAAACTCATTGAAGTCATATTCGGAATTAGGTATACACCAATCATATTCCCCATTAGGCCCTTCAATAAAACCGTCTAGGCTGACCGCAAGTCCTAAAACTACTTTTCGTATAGCGGGCTCTTTTAAAATTCTGACTAACGTCTGTTTAGTTTAGTGTTCAACCGAGTTGTTCATTCGTCAATCCAAATTTATCTATTTGTTTTCTGATTCGTTTTGCCAGCCCGAACCAAAGCTGAGTAAAGTTATAAAGTTGATGTTATATTCTATCGCCGGGCGTGATTCGTCAGCCGGAACCGCAGCTGAGCAGGCTTTTCAAATTTTCGAATTTGTTACGGTAATATGACTACGCTGAAACAGAAAAGTCTGCATCTCCTAAAGCCTTGCCGCAGGCTGACTGACGATCCGGACAGTGACTTCATATGCATCCCTCAACACCTTCTGAGGTTTCGACATCCGTCCACCGGGTAATCTTACAGGCTTTGTGAAGAATCGCTTTTGGACAATTATCTTTCTGATACCATTTCCAAAATTCTGGCGGCCATAATAAGTAACGAATCGAGTGTCGTTCCAGCCATTGACCTGGAATATATTGACAATGAGCACAAGTGAAGACGAACTCGCAGGTTTTTCTATTGAAATGGTATGCTGTGGCAAAATTCTTGACTCCCCTTCATTCATGTCCTGCAAATCAAAATATTTGACCACATGGTTGGCATAGACCTGTACACTGATATCTTCTTTTTCATTGTAAAGGATGCCGTTTGTTTCGTGATTCCTGGCTCTTAGGCGACGAATGCTTTCAACACGAATGCTAATATTGTTAAAATTGGTCTCTGGAGATTGCTCCGGAATATGGGAAGTAGCTTGATTGTATTGCCACCGTACCCAACTATCGGTATTATTGAGTGAGGCCTTAATCACCCCCAGGCAATTACATTCTGGGTTAATAGCGGGAAGTCTTAGGTTTTGTTTGAATTTTTCTGGGAGTTTAGATGATATTAACTCGTCTACAAATGGGATCACCTTGAAAGCAAGGAATGCATCTAAAGTTTTTTCCGCACGCGAAGGTTCGCTTAAAACCGGTTTTTGGGCTTCGATGGAAACAACCATACGCCCTTCTTTCGAATACCATTCCATGCAATCAAAATACACATCAAGACTTTGGTAAATCTGTCTGTCGGGATAAATTGAAATATCCAGCTTGATGTAGAGATCATAATGAATTTTGACCCGGTTTTGATTTGGTTTATTCGTAAACTTGGTTTGCGTCACATAAGGAAAACCCGCTTTTAACTGGTAGCTCGCGTCTACCTTAAAAACTGGAGGTTCACTAGCATCAATGTCTTTATTAAGCTGCGGAATGATTGAATCACGTAACATCGTATTGATCATGCCTGTTACCAATGTAAGGGGGATTTCCCTGATCTTACCGTTTCCGGAAGCAGAGATTTGTGCGGGTCCCTGCGCAGGCGGGTATTGCCCATTTATGTCGGTGAAAAAAGTAACTGACACCACTAGCAACCAAATGGATGTAATCAGGAAGAAAGGTTTCATGTGCCTTTATTTAATGGAGGTGATAAAACCGGAACTGCGTTTTGCAAAAGGTAGATGGAGAAGTATGGAGTAGGTACAAAAAAAATAAAAAGCTGAAAGTGATAGTTTTTAAATCTTTGAAATCAATAATCACTGCTCTTTAATAGCCGCAATCACTTATTGGCGGATTGGGAAAGAACCTGGAATGACGAAAAATTTTCAAACTTAGCCGCTACCTATTACAATAAAATTTGAGCATGTGGGCTCGTTACTTTAGTAACTTGACCTTCGATGGTTCCTTTACCACCTGACCATGTAGAAACCTGGACATATATATGGGGAATACCTCCTTTTGCACCCGCACTATATTCAAATGTCATTATATATAATCCTGGCAGTTCTTCCTTAAATGAGATAATTCCTTCTGTTGGTTTAACGAACTCCAATGGTCTAAAAATGCAACTGCGGCCAACCCAGTTACAAGCTTGTCCCCAGGCAGTAAAATTAGAAGTTTTTAGACCCGTAACTGGAGCGCCATTGTTATCCGCAACGGTTAAGTAAACTGCCTTGGCGTAGCTACTTACCGATTGGGTAGATGACGCGTACGAGGTTTCTACTGCAAATCCACTTAATTGCCAGGATTGTGCGGAACAATACGAGAAAGTGAAAGTAAAAAAAATAAAAAATAAGGTTTTCATCTCTTTAATTTTTAAAAGTTAAATAAATATTCATGCTACATTTATGTTGATACCGGGGCATGACAAGACTTAATAAAAATGACGACCGTTCTGTTCGTCCATTGGATATCGCGATTTCGGCTACATCTATTCCTCCCGTCAAATAGAATAGTAATCCCGGACCTTTAATCACAGAGACCCAGAACAACGATAACAATATTGATTAATGAGTCGTTGGAGAATTAAAACTGGAAACAAAATAGCTAATGTATTTATAAGTATACCCAGTTCCATTAAGGCTAACGAGCACTTAGCCGGAAAATAATTTACCTCGCTGCCGTTACAATTGGATGATAAGAATAAGACTACTCAAGCAATGAATTGATATCAATTTGACCCATGTACGGCAATAACTGCTCGGGACTGGAAAAAGACCGGGTTCTTACCAGGTTACGATCTTCTATGAAATATAGTTCGACGTAAAATGAATCAATCTGAATGAGATCTATTTTAAAAGAGCCTTCTATCCTTTCTGCGATTTTTACCCCCGTCCAGATGGCTTCCATTTGCTCCATTTCATCCAGGTCGTTAAATTGATATAAGGTCATTTCGTATTTATTTTGTCCAGGTTTTGATTCTCATCCTAAGGCAACGTCACATCCTCTATGATGCTTTAGACAAACTGTTAGTAACCTATTCCACCACCAACCGTGCAACATTAGCAATAACAATCTGTGGTTTTTCTTTAAACAGCTCTACCCTACCAGTGACGCAAATCGTTTTATCAGCGAGTTCCTCAGGAGCCTTTTCGAATTTCTTTCTTGTCTCTGAGGTGGCTCGAAAATGACGGACACAAAATTCCGTTAGGTTAATGAATAAGAACTGATTCTTTGGGTAATGAGGAGCCCGTTTGTTTGTGCTTTCTTGAAAGGGGCTCGATGCCCCTTTCAAGAAAAGACGATTCTTCGGTATAAAGTATCGCCGTCTGTTTGTGCGTTTCAAATATACATGCTTGTTCACACTGTTTTTCAAAATTCATCGGGCTCTTATACCCTAGTGACGAATGAATGCGGATGGTGTTATAATACATTTCCAGGTATTCAAAGACTTCGATACGGGCATCTTCAATCGTTTCAAATATCCCATCCTGTAACAACTCTGCTTTAAACCGACTGAAGCAGGATTCCATAAAGGCATTGTCATAGGGATTGTCAGCACGGCTCATGCTTTGTGACATCTTCTTATGATAGAGTATGGCTCTGAATTCATAGCCTGCATACTGGCCACCTCTGTCGGAATGCACGATCAAACCTTTGTGTATTTTTCTTTTAGCCAATGCTTTTCTAAATGCTGCAATTATCAGGGATTCCTGCATGTGGTCATCAACATGCCAGCCGATGATTCTTCTGGAGAACAAATCCATCCATACAGCCAGATAGCACCACCTACCGTCCACCAGGGGAATGTATGTGATGTCGCCTACCCACACTTCATTGATTTTTTGAGGCATCACTTTATTCAATAGCAGGTTCGGGCTTATCTTGTAACAGTGGCGACTGTCAGTGGTTTGGGGAATAAAGCTGCGGGGCTGGATAGCTTTTAAACCATACTTGCGCAGCACTTTACCGATTTTATAACGGCTCACTGTTTTATCTTCTGCCTGCAGTGTTTTACAAATGCGCCGCGAACCATAACGTCGTTTATGTTCCCGGAATGTATCAATGATTTGCTGTTCCATTTCTTTGCTTGCCTGATTGATTTGATGAGTTTGCCCACTACGTCAGGCATAGTAACCACTACGGCTTACCTTCAATACCCGGCACTGCAATTGACAAGGATATTCTTTTTCGTTTGAGCGAATAAACTTGTAAACTGAAGTAATCTCTAACGGCTGAAAATGCCCAAGGCTTTTTTTAGGATATCACGTTCCATCTCCAATTCCTTAATCCGCTTTTGCAGCAACGCCTTATCCTCATCATAGGTAACATCGGCAGGAGCCGTTGTAGTATGGTCTTTTTTCTTTGCTTGCTTGACCCAATAATAAATCAGGTTAGTGCCAATGCCTAGTGATTGGGCTACATCAGGGACAGAACGTCCCGACTCAATCATTTTGACTACTTCTTTTTTGAATTCCGCGTCATATTTGCGACGGCTTGTTTTGACAGATTTGCGTTCCATAAACTCTGTAAATTTATTGGAATTCTCTGTCCGTGAAAATTAGGCCATCTCACTAGCCTTTACCTGGGAGAGAAAAAAAAGCTATCAGCTCAAATTTGCAAAAACTAAAGAAACGATGCAATCGCTTTCTTTGATTAAAGAATTGACGCAAACTCAACCCGAGTTAGTCGACTATGCTAGTACGCTGTTAGAAAAATTCGCTCAAAAACAACCTCAGGGGGAAAATATAATTGAGTCATATAAAATTGTTGTGACACCCCTTCATGATTATATTATCACAAAGGCCAAACAACATCCAAAGATAACCGAGTTACTTTTTTTAGTTCAAGACCTATTTAACGAATACAATGGAATTGAACTCTCCGCTGCACACAATGCTGAGGATTATCGAGATTATGGTAAAAGACTTGAAAAAACCGCTGAGGATCTTATTGAAAGTAGTAAACAGTTACGAAAGGACTTTAGTAGTAAAATGTAGAAGCTAAGGAGCGAACTATCAGATTAACTGCTAACTATTACACATTACCTTTACACTTTTCGAAACGCTGTATGCATTCAATTCTGCCACCAGCTGTGCTACCCTTGTTATTACAAACTGCGGCTTTTCTTTAAACAACTCTACCCTACCGGTAATGCAAATATTTTTGTCAGCAAACAACTCCTCTGAAGCTTTTTCGAATTTCTTTCTCGTCCTCTCCCATATTACGGCGGTTAGTAATTGCTGGGGATAGACGGCACCGATATTTAGAAACCTGAATCGGCCTCTGTGTCACCGACGAAGTTTACACCTTCTTAAGACACTATAAACCCGTTTAGTGGTTCATAAAGGCGACGGAACTTTTTTTGGACACTCACCCGGGAAACAAATTAGTCAACCGTAATCGCCGTCTTGACTTCCACATGGTTTTTTGTGGAAACATTCTTTGAAATTAAAAATTCGAGAGCCTTGGCGAAATTGGCTAACTCTCTCCTTTCTAACCGTTCAATATTTTCATTTTTTCCCAATTGATCCGGCGGCATATATAATTTGATTGTATGCACAAGAGTATTTAATGTAGTCGGCACGTCAAAAAGATCGATTGTAATTTCGCCCTGTTCATTTTGGCCAGGCGGTTCTACTTTAAACACAAAAGGATACCCTCGCCGGGTTGAGGACATCGAGCCTGTCATAGCATTTTTCAATGACTGCTTTTTATTATAAAGAATTTTAAAATCCTCAACGCCATTGTCGTCTAAATCCGCTGGGATAATGACATGAAACTTAAAATCTTTTACAATAATCTCCTTTGCATCTGCTCCATCGCCTGTTTTGATTTTACCTGCTGAATGAATGTCCTCACATACTTTTTTAATGAAACTATAATAATACCCTATAGCCAACGCGGTAGAAGGAAGAAGTCCCAAATCCGAAGATTCTGAAACTTTGGTAAGCTCCTTTTTAATATGATTGCAAACTACATCCAATGAATTATACTGGCCATCTTTCCACACAAACTTATCAATGGTAATGCCATCAAGATCAGATGGCAAATCGATGCCTTCCTCAGCCAGCATAAATGAGTGACCGAGTCCTGTGGCTCCAAGGAATAGACCAAATTCAAAAATTACATTATCTCTTGCAACTGAATACGTCTCACCTCGTTCAATAACAATGTCATCTTTCATTGCAACCAAAATAGAAAAATCAGCCATTCTTGCCTGAACGATCAAGGAATCTAAATTGCTCTTGTTCCTGGTAAAGGCGTTAGTCCATAATATACAGTCGAAAACATCTTCAAAGTAATTTTTGACTTTTTCCAAAACTGGCAAACTTTCTCCTGAAGACCCGAGGAATAATCTAGGTTGCATTCTATAATTTTAAATATTACTAATAATCTTTCATTGCCTTTTCAAAATAGTTATTTCGAAGATCCGACTTACAATCAAGTATCAGCTGATCTAAATCTTTTTTTAACAGTCCACAATGGGGCACTATAGCGTCGTCAGTTAATGGATTTTCAGTGCCGTTCGGGCTTTTAACAGACTTCCGAAAAGATGGATCGCTAATCATTTTATCCAATTGAAATGAAATATTTTCTGCGATTGATAATTCGGAACCTCCTACATAATACAATTTGGCATTTTCCACAGAATGCACAATGGAAGTTAACTGAAAACTTGAAAGCTCTATTTTTTCATCAGAATCAACTTTTAAATTTTTAATTAAACGAACTCCTCTCCTTGAGCCGTCATTTGTCAAATTTCCTTTGCTGTCAACGCTTCTAATATGCGCAAAAGGATAGTCAAGTTTCGTTCGTTGATGCAGATTAAAATCGTATAAATAGACTCCCCGCCAATATTCATCCCTATTCGCCTCATATTCTTCTAAATTATACCAATAGCAAGGCATAATGTCTACTTTCCTTCTAAGATTTTTATTATAAATGGTTATCGCTTTACTTCCCGAATCATCTACTTCATCGTATATTCTCTTTAAGATTTGTATCGCTTGCCGCCTTAGTTCTTCTATATCAACTTTAGGATCGCCTTTATACTTATCCGATTCAGCAAGCTCTTTCTGCTGATACCAATAACTGGCGATTACAGTTAGCAAATCAATGTCACTATGGGTACGAATATTTGTTTTAGTCATTACCGATCCCTGATGCCGGTAGTCTCTACTAAAAGTCAAATTAAGTCCTCTTTCCAAATGATTTTTTACATTGTTGGCGGCTTCAATAGTCTTTTCATTGTAACTATTTTCGATTGGCTGCATGGACTCGGCTAAATATTTTAAATCCTCGGGTATTTGTGCCTTTAAAAAGGATTCTGATAATATAGATTTTTGGAGATCGGGGTCAAATCTTCGTCCCCTGAGATTTTCTAATCTTCTTTGATAATTTAAGGCCATTTTTTGAATTAGTCGTTTAGAGAAAAAATATCGAGAATTTGCAAAGGAAAAAAAATAACAGCGGTTACGAATATAATTTGTGTAGGGATATTTATGAAGTTTCAAATATGCACACTGTGTGTAAAATCAATGTGAATAGTGCCGAAAAACGCTACTGCATTGGCTTTGCTGACTTTTGCACTCTTTTTCCTAGCAAGATATCTCTTCGGAGACTGAAAACATTGCCGGCGAATTTTATTACTAGTTCTTGTCTTTATCGTTCATGAAATTAGTTTGAGGAATGATTTTTTTTAATAAGGTAGTTAATAATTGCGCTACAAGTGATCAAAACCAGCATTGCCTCATCTTGGGTGGGATTACTGACTCCATTTGATCCCCCGCCATGGCGGACCCCTTGAGCATCGCTTGCGTAACCATATAATCCATCCAAAGACTTTTTCAAGGCTGAATGCAAAGAATAGTCCTTTTCCAGAAGCTTGAGAGATTCTCCGAGGGTAGCTTTTGGTCTGCCAGTAATGACACAACACATAGCTTCAACCGCACAAACAGACTCTTTAATAGAATTTTTATAGTCGGGATTCTGCCGGTCTGACAAATACTTCAATCCCTTGGCCAAGTGACTTTTAATAGAAGAATATTTATCCTCAATATTCAAAGAAAGTTCTATAGCTTTAATTTCTTCTTCAGTAGTAATTGGAGTCAAAACTCCATTAATAAATCGGTAAGCGGATAATTCCTTCTCAAAAATCGAATTACAATAATCCTGAAATTCCTTATTTGTGTTAGAATAATCACTTTGATAGTTTTCGCATACAAATTCTAAAAAATTGTATACTTCATACCATTTAGTATTAAAAAAATGTTGCTTTATTTTTGCAATGAAGGTTCGGGTGTCCTGATCCAACTCATCAACCCTTTCCTTAAAATAATCTAACCACAGCGCTAACCAAAAAGTTCTTACCTCTTGAGGACATGATCGGAAACGTTCATAAACAAAAAGGTCCCAATAAAAGTGATATAATGCATTCCACAATGCATTGAGAAGATCTTTGTCAATTGATTCCTTTTGGATAATTGATTTCGGAGAAGTTACCCTTATTCTATCGGAAAACTTATTCATTGTCGTTCTAAATTAAGTGATCAATAAACAAAAGACCCAGGTAAATACCCAGGCCTTAGCAAATTATTGAGCTACGCTCAATTTGTTAAAGTTAAATCGCTTTTGCCAGTGTTCTAATCCTGTTTTCTGCTACACAATTTGCTACACAATTCACGTCCATTCGTTGAAACCACTACCAGTATTGAGTTTCGTAAAAATAAAAGTCGGAATGACTGAACGGAATCGAAAAATTTTACTTAACTAATATAACAAATTGATTTTAAAATTTTCCAAGATATGTCCACCCCAACGTAAATTGATATCACAACGGCTTTTCCGGCCAAAAATCTTTCGGAGAACATTTAAAAAGTTTTGCAAGCGCATTTATATGATTGACGTTGTACTTTGCTCTCCTTTTTGGAGTTTCGACATGACCAACAAAACTGTCGCTCATGTTCAACTTTTGAGATAGTGCGATTTGGGATAATTTCTGCTCAATTCTTTTCTCTTTTACTCGTGCAATAATATATTTTTCGATTCGTGTTAGCTCCGCCATTTTTTAAATGGCAATTGAGAATATTTGCACTAGGACGTCAAAGGTACCTGTACCAGTATTTTATTTTAAAAGCGTATATTTGAACTAGACATACACAGGTATGTTCTGACGAAAATTATTTTTGCGAATTCTTCAAACGAATTGAAGCTTTCGCTTTGAGTCTTGTACTGAAACCTCGGAAATTTCAAGGACACAAGATGATAAGCAAGAGCTCACGTTTAGGCGTGGGCTCCCTTATTTGTGTCCGGGCTCTCCGAGGGCCTCAGTACAGTAAGCGGAGACCTGCGCCATTTTTTTGCTTTACTTCGCTCGCAATAATGATGATGATCAGGGCTACACTTAAAGACTCAATCATGCTTAACCTGTTTAACTGTTGCCTGCTTGAGTCTGCGGCCGTCACATATTGCAGAAGCACATATTCTTTCTTTTCAACAGGGAGAGGAAAGGGGGTTTGACTACTATTTTCGCCAATGGTATCCATCGCTTTGCTTCTTTGCCAACCGGTATATTCAACAACCGCAAGCCGCGGAAGAAATAGTAAGCGATGCTTACCTGAAGGTTTGGAAAAGGCATGCGCAGTTTACCAATGAAAAGGTGCTTCGCTCCTACCTGTACACTACAGTGCGCAATGGCTGCCTCAGCTGGCTGGAAAAAGAAAAAAAGATCGTTATTCCTCCTACAACAGCTCCCGATAAAACCATGCTGGAGCATATGATCCATGCCGAAGTTATGCAGGATATATACCGGCACATGCAGGCGTTACCGCATCAATGCAAAACCGTCTTTACCCGCCTGTACATTGATGGCAAGTCGGTAAAGGAAACTGCGGAAGAAATGAACCTATCCGTGAGCACGGTGAAAACACAAAAGGCCAGGGCCCTTGCTTATATTAAAGGCAAGCTCCGTCCCCTGCTATTGCTATTGCTGCTTTATCCATTCATCAATGCCTGATGGCTGATTATAGCATCGCTATTACAATCAGCATTTAACTCCACATCACTGTTCCCACTTGTTCAAAGTATGACGACTAATGAGTAAATTTAGATAACCTTAGTCCTGTCCGCATTTAAACTACGCATACTTATTTCCTGCCGTGTCAATAAAAGCCAACGAAAATGAAGCAACCATTGTTTGCTATGCTCATTTTTATGTTGCTGCTTGCCGCAGGCAGCCCGGTCATTGTCTTTGCCCAGAACTATTGCGACTCATCACTGCTACAGCCTGCCGGCAGTGCCCTTGGCTACCGGCCCCGCGGTGATCGCTGTGAAGGCACTTATGCAAAACCCGTTGGTGGCACTACCCTGCTGGTAGCTTCCTTTGCCTCGGTGGCCGCCACTATTAATACCAAGAACGGCAGGCCCATCCTCATTAGTTGGAGCCAGCCACCTGTGAAAAGCAAATTGCATATCCGTGCGCAGGGCATCAAACGCCGGTTGTATTATCGTATGGATACCATGCACCCGGCTGATTCATTGCGCTACCGCTGGCCCAGCGCTATTCTCAGTTCCCTCAATATTTCAAGCAGAGATATTGGCATCACCGGCACTATTCGTTGCAAAGTTGGCGGCGCAGATAAAGAAGTGTACCTGCTCCTGCGCATCAGCCAGGATAATGAAAGGACAACATCGGGTAAAACAGTTTTACTGTTATTACCGGGCACAGAGTTAAAAGAAGTGTATGTCAGCCTGGCGCCAGTAGGTGCAGATGGAAGGCCCGGTCAATTTATCAAAGAAGCGGAAAAGCTGGGCTATGGCTATTACCCGGCAGAGCGGGGCATCGAGATCATACTGCCGGTGTTGCCTGCAAAAGGATTTTATTACCTGGAGATCGGCGCCACACTGATCAATGGTGGCGGCTCTGGTTTTGACATGTTGTTTTATAACGGAAACTGATTGCAACTTTCAATTACTACAACATTGCCGAATAAGAAAGATCATAAACAAACCAAACAACTGAAGGCTTTGCTGGAGGAGCAAAGCAGGGCCCTTGCTGATGAAACATTGCAACATGGCCACGTACCGCCCTATAAGATGGAACCGCTGGAACGGCTGGTGAAGTTAAAAGAGATCCGGTCCGCAGTTACTTCACCGGCGTTATATCGCTGGCAACTGCTGGTGGTGCTTTGCGTGACATTGGCCCTGCTGAGCATCCTGTTTTTTGCCCGTGTTCGCAGCACGGAAGTAGAGCTGGATCTTTCGTTAACAGAGCTGAGCTTTTGCAGCAGCCAACCACAAGTGCTCACCAACCTGGTAACCCTTTCGCAACTGGGCGCATCGGGTTTGAAGAAAATAGACCTGCCAACATCCACCCGTACCGAAGCCATGTCTTACGAGTCTCCGGATGGAACCACCTGTTCTATTCGCCTGTCAGCTGATTCACTGGCCGGAACGCTTACGCTGGCTGCTATTACCATTCCGGCCGGTACAAGAGCCTGGTTGCGCACCACGGACATACCGGGGCAATACCGCTTATCTGTTAAAGGCAATATCAATGCTTGCCGTGCCGATGTGATGGGCCGCGTTGCCATTGGGCTGCCGGGAATGATGAATGATACGCTGCAATTTTTATCACCGAAAGGAATCATGCTTTATCCTGATGCCGCTGACGCCAATTTTGATATCCGGAAAGCCAATGGTTCGGCGCCGCTGTTTCCTTCGATGCTGAAAGCCGACAGCATTTTGCTGTTCAGCTTTGATGAACATGTGGAAGCTGATCGTACCGTCATTCGCCGGGTATCAAGTATTGAATCCGGAACCATCTATTTTGAAGCACTGGGCGGAAAAGAACGGCGCCTTCGTCATGGTGAGGAAATACAGTTTTCAACATCATCGGGCGAGATCCGTAAGCTTGAAATAAACGGCGATCATATTCGCTTCATTTATCACGGCCGGGTAAGCGGCATGACAACGGGCAATGATGATAACCGTAAAAACATCATGCCCACTTACCTGGAATGGCTGAAAGCGAATCATGGCCTCTCCTTGCTCTGGGGCTCTGTATTGTACATTTTTGGTTTTGCAATTACCATTTTAAACTGGTGGAAAAAATCAAAGTAACATGAAACCTTTTCAACAGCTTCAACGCCGGCTATGCTGGTGCATTTGCCTGGCCGCCTTGTTTTATTTACCTGCCGCTGCGCAGGACGACGATGATAAATTTGATTTCAACAAGGAACTTGAAATAACCAGTCAATTGATCGTAATGCTAACTGCCGATTACAACGGCGTACCTGAGTATGGCGCCGGCATTATTTGCGGCCGAAGCAAAGATCGCTTACTGATCGCCACGGCATATCACATTCTTCATCGCGGTGAGCAGCTACCCTCTAAAGTGCAGGTAAAGCTTCGGTGGATGCCTGACAAAATGTTTGAAGCGAAAATGCTGAAACATGGTGATGAAGCTACGATGGACCTTGCCATCCTGCAAATAGATGAACCCGCCAGGAAGGGCATCGATATTTGCCTGATTCCTTTTCACCGGTTGAGCAGCCTGGTGCCTAAACGCGGACAGGCCGTATACCCGATTGGTAACCCCAATGGGGCGTCGTGGGCGCTGCCTGTTGCCGCCGACCGCATTTCGCAGATCAATGATAACAACGTAATATTTCAATCTTCGTATATCAGCAGCGGTCACTCAGGTGGTGGCCTTATCAATGCCGCCGCACGGCTGGTAGGAATGACGGTTGCCGATGAACCGCCTTATGGCCGGGCATTAAGCATGCCGGCTGTTTTGAAGATGATACGATCATGGGGATATGCATTACAACTGGACACGGTATTGCGCGGAAAAAAAATTTACCTGCACCTGGCAGCGGAAAAAGGCGATGTAAAGGCGATCAACGAACAACTGGCGGATTGCGGCTCGGCCAATGCCCGCGATTTTCATGATGCCACTCCCTTGCACTATGCGGCGCTAAGTGGCAACGTGGAAGCAGTGAATATTTTATTAAAAGCAGGTGCAGATATAAATGCACGGGATGCGGATGGCGATGTGCCGCTTGAGTATGCCATTGAAAAGGGCCACCTGGAAGCGGCGAAAGCCCTGGTAAAGGGTACAGCTATTAATGAGCGGAACGACCAATATAACACGTTGCTGAATATTGCCGTTGAACAAAAGCAACCGGCGATAGCAAAACTATTGATTAGCGCAGGTGCAAAAATCAATGATCAAAAAAATGGTACTTCTAGTGCACTGGAGGATGCCATAGGGGCAAATAATATTGAAATGGTCAAGCTACTGATTGAAGCAGGTGCCAAAGCAGATGCCCTCATGCTCCGCTACAAGATTAAACAAAAAAATTATACAATGGTGAAATTGGTATTGAAGGCACTGATTGACTTAAACGGCGAAGTAGAGAATGGCACATTATTACATTCTGCAGTATACGAAAAGGACTTGGAAATGGTACAACTTTTGGTGACCGGGGGGTTAGATATTAATGCACCGAATAGCAGGAAATGGACGCCTTTATTTAATGCCATATGGTATAATGGAACAGAAAAAGCATCGGAAATTGAAAATTATCTCTTTTCCAAAGGCGGAACTCTCAAAGGTGCAGATGTACACTCTTTGGAATCCTTATTACTCCATAGCGTAACCTATGGACGACTTGATGCAGTAAAGGAGTTGCTGGCCGACCATGTCAATCCCAACTCAACAGGAGGAAGATCGCTGGTATACTCGCTATTACATACAGCTATCAATGATAGTAATACGGCCATTGCAGGGGCGCTGATTAAAGCGGGCGCCGATATCAACGGGGAATCCTATGGCGTGACACCTGTTGAAAACGCCATACGCACAGGCAACTTTGGCATACTAAAACTACTGGTTGATGCCGGAGCGAATGTAGACGCAACAGGTAGTTCAACAAGTGCCCCGGTTTATAAACTGATTTTTGCCGGCAATATTGAAGCCTTTAAAATGTTATATAAGGCCAGCAAGAAGCAGGATAAACTGGACAAGGCTTTTGCTTATGCCTGCCAGGAAAATCAATTGACCATTGCTGAATACCTGCTGAAACAGGGTGCTGAATCAACTAACAAACTAACGCCAGAAAAGCTTAATAAAATTTTTGTTGAGGCTTGCGAAAAAGGCCGCGCTTCTGTAGTTGAATTCCTGCTGACAAAAGGAGCCAACAAGATTGAAGGCGTAGAACCTGCTATTAAGAGCGGGCAAAAAAATATCATTGAAACATTCCTGAAAAAAGGGATGGCGCCTAATGTGTTACTACCAGAAGATGAAAAGCCCCTGCACCTGGCTGCTGAATATGGCCAGTTGGATATTGTAAAACTGCTTGTCAATGCCGGTGCCAACGTAAATGAGAAATCCAAAGGCGAAACGGCCCTGAAACGTGCAATCGAGCAAAAAAAATTAGACTGTGCAAAATTTCTATTGCAAGCCGGCACCCGTATCAATACTGGAGACGAAAAGGAAGAGTCGTTGTTGTTTACTGCCGCCAGGTACTTTGACCGGGATATTTTCCAGGAATTGCTGAACAATAAAGCCAATGTAAATGTGGAAACATGGATGGATGGCCCGCTGTTAAACTATGCCGTAGAAAACGAGAACGTGGATTGCATCAATATGTTGCTGAAGGCTGGCGTCAATATCAACGCGAAGGACAGGAACGGCAAGAACGCCTTGCATATAGCAGCTGCGTCTGATTCAAAAGATGCGGCAACAATCATTCAACTATTACACAAAGCCGGAATTAACATGAATATTAAAGATGACGATGGAAAGACTCCATTGACCATAGCGATTGAAGAACTTAGAGAATCTAATAGTAAACTATTACAATCGCTGGGTGCCAAATAAGAACAACCGCCTTGTTCATTCTTCAAAATAATTATACAAAAAAAACTTCTCTCATTTGTAGTCCTCCGGCTATTTTTTGCTGTCTTATTACAAAGTAATTTTAGTAAAATCTCTACCTTAATAGTATGAAACAACCTGATTCATTGACATCGCAGCAACAACAGCAGGCTGAGCGGGTAGCCTACCTGGTGAGTGGTTTTCTTCGTCAATCACTGACGGAAGAAGAGTTGGACGAGTTGGATGCATGGATAGTGGAGAGTGACGATAATCAAATGCTGTTTGAAGAACTAACCGATCCTAAAAATATTGAGGCCGGTATGCGCCAGATGGAAGGCATCGATACAGAAAAGGCGCTAAGAAAAATAAAATCGCAGATAAAGGTAAAAGAGGTGCAGCCTTCATGGCGCAAACGGCACTACTGGACCTACGGCATAGCAGCATCGCTGCTGCTGGCGACCGGGCTCTTTTACTTCAACAAAGCCGGTAAAAAGAATGTGCCGGCCGAAAACACTTCGGCAATTACCGACTTACTACCGGGTGGTAACAAGGCTACGCTGCAATTGGCAGATGGAAGCATTGTAAACCTGCAAGAGCAAAAGAGTGGCCTGCTTAAAAATGAAAACGGCGTGCTGATCAATAAAACCAATGATGGCCAATTGACGTATTCCGGCACTGCCACCAGTCCGCAGGATATAGAGTATAACACACTGGTGACACCAAAGGGGGGGCAATATCAGGTGATACTACCTGACGGCACCCGTGCCTGGCTGAATGCCGCTTCTTCTTTAAAATATCCTGTAGCCTTTACAGGTTCGGAGCGGATAGTAGAGCTGGATGGCGAAGGTTATTTTGAAGTAGCAAAGAATGCCGCTAAGCCATTTAAAGTACGGTTGAGAAATGAAACGGAAGTGCAGGTACTGGGCACGCATTTTAATATCAATGCTTATGATGATGAAGACCGTATTCGCACCACCTTGCTGGAAGGTACTGTAGCGGTAAGCAGTAAAAAAAACAAACTAACCCTGGCTCCTTTGCAACAGGCGGTAGTGCATAACAACAATGAGATACTGCTTGATAAAAACGCCAACACTTCAGCAGTAATGGCGTGGAAGAATGGCCAATTTGTTTTTAAAGATGCCCCGATTGAAAGTGTCATGCGGCAGGTCGCCCGCTGGTATGATGTGGATATAGACTACGAAGGAAAAGTGACTTATCACTTCAATGCAACGATCGATAGAAATGTACCGGTGTCAAAACTTTTCAAACTGCTGGAGATGACGGACAATGTACATTTCACTATCAAAGGCAAAAAGATCATCGTACAACCATAAACAGATTTTATACCTATGTAAAACCCGGGGTAATCTAAAAAAAACCGTTCCGAGTAGTGATCGGAACGGCGAGTATTTGGGTTAACCCATCGAATAAATTCGACACAACTGTTAATTGTTTAACCCAAAAATCAAAGGTATGCAAAAAGCCCTTTCGCCACCACCTGGCCCTGAAGTAGCACGTGCGGCACCCACCACGAACCCGGCCGCTCCTAACAGCACTAAAAAAAGATCATGGTTTAAATGCTTTATGATGATGAAGCTGGTTATCGCTTTAATTACACTATCGTGCCTGCATAGCCATGCCAAAGGCTATGCTCAGGCAATCACATTATCGCTTCACCACGATCCGATTGAAAAAGCATTTGCCCAGATCGAAGCACAAACCGACTATGTGTTTGTCTACACACGGGAAGAAATAGTAAAAGCTACGCCGCTCACTCTTGCTATTAAAAATGAAGAGCTGAAAAAAGTGCTCGACATCTGCTTCACCAATCAGCCCCTCACCTATTCAATCGATGGCAACCATATCGTCGTTCGCCGGAGAAAACAGGAAGAAAAGCCAGTACCCATTCATGACATCAAAGGAAAGATCACTAATAAAGACGGCGAGCCGTTGCCGGGCATAACTATTTCGATCAAAGGATCGAAAACGATGACAGTAACCGATAGCAAAGGTGAGTTTGGATTTGAGGATATAGAGCCGTCGGCCGTACTGATCATCAGCGGCGCTGAAATAGAAACCATCGAACGAAAGATCAACGGGCTGCATCTTTTGTCGATCACCGTGTACAGCAAATTAAGTGAGCTGGACCAGGTAATGCTGATGGCCTATGGTAAAACGACGCAACGATTGAATACGGGTAATATTACCCGGGTAAGCAGTGCCGAGATCAGCAAGCAACCGGTGGCTAATCCACTCGCCGCAATACAAGGCAGAGTGCCGGGATTGATCGTTACACAAAGCAATGGTGTGCCGGGATCATCATTTACGATTCAAATAAGAGGAAGAAATTCGATAGCACAGGGTTCCACCCCACTACTCATCATTGATGGTGTGCCCTATGCAGCGGGTAATAACTATTTGAACCAACTGACTTCAGCCATTGGTGTTCCTTTTGACAATTCAATCCGCGGAGGTGGTCTGAGTCCTTTCAATTTGGTGAACCCGGATCATATTGAAAGCATCGAAGTGTTGAAAGATGCAGATGCTACGGCTATCTATGGAAGCCGTGGTGCAAATGGCGTCATTCTTATCACTACACGCAAAGGACAACCCGGTTCCGTTCGCGTTGATGCCGCGGTGCAAGTGGGTGGCAGCCGGGCTCCAGCTTTGAAGATGATGAACAGTGAAGAGTATTTAGTTATGAGAAAAGAAGCTTTTGCCAATGACGGCATCACGCCCAACACTACGCCTGGCACTTCAGGCTATGCACCTGATATTTTATTGTGGAATGCTGCCCGGTATACTAACCTGCAAAAAGTATTGATTGGTAAAACAGGCAACTTTAGTCATGCACGTGCCAGCGTATCGGGTGGCACTGCACATACACAATACCTGGTTGGCAGTTCCTATCGTCATCAAACAACAGTTTATCCGGGTGATTTTTCCGATGATCAGCGTTCCTTTCATATCAGCCTCAACAGCAGCACTACCGATAAAAAGTTGGGCATGCAGTTAACGGCTAATTATGCAACGGATAAAAACAACCTGCTGGTAAGTGATCTTACAAATTATTTGTACTTGCCGCCCACACTCCCTTCACTATATGATTCGACAGGTGGATTGAACTGGGAAGAAGCAGGTGAATCTTTTTTTAATCCGCTAAGCCCAACACTGCAAAAGTATTGGGTGAAGAGCGATAACCTTGTGAGCAACCTGCAGCTAAGCTATAAACTTGTAAAAGGATTAGAAGCACGGATCAGCACGGGATACAACAATATTCACTCCGATGAAAATGCCCACATCCCTAAAGCCTCTATCGACCCGCGGCAAAGTGGTAAAGCATCAGCGAGCTTTGCCAGCAATACATTAATGAGCTGGATTGCAGAACCGCAGTTGGAGTACACTCAAAAAATAAAACGCGGGACATTGACTGCACTGGCCGGTGGCACCTGGCAGGCCATCGATAAAAAGCTTGTATCACTAGCGGGACAAAATTATTCCAGTGATGCATTGCTGGAATCAATAAATGGCGCAGGTACCGTCACCAGCCGCAACAGCAAAACAGATTATCGCTATAATGCGGTGTTTGGCCGCCTGAATTATAACTGGGACAACCGATATATTGTTAACGTCTCAGGCCGGCGGGATGGATCGAGCCGCTTCGGTCCCGGCAGGCAGTTTGCCAACTTTGGTGCAGCGGGTGTAGCATGGATCATCTCCAATGAAACCTTCTTTAAAAAAAGTATGCCGTTCTTCAGCTTCTTTAAACTAAGAAGCAGCTATGGCACTACCGGCAATGATCAAATAGGCGATTATCAATTCCTGGATGCGTGGAGCCCTACTTATAATGGATACCAGGGGCAAACCGGGTTATATCCTATTCGGCTCAACAATCCTGATTATAGCTGGGAAATAAACCGAAAATTTGAAGCGGCTGTCGAAATGGGATTTTTGAAGGATCGCATCTTACTCAATATTTCTTGTTATCAAAACAGAAGTTCCAATCAACTCATCGGTTATTCGCTGCCCATTCAAACAGGTTTTTATTCAGTGATCAAAAACTTTGATGCACTGGTGGAAAACAAAGGATGGGAAATCAGCCTGGTGTCAAAGAATTTTCAACAAGCAAATTTTAAATGGGAAACATCTTTCAATATTTCAGTCAGCCGCAACAAACTCGTCTCCTTTCCCGGGTTAGACGCCTCGAGCTATGCGTACCGGTATAAAGAAGGCAAATCACTGTCCGTGATCCAGGGCTTTCAATACCTTGGTGTAGATGCAGCGACAGGTGTGTATCAATTTGAAGATATTGACAAAGACGGCAATATTTCTTTTCCCAATGACTATGTCGTGCTGGGAAATACCGACCCGCGTTTTTATGGCGGCTTACAGAATACACTGAAGTATAAAAATCTTGAGCTTTCAATTTTTCTTGAGTTCAGAAAACAAAAGGGCCGAAATCATTTATACAATCAACTGTCCTATCTTCCGGGGAGACCTTTTAACCAGCCTACCGTTATGCTGGACCGCTGGCAACAGGCCGGTGATAACAGCGAGATTCAAAAATATACCGCGGGATTCGGTGACGCCTATGTGGCGGCAGGGTATCTATCATCATCCGGAGCTATATATAGTGATGCCAGTTATATCAGGGGGAAAAACATCAGCCTTTCTTACTTGTTTCCCGGCATCGGCAAACACAAACGGCTATCCTTAAAAGCTTTTATGCTGGCGCAAAACCTTTTTGCAATCACTGGCTATAAGGGGGCTGATCCCGAAACGCAAAACCTGTATGCTCTGCCGCCTTTGAAAACGATAACGGCAGGCCTGCAAGTGCAGCTTTAAAACAAATGAGTTATGAAAAGAGTACTATTTTATATAATGCAGATAAAAGAGGTGTTTAAGGCAATTACACTAACAAGAGGATTAGGCTTACCGCTCATTTCCCTATTGATCAGTGTAACTACTTCTTGCAAAAAATTTGTAGAGATAAGTGCACCCAATGACCAGATCGTTGCCGTCACCGTATTTGCTGATGACGCCACAGCTACAGCTGCCATCAATGGTCTATACAGTAACATCATGGATTTTAACAACTCGATCCTCAACGGTGGCATCACCTTGTGTGTCGGGCTGAGTGCAGATGAGATTTATAACCGCAACTCTAACCCGGAAGATGATGCATTCAGAAGTAATTCGGTGCGGCCCGAAAGCGAAAATGTACTGAACTGGCTTTGGGCGCCCGCCTATTCACGCATTTATCACGCCAATGCGATCATTGACGGTTGTGCCAATTCAACGCGGCTTTCTTCCACTGTCAAACAACAGGTGACAGGGGAAGCAAAATTTATAAGAGCCCTTCTCCACTTTTACCTGGCGAATTTGTTTGGTGATGTGCCGCTGGTTACAACGACTGACTATAAAATAAATCAATCAACGGCAAGAACAAAAAAAGAAGAGGTGTATGCACAAATCATCAGTGATTTAGTAGATGCAAAAAATCTGCTACCTGATACATATATAGCAGCTGATCGAACCCATCCTAATAAATGGACTGCTGTCGCATTGCTGGCAAGGGCATATTTATATAACCGGGAATGGAATAAGGCAGAAGAAACAGCCAGTGAAATCATCGACGCTGGTAGTTATACACTGGTTAATGATCTTGCAACTGTATTTACCAGTAACAGCCAAGAGATAATTTTTCAACTGGCTCCAAGCCCCGCGTTTTACTCGACAGCCGAGGGCCTTGCTTTTGTACCAGGTGCTGCACTTATGAGCAGACCGGCATACCTGCTGACTCCTGATCAATTATCTTCTTTTGAAACCAGCGATAAGCGCAAACAATACTGGACAAATGTAAAGAACGTGAATGGAATCGATTATTTCTATTCTTATAAGTATAAAATACGCAGCTCAACCATACCCGCCGATGAATACAATATTGTGCTACGCCTGGGTGAGCAGTATTTGATAAGAGCGGAAGCAAGAGCGCAACAAGATAAAGTTTTGGAAGCAGCCGCCGACATTAATATTATTCGTTCGAGAGCGGGGTTATTACCAACTATAGTCGCAACAAAAGAAGAATTATTAACGGCTATTCTACAGGAAAGAAGAACGGAACTCTTTGCGGAGTGGGGCCATCGCTGGTTTGACCTGGTAAGAACAGGAAATGCCGATGCTGCTCTGCAAGCATTGAAGTCGCCCAACTGGCAATTGACAGATACTTTATTTCCATTACCGATAAGCCAGTTGAAGTTAAACACCGCCCTGAAGCAAAATCCAGGTTATTGAAATTTGTCAGTTCGACAACGGGCCTAAATCCTTAGCTTAAACTATCAGTGCATGAACTATAAAAAAATTTATAGCTATTTGCTTATTGCTATTACTCTATCGGGACCAACCTCTTTTGCCCAACGATTGGACATTGGCGATCAGCTTCCCAACATCCAATTGGCGAATGTCATAAACCACAGCTCAACGACATTGGATTTAGGATCGATCAATAAAAAACTGATTATCCTGAATTTTTGGGCCACTACCTGTTATGCATGTATTGATGAGTTCCCCCGACTGGATTCATTGCAACGGAAATACGGCGATCAAATTCAAATAATAGCCATTAATCCGGAAAGCAAGGACTCTATTCTGAGGTTTTTTACCAGATTTAAAAAGTTACGAATTCCGTCTATACCATTTGTTACGGGCGACACAATCATGGCTAAACATTTTCCACACCACGGCGTTCCTTATCATGTATGGGCTGATAGCACTAAAAAGATAAATTTTACAACATTTGGATGGAATGCTAATAGCAGAGCGATAGAACAATATCTGTTGGGCAGAAAGTTGCAATTAAGCACGATCCGCTACTCAGATACCATGTTTATTGAAACCTCCCTAAAAAGTCCTCTATCAGACAACATCATGTTCCATTCACTGCTCACCCGGTGGATCCCGGGGATCAGTGTCGGCAACGCTACCTATGTAAACAACGAAACGAACTATCCGTATCGAATCAAACGCAGCAACTCATCTATTTTAAGTTTGTTCATCGATGCTTTTAGCGAGGGCGGACGTTATAATTTTCAATCACGAAATGCGATTCAATTAAGAAACGTTCCACTGGAGATTGTTGATTACCCTGCTGATATTTATTTATTTGACGACTGGAAGAAGGAGTATTGCTATAATTATGATCTGCAGGTGCCCCCAAAAGACACAGAGAAAATTTATCGATACATGCAGCAGGACCTAATACGCTATTTCGATATTAACGCCGCGGTTATAACCAATAAAATTGATTGCTGGGTGATCGCCAGGACCAGTAAAAAAGATAAGATAAGATCAAAGGGACAGGCCTCAAAGTATAATCACCAGGGAATACATCGCGATTCTTTATTTTACTATCATAATATGCCAATGACATCATTTATTGGTGGGCTTCAAGACTTGCTTGTCTATAGAGAAATACCATTTCCTCTTGTAGATGAAACAGGATATACAGGGAATGTGGATATTGGTCTTAGCCTGTACACAGATAAGAATATGACCCTCGAAGCTTTGCGTAAGGACTTAAAAAAATATGACCTTGCCATCATTCAAAGAAAGATTGCTATCCCAACTTTAGTATTACAGAAGAGATGATAAGATTGAACGGGAGACCTCGTTGGTCTCCCGTTTTTATTTCTACGGATTGCTTTTCATGATAGTGTGGTTGCCAGTAGCAGCTACATCGCCGACACTATAGCCAGGATCGGTGTTGTAACCTCTGACACACTGTGTAGACGTTTGATTTTGACAGCCACTGGCGTCCTGTGCTGACTGTTGTGTACGCTGCCCCAATACCTGCGTCACCTTCGAATCCAGCGGATTGATTTTATACCAGAAAGGATCAGTCACTGATTTTCGTTCAGGCACTGCAGTAAATGCACTCAGGCTAATTGCTAATACTATCGCAAAAAGGCCCAAAAGATATTTTTTCATATCAATAAAATTTAATTGGAAAAATTGTACCTACTCGTTTATACAGGTTTTCGGCTTCGCCTGTTTGTTGCAACAAAAAGTTTATAAATGATGGAGGGAAATAAGGCTATAATTGCAATAAGTATAAGGATTAGATTAAAGTAAACATGCTCCCGCCAGCTAAGCTTTTTCAGCACTCCACCGCAAGAACAAGGCAGTTCCGGAGAAAATACCAGCATGTAAACCAAATACAACGTGAAAACTGTCATTAAAAGCAAGGAGGCTTTCAAGCCGACGGTTCTGGTAGAAGGAAAAAACAAAAGGCCTGCAACTGCAAGTTCCGCAGCCGGCAACATCCATGCAATAATATTGGCATAATTACCAATTAATGGGGATGCACCTAATACAAACTGGAATGTTGAAAATTCGAGCAACTTGCTAAACGCTGTGTAGGCAAACAACAAGATAAAAATAGCTGATACTCTATCGATGTAATGGAAGAAAAAGTTCGCTGTCGATGATCTTTGCTTCATAGATCAAAGATCAATCAGGTTCAGTGTTTGATCCAAATTGAATGATTGAGGTTTCAGTTCTACCTTTTAAGGTTTCGGGCTTATTCCTTCTTTTTGCGATTGATAGAACCTGGTGTCATGTTAAAGAGATCACGAAACATATTGATAAAATAAGAAACATGGTAGCCGGTTTCTGCTGCAACTTCTTTTACCAGGTAGCCTTGTTCCAGCATTTGCCGGGCTTTTCTTAACCGTTTGGTCTGAAGATACTCATATGCGCCCACCCCAAATACTTTTTTGAAGACAATCTTAAAGCGATATTCACTTAATCGTACCATGCGTGCAAGTTCAGGAATAGTAAAATGTTTACTGATGTCCTCAATGATTATTTTCTCCGCCTTATACACAGCATCAATCTCCCGTTGTGTAGGATGCCCGTTTTCCGGCAGCACCTGGCTCCATTGTACAAGGAAATCAATCAACATGTCTTTGATCCGGCTGATGAAGAAGTGCCGTCTCAAATTGCCTGTATACCGGCAGTGTAAGATAGAATCGAGATGTTGCCGGATGCTATCATTCACCCGCTGCCCTTCAGCGCTGATTTTCTGAAGATCCATTTCGGGGAATAAACCAATGGCTTCTTTGACAGATTTCGAAGAATAACACACGTCGACATAAGTATATTGCAAGCCGGCATCATATTGACTGATAAATCCTGTTGGATGCAAAGGAATTTTTGCAAACTCCCCTTCTTTTAATTTCCATTCCTTTGTGTCTTCTACCTTATGTGTGACAGGATGCTGCAGCGATATGCGAGTATATAAATCTTTTTCACTGGCCCTTGTTCGAGTAATGAACCTTTGCCTGATCTCCAACACACAGTATTGAAACAAGTAATCCTCCTCTTTGAATTCCTGTATGAAATAACTGCCAAAATATCCTTTGGCAAACTTCATCACAAAGCCTGGTAAAATAAGGCCTTGATATCCCGGTGGACGTGCTATTTCAAACTGTAATTGTTCGCCGGATAAGGTTTGTATGGTCGGACTCAAATGCATTTTCACTGAATCTGGTCATACAATAAATATAAAATTAAATGCTGAAATTAATTGAAAGATAATATCGATTATACAACTTGCTTAAGATATAAAAAAAGTAATTTCAAATATTTGATTAATCAAATGATTCATCCATTACTGTTTCCATACTGCATATTTTTTTCAAGCAAAGCAAACTGGCCGGCCACATATAAATTGTAAAGTTGGAGCGCCATTAGATGGCTTACGAGCACATCATGGCTGGAAGAAGCCCGGGGTTCTAAATCATAAGCCGGTGTTATGCTGATGTATGGACGATGAGTGTTTCTTCGGGTAAACCATTCACTGTCGGAATGAGTATGCCCGGAAACGTAATAATTCCAAAACTGAAAATGTTCTTCCTTAAATTTTTCCAACCTGTTCTCTTCATGAGACCAAAACCTTTCCAATTTAACGATGTCGTTTACACCTTGTCCAAACAGGCTGGCATGATTTAATAAGCCGCAGTAAATAAGCTGTGCAACAAATTTGGGCTTGATTACTTTGAAAAACGTGATTTCCTCCCCGTCATTTTTAAAGTCGTATTGACTCACGTTATCTTGTAGTGCGCTCCAATACCTAATGCAGATGGAGAACCTGCGCTCAATTGCATTATCCTGCCCCTTCACCTGGTTTAGTTCAGCAAGCATAAAAACGTAGGTATGCAGGGATTCAGTGTTCATGTGTTCCCCTTAAACTGGATGTAAAGGTAACCTTCCTCCCTATGCACTATTTCCTTATGACAACATAAAAAAATCATCTAAGTGATAAACATAACAACTCCTAATGGTAAATACCTATATGAAGAAGTGCAAAGTTTTAAAAAGGGACACCGCATAAAGTAAGTTTAAGCTAATAAAAAAGCCTCCCGCAAGCAGAAGACTTTTTTGTTAACACCAACTAATCTCACTTCAAAATTAATTTTGTCCCGGATGCGCAACAAATAAATTCCGTTCGTAGCCTTTCACCGGTTAACAGATGCGAAATAAAAAGCTCTCTATTGAAATTCGATATAATCATGACACGAAAATTAGACGTTAATTCTTCCTGAGCGGATTGATCAAGCGTGAAAACATCAATAAAATTTGGGTGTAAAAACGCTTGTCGCCTGTGCCACAGTCAATCTATATTTGAGCATAGGAATACAAAGAATGGAGCAAAGAATTAAACGGCAAAGGCTATTAAATTCTGCCAAAGTGAGTCTTGCATTCTTTAATACGATTGACAATTGGACGATCTCTTTCATAACAGTGTGGTGTCGCGGTTAACCCCCACAAAAAGTTCCCTGCCAGGGAACTTTTCTTTTTATTTCCGTGGGGATTGAAAGCACAGGAGCAATTAATTTTCTGGAGGAGGCATTCGATGAGCAACTGGCAGGGTTTTTCTCGTCAGAAATTAACGTTTCAATGTCAGCCATGGAAAATTCGTTCAATTTTCTATTGATATAATACCTGGCAAACAGTTGTTGATTATTGTTAAAACTCAAGATAAATTTTTTTGGTTATTAGCATTCCGTCGAGCCCGCATTTTGCCAAAGCTCTTTTGTTGTTGTGTGATGTTTTCTTCATTGTATTTTTATTGGGTAACAATTAAAGTTGTCCATTTGAAGGAAATTAATGAATACCAGGTACTCCTTCATAAATTAACAAACGTAATACATCGGCGTCTCTCAGGTACCAGCTTCCCCATGAAATAGGAGTATCACCATTGGCGTCTTTCATGGAAGGTATGGCGCCAGCATCCAACAACAATTCTATAATGGGTATATTTCCGAATGCTGCGGCTCTGTGTAGCGGGGATTCTCCTTTGAGGTAAGCGTCACGCATAAAGCAAAGAGTCGGTTTACCTGTCGTGGTTTTTTTATTGACATCTGTACCTGCCGCTATTAAGATCTTCACAATTTCTGTCCTGTCGTCCATTTCACTCGTCTTGCTAATTGTATAATGCAAGGCATTTTCTCCTGTATTTGTAAAAGAGAAATTAGCGTCTTCACCTTTATCTAATAGCCATTTAACTGAATCTACCTTACCATTAAAGGCGGCATTACAAAGCAGGTTAGCATCATCAAATGATATTTTTGCGCCTAAGTTGTAAAATAAATCCAGTGCTTTTGTGTTGCCTTCCCAAGCAGCAGAAAATACGGCAAAATTACCCCAGGCATCGGTGTAATTTATATCTGCACCTTGGCTAACCAAATTTTCGACAGTCATTAAATCACCGTCAAAAGCTGCGGTCAACATTCTTTTATTTAAATTGTCCATTTTATGTTTTTTGTTAATCAGTAATACTCTTTTGTTATAGTTGTTGATGTATGTCTTTTTAAATATCATGCAACAATATAATTGTCGAATGCATGAGTATTACATTTCGTTAACCCTTCCTTCGTTAGGGCTTTGCGTTTGGCGGGGTATTTGGAAAACGTTCAGCCCGGAACTGCTGCCGATGTAAGTTACTAAAGTTGAAAATATATTCGATTGCTCCTCTGTGTTCAGTCAGCCGGATATGCCGGAGATAGTAGCACTAAGCTGAGGACTTATTCGTCGCCCCCGCTGACGCAAAACCTCGCTGTTGTGCGTTCGTGCTATCAAATATTTCAGGTACTTCCATTACAAAATAGTGTTCTGTTTATCAGAACTAACATTTATAGGTTATTTATCTATGTTATTCTATTATTTTTTTTATCCAATACTTCACGAATGACGTCAAGCTCTTGCCTATAAGAATCGGTTAGGATAAAAGGTTTTAGTAGGGTAAATCATGAAGTGGCCATCCTATTGAAGAACTAGCTGGATACGTCCATTGTTTATGCAAAGATGGTCCCAGGCCGGGTTCATTAAAAGAACTACTAAATGCCCCCCAATAACCATTAAACTGCATTATGATTGTTGCTCCGTCATATTCCAATAAAGGATGTTCTACTTCGCCCAAATTTGGAGGCGCTGAACAAAAATATTGGTGCACACTTTCACCGTCGTGGTTAGGTGCAAGTGAATACTTCCAGAATGAAGTGGGATAAAATTCATGAGCACCATATTCAATATAGACGACCGGATGGGTGAATTGCATAGTCTGGGGATCTTGCTTGAACCGAACGATATTATTTTGTGCCTGGTCTAAATTCCTTGGAAGATTGACATCAGGGTTGAACTTAGCATTTTCACCCGTGATTTCCTTAATAGTGCTCGAAATGGTCTCATTGGTTTTCGCTGACATGTTAAAACGGAATTCTTTTCCATGTGCGTAATGAAAAACTGTAACTATTGTATCTTCTCCACGAGCAGGATTAGGATCATACAACACCTGTACACTTGTCCAATCTCCCTCGTGGTCTGCATTACGAGGGTCGGAGGTAGCGCGGTTATATCCGAAAAATTGCCAGTATTCAACCTTATAGTATGTTTTGTTTTCAGGCATATTAAGATCGTGCACATCTTTTTGAGCAGATGATTGGTTATAGGGAACAACATGCCCGTATAGCCCCACGTTGCGTTTTGACTGACATTCATCCCAAGAACTGCCTTTTCTCGCATCGTCAGTAGGGTCAATGTGAAAAATGGTAGGAACTGGCTTCGCATGTGTAATAAGCGAACTTGAAGTAGGATGAATCGATGTAGGAATGCTGAACAATAAAGCTTCGGGATTTTGAGCCAGGGCAAAATTGGTCACTTCGACCGGATCACTGTCCTCGTTCGTTCCCGTGATCAGCCTGGCTCCCCTTATATAGGTCAGCACATCTGTAGGACGGTAATCCTCTTCAGCGTTGCCGTCTTTTGAAAAATAAAAGTAGGGTGCGTATTTATCCAACAATCTTTTTTCCTCACGATCATCAATGCCATCTAAGTCATTATCTACGAGATCTGGTGGAACGAAATAATAAAACAAATCCTCAGAATAGTGGAATCTTTGTATTGAAAACCACCCCCGGGGCTGGGAAAACCTATACTGCCTTTTGTGCTGTAAGTAAAATATAATTCGTAAGTGCCGGGAGGAAGTGCATAACTGTGAAATTCACTTGAAAAATTTTCATTTGGAGCGATTTCCGGAACTGTGTTCGGAAAGGAAGCAGAAGAGAGAAGTGTAATATTGCCAATCCTGGCCGTGATTTTTCCAGGCAGAGTCATGATCTTGTTTTTGAGTGTATATTTAAAAATGACTTCGCTTCGTCCTATCATAGTAGTCTGCACCCAGTTCCCGGTGGCTGGATCGTACTGACCGGGATCAATTGAATTGAGTTCAATGCTGAATGGAAAAAATTTTAGCTTCATCGTTTTTTCTGTTGGCTCGCCACAGGAGATTAGTGTCAATACAACTAAAATGTAGATAAAAGGAAAATAAGGCTTTTTCATATTATTTTTTAGTAAAGTTTTTTTGGCTACTCTATTTGGTTGTCGGCGTCTTCGTATTTGTTTTTACTTTGTCGTAAATTCCTTGATAAATGGAAACATGTAAATGTAAAAAGTCATTACTGTTGCATAAGCATGACGCGCAACAAAGTCGTATTTGCGAAAGTTTTTCCATTCTCTTCTCATATTCTCAAGGATATATCTTTCCCCCAATCCTCTCAAATATTTTCCAGAACGCGCAGTTCTGAACGGAGTGTAGCGGGCAGAAGCGGACTGTATCGGAATACGGGATGCGCTTCGCCTGCATGATAAAATGCTATTTCTCCCGGAAGTCTTTTATGACCAAACATTCCGCTAAGCCGCACAGCATAGGGCGTATTTACGACCCGGGTCTTACAATTTCCAAGTTATGCTTTTACCAAATCATCTAAAATATTTTCCTGGCTGCACATTTCTGAACGGAGTGAAGCGAAGGGGAATGTGCTTCAGCCTACCTGGAACCGGGGATGAGTAAAAATATAAAAGTTCATCGTTTGTTCTAAAGACAGCCGGTATTCGTCTGCTGAAACTGAAGCTGAGACATTTTGCTGCCGATTGCTCTTCCGTCCAGCCCAGCTGTTGCATACTCATGTTAGCGATTTGTTGTTTTTTTATTATGTTATTTCTGTGCCGTTTGATTTGTTATTGTTTGCATATTATTTTTTGTACCCTTAATCAAAAGCCACAGCATGAAAGCAACCTCTCCTAACATTGCCGGAAAGGCAATTTTAAAGGTTATATCCTTGTATTGCGGGAATAATAAACCTATGATGCTCAAGACTACAAGTGCGACACCGTCGATAATCAGCCATACACCTAAAAAGCGTGGAAGGAACCGTGATCTGTACGTTAGAATTCCCAACGGGAAAAGCCATAAGCCCCAAAATAGTACCAATGCCGAAACAACAGAATCGTTGATTTTGATAAATAGTAATGACAATTCTTGCTTCTGGCTAAGATCAAATGTCTTCAATACTTCTCCTTTTGCAATCATAAGGGAAGTAATACTAAATGCCTCCGAAATTATTGATAGTGGAACTTGCACGATCACGAATGCAAACAGAAGTCTGGCCTGGCCCTCGTTTACCGATTTGAATAACCGATAAAAAATCAATACCATAAATATCCATATGGTACAATTGACAAGACCGTTCACTATACTGGTTCGAAATAAAATTTCATTGGATAAAATATCTTGTACAGCGGCAGATGCATCGCCCACCAGGTTAATTTTTGACGTTACATAATACATAGAAAATAGGCCTGATATTATCCAAAACAAATAAAGCAGGCCAGCGAGTCTTGCTATGCTTTTACGAGAAGTCATTTCATTTTCCATATAAGCAGTTTCATTTTTTAGATTTTCTCATTAGTGTGTATTTGTCGCTCCACAAGGTAAAGAAGAAACCGGCCACACACTTCTTCCTTCGGTTCCCCTGAGTACTGCATCGGAAAGAAGCAAGGCGATTTTGTGCCGAGTGTTATACTTACAACGTTACGGCTTTCTGCTGTGCTGATATTCCGTGTTCCTTCGTCCCGGATTGCAGTGAGTGTGAGATTATGCAGATTCTACTGGTGTTCCAGAACAAGCGTATCAGGCATTAAATCCACATTGTGATATACCACGATTTTCCAGTCAGCGTTTTGTTTTTGAAAACCTGCAGCAGCCTCGTGTGAAGGCGGCCTTTGACATCAATATGTACGGCCTTCAGAGTACGGTTTTTTGAAAACTCCGATATCCAGGTGAGTGTTTCTACAATGGCGATGCCGGGGCTTAGAAACCGGAAGGATACCACTTGTTGGTGCAACACAGTTTTGTTGAACATCCCTTTGAAAATATCAACATGCCTATCGAGAAATTCTTTAAGCCCGGTGAAAAACATGCCCCGTATATTGGTGAATGTCCCGATTTCTGAAAAGTGTTTCGAGTAAGTATCGGTCGTCACCGTTGCTCCAAGAACTTACTTCTTTATTTAAAACAGTAAGAATGGCTGTTGAGTCTGAACAGCTCTGTGCTTTCGCGTTTTTTGCTGAAAACAGGGTTCCAAAATTACTGTCACAATCGTTGAATATCTTCTTTTCAATTGATTAATATTTATTTTGAAGAAGCTATTTTTTGATATTTTCTGTCAAAACATTTTTGCTATCACATTGCCTATTGAGTGCCAAAAAGGGGTGTCTCTGATATTCCAGATAATTTTATTCAACAACACGAAGCCCAACACCAGGACAAAGGGGCTGATTCGTTTTGTCCGCCATGAATCCACAACGGCAATTGCCCCTACAACGATCACAATAATGTTTCTGGAAATGTCAATACTACCATCACGACTTGCATCGAGGTAGACTCTCAACGTTCTGCCCAAAGCCGGGCTAAGCAACAAAAAAGCTGTACCACACATAAACCGACTGTGTAGTGCTGGTTTATGTGTGTAAAAAATGGCGAGCAAATACAGTATAGCAAAGAATATCATCGCGGGCACGTCCAGCGCCATCCTTCTTGCAACAAGTGCTATTTGTCCACCCTGGGCTAAAGTACGATGCAGGCTGGAATGGATAACTAAATACATTGAGAGCAGTACCAATGGTGCTAGTACATAGCTCAGGCGACCTGCCAATCGATGAAGTTTCATTTTCCTTTTCAGGATAAGAATAGGCTGCACCAGCAGCATGAAGAACCAGCCTATCATCATCATGCCATGAAAATGTATTATCGTGCTGAAATGCATGACGCCGCGGCCCGGAACGTTGTAATCTTTAAACTTTGGGAAATGGCTGATATAGGTTTTATAAAAGCCAATATGAACCAATATGATCAACAGGATAATGCCGATGATCATTCCGCCAGTAAAAGAGTGAGAAATGAGCGGACTATTATGATGAGTTGCTCCTTGTATTTGATCTTTGTCCTTCTTCACGGAAAATGGCTTTAATAATATTAATTCAACGTTTATGGTTAGCTGGTTAATCCCCCAAATGACGTAGTTAAAAAATACCAGCTTCAATGGATATCTTACCATTTTGAATAAGTCAGTAGCAGGGTTGCGAATAACATGATTATTATGATTTTATACATCATTTTATGCCTGTTTGCCTTCTTCTTGAAAATCAAACCGCATTTTCATTACTTTGGCAATACTCCAATCCGCCAATCTTGTTTCGCATTTACCACTGCAAACTATTGCTTGTTTCAAATCCTATTAATTTATATTGTCTCCTATTCGCATAAAATATTCGCATGCCTGCCAAGTAATCTCCAACTATCACTTTCATTGGACCAGATATGTGTAAACCGCCGGTGTAAAATTTTTCCTGCATAAGGGCTTTTTTCGCCGGGGTCGGCTGTGTCGCTACCCATTACAATGACGAAGTTTTTCTTTACAATAATTTTTTCTATTTCAAATTCCAGTTTTTTGAAACTTATAGTGTCATTCAAAACCATACTTAATACCTGGTCTCTTGTTGAAACTACGCCGGCGGGGCGATTTACAAAATAGTCATCGGCCCATATTTTCAGAAGCGTTGCTGTGTCTTTATTTAAAAAAGCGGCTACTCTTTTTTGCTCCATTTGCCGGATTTCGTTTTCAATTTTCTGGTTTTGTGAATAACAAAAAAAGAAAATGAACAAGGGAAAAAATGTGGTGATTATCTTTTTCATTTTTTAAAATTTATTATTTGAATACGGCAGATGCTTTAATCTTTACGCTATTTGGCAGTATAATACCGAAGTACTGGGTTGTATCAAAGCTATCCGTGACGGCCAAGTCTTTACTGTTTTAAATAAGTTAAGGGTGGGCCAACTTTTTCAAAGCCGTGTTCCTTTCTCATATTGTCTCTTTCTGCTTCAGACATATTTTTAGCTAAACCCTCGCTGAGTTTCTTAAAATACTCTTCCATTTTTCCCGCGGGCTGATGGCATATCAACAACTTTGCTTCACCCGGCCCTATCTTGGCAAATGTGTGAGGCACACCTCTTGGCCCAAATACAAGATCGCCTGGGCCGGCTTTATAGGTTTTATCTCCAACCCGTACCAGAAACTCACCTTGCAGAATATACCAGAATTCATCCGTTTCGTAATGTGTATGAAGTATAGGCCCGCCTTCTTTTGTACGTGTGGATTCAAACATATACATATCGCCATCTGTGTCCTTCGTTGATACTTTAGTGTAAAAATTATCTCCCTCAAAAGGAGCAATGGGTTTATCAAACCGGTCTTTCCCGGCATCAACCTTGAAGCCCTTGTCGTCCCTGGCCCTGGAACCAAGTCTTGCAATTACGTAGAAAGGCGCTGTAAGAAAAGAGCCGATGGCAATGCCAAATTTCAAAAATAATTTGCGTTGCATATTGGTTATTTTATTTGTGAACAGGTTTAAAAGTTTATCGACAAACTCGATTGTCCTCTCAGATTTGCGGCCTGCTTTACCAGCATATGTGATACATTGATTTTCTTAATGCAAATTATAGTCGAAAATGAGTTGTGGAAAGGGACAATGAGAAAGTGGGAGTGTTTATTGAGTAAGTGAGACCTGAAGTGTTTGTTCCGGCAAACTCTTTTTTAATATCCAATTGCTTGTAAAAACTCCGATTTTTTTCTTTTAGAAACATCAAGAACATTTCCATTGCGCATTACAACCTGCCCGCCTTCTCCACGGATGTATTTGTCCACATAAAACTTGTTTACAATAGTTGAGTGATGAATGCGAATAAAAATATCCGCAGGCAGCAACTCTTCAAAGTCTTTTAAAGTACGACTCACCAAAAACTTTTGATTAGTAGAAAGATAGATGTTTGAATAATTATCACTTGCTTCAAGATAAATGATATGTTCAACATTGATGAATTGAAGTCCATCACTTGTTGGTATGGTCAGCAATTTTGTCTGTTTCTTCTGCAAATGGTCGATCAGGAGATCTAATTGTGCGGATGAGGGAGGTTGTTTTTTCTTTTCTTCTGCCCTGGCAACTGCTCTTTTTAAGTCTTCTATTTCAACCGGCTTCACCAGGTAGTCCAGTGCACAACTTCGAATAGCTTTTATGGCATAATGATCATAAGCTGTAACAAAGATGAGTTCAAAATTTTTGTAGGTCAGTTGCTGCAACATTAGAAATCCGTTCATTTGAGGCATTTCAATGTCAAGAAAAACGAGATCCGGTTTTGCTTCATCAATAATGCGAACTCCTTCTTCCGGATTATCGCAACAGTTAATGATCTGAACCTGTTTGCAATGATTAGAAATTTTTTCGCTTAACGAGCTAAGATTGCTTTCGTCATCATCAATTAACACAGCTTTCAGCATGATTAGATTTTAAGATTTTGAGCAATTTATTCTTATAACAGCTTTTGTTCCTGGAAGAATGCCTTCTTTTTCAAGATCCGTTATCACAAGGTCATCATCAATGCCATTCTGATTATGCAAGTGAATTCGCTCCCGGGTAATAGCAATGCCATATGATTGATGTTCGGGCCTATTTCTCTCTTTAAGTTCGGCGGCTTTTTCCCGGCCAATACCATTATCAAGGATTGAGTAAACAACAAATTCATCGCAGAGATTTATTTTCAACTGTAATTGCCTATCATTTTCTTTTTTATTCAATAATCCATGATGGATTGCATTTTCGAGAAAGGGCTGTACGATAAGTGGTGGCACTTTAAAATCACCATGCAATAAAACCGGCTCCACATTTATCTCATAGTTAAATTTATCATTACACCGAAACTTTTCCATTTCGAGATATAGCTGTATTGTTTCCAAATCCATTTGAAATGGCACAAGGTTATTTTTAGAGCTATCCAATACTGACCGGATCAATTTTGCAAAACGGGCAAGGTAAGACGTTGCCTTGTCTGACTGTTTGGTTTGAATAAGGTTATCAATAGCGCTTAAACAGTTAAAGATAAAATGCGGATTCATTTGTGCCCGCAATGCCTGCATCTCAAGCTCCATTGCTTTTCGTTTTAAGCGTGATTGTGCATGATTATTGAGAAGCTGCTCATTTTTTCTTTTTAGAATATTATTTCTTACAATCAGCACTGAGATCAATAGCAAGGCAATGCTGCCGGCAATAAGCAGATTCTTTAATTGCGCCTGTTTTTGTAATTCTTTTTTGTTTAGTCTTAATTGTTGATCACCCAGCTCTTTATCTTTTTTTAGCAACCTGATTTTATTTTCTGCGTCTGAGGCTGCCACATAAAGAGCAGTTCTGCCAGAGTATAGTGCGATTTCCATTGAATCTTTGATAAATGTGAACCGTTTGAAGTAATGATAGGCGCTGTCCGTTTTTTTCAGATGATCATAAACTGATGCAAGCAGTTCGTACCCATCTTTCTGAAACTGTTTGTTACCTGCGTGGTATGCTGTCTGATTCAATTCCCTAGCGTAACCAAGGGCGGTTTGATAATTTGACTTACCGAGGTAAGCTTTTGCCACCACTAATAAATTAACCATCAGGGGGAAGACGTCATTGTTTTTTCGTAGCACTGGAAGCCTGGGCAATACCTGGACTAATAAGGTGTCGTACTGTTTCCTTGCTAACTGCAATTCCATTGAAAAGCCATAAACATAAGCGCCAAATTTTTTTCTAACAGCCGGGTCCGTTGTATATAAATTAATATCAGCCCTGTATTTTTGCTGATACCAGGTTACAGAATCATATTGTTTCAATACCAGGTGAGCATAGGCCATATCTTCAGCATGTGGCCAAATAAAGACAAACGGGCATTCATATTGCAATGCCTGGTAATAATAATGTAATGCTTTGGATGGATCGCCGACCCTGTTAAATGCTCTTCCAATAAAGGCTAATGAAAACGAGATCAGCATCGTATCATTCTGTTGCTTTCCAATTTCAACTGCTTCAATCAAATTCTCGAAAGATTTCCAATATTCCCCGCTTTTTGAATAACTGAAACCGGCAGCTTGTTTGGCCCAACCAAGCGATAATTGATCGTTTGCTGTCGTTGCGTATGCTATTGCTTTTTTTACTGCTTCATTGGCTGCATCATATTTACCCACTATGGCTAATGACATGGCCAGGCTATAATAGGCCATAGAAAAAACTTCGGAGTTGGTTTCATTTTTTAAAAGCTCAATAGCTTTTCTCGTATCCCGTTCCATTACATCAGGGTGTCCTAAAAGTCGCCCCTTCACACCGCCTTCAATGAGCAAAGCTTCTGCCATTCCGCTGGAATAGTTAATTGCCGATGCTTTCTGCCGGGCAAGATTTGCATATTTAAGAGCGGAATCGGAATGTATCCAATAATAAAAAAATTGCCAGCCTAATGCGTTCAGGCTATTTACGGCTTCCCTGTCATTAAGAGTACTAAGGTTTTTTCGTATGCTATCTATCTTATGAGTTTGCGTTTGTGCAGTACTGGCAAGAAGAACGAAAAAAATAAAAAGCCGGCAATGCATAAGAAAAGTTTTAAATGAGTAGCGCCTATTAAATTTACTTCATTTCTCAAAAACAGGCTTGCAGAAGAAATACGCCCTATGGATTATCCCTCATCGCAGGTATAGGCTTTCTAAGATAGTTAATAGTTGACTGAACCATCGTAACTGATGATTTATGCAACCCGAATCTTCTTGATGCAAGTTATTGGCACTAATAAGCTATGGAAAGTGATAATGAGAAAGTGGGAGTGTTTATTGAGTAAGTGAGGTTTGAGGGTTTATCTAAGGCAAACAAACCCGGGCAGGAGCTATTATTTTCTTCCACAGTTGAACGACAGTTTGCTGGTTGGAAGTAGTGGATGTGATTGCAGGCGGTATAATAACATCGGGTCAGCCGACACGAAAGCTAAATTAATTTTTTGTTGTTCATTACCATATTGCCAAATCGCCTGCTGTAAGTCGTTCAGCATTGATTCTTTCAAGTTTGAAATGATTCTACTGGTGTTCCGGAACAGGTGTGTCTGGTTTTAAGTCCCCATTATGATATACAACTATCTTCCAATCACCAGATTCTTTCTGAAAAATCTGAAGTAGTCGGGTATGAAGGCGTCCCTTGGGATCAATATAAACTCCTTTCGGCGAACCATCTTTTGAGAACCCTGATATCCAGGTAAGCGTTTCTACAATGGTGACATCAGAGCTAATAAATCGGAAGGATACAACCTCCTGCTGCAATACTGTTTTGGAAAACATTCCTTTGAATATGTCAATATGCCTGTCAAGAAATTGCTTATACCCGGTAAAAAAACATGCCTCTAACATTTGTAAACGTTCCACTCTCTCATAGGGTGGAAGGTTACCTTTATATCCAGTTTAAGGGGAACACATGAACACTGAATCCCTGCATACCTACGTTCTTATGCTTGCTGAACTAAACCAGGTGAAAGGGCAGGATAATGCGATTGAGCGCAGGTTCTCCATCTGCATTAGGTATTGGAGCGCACTTCAAGATAACGTGAGGCAATACGACTTTAAAAGTGACGGGGAGGAAATCACGTTTTTCAAAGTAATCAAACCCAAATTTATACACCAGGAATAAACGAGTTGGTAAAGGAAGTTGCCGCCAATCAATCTTACAATTCGAACTAAAAAATAGGGCCGAATAGAAATTCAGCCCGCTTTTTAAAATCCAATATCCTATGAAAAACCAATACAAGTATAGTGAGCTAGAGACGATGATGCAAGTTTTTGTTTGATAATTTTTTATTGTGGCTAGTTGGAGAAAAATTATTTGACCAGGTTTTGAACGGAAACCCCGGTAGCCTAGACTAGTTAATTAAAATCATCTTATCATTTCTTGCATTGTCGCTTCATCTGGGCTGAAAAAGTCTATTTTAAAGTGATCCAAATCTTGGCTAGCCGCTTCAACATTGGGCATAGGTTGAGATATTGTGATGTCTTTAAATCAGACGGCATTTCGTAAGCCCATTTTCCTCTAAAGGATTCTTCGTTGTAATGAGAAAGACGCGTTTGGCTACCGTCTGAATTTAGACTTAACGTCGATTAAATGTAAGCCTCCGGCGAAGTACATCTTATAAAGTGAAGTTATTTTTTATATCGGCGCGGATTAAATGACTACCATTTTAATAAAAAAGATCATTGCTTTTGGCAATGACCTTTTAAAATTTTACTGGACGGTAAATGAAGTTGATTGTTGGTTATTCAGGATTTTTGGACGTCGTTTTCATTTGGTATTGGATTAAATACGGGCATCAACTTCTGATACAAACATTGCTCCCCATGCCCGGAAAAACAAGAGAAAATGTACCTACTCTGGCAAGGGGAAAATACTGCTTTAATCCACGATCCGGCTGCTTCACCGTGACACAGCCTGTAAACTGAATAACACATAATATTATTGGTTGTCGAGTTTCACTTAACGACCTACCCCTTCCGCTTCTTTTTGTCTTCCTTCCGGAATGGACGTCCAAAAAAAGGCCGCTCAGCTACTTTGACTTGCCGCCACCAACGATTCCCGGTTGCTGTTGAATACAACTCCATGGGCAATATATCGGGAAATCCTTACTCCATGATTAATGTAGTGTTATCAACCACCATCGAAAACTGTTGATCCGGAGGTTGAATAATTCGCCGGCCATGGCGATTTATTTCAAGTTGTAATTTAATTAATCGCCTAAATCATAACAACAGGTTTACAGCAGTGATCGTAAAAGTTCAGTTCACAGTCTTAGCAGTGAACTTAGTGGCACTTCTTCTCTTGCTGGTAAAAGGAAATTAACCCGCCTTAAAAAAAGTCTCCAAAAGAAGGTGGGAAGCAGAAGTTGTACAAAAAGAAACCAAATCTGTTATGACAACTTATACCTGAATAATATTAATAGATCATCCACATCCTCGGATTTAAGAGACCTCGCTGGTGAAGAGATATTCCATTTACTATTAATAAATGGAGATACTTCTCCCAAGGTAACTTCAGCCTCCAGTAATTCTCCCAACTTTTTCGTACCACTGAACGTGACCGGAGAGTTATTGATCGCAATGACGTTGCTTCCTTCAAAGATTTTTTCATTCTTTTTTGGTCGAAGAAATACCTGAACATTTGGAGTTGTTTTCAAATCTTGAAAACTCAACCAGTAGGGAAGGTGATTTGCAGTAATTTGAAAACTGGTTTGCTGAGGCTCGTCACCGGGATGAAGCAGTTTGTAAAATTCTGTTGGGAAATCATGTTTCATACTAAATAAACGAAATAGCTCGAAATTTCCTTCATATTTATTCAGGCTTTCTCTTATATTTTTTTCACTTGCAGATCTGATATGCTTTTCAACTTCAGATCTGAAATCGCCACCGTCATTAGCCGTGTAGCTTATATGAAAAACGACATCAGATATGGTATTATAATCAAAGCTCCTCACTGCATTAGGAAGCTCCAGTTTCCATTCACTCACGGCTCCGGCCCCTTCAAAGGGCAGGTAACGTTCATCCCTGAAGTTGAGTTCAAACATTCCACTATCATTCTGGGCCGAACTGGTAGTAATGGAATCTTTGCCATAAGGCAAACTTTCCAGTTGGTTTTGTACGATACTGGTATCCAATTGATCATTTTTACGGCACCAGCTATTTACTAAAGATAGTTTTGTACTGATGTTTGTATAAGGCCCTGCAATGCATGGAATGGTTAATCTTACAGATTTAATAATTCGTTTGTACTGGCCGGGATAAAGGATATCATAAGCAAGTTCCGGTATTTCAAATTTACAGCTCCCGGTTTGTTTCAAGTTTAATAATGCCGATGGATTCAATAAAGCAAGAGAGAATGATTGGTTGATCTCACAATTCCTCCTGTTGTTTTCAATAAATGTTTTCTCAAGACGCTGCAATTGCAACATCAGTTTTTCTCCTGCTAACAGCCCTGCTTTATCAAACTGCCAGTTATCGGGAAGTATAAAAATATTGTTATCATCTCTTTCAAACCGGTAAGTTTGTTCAGCCATTTTAGCCATCTCATAAGCCATCTTATAGGCTTCCCGATATAACCTTGTCAACGTAGTTGACAGGTAATTATATAAGCCGAGGTTGGTAAATTTGTTTTTATAGAAATCTTCAACTTCTTTATTATGCTCGATATTTTTCTGATGGATCTCTAAATCTCTTTCGGCGATCTGTGCCCTGAAATCTGCAGCTAAAACTTGTTTTTGAACCTGCAGTAATTCCTGTTGTGCAAGCGTTAATTGCTGTTCCCATTCTTGTTCCCGGCGTTGAAATGAAGCTTCTAAACCAGTACAGGAGGCGATTACTTCTGAGATGGCTGCTAAATCACCTAAATAGTCTACTCCCGAAGCCTTTAAGCTATCACCACCCTCTTTGCCACCATATTTCATTGCAAACGGGCTTCCTGTTTGAGGTATTTGATAAATTATTCCAGCTAGTATATTTAAGAGACTTTTAGAAATAATATATTGCTTAGCAGCATTTTTTTCCTTTTGCTCAGTGCCTTCCCAATCATTCAATCCACTTTCAATTAAGTTATTGTAATAGTCAACTCTATTCTGAACATTTTTAACCTGATCTTGCAAAGCCAGATGCTGATTCTGCGCTTCTAGGATTGCTTTCTTTTTAATCTCTATGGTTAAGTTTAATATTTCCTTTTCATTTACTGACCGGATCAGGGTCAATTCTTCTACGTCTTTTTTTTCTAATGCACTTAATAAGGCACTGCCAAAACCTTGAACCGTTTGTGTAAACTGTCTTGCCTTTTCAAGGAGGAATGAAAAACGATATGGCGGTAACGGTTTGTTCATTGATGAAAGAATATCTTCCAGGCTTAAACCTGCCGCTTTTGCTTTTACCAGCATCATCGGGTCGATTGGTGGTTGAAACAGTGCCAGTTGACGCCTTATTCCGCTGATGTTCATGCAATTCCTGATCTTAAATAAGCGATCGTTTACCCGATCCCAATATTTTAATAACTCTTCATTATTGGGAACGCAAAAAAAACTCAATCTTGCTTTTATTGAATCCACATGTTGTGGTTTCCCTTTCTCCGGTTCTTCCTTAAACGCTTCCTTAATTAGTCTATTTCTTTCAATTATTTCCTCATAAGACTTAATTCTGGATGGCTCTCTGAGACCTTTCAATAGAACCGTCGAATCGTCGAATCCAAAATTCCCCTGTTCTGAACCGGAGGTCTGTTTTGATGCCAGACTATTCTTTCTAAGGACCTCACTCATCCCGATTGATTCCAGTGTGTTTTTACCGTTCATTTTTTGTTCAATCGTTGTATGAAAATTTTCCAATTGAACTAAGGGATCGGAGCCGTTCGCAATAAGATCGCCGATCTTGTCGTAGTTGATTGCTTCGGCTCCCGGTTTGCATTTTCCGAGCTTTACAGGTCTTTCCCCTAATATATCGGAGGCTAGAATATAAAGCATGGTAGCCTCATTTATAGATTCCACTGTGTCTTCGGCAAAAAGCGAATCGCCCCAGTCCAGCAGGTTGTCGATATATTTCATTACAATAGTCTTCTGGTATGCGTTGAGCCGTAGCCTGGCAATAGCATGTGGGTTAAAGGGATCTTTTTCGCTGGCTTCTAATGCAGCAGGATCGGTGAGCATCGCATACATTTTCTTCAGTTCTATTTTTCTGAATTCAATGTATTGCCAGTTCCGGTCTTTCTCCGGATCTGTAACATCTTGCGAGGTGGGGTCAAAAATCCTCCTGTACCACCAATCGGCCTCTTTAAATTTCTGTTCCGCATTTAAATGGCTGGCAATCAAAAAAGGGATATGAAAAAACAATTCCTGGTAGTAAATCCCGTAAGCTCCTTTAAAATCTATGTGCTCTGTAGCAACAGGATATCCAAGATAGCTAAGATCACTGATCTTAAAAGGCAATTCGTCCTCAGGTAATTTCTGCGTATCAATGGCCAAAAATTCTTCGACGCCTTTTGTAAATAATATTTGTCCCAATTTATCGGGTAGAGAAGTGCTGATGCGCTTCATTGTCCACAGTGACAAAGGTGGAGTATTCGGTAGGAACATATAAAGCAAGCCTGAACCCCCAGGAGATCTCTTTTTAAACAGATATTGCTGGTTGTTAATACGAAAAACAAAATCACCTTTTGTGCTACCTACTATTTTTAATTCCCCTTGATCGGGATTAGAAAAGGTGGAGACTGTATAGCGATTTGAATCGGCGGTGTAAGAGCCATAATCAATGCAGGATTCAAGAAAGTTCTGGGATGTTTTGCAAGAAACGATGGAGGAGCCATACAACTGTAACAAGTCTGTGTTTGAAGGAATGCATATCTTTTTTCTTAATGCACCCGGTAAATCTATATACCTGGTTTTAATCATTATGTTATTGAATAAGTCTATTTCCCTTATTTCTGATGGAGTCTGTATTATTTGTTTTTCATAATAATGTGCAAATAAGTTTTCTCCTATAATCAATGGAAAATATTTTCTATTGAGATATTTTCTTCCTTCAGGAATGTCATTTTCATTGATGGAATCAACATCGACACCTGGTTTGATGTAAAATCCTCCAAAATGCAACCCCTGATATGTTCCTGAGTTATTCAAGCTTGTATCACTTAAGCTGAAATTTTGTGGGGCAGACCATTTATTGTTCTCATTCAAAAACGCATGTTTGAAGGTGATGGTATACAAATATCCTCCTGGCAATGATCTCCCTTTATAAATTGTATTTTTTTCTTGCTCCTTAACTTCTGTCCAAAAGATTGACAACCTTCCCTGGTATTTTATGCAACTCACATACGGTGAATCAATAGCCAACTCTACTTTTTCCCATGGGGTCCATGTTGATGCATTCACCCATTTTCGATAATACATCTGTGGCGGATCTATATTGGTTCTTCCAAAGAAATAGTAAGTGTTTTCTTGTTCATGATAATAGCTCCCCGCTATTTTTAAACGCGCCAATTCACCAAACCGTGAAAGGTATTTTTTATAAGCTGCTTCTGCAGATTCTTTTGTAATCTTTTGTTGCAATAACTCATCTTCCAGCTCTTTAAAAATAGGTGTTGTGTCATCTCTTAGCTCGGGCAGAATATAATTTTCGGGATACAAACGCACTTTCTCATTTGCTTCCCATACACGGTAATTCTTTTTCCATTCCCACACTTGTGCAGTTTGTGTGTCTATTGCGATGTTTATAGTGCCTGAGCCGCCTGCCACTTTATGCTCTCGTTCCAGGTTCATCAGGCAACGATGCACATATAGTTGCAAACTTGAAATAGCTGCTACCATCCTCGATGTCCGGAAACATCCGCTCATTTCCACATCCAGCAGGAAGTAAGCATATAGATCATGAAGGTCGTCCAATTCAAATTTCTTTCTATTGGCCAGGATAAAATCGCACAATGCGTCTCTTTTTTTTACATTCATCCTATCGCGATAAGGTTCCAGCTTATCTGCTCTTAATTTTTCGTCGGGGTATTTCGAAACAAAGGCGCCGATAATAATGTCTTTTGCTTTGCCCAACTCATCAAAACGGTTTGTTGCTAATTTGAAAAATGAATCGTAGCTGATGCCAATAACTTTACTCATTGATAAGCACTTATTGATATAATTCAAGGCTTGGATACTCGTAGAGGGCAATATGCCGGATAAGCCGCTTGTATTGAAAGATTCTACCAGTTTCTTGTCCATTTTCCAGGTTTCAGCCAGAAAATCCATTTCCAGTTCCGAAAATTCACTCCATCCTTCCGAGCGGTTTGCTAAAAGTTTATTCAATTCATTAGCTTTAGTGGGATTCGCGGCCACCTGTTTCACATAGTCATTAAGGTTACATAGGTGCTCAAATCTGAGTTTATCGAATGAAATTCCAAAAACTTCTTTATTATCAAGAATATAATTGACCGTATCATCCTTAAAGTTGAATTTGCTGAAAAGGAATAATAATCTTTCAATTGCCTGTATATAAGATAAAAGATCCTTCAACTCAATTTCCTTTTTCAAATTACCGGAATCATCAAAATACCCTTTGCTTATTGTGCTGTACAACTCGTCAATTGCAGGGCAAACAGTTTTTAATAATTTATTAAACAATGGAGCTGTAATGTTCAATGATTTTCCAAGATTGGATGCTAATGAATCCATCCTTGCGTTACCGGGCGCTGCCTTTTGGATGCCCAGCGTCATCACTTTTAGTTCATCAAAATGTAACTTAAATAATGCTGCTCCTTTTTCTTCCGATTTAAGAATAAATAACAGCTCATTAATACTGAATGGTATTGATCTGAATTTTTCTTCAAATTCAATAAGAGCAAATGCGTCGTCAATAGAGCTGATCCATTGCTTTTGTTCATCAAACCGAATTCTTAAAACGGATACGAGATCTTCAATGGAAAACCGAAACGCTTTTGCGACCATGGCATGGCGATATAATATGGATATTCTTTCCACATCGTCCGCGATTCCATCGCTAAACATTTTTTGTTCGAGCAGGTCCAAAAGTTGCACTAATTCTGTTTCTGATATTCCAAGGCCAGCAAGGAGATAACGAAGTGTTGCGTTAACCTGACTATCATGAGTTCTGAAAGACTGAATGAAACTGCCGAAATGAATACTTGTGATTTCATTACTAAAGAGCCGAACGAAAAAGCTCTCTTGATTATCTTTCAAGCCGACATTGGGTAACGAACCATACAGGCAGGGTAACTCTTCAGTTTTTAATTTTAATCTTTCCTGTAATTCTACCAGTTGCGCACAGCGTTGAATGGCTGTCTCATCAATCAATCCATTTTCAACCGTACTGTCTACCGCGGGTATCAACTTTTTTTTATTCAGACTAGTGACAACCATATCAAACTCCCGGATTGTCCAGCCGGTTCTTTTCCATAATCGAATAAAGCGATGTATAAAGTCCAGGCATTTATCATCGAGTTTTAATAAGTATTCGATATAATTAATCAATGGGTCGGTCGATTCATCCTGTTCCTGGCTGATCGAAATCTTATCAAGAAGATGCGTGCAAAACAGTTTGTTTGAGCCATGAGGCAATAAATCATCCAACTGGGAACGACTAATACCTGTATATTTCAAAAAGTCTTTTACTTTAAATTTTTTCAGCTGTTCATCATTCAAAATTCCAAATCTTTTTCTTGCCTCTTTATTCGGTGCTGGAACAATGATCTGGTCGTATTCCTCCGGCGATATATTCAAACGTTCGCGCCATCTTTCCTCATCCGGAGCTTTTAAAATCGTAAAAACGTCATATAGCGTTATAGAGAAATGAGTAAGATAATTTCTAAGTTCTTCCCAGTGAATATTAAAAGGAAGATTGAAAGACACCTGCTCAGTATTTAGTCGTTGATAAATATCGGAAACATGTAAGGCCTGTTCCAGGAAACTTTCAAGTGTCTCGTTGACGATCTCAAGATAGGGTATCAGTTTATTTGTATTTTCACAGGTCAGTTCTAATTTCCATAAATCAGGGCGGCGGTTTTTGAGGGAAAGCCGGTGGTTGGGAGATGATTGAAAGAATGGTTCTGTGATATGCTGTTCTATCAAAAACATGATCTCAACGAAATATGCGGCAGGGCTGACAACAGAGCGGCAATGCTCACAATCGCAGAAATCCTGGCTGCCAAATAGCTTGCTGATATCTTCCTGCTGTCTGAAATAGCTAAAAGTCGTTCCATTCCAATTAGACACCCTGATTCCATTGCCTGCCCGATCCATAAGGCCAATCCTTAGATTTTCAGCAAGATGACTTGTCGCAAGACTCTTTTTGCCTGCCCTGTCATAAACATACGTAGCTTCAGTCTCGCTGATTCCAGCTAATTTCTTAAAAACGAAAAGCGGATTTTGAATGATGCTTTGTGCTGAGTCAAATCCTTTTTGAAGCAGGTTTTTCGCAAGTCCGTCGTCGCCGGTTAAAGCCAGTGTACGCTGATAGGCTTTTAATTGCAGTACAATATTTTTTTGATTATCCTCATCAATTCCTTTCCAGCGCAATCTCTTTAGCTCTCCTTCATCAAACAGGTTCATTTCATGAAGATCAAGGAACGGATTCATGTTGATAAAGCTTTGATATTGGTCGATAACAGACGCAACCCGGTTCTTTTTAGTTTCGATGTCTATATGTTCATCCTTAAGTATTTCACGAATACCGAGATGCTTATAAGTATTGACCATCGGCAGCAGGTCATCAAGCGTATTTTTTATTTCTGCTCTTTTACTATCATCTATTCCGCTCCAATTAATTTCATTTTGGCCATTGGGTTGAAAAAGCCAGGAATTGTTTTTTAGCAGGGGCAAAACGCTGTCTATTTTTTGCACTGTATTCTTGCGGTCTGCCAGGGTAGGCAAAAGCAAAGCCATCGAAGGAAAGGCCTGCTTTAGATTCGCCATCATATTATCAATATACTCCTCCATTTTCTCTCCGTTTGGCGATGATATTTTCTCAGATTGCAGAAGGTTCAGCCAATCCTTTTGTTCCCAACCTACAAGCTGTCTTGCAGAAAAAAGCGATTTCTCTTTTAGTACCCGGATAAGAGGTAGATGATCATCTGTGAGCTTGCCTAAGCTAAAAGTGAGGAAGAGATTATTGTTTTCTTCCTCTGTCAGAATGCCTTCATTCAGCAATTTGTTGGATTGAAATACATCGAAATAAAGCGGATCAATTTGCTGTGCATTGATCTTTGCCGCTTTTTCTTGTTCAATGCCACTCAGCCGCGCATATTCCCCGACCTTCAGAGATCGGATCTCATCATTAAAGAGGGGGTTTTTCTTTAATGGCAGATTAAGATTCAGCAAATCCTTTATTATTTCGTCGTTGCCGTTAAGCTGCCATTTTTTATCAGCTGCTTTTTGTAAATAAGGAAGTATGTATTTATCAAGATATTCCTGTAAAGTCAGATCAGCGACTTTTCTGTAATCAATATTTAGCGATTCAATAACCCGAATAGTCTCATTAGTTCCTGCAAACAGGGATTTTAGTTTTTCCTTTAATACAGCATTCAGCTTTGAGTCAATGTATTTTTTTACATCCCCGGAAATACCGTCGTCCAATGGATTCATGGATATAGCTGCGAATGCTGCTGAAGCTTTTTCCACTTGTTGTGAATCAAAATATTCCCTGGCTTCTTTTTGGTTTTTTAACAACCCGTCCAATATTGCCTCAACTTCATTCTGTAATGAAGAGGCAACTGTATTCAATGCAATTGCTTCTTCGATCGATTTCTTAATAACTTCTGCCGGGAGCAAAACGATGACAAGCCATAAAGATGTAAGATCACCCTGCAGGGAAATAAGCAGGCTTAATCTTAAAGATGAATTGGCCGAGCTGGTTTCTGTGAGAGTATTCTGGCGAAAAAGTGCATAAAAGAATTGTGGGTTAATGCCATGTATTGCAGCAAGTTTATGTGCTAATATAAAATACTCTAGGTTAAGAAAAGAAATGCCTGACTCGGCAGATAGAAAGGAAATATCGCTGTGTTCATCATCCTCCCTTATTTCTTCTATTTTTATATCACCGGTAACCGGCCTTATTGTGTTTTGTACAGTCTCGAATTCAGAAAGCCGGCTGACAGTATAATTTTTTAGCTGGATGTTGTAAATAGCTTTTTCTGCGGCATTCCAGATGATTTCCTGTAGCGAAGATTCATAAAGCAAACTGCGGGTATCATCATACACACGCATCAGTATATCGGCTGAGCCTTTTTCTTTTTTGGTAAAAAATTCCGGGCTATAGTTAATATGGTATAGCCCCTGATCGTTTGTCACCGTCTCTCCAAGAAGTTCTTCACTTCTTAAGTCTTTATCAAAAGCTTTGACAATAAGGTTTGAAGCAGGAAAACCTTCAGTAGAAGTGATATACCCCGACACAGAATATTTTGTATTGTCATCAGGCTTAATTGGTGACATTACATCCACCACTATTTTTATTACCTCATCTGTTGGCCAAGTGTCCCATTTTGTTTCGCCCCTGGTATTTTTTATAAGCTTACCATCTTTGAATATTTTGAAATAGATATCAGGCTTCTTATCAAAATTGACAAACAGAAATTTCTCACGGAAATCTTCATCGCTGAAGTTGATTTCAAAATATCCGTCGACATCGGTGGTTGCAGATACAAGAGAATCATCTTTCCCAATGAGATCAGCATCGAAAGTTTGTACTGTCAAATTCGGTATGCCTGTTCCTGAAAGGTTAACTATTTGGCCTTTGAGGGAGTATATTTTGCGTTCCATGGTGGAAGGTTTTAGAGGTTTAAATAGTTTTTATAGTTTCACAATATGCTTTGGCATTGGTAGTTACAGAATTTAGTAAATCAACTTCTTTCTGAATAAAATGATCATCAAGGCAAAGTAAATCTGCATCCCTATCTTCAATTTGCAGTCTGGATATTTCAGATTAATTACTTGGCCTTTGAGGGAATATATTTTTGCGTACCATAAGAAAGGTATAACAGTTCGTAATTAAAATTTAAGACGGTATCACCAATCCATTTACATATCATAACCATGGCACAAAAAAACATCTCAAACGAAAAATTTGAAATCTATCATGTATTGCTCTAGCATATGACAGTCGGAGTATTAATTTTGCCAAACTTTTTTCCAATAAATCGTCGAAGCTTTTCATTTAAGCTCAAACGTTCGAACATTATGTTCACCAAGAATATCTTTTGCCTTATTAATAACTTCCTCTGAAGTATCCGAAGAAAAATATGCAATACCTTGCACGCCTCTATAGTTAGCTGCCATTTTTAATTGTCGTAATCTCTGAGTAAGGTGGGAAATGTTCGTTTCTTTTGCCGGTCCTCCTACTATTATAAACTCACCATTAGGACCTAATACATCAATAGGTACACAAGATGTTTTCCCATCGTGTATATATTCTATTCTTAAATCGTCGTACGGATAATTGGGATTTCTAGCCAATTTACCTCCTGTAAGCTTTGTGACCGCAACTTCTCTTTTAAAGCCAACTGAGCCAGCTACCTCTCCTTTTTTCGGAGGTCTTTCAAACTCAATTGAAGCGGGAGTTTCGTCTCTTGCCACGGGAAGTAATCCAGCATAACGTGGAACTACAGGCTTATCGGTTCCAAGTTTGGGTTCATAGGTCCTTTGGTTCCATTGAATAACAGCTCTTGGGTTTTTGGCTATTCCTTTTGAAGTAGCAACCTTTGGCGTTCTTGCCCCAATAGTGCCCCCGATCGAGTTGACCAAGTTTATTGCAACTTCTTTGCTTTCTTCAAAAGCTTGTTGTTGGTCAGCTTTCACGGATGACCGAGGTCCAATTTTCCCGAATGCTCCAGAGGAGGGACTATAAACCATATCCATTTCATAAGGATCTGGATCGACAGATGTTATTGGTTCAGATCCATAGAGATCGTGCTCTTTAAAATGTTTCACTAATCTATCGTGCAATTCAATTCTTCGTTTTGAATAATCAACTACTAACGGCAGGTTTTCTCCAAAAAAATGATTCAATAAAGCAACAATTTGCATATTGGTCATTTTTCGAATATCTTCATCAGTATACTTTTTACTTTCCCTTCCATTTTGATCATAAAAAACTATTGGGAAGTTATTTACATAGCTATAAATATTGACTCCATCAGATATACCCTCAGGATCACAGCTCACCCATCTACCCAACCACACCGCATAATACCTCGCCCCATGATACTCAAGCCCACTTTCTTCATCCCTTTCTTTCCCGGTATAACGATATCGCTTTGGCGTTTCGGTTTGATTTCTTGTTGCCTGGTACGCTGTACTGCCATAAGGATAATATTCTTCATAAGAAATAATATCTGCTTTTTCATCCAACTCCAAACATGCTGTGCCTAAGTGGTTGCTGTATTGATATCGGATTAAGAATGGTAAACCTTCATCTGTTCCTTTAACACGATTTTCCACCAAAGCAATACGTTGCTTATCATCCATGATATGCAGTGTCATCCGCTTTAATTCTTCGCTGCCATTCTGCTCTTTGTACAGTTCGTAATTACCTAAGTAAATCCGATCTTTAATTTTTCCTTTATTTTCGATCACCTTTCGAACACGTTGACCGGAACTGTCATATACATAATAAGCAGTGCCCCCACCTTCCAAATTAATTTGGCTTAACTGATCAGCATAATTCCAGACAAGATCAAATCGAAAATCATTTGTGTCAGCGTTGTATTGCAGATTAAGCATATTGCCATGTTCATCATATCGATATTCGGTTAATCTACCATTCACTTCTGTACTTATTAATTGGTTATTATCCCTGTTGCATGTAAAGATCCGTGTCCACCGGTTTTCAAATTGTCCAATCCCGGCGCGATGGATCATTCTTTCAATATTGCCCACCTCGTCATATACATACAACTGCTCATAATACTGCATAGCATTTTTATCGCTTTTCAGTGTTAACCGCAGATCGCCGTTATACATTTTATGGTTATCAAACTGATCGCAGGGTAAACTCTGGCCGACATGTTCCCGTCCTTTTGAGTATATGAGGCGATAGATGGCATCATATTCAAAAACATTGCTTGGGTCTATTTTTGCATTATTGAAAAAAATATCCTGTTGCGCTTTGTCGATGATCTGTATGATATTCCCGATAGGATCGTAGGTATAGTTTAGTTCCTGCAGAACATCAAATTTGAAAACACCCGGGTCGATTTCTCTCTTTCTTGTTGTGCGGAGCTGTGTAAGCCGGTATGTTTTTTCATCGTATGTATATGTTGTAAGTGTAGTATTGCCATACAATATATTTTCCCGCTGTCCTTTTGCATTGTAGTCAATATTTTCGACGAATGGTATATTCTTACCTTGACTGATTATATGTGCAGACACTTTATTCAATAAATTGGCTTCATTATAAACATAGAATACTGTGCTACCGTCATGATATTTCATTTCCACCGGATGATTCACAGCATTGTGCTTTGCTGCACTTACAAAAGGCGGTTCCTCTTCCAGAAGCGAGAAGGGATCTTCAACATTCCAGTCAACAACATCTTTATATTTTTTTGATAATTGCTTAAAACTGCTTTTTGCATTGCCTTTAAAATCATAACCGGTTGATTGTGCTAAGCCCGATTGATCATAACTCTGAAATGGTTTACCCCGAAGATTATGTTCTTTGTCACCCAGCTGCCCTTCTCCATAAATTGTGAGATGTATCAGTTTTTCAATTTTCCTTTCTTTGATCTGTTCTTCAGTTAATCCCTTTATCCTGTTTATATCTTCCACCAGCCATTGTTTTATCGGCCGGTGTAGTTTATCATATTCTGAATGAAAATGGTGATCGCGGCTATCCCATGCATATACCTGCCTGTCCATAGCATCAGGAAACAGCCACCTGTCGCGGCTGTCCATAGAATGTTGATGCAGGATTCTGCCAAGCATGTCATATTCAAATTTCATAACGGTGTTTCTTCTTGCATCGATCACTTCGAGCTGATTATTTTCAATGTCGAGGGTAGAACGGGTTTTATATTTTTTGTTGGAGCCGTTGTTGGTAATGCTTAACACTACTCTTCCTAAAGAATCCAAATGTGCTTCTGAAGGCGTATCAGAATGCTTAGCAGTAAACCATGCTGCTCTTTTTAATGGATCCTTTGGTTCCTCAATAAAATTTTCTGATTGCATTATTGTCTTGTACCAGTCACTTTCCAATACCGTATCATTTTCATCATAGCTCAATTGTTTCCATGCATCAAATTCTATTTGGGAAAATGTTCCGTTGGAATGCTCTGTTTTTATGCTCCTGCACAACGCATCATAGTATAGTGTGGAGGAAAACCCTATCTCAACTAATTCTTTTTCTGTTTCATAAGCATAGGCAGTGCTGAAGAAAGGTTCGTACTGTTTTACAGGATTTCCTTTGTTATTCAAAATAGTTCTGCCGGTACCTACCCATCTTTGGTCAACACTTATTTCTTTCAATTCTCCATCCACCCATTTCTTTGCAATTCCCGGTTCTGCCTGTACTTTGGTTTGAAGAAGCTGGCCTGAACCACTGCTATACCCAACACTCCTGAAGACATTAGTTTTCTTTCCTTCTTCTAGCTCGCTTGCATGTGTTTCCCGTACAATGCTGCAAAAACAAACCGGCACACTTCTGTCTTTCCATGCATCGAGATCGTAATAAAAAAATGTGGTAGCCTTTTGCAAAAACTTATGTGGATCGGCAATTACTTCGTTGATGCCGGCAGGGCGAATAATGGAATAATTGGTAAGCGATTCATCGCCATGCATGCGATCAGATTCCTCTCCATAAATTGAGGTAGCGATCTCCATTCCCAACTCATCTGTTATTATTTCGCTGATATTATCATTAAGGTCTTTAAGTTTGAGAGGAGCTAAGGTTCTGTAATCAAATTGCTCAGCCGTTGTTGTGTTTTGTAATTCATCCTGTGTTTCTTTCACCAACAGGTTATAGCCATCATAGACAATCTTTGTTTCATTTTCAAAGACATCTTCGATAGCGACAGGCAGATAAAATCTTTGTCGAGCAGCATCTTTATTTTCATCCTGGTTGAAATATATCGTCCTGCCTGAAGAGACCCACCATTTTCTTTTATCAAATTCAACATATTTTGCATCGCCTAGCATTTTATCAGTTAACTTGTCTCCAAATAAATAGTTGACAAGTGAAGGAGTAAATGCCATTTTATATTGGCGGGAAATAAAACCCAGGGTGTCTGTATAATATAAATCAAGCTGGGTTTCCAAATCATTGCTGAGATAGGCAGTCGCAATATTTTCAACCAACCGTTTTTGTATTTCGGAACTGCCTGCTTGCTGTTCGTATTTAATTTCGATTGCTTCTGAAAAACCAGGGAGCAGATCATTGATGCTGTATTTTTCTTTTTCGGACAGAACTCCTGTTAATTCAAATGTTTTTGTCTCTGCCGGTAATGGCAGGCGATAAGCATCTGCCTTATCCCAATCATTGGTAAAGTAATTCAGGGTATAAATAACATGAGTTTTGTCTTGTTCATTTCTCGTTTCTTCAGGCAGGGAAGCGTCCTTTTTTTTTCGGCCATACACGACAGCTGCAGATTGTAATATTTGCCCGAATCGATTTACTTCAAGATTGAATGTATGGGCAATGCGGGGATCGTTTGTATTTTTTTCATAATAAAAACTGGCTGCCTCACTTTCCTGAACCAGGAAAACCGCAAAGCGATTTTTTTCAGTTGGTTGCAGTAGTTTGATCAGGCAATTGTGTTTGGCAACCGAGTGAAGATTTTCCTTCGATGGATCAGCGAGAGTATAAACTTCCTGTCGCAGTATTGTTCCCTTGCAGGCTCGCAGCGCTTCTATGGATTCTACAACGGTTAAATCTTTGGGCAGCACCGGTTCAGGGAGATCGAATTCATAGAGCTCTTTCCTATATTCATCTTTAAATTGATCAAAAATTTTCTCTCTATCAAAAAACGCTCCGGTATGAAACCAGCTAACTGTCCTTACAGGAGGCTGATGTAATTTTTCTTCTACTACATTTTTTGCATCGATTAATTTAAACCGGTCGAAATCTTCCGTATCGGTTTGTTCCACTCTGCCGAATCCCCGAAACTCTCTTTCTGCGTGGTCGTAATAGCCATGATGATAACTGTATTTACTGGTGAAATATGTCCCGGCTACTCTGTCGTTGATGTGAACCTGACTCAGGCACTGAACGGGAAACGGAAGTTTGGTGATCCACGGCTTGCCCGACTTCTTATCTTCCAAATAATAGTAAGTAGAACTTTTATAATCCCAGCTTACTTCTTTACCCATGTTGTTTTGATAAGCCGAAAGGATATAAGGTTTTTTATCGCCCATGAGATCGATATATCTCATGGGTGAACCTGTGTGTGCAGGAAGTGCGGATGACCATACAATACAACCGGTTCCATTTCCTAAAAAATCAACGACGGAAATTTGATTGGGAAGTTCTGTATGGAAGAATGGATCGATGATGATAGTTTCACTCCATCCATTACCACTCAGGTTCAGCCATCCCTTTCCCTGATTTTTTCCTAAGTATAAAACATCAGTAGCGCCAGTACCGCTTATATCTGCCAAATGCAGGTATGCAGGATTGAAATGATCAGCAGTGTCAAACACAGGAGCATTGCTCATGTTCACTTTTGAGCCAAACCTGCCATAGCCTAAATTAGGCCAGTAAACTATTTCACTGTTTCGGATGCGGACAATATCCGTAAGACCGTCACCACTCATATCTGCCAGAAAAATTCTTTGTTCGGCATCTGAAAAAACAAGGGCTGCACCTTTTTCTTCATCATAAGGTTTAGATGCTGTTTCAGCAGAATCATAGCCTGCCACTCCACGATTTGGATACCAGGTAAAAACATTTTCTTCTGAAATAATAAGATCTGCTTTACCATCACCATTCAGATCAATAAATTTCGTATTCGGGTCGCTTAAATTGATATTGGGAACTTGATCGAAAGGTTTGAATGGCTGCCATTCATTATCATCACTTAATTCAAAATACCCTTTTACCGGTCCGCTAAGATTGGTGATGAATTTTCTGCCGTCTGCTTCGATGTCCTGCAATTGCAATTGTCCGGTTGATAACCCAGTAAATGAAGGCTTGGGGAGAACAGGCTTTGCTTCACTAAAATTGCCATCACCCAAATTCGATTTGTAAAACCAACCTTCTGCTTGTTCCGTCAAAATGCCGGAAATGCCTTCACTCCAGAGATCGACCCATTGGTAATTGTTTCCTAAGCCAACCGGTGCATGAACTGTGTTCTCAGAAGAAACATTCTTTAATATAGTGTCCCATTGCAATCCTTCTTTTATATTTTTCTTCCATGGGGGTTCCTGGTAAGTAAATGTTACCGGTGGCAATCCTTTCCTGGTATAGGAAGCTCTGCTTTTTTTATAACCGAATTGCTGAACCGATATAATATAATCTGTTTCTGCATTACGCTTTTCTTTAACAACAACTGATTGGTTGTTGAAATAGCGATGTTCCAGATTTAAGGATCGAACGAGGCAAGATGCAGGATGTATATTATCGTTTAATTCTTTGAAATAATGGAAGAACAAGATACGCCTGCAGAGCCGATAGGTCCTGATCTCAAATCCGGATCGATAGTCAGAGAAGGGATCTAAGCGGCAGGGCCAATCTATTTTTTTTCCGGGTGCAGGATTAGGATTGTCTTCATGGTGATCGCCAAAATCCCAAACCACTTCAAATAAATATTGTGGATCGCCCGGCCTGTTTGGATTATATGGAAAATCGGGATTTGGATAGTAAGGGTTCTTATTACCATACATTACCCGTTTCAGATAAAGATTAGTGAAAGGGGCATTGTTATTAAAACGATTCTGCTCATGCAATGATCCCGGGACATTCAGTAAATCTTCTTTCACATACCCGAACTCCATGCAACTACCTTTATCATCATAAGTTAATTCCGGCAGCCATTTGAAAATATGTTCAGGGTTTAGCGGATTGGAAATACGGGCATACGCATTTCTTCCAAAAATGGTGACCGTGTTGTCGGGAGTAGTGACCCGCCAATAAAAACTGCTATTGTCTTTGGGAGTTATCTTTTCAATTCGTATGAAGCTTCCTTCGATTCGCGGACGGTATCGCTTCACTTTTTCTCCGTTGGCTGAAATAAATTCAACAGGTTGCCAGTTGCCAGGAGTTTCTTCTTTAAGAAAGGGGACAAGGTCCTCTGTTCCGGTAAACATAAATACATCACTTTCTTCTGCATCTCTGTAGAGCGGAAGTTGTTTATCGGTTTTACGTTGAATAGAAGGGAAATCGATATTCCATCCTAACCCATAACAACTATTACCTGCCCCGGAATTATAACTGAGAGAAAACGCAGGTGCCACATTACTGCGTGATTTTGAAATGGGCAAGGGAATCGAAAAAGATGCAGTACCGTTGACAGCATTTACCTGGAATTTTTCGTCAATACCTTTTATAGCACCTCCCCCTTTAGGTAAAGAAATCTGAGGGGTTTGTAATTGTATCGATGGAGATTTGACCTGATCTGAAAATACACCCTGGTGATTTTTCGCTTCATCTTTTTGCGCAGAAGGAACTTGGCGGGTTGACTTTTTTTCTTGCATAACAAGGTTGTTATAGCGTAGGAATGCGGTTCAGTGTAGTAACAAAAGGGACCAGGATTTGTGGGAAGTTGTTAGATAGGGTCGATACCGGCGACTGGATCGGCAGGTCTGACACCTGTTACCTTAAATATAATGCATAGCTGGAATACGCCAATAGTAAAAAATCGTCATTCCTTTATTTTACCAGGAAACCCCTATCGAAAGGCTCAAAACTTGGTCAATCAAGGATGGTAAGCGTTTTTACTTATCCTTTTTCTGTTCATACAATTCGATATAGCTAAGGGCCATTTTGAAAAAAGAATAGTAAGACAAATAATGACAAATGCTCAGACTGTCCGGTGGGATATTCCAATTACTTATTCTACACATTGCCGAAGTACTTTTCAGGATGGCTTATTTTTTGAAGCTGCCTTTAAAAGCGTTAATGATAAAACAGATAATGGCACGGTTCATGACAGGATTTGTGTTAAACACTCCTGCACAAAGTGCAAATAAACTAAACGATTTACCTATTTAGCCTGAAACAAAACTTTGTATGTTGACGACATATAGCTTAAGGAAGATAAATCGCAACAGTGATTTCTCAACTACTGCAAATACTGCGGGGTAAAACTGTTCACAATGAAACGAATATTTTATTGGCTGGCAGTGAGCACCAATCATGGCCATGGCACAGGAAAAATCTGCGGAAGTGGATATCAACGTCAATAAGGACAGTTGAGGTTCTTTTTGGAGTAGTCCTTTGGTATGGATCGTCGGGGCCTGAGTTTTCATTTTACTTTTAGTTGCTGTAAGCCGCGGGCGCAGTAAAGAATAATGATTTCACTGTAGCAGGAATTTTAAATACTGCGGACTTGCAAATAATCCGTGTTACTAGTTAATCAACAAGGATGATGAAAGTTTTTATTAAATCAGCGTTCTTTCGTTTGCATTCTAGTTCACCATTAATTCCTGAGCTCAAAGTTATTCAGTCACGGAGTGTTCTGATTTCGTGCCTGAGGAGAAAAATAGATGACATATTCCCTTTTGACGACTCCGGTATCAGGCTGTGAATTGTCTGATTCGATGAGTACTACAGCTCCCTCCCGCGTCCAGAATTGAAACACTTTAGAGGTTTTCGGAAACGACGCCACTCCCCGAATTCTCAGGCATTCGAAAGCCAATCCTCCGGGAAGCAACAATGTCCCATAACCGTCAACATATTCCGTGTGGGAACTGGTATCTGATGATGTGATAGTGGGAATGCCGTTAACATATGTCGTATCAACGACGGTGCTTGTTGTGCTAAACCGGGTATTGAACGTAACCGGAAACCGCAGCCATTCCGCTGCAGGAATGAAATGTTGATACCACTCTGTAGTATCAGAGGGAATTCTACCTCTCCCTTCACGATAAAACTTACTGTTTGAGAATGAAAATACGGGATATACAGTTCCACCTTCTTCTTTGGCGACCACGGCGTTGGACGGATATCGTGGCGCCAGTTGTGGAATTTGGCTGACAGAAAATATTTCGGAACTATCGTACATGACAAATGGGAGAGTACTGAAATCATAGACGTTTGGCCCTCCTGTTCTTCCCACATTGACTGGCTGACTGGTGCTATCCCAAAAAAGTCGCATGGTCCTGCCAGGCGTAAAAACAGCTTCAATCTGACTTTGTGTAATGGTGATCGGCGGTGCTTTACATCCCTCAATAATTATCCATGAGATCAGGCCGAGCGGCAATAGTGACTTCTTGTGTTGCATGACGAATATCGTTTAATGTGAAAAGGGCATTGCAACTTACGTCAGAATCTTTCTGTTGTGCTGATCCGCTGTATTACATCCGCCGGAACAGAAGCAGCTTGATATTCTGATGTTGAAGTTAAGTTATACAGTTGAGATTATTCGTTCAGTCCGGACAGCAGACGACAGCGATATGTCGATCAGCATATATTCTTCGGCCAGCATAGCCCGCAACCAATTATGTGTACGTGCTACCGATACGGTTCAGTTGCAGTCCAAACATCGGTTACATTGTTTATACTTTCATCTTTTTCTGTAGCACCGGGTTTTTCAACTTTTTGATCGTACTTGAATTATCGTACTTCGTCTTTTTTGTAAAAACGATACTTTCTTTAGGTGTTTACCAAGGTCCAGCACACAAATCAAATAGGCACCTCAAAATTTTCTGTCATAAAATAGGGGAAGGCTCAGCATCTATTATACAGGTACAAACGTAAACATCCATTTCTCCGGATTTTGCCAGTCCTTGCCTTTAAAGCTACCAATTGGCGATTTTATCAGCACCTCATTCCATCCTTTTTTCAATAAGATTTTTGTCGGCTTACGGTATTCATATCCTTCATCAATTAATGGAATTTCCGAATGCCCTCTTTGTCCGCCCCTTTTCCAATCCGGGGTATCGATCAATTTTCCATTGACCCAAACTTTGCTTTGGTGATTATCCCAGGCACCAGGTTTTGGTGAATCAGTAGCAGGGGAACGGGATAAATTATTAAACCCTATCCAGAAATTTTCAACTTTTTCCTCATCACTCCATATTTGAGTACTGGCATACCAGGTGGTGTTTTCTTTAGGACCATCCAAAACAGCTTTTATTAATGTAGCCCACCAATGACGCCATACAATCGTACCCCCGACTGCTTTTTTTGATGCCTGCATTTTATTTACACCACTTTTTTCTGGCAAAAATTGTCTGGACAGATCACCACCATTGTCATAAGGTCCGTACAATTTCCATTGGATAGCTGATTGTTTTGCATACGGAAAAGGAAGTCCTGAAAAATTATGTTGCTGTTGGTCCAGCAAACGCACTTCAAATTCAGTAAACTCATTTGCTTGTTTTGAATCCGGTTCGCCAATATTGGCAACCCATCCCTTATAACCACCACCTCGCCAGCTTCTTTCCGCAAATGCAAGTATTCCGGGATAAACAGGGTTCATCTTTTGTACATCTTCTTCTTTAGCAACAGCCCTGTCGTGCCACATGCATAATGTGCCCCCCAGCAATGACACATCGCCCTTTTCTTTATTGCCGATCATCCTGTTGAAGATGGTGACAACGCTTTCCAACGGATCCATATGATTCAGGTATAAATGCCGGGAATCTACAAATTGAATGATTTTATTTGCTGACACATGAGCATTATCGTCCATCCACATTTGCCGGATAGTTTTATCCGTAAAATTTCCACCCGGCTCCCACCCAATCACTTTTTTTCCAAAACTTTCCACATAAGCCGTTACTTCCGGCACAAAATTTTTATTCGTGATCTTTACCTCATCGGCGCCAATATGCAAATAAGGGATGTCATAAGTGGTACAAAATTCTTTCAGAATATTTTTTATATAAACCATTCCCGAATCAGATTGCATATCGGTTTTCATTGCTCTTTTAAAAGCGGCGCTATGCCCCGGCATATCGATCTCCGGAACAAAAGTTATATACCTTTCTTTACAAAATGCAATCAGCTCTTTAATGTCGGATTCAGAATAATACAGTCCTTTATTGCGAAGCATATGTTCCGGAGCGGTCAGTTGAGGATACTGTTTACTGGCTATCCTCCAGGCAATATCTTCGGTAGGATGAAAATGAAAAACATTGAGTTTATATTTCGCCATTATATCTATCTGCTGTTTCAGCAAATCCACAGATTGATAATTTCTTCCCACATCAATCATATATCCCCGCCAGGAAAATGAAGGCCAGTCCATGATTTCGCAGGTATTGACCATTACTCCGTCACGCATTAATTGCTGCAGGGTTTGTATACCATTGAAAATACCATGAGCCGTATTGGCTGTGATGATAATTTTGCCGGGGTCAACATTGAGCCTGTAAGCCTCCATCAGTAACTGTGGCGCTGTAAAATTTTTATCGAGCTGCATTTCAATAAATGGCTCGTCCTTATTCACTGTCTTTGCAATCTTTATTTTAAACCCTTTTTGTTGCAAATATTGTTTCAGCCTTTCAGCTTCCTTTTGCAGCTCATCATCTTTCACAACAATAGTTTCACAAGCATAAAGCGGGAAATTGCCGTTTCTCCAATCTACTAATTGTGGCAATGGAATTAATGACGGCTTCGCCTGCAGATCATGAACATAAGGGTATACAATATGTTTCCACAATAAATAAGCTTCGCCTTTTAAGTGCAGTCCATCATTGGTAAGATTTGCTTTTAGTTTTCCGTTCTCATCGCTAAACGGTGTGTGCAAATCGATATACGTATAATGATTTATTGCTGCCTTCTCTTTTAGCTGATCATTTACGGTTTTTATTTGTTCCGCCTTACTGCTGTGTCCGCTAAATTTTCCAAATATATTATTCACGGGTAAAATGCTTTGGACAAACACTTTTGTGGAAGGCGTTTGTTGCTTCAGATAAGCAACCGACAGTAAAATATTTCTCACTACACTATCCGGAGAAATATTCCTGGCCAGATCGTTAGTTCCTATCATTAAAAAAACTTTTGCCGGCTGCCTGCCGGCTATTTCATCAAGACGGCGAATGACCCCTGCGGTAACATCGCCGCTGATGCCGCGGTTCTTTACCCGTTTATCATCAAATAATTCACTCCACTCTCCCCCATCGGTAATACTGTTACCAACAAAAATTACATCGCCTTCCGTTTCCGGCAACGATTGAAGCAGCGTAACCCGCTGATGATAGTAAGTAGAAAATATTGAATCAGGATAAATAGGAAGATTCACCTGCGCCATTATCATTTTCTGAGCTATTAGAAGGCAAATGCTGCTAACTATTTTCTTGAGCATGATTAAAATTAGTCGTGAAAATTAATTTATTGATTTCTTAAAAATGAAAAGCGTAAAATAACAATTTAACAGGTGATACAACCTGCTATGATTTCATCTTATATTATATTTCTGTTGGTAATTCCTCATTGCACTTTTATTTTAAAGGTAGATGCCGGTAACAATTCTGAATTTACCAGGTTAGCATCAGTAAACGGTTTCCATGCATAATAGACAAAAACAGGTTTTACTTTTACAGGTATAACAATTGTATTTTTCTGAATTCCCGCTGCTATTCCCGTTTTGCCATCCAGAGAAAACCCTCTCAGTGGTTGACTGTCGGCTGTTTCCAAACCGTTTGCGCAGTATTGAAATCTGATCACAATTTTACCATTATTGTATTTTGCCTGCAGAGGTAACGGCCCCGAAGGGACGATGCCTTTTTTATACGTTTTATTCAGAGCCCATCTTGCCAGTCTTTCACCAACTGCTTTCTTATTGGTGGGATGCACGTCATTTTTAAATCCAATATCACTGCATACCGCCATGCCTCCATTCTTCACTTCACTTAAAAGTCTTCTTTGTGCATCCCTGAATTGCGGCCAGTATTGCGATTTATACTTAGTAGTATCAATAGAAGATAACTGCACCCAGTAAAAAGGCATAGTGGGTTGTGTCCATTTTGACCGGTAATCATCGATCATCAGATGTAGCAGGTCTCTGTATTCTTTCACCCTCGCCAGCTCCAGTGAATTACTTTCTCCCTGGTACCATAATACACCTTTGATGGGCATCATGATAATGGGTTCTATACCGCTTGCATAAGCAAAGCCCGGTTTATAGGCATGGTTTAATCCCAGATCATCACCGTAGCCATTTTTATTTGCGCCGATGTTCTGTTTACTTCTTTCCCGAATCCATTCCGGCAAAGCCTCATTCTCTAACCAATTGCCTTTTACTTTTGCTGCAAACTGTTTACTGTTTTGTAGTGTTGCCCTGCTTATAAAAGTTTCGATTGGAGCGCCGCCTATGGAAAGATTGATCAAACCTATTGGAACGCTCTCGCTTTCTACAATATTTTTTGCAAAATAATACCCTACAGCACTCATCGGTTTTACAGTATTGCTATCACATAGCTGCCAATCGGCGTCCTCGTAAAAATCTTCAGTATTTAATCTTTTATTTAATGAATCAGTGTAGACTACGCCATATACGTATCTTCCTGCAGGAGAAGGATTGTATAACCTTATTAGTGGCTGATCAGTATTGTTTACTTCATTTTTGAAATGCATTTCCTTTGACATAGCCCACTCCATGTTGGACTGACCGGAACAAAGCCAAACATCACCGATCAAAATATTCTTCAATTCAATCTTTTCATTGTTGCTTTTAACAACGATTGATTGCGGTTGTGTATCTGCTTTTTGTTTTTTAAAATACACATCCCAGGATGAGTCTGCTTTTACAATTGCGATCTTACTTTCCTTTGCAAATAAGACAGTAACCTCATTTTCCGGAATATTTTTTCCCCAAAAATGTATTGGTTGATCTCTTTGCAAAATCATGTTATCAGAAAAAATCTTCGCTACCGTCAATTGAGAAGCAGCAGCTAACGGCAGGAATAAAATGCTAATCAAAACCAATCTCATTCTTTTTGCATTTATTTTTGGCATCAATAATCCACTTATCACGAACAGCACACCGGTAATAGTAAACGGCAAAAACATTAAACCTATTGAAATATCAACTTTTATTTAAGATACTCATTAAGTATTTGCATGCAATACCATTCCTGTCTTGGCAAATGAAAAGGTCCTTTGAATAGATTTCCTTTGGCAGTTTGGGCAATGCTTCCATCGCGATGCAGGTAGCCAAACCATTCACCCTGTCGCTTATCATGAAAATGTTTGTAAGAATAACCATGCACCATTTTATGCCATTTGGCGTATTTTTCATTGCCTGTCATCAAATAGGCAAGCAATGTTGCAATGATCACTTCATTATGCGGCCACCAGAATTTCATGTCCTGCCAGTATTCCTGCACCGGTTTATCATAGACGTCGCGGAAATATAAAATACCGCCATGCTCTTTGTCCCATCCCCGCTCCCACATATAGTCAAGCATTTTACAACCCAGCTCAATCAGATGCGGATCATTGTTCCGGTATTTTGCTTCATGTAAAATAAACCAGGCGCCTTCAATAGCATGACCGGGATTGAGTGTTCTTCCATCAATATGATCAATGATACTGCCGTCAGGCGCTACCTGTTCCATTACACATTTGATATCTTCTTTTACAAAATACGTTTCGATATCACTGATCCATTTGCTGATCCATTCATCACAGCGATCACCACCAATGGTTTCTCGTAATTGCTGAGCTGTATTCATCAGGATCATAGGAACACCAATTCCCTTTGATGGCCTTGTAGCGGTAAACTTGGGTGGCAATAAACCCGGCGTGGTAGCATATTCAATGCATTTTCCAAAAACAAATCTTGCTTTCTCTGCAGCTTCTGCATCACCGCTTGCTTTGGCATAGGCGGCAGCCGCAATCACATAAAATGTTTCAGAGAAAAAATATCTTCTTTTGCGGATCGGTCTTCCATCTCTTGTTACATGAAAAAACATTTGGCCATCTTCATCAAAACAATGTTTATTCAAAAACTCATAGCCCAATCTTGCACCGTTAAGCCATTCCTGTTTTTTTTCAACTGTATTATACAAAGTAGATAATAACCAGGTTGCTCTTCCCTGTATCCACACAGCTTTATCATCATCGATCAAACTGCCGTCTGCATCACGCATCAATAAAAATCCTCCATATTCTTTATCAAATGAACGGGGAAACCAGAAAGGAACAGTATCATTTAGTAATTGATTGGAATAAAACTCTTTTAACTCAATTAAATCCCTATGCGAATACGCCATCACAAAAATTGTTGAATTATTTTATTATATCACTGACCGGCACACGAAGAAAATACAGGTCTCTCTCTCCTTCATATATGATACCGATGGTGTTATCATCAATTTTGGTAAGCGCTGAATAGCCATAACCTGGCCTTTCATCCAGCAATACTTGGTTTTTGTCCAGCCATGTTTCTCCCAGGTCAAGACTTGCTTTGATGGTTGTATTGTTACGGGTTGTTTGCGAAGCAACATTGCTGAAGAACAATACTTCTTTCATCTTCCCCTTTACATTAACCCTGGATTTTATAAAACCTGCCATGCATACCGGATCGGGTAACGCTGAATAAGAAGTGGGATGCTCTACCCAGGTTTTTCCCATATCGGTTGTGGTGGCCACACTCCTGAACTTGCCCCGGTTATCCCGCATGTTTAGCATCAATGTGCCGGCTTTCGTTTCCACAACCTGGCTTTCGGTCGTATTGCTTTTAGCACCAATACCGCTTTTCCATGTTTTACCCTGGTCTTCGCTATAAATAATTGAAGAATGCGGAATGCCCACGGATGCCGGTTTTGTTGTTTCATCCCAGTATTGCGATGGAAAAACCAATGTGCCATTTTTCATAACAATACCATTGCCGGGTCCATTGAAATATAGGTGCCAGGCCGGATTTTTTACCTGTGCTGTAATACTATAAGGTTGACTCCAGGTAAGCCCGTCATCATCGCTGCTTACCAATACCAACTGACCGGTAGAATCGGGTGATAAACCCGGTTGAGAGCCAGCGATAGAACGATTGCCCTTGCTCCATAAAGCTGCTACCCATATTTTTTTTGTAACAGGATCAAACAAAATAGCAGGATCACCAACGCCATTGTTTTCATGCGGAGCACCCATATCTATAATTTTTTTCATCGGCTCCCAGGCACGACCACCATCAATGCTGCGGCTCATGCCTACATCAATATTGGCGGGCAGGTCACCGCTATGTTTGTAACGGATATCATAAACAGCGATCAATGTTCCTTTATCAGTAGTAGTAATGCCAGGGATACGATAAGTATGCACACTGTCATCCCATGCTTTTCGGATAGCTACTCCCATCCTGTAGCGCCCCTCCGACATATTTATAGTACTGTTTATTTTGGGGGAGAAAAAGTACACATAACCATCACCGGTAGTAATGCTTTTTATATTTACAAAAAGCTTTTTATCAATATCGGCATTGGTTTTTAAGGCAGCGCCAAACCAAATCGTATTCCAGCCCTGGTGAAGCGGGAGATTTACTGGTATATTCAACGTCGTTGACAAAGATTGTATAGTTGCATAAGTTGTCGCTCCTGTCAAAAAATTTCGTTCCCTTTCATCACGAACAATAATATCAATTTTTTCAATAGACCTTACCGCTGTTTCATCTAGCAGCAATTGAAAACTTTTATACTGAATGCTTTTCCCATACGGCACATACACCGTCATCTTGATCAATTGATTAAATGCTACATCTTTCAGCAGGGGTACCCGTAAATGAGTGACCGTTATATGTTGACCCGCGGGGGAATCCTCATGTTTTGCTTTTTGAGAAAAAGATGTTGTACACGACACACCTATCATTAACAACATCAGGAAATAATTTTTTTGATTCATCCTCATCGTAATGTATTTAGTTCGAATAATCTATTGTGCATCAACAAAGTCATTTGTTTTTGGCCGCAGAAATGAAACCTGTACGATCAATGCGATAGCAACAATTCCCGCCAGCATTGCAAAGCTTTTACCCAGGTTTCCTGCGTCCGTTGATTTGCCTAACAGGTCAGTAATAAAAGCTCCTGCAAATACCCCCATCATATTCATCAACCCATAGGCTGTTGCTCTATATTTTGACGATACAAACTGGCAAAGTATGGGCATATTATTGGCATCAAACATTCCAAACCCAAAACCAAAACAAAATGCTGCGCCAATAACATGAAACAATGAGTGACCATATCCTATCAGCAATAAAGCTGGAATGGTTAATGCCAGGCCGATAGCGCTGGTATAAACTCTTCCACGAATATTCTTTTGAACCCACCTATCTGATAATATGCCGCCGAAGATCACGCCAAGAAATGAAGCAGCAGCAATAGTGATAGTGGATAATGGTCCTGCCTTCGACATGTCTATATCCAGGCTACTGGCAAAAAGTGTTGGTAACCAATTTTTAATTCCCCATCCCGGCAAACTTGGTATAGCGAAATAAAATAGTATGATCCAAAAAGAGATATTGGCAAACAATAATCCTAATCCTTTAAACAGGGATGAACTTTCAATTGCTTTTGCTGTGTTTGCAACACCCATTTTCACTGCTTCATCTTTTTTCCCTTTTAGAAAAATGATCAGCACCACGGAATAAATAATGCCAATAATGCCAAAAGATTGAAAAGCCGTATTCCATGAAAACTTATCGGCAATAGTAGCGCCAAAACCGCCGAGAGCCTGGCCCATATATAACCCCGTCATGTGAATGCCAATAGCAAGCGATCTTGTTTTTGAAGAATGAAAATCGGCGATCAGCGATAAACCAGCGGGAATATATAATGCTTCGCTCACGCCCATGATTGCCCTTAACCAATAAAGCTGATCAAATGTTTTGGCATAACCCATAGCAAAGGTCACACCAGACCAAACAAATAAGCTGCCAACGATCAGCCATTTGCGGTTGAATTTATCGGCAATAATGCCTGATACCGGGCTCATGAAACCATAGATCCAAAGAAAGATCGCCATCAGGTAGCCAAAGTTTGTTGCAGATTGCAGCTCTGCTATATCCACCTGCATGGAAGGTTTCATGGTTGAAAGCATTTGCCGGTCCATGTAATTGAGAAGTGCCACTACCCATAACATGCCAACTACTATCCAGGGATAATTTTTTGAATTCTTCATTTGCCTTTTGGATATAGGTTAGCTGATAATATTTGCGGCGTTCTCACGCCAGCTTTTATTTCGCCACTGGGTATGATCACTTTATTCTCCCATATCACAGCGCTCGTAGTAACCGGCGAATCAAAAGGGATACAATCCACAACAGTCCATTCATCCGATTCAATATTATACATTAATATTTCTTTGCTGAACCCAGGATGAGAAGATTGCAATTTATTTTTCTGTTGAATCAATTCTGTTTTTTTAGTCTCATCTTTCTCCGAATTGATAGCAGCGATAAGGTCTTCGGTTTTATGAAATGTTTCTCCTTTGTCGCCACCAAAGATCAAAATATTGTTTAGGCCCGCAGCAATGCCTGTGCCTGCAGATAATGCATAAGGAAGAGATCTTTTTTCTTCCCATTGGCATTTGAGGATATCGAATTTAAAAACGAGGCTATAGAGATCACTTATTCCATTGGTATTTTTTTTGCGACCTCCTACTAAATAAATGGATGCATGATCAGCATTTGATTGTGCAATCAACACTGCATGCGATACTGGCTTTGGAATAGCGGGCAACAGTTTCCATCCTGCCGCCATACTTTTCATGTCTAAACAATAGAATTGATCAGAAGTCGCCCCTATTGTTTCACCACCGGCGATGTAGACAGTATTATTATGAAAAGCTGCCGCAGCATTGGTGAGAGCAACAGGAAGATCAGGTAGATATTTTGAAACAATTGTCTCTTTAATGCCATCCCATTGCAATAAGAGTACTTTGTTGCTAATGCCTTTTTCATTTTCACCACCTGCATAAACAATGCCCTGCGGTGTGGAACAATTGGCTGAATAAGCAATAGATGACGGAAGTCTGAATATTTTCTTATACAGCGAAATTGTCTTTTTATTCTTTACATAAACAAATACATCATCATAATATTTCTTCTTTCCGCCACTCCAGGGCATGGCGTCTGGAAAATTAGCACCACCTCCAATGACCAGGATATTTCCGTGCACACCAGCAACAGGACCCGCAAATCCCAACGATTTGGGTTGACCGTTTAAAGCAGGAAGCTGAGCCGCAATTTTCCATTGCATAGCCTTCCCCTTTGTTTCTTGCGCATGTGTTAATACAGTAAAAAACATGATAAGGAATGAAAGTAATATCGTAGTAGGAGACATTATAGATTAAACATTGACCGCAGATGGTTTTTTTGAAGAAAAACTACTGAAATTTAATTGCTCTGTATCTTTTTTAAATGCTTCAAATTGTTCAGCCGACATATTTTTAACAGGCAAACGAAATTCGCCGCAATCCACTCCGATAAGCTTCATATAAGCTTTACCGGTGGCAATACCGCCATACTTTCCCAGCAACCTGATCATATCAATTGATTTTTGCTGTAATACGTTCGCAGTTTTCAGATCGCTCTTATTAAAAGCATCCATCATGTCATAATATAAAGATGGCGCATAATTGAATGTACTTCCTACAGCGCCCCTTGTTCCTACTGCCAGTGCAGGCAACATATTTTCATCCCTGCCCCAAAGCATATCATACTTTCCGTTCTTAAAATTCATGCAGGAAAGAAAATCCATAAAATCTTCATGGGTGTATTTGATGCCGGTGAAATTAGGGATCACACCATCAACGGCTTGCAACAGGTCATACATTGCAAAATCAACACCTGTCAATACGGGAATATGATAATAGTAGAATGGCATATCAGGGACTACGGATGCTACTCCTGCGCAGGTTTTCACCAACATGTCCACATTCACCGGTTTAAAATAAAATGGTGCGGTAAAAGAAATACCGTATAAACCAATCTCCCGGGCATGAATAGCTAGCTCTTTACAATCGGCAATACTGGTACCACCAAGTAGTGTCATCACCTTAAAATCACTATCTCCTTTTGTGGCTCCCGCCCATGCTTCAGCTACTTCTTTTTTTTCTGAAGTGGTCATAGAAACTCCTTCACCGGTAGAGCCGCATATAAATGCACCGGTTATTCCATTTGCCTTCAACATTTCATAATACTGAGGTATAACGGAAAGATTCAATGAGCCATCTTTATGCATAGGAGTGAATGGAGCTGCTATCAGGCCCTTCAAATGTTCAGTCCTCATGTTCTTGTTTTATTTAAATAACGAAAATATTGTTTTAAAAAAACCAGGAACAGGAATATTCCTGGTTATAACTGCTAATGAATGCTTATATAAGTAACAGAATTTATTTAGGTTTTGCTGTTGCGTAGCCAGGGGTCTGATCAACCAAAGGATCATTTGTCCAGATACCGGCCTCAACAGGCCACAGAATCTTATATCCTTGCGTGGCTTTATCCAAAACGCCATAAGGGTGGTTAACGCTTATAAATACAAGGGGCTCGTTGCCATACTTCATTCTGCGTATGTCATACCAGCGCTTTCCTTCGTATACAAACTCCTTGCTACGTTCTGCAAAGATGGCCAGCTCATTTGCATCTTTAGATCCATTTACAAAAGGTGTAGGATCAGCATTTGCAAACGCACGGTCACGGATAGGTTTTATGTATTGAGATGGATCGCCGCCTTCAGCATTGGTGATCTCAGCCAGCATCAACAGCCTGTCAGCTTCACGGTACACCGGCCAATCATCAGAAAAATATCTTTTATTGGCATCAATCGTACCCAGGAATTTTACAATAGCTGTGTTTCTTACTGTTACTTTTGCTGGTGTAACCGTTTTATCTACTTTGTAATAGTCATAAAAAGTTGCATTTCTTCTCTTATCAGCAACATCATAGGATTGAAATAATTCAAATGTGTACCCATAGCGCTGGATGATCTGCATGCTGTTGGTAGCTGCAATGTTTAGGGGGTCAACAAGCGTTGAACCGCTGCCTGAAGAATCTTTATAATGCAGGTTATCAAAGTTGAACGTAGAATAAAGAAAAGTAGAATAGTTGCCCATCTCCGCTTCACCTACGCGAAAACGGATAGCTAAAATAATCTCATTGTTATTCTTTTTTGCGTACCCGAATGCATCTGCAAAATTTGCTTGTAAAGCCGGGCCTGTTATAGCATTCAAAGCTGATTTTGCTTCTGCTAAATCGGCGGTTGCATTATATACTTTAGCAGACCACAGGTAAATTTCACCCTTGAGCATCAATGCAGCCTGCGGATTCCATTGGCTTTTATCAGCAGGCGTACCAGCTGTACCAAACAAAGTAATGGATTTATTTACGTCTGATTTAATAGCAGCCAATACTTCAGCTTCTGTTGCTCTTGCTTTGCGTAATGAAACCGCATCAGTGTTGCCATTCAATACTTCCGGCTCTACTCTTAACGGCACGGTGCCGTAAGTGCGGAGCAAATGAAAATAGTAATAAGCTCTCATCGCATAAGCCTGTCCCAGCAAATAATCTTTCTTATCTGCGACTAAGAAATCTGCCGCTTCTACTTTCTGGATAAAAAGATTAAGCTGTAAAATAGGGTTATAAAAACCGGCCCAACTACCAACACCGGCAGAGGTTTCTTCAATTGTCTGGTTAATGATGGTTAATTCATTCAGTGATGTATTTTGCCGGTCTATATTACTGAAACCGCCGCCCCGCATTTCACCCAGGCGAACAAACATAAATTGATTGTCGCGGAATTGTTTGTGCAAGCCTACCATAAAATTGGTAACCTGGGCTTCGTTTTTCCAAAAGTTTCCATCGCCATAATAGTCTTCGGGTGCAAGCTCCAATGTCTTGCGACACGACGAAGCAACAATACCCAGCATTGCTACGAATAATATATATTTAAACTTCTTCATGATTAATGTATTTAATAAAATAGATTAAAAGGTTAGATTAGCACCAAAAACCAATTGTGTCGGTATAGTATAAGCGCTGCTCTGGATACCGGTACGTTCCGGCAAATTCAACAAGTCATTGGTTAAATATCCCAGGTTTTGGCCGGTAACCGTCAGCTTCAAACCGCTGACCTTAGCCTTCTTTAATAAGGCAGTTGGCAAAGAATAGCTCAATGAAACTTCCCTGAATGCGAGATAACCTGAGTTAACAAAAAACATACTGCTCGGCCTGTCAAAGTTTTTTGTGTTCAGCTGATCGGCCCATGAATATCTTGGATATTTTGCGTTAGGGTTGTCAGGCGTCCAGGTTTGTTTTACAATATCAGTGGCGTTAAACTCACCCTGTGCACTTGCCAAAGACCACAGCTGCTGAAAATCCTGCTGAATATGACCCAATGCAAAATCCAAACGGGCAAAAAGGCTGAATCCTTTCCAGGATACAGTTGTATTGAAACCTCCGGTCCATCGGGGAAGTGTGCGGCCCAGCGAAACCCTGTCACGATAATCAATTGTATCATTCTTATCAATATCCTTCCATCTCATATCTCCTAACTGTGTCGCAATATATTTTTGTCCACTTGCATTTAAATTATATTGATTAATTAATTTCTGACTGGCTACTCCTTTGCCTGCACCACCATTCTGATAAGCTGCCTTAGCCGCTTCATCAAACTTATTATAGTCTTCCAGGTCCTTTTGGGTACGTATAATTCCTTCGGCTACAAAACCAAATATCTCACCCCATTCCTGTTCTTCCTGGAAACCACCTACCCATATTAATTGTCCTGTTTTGGGATCGAAGATCTGTTCACCGCCCTGCCTGTTTTTGTCATTGCCATTAAAAGGAAGTTTTAGAATAGTGTTTTTATTCCAGGCTGCATTAGCACTTACCCGCCATGTCACATCCTTTCTTTGGATGATTTTATAACTCGCATCTATTTCAAATCCCCTGTTGCGCATGCTTCCATTATTGGTTCTGATACTTGATACGCCGGAAGAAGTGGGCAGGTTTACAAATGCGAGCTTATCGTCTGTGACTCTGTTATAATAAGCTACAGAAGCATTTAACCGGTTATTAAAAAATCCCATATCTGCTCCTATTTCGGTTGTATTTGTCTTTTCCCATCTTAATGTGGGATTGGCTATACCAGTTTGTAAAAATCCTATGCTACCGTTGTAAGCAGTTTGCGAGCCATAAGAACCCTGTACTTCATAAAGCCCAATCGCATTGCTGGTTCCGATACCGATATTTCCATTCTTACCCCAACTTGCCCTGAGCTTTAAATAGGATAACCAATTTCTCGTGGAAGACATAAAATTTTCCCTGTGCAACAACCAACCAACAGAAACGGCGGGGAAAGTCCCGTATTGATTGTCTTCATTTAAACGTGAAACACCATCCCGTCTTACGGTAAAGCTGGCAAGATATTTACCATCCCAGTCGTAAAGCAGGCGGCCAAAGCCAGACATAATCCGATCCTGGTTATGATAAGAATCGGTGCCCCGGGTTTGAGTAGTTGCATTATTCAATGTGTATTGCAGGTCCTGGAAATCATCAGTAGGCGCCTGGCTACCACTTGCAGCAACACCTTTCGAATACGCATTATAATATTCAAAACCAGCCATCGCATCGATGTTGTTTTTACTAAGGAAAGTGGTACTGTAATTAACGATAGCATTATAAGTTTGGCGGATTGTTCTATCAAAATAGGCATCAGTAAATCTCGTTCTGTTCCATCCTGTATTGGGATTGGTTCTGCTCAGCAAACCAGTGCGAAAATCCTGGTTGAAAGATTCCCCAAAACCTTCATCGTACATCCAGATGGCACCCAGTTTTACATAAAGGTCTTTCATGATATCCACTTTGAATGATTGTCCCAAAGTGAATTTATCGGTTTGATTGCTGCGTTTATATTTATCAATATTGACAATTGGATTACCATCGCTGGCATCACGACCTAAGATGAATTCTCCGTTTGCATTGGTTCCACGCATGGTAGGCGGAGCAGATAGCATACGGCCCCAATAATTTCCTTCACCATTTTGCAAAGACTGATCTCTCCAGTTTGCTTTGTTAAACTGCAGGCTGCTTTCGGATTTCAACCAATCTTTAATCTTATAGTCGCCGTTTAGCGTAAAGGTTAAACGCTTATAAAAAGTTTTAAGAGATAAACCGCCTTCATCGTAATAGCCTACGTTGGCAAAATAACTACCGCGGTCATTACCGCCACTCATGCCCACATTGTATTCCTGTACTGTGGCTTTATCATGCAAACCATAATCACCGTAATTAAAATCTTTATAGATCAGGTCGGCAAAGGTCCCATTAGGATCATAATTCCCGCTGGCATTGGTGGGCACAGCATCTTTCATTGTTTTCCATCCGGGTTGATTCAACAATTCACGATTCACATCGTTTAAACGCATCACACTCCAGATAGCCCTGTTATCATAGTTTCCATCAAGGATATCTCCTGTTGCCGGATCTTTATATAAATTACCTGTAGCCCTTGGACCAACTCCGGAAAGCGCCGAGTTTGAAGAAATGGTTCCAAATGTTCCATTAATAATAGCCTGCACCACTCCCATACGGCTCCACTTGATATAGTCTTCAGCATTTAGGAAATTGTAAGGAACATTCAAGTAACTTGTTCCTTTTTTAACATTCAGACTGATAGAAGACTGGCCATTCTTTCCTCTTTTGGAAGTAATAAGAATTACGCCATTGCTGGCCCTTGCACCATAAATAGCTGTAGCAGATGCATCCTTTAAAACTTCAATGCTCCCGATATCTTCAGGATTAATATCGCTTAAAGAGCCTCTTACCTGGCCATCCATTAATATCAATGGGCTGCCTGAGCCATCAAAATTAGTTCCTCCTCTTAAAATGATAGAAGGTAAAGAACCGGGTCGACCTGTACCCGTTGAGACTCTTAATCCGGGAATAGTTCCCGCCAAAGCCTGTGCAGGATTGGAACGCAAACCTGTCTCCAGAATTTTTGCATCCAATTTGGCAATAGAAGAAGTGATCTTGGAACGTTTGACTGTGCCATAACCCACCACTACCACTTCATCCAGTTTGGCAACAGAGGTTTTCAATAGTAAATCAACCGTTGGTGAATTTCCCGCTTTTACTTCCTGTGTTGCAAAGCCGGTATAGGTAAATACCAGCACATCGCCTTCAGCAGCATCAATGGAATATTCACCGTTTGAATTGGTTTGCGTGCCAACCGTTTTTCCTTTGATGGTAACACTTACACCGGGAAGTGGTTTTCCGTCTTCCTCGGAACTGATAGTTCCGGAAATCTTTTTAGTCTGTGACCATCCTGAAGCGACGATCAAAAAACAGCTAATCAGCAGTCCTAATTTGAGATAAGCAGATCTCATACAGCAATTTGTTTATTTAAATGAGTATTATGTATGACATAATAAAGTTAAAGAAAATTAAATAAACCTGCCAAAATTATTTTCAATAAATAAATTATGCTCTAAATATCAATATTTTACACTTTTTATTTGTATCTTTTAACCCATTTATCTAGTTTTATATTACTTATTAAGTAATACATATTATGAACCCTACTGCCTTAATAAATACTCTCAAATCTGTAGATACCAGTTCGCTGGTAGATAAGGTAGAAGCTAATCTTGTAGAGTTATTACAGGAAAGAAAATTGAAAGTGGGAGATTCAATCCCCAAAGAAATAGAGTTGGCGGAAACGCTTGGCGTGAGCAGGACAGTTATCCGTGAAGCTTTGTTACGGTTGCGAATGATGGGATTGATAGAATCAAAAAAGAAAAAAGGTGCTGTTATCACCAGCCCTGACCTTTTTGGGATCATGAGCAAAAGCATGAATCCACACATACTTGACCAGGATACATTAAAAGAGATATTTGAAATACGACTTGTACTGGAGATCGGGATGGCTGACCTGTTATTTTATCGTGTCACAAAAGAAGATATCGCAGAATTGAAACAGATTGTAAGTAATGAGCCTCCCGCAACGAAATATCATCTTTTTAATATTGAACACGAAATTGCTTTTCATGGCAAGTTATACGAGATCACAGGAAATCAAACGTTGAAAAAATTCCAACGCATGTTGCTCCCTGTATTTGACTATGTACATAACAGTGGTCTGCTGAAGAAACAACCCTTGCTAAAAACATTTGTCTCTCATAAAGACTTAGTATCAATTCTTGAAAACGGAACACCTGAGGAATTCAGAAATGGAATGCGGAATCATTTGCAGAACCACTTTGCTAGATTGTTTGAATAAAAAATCCGATTACCGGGTAACATCGAAGTCGTATGCCTTCCTTTATTAAAGGTTACATTTTCAAAAGTGGTATATCTAAACCAGGGAACTAGCCAATCAATAGTAGCTTTTTACCCGATAATAGGGCATGTTCTCATCATAGTATTTTTTGTAAGCACTGAGATCTATGGACAGCACAGAATGGGTACTCAGAAGCGTCGATAAAAAAGTCCGGAAAGTTCTGCCACGTATTGTCCAACTTACTATCGTTGAAAAATTTGCACAGGATATGATCTCTACCTCCCACCCCTATTCGTGTTTGAGCGTTGCAGTCATGGCCAGAAGCGTTGGCATAACAGGACCTGAACCCAAATTATTTTTCGTACCTGATGGAAAGCAACTAATAACACAACCGGCAACTTTTCTCCATTAACACCTACCAGGTAAAAAAATTCCAGCTTTAAAATTGGCTGCCTCAGGAACAAGTTAGTACACTCAACCCGATTGATGCTTGACTTCAGGGTCAAACCGAAGATAGATTTGATAAGCATTCAAATTTTAAACATAAAAAATAACAGAAACAATGAAGAACAAAAAAGTAATAGTGGCCTTTCTTATAGCTGTAATCGGAGGGTTTGCATTGCCGGGTTATGCATTTGCTCAACCGAAGGGAGTTTATCGTACCGATCTGCAGCGCCATGATCTCAGTGCGGCAGGCTGGGAAGTGGTGCAGGCCCGCGTTGATATTGATGCCGGTGTGCTGGCTCCAAAACATTCACATCCAGGTGAAGAGATAGTTTATGTTCTTGAAGGAGTGCTGGAATATCATTTGGAAGGCCAGGCACCGGTAAAACTTAAAGCAGGTGATGTATTATTTATCCCCGCCGGAGTTGTTCACTCTGCAAAAAATGTTGGGAAAGGCAAAGGAAGTGAACTCGCTACTTATACCGTTGAAAAGGGAAAACCGCTTGTTGTATATGTTAAATGATCATCATTGATCGTTGCGGCGATGGACCATTCTCAATGATAAATAAATTCAAACTACTCAAACAAAAAATAAAAATTAGTACAATGAAAAGGACAAAAGAAATACTCGCCACTACTATGCTTTCCGGTGCCCTGGTACTGAACGGTACAAATGGTGAAGCACAAGGGGATTCACAGGTTGATTCAAAATCATTAGCACTCATACGACCCTTCAGGGTAAAATTTGAAGATGCTGACCTGCATGATCTTCGCCAACGCATACTTGCAACAAGATGGCCGAAAAAAGAAACTGTTGCTGATGCATCGCAGGGCGTACAACTGGCCACCATACAAAAACTGGCTAACTATTGGGCTAAAGAATACAATTGGCGCAAAGCGGAAGCGAAGTTGAATTCATATCCAAACTATATCACCAATATTGATGGCCTCGACATTCATTTATACATGTACGTTCCAAACATGCGAATGCGCTGCCACTGATTGTCACTCATGGTTGGCCCGGTTCAATCATTGAGCAAATGAAGATCATTGAGCCGCTGACTAATCCCACTGCCCATGGCGGAAAAGCCGAAGATGCTTTTGATATTGTGATTCCTTCGCTCCCTGGTTATGGTTTTTCAGAACAACCCAGCGAAGGTGGTTGGGAACCTAACCGTATAGCCCGTGCCTGGATCACTTTGATGGATCGACTCGGATATCAAAGATATGTTGCGCAGGGTGGTGATTGGGGCGACGCAGTTACAGAGCTAATGGGAGTAATGGCGCCGGAACTATTGGCTATTCATACCAGTTTGCCTGCGGCTGTACCCGATGAAATTTTGGGAGCACTATGGACTCATCAGCCGGCACCTTCAACACTTTCAGCAGATGAAAAAAAGCGTGGGATCAAATCGATTTTTTCTTTAAAAAAGGTCTTGCTTATGCACAGCAAATGGGAAGTCGTCCGCAAACATTGTATGGAATTGAGGATTCTCCAATAGGTTTGGCTTCCTGGATATTGGATCATGAAGCCCACAGTTATGAACTCATTGCCCCTGTTTTTGATGACAAGAAAGAAGGACTGGCGAAAGATGATATACTCGACAACATCACACTTTATTGGCTAACAAAAACTGCGGTATCATCGGCCCGTATATATTGGGAAAATAAGGTTGTCTTTTTTAAACAGTTGGGCGTTAAGATCCCGGTGGCAGTAAGTGCTTTCCCCGATGAACTTTACCAGGCTCCCAAATCCTGGGCCGAGAAAGCATATCCCAAGCTGATTTATTACAACAGGCTTGAGAAAGGCGGTCACTTTGCAGCATGGGAACAGCCTGAACTTTTTACAAAAGAAATGCGTGAAGCTTTCAAATCGCTTCGCTGATCAGTTGAATTGAAAAGTAAATCGTAAAACAATGAAACAAAGAAAAAATAACAATGCCGGAGTTATAGTTAGAGCAGCGGCTGTTCAGATCAGCCCGGTGCTCTACAGCCGGCAGGGCACAGTAGAAAAAGTAGTAAACAAAATCCGCGAACTTGGAACAAAAGGTGTTCAGTTTGCTACCTTTCCTGAAACTGTGATTCCTTATTATCCTTATTTCTCTTTTGTGCAACCTCCTTTTATGTTGGGCAAAGAGCATCAGCGTTTGCTTGAGCAATCAGTGACGGTGCCGTCTGCAGAAACGCATGCAATAGCCGAAGCTGCAAAGGAAGCCAATATGGTTGTTTCCATTGGTATTAATGAAAGAGATGGCGGCACCATATACAATTCGCAACTGCTTTTTGATACAGATGGCACATTGATACAACATCGTCGCAAACTGACACCTACTTATCATGAGCGAATGATCTGGGGACAGGGAGATGCTTCGGGATTGCGTGCCGTTGACAGCAGCGTTGGACGTATCGGTCAACTGGCTTGTTGGGAACATTATATGCCGCTGGCACGATATGCACTCATTGCTGATGGTGAACAGATACATTCTGCCATGTATCCTGGTTCGGTTTTCGGTGAGCTGTTCTCCCAGCAAACAGAAATAAATATTCGCCAGCATGCACTTGAATCAGCCTGTTTCGTAGTATGCGCAACAGCGTGGCTGGATGCTGATCAGCAAGCGCAAATAATGAAAGATACTGGTTCTCCCATCGGACCGATCTCCGGTGGTTGTTTCACCGCAATTGCAGGACCCGATGGTCAAATTATTGGCGAGCCGCTGAAGAATGGAGAAGGTGAAGTGATCGCCGCTCTTGATTTTGCACTGATTGATGCAAGAAAAAGGTTGATGGATGCAAGAGGACATTACAGTCGTCCGGAACTTTTGAGCTTAATGATTGACAAAACCCCTGCCCTCCATGTTCATGAGAACAATGGAAAATCACCATCTATTGTTGAAAACAATTCGGAAGAACTGTTAAGCATTACTGTGTAACGAGAAGCTTTGAATATTCACTGTATAAACTGACATCCTCTCAATAAAATGTCAAAACAACTTAAATATGACCGGCGAAGGTTCCTGACTGAATCTGCTGAAACACTCTTTGCATCCGGGCTTGTCTTCGCTGGATTAAATGATTTAGCTGCCTTCAATGAAACGATAGCTGAGAGAGATATTTCAATGACAGCCGGGAACAAAACTTTCAGTAATGTAAAACAGATCAATGCCGGCGTTCTCAATGTTGGTTATATCGATGAAGGCCCCGCGAATGGCCCTGTTGTAATCCTTCTGCACGGCTGGCCCTACGATATTCATACTTATGAAGAGGTGACGCCATTGTTAGCAGCAAAAGGTTACAGAGTTATAGTTCCGTATTTGCGCGGTTATGGAAGTACGCAATTTCTTTCCCAAAAAACATTTCGCAATGGACAGCAATCGGCTCTGGCGCTGGATATCGTTCACCTGATGGATGTTTTGAAAATAGAAAAAGCTATTATCGGTGGTTGCGACTGGGGAGCAAGAACAGCTAACATCATTGCGGCGCTATGGCCCGAACGTGCCAAAGCGATGGTCGCGGTAAGCGGTTATCTTATCGGCAACAGGGAGACAAATAAAATCCCATTGCATCCCGAAGCAGAATTGCAATGGTGGTATCAATATTATTTTGCTACGGAACGGGGCAGGGTAGGTTATGAAAAATACAGACATGATTTTGCCAAACTTATTTGGCAAACTGCATCACCGAAATGGAATTTTGACGAAGCAACATTTAAACGCAGTGCTGCGGCTCTCGATAATCCCGATCATGTCAGCATTGTGATTCATAATTACCGTTGGAGGCTGGGCCTGGCTGAAGGTGAGAAAAAGTATGACGAGATGGAAAAGCGATTAGCCAATGGCCCGGTCATCACAGTACCCAGTATAACACTTGAAGGCGATACCAACGGAGCGCCTCATTTACCGGTGGGCTCCTATGCAAAAAAATTTTCAGGAAGATATTCTCACAAAACCATAACAGGAGGAATCGGACATAATCTGCCACAAGAAGCGCCTCAGGCTTTTGCGGATGCGATCATTGAAGCAGATAGTTATGCGAAATGAAGTTTCCAAAAATGGCAACGCAAATTTCAAAAGCGTTGCCATTCTTTATCACCTGTTTTCAAGCCAGTCTAAAAAAGTCCTGGCTTTTTCTTTTGACACGATTAATTTATCCGGAAACACAATCGTTGGTATCACCAATAATTTCCTGGCAAAATAATGTTCCACCTCTTTTATTGAGTTGAAGTTGATAAGGTATTGCCTGTTGACCCTGTAAAATTGCTGGTCTGATAATAGCTGCTGTATTTGCTCCAGTGAGTAATTCACTGAATATTCCTGTTTATCAAAAGTCACAATTACTGTTGCCTCGAATTTGATATAGAACAAAGCGATAGACTCAGTAGGTACAGTAATGTACTTGTTGCGATGATAAACCAGGAAGCTTGTTTTACCAATTCCGAAAAAAGGTTTCCGGTCTTTATTCGTTTCATTAGTTTCAATGTATGGCAGGTAATTGTTGCCTAAACCATACTGATTCATTGCGGTTGAAGATTGCATAAGTTTTATGTTTAATCACAAAAACCGGGAAGCCAAACGCAAATTATACATTGATCAAATCTGAAAAACTCAGCAATAAACATTTGACTCCCGTTCTTTGCGAAATGTGAGCATAATGATTTTAGTAACCATGGGCCGCCTCTGCTACATGATTCCATTTATCCCATTCATCAAAACGGCTTTTGTAAACCTGCTTTAGCAATGGATAAGCTTTCTTTCCGAGAAAAAGGCGCAATGGCGGCTGTTCAGCATCCACGAGTTTCAATATGGCTTCCACGGTAGCTTCAGGTCTCCCCCAAAAATCTTCTGTGGCCGAGGCGTTGAAATCCGCTTTGATCTTGTCGTATTCAGGCATTGCTTTAGTACGTATGGCTGATGCCCCACTCCAGTCGGTCCCAAAACCGTTAGGTTCGAGCAATGAAACTTTGATACCGAACTGGGCCAATTCAAGAGCAAGTGTTTCACTAATACCTTCCACCGCATACTTTGATGCATTGTACAAACCAAGTGTAGGCACAGCAACCAATCCCAATATGCTTGACAGGTTGATGATATGACCGTGGCCCTGTTCACGCATAATGGGTATAACAGCCTGTGTCATCCAAAGCAGGCCAAACACATTGGTTTCAATCTGGTCCCTTGCTTCTTTTTCCGAAGTTTCTTCAATGGCGCCAAAAAGTCCATAACCCGCATTGTTGATCAATACGTCAATACTTCCAAAATAATCTTTGGCCTGTCGTACAGCTGCAAAGTCAGCTTTACGGTTATTTACATCCAATTGAATTGGCAACAGCCTGTCACCGTATTTTTCAACGAGCCCATCAAGATCAGCAAGATTGCGGGCAGTTGCCGCTACATTGTTTCCCCTTTGCAAAAATGCTTCCGTCCATAGTTTACCAAAACCGCGGGAAGCGCCGGTAATAAAAATTGTTTTTGACATTGCTTTATTTTTTATTGTTAAAAAAATTGTTTGCGTTCGTAATCTTTTCTTACAGGATAAAGGATTTCCAGCCCGCCGGTTTGCAGGTTTTTTGAACTACTCACTTGCTTAGTGATTATTTTTTAGTACTGTTAAACAAGCACGGTCAGACCATTTTTCAGGTCACGATTGATAAGCTATCTTCGAAAGGCTTCCGCCGGTTATGCTGATCCTGTAATACCTGTATTTTGTTTTCGCTGAATCCTTTTTCATTGTTCATTTTTGACAACACAAAGATGTATAGCAACAGCAGGGAAATTGCGTGATGTAGATCACATTTGATCAGTAAGCATCTTTTTGTGATGTATGTCACATTTCAGGAATGATAAAGACGGCTCAGTGTTTCCCTCGATACACCCAAATATGCAGCGATCAGATGTTTGGGTACTATATTATAAAGTTGTGGGTATTGCGCCATCAGTTCTTCATAGCGATGCCTGGCATCATTGTTCATAAAAGACAACAACCTTTTCTGCAATGCCACATAACCTCTTTGTGTGCGCAACCGAAAAAAATGTTCTACCTGGTGAATTTCGCTGCACACCTTATCCCTGTCCCGTTTCGAAATGCACAACACTTCTGCATCCGTTATGCAATCAACATTGATCGTAGCCCTGGTGCCATTCTGAAGCGCATTGTAATCAGATGCCCACCAGGTAGGCATTGAAAACTGAAGTATAAACATCTTTGCCGTATCATTTATAAAAAATGATTTCAAACATCCTTCAATGACAAAGTATTCGCATTCCACTTTATCGCCTTCGGCAATAATAACCTCTCCTTTTTTAAACGACATGGGTTTAAAAAACGAAAAGAAGTGGTCAAACCCGTCATCAGTCACTGATGCCAGTTTAGCTACATGAGCTTTTAGTATTTCTTTTGCCTGCACCGGTTGTATCATTAACATCAAAGTTGCGACTATTTGATCAGGACAAATAAATTGGCGGTGTATTTTTCATCGTCCCCAGGAACAGCTTCTTTACCCTGTCTTCCTGGCGAACAATTGCAGGCTGCACGGTTGTTCCCAACCACTTTACCAACTCTTTTTGTTCCAAATCCTGGAAATAATACTTTGAAAATAGTATCACTTCAACCTGGTTATACTTTTTCATATTTATTATATTTTATGAGTTAAAAGAACATTTGCTATTTGAAGGCTACCTGTTATCAAGCCAATGCAAGAACCCTGTAACTTTTTCTTTTGGCACGACAAGTTTATCCCTGGCAGGTATAGTAGAATTTACCAACAGCTTTCTTGCGAAGTAATGTTCCACTTCTTTCACTGCATTAAAATTGATAAGGTACTGCCTGTTCACTCTGAAAAACTGTTTCTCGGGTAGAAGATGCTGAACCTGGTCCAATGAGTAATTCACAAAATATTCCTGCCTGTCAAAACACATGATGGCGGCTGATTCATATTTGATATAAAAGAAGGCAATGTTTTCAGTGAGTACATTGATGTATTTATTGTTCTTATAAACAAGGAAACTTTTTTTGTCTGTTGCGTTTGAAAACCTGGTTAGCAGATCAGCAAGTTTTAGCATGCTGTTTTGTTGAAAGAAGTCCTTAACACCAACTATCTTTTCGAAAGCTGCAACGATGTCCTCTTTTGAAAAAGATTTTTTCACATGGCCGTTTCCATTGATTGCAGGCGCCTGCAGTGCAAATTCTAAAGGATTATTGTCTGACTGGTTAGATTTAGTTTCCATTGAACATTAAGGTTTAAAAGTGATCAATACATTAGCTGGTACTTTGAAGCCAGCGAAGAATGAAACCTGCTTCTTTCTCCCAGGCCGGGTGATCAAAAACCAAATGAGGGTGGTCTTTAAATTCTTTATAACTGGTGACTGAATCTTTGTGTGAATACTTTTTATAATTACAATAGTTCAATACCGTTGAAATCAATTTATCATTACTGCCCGAAGTCAACAGCAGCGGCACATGTGATCTTTTAAAATCAATCTTTGCTAATTGCTTGAATGTGTCCCTGATAATTTGCTTCGATTCCGGTACTACATTCATATAATACAATTCTTTTTGCCGCTCACAGTCTATTCCATTAGTTATTAGATAAGTCCAAGTGCTGAATGGCATCAGGTAGCTATGTCGTTTGGAAGAAAGCAACGACATCATGCTCCATATCACTTTAAGAAAGCTTATCCTGAAACTGCATATACCGAAAGGAGGAAATGAGTGAACAGCAACTCCGGCTGCCCCAAATCCACGCTGTAATAATATTTGAACGATCAAGCCACCCAATGAATGACCAATAAGAACTGGCTTCACTTCAAATGTATTTATGATGAGTTCGAAATAATCTATGATATCGCTTAACCGGTTTGCTGCAATTTTCGGGTCGGGATGCCTGTTTCGTAACTCTTCGGGTGAAGCATCTTTATATGGCCAGCAAGGTGCAATGCAATTGTATCCTTTCGTTTCAAAATATTTCTTCCATTCATCCCAGCAACTATTACTTATAAATGCACTGGTTATAAAAACAATTGAATTAGGAGAGCTGGTCATTGTGTATACTGATTGAGCAATCAGAAAATCAAACCAGGTGCCATTACAATAAATTGTTGATTGTCAGTAAATTTGTGTTTTGTGCCATTAAAAGCTACCACGAAATAACGTGGTCGAATTAATCTTTGCCACGAAATAAAACGGTAACTTAGAGAATTAATCCCGCAACCGGAAAGTACACCGGCCTTACTACATAAAATGGTTTAAGATTTTGTAATTGGAATTCAATAATCATCTTCAATATTTATTGATAAACTTCTTTTCGACTAAGGCCCTCTGTCATATGGTTCTTTTATTGATCGATTCAAACAAAAGAAGTCTATGCTTAAAGTATTAACTGCAATCTACCTGTTTGGTTATTATACAATTCAAGGTAATAAGTGCATCATTTGTTTCAAATACTTAAAACAACTGTTATGGCAAGGCCAATTTTTATAGGCATCATCTTGTCCTTTATAATGCTTAGTAAAGCATCAGCACAAACTTCGTCACAACCTGGAATTTCGACCTATTCCTATCATCCGTCATCGGAAGACAAACAATCCTGGCAGCGATTAAATTTGATGCTCAGTTCTACCTTTATTCTTGTTGTAAAAGAAGGACAAGTTGACCTGGAAAACTGCTTGATATATGCCAGCCGTTCATTGGGACTGAGCATGGTTTCCGTACTCGCGGAAGGCATTGATGACCCGGAATTACTTGCTCAATCACAGTGGATCGACAGTGGCGATCCCGGGAATGGTATTTACCTGCTTTCGAAAGCCAGAGGGAAAAAGCGATTGGAACTATTATTACTATTGGGAGCTTATTATGCTTTTCAACCGCAGCGTGATTATCATTACAGAGATAGTGCTGAGTTTTTTCTTGCCAAAGCGATAAATGAAAGCAAAACTTTGAAAGAAGAAAAGTTGGGAAGACAAGCCCTTTGTCTGCTTGGTAAAATATATGTTCAGGGGACCGATGTGCAGCGTGGTGATTCAGTTTTCAATCGGGTAATTCACGAAAGCCAGGCTAGAGGTGATAGAGAGACAGAAGCCAGAGCGTTTGCATACCGTGGCATATACTCCCCTGTTTCGCCCATGACTGCGAAAAACAAACTCACTTATCTCCAAAAGGCGGCAGATATTTACCACGCATTGAACGACACGGAAGGCGAGATTAATGCATTAACGGATATTGGCTATTTGTGGGTATTAATGGGTCAGCTACAAAACGCTCATAACGTATTCTTAAAGGCCCTTCAGCTTGAGGAAGCTATTCACTACCCTTATATTCACTACAATACTGATGCCCTCGCTATGGTAGCAATGTTTGAGGGAAAATTTGGCGAGCCATTAAAGTATACCTTACAGTCAGTAAGAACAGCTGAAAATTGCCGTGACAGCATTGGATGGGCTTATTTTTATTCCCGCATGCAACTTCTGTACGCTTCGGAGGGTGGAAAAGAGAATGAAAGAAGGCACTACTTACAAAAGGCATTAGATCGTTATATCATAGATCGTAACCCCGATTTGTATGCGATTTTAATTGACTGGATCACCAAATTGAAGGATGAAGGTAAGACCAAAGAGGCGTTGGATTTTACTTTAAATCTATTTAAAAAAGTACCCCCGGTGACCGTCACCAACCAGTTTGATTTTCACAGTGCACTTTTTGAATCTTACCTTAACCTTAATGAGTTTGACCTGGCTGAAATGCATGTATCAAAGATGGATTCCCTGGAAACAAAAGCGGAATCTATAAGAGGTCCACTAAAAAGAGCAGATATATTCCGTAAATATGGCCAGATACATTTTAGGAAGGGGCAATATCGGCAGGCAAAATCATATTTTGATAGATATTTCTTATCAGCTTCACCCGCAACAAGAAATTTAACCAACGATCTTCTCACATATCGTTACCTGATTCGTACTGACTCCGCCCTCGGGGATGATGCTTCGGCGGTAGCTCATTACAAATTATATACAAACCTTCTCGACTCTAATTTAAGTGTAACAAAAGTAAGGCAGGCGGAAGAACTCCAGGTAATGTACCAAACAAAGGAAAAAGAAGACAAGATTACTTTATTAAACCAACAGGCGGAGCTCGAAAAAGCCAATTTAAAGCAGGCTACTTTTACAAAAAATATAACCATTGTTGGTATTATTTTCACATTGATCATAGCTGGGTTATTGTACAGACAAAGCCGGCTGAGAAAAAGAAATAATAATGTGGTCACGCACAAGAACGAACAATTACAACATTTGCTGACTGAAAAGGAATGGTTGTTAAAGGAGATCCATCACCGCGTTAAAAACAATCTTCAAATCGTAATGAGCTTGCTGAATTCCCAGTCAGCGTATATTGAAAATGATGCTGCACTTACTGCCATTAATGACAGCCAGCATCGTGTACATGCCATGTCACTTATTCATAAGAAATTGTACATCTCGGAAAATCTATCTTCTATTAATATATCGGTTTATATCCGTGAACTAGTATCTTATCTCACTGAGAGTTTTGACGCCGGTAAACGTATCCGTTTTGAGATGTGTATTGAGCCACTTGAAATGGATGTAAGCCAGGCCGTGCCTCTGGGCCTGATATTGAATGAAGCGATTACTAACTCGATTAAATATGCATTTCCTGATAACAGGAATGGTGTAGTATCAATTTCACTTGTCGCCACGGGAGCAGATCATTATTCACTCATTATTTCAGACAATGGGATAGGCATTCATACTGACTTTAAAAAGGCAGGTTCGCTTGGTATGAGCCTGATGAAGGGATTAAGTGAAGACCTTGATGGGAATTTTTCAATAGAAAATAATAATGGTACAATGATAAAAATATCGTTTGTGCTTGTTCAGGCCGTTACACAGCAGGACTTAAAGGTTGTATCATTTGCTTTAGATAATTAAAGCTTACCTTAACCTGAAAAAATTATTGCATAATCATTCATTTGTTTGAATGAAAACCAATAAAGCTATGATCAGGTTATTTTTCATTGCTTGCTGCATAGTAATGACATTCTTTATGAGCTATGCCCAGGATTATCCGTTGGGTTTATTACAACAATACACCAATAGCAAACCTGACACCGCCCGGGTCCACCTGCTTATAAGGCTAAGTTCATATTATCTTCTTAAGCCATTAGAATTGCAAATGGATCTTGATAGTGCACTTATGCTGGCAAAGGAGGCAAAACAATTAAGCAGCAGTCTAAATTACAAGCAAGGAAATGAGGAATCGGATTTCTGGATTGGAAGGATTTATGTGGAGGCCAGGAATTATTCGGCAGTAAAGACTCTACTGAAAACGCTTAGCGATACCACAAGAATTAAGGTGATTCTACAACTTGCGGAATATAAACTAAATTCCAACGCTAAGATTGATCGTGACAGTGCCGCATATTATGGAAATCAGGCATTGGAGCAAAGCAGGGCGGCTCATTCCAAGGACCTGGAAATTCAATCACTTCTTAATCTGGTCATTTTGCATGCAAAAAATAAGAATTTCAAAAGCTTGAAACGGTTCTTAATTGATGCAGTTGCAATCTGCAAAGAGTCGGGTTATCCGGAAGTAGTTGCGAGAGTATTCAGGAACACTGTCTTATACTTTAGCAATGACAAAGAAAGTTTTGACCAAATTGAATCACTTTGGCGGAATTCATTTGCTAATTGTAAAAATGATCTGGAGAAAAAGAAAATGATAGCTGTAGAAGACAGTATACTTTACCAACTTGGGGACGGTTATATGCTCTTCGAGGCAACTTCCCTGCCCGACTATGGAGAAGGATTTTATTTAGGGTTTCTTGAATTATTAGGAGAGAAAGCTGAATTGCATCCAGCTTGTTATGCAGGATTATGTTATGCATATCAACTCAAAGGTGACTATACAAAATCGCTTGCTAATGGATTAAAAGCAGAAAAACTTGCGAAGGGTAATATGGACGAAATTCCGGTTTATGCATATAACGCTATTGGACAAGTATATTACCGCCGGGGAAATATAGATGAAAGTATATTATATTTTCAAAAAACGATTGCAGTGCTACGCCACAAAGGAACGAGAATACAGGGTAGTATATACAAAGATTTAACAAGAGCATATCTTGCAAAGAATAAGCCTCAGGAGGCTTTGGCAATGTTGCAGGATGCCAAGAAAGATAGCGCAACGTTCAAACCCTATGATATGAAAGTCATAGCCGAAAGCGAAGGGGAGGCAAATATGGTCATGGGAAATTATGATAAAGCGGAGCAGTGTTTTCTAAAATCACGGGACCTGGCAAAAAATTTGCCCATCGCTGACCAACTTAGTAATCATCTGGCCCTCGGCAGATTTTATGTTCAAGCCAAGCAATACAATAAAGCAAAAACGTATCTGGATATCTTGAGCAAGCGTGAGAACAAAGTAGTGGAACCTCTCTTTGTTCAGGAAGAAGTGGCATTGCTGAGGTTCCGTGTTGATTCATCGCAGGGTAATTACAAAAATGCAATAACCCACCTGCAGGAAAACAAGTTACTCCATGATTCTATTTTCAATGATATAAAAAACAAGCAATTTGAAGAATTGAAAATACAATATGAAACAGATAAAAAAGATAGAGACATTCAATTGAAAACATTAGCGCTTCAAAGAACGACCTTATTAAGAAATATCTTTATTGGCGGCGCGATTCTGTTCTTGCTTCTGCTTGCAACAATTTTTAATAGATATCTTAAGAATCAGAAGATAAATAGTATCTTACGATCACAACAAAAGCAGCTGCAAAAATTAAATGAGCAGCAACTAAAATTGCTCGAAGAGAAAGATTGGCTGGTTAAGGAGATTCACCATCGTGTCAAAAACAATTTACAAATTGTGATGAGCCTGCTTAATTCACAGTCCTCATACATTGAAAACGAACCTGCGCTTGCCGCCATCCATGCTAGCCAGCACCGCGTACATGCAATGTCACTCATACATCAAAAGCTATACAATTCAGAAAATGTGTCATCAATTGACATGTCCTTATATATCCGCGAACTGGTTTCCTATCTATGTGAGAGCTTTGATGTCGGAAAACGTGTCCGTTTTGAACTGAATATTGCGCCACTCCAGATGGATGTGAGCCAGGCGGTACCTCTTGGCCTGATATTGAATGAAGCCATTACCAATTCAATAAAATATGCTTTTCCAGGCGACCAAAGTGGCTCAATTTCTATTTCGCTTTTGAATACGACACCAGATGAATATTTATTAACTATTTCAGACAACGGGATCGGCATGCCGGCTGACCTTACTAAAGTCGGTTCTCTGGGTATGAGCTTAATGACAGGACTAAGTGAAGACCTTGATGGGACTTTTTCTATTGAAAATAGAAATGGAACTACGATAAAAGTATCATTTGTACATGCCCTGGGGGTGCGGAAGCATGATGTATTAACCCCGTCATTTGTTTGAAACTATTAAGATTGAAAATGAGTAAGAAAGTACTTATAGTCGAGGATCAGTTTGTAGAGGCTAACGACCTTCAACTTATACTTAAAAGGGCCGGTTATGAGGTTTGCGGCATTGCCCGGTCGGTTGCTATTGCACAAGAAATGATAAAAAAAGAAAAACCAGACTTTGTGTTGCTGGATATTTTTTTGAAAGGGAAATTGACCGGCATTGACCTCGCTAAGGAATTGAGAAAAGATAACATTGCTTTTATTTATCTCTCGGCAAATTCAAACGAAGAAGTATTATCCAATGCAAAAACTACAGAACCTTATGGCTTCCTGGTAAAGCCATTTCGTGAAAGAGATCTTCTCATCATGTTGGAGATAGCCCGGTACAGGCATGAACATAATGCCGAATCCATTGAAAGGAACAAAAGTATTTTAAATGAAAAATTATCGGCCATCAGTTACAGCAATGAAAGCACTGAAACAAAGTTATTGAATATTTGCAGGGCATTTCAAACTTACATTGCTTTTGATTATATAACCGTAGGATTTAACACTCTAAGCGGCACTTCCAATAATGCAGTAAGTTTTTTACGAATCGGGTTTGATGAATACCAGAAAATTGGTATTAGCGAGCTATCGACTATATCGCGATTGAAACTGAGTGATATTCTTACGTTCGTGAATACCGGAGAAATCCATCAATTAATTTCCGATACTTTCAAGATGAAATCATCCATCTCATGGAATTTATCTTTTTCAGGCGATAAGCTATTCACCATTTCTTTTTATTCCCGCCATGATAATCTTTATAACTCAGATCATACCGTGTTATTCAATCAATTGCAAAATACAATGACGACTGTCATTGAAAATATATTTAAAGGGGGAGCTGTAGCAGTTGGAAAAAGTTCTCATCCCTCGCTGCTTTCTGAAAGTGTTACAGCTTCACATCATTTTGAAGGAATTATTGGTAACAGTTATTTATTGCTGAATGTTTTTGATCAGATCACCCAGGTAGCTCCATTTGATACGTCAGTATTGTTATTGGGAGAAAGTGGCACAGGAAAAGAAAGGATAGCTGATTGTATTCATAATCTTTCATCCCGTAAAGGAAAAGCCTTAATAAAAATTAATTGCGCAACACTGCCTGCTACGCTTATCGAATCTGAATTGTTTGGACATGAAAAAGGATCGTTCACCGGCGCAATTGAAAAAAGAACAGGCAAATTTGAACTGGCAAATGGAGGAACCATTTTCTTAGATGAGATCGGTGAAATGCCGGTTGACCTGCAGGTAAAGCTCTTACGTGTGTTACAGGAAAAAGAAATAGAACCTATCGGCGCAAGGTCTCCTATTAAAATAAATGTTCGTGTAATAGCTGCTACCAACCGCAATTTGGAAAAAGAAGTTGCAGAAGGTCGTTTCCGTCTTGATCTATACTATCGTCTTAACGTTTTTCCAATAGAATTACCACCATTACGTGATCGAATTGAAGACATTCCTGCATTAGCTTACCATTTTATCAATATTTATAATCGGAAATCGGGAAAAAAAATTACCGGCTTATCGGATAAAGTTTTGAAGAGCTTCATTTCGTATGAGTGGCCTGGAAATATTCGTGAACTCGAACATGTGATAGAAAGAAGTGTACTGCTTGCAAAAAGTACGGTCATAGAAGAAGTTTCAATTCCCGTTATTTATAAAAAAGAAATCCCTTCATTCCACCCAAATACTTCTATAAAAACAATAAATGAGAACGAACGGGATTATATAATTGAAGTTCTGAAAAAATGCAATGGCAGGGTATGGGGTGTTGGTGGGGCGGCAGAATTGCTAAATATACCACCCTCTACATTAAAGTCTAAGATGAATAAGCTTGGCATTTCAAAACATATCATTGAGTAACAATTTTGAGCGTTAAATTCATCGTTGACTAACCGAACGTGAACGCAAAAACGTCCACGCCGGAATCAAAAAATTCGATTTCAAACTCCCGATCAGAAATGGGGTTTGGCTGTCGTATCAATTGGTACAGTCGCTGCTCTGTAATAGCACCATTCCCTAGTTCATCAATATCAGTACCATGAGAGTTGCCCGGAATCTTCCCATCAATAGATACCCGAAACCGCACTGAAGCTCCCTTAACAGTTGGACCCATTACAAGGTGAACATCCCTTGCATGAAAGCGATATACGATTTTGCCACCCGTATTATTCAACGTAATGTGTTTCTTCTTCAAAATCCAATTACCGGAAACGGCCCATTGATTAAGTCGTAAATGTGAAGGCCTTGCATAAACATGTTGCTTTTCATACATTGGATTATTGTTTGTTAGATTTTCTGTTCGTTCATAACCAAGATAATTTTCAGAAGAGTTCAAATTGATCCAGTCAGCTGCAACTTCAACTCCTTGTGCATTTATCGACACCAGATCATCACCAATGCCTTTGGCGCCTGACTCAATCAACAACTGTTGTATCATTTTTTCGGATTGCTCATATTCTCCTTCTCCAAATTGGTGATGCCGGATATTCCCTTTCACATCAATGAAATAGAAAGCCGGCCAGTAGTGATTATTGAAACCTTCCCAAATTGCGTAGTTATTATCTATTGCAATCGGGAAATCAATCTTCATATCGTTTATGGACCGGCGGATGTTATCTATACTTTTTTCGAACGGAAACTCGGGCGTATGTACAGCGATTACAACCAGTCCTTTCTCTTTATATTTTTCAATCCATGCACGTACATAAGGCAGCGTACGTATCCAATTAATACAGGTGTAGGTTCCAAATTCGACCAACACTACTTTTCCTTTAAGATCGGACGCGGTAAGCGGTGGGGAGTTAAGCCATGCATTCGCTTTTTTAAGCCAAGAGAAGTCGCCTTCTTTCAGTAGCATAGATGAAGTTTTTGATTCGTTTATTTTTGTTTTCGAAAAATCAATCTTTAGCAGACCCGTTCCGAAAACAGTTATGAACATAATGCCCAAAAAACGATGATAACGATATGCAAGCCGTTGTAACATTGATTTTTCTTTTACTTAGTTTTCAAATGAAATGCACAAAACAGTAGAAAAGACGGCGCACATTTTATTATCGTACGCGCTTTTACCATTCCCCACTAACGAAACATCACCGAACTTAATAGCTGTATGAGTTGAGCAGCTAATGCCATTTACTGCGACTGTAGTGGGTGCCAGCCATTTTCGGATTTTAAACAGTTATGTCTACCAGGTTATATTCCGTCTTCACATTTCCTTTTATGGCTTTTGAATAAGGACAGGTTTGATGCGCATAATCTACCAGTTGTTGTGCTACATCTCTATCGACCCCGGGGATACTTACGTTAAGTCTTGCCTGCAGGGAATACTCTCCCATATCATCAAAGCACAGATCAACTTCAGCATCAATTGCCGTATCCTCCGGAAGCTTCATATGCATTTTGCGGGTGCCTATGCCCATAGCAGCTTCAAAACATGCAGACCATCCTGCTGCAAATAATTGTTCGGGGTTGGTGCCCACTCCATTAGTACCAGGAGTAGATAATTTGACTTCGAGATGACCATCGGAACTTTTCGATACTCCATGCTCACGGCCACCTGTAGTATGCGTTTTGCCCGTGTACAGCACTTTTTTTGTTTGTGTGATTGTTTCCATTGTTTTATTTTTTAGTTTTTAAATTTCAAGTTTAGCAGAGGTGAAATAAATATTTCTACCTCCGACTTATTCGATATCACTAACCGCATGAAGCAACTTTTTTATCAGTTGATTGAACTGCTGAGGGAGTTTTGGAATTTCCGCCAACTGTAAACGTGACTAGCTTAGATTGCCCGGGAAAAGGCTCATGGTTAGCATCCACCAAGGTGATAAGGATTTTGTGAGGACCCGGAGGCAGTCCCGCCAGATCGATAGTATTGATATCACTTGGATCTGCCCACCACCAGGGCAAATCATCCACTTGTACGTGGAGGTGCCCGAGCCGTGGCGAAGTTTGTAGCGCTCCTTTTCCAAACACAGGTGCTATATGTACATTCTCTACCCGCCATTGAATCCACACAACACCCTGGTCCAGGAGATCGGGAAGAGGAGGATCAACTATCAATTTCGGTGGAGGCTCGTCCCGCAGTTCTATATAAGGCGTAGCACCTCGGATCTCCTTTGCACTCCCTGTTAACTGTGGAGTAGCCTTTGAATTGTTTTGTGCGGTTGAATTGTCGCAAGCGGTAAAGGCGATTCCTGCGACCACAACCGCAACCAACTTTACTATCTCATTCATACATGATCTTTTTAGAAGGTTTTATTCAATTAATTTGCGTGATACAAAAGTTTCTGGCTCTAGTTATCGTAAACTTTTTGATCGAATGGATCTGAATGCAGCACGCATCTCTTCGGCGAATAGTTGAGGTTGTTCCCAGGCTGGGAAGTGTCCACCCTTAGCCGCTTTATTGTAGTACACCAGGCTTGGGTAAGCTTTGCGGGCCCAGGTTTCAGGCGCACGATAAAGATCATCATCAGGAAACGCTGTTATGGCAACCGGGATTTTTATCTCATCGGTCTTCTGTGCAGTCGAACTAATCAAATTTTCATTTCGGTTTTCCCAATAAAGTCTTGCACCCGAAGAGGCGGTGTTCGTCAGCCAATAGAGTGAAAAATTGTCCAATACGTCCTCAACTGTTGGTGACTGGTTTGGGTCACTACCGTAGGTCCACTTTCCGAAACCTCCGTGCACAAGCATCCATCCCGCCAGACCTGCCGGAGAATCTGTGAGACCATAACCCACAGCTTGCGGCCGGGCACTCATCATTGTAAGATAACTCCATCCGCCATTTTGCAGGAATGTCCTCAATGCATTGAATTCAGTGAGTTCTTCTTTGGAAAGTCCAGCCGGTACTGGGCCGCCACTGGAAATTGCAGCGGCTGCATCTGGAGGAAATACCGCCGGAAGGTTATTATGAATTGCAAGCAAACCTTTCGGAGCTTGTCGCCCCATTGCCTGAACTACACCGGCACCCCAATCGCCCCCCTGTGCGACATAGTTTGTGTAGCCAAGTCGTTTCATAAGTTTATCCCAGGCGCGGGCTATCCGCTCTAAGCCCCAACCAATTTCCTTTGGTTTTGATGAGAAGCCGAAACCCGGCACCGAAGGAATCACAACGTCAAAAGCGTCCTCTGCATTTCCGCCAAAATTGGTGGGATCGGTGAGTGGATGAATAATCTTGAGTTGTTCAAAAATTGATCCGGGCCATCCATGGGTAATGATCAAGGGCATTGCATCAGCGTGTTTCGAACGGACGTGAATAAAGTGGATGTCTACAACGTCAATGTTCGTCATGAATTGAGGGAAGGCATTCAACTTCGCTTCAGCCTTACGCCAGTCATATCTGCTGCCCCAATAGTTGACGAGCTTCTGGAGATTCGCGAGTTGCGCGCCCTGAGAGGCATCTGCAACGGTTTCTTTATCCGGCCAACGGGTGTCTATTATACGTTGGCGAAGATCTTTAAGGTCTGCACCCGGAATTTGTACTTTGAAAGGTCGAATCATTTCATTATGCAATGATTCATCTCCAACATTAAACTGTGCAAGTCCTTCTGCAGCCTGCAGGGCCAACGCTCCTGTGAGCAGTGTACCAGCAATAATGTTTTTACTTTTTTTCATTGATTAAGTTTCTAAAAGTTTGAAAAATGTTTACATAAAAATATTTCCAGTATTAGGCCATCTCCAACCACCAAATGTGTTGAGCGGACAAATCGCAAGTTGAAGTGGGCATTTTAAAGCAGGAATGTTTCCGGATTGGAGACTTGATAAGCTTCTGAAGTGATAAGTATGATGATCGGGGAATGCCGTGGTGCAATTCAATATGTCACGAAATAAAATGGTAACTTAGAATATCAATCCTTCAGCCGGAAAGTACACCGGAACATAAAAATTGGCTTAAGCTTTTGTGATTGGAATTCAACGATCAGCCTCAAATTTTTTAGTAAACTTCTTTTCGACCAAGACCCTTTATAAACCTAGTTCTTTTATGGATTCATAATAAAATGAAGGCATGTTGAAGTTATTTTTCATAAGTAGCCTGCTTTGTCTAATGATCCGATCTCATGCGCAGTTAAAAACGGATCAACCTCCATCTGTTCTGACTTCAGCCCTGCAAAAAAATATTCCTGATAGTACCAGGCTTCAACTACTATTGCAACTGTCCTTATACTATTATTTTCAATATGATGACAGCCGTATAAGCGTGGACACAGTACTCATTTTGTTAGAGCAAGCAAATGAGATAAGTGATAATATTCGTTCAGTAAAATGGAAACCTGAAATTTTTTGTTTTTTGGGAAAATGCTATTACAGGGCCGGAGATACAGCCCGGGCCCATAAGTACTTTATGAAAACATCTGACTACATCAACAATTCGGGGTCTGTAAATAACCAGATTGAACGTTGGAGAGAACTTGGATGGAATATCGAGGAATTGGATACGATCGGATTGACAAGAATAAATTGTCTTGAAAAAATATTGTCCCTGTACGGACAGATGAACAATAAAGAAAAGCAGGCAGAAACCCAAAGACACATTGCCGACACACACATGAAACAGGGAAAACTCGATCTGGCCGAGAATGAATTATTTGAGGTATTGGCAAAATACAAAGCCGGCGGCTACCAGGATATACATTACCTGTACAATTTGCTTTCCGTAACTAATCATCTCGAGGGCAATTATAACAAAGCTCTTAATTATTCTTTGCTGACAATTGAAAATATGAAGATAACGGATGATACCTGGGCAATAATTTTCTATAGTCATGTGGCTAATTTATATGATGAATTGGGGCAGCCTGAAAAAAGCAATGACTACCATAGAATAGTTTTTAAGATAAATCACCCGAACCCGGTTGATTTTTATTATACACGCGAAGCCGGACTCTTTGTTCGCAATCTTATCAAAGAAAAGAAAGTGGGAGAAGCGCATAAGTTTTTACTTGATTTTTCAAAAAAACACCCGCCCGGTGATCCCTATGGGAAAGCGAGTCTGGCGAGAACATTCGCTTACTACTATAATTCTGTTCACGATTATTCCATGGCAGATAAATATAACCGGGAAATGATCAGCCTGGAACCATTGCTTGGTAAAAACAATGAAATAAGAAGAGATGTAGAGTACGATATTGGCCAGTACTACTTTGGCAAAAAACAATTTGCAAAAGCAGCGCTCCATTTTGGAATAGCTCTTGATGAAGCACATCTTAATAATTCGGTCAATACTATTAAAGAAATCAGTTTAATGCTTTTTAAAACTGACTCATCACTTGGCAATTATGTTTCAGCGATCAAACATTTGAACCAGTATCACCAATTAAATGATTCAATTTTTAATGTAGCCAAGGTAAGGCAAATAAGAGAGGTGCAGGTAAAATATGAAACTGAAAAAAAAGAACAAAATATCAAGCTTCTTGAAAAAGAAAGTAAGATACAGCAAAGCGAATTATCGCAAGCTACAGTTACCCGCAATTGGATAATTGGGGGCACCGGGTTATTGCTTGTCATTTTGGTTTTGCTGCTGCGTAACATAAGACTCAAACAACGAACAAATAAAAAACTGGAGGCTCATCAAATAGAGATCGACGAACAAAATTTTTCTTTACAACATTTGTTGAACGAAAAAGAATGGCTTTTAAAAGAAATCCATCACCGTGTAAAAAACAACCTTCAAATCGTAATGAGCCTTCTCAATTCCCAATCTATGTATATTGATAATGATGCAGCACTTACTGCCATTCATGACAGCCAGCACAGGGTGCATGCCATGTCACTTATTCATCAAAAGCTATATAGTACAGAAAATGTTTCTTCCATTGATATGTCGTCTTATATCCGTGAATTGGTATCCTATCTCAAAAACAGTTTTGATACAGCACAACTTATCCATTTTGAGTTGGAAATTGAACAAGTTAAAATGGATGTAAGCCAGGCTGTTCCGCTCGGTCTGATCCTGAACGAAGCAATTACCAATTCAATAAAATATGCTTTCCCTGATGGAAGGAATGGAGTAATCTCTATTTCACTATCCAATACATCAGCAGATCAGTACTTACTCAGTATTTCCGACAATGGGATTGGTATGCATGCAGATTGTAAGAAAACAGGTTCCCTTGGAATGAGTTTGATGAAGGGCCTGAGTGAAGATCTTAATGGAACTTTTTCTATTGAGAACAATAACGGAACTGAAATAAAAATATCATTTGTACATGACGCAGAGATAAGAAAGCACGATGTATTAACCACGTCATTTGTTTCGAATAATTAAGAAAAAAATGAATAAAAAACTGCTCATCGTCGAAGACCAGTTTGTAGAAGCTCAGGACATTCAACTCACGCTTCAAAAAGCTGGTTATTATGTTACTGGCATTGCACGGTCGGTTCCTATTGTAAGGAAATAATAAAAAATGAAGGTCCCGGTTCTTTATAACAAATTCAGCTTCAAAATTGGTTGTTTTAAAAACAAATCTGTCCGTTCCATCAATAGGATACTTGACTAACGGATGATTTAGGAAATAGATTTACAATTCTATTTAACAATTGACAAAAGCTATAGGATTTTTTATCCATAGTAATATTGACCGGTATAAAAATGAAACAGAAAATACTTTTTGCGCTTATAATGGGCTTGATCACTACATTCATGATATCATTTGTGCTTATAGCAATAAACGTAGGTTTCAATGAGAAATTCGTACCAACCTGGTTACAGTCCTGGTTGGTTTCCTATTTGCTGGTCGTTCCTTCAATGTTATTCATTGCACCGAGAGTTCAAGTATTAGTGAACTGCCTGGCGAAAAAAGATCCAATTGCTGTAAAGGATCAAGGCCAACAATAATATTCACCGAAATCATCACCGCTTCCGCAACAGTTCAGGTTGGCATAACCAACTATGCATTTCACTTGAAAAAATGGACGGGCTTAATGCCGCCTGTAATATGCATTGTACTGCAATTAGAGTTTTCCTTTTACTCATTCTTGTAAACAAAACAGGCGCAAAGGCCGGGTCATTTCGAACTCCATATTGACTGTCTCAGGAATGACTTCGTCCGCCTGTATTGTTTTAGCCTTGGCAAAAGCTATTTGTCACTAATAATTTTATGAATAAACATAAACTCATAAATTATTAAACAATGAAAAAAACAAAAAACATTTTTGCCAGCGCAGTGGTTAGTGGCTTACTGGCTTCGCAAGCTACAATTGCTGATGCGCAGGGTACTTCATTTGCAAATAAAGGATCAACTGAAAGCATCAGATCTTTTAAAGTGCAAATATCAAATGCAGACCTTAAAGATCTTCGCAAACGTATTCTGGCTACACGCTGGCCTGATAAAGAAACAGTGACAGATCACTCGCAGGGTGTGCAACTCGAAAAGCTAAAGGAACTGGTCACGTATTGGGGTACCGGCTATGATTGGCGCAAAGGTGAAGCTAAACTCAATTCATTTCCCCAATTCACTACAAACATTGACGGACTGGACGTACATTTCATTCATGTCAGATCGAAGCATGACAATGCAATGCCATTGATCATTACGCACGGATGGCCAGGTTCGGTTTTCGAACAGATCAAATTAATTGGTCCGTTAACAGATCCAACAAAGTTCGGTGGCAAAGCTGAAGATGCATTCGATGTGGTGATCCCATCCATCCCGGGTTTTGGATTTTCAGAAAAGCCGGCTGAAGCGGGTTGGGGATTAGAACGTATTGGTCGTACATGGGACGTTTTAATGAAGCGTTTAGGATACAATCGCTATGTAGCGCAGGGAGGAGATTGGGGTGCCGGTGTTGTTCAGGCAATGGGACGACAAGCTCCGAAAGGACTGCTTGGCATTCATACCAACCTGCCTGCAGTCTTAACAAATGATGTGGGTGCCGTACTCGGCGGAGCACCTATACCTGCTGGATTTAGTGATAAAGAACGTGCAGCAGTTAATGATTTAAGAACTTTCCTTCAACATGGTGGACTATCGTACCTGGTTATGATGGGTGCAAGGCCGCAGGCCGTCAGTTACGGACTTACAGACTCTCCGGCCGGGCTCGCTGGTTGGATGCTCGTACACGGTGGGTTCGATAAATGGTCATTCGGCAAAGACCCCAAACAATCGCCGACGATAGATGATGTATTGGACAATTTCACGCTGTATTGGTTAACGAATACTGCAGCTTCATCATCGAGAATTTATTGGGAAAACCGTAACACGAGTTTAATCAGTGCCGCTGATCAGAAAACCGACCAGATTAACATTCCTGTTGCTATCACCGTGTTTCCTGACGAAGTGTTCCGTGCACAGGAATCATGGGCCCGTAAAGCTTTTAAGAACTTGCTTTATTTTAATGACGCCGACCGTGGCGGTCACTTCGCAATGTGGGAGTATCCTGAGTTATTTGCGGATGAATTGCGTGCGGCATTTAAATCACTTCGTTAATTTAAGTGAAGGGAAATGCATTTGATGTATTCCCTTCTATTTTTACATTCAATTAACCTAATGCATTGTAAGGTCTAATCTTTTTATTGATTCGGACAGATGCTTTTTGGTGATGAAAATGGAATTAAAAAAGAATCAACATGATTTTTGAAGGGCAATAGGAATGGTAACAAATTTTCCGTGCGCTGTTCCATCTGAGCTTGACAAGTTGGCTTGGACAGGAGGGCCGGCACCATCAGGGCTTTCAGCTGAAGAAAAACATGCCTATTATAAATTGATATTTTCATACAAGCATGCCTCTTACGCCTTTATTATGGGAAGCCGACCACAAACGTTAATCGGAACGGCTGATTCACCCACCGGTCTTGCCGCTATATTTATTGACCACGATCAGCCTAGCTTAGCACTCGTTTCACGTCTGTTTGAAGGAAAGTCTGAAGGGATGACGCGGGATGATGTGCTTGACAACATTACCCTTTGCTGGTTTACTAATACAGCTATATCCGGGTACCGTCTTTATTGGGAGAACAAGTATGCCTTTTTGAGTCCTTTAGGCGTAAACGTTCCTGTTGTCGTAAGCGTGTTTCCTGACGAACTTTGTCCAGTTCCCCGTAGTTGGGCTGAAAAAGCATATCCCAAAATGATCTATTACAAGAAACATAACAAGGGTGGTCACTTCGCTGCCTGGGAGCAGCCAGAACTCTTGGTTCAGGATATCCGGGAAGGATTCAAATCACTTCGTTGATTTTGCAAAGCGTTCATTATCGGAGTTAGGAAACGGGCGCTATCGTTAGACGGCGTCCGTTCTTATTTTATTTTTAAATATCCAACAATGAAAAAAGAACGCCTTGATGCTATCACCGATGCAGTGTTAGCAATAATTGTGACGCTGTTGGTATTAGAAATAAAAATACCTGAACTGACAATGGAGAATACTCCAAAGATTTTACAACAAATTTTAGTTTACGCCGGAAGTTTTGTTACAATAGCCATTTTTATGGTTAAGTCATCATCATATTTTTGTTCATACAGTAAGAATAAGCCTTAGTGTAGTTTGGATAAACTTTTTTTTACTGTTTGCCACATCGTTAATTCCACTAGCAACCGCTCCGCTCAGTGAACATTTTCACGAAAGACCAAGTCATATTTTTTATGGTTTGGTGTTAGGTCTTGTCTCTTTCCTATACTCATTGCTGCAGGATCAAAATGCCAGGAAATCAAGAATAAAATTAAAATCTTCAATTCATTGGTTGAATTGGTTGACATGCACTTTATATTTCACAAGCATTCCCTTAAGTTATTTCAGCATTTATTTCTCTACCGCAATCTTTGTGTTTTGCCCTGTTATGTATTTTATACTTTCCAGAAAACCCATCGAATAACGTTAATAAAAGGCATGTTGTCAACAAACAATTTTTTGCTATGCCGGCTGAACTGTCAAAGACCGGTGTTACGCGGCAGTTGCTATGGCAGGAATACCTGTCTCAGCATCCTGATGGCTATAGTTACAGCCGGTATTGTCACCATTTAAATCAGTATCTGAAAAATCGTGATCTGTCGATGCACCTGGAATATCAGGCTTCAGACATGATCATGATTGATTTTGCTGGTAAAAAACAACACTACATTGATCCTTCTACCGGTGAGCAGATCCCATGTGAAGTGTTTGTCGCTATTCTGCCGTTTAGCGGTCTTATTTTTTGCCAGGCTGTACACTCGCAGCAAACAAGCGACTTCACGCACTCGATTAACGCTATGCTGAAGTTTTATGGGGGCGTACCTGCTACCATTGTTTGTGATAATTTAAAGACGGCTGTTAAACGCGTCGATCGACCAGCTCAGTGAACACTATGGCACCACTTTCACTGTTACCCGTCCGTATAGTCCGCGTGACAAAGCAATGGTGGAACGGGCCGTTAACATTGTGTACAATCATATCTATGGGCCTTTACGTAATCGCGACTTTACCAGCCTGTCAGCGCTTAATGCAGCGATGCAGGAACAACTGGTATTGCTGAATAATAAGCCCTATAAAAATACTCCCTATAGCCGCTGGTATTTTTTTCAGCACCGCTAGTATGCCTGATGGAAAAAAGAAGTATACACTTCTTCTAGGGCTGTTTTTTCGGTAAGTGAAAGCTGACGCGAATGGTGGCGTCGGGCCAATACCTGTAAACAAATTGTCCAGGCATCATGTATATGCATTTAGCCAGATACACGTTCCGGCCCATGCAAATGGCAATAAATTATTTCAATAGGCTTCAGTGATTTTCCTTGTGGTCATCCTCTCTTTTTTTAAGATGCCTTAATACCTTTGCTTCTTTATAGAAAATAACTTCTTCGGCGACGTTGGTTATATGATCACCTACACGTTCTAATTTCCTGATAATAGAAATCAGCAGCAAAGCCTGTTGAATCCTGTCAAGATTGTTTTTTATATACTCTTCTGCTACGTTGGAAGCATTCCTGTTTATCTCGTTTAGTTCTAAGTCTTTGGCAAAAACAGACCGTGCTATCTTTGTGTCGTCCTCGCAATAAGCCTTCTTCACGTCTTCCATCATCAGTAAGGAAGTAGCAAACATTTCTTTAAGTCTTATTTTGTCAATCAGATTAATGTCAAATGATTTTTTTCCCAAAACAACAAGTTTGGCAATACCTTCCGCGTAATCGCCAATTCGTTCCAGATCGGCATTGATTTTTAATGTTGAAAAAACGAATCGCATATCATGCGCCACAGGGTTCAGCAACGCGAAAATATGCTCGCATTCCCGGTCAATGTTTAATTCCATGGCATTGACCCTTTTTTCATTAACGACAACTTCATTAGCCAGATCTTCATCTTCCTCTAAAAGCGATCTTACACTTTTTTCAAGCTGCTTCTTTACGAGTACTGCCATATCGGACAGACTTTCTCTAAGTTTATTCAATTCTTCCTGTAGACGTGTCATAAAAATAGTTTAGCCAAAACGGCCTGTTACATAATTTTCGGTTCGCTCCTTTTGCGGGTTAGTAAATATCTTTTTTGTATCATCAAATTCAATCAACTCACCCAGGTAAAAAAAAGCGGTTTTATTACTGATCCGTGCTGCCTGTTGCATATTATGTGTTACAATAACAATCGTGAAGTTTTGCTTCAGCTCATAAATAAGGTCTTCAATTTTTGAGGTTGAAATGGGATCGAGTGCTGAAGCCGGCTCATCCATAAGAACTACTGTGGGCTCCGTGGCCAATGTCCTGGCAATACAAAGCCGTTGCTGTTGTCCACCTGATAACGATAAGGCGGATTTATTCAGCATTCCACTGACTTCTTCCCATAACGCGGCATTTTTTAAGGAAAGCTCTACTTTATCTTTAATCGCTGTTTTATTTTTTTCTCCCATAATGCGCAAACCATACGCCACGTTATCAAAAATAGACTTGGGAAAAGGATTTGGTTTTTGAAACACCATACCTATTTTCTTTCTTAATTCATAAACGTCCATAGCAGAATAAATATCTTTATCATCTAACAAAAATTCCCCTTTAATCGTTGTATTTTCAATCAGGTCATTCATACGGTTGAAACACCGGAGCAAAGTGGATTTTCCGCACCCGGAAGGACCAATAAATGCTGTTACGGTATTGGCCTCAATCCCTATTGAAATATTTTTTAAGGCTTGTTTCTCTCCATACCAAAGATTTGCGTTTCTTGTTTCCAGTTTAAACATTTTAATACCTTATTTTTTTGTACCATTTATTCCGGATATTTATAGCTATACCATTTAACAAAAAAGTAATAACTAAAAGAACAATGATGCCTGCTGCTGCATTGACGATAAAAGCAGCCTGCGGACGCGATGTCCAGTTAAAGACCTGTATGGGCAGGGTCGTAAACTGGTCCCGGGGGCCTTCAGGAATAAAAGGAACATATACTAATGCTCCTATTACCAGCAGTGGAGCCGTTTCACCGATAGCCCGTGATACAGCTAAAATAATACCGGTCAGTATACCGCCTAAAGCTGAAGGAACCACTACCCTGCTTGTTGTTTGCCATTTTGTAGCACCCATACCATACGAAGCTTCCCGCAATGAATCAGGTACCGCCCTGATCGCTTCCCGGGTTGCAACGATAATAACAGGAAGGATCAGCAGACTGAGCGTCAGAGCTCCGGCGATAAGACTATTACCTAATTTCAAAATCCGTACAAATAGTGTCAGCCCCAGTATTCCGTAAATCACAGAAGGTACGCCGGCCAGGTTAGCGATATTTATCTCAATGAATTTCGCCAGGCGATTTTTCTTTCCGTACTCCTGTAAATAAATACCTGCAAAAATGCCAATCGGTAACGCAATGATCACCGTAAAAAATAATAAGGACAACATGCCGGCCAGTGCTGTCCTGATCCCGGATTTTTCCGCGTGACGTGATGGCAGGTTTTGGAAAAAATCCCAATTGATCCTTGTCATTCCTTTGGAGAAAATATCAATCAGCAAAACCACCAGTATTCCCAGCGCAAATACCGTAAAAACTAAAGCGATATATTTAAATACCGTATCAGTTAATTTAGCTCTTATATGAGATTTACTGCTCATTCATATTTGTTTTGAAATCTTTTCCGTATCCAAAAGCTGATATTATTGAGGATAAACGTGAATACAAATAATGTAAGCCCCGCAGCATAGATAGTTTTGTATTCCAGTGAATCCCGGGGAACATCTCCCATGCTGACCTGCACAATATAGGTGGTAATGGTCTCAACCGATTCTTTGGGATTAAAAGTAAGTTTCGGTTCCTGACCTGCTGCGATCGCTACGATCATGGTTTCGCCCAACGCCCTTGAGATAGCCAATATAACAGAAACGATGATACCTGAAGATGCGGCCGGCAACATTACGTTGAATGCTGTCTGGAATTTAGTGGCTCCTATTCCGTACGAGGCTTCCCTTAAAGAACGTGGGACCGCTCTCAATGCATCTTCACTTAATGAGGTGATATAGGGGATTATCATAACCCCCATAACCAAACCAGGTGAAAGCGCATTGAATCCGTTAAGACCGGGAATAATTTTTTGTAATAGTGGGGTGACAAACTGTAATGCAAAAAAGCCGTACACCACTGTGGGTACAGCTGCTAATACCTCCAGGACAGGCTTGACTACCGAAGTTAATCGCGGCGATGCATATTCATTTAAATAGACCGCAATTATTAACCCCAGGGGGACTGCAAGAAAAATAGCAATGGTTGTGGTCAATAATGTTCCTGAAAGAAGCGGCAATATACCGAAATGCTTTTCCGTAAAAAGAGGCGTCCACTGTTTATCTGTAACAAAGTCCCCAATTGAAACTTCAGAAAAGAATTTGACTGATTCAATCGTTAAGATAGCAATGATCCCGATGGTTGTAAGGACTGTTACAAAGCTGCAACACATCATTACTATTTCGATCATTTTTTCTTTTCTCCGCATACGTCATGTCATAAATCTTCTTTCATCAATTTGACTAAATCTGCGCCGACAGTTGATTTATTTGCAAACATTGAGCCTGTTTTCTTTTGTAAAAACCGCTGATAGCTAAGCTTGTAAGCTTCATCGGGCAAGGAGACATACCCTATCTCCTCCACCAGTTTTGGTGCATTTTCCAAATAAAATCGCACGAAATCCTGGGTTACGACTGAGTTGGCAGACCGGGCATTTATATAAATAAATTCAGGTCTTGACAAGGGGGCATAAGTACCTGTTCGTACTGTTGAATCAGCGGGATATACCGGGCCTCTCCCGTTTCCGGCATCAATACCGACCAATTTTAATTTATTTTTATTTTCCACGTAGTAAGCAAGTCCAAAAAAACCCAGTGCGCCCTTATCTGTTGAAACACCCTGTACCAGCACATTATCATCTTCACTTGCAGTATAATCTCCCCTGGATGATTTTGCTTTGCCTACAATAGCCTCTGTAAAATAGTCATACGTGCCGGAGGAAGTACCTGCTCCGTATAATCTCAGCGGTACATCAGGAAAGGTTGCTCTTATTTGATGCCAGGATATTATTTTCTGCTGCGCAGCCGGCTCCCACATCTTTTTTAATTCATCAACCGTGAGATAATCCACAAATTCATTGGCCGGGCTGATCACAACAGCCAACCCATCATAGGCAACAGGGATTTCGATAAAGGCGATATTATTCTCTGCACAGGCTCTGATCTCAGGTTCTTTAATAGGACGGGAAGCATTGCTGATATCAATTTCTCCCCGCGCAAATTTATTAAACCCGCCGCCTGTGCCGGATACACCTACTGTCACACGTATATCTTCATGACTAATCCTGTATTCTTCAGCAACAGCTTCGGTAATAGGATAAACAGAACTGGATCCATCAATGCTGATGCGGCCCTTATACTGTTTAAAACACGATATAAGAAAGATAAAAACAGGTATTAGTAATATGTGGATCCATCTAAAACGCTGTCCCATACTAAAGGCAATTTTAAACTGGTACCTTAACTATTGGTAGCTGGATTTTTTTCAGCAGTTTTTCCAGATGAGTGCCTTCAACTCTCAGAATCCCTGGTTGATCAAATTTGTCATCCATAAACAGGCACTCGCAACCGGATATGTGCTGTAGTATTTGCTCTTCCGACGGGTCGCTCATCAATTGTGTCGTTAAGTTAATATGTTTACTGCTTGCATTATGCTCAAGCATGGTTATATTACTATAAATCACCCGCATACTGGCAGCATCGGCGTCCTCGTTATTTTGAAGGTTTTGTGCTTCATCCAGGTCACTTGGAAAAATATATCCTTCTCTGGCCACATGCTTTGCTTTTAGAAAAAGCGCTACAAGCGAACCATTATTTTGTTTGGCCCAGCTAAACGCCCGTTCCTCGACTTGAAAGGAAAAACCAATTCCATTAAAGAGAAGAGCTGCTCTTGCCATATGTTTATTCTTTAAGATTAAAATTACGAACATAAAACCGGTACAACCGGAGTGCAATGTTATCTTTTAAGATGTCGCCCTTCCTTATACATTGGTGACGTTTGATACTGAGTTCCTCAACAACTTGCACTCATAAAAAGGCCATTGGAAGCAGGTATGAACATAGCTCGCATGGTTTACGCAAATGAGAATGTCTGCGTTTTAAAAATCATAATAAACAACCCTGGTTGACAGATTACGATAATTCTCCGAAGAATAATTCCTGCAATCTCACGGCTCTTGAATTCCAGCCCCTGGAGGTATGGCGGCTTATTTCCCCGAATCGGGTTGTAAGAGTATGGCGTCAGCTAATGCAACGCCCTCCCCTTTTTGGGGACTGATCTGTATAAAACTTTTTTTGTCTGCCGAAAAATTAAACTGGCCAATATATACCCATTCTCCGCTGGTTTGTCCCCTGACTTCTATGTTCGCCGGTGTTACGACGACGGACTTAGATTTGTTACCATCGAAAACCGAGACATGAATTTCTGAAGCGATTCCCGGATATTTAGGAAGCAGGTAGGTATATACCTTATATCGTCCACTTTCCTTTAACGGCACAGTAAACTGCACTGTCTTTTCATCATCATCTTTTTCAGAAACAAGCAAGGAAGGACCATACCCGGAATTTTTAACAACCGTCCAGTTCCCCTTTACCCGGACATTATTTTTATCATCATTATCCACTACAATTTCTGCGGTACTGTTATCGGCCAGCGGATTGGACCGGAGTACCGACTGAATTTGTTTGGCGGAAACATGCTGAACAGGTGCATTTGATTGTATGGCCAATACTGCCGCAACGGCTGATGACTGTGCCAGTGCCATAAATACAGGTTCCATCCTGATAGATCCATAGGCGATGTGACTGGCAGAAAGACAAACCGGAACCAGGATGTTACGGCACTCATTTTCCGTAGGGATAATGGACCGGTAAGCAATTGGGTAAGGCCCAAATCCCCCTATTTGCACATCTCCTTCATTCTTTACCATCCCGTTTATAACTATCCGCTGGCAATTATGCGAATCCATAGTGTAAGCCGCCATCGCGATGCCGTCACTTACGACTTCACGACCTTCACAATTGGCTTGCGTCATAACATAGGCTCCTTTCATTCTTCTTGCTTCCCGAACATAGATTTGCGGCGACCAGTTGCCGTTATCCGTATATTCATCTTTAGGAAATCCCCACTTTAACATTTCCGTCCGCAAATGAGCTGGCATTCTTTCGTCATGACCGATGAAATATAAAAATCCTTTTACATAGTCCTCGTGCTTTTGAATAATCCGTTTACGGGATGCATAATCCGCTTCGGGGTAATCATAATTTTCACCAATCATATCCGTTGAAAAGGGACCGTTGTTATTGATGTCGGTTTTACTGTTAGGCATCAGGTCAAACTTGAGAAATCCCCAAAGGTCTTTTGCAGGTTTCTTTTCAAGAGAACGAAGCAGGAGTTCATACTTCGACGAATCATAATTCGCAGGTCTGGTTATGGGAATTAAATTCTCTGGCTTATCAGTAAGGCATATCCTGAAATTATAAGCCTGCACTTTTTTATCACCCGTTCCCTGGGGGGCCAGCTGTTCTGTACTGATCCCCCATAACAAACCGCTTTCCGGTTTTCCGGGTATCTTATATGGGTCAATGCCGTCAGGGAACTGATGTTTATCTCTCAACTGTACTCCATTATATGTTTCATTATACAGGCTGTTCGGTTCTCTTCCGACTGTATAGGAGACACCCGCTTTCGCCATCAGATCCCCTTCATAGCTGCAATCGATAAACATTTTGGCAGCGATAATCTTATTTGAGGATGGCGAAGGCTGATCAGAATGTTCAACAGTTATCTCCCTTATATAGCTATTATTTTTTCCAACACCGGTGATCCTGTAATTATAAAGAACCGGAACTTTTGCTTTTTTTATGTAATTATTGAAAATGTTCTCCGCTACATGAGGTTCAAAAATCCATTGTTCAAACTTTCCATAATAACTACCAATCTTCCTGTAAAAATCAAGTGCCAGCCCTGTGATGGCGTACTTATTACCGATATCGGTATAACCCAACCCACCTGAGGAAAGTCCGCCTAAATGATGTCCTGGTTCTATAAGAAGGACGGTTTTGCCCATCTTCGCTGCGGTATAAGCTGCGATGACTCCTGCCGACGTACCGCCATAAATACAGACATCAGTCTTATATTCTGACTGGGCGATTGAATGCCTGCTTATAAAAAACAATAAACAAGCCAGGCCGGTCAACTTTATAGATTGCATTGACAATATTTTAAAATTTTAAAATTAAACAAAAAACGAAGCCAGCTTTATAAATGCCTATGCGCTTAGTGCTGCTTATTTCGAAACTGGCTATGATTTATGAAAAACCGGGATCTTGATCCCGGGCCGGATCAACCACACAGACAAATCAAAAAGCGCTTTATATTTATTAATAGTAACCGGACATATAGTTGAAATTATGCTTTAACAGCACAAGCTAAAGAGATCTTAAATGCTGATAAAACTCAGCGAGATCACCTTTGCGCAAAATCTCTTCATGAATGACTTTAAAATCTTCCAAAGAGCCATCCGGCAGGGCCGCGATAATTTCATCATCGAGCCGGTTTTTATCCGCTAACAAACCCGCTTCAATAAGCCGGCTCAGCAGCAAAATATTTTGCCGGCTGACCACCAGGTTGATCTTGCATTTCTCACTCATGCCCGGGCTGCTGAATACCGTCTGGAAGACTTTTGCTTTTTCCTGTTTTGCAGTAGTCACATTACTCATATCACGCACATTTAATATTGAAAAAAATTTGTCATGACAAATCTATTGCAGATACCTCACTTAAGCCACTTCAGAATTTGAACAGGTATTTTTTGCGGCACTCCCAACGACTAACTTTATAAAACCCCAGGTTGCTTAATCTCGACCGGCAAGATGTACAAACGTTGCACGTTTGGGGCATCTTGCCCTGCACTCCGGAGTCGTTGCGGGGCGAAGAGTACAAGATGTGAAAATGAAAAGCGATGAGAGAAAAAAAACAAATCCGCTCCAGGTGGTTAACCATCCGGCTAAATGAAACGGAAGAAAAAAAGCTCAACCAGTTTTACTCCCGTAGCACCTGCAATGCACTCAGTGAATATGCAAGAGACGTCCTTTTAAAGGAGCCGGTACATATTCTTTATCGAAACCAGTCGGCCGATGATTTTCTGGAAGAAATGATCCTGTTAAAAAAAGAATTGAATGCCATTGGAAACAACTTCAACCAGGCCGTGCATAAGTTGCACACATTGGACCATGTTGCCGAAATAAACGCGTGGGCAATTGTCAATGAAGCGGGCAAAAAAGCCTTCATGAAAAAGTTGGAAGAGATCACCGGAAAGATGAATCAAATCTATGAGCAATGGTCGCAAAAATAACCATACCCGGCAGCATCCAAAGAGCGCTGAATTATAATGAACAAAAAAGCAAGGAAGGCGTGGCTGATTGCATCTATGCACATAATTTTTTAAAAGAAGCGGAGCAGTTGAATTTCTATGAAAAACTCAAACGGTTTGAAAGTTTGATGGCGTTGAATAAAAGAGCAGCGACCAATACCATACACATTTCGCTCAATTTCGGATTGAATGAAAAGATTGGGCGGGAAAAGCTGGTGGAAATTGCGACGGTATATATGGAAAAAATTGGATTCGGGGCGCAGCCCTACCTGGTGTATCAGCACCACGATGCGGGACATCCGCATGTCCATATTGTCTCGACCAACATTCAAAAAGACGGGAAAAGAATTTCCCTGCATAACCTGGGGAAAAATGAATCAACTAAAGCCAGGAAGGAAATTGAAATCGCTTACAAGCTGGTAAGAGCAGAACAGCAGGCCGATCAAAACAAAGAAATAAACCCGGTAAACGTGGAACGGGTGAAGTACGGAAAGTCTCCGACCAAACGAGCCATTACGAATGTCCTGGATGCCGTCCTTCCAACCTATAAATATGCTTCCCTCGCCGAATTGAATGCAGTGTTGAAATTATACAATGTGATGGCCGACCGTGGGTGTGAGCAGGGAATCATATTTCAAAAGCGCGGGCTGTTATACAGGGTGCTTGATGAAAAAGGCAACAAGATTGGCGTACCGATCAAAGCGAGTTCAATCTATAGTAAACCAACGCTTGCTTTTCTCGAATCAAAGTTTACCGAAAATGAAATCGCAAAACAGGAGTGCAGAAAGAATGTAAGGTTAGCCATTGACTGGATCATGGTAAGTCCGCCAAAAAATTTACAGGCTTTCAAATTGGCACTGGAAAAAGAAAAGATCAGCCTTGCGATCAGGCAAAATGAAAACGGGATTGTGTATGGATTGACCTACATCGATCATAATACAAAGACAGTTTTTAATGGCAGTGATATTGGCAAACAATACAGTGCCAAAGCCATCCTCGAAAAATTCGGCATCACGCAAATAGTGACCCAACCCCAAAAGCCTGTTGATGCAACTAATGCCGAAGCCAGCACGATTGAACGGGCAACGGCTAAAGAAAAGCAAACCGAATTGAGTCTACCCCGCATCGTGGAAGAAATAATGAATCCCACTGAGGAGTGGCTTTACGTGCCATATGAATTAAAAAAACGGAAAAAGAAAAAGCGGAGATCCGCGCAATAAACAATTAAAAAATCATGCATACCGGCGAGAACGAACAAAGTTTGAGAAAGATCCTCGACCTGACGAGAATGATCAGTATGGCAATCTTGTTATTGCACTTTTACTATTACTGCTATGAAGCTTTTAAGCAGCGGGAATGGCGCTCGGAGATAACTGACCGCCTGCTACAAAATGTTTATAATACAGGTTTGTTCAGCGCCTTTCATAAGTCGAAAGCGATTTCCCTGATCATGCTGATCATTTCGCTGTTGGGAGCAAGGGGCCGCAAGGATGAGAAGCTCGGGTATAAAACAGCATTGGCGTATATCATAACCGGATTGATGCTATATTTTTTTAGCTACCTGGCATTGAAACTAAAATTAGACAAACAGTATGTATCTATTGCTTATATGGTCGTTACGATTACAGGATATATTTTGGTATTAACGGGTGGAACATTTCTCTCAAGAATCATCAGGTTCCGGTTAAATAACAGCGTCTTCAATACCTTCAACGAAACCTTTCCCCAGGAAGAACGGTTGTTGAATAACGAATACTCCATCAATCTGCCGGCCAGGTATAATTTAAAGGGCCGCTTTCGGCGGAGCTGGATCAACATCATTAATCCCTTTCGTGCCTTGTTGGTAATGGGCTCTCCGGGAAGCGGCAAATCTTATTTTATCATTCAGCATATCATCAAACAGCACATCCAAAAAGGGTTCAGCATGTTTGTATATGATTTTAAATTCGACGACCTCACGAAGATCGCTTACAACCAATACCTGCGCAATAAACATCGTTATACAGTCGCACCTAACTTCTACGTAATCAACTTTGATGAACTGAATCGATCCCACCGGTGCAATCCCCTGGACGTTTCCACCATGCACGATATTACGGATGCAGCGGAATCATCGCGAACGATCATGCTGGGCCTAAACAGGGAGTGGATCAAAAAACAGGGAGACTTCTTTGTAGAGTCGCCAATCAATTTTGTAACGGCCCTGATATGGTTTTTGTGTACATACAAGAATGGCAAATACTGCACCCTCCCCCATGTGATCGAGCTGGCGCAGGTAGAATACGCCAAATTATTTTCTATACTAAGAGCAGAACCGCAGATTGAGGTATTGGTAAATCCATTTGTAATGGCTTATCTCAATGATGCGAAGGAACAGCTGGAAGGACAGATAGCCAGCGCCAAGATCAGCCTCAGTAAACTATCGTCGGAGAAATTGTACTACATACTTTCCGGCAATGACTTTACGCTGGACATCAATAATCCCAGACAACCCAAGATTGTTTGTGTGGGCAATAACCCGCAAAAGACACAAACATATGGTGCGGTACTATCGCTTTATATAACGGCGATCACAAGGGTAATGAACAAAAAGAACTGCAATAAAAGCAGTCTCCTGTTCGATGAATTTCCCACTATTTATTTCAATGGGATGGATAACCTGATCGCAACGGCCAGGTCAAATAAAGTTGCCACCACGTTGGCCGTGCAGGATGCCAGCCAGTTAAAATTGCATTACGGGAAGGAACAGGCAGAAGTCATCATGAATATCGCAGGCAACATCATCAGCGGCCAGGTCAGCGGGGAAACAGCCAAACAACTATCAGAAAGATTTGGAAAAATTTTGCAGGACCGCCAGAGTATTGCCATCAATCGAAACGACACTTCAATTACCAAATCCAAACAATTGGATATGGCAATTCCCGTCAATAAAATAGCCTCGTTATCCAGCGGTGAATTTGTAGGCATGGTAGCTGACAATCCCGATCAGAAAATTGAGCTCAAGGCATTTTGCGCCGAAATAATTAACGATCATGAAGCACTGGCCCGGGAACAGGCTTCCTACAAAGACCTTCCATCCTTTTTCAACGTCGTGCCTGGCGATGTGCTGAAAACCTATTTGCAGGTAAAGAAAGATGTGGTAATGATTGTACGGTCGGAAATGGAGCGAATGCTCGATACCCCGGAATTGACGGATTTGATAATTCGGAAAGACTCCTAACCCTTTAATAATCGCGACCACACGAGCAGTAAGGTAAAAATCAAGTATTGGATTCTCCCTGAACAGAATGAGTACAGGATAAAATTATCAAGTCGGTGACTTTGCAAAGCAGGTAAATTATCAGTTTATGTGCTTAGCTGTTAAGTTCCTCTAACTGGCCACTATTGATTTTGCAATTAAATTGGTCCGCCCTGTTAACAAACCTGTTGAGGGAGAAGGCGGCGGATATGTTGCAGACGCCCCCTATTTGCGTTAATATACCTTATGTTATTTGTTGAATTATGATTCGTGAATGAGAGCTATGAGTAACCTTAAACAGATGGACTTTGCTGCTATTAAAAACCTAACTCGTTCCCCGGCCCGAAATTCCTGCACCTATTAGCTACACGGTTTACCTGCATTTATACAGAATGCAAGATTCTTTTCAAGTTCTCTGATTTGCAGGGTAATTTTCTTTACTTCTCAAAAGATTTGCCCTTCATGAATCGCTTCCTTAACCTTACTTTCAGTTGACTGATTTCAATTTGCATTGATCAATTTCGTCCTCTAATTTGGACATACAGCAGATTTGTCTCTTTAATATCGTGTCAATTATTTCTAATTATATGGGAAGTCTTCGGGTCAGACCCGTATTAAGGACTATGTTTACAGGTTTTTCCAGGTAATTAAAATTTTTTAGTTTTTTAAAAACCGTATTTTTTAAAAGTGTCCCGTCCTTAAATATTTTGAAATAGATATCGGGTTTTTTTCAAAATTCAATGTCGATAACCTTTGGATAAAATATTCACTATTAAAATTTATTTCAAAATATCCATTGGCATCTGTTATCGCAAAGCCCAGACAATCATCCTTTCTAATAAAATCTGCATCGAAGGCCTGTACTGTTAAATTTGATATACCAATTGCTGCAAGATTCACAATGTGACCTTTGACTGAATATTGTTTTGGTTCCATACTCGTTAGTAATGCGTAGGTTTTGAAGAGCTATTAATTGTATTTTGAATTGCATAGAAAGTGAAATACTAAAAGGCAAACTACTTGGATATTTTACCGGCAATATAAATAATCGGAACAACAGTCTCATTTAAAGATTTAACTGTATTATAAAAGTGATCACTAAATAGAATTTCCACTTGGGAGAAGTACCCAAGTAAATTTAATCGGTATAAAGAACACAGTTGTTATATCAATTTATCTTTTTTTACTTACCAATTAACCAAGCCGTCCATCTTCTATCGGTACGGCTCGATGATGGCAGTTTCTCCTTATCCAGCGGCGAATTTGTCGGCATGGTAGCCGACAATTCCGATCAGAAAAAATTGAGATCAAGGCATTCTGCGGCGAAATCATTAACGATCATGAAGCACTGGCCCCGGGAACAGGCTTCCTACAAAGACCTTCCATCCTTTTTCAGCGTCGTGCCAGGCGATGTGCTGCAAACCTATTTGCAGGTAAATAAAGACGTGGTAATGATTGTGCGGTCGGAAATGGGGCGAATGACCGATACCCCGGAACTGACGGATTTGATAATTCGGAAAGAACACTAGAGCAGCAACTGCGCGCCGGCGGCGCTATTTGATTATTGTTGAAATATGTAAAACAAAAGAATAGGCTTTCCAGACCCCATTAATCCGATCAGCATTATCGATTCGACTACAAACCAGGCAGACTTTAATGACTTTTATTATTACTAAAAACTGGTGCTTCTTCCAAAGGTAAACGGCGCCTTGATTTCCTTTGTTCCTTTTTGAATGATTCATTGATACTTTCCCAGTCTATTTCAACATCAACCTTGGAACGAACGGAACCTTCGGCTCTTTATGAAATTGCATGTTCACTCATGGGAAGGATATCCTTCCCACTGAAGGTATTTTTGTCGCTCAAGCCCCGAAAAAAAAACCCCCCATTTTTTTATCACCTCATGTGGTCTTAGAAATTGGAATACTCCGGACTGATGCGTTGATTTTTAAAAAATCAACGTACACCTTTAATTATCTATATTATTTTAAACCTATAAGTTTAATTCCGCAAAATCAATAGGGAATTTAATACGATAACTATTATTCTCTAATTGTGATAGCTCTCCAAATCTAAAAATATCAGGCGAGGTTAAATAAAAATACTTATCAAAAAGCAAAGATTCGTGCTTATTGATTATCGACCATGTATGACTTCCGTCCTTCCAGCGATCCTGAAACTATCGATGAGTAATCCGGTAACATTTTGTCGGTTAAAAATTTATTTTTTAGTTTTATATAGATAAATAGGAAGCGGGAGAAAGAATGAAACTGAGGCCAATTTAGATCGCGACACAAATTTGACACAAATCATTTGCAAAGGCATTACTGTCAAGGGGTTGGGAATCCAGTCCCGGGCACACCTAAGCCTTGTAAGTGATTTACTTGCAAGGCTTTTTTATTTACCCTGTCGTATTTGCACTGCTACTAACACCTACAAACAGGAACAAGAATAAGGAATACATGTAAAAAAATGACGATTCCTTTTCCTGGAAATATTCATTGGCTTAATAATGAGTTATTGCGCGGACAGCCGGCCACCTATTTTCTTCCCATTGCGTATCGAATCCCTCCTGCCAGGTGTTGAGTAAATAACGGTTCGGCATAAGACTCATTTGTATGCCCCAATGCTGTATAAAATACCCTACCCCCATCGTAAGCATGCCACCATGCCATCGGATGATGCGGGCCGTTTTTGCCTCCCGTATAAGAAGTCTCATCAATTTCCAACAGCACATGCACATCCGGGTTGAGATTTTTAAAATTGTACCATTCATCCGTCCGCTCCCACACATCAGGTAAAGCAATGGTAGCGGGATGTTGCCTGTCGGGCACTTTCAATTTCGCCGGCTGAGGCTTAGGGTGCGATTCAAAATTGCCCCCGATGAGCTTTACATACCAGGGCCACCCGTATTCACAATCCGATGCAGCATGGATGCCTGCAAAGCCTCCTCCATGCTGAATATATTGCTGTAATGCTTTTTCCTGCGCCGCACCAAGAACGTCACCGGTCGTATTTAAAAAAATAATGGCCGCATATTGCTTTAACCGCCCGTATGTAAAAACTGTTGAATCTTCCGTAGCGTCAACCGTGAACTGTTGCTCCTCACCTATTTTCCTGATAGCCGCAATCCCTGCCGCGATACTTTCATGGCGAAATCCATTTGTTTTGGAAAACAACAATACCTTTTCCACTTTCTTTTCACCATCCTGCTTTGAAGGAGACTGAAAGGAAACAGAAATCAGTGCAAAAAAAAGGAAGATCACCAGCCTGGCGCCGACCCAAGCCCGGGTCGGAATTCCGGCCCTCAACAAGCAAAGGGCAGCTACAGTATGTATTTTTTTGTAAGTCATCCGGCAAATTAACTATAAAAAAATAAATGCTTCCGTCTTAGCGTAACGAGGTTACTTTACCATTTTTACCAATCAACAACTTAATGCTCTTGCCTGCCTTCACTGTTACTTTCGACCACCTGAGAAAATTGTTTTAGCCCAATGGCTTTTGCTGCCTGTATACTGGTTTCGGTAAACACCGGCACGTTGGCATCATGGATAGTTTCGTTCTTTAGCTGTATTACAATTCCCTTTGCATCCTGCCCAATGATGTTGGTCGTAACATGGTCGAATACATAATGAGACCGGCTTTGTTAATATTAATACGTAACCATTATTTTAAGGGTCAATTAATCTTCTAACCCCAGGTATGCCTGTACTTCTTTGTAGTTATTCCAATCAATTGTCTTCCCTCCCGTGGCTGGTCTTCCGGCAGTAATACCGCCTGGTATAAGAATATACCTGTACTGGTAACGTTTCTCCCCATTTTCGTCAAACGTCCCCATGTTATAATTGGATGTTAGAGTTATTTTTCCTGGAACAAAGTCAGGGTTTAGCACGACTGGTGGATCAAAATAAATAGGATCGAAATACGGAAGTGGCACGACATCAGGGTTGGAAGGGGTTTGGAGATTAAAATATACTTTTATTTCCCCTTTTGATATAATGGAATCAACCAATTTGGGTACGGAAAAATAAGCAACAAACCTTACTGTATCACTTCCCTCCGTGACAGCATTATAGTCTACATTAAACCATGGGGAATAAATAACGTTGGCACTACCCGCCGGGCCAGGCTGACCCGTATCACCTGCGGGACCAGTGTCTCCTTTTTTACACGAAGACAGGAGCATAATAACTGTGATTGCCAAATAAGCGGACAGTGCAAGGAACTTTTGTTTCATAGTGTCTGAGTTTGGTTATTATTAAAATCTGATGTTACTTATGGCCGGTAATTTTGCCTATCCCGATTTATATGAATGCTGAAAATGGTCTTAGGAAGAAAAAAGGAAGGGTTGTTATTTTCAACCCATTTTTTCAATTCAATTTCTGACTGCAGGTATTTTAAATTTTTCCTAATTACCATCATTTGATAATGCGATGCGCATAATACCTTAAGGTGAGTATCATAGTTATTTTGTTCCATCGGTAGGTTAAACAGGCCAGCTAAAGTTAATAACTTTAAATCTTTTATAGAATAGAACAATTAAAGTATTCGATATACGAATCCAGGCTGCGAAATTCTACGATAAATAACTGACTTAAAACAACTATGGAGGCTATAAAATCTCTAAAAGGTATTTATAAGCGCTGAATTTGGACTAACACCTTTGTCAGCTTCATCCTGAAGCTTAGTGTGTTTGAATCAAAAAGAAAGAGTTTCAATGGCTCAGGAGTAACAATATCTGGTCTGCCGGCAAAAACGTTGAAGCAATAATTTACATTTGAAATATTTCTTTCTCTATTATTCATTAATATCACCAGAAGCTTATTCATAATCGATCATTGATCGGTAAAACACATCTATCTCAACTTCGTTCCGAACATGATACATAAAAAGGAGGTAGTATTAGTGCAGGTTTGTTTTTTTATAGTCCCTTTCTTCGCTATTGGCGTTGCCACTTGGGGTTTATCCGGACTATTCAATGCCGGTTGTCCCTGCAAAATGGTAAGCGTTCCACTCAATGATGATATCTTAAAGCTGCTGATTAATAGATGAAAAACGACAAGATCCCGGTTGCTATTAAAACACCACCGGATATTAATCCGGCATTGTGCTCCCATTTGTGCCAGTTCAATTTTAGCAGACCTTTATAAGCAAACCTGATCCACAACAGCATTCCGGAAATGCTTACTACGGAGTACAGTAGTGCTATAGCCACCAGTATCCACCAGCCTTTCGTACCAGCCAATAAAAAATAAGCCTCAATTTCAAGACACGGAGAAAGAAACATAGCTAAAACCAAGCCCGTAATGATTTTACGTTTTGGCTTACCAGCTACTTTCTGCTTTTGCAAATGAAAATGATGATGCACGTAGTGTTGCCTAATAAAATAAAAGCCTATCAGTATTATAATGGATGGTGCAATAATGCGGGTAAAATCTTCAATAGTGCTGCTTAACTCAATCCCGATTACCCCAAGAAAAATACCAATGATAACGGTACTTAGAACGTGTGCCAGGCCTGCAATAAATGTGACCTTCTCCGTCTCGCTTAAATCCCAATTCTCCTTTTTCCCAATGGCGAGCACAGGTAGCCAATGACTGGGGATAATCGCATGAAGCAGGCTGATTAAAAAACTTCCTACCAGGATTGAAGCCATAATTTTTTCTTATTTTAATGTCCATGTTCTTCTTCGTCGAAGTTGGTCATTTTTTGCGGGAACACAATTTGTCTCATTTGAGGAAGAAATTTCAACATGACGAAGCCCCATCAAATTAAACGAAAATAGCGCAGGATGTAACTCTTTCTTTACCCCCATACAAAGCCTATCGCCGGCAACAATGGATCTATTCATGTTGAAATAAAGCAAATTTAACTTTCCAAACACGACGGCTATTCAAACTCCCTGTAAGCACCAAAATTTGCGAGTTTGTCTTCGCCCAATTGAGCTGGTATGGGGTCAACAGGAAGATTTAGCTTTTTACATAACTGTATCCATAATCCGGTGCGGGAATAAGTTTGATGTATTTTCTGAAAATGAGTTGACAGGAGTAAATCTTTTGCTTCCTGGTACAGGTCCTTATCAATCAGCAATTGCACCCTTCGTTCGATGATCCATTCATCATTCAATGCATTTACCATGGACAGCCAATTTTCCCGATCTGATATTGTTGAACGTCCAATGCCACGTAATACCTTATCCCTTTCCACAACAATCTGCGGATGAAGCTGCAGCCATTTTTCCGTTATTCTTTCAAATGCTTTCCTTGCTCCTTCCATATCCCCTGCTTTTTTTTGCAATCTTGCCAACACGACTTGAGCAAGACCATTACGAGTGCTTGTCAGAACTTGAATCGCTTCTTTTTCTCTTCCCCGGCCGGCGAGCCATGTACCGTAATAGAATTTCCATAGGTCCTGGCTATGACTCCCTGCTTGCTTTATCATTTTTTTGAAACCGGCATCAAGATTTTCCATTCCTGAAGGCGCCCACTGGCACTCTTCAATAGCAGGCGGATCAATTGAAACAGGTGAAGATTGCTGCAAGGCCAGCCATTTTTTCACTTCGCTGTTCCTCGCCCAGCCAAACAGTGGAACTTCATGGATGGAACGCAAGGTTAATGGTGGCACTTTCAAGGAATAAATATCCAACTCTTTGTCCGTGGGTATCCAGTATTCAACGTGCCACCTCGTTTGCTTTGGCTTCAATTCAAGTTTGATCGACTGATCGGCAATGGGTCCTCCCTGAATCTCAACATACGGTTGGTGTTTGGCTGTGCTCAAAATAGCCCAATTACTATCCTTTCCAAAACCATAACTCCAGAGTTTAATGCCACCGGCAATTTTTTCATCAGCAATATGATATAACCCTGTTCCCATTACAGGCGTGTAAGCCCCAAATGCATTGGCATCTTTGGTCTTCCAAAAAAAGCCGGTCATTTCTTTGATATCTCTTTCTGTTTTCGGACCCTGCGTTACCCAATCAATGGTATCGATGGTGGAAGCATGCGATAACACTTTTCCCCGGGGAAAATGATATTTTGTATCCGGGCCTGAAGGAATGGCAGCATTGGACCATGACATCCAGGGATAAGCCTCCGTACCAGGATTAAAAAATTTAACCCGCTGTGTCAAAAAATTATCATCCGGGCCCAATGAATATTCAACCGTCCATTGCATACCAAATCTCAACTCTCTTTCACCACAGCTTACATAAATTCTATCTTTTGTTTTGTCAATCTTATACAACAGTTTTTCATTTTGTGTGGGGGAATGTGAAATGGGAAAACTGACTTCAATTCCGCCTGCTACAAAATAAAAGCGGGGCAATATTCTTGTATAACGGATTACATCGGGAACATATAACACTTCTTTACCGGAACCCTTGTGAATTATGGAAAAAATCTTTCCGCCCAGGTCAGGACAAACCGTTACCCTGATGCGTTCATTTTCTAAAATGACAAATTTGTATTTCTTCAACACGGGCCTGTTGGATGTTTCGGCATAACTCATGTAAGGATAAACACCGTTAGGATCCAGTACTGAGGGTACTGGTCCTACAGGTGTCAGTTCATGTGTCAGGATATATTCTTCGTATTCCGAACAATTGATTTCATGATTTTTTTCCTGGCCCGCCGCATTAATACCACATAGCAATGCAACAATCGCCGGTAACCAGCTATAACTTTTTTTCATTGTTGTTTGATTCACGCCAAAATCCAGGTTATTTCAATTTTACTTTCCTGCCAGCAAATCACTCAATTGCTCCACCAACGTTCTTCCTTTTATCACATCCCCGGTAATTTTCTTTGTATCAAAATCTTTTTCGGGCAGGAAAACTTTCAGGTGTTCTTCCAGTTCGCCTGCCAGCTTCTTAACAGCACTATTTCCCGATTTTGCAGCCTTGTCCCTGAGTATGCTTACTTTTTCAAAATCCACAATTCCTTCCCGCAACTTTTCAAAACGAATACAATTATTACCACCCGGATATACCAGGAAGCAGTCCCCGGCGGGCCACATCGTATGACGGGCATCACGTGAAGGATCGGCCGGCCAGGCATCATAAGCCCAGCGCAGGAAACCGTCATAGCCATGCGCCAGTGTGTACCAACTGAGCCATCGACCTTCTATCGGTGGTGAAAAAACAAAATTGTTGGGGTATGGAGGATTGCAGCAAACATAATAAGTGGTGGTAAATCCTTTTGCCGCCCGGCTCTTCACCACATTGACATCCGACTCCTTGCCGTATAAGAAGCAATAATCATCCAGCAAATTTTCCAATTCTTTATGCCAGTCACCGGCATAGGTAATTTTCCATTTTGGTGAATGCTCTTTTATTACCTTAATGGCAGCCAGCGTTTGCTCCATGGCATTTTCATTAATCCCCAGATATGTTTTTCCAAACCAGCCTTTTTGTTCAAGATGCTTTTTCAGGTCGGTTAAAAAAACATTCCAGGTGTCTTTGAACACCCTGGAATCGGGAGGCCACGATTCATACTTGTAATTTCCTGTGGCTTCCTCTGTATATCGGAAACGGAATCCCCATGGCACTGGTGTGTACAGCGTAATAGCTTTATCAATACCAACGCTCATTGCCAATTGCACATATTGATCAAAAATGTCGTAATCGAATTTCCAGCTTCCATTTTTTTGTTTAATCCATTCAATCATTCCGCCCTCGATCATATAAGAATTATCTGACCATGGCGAATGAACCGCGTAGGTAGTAATAAATGTCCCCCCGGCATCAGCATACAACTGAAGATGCTTTTTCAATAATAATTTATGATCCGCTGACCAGGGTTTGACATTATTTTCCCAGGCTACTACCCATGGATTTTGCCAAAGATCCAGCCGGTGTTTCCAATCATGAGGTTTTGGCAACACCTGGTTTTGAACAGTTACCTGTACCTGTAATGTTTGTTGGTGGCTTTCTGATTTCACTTCGATCGTGCCCTTATAAGTTCCGGCTTCCGCCTGCTGTGGTACATTTAGTGAAATCCATACGGGCCTAACCGTTTTTCCCGGAACATCAAACCGGTCAATCCCGATATCCATCGGGACAAACTTATCCGGCATGAGGTATAGGTTTTTGTAGGTGCTTCCTCCACAGGTGGCATCTTTGGCACCATAAGGATAATTGCTGGCAACATACCGGATCATATGTACCTGTACATTGTTTTTACCGATCAATTTACCGGTATTGTTTTTTAAATCGCTTACATGGAAACGTACTTGTTGCAATGTATCGGGCGTCCAAACGAGCACCTGTGCATTTATTCTTTCACCCTTCCAGCCGGTAGCTTCCCAGCTTGTAGTTTGTTTTTCCAACACGGGTACTTCAGTCCGAAAAAACAACTCATCTGTTGACGCAAAGGAAACATGCAGACCAGGTTGCTGCGAACGCCAGGCATCAGGATTAAGTGTTGTGTCAAATGTATATTCCTGTTCGTAATGCTGTGAAGGAACAGGTAGTTTCGACATATCCAATTGCCCTTTGTATGATTGTCCAGCTACGATACCTGAAACAAAAAACAAGAACCCTGTTATTGCACCATTTTTTTCCATTTTAGTTGTTTATGCGAAAAGATAAGTGCGTTGAAAAAATTGCCTGCAGCCACCACAAATAACATTCTTATTTTTCCTCGCTGTCATTCGTTTGTTGTTGTGGAAGTACCCCGGTTGCAAAATACAATCGAAATCCATGCCCAAACAATCACAACTTGTCCTGGTCAACTCTACGTGGAAGCAGGGCCTGCTATAAATATTGTATTAAATTTTTATAATTACATCCTGGCAGGAAAAATAACTTTAGTTTGCAGGCAAATCTATTTGGTAATGATCAGTGAGCTCCCGGTGCTAACACCCACCACCCGTTTTTCCAACCGCGCCGAAAACTATGTCAAATACCGTCCCGGTTATCCCCAGGAAATCATTCCATATTTAGAGCAAACCATTGGCCTTGCAAGGAGTCACCGGATAGCAGACATCGGGTCCGGCACAGGATTATTTGCCGAACCATTGTTGCAACAGGGTTATAAAGTCATCTGCATCGAACCCAATGAAGAGATGAGAATCGCAGGAGAAGCAAAGCTTGGTCATTATCTGAATTTCACCAGTCGCCGGCACACAGCTGAAGCGACGGGATTGCGAAGTCGCAGCGTTGATTTGATCACCGTTGCGCAGGCTTTTCACTGGATGAATATTACTGCCGCTGCGAAGGAATTTCGGCGCATCCTGAAACCTGGTGGACATCTCGTTCTGGCCTGGAACAGTCAAAAAACCGATACGGAATTTCTCCGGCTGTATGCGGATATAAAAGAATGCTATCGCATTGATGATGCTACCACATCCAGGATGGAAGAAGAAAAGATAAACAAGTTGTTTACGCCGGGAGGTTTTCAAAAAACGATCTTCCCCAACGTTCAGTTACTAAACTTCGATGCACTGAAAGGTCAATTATTATCATCGTCCTACATACCCTTACCCGGGCATTCGTCGTACGAGACGATGATCTCCGCCCTGATACAATTATTTATCGCCTGCAATGAAAACGGTTTTGTCCGCATGGAATTTGAAACCACACTATTCTCGGGAACCTTACATTAACTGGCATTGAATCGTTATGGATGCTGAATCAAAATTCGTTCAATAGCAGATGGTTTCATTCGCGAAATCATTTAATATCACGACTACAATTATTTAATAACCGGACTCATGCTATCATAATACAACCTGGCTTCCACGTCGTCTACCGTTTTCAATTGTGAGCGCAATACCGGCAAATACTGAGCGATCATGTTTTTAAGTTCTGCATTCCCGATACGCTTCTGCGCCCGTTCAAATCTTTTGATCAATTGACGATGCCTGTCACCTATCTCATCGGCGCATTCTGTATCCCACCTTATTCCCCGCCTTTCAATTAATTTAATTGCTCTAACAGTATCGATATCGTCGGTACTAAATTTTCTTTTATCCGCATAGCCTTTTAAGCCTGTTTCCATTTTTTCCTGCTCCTTCAATATTTGCCCGGCCATTGATTTTAGTTCTGCATCCGTTGCCGTATTGATGGCTTCTTTAAGCCATGCCTTCATATCTGCGTTGATCCCGAGCGCATCAACGACGAAATCTTCTTCCCGATTTTCTATCCGGGATTGATCAACTCCCTTATTAGTTGTATCGCTATGTTCATGATCATTTGATCTGTTGTTGTTACATGCGGCTATTAAACACAGGATGGCGGCTACTCCAGCGATTGGTCTAAAAAAATGAATCTTCATCACCTCATTTTTAGTAATTGGTAAAATCGTTTAAACCTGCGAGTTGCCTGAAAACAAGATCAGGCTTTTTAGATTAGACTGAATATCCTCAATGTCATAGCGACCCTGAATTCTTTTGCGGAAAAACTTATTGAAATACTCCCGGGCATACTCAATCGCTACTCCGATTACGTATAAAAAATAAATATCACCGCATGCCTGATGCTATTTCTGTTTGCAAAGAGTACGTTCAAAAAGGCTGCTGCGAAATTGCCTGGAAACTTGCTAAAAAGAGAATTACATATCTGGAATCTCAGGCTCGACTAACCTGGCCAATTTTTCCAAAGATTCCTGCCAACCTAAATAACACATTTCTACAGGTATAACAGAAGGAATATCTTCCTGCAAAATCTTTATTTCCGTACCAACGGAAACTTTTTGTAGCCAAACCGAAGTAGTCATTTCGCCGGGCAGGTTCGGATCATCAAATTTATCTGTGTACTTTAAAAATTCATTGGGTTTAATCTCAACATATTTTCCGCCAAATGAATGACTATTACCTGTGGAAAAATTTTGAAATGACATTTTATACGTTCCGTTCACCTGCACATTAATTTCATGAACAGTACAAAGAAAGCCATATGGAGGTAGCCAGGATGCAAGGGCATTTGCCTCAGTAAATGCCCGGTAAAGCTTTCCAGGAGAAGTTTTAAGAACCCTGTGTAGCGAAACATTGTTTTTAGACATAATACTTTAGTTTAAAAATTTTCGATTGGCTTTTAAGTTTTAGTAGCATTGCTGACAGCGAACAGGCATTTGCGCTGTTGCGGACTTCATTTATTCGCCGCCCGGCGGTTGCTGAACGATGCACTAAAATACAAAATATATTATGCAGATAAGTAATCATTCGTCAGCCGACCAAAGCTAAGCAGCGAACCAAAGATGAAAGATTCTATTCGTCATTTTTCTTTTGAAAATATAGCTACAGTGATGGTAACAATCATATTAGGAATAGTAGTAACGAAGTTGCACGAAGATTAGTCCCGGTGCAATTAGGGTACAAGTTAATCCCTGATTTTTTCAACTGTTCCCCTGTCAAAACATTCTTGAAAAGAGTAATGCTGAACCCGTCGTCTAACTCTTGTATTTCAGCTTCAGGCAATTGCCACGACCCATGCATGGAACTTATACCGGTTACGCACATAATGGCATAAAGGCATACTATTTGGGGCGATAAGGGCGGCTGCTATGTCTTCTGCCTTTTGTAGGTGAACCTTATTTTATTAATTCTAAAATAAAATCAAATGGAAACAAAAACAAAGAGCCGGCAAGATAGCGCAGTCCAAAATGATCTTGTAATACACCGGGTTTTTAAATTGCCGGCCGGTAAAGTATGGCAAGCCCTGACGGTGGCTGAATACTTTAAAAAATGGTGGGGACCCAAAGATTTTACCTGTCCATCCAGTACCATCGAAGCGAGGAAGGGAGGAAAGTATTTGAATTGTATGCGTGGGCCTGATGGAAAAGAATATTGGTCTACCGGTATAGTGCAGGAATTTATTCCGGAGAAAAAACTGGTTGTCACGGATAGTTTTGCTGATTCAAAAGGAAATATCACTTCCGGCTCCGAATATGGCCTGCCCGGAGACTGGCCCAGGGAATTGCTGATCACTTTCGAGCTGGAAGAAGCCAATGGTGCAACAAAATTAAAGTTGGAGCATGAAGGCATACCGGAAGAAATGCACGATGAATGTATAAAAGGATGGAATGAATCGCTGGACAAGCTGGAAAAAAATATTAAATAATATTGACCGTCGAAATCTCAAGCACAGGTGTGTGTCTTCACACACCTGTATTTATTATGTTGCCTGAGAAGCTGTTTAAAAATGCAAAAGCAGAACGCTGACAACGCTGATTATTTATGATTTATTAAGATAAAATCAGCGAAACTCGTCACAATCTTAACATATCTTCATTCTGTTCCACAAGCCCGGCGGCCGGCTACCATCTTTTACTTACGCCACCAATTATCATCTTCATCATCATCCTCATCCCGATAACTACCGGGGTCAAAACCGTAATCGTACGGATTGCCGTTTTCATCATCATAGTTTTTATCAAGATGGTAAGGATAATATTTCATCCAGTCATCACCGTATTTTCTTTTGATATGCCTGATCTCAATTTCCAGTTCTCTTGCCCGTTCTTCTTCGGGGCTAAGGTCTTCATCAATAAAGCCGGAAAACAGTGCTGCATAAAATGCACACTGGCAATGTTCGCCCAGTGCACACTTTTTGTGTTCTGTGCCCGGGCGACATAGCTCAAAGAATCCCATATGCCAGCGTTTTAATTTTGCTTCCTGGTTGAAATTATCACGAATGGCGGAGTATTGAATGCGCTCAGGAACTTGTGTCTGTAATACAAATGACCAGTTATATGCATCCAGCATTTTTTTCAATGCATCAAGAAGACGATTCAACTGCTCATCATTCAGCTTTACTTCCGGTGGCAGCATTTCTTTGCTGATGCCTGTCCACTCTTCCAGGTTACGAACGGGAGCTGTTTTGTCTTCGTCTGTATCAGAAATCCAGTCTTGCAGGTGCAGTTCCTTTTCAACAAACGGCAGGCTTACGTTTTCTGTGGCGTAAGTAATATCCGCCAGTAGTTGGTTGATGTATGTTTGCATAATGTGGATTTTTATTCCATTTCAAGAAGATAGTTTGCCATATCATACAGCATCCTCTGAGGTTTCACTTCAAACCATTCTGTAAACATTTTATAAGTTCGATTAGCCGGCATTCTTTTTATCTCAACTATGCTATTGGACCTAAAGTTACGGACACTAACTTTGTTGGCGGAATGGTTGCGGGGGAGACAAAAACAGCAATATATACCCATTATTTTCTGTGGGGTAAGCCAGAAAAACTAGTTCAATCAATGAAAAACTTCCGAAAGCTATTTTTTACAACGATGAAGAATTGCCTGCAACTCCTGAAAAAATAAAATGAATATGACCTGGAATGATTATTTCGCTATTCTTCAAAATGTAAGTACAAGATATTTTTACATTGCAGGCATTGCATTCCTTATTGGTTATGTGTTATTGCGCAAATGGATCAGGCATAAAAAAATTCAGCAGCGGTTTCCACAGACAAAAGATTACTTACGTGAAATTGTCTATTCCATCATTACCATGTTGTTCTTTGCATTTGTTCCTTTGTTTCTTATTAAAAATCCTGTCATTGAGCCTTACACTACCCATTACAAAAAAATTGAGGAGCATGGGTGGTTTTATTTCTATGCTGCATTCCCGCTGATGTTCATCATTCACGACACTTATTTCTACTGGACACACCGGCTAATGCATCACCCAAAAGTTTTTAAGATCTTCCACCTGGTTCATCACCAATCTACCAATCCATCACCCTGGGCTGCTTATGCCTTTCATCCTTTAGAAGCGATGGTGGAGGTCGGAATCACCGCAGTTTTTCTTTTCACCATTCCCATTCACAGTCTTCATTTGCCAATTTTCTTTTTGCTTTCTATTATTTATAATGTGTACGGCCATACGGGTTATGAGCTTTACCCAAGAGGTTTTAGCAGGAATTGGTTTGGCAAATGGATCAACACCTCCGTCAATCATAACCTGCATCACCAATATTTCAAAGGAAATTATGGTTTGTATTTTCTTTTCTGGGACAGAATGATGGGAACAATAAGAAGTGATTATGATGAGCGGTTTGAAGAAGTGAAAGGAAGATAGGATTTGGGAGTTTCTCATTTGATTCTAATGGATCGTTCTCCTCATCCCCAACACCCCTCCTTCACCGCTCCTTTTTGTTCATTAGCCGGTTTTTGCTGGCAAGGCTTTTGTAACCATTGTTACTTTATAGCATGAGTATGAAACAAAAGCCTGTTACATTTATCACGGTTATATTGCTGATGCTTGTAACCGGGGTGTTTTGGGGCACTTGGTTTACGCTTACCCGTTCGCTGGAGGATTTTTCGGCCGCTGAGTTTATTCATATCGGCAAAACGATTATCGCCAATGTGGCTGTACCGATGAGGATCATTATGCCGGCTGCTTTGCTTTTTTTATTGTTGTCCATGTGGCGCAGCTATAAAACAAACAGAACTGTTTTTTGGCTGTTCACTATCTCCTTTGTGCTGATGGTGGCCAGCCTAATCATTACGGTGGTTGTAGAAGTGCCCATAGATAACCAGATCAACACCTGGACAGTGGAAACTATTCCCGCCAACTGGCAATCGCTGCGGCAAACCTGGGATGAATTTCATACCATCAGAACGTTTACTTCTATTGGGTCTTTTGGTTTTTATGTGGGTGGGATGCTTAAAGGGATTTGAGACCTGCCTGTGCGGCAGGCGGGTTTGGGGGAACTTCCCGTACGGCAAGCGGAAGGTCTCCCTTTGAATATTTCACGCAAAGCTGCAAAGATGATAAGACGCAAAACATAGCGTAACTCTTTTGCGCCTTCGCTCCTTATGCTGCTTTGCGTGAAAAACAAAGCATCAATCAAAATACGTAAACGTCTTGATGACCACATCCCCATCGCTATACTCAGTCCTGACGGTGCTGATGCGGTCTTTGCTATCGAAAGTATAGGTAGAAGTGGCGCTTCCCATCACAGTGCCACTTTCGGCTAGCGTCACTTTTTTGAGCAGGTTGGCTTTTTGGTTGGGAACTGTAACGGGTACTAACTGGGGTGCCAGGTACAGCTTGTCAGTATAATATTCAAAGGTGTTCACATAGTCATCGGTGTCTTGTGATTTTACCAGGTTGCCGGCGCCATCATAAGTATAGGTGGTAGTATTCCACAAATCTGAGCTTGTATTGTAGTAATCATATTCGTACAGCTTGGTCAATTGACCGGCAGGATTATAAATATATTTTTCCGTCATGGTATCGCCGGTATTATTGTATTGAAACGTACTGTCTACAAGGGACTTACTGTTCAGCAAATAATCAGCATGCAATTCCAATGTATTATCAACGAAAAGGTCAAGTGTGTACTTTGATGAAGAAGGATATGCGTATACGAATTTGTTGCCCGGATTGGCTGCATCTGTCATACCCGTGAGCCTGTTGTTACCATCGTAGCTCAAATTGTAAGTGGTAACAGAGTTGCCCCACATACCGGACCTGACATCTTCCGTGTAGGTCTTTACCTTAAGCGATGCGGCAGGCAGCGGGGTATTGGAAGGTTCTTTCTGACAGGATGATAATGCAATTAAAACTGCAACAGCAGCAAACAGGGTAATTCTTTTCATTTTGAGTAGTTAGTTTGGGTAAATGATAAGGTTTGACTGACGATCATAATCAATCTTCTGGTCGCCAAGATAGCTAAGCATCGCAGCAAGTCAAAATTTTGAGGAAGTTGATTTGTGAAAAAGCAGGAAGCGGCCGGGCTTTATCTACTTACGTAAGGACCAATTGGGTGCATTCCAAATCTTCGCAAAAGCCAAACCCACCTCCGAAGCCTCGGTCGGAGCCAGACATTTATCGTCAGGCCCATCAAAATTTCCTTATGCTAAACTGTTTCTTCCTCTCCCGGGAGGGGATGCCGCATTCCCTCTTTTGTAATCTTGCTATCAAAAAATCAATACATTCATCAGTCAATAACTGCTCCGGCATTTTGGCAATCGCATGAATGAGCCCTCCATCATAAAGCATATCCGTGATATTCTCATACTGCCTTTTACAGTAACAGTTGTCATTCCATATTTGATTTATGAAAAACATGAGGAACTATTTAGCCCAACTATTTTTTTAACGGTCATGGGCGGTATACTGCTTGTATGTGGCCTGGCCTTATTTCTCTGGACTGTTTATCTTTTTAAAACAATCGGCAAAGGTACTTTAGCCCCGTAGACGCCGACACAAAAATTGGTCATCGCCGGGCCCTATCAATATTGCCGGAACCCCATGATATCCGGCGTCTTTTTCATTTTACTGGGAGAAACATTGTTCCTGAATTCCACCAATATATTGACCGAGGCATTGATCTTTTTTGTGGTAAACACGGTCTATTTTGTTTTGAAAGAAGAACCCGATCTATACAAACGGTTTGGCGAAGAATATTTGGTGTACAAAAAGAATGTTCCCAGGTGGATACCCAAACTAAAGCCCTATAAACCGCCGCAATAAAAACGACAATGTTTTATTCCGCCAGCAACGCCTCTACTTCCACTGCTGTTTTTATCAATGGCTCGCCTAATAGTTGATATCCTTTTTCCGTGATCAAAAAGTTTTCTTCTACCCTGGCGCCGCCAAAATTGCGGAAGGGTGCCAGCTTATCGTAGTTAATAAAATCAGTAAACTTTTTTTGCCCTTCCCATAGATCCATCAATTCAGGAATAAAATAAATACCCGGCTCAACGGTTAATACAAAACCCGGCTCCAGGGCCCTGCCTAACCGCAATGATTTTAAACCAAAGACAGTACTTTTTTCCAGGTCGTCCGTATAACCCACGTATTGTTCGCCGAGATCTTCCATATCATGCACATCAAGACCCATCATATGGCCGAGCCCACAGGGAAAGAATAATGCATGGGCGCCTTGCTGTACAGCCTCCTTCGCATCACCTTTCATCAATCCCATTTGCTTCAAACCATCCACCAGGTGCTCAGCGGCTAAAAAATGAATATCCTTAAAAAGTTTACGGGGCGCCAACGCTTTGGCCGCGGCCTCTTCAGCCTTTAAGACAATATCATACACTTCTTTTTGTACCGGCGTAAACTTCTTAGCAACGGGAAATGTACGGGTAAGATCGCCGGCATAATGCATAGCAGTCTCCGCTCCTGCATCACACAACACCAGCTCCCCTTTTTTCAAAACTCTTGGCGTAGGATGATTATGCAGGGTTTGCCCGTCAACAGTATAGATGATGGGGTAAGAAATATTTCCGCCTGCGCCTATAGCAATTCCCTGTACAATCCCCGCTACCTGCATTTCGGTCAGTCCTTCCTTTGTATGCCGCATGGCCGCCAGGTGCATTTCGTTGCTGGTATTAACGGCCTTATTGATTTCTGTTACTTCTTCAGCTGATTTTATTGCCCGCTGCGCTACCACCGCTTTTATTAAGGTAACGGATGCTTTTTCTTTTATCGCATCAATGGGGATATTAAACAGGTCATTGAGTCTTATAAAACTTTCTGAACGATAGGGCGGCAGGAAGTGAATGGCTTGCCCCGCCGTTGTCGCTTTTTGAATAATCGTTTTCAACTCTTTTACCGGCATGACAGTAGTAATGCCGGCCGGTGCTGCCAGTTCCTTCACAGTTGGCTGTGTTCCCATCCAGACAATATCATCGATAGTGGGATCATTGCCGAAAATGATCTCTTTATCCTCGTCAATATTAATGATGGCAGCCAATGACGGCTTGTCAAGCCCGATGAAATATAAAAAACTACTATCCTGCCTGAAGGGATAACAATTGTCTTTGTAATTCATGCCCGTGTCTTCATTGCCTAACAATAAAATGATTCCACTGCCAACATCTTTTTTTAATCGCTGTCTTCTTTGTATATAGGTTTCTTTGCTGAACATGATTGAGTTTTAACCTAACCCCAACCCCTCTCCGAAGGAGAGGGGCTTAGAACCCTTTTTTAGAAAGAGCCTAACGGGACTCGAAAGTTTAAATGAATTATTCATAAAAATCGGAAACGATTTTTTCACCTTTGACAAACATATAGCTTATCTCCCACCACCGGGACAATGCGTTTTTAAAAACGTCGTAAACAATTGTGATAAATGCGCTGAAGTGCCAGGGCCTTCACTGATACCATGCGTCCGGTTGGGATACACCATCAATTGAAATTGCTTGCCATTTTTTACCAGCTCATTGATCAGCATTTCGGCGCCCTGGTAATGTACATTATCATCACCGGTGCCATGTACCAGCAACAAATTTCCCCGCAGGCTTTTTGCATGTGTTATCGGTGAGCCTTGAATAAACGGCTCTTTATTCTCCTGTGGCAGACCCATATAGCGTTCCTGGTAGATATTATCATACAGCAATTGATTGGGCACCGAGGCAATCGCTATTCCTGTTTTATAAATATCGGGGTATTGAAACAAAAGATTCAGGGTGGTAGAACCGCCGCCGCTCCAGCCATGCACGGCTATGCGATTGGTATCAACAAAAGGCCATTGTACTATTTTTTTGGCGGCCATTGCCTGGTCTCTTATGTTCATGATGCCGATATTCTGGTAAATAGCTTTGCGCCATGCTGTGCCTTTTGGTACGGGAGTACCACGGCCGTCGAGACTTATTTGTATATACCCATCGGCAGCGATATCACCGGCGTACAGCGGTGTGCCTGCACTTCCTGCTGCATCTTTCACCGTTGCGCCGGCGGGTTCTGTATATACATAAAAAAGTACAGGGTATTTTTTTGTACTGTCAAAATTTTTCGGCTTTATCATCCAGCCATCCAGTGTAACATTATCCTCCGTGGTGACCTTTATCATTTCAATGTCAGCGCTGGTTTCCATCTTACGTGTCGTTTCCTTTATTGTCTTATGACCGGGAAAACTCACCCATTCAGCTACCCGTTGATTTTTATGATTGGAAAAACTATGATTGGCAAACTGTCCGTTGGGTGATAAGGTATAATTGTGCGTTCCCTGCTGATCAGCCGGTGATAGCAATTCCAATTTACCTTTTCCATTGAGTGAAGTCCTGTACAAATACTGTTGCGTAGCATTGGAGGGTGATGCAAGGAAATAAGCAAAGCCTCCTTTTTCATCTATTGCTCTCAGGCTGATCATATCATAATCACCTTTGGTGATTACGGTTTCTTTTTTTCCATCAGCGCTGATGCGATACAAATGCCTCCAGCCATCTTTTTCGGATATCCATAAAAACTCTTTGCCGCCATTGATCCATCGCCAGCCATTATCCTGTGTAGGTTCTACATCTATCCACGAATTATTTTTTTCTGTATAAATCATTTTTGATTCACCGGTGACGGGATCACATAAAAAAACGTTGGCTTCATTCTGCTTGCGGTTCAGTTGCTGCAGCATCACCGCATTGCTGCTCCATTCCATGGCAGGAATATAATGTTGCCGCGGATCACCGGGCACATTCATCCAGGTGGTTTGCTTCGAAGCCAGTGATACCACACCTACTTTACAGGCAGAAGGATCTTCTCCCACTTTTGGATATTCAACAGGAATAGTAAAAGAATAAACCGAGTCGGTATTATTGATGAGCAGGAAGTTTCTAATTTTTGTCGCATCGATCTGCCAGTAAGCAATGCTCTTGCTATCGGGACTCCAGCGAAAACCGTCGCGGCAATTAAATTCTTCTTCATACACCCAATCGAAAGTGCCATTGATCAACCTGTCAGTACCATCGGTTGTTAAGGCCGTGACACTCCCTGAGGTGATATCTTCCACATAAATATTGTGCCCGCTTACATACGCAACATTTTTCCCGTCGGGTGATATTTTTGCAAACATCAATGAAGACGCCGGCTTATCTTTTCCAAGTTGTTTCAATGTATTAGTTGCTCTATTCAGTATCCAGTAATCACCCCGGGTATCCTGTCGCCATACACGCTTTGAATTAGTATAGATCAAGACTGTCTTACCATCATTACTGAATGAAAAATCACGAACGGCCAGTGGCTTACCAGTACCAGCCTGTGTTAACTGAGTTGGTAGTACCATCTCTGTGCGGGTAAAAGATGGCAACAGGTATTTCACCAGCACTCCTTTTTCATTCGCATAGTAACCGGTGCCGTCCGGTGTCCATTTGATTCCCTGGGCAATAGACTGGAAAGAAATTAAAAAGAAGACTACCAATACGGGCAAACGAAACAAATACTTCATTGGGCAATTATTATTTGGTAAAAAAGAGCTTACTGGTTTATTATTTTTCTACAATGACAGGATTGACATAGTACATTTTTTCAATGCCGTCAACGGTGAACAAATCAGCCTGGCTGGCTGTTAGTTTTAATTCCTTCCATCCATCCGTTGGAAAGATTTTTATTTTTGCATCCTTGCTGTTTAAAGACAAGGGCAGATTAAACCCTTTTACACAATTGGTGTAGCGAAAATGTACTTTGTTTTTATCGGCGCTAAAATAAAATTCAAAAGTTGGGATTTGAATCGTTCTTAAATACTGATCAAATACCTTACTGTAGTCAAACCCAGCTTTTTCAGAAATGAATTTTTCAACCTGTGCGGACGTAACCGTTTTGTGATAAAAAGTTTTGTTGAGGCTTCTTAGTATCTGGCGAAACTTTTCGTCGTTGTTGATACTATGCCTGATGCTATGCAGCAAGTTGCCGCCCTTGGGATACATGTCGCCACTACCCATGGCATTGACGCCATAGGCTGGAATAATAGTCTTATCATTCCTGATACCATTACGAATACCGTGATTGTAGGCATTAGCAGCGTCTTTACCAAAAATATAATCCACAAACAACGTTTCGCTGTAATTGGTAAAGCCTTCGTGCACCCACATATCGGCTAAATCTTTGGTGGTGATATTATTGCCAAACCATTCATGCCCGCTTTCATGAATGATAATAAAATCAAACTTCATTCCCCAGCCGGTGCCCGAAAAGTCCCGTTCACGGTAACCGAACTTATACCAGTTGCCATACGACACCGCACTTTGATGTTCCATGCCGGTATGAGAAGTTTCTACCAGCTGGTAACCATCTTCATAAAACGGATAAGGGCCAAACCAGTGCTCAAAACTCTTAAACATTTTATGCACCTGGTCGGGCATATAATTCTTCGCTCTTTGCTCATTATAATCCAGCACCCAATAAGTGAGATCGAGTTTTCCTTTTTCCCCGTTATAAGTTTCTTTAAAATTTACATACTTGCCGATATAAGGAATCAAACAATAGTTATTGATCGGGTTCACTACGGCCCATTTGTAGGTGGCCGTGCCATCGCCATTTAGTTTTTTTAGTTGCATCCGGCCGTTGGCAATCGCAACCAATGTATCGGGTACGGTCATTGTCAGCGAAGCTCCTTTATCCGGTTCATCGCTTTGATGATCCTTGCAGGGAAACCAAATGGATGAGCCCAATCCCTGGCAGGTAACTGTCATCCATGGCCGGCCCAGTGAATCTTTCACAAACGACCAGCCGCCATCCCAGGGCGCACGAATAGCTTCATGCGGTTTGCCGCTGAAATACACATCTATTTTATGAACCGATCCTTTTTGCTGCGACGGCATTTTTACAAACCAGGCATTACCGTCTTTAGTAAATGAAAGCGAAGTTTTTCTATTTAAAATAATACTATCGATCACCAATGGCGCCTGCAGATCGAGTTGTAACGACGTAGTATTGTTATTACTTACTACTTTATAGGTGATGGTATTCTTTCCCTCCGTACTTTTCGCGGTATAATCTGGTTTTATGAACAGATCATACCGAAGCAGATCCCACCATGCCCGCTCTTTGGTAATACTACCCCGTACGGTGTCTGCATGCGTGAATACATCTGCTGCTTTTTGTTGTGCCTTACCGCTGGCAACAAAAAGAATGGCTGCAACAATGAAAAGAAATCTGACTCTCATTTTTATATCCTGTTTTTAAAAAGAAGGGACAAGTTACTTATATCCTGTTTAGTTGTTATTTTTTCCAGTTTTCATCTTTTATACGAAGAATATTGATGGAATAAGGTTGCCAGTCCATTTCAAAAATATTTCCGGTTATCCTCATTTTTTGTTTCCGCGGAATATATTTTTCCGGAAAGGCAAACGAATTCTCCACTTTTAACTCTTCCGCTGAAAGAACAGCAAGATCAGCTTCAGGACTTAATCTGCTTCCGCCTTTAATATCCAATTTACTGTTAACCGTTTCACCGGATGTGTTTACCAATTTTATAATGATATCTCCATTGGCTTCATCACGACCAGCCAATGCAAATACCTGCGGAGGTGGCTGGTAGCTCATCACCAGGGTGTCATTCAAATAACAATCTACTTTGTCCATGCCTACTTCCAATCTTACATCATACCATTTGCCCGTTTCAATTGGAGTGGTTAATCGTTTTTGATCAGTAAGGCCGGCCACATCATAACCGCTTTCTACACTTTCAAAAACACTGTGGGAGTTCCACCACGAACCGATATGTGCCCGCAGGTAAGTATTAGTATCTTTTACTGCAAACGGTATCATGAAAGCATTGATGCCGCCAGTCTTCCGGGCTTTTAGTTTTAAAGTATAAGCATCGAAATTTTTATTGCTGAGCATAGCAAACTGTTGCGGTCCTTCTGCTGTTTGCGCCAATGCGCCATTATTCAATGACCAGCTTCCACGTATTTTATTCCATTCAGAGAGATTATTTACCAGGTCACTTTTATAAACTGTTTTGCCGCCCTGTATCACTTCCACGTCTTTAAACTCCGCTTGTGTGTCCCAGGTACCGAACCCGATACCACCGGCGAACATTGGCCTTTCTGATTTTGTTTTACTGGCCTCTACAGTTGTAGAAAGATTTACATCAGCCCTGTTGTCACTCAAAAGTTTGATAGCATAATAGGAAATACGCCCAAAACTTTTTGCCGCATCAAAGTTGATCAGGTTCACCGGCCAGTCCACATCATTTACATTTACTAACAACGGCGCATAACTGCTCCACTTCACCAGGTCGGCATTACGCTCCATTCCTAAAATATAAACAGCATCACTCAATGCCGCCTGCATGTTGCCTGCGCCAACACTTGCATTGGTTGCGTATTCTCCTACATACATGTCCCAATCGCCCCGCTTGTATTTATCGAAATGATCGGTATTGCGCCTGCTCCAAAAAACATCTTTATAAGCATGTTCGTCCACGATATCCACATCTTTCATGTCCTTCAGCGTTCGCTGGTTCACATCGCCAATACCCATGCTGGCCATCAATCGTATCTGCGGATATTTGTCTTTGATTGCCTTATAAAAAATATTGTAACGGCTGGCATATTTTGGCCCGTGTTGCTCATTGCCAATCTCCACGTATTTTAACGGAAATGGTTTGGGATGACCATTCGCCGCTCTCATCTTTCCATATTTCGACGTAACAGGACCAATGGCATATTCAATCGCATCCAGTGCAACCTGAATATATGGTTGCAGTTCCGGCTCCGGCACATAAGTTCCACTGCGATATTCGCAGGACACACCCGCATTAAAAACATACAAAGCATCCGCCTTGATGTCTTCACAAAACTGCAAATATTCATGATACCCGAATCCATCACTGCTCCAGTAACCCCATGGACTAAAACTACCGGGTCTTTTTTCAATGGGACCGATGCTGTTTTTCCAGTTTGGCGCACTTTCCATAGTGATACCTTCTACATAGCAACCGCCGGGCCACCGGACAAAAGATGGTTTCAATCCGGCTATCAGCTCAGCAATATCGGGCCTCAAACCGTTGGGACGATTTTTAAATGTTTTAACTGGAAACAATGAAACAAAATCAATCCATACAGTACCACTACCACCCAATGACAAAACAAATTTTGCCTTGGGATCTGAAATATTGGGCTTCAGTGTACAGGAATATTTTTTCCATTCACCTCCGGTTACACTAGTAAATGTATGTTTAGCCAGAACTTTTTTATCAGCTGATTGAAGTGATACGGTGACCGGCTTTTTGTACTGCGCATCTGTTCTTGCATAAAACGAAAGCTTGTATTGCTCGCCAGCGATTGTATTAATTCCCCAAAATCCTTCATTGATCAAATCCGCTTTGCTACCGGCGTCAAAATTTTTCACCCGGATACAAAGTGAATTGGGTGTTGCGTTGTTCAATGGCTTTTCTCTTGCCAATGAAACCTGCATGATTGTTTTACCGGTTGATTGCGTTGACCAGGCTGGCCAATCCGTTTTATGCGGCCATGCCAGTTTCCAATCTGTTTTCTTCGGCTCAATCATAAAGTGCGGCTTCTCTGGCGAGGGTACCAGGAAACTATCTTGTAAAACTGTACCGGCCGGGATACGGGTTTCTTCAAAACCACGATTCTGTATCAGCTCGGCATAGAGGCCTCCTTCACCTGCATGACTTATTTCTTCAAAAAAAATTCCATGCAGGGTCGGTGAAATTCTATTTCCCTTTTTGTCCACATCAATCGTTATGGTTGCCTGTTGTTGAGAATACAACAGCATAAAAAAACAACAATACGCAATTGTCAAAATGATTTTCTTCATCAATGTCTTTTCTTTTGCATCAATAAAAAAGCATGATGTTCTATAGTTTGACATCATGCCGGACTTTTAATCACAATGAGTTAATATGCGACCAGGTTTTCAACCGCTTTTATTTTACACTCCATTCATGCAATCCTGCCGAGTGTTCTACCGGCTGCTGAATTTCCAGTTTCAACGCAGTGGTAGTGACGGCCTCAAACCGGATCGTGTTGTATTTATCTTTTAAAATTTCATAGGGTTCCTTATTTTTTACGGGCAACCACTGGTCTCCGTCTTTATACAATAATTTCCAGGAAGCGGGGATACGGCATCCGCCAAAAGGACCATCATCAAACCAATACACACTTGATTCTGATACGGTGTAGGCTTTATCAAAATCGTATTGAACATATTCCAGCGAGTTTCTCTTTGGCCACCAATGCAGATAAGTGGCATTGCCGTCATGAGAATCTTTCGGATCGTATTGATCATTCAGGCCCTTTAACATTCTTATATTCGTTATCGATCCGCTCACTTTGCTTTTTGAAGCAATGGTGGGAGCAGGTTTAGGCTTCGCTGCCGATTCTTCATACGGTATCCAAACTTCCATTTCAGCAGGGCCGCGGTTGGCCCAGGAATAATAGGGAATAGCCACTACATCCTGTTGCGTTTTGATCAGCTCATTACTATTCAGCTGCCGTTTGGTAGATGATCCTTTCATCTGCAGTGTCATTACACCATTCAACAGTTCGGGCTTGTATACCGCCTGGACGGGTTCGTCTTTTTTTACTACAATATTCAATACTGCTGAATCCGCGTTATCGGGTCCTTCAAGGCAATACATCAACGGACCACGTTGGAGGGCAAAACGATTTTTATCATCTTCTACCTTCCCGTTTGCCATGATTCTCTTTACATCCATGGGGAAATCGAGCACTATCTTGTCGCCTTTTTTCCAGTTGCGATCCAATACTGCATAACCTTTCTCCATTTTGTAATTAACAAGGTTACCGTTCAATAGAAGAGTAACCGGTTTTGTCGTCTTATTCTCATTTACATACAGATCACCGGGCACGGGCTGATCGATGGCCCAACCCGGGATACGAATATGCAAAGCGAATTTTGTTGGTTTGGAAGGATTGATGATTAATTCATTCTTTCCTTCCCAGGGATAGTTGGTGTTTTGTGTGATTGAAATATTTCCTGCCGGTAGTTTTATTTGCGACACGCTGCCGACGAAAAGATTTACATACAGGTTATTTTCATTTTGTCCATATACATAACCCGGCATGGAAGGTAAAAACCTGGTCATGTTTGAAATACAACAGGCACAGCCGAACCAGGCACTACGCTGGTGCTGGCCCATTGAAGCAAGCGGGTTAGGATAAAAGAAACGATCACCGCTTACTGAAACCCCGGCCAGCAGACCATTATACAAGGTACGTTCCATTACATCGATATATTTCGCATCGCCATGCAATAAAAACATCCGGCTGTTCCAATACACATTGGCAATCGATGCACAGGTTTCGGCATAGGCCGACATATTGGGTAAATCATAGGCTTTACCAAAAGCTTCACCATGACCTGTTGCTCCGATCCCACCGGTGATATATAATTTTTTCTCCACCACATCGTGCCAGATATCATCTATGGCTGCAAGGTATTGTTGGTTGCCTGTCAAGGCAGCCACATCAGCCATGCCCGTGTACATATAGGTTGCCCTTACCGCATGACCAACTGCTTCGTGCTGGTCAACTACTTTTTTGTGTGCCTGGCTGTATTCATGATTCAAATGTCCTGCTGTGCCACGCAGGTCAAGAAAAAATTTTGCCAGGTCGAGATATTCTTTTTTACCTGTCACACGATACAGCCTCGTAAGACCAGTTTCAACAATCTGGTGACCGGGAAATCTTTCTTCTTTGCCATAGCCGAAAGTCCTTACCAACAGGTCAGCATTTTTAATGGCGATATTCAGCAGCGATCTTTTACCAGTCGCCTGGTAATGCGCCACGGCTGATTCAAATAAATGGCCGGAGTTGTATAATTCATGACTCAGGTCTTCTTCTTTCTCCCAGCGTTTGCTACCAACCCAATCATGCGGCTTCTCCATTTTTGCCGTGCGAAAAGTATAGAGATAACCATCTGCTTCCTGCGCGTCGCCAATGATAGCGATCAGTGTATCCAAATACTTTTCCAGTTGCGGATTCTTGGTGACCTGCAAGCCATATGAAGCTCCCTCGATAATCTTATAGAGATCGGTATCATCAAAGGTGTACTCGGTAAGTTTACCTGCTTTTTTCTTACCGGCCGCCACTAAAAAATTATCGATGCGACCTGTTTTGCGACATTGATCCAATGTATAAGGGATAGTGACGTCAGCATTCACTTTTATTTTGGGCGCCCAAAAATTATCCATCACATGTACCTGGGTAAAAGCTACCGGTTGTATAGGATAGTCTTTTTTCAATTGTGACATTACAGATGATGTACACAAGAGCATCGCAGCAGCAATTGATATGTTAGATTTTTTCATATTATTTTCTTCTCGTTTGAATTTTAATTTCCTTAAGAATGCACCTGGCCATTATAACCTCTAACCTGGTTTTAACCAACCCAAAAAATAAAATTACCGGTATACATCTTCCTGTTCTATACAAATATTGATAGAAGTTTAGCGGATTTTATTCATTACAAAACCACAGGTCGTCAGGCTAGTGAAAAAAATTATTCCATTGACCAGCCAAACTTTAACCCTATTCATAAGTATTTCTTAGCTTTCCGGTTAATATTCGGTCACTCTATTCACTTTAAATTGTACATTTGACACTTATAAAAGGGATATGAAAGTACTACAATTTACCATACCGGTGCCGGCCAACCAAACGATTATTGTGCAAAAAGATGTGCTGCCTTATTTCTATCCTCACCTTCATCGTCACCATGAAATTCAACTGACCTGGATTCAAAAAGGCGAAGGCACCCTGGTAGCAGATAACAATATGCACAGCTTTGAATCGAATGAAATATATTGGTTGGGAGCCAACCAACCTCATTTGTTTAAAAGTGATCCCTCCTACTTTTTGCCAAAGAGCAAAAAAATCATTTCGGCTCTCACGATTTTCTTTGACCCTAATGGCCGGCTTGTTCCTCTTTTTGATTTGCCAGAAATAAAAAACGTCAGGAAGTTTATCCAGAAAAATCCGGCGGGTTTTAAAATTCCGCAACAACATGTGGCTGAAATCTCGAACCAAATGCTATTGATAAAAAATGGCAACGGGACTGAGCAGATGATTCATTTTCTCGATATACTGAATAAGCTGATGAGCTATGAAGATCTTACGCCTCTTTCCAACTCGTCGCAGCCGCAAATGTATAGCGAACATGAAGGCATCAGGATGGCCAATATTTATAATTATATCATGCAGCATTATAATGAACCTGTCACGCTCGAAGAAGTTGCCAAACAGGCTCACATGACTCCGCAGGCCTTTTGCCGCTATTTTAAAAAACATACCCGCCACACTTTTGTATCCTTCCTGAGCGAGGTGCGCATCAACGAGGCTTGCAAAAAATTGACAGACGGCGCCTATGACAGTATCGCTACCATTGCTTACAATTGCGGCTTCAATAGTATCACCAATTTCAATCGGGTGTTTAAAAGTGTTACCTCTCTCTCTCCTTCAGAGTATGTAAATAATTTTTCGAAGATGTTGAGTGTAGAACAGGAGGCGGGTTATTGATAACTACATTGGACAAGGTAGCTTCCGCTGACATACCTCCATAGGGTTGTTCTAAAAGCAGTTAATATCCGCAAATTTCCAGGTAAGAATAGGAAAGCAAGTCCTGCTTAGCAGCCTTATTTTTAAAAGTCAGGACGTTAAATCTTTTTCATTCAATTTCTTTTCTGCTTTATGGAGTCAACTTCGTTTAAACCGTCCCTTAAATTATTAGATGCAACCATGCTGGTGGCAGGTAGCATGATTGGCTCGGGCATCTTTATCGTTAGTGCAGACATCACCCGCAATGTGGGAAGCGCCGGCTGGCTGATACTGGTATGGTTACTTACCGGCTTTATGACACTGACCGCAGCGCTGAGCTATGGTGAGCTGAGCGCCATGTATCCCAGGGCTGGTGGTCAATACGTTTATCTCAAGGAGGCTTATAATCCATTAATCGGCTTTCTGTATGGCTGGAGTTTTTTCTCCGTCATACAAACAGCTACCATTGCTGCGGTCGGTGTAGCATTCGCAAAATTTACTGCCTACCTCATTCCTGCTGTCAGCGAAGACAAGGTTGCTATTAATTTGGGATCGTTAACGATATCGCCGGCGCAATTACTATCCATTGTCATCATTGTATTGTTAACCTTCATTAATACAAAGGGAGTGAAAAGTGGCAAAGCCATTCAAACTACTTTTACGCTCACCAAACTGTTGAGTCTTTTTGGCCTGATCATTTTTGGATTGTTGGCTTTAAAACCGGGGATATGGACATCCAATTGGACTGATGCCTGGGATCTTCAAAAATTAGCACCCGATGGCTCAACCAGCAATTATACCATGGTGGCTGCCATGGGCGCCATTGCTGCGGCCATGGTGGGCTCTATTTTCAGCAGCGACTCCTGGCATAATGTGACATTCATTGCGGGTGAAATAAAAAATCCCAAGCGTAATATCGGCCTTAGTCTTTTCCTTGGCACATTGATCGTCACGGTTATTTATATTCTTACCAATATCATGTACACGGGTGTTTTATCCCTTACGGATATCGCCGGGTCTGAAAAAGATCGGGTGGCCGTAACTGCATCACAGGTGATTTTTGGCAATGCCGGAACTATTATTATCGCAATCATGATCATGATCTCCACATTCGGTTGTAACAACGGATTGATCATGGCAGGCGCCCGGGTTTATTATACCATGGCCAACGATGGATTGTTTTTCAAAAAAGCCGGTACACTCAACAACGCCGCCGTTCCTTCCTTCGCTTTGTGGATACAGTGCATCTTTGCCTGCGTGTGGAGCCTTAGCGGCCGCTATGGCGACCTGTTGGATATGATCTCGTTCGTGGTGGTAGTTTTCTATATGCTCACCATCGCTGGGATATTTATCCTACGCAAAAAAAGACCAAACGCCGAACGGCCTTACAAGGCTTTTGGTTATCCCCTTTTACCTATCATTTATATTTTGATGGGGCTTTCGTTTTGCATTTTATTGATCATTTACAAACCAAAATTTACCTGGCCTGGTTTGATCATAACGCTGATCGGAATCCCGGTTTATTATCTTGTTATCGCGGCGCAAAGAAGAAAGGTCGCTATAGCTGATTAATGGAAACCCTACTGACGAAAGATCGTCTCAAAAGTCAGCGAATAAGGAGCACAACGAACACAAAGAATGACACGAAGAACACAAAGTATTCAATAAAAGTAAATCCTCTTAGTGTTCGTTGTGTATCCTTAGTGCCCTTTGTGTTACCAATAACTGTATCGAAAATATCTACTTTACTTATTTCCCTTTGATATCATAAAAACGCCATGACGTTTTAAAATCCTTTTCCAGGTTTTGATTCGTCAATATAGCCCGCAGCATTTCGATTGGCATTGCGTTCTCCAGGAATATTGCATCATGATATTGTTTATAGGTCATCTTTTTTGAGTCCACCAGTTCTTTTTTCAAACTATACAGCTGCAAGCCGCCGATCATATACGCCACCTGGTATAACGGGCTATAACCGCCAACAAAGGAACGACGAACTTCGCCTTCTGCATTCGCCCTTTCGTGCCCTACCCTGTCGACTAAAAAATCGATGCATTGCTGGGGCGTCCATTTCCCCAAATGATAGTTCAGAGAAAAAATAATTCTTGCGCAACGATGCATTCGCCAAAACAGCATACCGATCCTGTCTTCTGCAGAACGTGGAAACTTCATATCCCACAACAGCAATTCCCAATACAGTGCATTTCCTTCTACCCAAAAAGGTGTGGAGAAATTGCGATAGGCTTTATTGCGATTGGTCATATATCCCTGCAAATGGTGACCGGCGATTAATTCATGGTGCACCGTCGCTCTTGAAAAATGCGGGTTATTGCCTCGCATACGCATCATCTTATCTTCATAGTTCATCGTATTGGTGGGATAGGAAATGATCAGCGATTCCCCACCAAGAAAAAATGGATTGATCAGTTGTTGCTCCGGCGACATCATACTCATCCGCCAGGTTTCTTCCGCCAGATCGGGTATAGTCAGTAAATCATTCTTCTTTAAAAAATCAACCGATTGCTTATAGAGTTCATACATTGCCTCAGGTTGCCTGCCGGGTGCTACGTAAGAATTTTTTACTTTTTCCTGTGCCCTTTTCCAATTATCACCAAAGCCCATTTCCCGGGAGGCTTTTAACAATTCAGCGTCGCACCAGGCAAATTCTTTATTAGCAATTTCAACTAACTCTTCCGCCGAATAAGGAATAAACTCCAGTTGCAACTGTCGCATCAATTCTTTGCTACCAATCGGGTTGCCGGCAATTCCACTACCATCATCTTTCTTCGGGGAGGTTTGTTTTCCTTTTCCTTTCAGCAAACCAGCATATACATTCAACACACTATCTACTGCGGTATAAGTTTTGGGAACCCACCAGGTAAATAACGGATCGTAACCATTATAAAAATCAAAAGTATTTTTCAACGAGCCCTGCAAACCTTTTGCTGCTTCTGTTGCAAAATTTGCCAGTTTCACATCCATCATCTCCACTTTCGTAATGGCTTCAATGGCTTTCTCAATCTCTTTTTGGATCGCATTTAATTCTTTTGCCGTTTTTTCACCATCAACCGCCGCTCCTCTTCTTCGTGATTTTTCTAATGCATAAATCCGGTCGGAAAAAGAAAAATATTTACTTACCTGGTCGTACATGGATTGCTCTTCCTGCCAGCGATAACTGGCATCGAGCAGGTTTCTTTTAAACAGTATAAAATCCACTTTTCCATTAATACTTATTTTGTCAAAGTCTACCTTATCCAATTGCCGGAGATACTCATTGTTCAGCTGCAACAATCTTGCTCTTCGTTCAGGTGAATTATAATTGTTGCCTTGCCTGCCCCATGCCCACCCTACTCCCACTGCGCTGGTTGAATAAAACCGGTTAATACTGCCGAGGTCTGCGTCATAATTGATCATCATGTTATTCATTTCACTGGTTTGCGCATACAAGTCAGTGGTATTTGACGATTGCGCCCACAGGTTGTCAACAGATAGCCGCATTGAAAGAGCCATCGCCAAAATAAATGTCTTTTTTATCATACTGAATGTTCTTTAAGTGTATTTAACAAAAGAAAGTGAATACATCAATTCAAACAAAGACTAAACTTGCATTCGTTTATTTATCAGCCGCCAAATCACTTCCCCCTGACCCAATCTTTGAGGATTGCAGCCTGCAAAGCAGTCGGATTTTTCATTCTTGTAATGGTAAAAGGTCGCTCATACTTAGTAGCAAACATAAACGGGATATCTTTTATCACACCATCCTGCAGCACTTGTAGGTGAACGATGTCACCGGCCTTTTTTTCCTTTTGCAATTGCTCAAGTATTTTCGTGGTTGCCGGTTTTCCATTTATTGTAAGAAGCAGTTGCCTGGCCCCTATTCCTGCATGCCATGCCGGAGAATCCCATTCCACATTTGCAATAGTTAAACTATCATTTCTTTCCCGAACGGACAGCCCGGTCCACGCACCCGGCAGCGCCACAGGCTTTGCAGCAATGTCTAAACCCGCATAAGCAAAATATTTTGCATAATCAATTTCTTTACGGTGTATACATAATCAAAAAACTCTGCCAGGGAAACGCCTGCTATCGATTCACAGGTGTTACGAAACTCCGTTTCAGTATAGCCTCTTTTCTTTTGCTGGTAAAAAATTTTATACAAGGTGCGCATTACATCATCCAGCGATTTTTTATTCTTTGTCTCATGACGGATCTTAAAGTCGAGCAATAAACCCAGTATCGGCCCCTTATCATAATAGGAAATGGTTTTGTTTACATCAACACCTGTCCGGCCAAAAGGTCCATCAGACCAGGTATCGAAACTAGCCTGCGTCACCGATTGAAACAAATGACCGGGCTTATTCTCATATGCCGATAAACTGGAACGATATGCCTTCAGCAAATCTTCTTCACTTGTCAACCCGGCTCTGCGCAGCAATAATTCATCATAATAGGCCGTAATGCCTTCGGCAACCCAAAGCATATTGGCGCGGCTGCCGCGGTCATAGTCAAAAGGCCCCAGTTCTATTGGCCTTATTCGTTTGGCATTGTAATGATGAAAATATTCATGCGCCAGGAAACTCAGCATCCCCGTTCGGCCGGCGCCATCCAATCCATCACCACTAAAACTGATGGCCGTAGAATTAAGATGTTCGATACCGCCACGTCCCGGGCCAATGGCAATAAATGTATAATGCTTAAAGGGGATATCATCCATCATATCCGCCGCCGCTTCAACTATTTTTTTCAGATCAGTTACAAATCTGTCCTTATCAAAATTTCCCAGTTTATAGCCGATAAAATAATGTGGTACTCCTCTTACAGAAAAAGAGGCCAGTTCTTCAAGATTACCAATCAAGATGGGACTATCATACAAAACATCAAAATCAGGAGCTGAATATTCATATGTTTTTCCCCGAATAGGCTCAAGACCTGTGGCAATTTTAGTCCAGCCATTACTTGGCGTGATTGTGATGGAGACCGGATGATTAATATAACCATCCACATGCATAAACAAGCCGGTGGGAGCAATAAATCCACGTTCTTCATCGAGATAATTGGTGGCTACAAATTGCCGGGTGGCTTTTACCTGGTAGTTGAGCGTGATGGCTTCATTGTTATTAGTGTAAACACGCCAAATATTATTAGCAGCCTTTTCCCATTTAAACACTGTGCCATTTTTATCTGTCGCTTTGAAATCAATAATATTATCTGCATAATCCAGCAACTGGTAATAGCCCGGCATCCACACCGGAATCTTAAGATCAAGCCAGTCTTTTTTTATTCCATTACATTGAAAGGATACCTGGTAAAGATAGTTGGCTGGGTTTTTCATAGATACGTTGAAATCCATCCTACTCTTTAAGGACTGACCAAAGCCTTCCGGCATTCCTGCACTTATCAATAAAAGAGCGATGAATACCGGTTTCCAAAAACATTTAACGACATTATGCATTTGCTGGCGTTTAATTGGCAAAATTGATTGTGCCTTTCGTTTTTCATGAAGGACAAAAAGTAGTGAATAAATGATAAACTTCCGGATTCAAATTATCCGCGTCGCCTTAAATCTTATCTTTTTCTACTTATATTTTAGCAGCATTTGTTTTGCCTGCCTATCTGATAGCAAGATGACAATACGCTTTTTTGATAAAACGGCCATTGTAAAAAGTAAAAAGGGGTAGAAACCCCTCTTTAAAACTCCTCTAACTGCTTATGAGGAATCGACTGCAAAACAAGAAAATCATTGTTTATCCCACCACACCCTGTCGGTAAGTGTTGCGGATTGTATTGTCTGAGGATTGGCAATCATTTCTGATTGCGGGTATAAAAATCGGCGCGGTATATCCGTTAAGGCATTGGGCACTTTTGTTATCGCCGGAAAGCCTGTCCTTCTCCAATCGTTGAAATTTTCGATAGAGAGATAGTTGGCAATTGTTTTTTCTTCGATGATCAATTGAAGCGCATTACCGGCCGTCAAAACACCACGGCTGACGAGGTAGCTACTGTTAGCGGCATCACTTATTTCTAATTTATCCATATGAGCTTTAATTGCATCGAGGTAAACAGGCTGCGCAGCAGCAAAGCCAGATTTTATTAATGTTGCTTCTGCTTTTAGAAATAAGGCTTCAGTATAATTTACTACGTAAAGAAAAGAGGCCGGATCACTGTAAAAACTTCCGGGTCTTGAATAATCCTCAAGATTGCCAACATCAATGGAACCAATTGGCCGGCCGTTATAAAGCCCGGTATTCTCAGCAGGTCTCACCATTACACTCAGGCGGGGATCATTTCTTGTTTTAAACCCATTGACGAGATGCTCGGACAAAATCAATGTAGAAACAGGATGAAAAGTAACAAAGATGGGATTCTCCTGCCCCGCAGTGCCAGGATAACCGAACTTCATATCATCATCATTTGATTGCATACCATTTTGCAAAGCTGTCAAAGCAAGGTCAGCCTGTGCTGCTGCTGTATGACCCAGCGCCTTGGTAAGATGCATATAATACCGGGCTTTCAACGTATAAGCCAGCTTTTTCCATTTATCCAAATCACCACTGTAGAAAAAATCATCGCTGCCAGGTGATTTACCTTTATTGGTGTTGATATCAGCAATGCCTTTATCCAGTAAATCCTGGATGCTTTTATAAACATCTTCCTGTTTGTCATACGCCGGTTTGAATTTGGCGCTTCCCTGGAAGGCTTCGGTGAAGGGCACATCACCCCACAGATCAGTTGTGGTTCCCAATGCAAGCGCCGTTAATATCTTACCAATACCGGCATAATTGCTATTTCCTGTAGTTTCAGCTTTCTTTATTAATACCTGCAAATTGTTAAGACAGGTAACATACACGTTTGCCCAGTCACCATCCATATCCCCATGAAAAAGCTGGTAAGTACCTGTGTTAGGTACCGGCTGGTTTAGGGCTACGTTCTGCATCCAGTGATTGACAACAGCAAAATCAAAACCCGTTGAAACCGTATGCGCAATATCTAATTCCACCGGTGAAAGGATCAGCCCCTCACTAACATCAATCGGAACATTCGGGTTATCGTTTACATCGATGAATTTTTTGCAACCTGTTGTTGCAATCAACAGGATTACCGATATAGAAAGAATTATTTTTTTCATAATAATATTTTTAAAGATCATCAATCAGGCTATGTAGTTGAAATCAGAAAGTAAATCTTAGGTTGAAGTTTACAGAACGTGTAGTAGGCGTAGAGAATGAATAAACACCCTGCGAGCCATTGGATGAACCAAAACTGCTAGCCTCAGGATCGGAGCCCGTGAAATGTGGCTTATGAATCCAAAGATTGCGACCTGTAACACCTACCGATGCAGACTTAAATGGCGTTTTAACTAATAAGGCTGGCTTTACATCATAACTTAAACTAACATTGCGCAACTTAATATAGGTAGCATCCTGCGTAGTAGCTTCGTTGATTCCACTGAGCCTCCGCCAATAATCTACACCATCCACTTCTACTTTATTGGCCAGCCCGGTATTCTCATTCACCCCTGCTACCACTCTTTTGCCTCTATCTTCGGTTGCTTTTGGCATACCATAGAAAAATCCATAACTGTCAACGTTGTTCGATAAGTCGCCGCCTTTCTTCATATCAAAAAAGAAACTGAAATTAAAACCGCCGAACCTGAAATTATTAGTAAGCCCTGCTTGCCAATCCGGAGATATATTGCCCACATGACCGTAATCGCCTATTACGGGAAGCCCTGCATCATCAATCAACAGTTCCCCACTAGTCGTACGTTTGTAGGTAGAACCATAGAGCTCACCGTATGGCTGGCCTACTACAATTTGTGTAAAACCATTCCCCAATTGTTTTTGATCTTCATAGATAGATAATACTTTATTGCGTAAACGGGTAAAAGTGAAAGTAGCATCCCAACTGAACCGCGGTGTCTTCATCAAAGTAGCGTTGATCAGGGCTTCAATGCCTTTTGTTTCCATTTCAGCACTGTTAACGGTGGTTCCTGTATAGCCTGAAGAAGGTGCAATAGAGACCCCTGGTATAAGACCATCATTTATTTTTTTATCGAACCAGGAAAATTCTAACGAAACCCGGTTTCTTAACAGTCTTGCTTCAAGGCCTATTTCAACTTCGTTTACCAATTCATTTTTTAATGTGGTGTTACCCAGCGTCGAGCTTAACAAAAACCCATTTTGTCCCTGGAAAGGAAATGCAATTCCGCCGACATTGGCAGCATAAAACGGCGTATTCAATGAATAAGGACCGACATTATCATTACCGACAGTAGCATAGGAGGCTCTCAATTTTGCAAAGTTGACGATGTCAGACAGCGAAGAAGGTAATAATTCGGAAAAAACAAAACCAACGGCTGCTGAACCATAAGGGTAAAAACTATTTTCTTTGGCTAAAACAGAGCTTCCATCGTAACGGCCGGTCAACGCTAAAATCAGCAAACGCTTATATTCAATGTTTGCCTGCGAATAAAAACCTACTTTTCGTTGCAGCGAATGCCCTTCACTATAAGTTTGTGTAGATGCATTTGACATATTATCAAACCCGGGAGTAGATAACCCAACACCTCTTGTTCCCATTCCCTGGCCATAGGTAGAAAGAATATTATTTCCCAATACAAGGTTCAGTTTAAAATCATTAAACTGCTTTGTAGCGTCAATAATAAGATCGTGGTTAAACTGGCGGAATACATTGGTGCGATCAACAATAACGCCATTGACATTGGCAATGGAACCGAGGTTCTCAAAATATTTTACCTGCTCCGTATAAATATCGGCGCCCATTCTTTCGGATATGGTAAGCCATTTTAGCGGTGTAAAGTTGAATGTTACCAAAGGAAGAAAGCGATTCACACCTGCTTTATTGTATACGTTGTCCAATACCCAGTAAGGATTGTTGCGGGAATAACGGTACAGGCGCTGATTACCATCCGAATCCAGGTAGGGTTTCATATTATAAGATATGGGACCGTTGAAGATGGTCCACACAGGACTTTCCAATATCCAGCCTTCGGGCATACTGTTGCGATTGGAGTTGGTATAATTAAACTGGATAGAAGCGGAAAGGTTATCAAAAATCTTTGCATTGAACTTTGTGAACATCGAATGCCTTTTGAAGCTTGTCGAAGGAACGATGCCCTGCTGGTTGAAATAAGAATAAGAAGCAAAGTAGTTGGCAACAGCACCGCCACCGGCTACACTCACCGTATTATTGGTACCCACACCTGTTTTAAAAAACTCTTTCAACTGATCATGCTTTTGAACAGCTGCGCCGTTTACTTTTAATGTATCCATCAACGGCCCCCATGAACTGCTTGTCTTTAGCGTTTCACCATCATAATAAACGCCTCTCTCCCCCTGGGCATATTTGTTTTGCACTTCAGGGAAAATCGGCATGTCATAAGTGAGGTCAGAACTTACGGTGATGAGTGGCTTCTTGTTAGCTGCACCGCTTTTCGTTGTAATAATAATTACGCCCCTTGCACCGGCTGAACCATACAATGCCGTAGCCGCCGCACCTTTTAATACGTTCATGCTTTCTACGGTAGCAGGATCAATATCTATGAGGCGATTACTACCGGGACCTGAATTGACCGTACCCGTTTCAGAGTTATCAATAGGAATACCATCCAATACAATCAATGCTTCATTGTTTCCATAAAAAGAGGTAACACCTCTTACTAATATCCGTGAAGAACTTCCCGGCGTACCGGAAGCATTGGTAACCTGCACACCCGCCACCTTACCTGACATGGCGTTGATCAAAAAAGGCTCTTTCGATTTTAGGATCTCGTTACTCTTTATTTCCTGCGAACTGAAGGTGAGATTTCTTTTCTCCCTTTTTAATCCCAACGCAGTTACAACTACCTCTGTAAGTTGTTGTCCTGTTTTACGTAATTTAATCTCAACTGCATCTTCATCTCCAACGGGTTTTTCCGCAGGTTCAAAACCAATCATGCTTACCACCAATTTTGAATTCGGAGTAGCCGTAATTTCGAATGAACCATCGATGTTACTAATAACGCCGATGTTACTGCCGGCAACGACAACACTTACTCCCGGAAGCGGCATACCCGTATCATCAAGAACTTTTCCTTTAATAAGTTTGGACTGAGCAGCCAGAGACAGTTGAATACATAGCGCCGCCATGAGTACCAGAGTACCCCTGATCTTTTTTTTCATAACGCAGTTTTTTTGTTTTTAAGGTTAATCAGAAAGAGAGCAATCGTCAGCGCAATAGTATGGCCCGACAGGTAAGGGTCGTTGCCATCCTGTTTGCGTCACGTTTATTATAAGCGTCAAGAAAACACTTAACTAAAAGTCATTTCAAATTTATTCATCATTGCCTGGTGATGTTTTATAATTATTCACCAATGCTATGCGGATATTAACCAAATGCTAATTGAGTAAAAAGCAAATGAATTTATATGTGTTTGCGTGCAGCGCTTTGATGAGTTCTAAATAAAAAGGGAATGCACAATAAAATGCATTCCCGTTGAGTAAAACTTAAAATGAAACTTCTTAACAATTAGATTGAAACCTGATCACTTCTCTTACAAAATTATTTTCTCAAAATTCTTGGACTAAATACACGACCAGCTGTGCGGTCCGGATGCGCCTGTATCTTTACCTCCACTTTTGTTTTTCCTTTTAGCAATTCAGCCGGTATCGGGTATTCCACATCAAAGAATTTTCCCGTTTCAGCACCTTTCAATTCCTGGGTCGCAATCTTTGTTCCGTCAATCAAAATATCAAACGCCCTTCCTTTGTCATCGCCCAGGTAAGATAAAAGCAATACCGATTCTACATCGGGCAACACTTTCATGTCAAATGAAAAGAAACCCCCTTTTCTCACTTCGCGTCCGCCACGGCCTAAAGCTATTTCTGTATAAGATTGTTCACTGGCCTTCAAATTATGATCCCGTTCGGGTTGCATTTCTCCTAACCGCATTATGTCGATCGTACGCTCATCCAGTTCTTTTTGTTTTTTCTTTTCCGCTTCGTAAGCTGACTGTCTCGCCATCCATTCGCTATTGGAAAAATAGTCCCAGTACACACTGTAATACTGATCATATGTTTTATAAAATGGTGCAAGCGCCACGTCATTTGGTTTGCCAACGCCTTTCAGGTTGAATGCAAGCGGTGTTGCAGCAGGCAATACCCAGTCAGCCACATTCCTGTTATCAGTCAGCAAAACAGGAGCGCCGTATACCGGGTCAGGCATTTCTTTGCCTAACTGCCCGGCCAATACGATTGGCCCGTATAATAATGCGATACGATTTGGATTATCGGGCATTGATTCTGTGTACAAAGACATGGGAAATGTAATTTCGACTTTATCATTACTTCCCCAACTGCGATCAATGGTAATATAACCATGCTCGTCTTTTACCACATTTACTTTACTACCGTTTACCTTCACAAACATTCCTTTTGTTGCCCACCAGGGATGGCGCACACGAACGGCAAATTTCTTTTTTGTTTTTGACTGAATAGTAAGAGTTGTGCGATCCGTTTCAGGAAAAGTGGATGTCTGTGTGACAACCACACCTTTAGTCCTCCAATTTAATTGCGAAGGAATAAACAGGTTCACATAAAGACTTCCGTCTGCTCCTTCCATATAAATATTCTCTGCATACTTGGAATGATTTTCCATCCCTGTTCCCACACAACAGGTAAAGGTGTTAAACTTATCACTGAATTCTTTCCTGCCACCCATGCGCAACGGAACGAAATAACACATCATCCCGGTGGCCGGATTTTGGGAAGCCAATATATGATTGTATAATGTTCGCTCATAAAAATCTCCGAGTTTACCATCTGGTTGCCAGCTTAATAAGTGCCTGGTCAGCTTTAGCATATTGTACGAATTGCAGGTCTCTGCCGTGTTATCACTCAACCGGTCATTTAGTTTATCGGCCGGCCCACAATATTCATAATTACTGTTGCCACCGATAACGTAAGAATGATGATTGACCATCGTAGACCAAAAAAAAGAGGCAATTGTTTTGTCACGTTCATTTCCTGTTAGTTCATATTGCCTGGCACTGCCGATAGCTTTTGGCACTTGTGTATTGGAATGTTTGCCCGGCATCGGATCAACCTGTTTTGACAAAGGTTCCATAACGAACTTGTCAAAAAATTTGTAGGAAAGGTCTAGGTATTTTTTATTCTTTGTAATGCTATAAAGATTGGCCAGCACATCATTCATGCCTCCATATTCGCAATTAAGCATTTTATCCAATTGCTCCTGCGTTAAATGATTGATCGTATTATAAGTCCAGTCAGCCATACCCGTCACCAGCTTAACTGCTTTTTTATTATCGCAATACAAATAGACATCCAGCAGGCCTGCCATTATTTTATGCACGGTGTACCAGGGAGCCCATCCACCGTTCAAATCAAAACCGCCTGATTTTATCTCCCCTCTTGCTACCTTGGCAAATAAGGTATCCTCGCCCGGGATAGCCCCGATATAACCTGTCTTTCTTGTCTGCTGGCATCGCTCTAGTTCGTCAGTCAGGTAATCACATTTTTCCTTAAACCTTTTATCACCTGTCGAAACATACATCATGGCACAGGCCGATAGATAATGCCCCATCGTATGTCCCGATAAGCCTTCGCTTTCCCAACCACCATACACGGAATCTTTTACCGGCAGATGTGCATTTTTATAAAATCGATATAGTAACCTGTCAGGATTAATCTCGAGTAAATAAGCTGCGTCTTTTTGCATGGCGTTTTTAAATGCACCATCTCCCAATAACTTCACGTCTCTCAGGTTGAATGCATAAGCCTTAACAGGTATAACAGGCCTCACATTGAACCGGTGATTATTTTTTTCGGCAATATAACTTTGGCTGTGTCCTGCCGATGCGGATAAGTATAAAACAAAGAATATTCTTAATCGTTTCATCCGTATATTTTTTATTTGATTTTGGTCCCGTACTGTTCGGGAAACTTACCATGATAATCCGCTGCGGCGGACCCCTGTGTGATATAATGAAAATTTTATTATAGACGTTTCATCTTACACTAACTTGAAACTGGTGTTATAAATAAAAAAAAATATTAACCATTAGTCGTCAGATTGTCCCTGGTGTAATGGCCGTTTATCTTGCGCATGATATTCAGGCTGTTTTCATTTTTCAGTGCTAAAGGCAAAAATTCCGCGGGGCAATCCTGCAAGCAAACAGGTCTTGCAAAACGCTTTATGGCATCGGCTCCGACTGAAGTGCTGCCGGCATTTGTGGTAGCAGGATAGGGTCCTCCGTGCACCATTGCATGGCAAACTTCTACACCAGTTGGCACTCCATTATACAGTAGTCTTCCAACTTTCCCGGTCAATACTTCGATACAGGACGCAAAAGTTTCAAGATCTTCTTTCAGTCCTATAACAGTACCGGTCAACTGTCCATGCAGTGAATATATTGCCTGCACTAATTCGTGGTGATCCCTGCATTTTACAATTAATGAGCAGGGACCAAAAACTTCTGCCTGTAAGTTTTCATTGGCTATAAAATCAGCAGCATTGGTCTGTAACAAAACAGCAGCCCCTCTTATATCATCCGCAGCACTTTCAACAGCTGCGACAACCTTTACACCCGGTTGTTGCTGCAAACTGCTCTTACTATTGTAGTAATTATTACAAACGTTCCGGTTCAGCATGGTTGTCGGAGCAACGTTCATTAATTGATTGCTCAGCACATCAGTAAATTTTTCTGCAGTCTCGCTTTCTATCAAAAACAGCAGGCCGGGATTTGTACAAAACTGTCCCGTGCCTAATGTAATGGATGCCGCCAACTGCGCAGCAACAGCATTGCTTTCCTTCTCCAACTTACCAGGCAACAAAAGCACGGGATTTATGCTGCTCATTTCAGCATACACCGGTATTGGTGTTTTGCGGGCTGTAGCAGCCGTCCTGAAAATTGACATTCCCGCTTTGTATGAGCCGGTAAACCCAATGGCTTTTACTGCTTCATGTTTTATCAAATGCTGAATGGTATCAATATCATCGCTGACAACAGATGAGAACACGGCGTCAGGCATATTCGTTTTTTGTGCCGCACTTTTAATAGCATCGGCTATTAATTTATGTGTGCCCAGATGTCCTTCATGTGCTTTTACAATGACCGGGTTACCCGCTGCCAATGCAGATGCAGTATCTCCCCCCGCTGTAGAAAATGCAAACGGAAAATTGCTGGCGCCAAAAACCAGCACCGGTCCAATTGGTATTAACATCTTTCGCAGGTCCGGTCTTGGCAATGGTTTCCGATCAGGCAAAGCTGTATCAATAACGGCTTCTACCCACGATCCTTCCCGCAACAACTCTGCAAACAATTTTAATTGCCCCACTGTTCTTGCTCTTTCGCCAATCAATCTTGCTTCCGGCAATCCTGATTCCAGCATAGTACGATGTATCAGTTCGCCACCCAATGCCATGATCTCATCACCGATCGCTTCCAGAAAAACGGCTCTTTCTTCAGCTGTTTTCTTGCTATAAACAGAAAAGGCTTTTTCCGAAGCAGTTCCGACCTTATTAATTTCAGAAAGGGTTGCAACGGGATATTCTCCCGGCAAATAATCTTTTACAACGGGGCTAAATGCTCTTAATGTATGAGTCGCATTACTATCCAAAGAAACAGGCAGTTCATTTACGTTAACCATTGACAGGATGATTTTATTCAGCAATTTACTACAGCTATTGCAAATCTACTGTTACGATCAGCAAGTGCATGAGGATAAAATAACTGATACTTTACCAATTTTAACTAAAATGAAAATGCAGGGGAGCCACTATTCCCGGACCAGCATGGTACGAAACGTCAGGTTTATCCTGGGCCCTGTTATTTTTTTTGATTTGGGCAAACTGTGCAACCAATTTGTTTGTGTGGAGCCTTTCATCACCAGCAGGCTACCGTGTTCGAGCAGCAACGAAATTGTTTCTTTACTTTTTTTATGACGAAAGGAAAATCTTCTTTCTTCTCCAAAACTAAATGAAGCAATAGCGGAATCCTTGCCTAATGATTTTTCGTCATCACTATGCCAGGCCATGCCTTCATCACCATTGTGGTATAAATTAAGCAGGCAGGAATTAAAGACTGTTCCAGTTAATTCCTCAACAATTGTTTTTAATTTTTTTAAATCTCCTGTCCAGGCCAGAGCCTGCCGGGTTATATTGGAATAAGTATATGAAAATTCCTTGTCGCCATACCACGCTACTTTTCTCCGGGTGATGATATGTCTGCCAAAGATTACGGCTTCATCATTTTTCCAGGTAATATGATGCAGCAACTCATGCAGGAAATAATCAGCCTGTGCCTGGTTTAAAATCCGGCCATAATAATTGACCACTCCTTCATAAGGCAACAAATTTTGTGTAGCATCATATTTAAATAGTTCCATCTTTCCAGGCTTTATATTTTTTGTTCATACAATGACCGCAGGGCCGGTACCCCTGGTCAGTAGCTTCGTGTTTTGAAGCAAAGAAAACCCTGTTTGTTTTTTTCATTCGTTTTCCAGACCAGCAATTTAGCTTACCAAATATTTTTAATTGGCTATTGCCACCCAGCAAAATTGAACGGTTGTGTATTCGTACTCTCAACTCATCATCACCTATGTCAGTATGTTTTTCCATTTGATCAATTCTTACGTTGAGTTTGGGCAGCCTCCCATCCTATCATGGCAGTCTTACGAATGCTTCCCCAATGATACTGACCAATGACTCCTGTTGATTGAATCACACGATGACAAGGAATGAGAAAAGCCACAGGATTGTCACCGACAGCGGTACCCACTGCCCTTGACGCATTGGGATTGTGTAAATGTTTTGCAATATTGCCATAGGTCGACAATTGTCCCATTGGAATTTTCAACAAAGCTTCCCATACTTTTATTTGAAAGGGGGTTCCTTTGAGATGCAGCTTTACCTGGTTCAGCTTTTTCCAGTCGTGGGTAAAAATGAACAGTGCATTTTGCTGTATCAAATCAACCCTTTGATGATACTGCGCATTAGGAAAAACTTGCTGCAACGCTTCAAAGGCAGCCGCTTCATCATCAGCAAACGCCATATGGCAAATTCCTTTAGCGGTAGACGCAACAAGGATATTTCCAAACGGGCTTTCGGCGAAGCTGTAATTAATGGATAAGTTTTCGCCGCCATTTTTATATTCACCCGGGGTCATCCCTTCAATATTAACAAACAAATCATGCAGGCGACCGGTTCCGGACAACCCTGTTTCAAATGCTGTATCGAAAATGCTTGCCTGCTGTTGTTGCAACATTTTTTTTGCATGCTCAATGGTCAGGTATTGCAAAAATTTCTTTGGACTCACACCCGCCCAATCCGTGAACATCCGCTGAAAATGAAAACTGCTCAAATGAATTTTTTTCGCAATCTCATCTAGCCCCGGTTGCGATTTAAAGTTTTCTTTAATATAACTTATTGCCTCAGCAATCCGGTCGTAATTGGTTATATCCTGCTCTTTCATCCGTATGTTTTTCATTGTTTTAATTTGGCCGGATGGAACGCCCAATAAACATTCCTCTGTGTTTCAAAAATTTTATATGGGCGTTTCATTTTTTCTTTATTAGTACAAGGCAAAAGTAAAATGGTAAACATCCTCTGCCTACCCGAATCTTGCTAACTATTGCCAGGAAAAATTATAAAAATTGATTTAGCAAAATTAACACTGCCATAGGGTTGTCAGTAGCCGGCTTTTTCTTTGTACCACCAAACAAAATTTAAACCCTAAACAGTTAAATATGGAAAATACAATTGCAGAAAAGAAGACAATCACTACTGATGCAACCATCACACCACAGGCACTTTTGAATCAATGGCAGGGACATCGCAGGCTGACCAGGAAAATGATAGAAGCCTTTCCCGAAAAAGAATTATTTAATTATTCTGTTGGCGGCATGCGGCCCTTTTCAGAATTGGCGCTTGAGATGCTGTCAATGGCCGCACCCGGTATTCGCGGTGCAGTGACCAACGAGTGGGAGCCTTTTAATGACAAGGAACAAAAACCTGCAACGAAAGCCGAATTGCTAAAGCTATGGGATGAAACAACAGACATCCTGAACGAATTCTGGCCAAAAATTACGCCGCAGCGTTTCCAGGAAACTACGCTGGCCTTTGGCCAATATGAGGGGCCCGTTTATTGGGTTATTCTATATTTTATCGACAACGAAATACACCACCGCGGACAGGGATATGTGTACCTGCGGACACTCGGAATAGACCCGCCCCCATTCTGGGAGAGATAAAGAAAAAAGCTATCTCAAAAATATTGTCTCGCAAAAGACAGGAGTAACGCAAGGAATAGTTGGCAAAATTCAGCACCATAGAATAATAAAACACGGAGGCACTAAGACACAAAGTCAGGGAGATTCTTTTATTTTCCTGATACCTGTGTCTCCGTGCCTTTGTGTTTCAAATAAAACTTAACCACGGGTACGCTAAGAAACTATAGAAACCTCGTTACTTTTTCGCAAACTCATCACTAAGTTTATTCATTTGCTCAGCGCTCAACTTTGACCCGGAAGCAATTACCAACCGGTAACGAAAGGTTACAGGCTGTTTCGGTGCTAACGAGAAGTTTAACTCTTCCGTGCCATTGCTGAATACTTTTCTACCGAGTGGATTAATGGCAAAAAGACCATAACCCCTGGCATGCCAGTAAGCGGGATAGCCAATGTTAGCAGGATGATCGATAATGCCCACTGTAATGTCTTTACCGCCTTTTTCACCGGTGAGCATGGTCCATTTGCCTTTGCTGCTCCAGACCGAATCACCTTTTAAGCCGTTACTGGCATAGTACATTCCTGTAACATTTTTATCAGAAGCGGCAACAGTGGTAATATTTCCTTTATCGTCTACAAAACTGGAAGCTTCTTTGGAAGGCATCTCCAGTTCCCGGGCAACACGAATAGCAAACATGCCATCTTTTACATCCTTAAAAACCACTGTTGTATCTGCAGCCGTTAACCGGGTAGTACGGTCAATGATAAAATTATTGCCGCTGACGCTGAAGTGAAAAATTGTTTGTTCATTCAATAAAACCTTTCCATCCGGTCTTTTCCATGATGCTGATGTTGCAAGGGTAGCTTCATTCCCGTTGACCTTTTTATCTACTATGTTATTATGAACAATAGTTCCGTAGTGATTTCTCTTTTCCGGCGCAATCGCAGTTGAATTGTTCCAAAAATCAAGTCCGTTGACCGATTCGTAATTCAACCAAATTCCTGTGTGATGCGGATGATCTGTTCTTTCACCTGCAACAGGTTGAAACGGATAACCGCGGGTCACCGTTATACCATCCACCGTATTCACCGGAAACAGTATTGGCTTAAAACTAGAATCATAATAGCAATAAGAAGTCAGCAGCTTTCCATCAAATAAAATATCGACCTGTTTTTTATGCTTCTGTTCAACAATCTTAAATACCTTTTGTGCTGAAGCAAAAATTGGCAGCGACAAAAGCAAAAGGCAAATCATTTTTCTCATTAATTGCATGACCTAGTATTTAAATACTTTACCATTGGCCATTACTTCCTGCGTTTTTTCATCGAAGGTAACTTTAGCTCCTGTTCTGACGGCGGCATTCGTCATGATGGTAGCGATGGAATGATTATATCCTGCCTCCACCGGTGCGTTGGTTTGCTTACGGCTACGAATGCATTCCATATAATTCCGCATATGATTACTGGTTAGGCTATCCGCACCGGTGTTCGCTGAAGCCACTACCTTTTCTGTTTTATCAACCAATACTGATTCAGGCAACAGATTTGGTTGCATATTCATCGCCGCTGCGTGATTCTCCTGCAGTCCACCAGCAGGTGATACTTTGTTGGTAATAAGATTTAGCTCTCCGCCATTGGAATAATAAATTTCAGCGGGCCGCTCATCACCATTATGCATTCTTGAACTAAAAGTAACCTGGAAGCCGGTCGTCTTATCGTTTTCCGGGCCATAGTCAAACACAGCAGTAGTAGTGTCCCAGTTTCTCCTGCCGTCTTTCCACATATAAATACCACCATTGGCCACCACGCTGCGTGGATGTTTTAAACCGCTAAACCAATGCACCGTATCAATCTGGTGACTCATCCATTGACCGGGCATGCCCGATGAATAAGGCCAGAATAAGCGATACTCCAAATATTTGCGTGGATCCCATTCTTCAAAGGGGCGATTCAGTAAAAATCGTTTCCAGTCCGTATCTTCCTTTTTACACTTAGCCACTAAAGCCGGTCTTCTCCAGCGACCCGGTTGGTTCACATTCCAGGTCAATTCAACCATGGTAATCGGTCCAAACTTTCCGGATTGTATAAAGTCGGCAGCTGCGGTGTAATTGCCACCGCTTCTGCGTTGTGAACCTACTTGTATAATTCTATCAGATGCTTTGATCACCTTTAGTGCAGCCCTGTTATCTTCCATCGTTTCTGCAAATGGTTTTTCAACATACACATCTTTACCAGCCTTCACTGCTTCGATGGCATGCAATGCATGTTGAAAATCGGCGGTGCTGATAATCACTGCATCCAGGTCTTTGATGCGGTAGAGCTCGTCATTATTGATACAGGCTTGTATATCGTGACCCATTTTCTCTTTTAGGTAAGCCTGCCCTTCTTCCCGGCGCAATTTCCAGATATCACTTACAGCCACGAGGTCAAAATTCAATTCTTTATAGTGGTTTAAAAAAGAAGGAAATAAAGACTGCCTGAAACGATCAGAAAAACCTACAGCGCCAATCCTTACCCGGTCATTGGCGCCAATAATATTACCATAGCTTTTGGCGCTAAATCCCAGCGAAGCAGCATAGATAGCAGCAGAGGCTTTAGCGGACTGTTTGATAAAATTTCTGCGTGATACCGACATAATGTTTATTTAAATGATGATTAGTTTGAACAATTAACAAAAAGACGTTTGAAAAAAAATATCGTTGCTTTATTTAAGCGATTTAATCTTTATACTTCTGAAGGACACATTGTCGCCATGATCCTGTAAAAGAATCCTTCCTTCTTTTGCCATGCCGAAGTTGGGCCAATCTTTGTATTTGCTTTTGGCGACAAGAGCCAGGTATTCAGGCGAGCCTCTTTTATAGCTCACGACTTTGTAACCGTTTAACCAATACTCCACGTTGTTATTAGGATAAACCCTGATAATGCCCTGGTTCCATTCACCGATCTTTTTCCTTGCGGCAGGATTTTTATCAGAAGCAATCAGGTCATATAAAGAAGCTAGGGTACGGTTGCCATTGACACCCATTTTTGCATCGGGATGTTTCTCATCATCCAAAATCTGGTATTCCAACCCGATGGCAGAACCTTTATTATTTTCTGATTCTGTGACAAAATATTTTACACCGCTGTTCGCCCCTTCGGTTAATTTGAAATCAAATTTTAATTCAAAAGCGCTGAATTTTTTATCGGTCACAATATCCCCGCCATTGGTTGATTCACCTCCAGCCGATTTTTCAACGGATAATTCTCCATTGTTGATTACCCAACCTTTTTCCGGAAAACTTTCTTTGTAGGCTCCCCGCCAGCCATTGCTTGTCTTTCCATCCCACAATAAGGAAAAACCATTTTTGGCTTCCTGCGATGAAAGATTATTGGGAATGGTATTAACAACATAAATATTATCGTAAGCGGTCGCCTTCAGATCTTCTGTTTGAATGCGGATGTTTCTCCAGCGAATGTGTTTACCAGCTTGCCTCTGCTGATTGATGCTGTGTACCTGCAAGGCAATAAACCCTTCGGGAGTCTCAGCATCTACGACATGGGCTGCCGGAATGCCATTTACCCAGGTACGAATGGTATGACCAATACATTCTACCCGGTATTTATTCCATTGATTGTTCTTAAAGGCCTTTTTAGCGGCGGGATTTAACTCTAATGGATAAAGCCAGCCTCTCCTTGCTTCATCATACAAGCCACCGCTCCAGGCTCTTTTGGCGGGATCTACTTCTACCTGGTAGCCATGTACCCGCCCGTTTTGATATTCTGGTTTACTTAGGCTTCTTATTTGTATACCGGAATTCATCGATGTGTCGACCAACAACTCCAGCTCAAGAATAAAATTTCCGTACACCAGTTCGGTAGCCAAAAAGGAATTGGGCTCGTTCATCACAGTAGTTCCTACTATCTCTCCGTTCTTCACTTCATACGTTGCTTTCCCGTTTAATTGTTTCCAGCCCTGCAGGTCCTTACCGTTAAAAAGCTTTTGCCATCGGCTGTTTTGTGTCATACCATTTAGTGTAACAAGCAGGGTACAGACTAAAAGAACTTTCATTTTGTGCATAACAATAGTTAGAGTGCTTTGAAAATATGTTTTGGCTAAAATTACTATACAATCTTAATAAATGGCCAGGATCAAAATATTTAGATTGTCAAAATTTATCCTTCTATTAATCCTGTTATTCCCAAAGACAGAATAATTTTTATTTATCACAGGCAGCCTATTACCAGCTTTATCCGATTTGACCTGAAAAGTTGCTGTAAGCTTACCGGATAAATAATGAAAATTGCATTTATTACCCGATCCACACTGCATACTGTTCCTGGTGGAGATACGGAACAGGTTTTACAAACAGCAAAATTCCTGCAACAGTTGGGAGTAGATGTAAGTGTTTTTTTAACATCTGAGCCCATTGATTATACCCGTTACGATCTGGTACATTTCTTTAATATCACCCGGCCGGCAGATATTTTATCACACATTTCAAAAGCCTCAAAACCTGCCGTTGTTTCTACCATCCTTGTTGATTATACTGAATATGATATCTATCATCGTAAAGGTGTGCCCGGGCTAATCTTACGCCTGTTTCCACCGGCTGCAAATGAATACATAAAGACAATTGCGAGATGGCTGCTGCAAAAAGACGGTCTGCAAAGCAAGTCCTATCTATGGAAAGGACAGACCAAAAGCATCCGGGAAATTTTACAGAAAGCCGAACTGCTTCTTCCCAACTCGGAATCGGAATACCGGAAACTGGAACAACAATATGGTTTGCAGAAACAATACAGGGTAGTGCCAAACGGAATTGATAGTTCTTTGTTTTCTTTCGATCCCGCAATAAAAAAAGATAACAAACTGGTTTTATCAGCAGCAAGAATAGAAGGCAGAAAAAATCAACTTAACCTGATCCGGGCTCTCAATCATACAGACTATACTGTTTTGCTAACGGGATTACCGGCTCCCAATCAACAAGCCTACTATGAAGAATGTAAAAAGATAGCCGCTGATAATATTATTTTTTGTGGCCGTGTGCCAATTGATGTATTGATCAGTTATTACAAAAAGGCTAAAGTTCATGTCCTGCCGAGCTGGCATGAGACCTGTGGCCTTTCCTCGCTGGAAGCGGCTGCTATGGGATGCAATATTGTTGTGACAGAAAAAGGTTTCACTAAAGAATATTTTGGCGATGATGCTTTCTATTGCGATCCGGGTGATCTGGAATCGATTTATGCAGCGGTAGAGCAGGCCGCACATACGGACTTCAATCCAAAGCTACAGCAAAAAGTATCGCTTCATTATACCTGGCAGCAGGCTGCAGCTACCACTTTAAAAGCTTACCAAACCATTATATCTCCATGCGAAAATTAAGAATCGGCATATTAGGCACCAGGGGCATACCCAATCACTATGGCGGCTTCGAACAATTTGCTGAGTATCTCTCAGCCGGTCTTGTACAAAGAGGACATGAAGTGTGTGTTTATAATTCAAGCAGGCACCCTTACAAAGAAAGTGAATGGAGCGGCGTGCAAATCATTCACTGCAACGATCCTGAAGCAAGGCTGGGCACTTTTGGACAGTTCATCTATGACCTCAATTGCATCAACGATTCCCGCAAGAGAGATTTTGATATACTACTACATCTTGGCTATACCAGCGATTCGATCTGGCATTGGCGTTGGCCCAAAAAAACTATCAACATGCTCAACGTGGATGGCATGGAATGGATGCGCAGTAAATTCAATAAACCTACCAAGCGATTTTTAAAATTTGCTGAATCACTGGCGGCCAAAAACGCCCAGGTGCTTATAGCAGATTCCCCACAAATGCAATATCATTTTTGGGCTAACTATGGCCGCAAACCAGCGTACATTCCTTATGGCGCCGATATCTTCTCTCAACCAAATGAAGACATACCGGCCAGGTTTAAACTCGTTCCCAATCAATATCACCTGTTAGTTGCGAGGATTGAGCCTGAAAATAATATCGAAATGATCGTGAAGGGTTTTCTTGGCTCCAGGCAATCCCATCCTTTGCTGATCGTCGGCAACACCAACAATAAGTTTGGAAAATATTTAAACAGGAAATTCAATAACCGAGGTGTTAAGTTTATTGGTTCAATATATGATCAGTATGTGCTCAACAACCTGCGCTATTATTCAACCCGTTACTTTCATGGCCACTCAGTCGGCGGCACCAATCCATCTCTTTTAGAAGCTATGGCTTGCGGATGCAATATCGCGGCCCATAACAATATTTTCAACAAAGCGGTATTGCAGGCAGGCGCCGATTATTTTTCAAATGAAAAAGAAGTGTCAACGATTATTGATATGCCGGAAAATAATACCGCGGTTAACGAAAGAAAAAAATCCAACCTCGAAAAAATCAGGAATATCTATAACATAGAAAAAAACATTGACGATTATGAACAACTTATGCTCCGGGCCTGTGGTGAAAAAAAGATGATTTTTAAACCTTCACCCGTGGGCACAATATGATATGAGCCGAAAATTTTTCAGGGATATTTCTGCCAGTACCCTCCAGGTGCTGATCAACCAGCTATTGGGATTGGCTGTATTTTTTGTTCTTTCCATCTACCTGTCAAAAGATCATTACGGCGAGCTAAACTGGTCGCTTTCCGTGTTTATGTTTGCGAATACTTTGCTGAGTCTTCGGCTGGAGCAAATCATAGTAAAAAGGTCAGCAACCGAAAAAGATAGCAGCACGATCATGTCCCTTTTTTTGGTTCATGTTCTGCTTTCCGGCATAGGCTTTTATCTCTTATTATTGGTGCTAAAATTCATTTCCCCTTCTTTCTTTACTATTCATGGTTTCCTGCTGGTGATCGGCATAAGCCAACTGCTGGGCTTCATTGCCTCGCCTTTTAAACAGGTAGCCAATGGCAAAGAACGATTTGATTATCTCGCCATCATGTCTTCCGTGGGCAATCTTACACGGGTTGTTTTATTGACAATAGCAATACTTTTTTTTACTATCACGATAGAATGGGTGCTCATTATTTTTATAATCAGCTCCCTGGTGGAATTACTCGCCTGCTTTTTCCTGGCCAGGTTCCGGATGAACATCCCGATCTCGGTCAATATTCGTTTCACCGATTATAAGAACTTACTAAAGGAATCACTGCCCCAAATCAAAGCGGCCTTCCTGATGGCTGGCATCACCCGGATAGATTGGATCCTGTTGGGCCTGGTTTCTACTTCAGCAGTCGTTGCCGAGTATAGTTTTGCTTACCGGGCTTACGAGTTGTCGCCCTTTCCCCTTCTGATCATTGCACCGGTATTGCTGAGCCGGTTTTCAAAATTTTTTGCTGGTAATAACGACGAATCACTTTTTTTCAAAAAAAGAGAACTCGGCCAGCTTATTCGGGCCGAAATGATATTGGCCACCCTAATACCACTGGTTTTAAATATTATCTGGACACCCTTTGTTGATTTTCTTACCGGCAATAAATACGGCGCCGTCAACCAAATCACCTTCCTGATCCTTTCGTTTTGTATCCCTTTTCAATATATCAGTAACATTATCTGGTCGGCTCATTTTGCGCAGAGCCGGCTGAAACTTATTCTGAAGATCACTTTTATTACCTTTTGTATTGTGCTGATCGGCGACTTAGTTTTCATTCCTCTTTTCAATGCAAAAGGAGCAGCACTGGTTTACCTCGTTGCGATGATAACTGAATATATCAACTATATGCGATCGTCGCCGTTGTCAAAAACCAGGGAATCGTGGCAGTCGCTCATTATTTGTCTTTTGGCAGCAACCCTGGGTGGTTTTGGCGCCTTCTTTTTATTTCAAAGCACTGCCTGGCGCCTTGCTTTCGCCACCTGTCTTTTTTTTCTCCTGCTGCTGGCAACCCGGCAATTGCGATCAACCGATTTATTATATGTAATCCAAACAGTTAAAAAAAATAAAAGCCAACCTGTTTCTCTGACCACTACATAGCATGAGAGCATTCTACCAACCTGCTGTTGCTTATTTCCGGAAAATAAACTGGACGTTACTGCTGTTTCTTATACTTTTCCTCAATGTAAAAATGATGGTAAAAATCGTAGCAGTAGGTTGCTTACTGTTACTCAACTATAAACTTTTCCAGGATAAAACTATTTTCCGGCAAAAGTTTATTTTGTTTTATGTCTGCATGATCGGCATTGCTCTTCTCAATCTTTTGCTGATCCCCGTTACAACAAACTATATTATTGCCGTATCCGCCGGCATTATCTTCTGGATGCTTTGTACTGCTGCGGCTTTATTAAACAGCTGGTTTGTATTAAAAACCGACACCTCCAAATTGCACTCAACCGTTTCACTTTTCTTTTTGACAAACGCTGCCGTTACATTAGTGCAGCTAGTGTTAATCATGTTAGATGCAGGCTCTTTTAATCCCTACACTTACCAGGGCATGTATCAGAAATACTTTATAGGTACCGGTGATTTGCTTACCGGCGCCAGTTTTGATGTCTCCACCACCAATGCACTGTTAAATGCTTTCGGCGTAGTCTATTTTCTTTCCCGCAATAAAATGATACTGGCCTTGCTATGCATGATCGTATTATTGTTCACAGCAAGCAACTTCACCAATGTTTTGATCGCCGGTGTTCTGTTGTTTCTTTTTATTTTTCAAAGTACCAAAGAACAGAAAAGCATCATCCTTGTTTGTGTTTCACTACTGGTCATCTTCATGATCCGGGTATCACCCCAAAATAATAACTACGTCACCGAAACCACTAAAAAGCTATTAAATAAAGACACCAAAATACCCGCCGTTAAGAAATTTGACACACTTGTTGTTTACAAACCTGACAGCATTTTAACCGGCGAGGAGAAAAAGCAAAAGATAGCCATGCTTTTTCTCGACAGTATAAAAAGAATAAGGATGGAATTGGTTCCGCTTACGATGGTGACAAAACCTGTTATGCCAAAACCCAATATCCACTCGGAGCCCTTCCAGCGAAAAAAAGATACGACCCTGCTCCAAAAAGAATTGCTGGCCTTTGCCATTCAAAAAATTCCGGATTTCAATACCGACCTGGAACAAACAGGGACCAAAGATTTACCTGGCAAACTGCTGGCCATTCAGCAAACATTTCATTTTTTTAAGACCCATCCATCTAAAATCGTAACAGGTACGGGCACAGGCAATTTTTCTTCTAAACTTGCCTTCCGTACAACAGGTTTGCCAGTAGCAGGCGGGTACCCCGACGAGTGGATTTATATCAACGATGCCTTCCTGAGTAATCATCTGAATCTTTATCTATCTTATTTCAGCAAGGATGTGCGATTACACTCACTCACTAATAGCCCTAATTCTGTTTATGATCAACTGGTAGCAGAATATGGCTTGACTGGCCTGGCTGCATTTATATTCCTGTATGCCGGATTCTTTTTTAAAAAGATTAAAAAAATGACGTACGGATTGCCGTTGCTACTGCTCTTACTGGGAGCTTTCGGCGTGGAATATTGGTACGAGCAATTATCGATCGTAATAGTTTTTGAGCTTTTAATGCTTCTTAATATTAAAGAAACAGGTGAGTAATATGCATAAACCCAAAGTAACAGTTTTAATGCCTGCATTTAATGCGGCTGAATATATTGCCGAAGCCATCGCTTCGGTACTCGGACAAAGTTTTACCGATTTTGAATTACTCATTATCAATGACGGCTCTATTGACAATACCATCCACGCTATTCAACAATTCAATGATCCACGTATTCGCTTACTGGAACAACAAAGAAAAGGAATTGTCATTGCACTGAACAACGGGCTATCGGCAGCAAGCGGCTGCTATATTGCCCGCTTTGATGCAGATGATATTTGTTTGCCGCAACGCCTGCAGAAACAGGTTGAATTTCTTGACAAGAATCCTGAATATGTATTAGCCGGCTGTGATGCGGAATATATCGCTGAAACAGGAGAGCATCTCTTTAACTTTAGTTGCGCCAGTCATACACATGACGAAATCATGCAACAACTGTATCTCGAGTGTCCGTTTATTCATTCCGGGGTTATGTATCGAAAAGATGCGGTATTGAAAGCAGGGGGCTATCCGGTGTATGCCCATAATTTCGAGGATCATCTTTTATGGATACAGTTGGCGGATCGTGGTCAATACTATAATATCCCCGAACGGTTGATCAAGGTGAGATTCAATCCCGGATCGGCAACAATTGATGAAAGATGGAGAGGCCGGCGTTTTGCCCAACTTAAAAAAGATATCATCCGCCAGGGGTTTGCCACTCAAAAGGAAGGTGATGAATTGCTGAGCATTATCAAAAACCAGGACGTGCAAAAAATAAAAAAGGGTTCCTACTATGCTTTATGTGGCAAAAAATTCCTGCTCAACAATCACCAGCCGCCAAAGGCAAGACAACATCTTGCCAAAGCGATTCATTATTACCCGTTGAGATTCGACAACTACGCATTGTACATGCTTAGTTTTTTTCCGCAATCAATTATTCATTGGTTGCATAGAAGGCTTGACAATACAGAAAAAGCATGAAACTATATAAGCTGCAGGATTCATTAAGAAACAAGATCAGTCTTTATCACCTGGTCCTGTTTCTTATGTTGCTACCCTTCGACAGGTTTTACAGCGAAATTATCGTTATCAGTTTTGTGTTACATACATTTATTCATCTTAGCAAGCCCAGGTTTCAGCAAGCGTTAAACTGGCAAACCCTTACGGTTTACTCTGTATTTCTTGTATCGGTAACCGCGTTACTATGGACCGCTTATGTAAAAGAAGGCTTGCAGGACCTGGAACATCAATTGGTCATCTTGTTATTTCCATTGGCTTTTTCGGTTAGCGATCTGAATTTAGTTCGCTATAAACAAAAATTGCTGCTGTTATTTGCTGCAACCTGTGTAGCAACTATCCTGTATTTATATATTGATGCTATTCGGATCATCATCTATCACCACCTGCCATTGGGAACATTGCTTTCATCTTCATTCCTCAATCACAATTTTTCAGCACCGATTGGCATGCATGCGACTTATTTATCCATGTATGTGTCCTTGTCAATTGCTTTGCTTCTTTATTCCTTTCTAAAAACAAATTCCAAAATAAACCGCATGTTGCTTGCTTTAGGCATGGCCATTCTTTTAGCTGGCCTGCTTCAACTTGCTTCAAAATCAGTACTGATAGCCAGTATCCTTTTTATAATTCCCGGCTTTATCAGCCTGCTTCCAAAGGGAATCAGAAGAAAACTATTTATTGCGATACTATTAGCCGTATTGCTTGTAACAACACTGGCTATAACAAAAATTGAGCCTTTAAAAGAACGATATATAGCTGAAATGAAAGAGGATATGGGGAATGTTTCTATTCAAAACAAGATACTCGAACCCCGAATTATCCGTTGGCAAAGTGCTCTGCCTTTAATAAAAAATAGACCGGTCTTCGGTTATGGCAGCGGCTCGGAAAAAGAATTGTTGAAAGAACAATATTTTGAAAACAAACTCTACAACTCCTACCTCCATGAACTGGACATTCACAATCAATACCTGAGTTTCCTTATCAGGAGTGGAATAGTTGGGTTATTGATATTCCTGGCCACTTTATTTGCCGGGTTTAATCTTGCGTGGCGGAATAAGGATGCTGTTTTTATGAGCTTTATGACCCTTATCAGCATCGTATCTCTTTCGGAAAATATATTGGCAGTGAACAAAGGAATATTTTTTTATGCCTTTTTCTTTTCTCTTTTTATGATTACAGGTAAAAATAATACCGTTCAAAAAAACATCCCTTGAAATCAATTTTTAAAAATACACTGGCTGTCCTTGACACAAAGGAGAAAAACAGGTTCCTGCTGTTGATTTGCCTGGATATTATCATCAGTATAGTCGATGTGCTTTCCCTTGCCCTGTTACTCTGGATCGTTCAGTTTTATATTCAACCTGGCAATAGTTATATACCATCGTTTATTCCATCTTGGATGTCAGATCACAATTCTGCCTGGCCCATCGCTCTCTTTTGTATCTTCTTCGCTGTTAAGAACGCCGCTGCATTTTTTATTGCCAAGGCATATTATAAATTCAACAGCGATGTAGCGATCCGGATATCCTATAACAACTTGTCAGGCTATCAACAATCAAACTACGATGACTTTGTGAATATTGATTCCTCCAAACATATCCGAAGGATCTGTTTTCAGCCATTTGAATTCTGTCAATATATCCTGACCGGTATCCAGCAAATCATTACCCAATCCAGTCTTATCATTATTACGGTTGCAGCCATCCTTATTTTTAATGCAAAACTTTTCCTGTTACTCCTGTTAATCTTACTTCCTCCTGTTATAATCGTTTTTTATTGGATGAAAAAAAGAATGAACCTGGCCCGGCAAAATATCAGGATCCATAACCAACAATCTTACCGTTACCTGATGGATGCGCTAAAAGGATGGGTGGAAAGCAATATCTACAAGCGCCATGGGTTTTTCCTAAACCGCTTTATTCAATCCAGGAAGCAATTCAGTAATGCCCTGTTTGATTCACTGGCTTTGCAAAATATGCCGCCGAGAGTCATTGAAGTTTTTGCCGTGCTTGGACTTTTTGTTCTTATCCTTATTGCAAAAAGTTCAGCGGCTACAGATGAAAGTTTTCTATTGACGATTGGCGCATTTATGGCTGCTGCTTATAAAATCATCCCGGGCATCGTGAAGATCACCAACCAAAGCGGGCAAATGAAAGCCTACGAATTTTCAGCCAGCGATTTGATCAACAAAAACCAACCGCTGCATAAAGATGATGCAGCAATTAATGGCATCCGGTCCGTGCAATTAAAAAATGTTTACTTCAGCTACAACGGGTACCCGGTGCTTGACAATTTTAATCTCAGCATACAACCAGGCGATTTTATTGGCATTACCGGTGTTTCGGGCAAGGGAAAGACAACCATTCTGAATGTATTGTTGGGTTTTATTGAAGCAGCGAAAGGCGAATTAGCGATCAATAATTCAACTCTAAAAAACGGGGAAATAAAAAAGGCCTGGCCTTCGATAGCTTATGTCCGGCAACAAACATTTTTAATTCATGATACCCTCTCCCGGAATATTACATTGGAAGAAGAAGTGGTGAGCAAATCAACGTTGGAGTCTGCCATAAAAATTGCAGGGCTGACAGAGCTGATCAGTCAATCACCGGAAGGATGCGACAAAATGATCACGGAAAATGGAAAGAACATCAGTGGCGGGCAGCAGCAACGAATTGCGATTGCAAGAGCCCTGTACAAGTCCGCGGATATGATTCTGCTGGATGAGCCTTTCAACGAACTGGACGAAAACGCCGAGACTGCATTATTGGAACATTGCCGGAAGTTGGCTCAACAAGGAAAAATGATTGTATTGATCACACATAATAAAAAGAGCCTGGCATATTGTACAAAAATAATTTCATTGGATGGCGGGGAATAAAAATACACTGATCATACTCACTCCCGGCTTTGCCGAAAGCGAAGCAGACACGACATGTCTCCCGATGCAACAACAACTGGTTAAAAGTTTAAGGGAAAATAATCCGGACTTAGCCATTAAAATAATAAGTTTTCAATATCCTTATCATACCAATAAATACAATTGGTTTGACGTGGAAGTAATTCCTTTCAATGGCCAAAATAAAGGAGGGTTGCGCAGGCTATGGCTCAGAAAAAAAATATTTTCCGGGTTAGACATTATTTATAAGAAAGAGGCTGTAACCGGCTTGTTAAGTTTTTGGTATGGCGAATGTGCCGCAGTAGGTAACAAGTATGCAAGAAAGAAAAAGTTACCCCATTTTTGCTGGATATCAGGCCAGGACGCCAGGAAAGAAAATAGGTACCCCGGAAAGATAAAACTACCGCCCGGTTCTCTTGTTGCCCTATCAGATTTCTTGCAGGATGAATTTGAAAAAAATCATCATGCCCGGCCTGAATACGTTATCCCCCCGGGTATTCAGCCACAGCCGGACACCGAATTGATCCGGGAAAAAGATATCGATCTTTTAGCGGTTGGCTCGTTGATTCCGTTGAAACAACATGAGCTATTTATTGAGGTCGTAGCCGAAATAAAAAAGACACACTCTGCAATCAAAGCAGCGCTGGTTGGCAAAGGTGTTCAAATGCAGAAATTGCAGCACATGATTTATCAATTGGCATTGGGAGATAGTATTATACTTACCGGGGAATTACCGCACCCGGAAACATTGCATATGATGAGAAGGTCAAAAATCTTACTGCATCCATCTTCTTACGAAGGTTTTTCCGGCGTTTGCATGGAAGCCTTATCGGAAGCAGCTCATATCATCAGCTTTTGTCAACCTATGAAAACGACAATCAAACAATGGCATATCGTCAATTCAAAAGAAGAGATGATAAAAAAGGTAATCGCCATCCTGAAGGATAAGAACACAACTTATGAAAGAGTATATCCTTACACCATAAAACAAACGGCACAAAAGATTAACGATCTATTTAAAAAAAGATAAAACGGCTTTTGCTGTCTTTTTGAAAGGGACAATGCTTGTGGGCTTATGCTTCCACGCCTGCAAAAATTGCTGTATTGCTTTTGCACTTTCCCGATGCTTCAGGCAGGTTTCACCAAAATTAATATGCGATCTGAACAACGAATCGGCCAGCAAATCCGGCGGCAGCTCGTTACTATACGAACGAATTAATTCAAGTCCCTGGTTATGTCTTTTTACCCAGTTCATACTGCTATAATTTCCGTCATGCAGGCGGCGAAAAAATAGAGGCTCGTAGAGAATGATGGCATTAAAATGTTGGGCCAGCCTTAAAATAAATTCCATATCTGCCACCGGCCTTGTTTCATCAAAACCTCCTATTGATTCAATACACTCCTTTTTTACCATTAAGGTGGGTATGGTGGCAGCCACTTCAGACTTAAAAAATCCAATAAACGCATCCCCGTATTTTGCACCTCCCTTTTGCTTATAAAAATATTCCAGCGGCTCATTTTGATCTTTGAAATTATAGCCCCCCGTTAATGAAAACCCCGCATTTGGATACTCTGAAAAGGCCTGCAATTGTTTTTCCAGTTTGGTGGCCGCCCAAAGATCATCTGAATCAATAAAAGCGATCATGTCGCCGCTGGCTTTTTGTAAACCAATATTTTTGATCTTGCTGCTAATGCCCATCCTCCCGGCCTTATAGAATTGTATCCGGCTGTCCCCGATTGCTTCCACCAATTTTTCCGTGTTATCTTCCGACCCATCATCGACAATGATTAGCTCCCAGCTCGAATAAGTTTGCTGCCGAACGCTTTCAATGGCGTCAACAATATATGCCGCCCTGTTATAAGTTGGCATAATAACACTCACGATATATGTATCAGCTTGAACCTGCATTCTCCTTCTTGTATTTATAGCGCAGTTATTGCCTGGTCAATTTTTTGAGCGATTGCTTCGAAAGAAAGTTCTTTGTTGAATTGCGCTAATACTTTTTCCCGTTCTTTATTGAGATCCATTTTTTGTGTTTGCAGTAAACAATTCAACAAATCTTTTTCATTACCCGCTTCGTATAGCAATCCGCATGTACCCCGGTTCGTCATCTTTTGAAACGAAATAATATTGGTCAGAACAGGGATACAACCACAGGACATGGCTTCACAAGCTGCCACGCCGCCGCTTTCATAATGCGACCCCGAGATAAAAAAGTCAGCTCCGTTATACCAATCCTGCAATTGCCTGTGCGGAACCTGGCCAACAAGAACAATGGCGCCGGATGCCTGTTTGTTTGCCCTGATCAACTTCTTTATATCGTCCAATAGCTCATCTTCCTGGTATATCATATTCAATCTTGCCTGTGGTTGCCAGGAAAGAAAATTTAAAAAAGCCTTTACGACAGTACTGGGATTCTTATTGGCATTCAACCTGCCAACCCATAAAAAAGTAGGAGCCTTAACATCAACCAAATTCTTTCTTCTATCTTTTTCATTGTAAGAAAAAGCAGAAGACACTTCCATGATTTCAACAACCTTCTTTTCCTTTCTTATTATCCCTCTTTCTATCCACTCCCGGGCCATTTCGGATGAAGTAAAAAAATAAGTGTCGATACACCGATCCGCTAAACGCTGAAAAAAACTTCTTATTCCGGAAGCAGGTTTTTCAGCATGATTTTGCACGATGATCTTTGTCCTTTTACCCAATGCAAGCCGAAGCTGTATGATTTGCAGCGGGAAAATAAATCCATGCACCAATACTATGTCAGGACCCTGCTTACGTATAAAACGGTGCATGCGCCGGGGGAAGAAAACAACTCTTCTTTTCAACCGTATAAAATAATAAAAGACACCATTCAGCTGCAGCCAACCTTCATAATCGATTCTTTCGATACTGATGACCTCATGCTCCGCAGCCAGCTTTTCCAGGATACCAGTATAAAAACTGACCCGTTTCAGCCAGGCGTACGGATTGTTGAAAGTTCCATCTTTGTCATAGCTTGTAGTGACTATTTTCATTCTTTGTTGTTTCTATTCGGACGGAAAATATTTTCATAGCTTTAAATATGACGTTGGTAAAAAAAGTATTAAACAAGCTCAATGGGCTCCATTACCAACAGGAGTATTTATGCTTTTCCAAAGAAGCACTGGTACAACCGCTTCATGTTTATCTTACCAAAGAAGGGCAGATCATAAAAGATATTACTGATCAGCACCTCTTTACCGGTTATAATCCTCTTATTATTGCTTTGGCCGGCGAAAGCCATTTACCCCTCCCTGTCAATATTACTATCATTTTTACGCAAAAGGTTTTTCTCCCAAACGATTTTTTTGACCAAAAGGCTGCCCTGGCCGACTTATCATTACGATTGGCGCACAGGTTATCAGCCGGCAGTTATACGCTGTATTTTTTTGAAGGAATAAAAGGTCAGCATCGCTTTATTCATCCTTTTTACCAGTATATGATCGGCTTAAACAACAGGCTCTATAACAGGAAAAAGGGAAATGTGTTCCTGCATGACAACTTGTATAAACAGGTACAGATTGCTTACTCCGTACCGAGAATTATCTCGCTGATCACTGTTGGTCATGGCGAATTATACAATTTATTTCCCACCGACCTTCATGGCCCGGTAAACAATGACTACTATGCAGGATCGCTGCGCTATAACGGCAAGGCATGCCGGCAGGTCGAACAAAGCCGGACGATCCTGCTCACAGAAGTTAACAGCGAATTTTATAAGGCGGCTTATTTACTCGGCAAAAATCATATGCAGGAACTGAAGCCCAAAGAATCCTTTCCTCTCAGCAGCAGGGTCTCGCCCAACCTTCAGCTACCTGTTCCCCTATCAGCCCTTCGCTATAGGGAACTTGATTTGGTCGATTCATTTACACATGGCATTCACCGGCTTTTTAATTTTAAGATCATCTCCTTTCAGCAGGTGGAAAATATCCCCTCCACCCTTGCACATATTCACAACGTGTATGCCACCTGGCGCTACAATCAACATCTGCCGGGCAACTATTTACTGCGTTGATACGATTGGAAACTGTACCAACTGTTTAAAGCCGTCCTGCATGAGCCGGGTCTTATTGTTCAATCCGCGAAGCGCCAATTATAAGCCGAGGATACCTAATTCTATTCTTAGCATAGCCTCTTCTATTGAGGGGCTGTATAATTATGTAATCATAGACGGCAACCTGGAAACCGACCCATGGTCAAAGATTTACAATTATCTCTCCAATGGCGATTTCAGGCATTTTGGTTGCACAGCTATGCCAGGGCCCCAGCTAAAACAAGCCATTCCTATTTCAAAAAAGATCCGTGAGTCATTTCCACAGATCACCATCACCTGGGGAGGCTACTTTGCTTCCAACCAACCAGAGGCTGTTCTGAATTCCGGCTATATAGATTTTATTGTTAACGGGCCAGGCGAAAAGACTTTTCCGGCCTTGCTGAATGCTTTGGAGACAAACTCTTCGTTTGATCAGATCCATAACCTTATTTATAAATCGGGAGATACGATTGTTAAAACTGCCAAAGACGAATTATATGACCAGGATGAACTACCCTCCCTACCCTATGAAAAATTAAACCAGTTTTATCCAATTAATCGTTATTTGGGCAAGACCTATCTCGGCACCAAAACCATCGCTTATCACTCCAGTATGGGCTGCCCGTTCAAATGCTCTTTTTGTGCAGTAGTACCCATTTATAATGCCAGGTGGAAAGGCAAATCGGCCAACAGAATTTATACTGACATTAAATACCTGAAAGAAAATTTTGGCGGCAATGCGATCGAATTTCATGACAACAATTTTTTTGTATCAGAAAAAAGAACCATTGAGTTTGCAAAACTGATCAAACCGGAAAATATGGTATGGTGGGGTGAAGGAAGAATTGACACCATCGATAAATATTCCGATGCCTCATTAGAGCTGATGCGGGAAGGTGGTTGCAAAATGATCTTTTTTGGAGCCGAAACAGGCAATGATGAAATCCTGAAAAAAATGGATAAAGGCGGTACCCAGTCCGCCGCTGAAATAAGAAGTTTCGCCGCAAGAATGGCGAAGTTTGATATCATTCCTGAATATTCATTTGTGTTAGGAACGCCTGCTGATACCCCCGAGCAGGTGATGAAACAAATTGACCAGGATATCGCCTTTATTAAAGAAATTAAAGAAATCAATCCCAAAACTGAGATCATCATTTACGTGTATAGCCCCGTTCCCACCGAAGGAAGTGAAATGTATAAAAAGGTATTGCAGAGCGGCTTTCATTTCCCGGAAAAATTGGAAGACTGGATAAGCCCGCAATGGGAAAGTTTTGACCTGCGCAAAAATCCGTTGACTCCCTGGCTTACACCCGAGATGATTAATAAAATAAAGGATTTTGAAACGGTACTGAATGGCTACTATCCCACCGTTTCAGATATGAAACTGTCTTCGATGAAAAGAAAACTATTGCGGACAGTTTCTTTGATACGTTATAAAACAGGTTTCTTCAACAAACCCTATGAATTAAAGGCCTTACAGCTGCTTTGGAAATATCGTCAACCTGAAATTGAAGGATTTTGAAACCAGTATTAAAACATATTGTCGGCAAAACTTACAAACCCCTGCTGGTAAGATATCTTTCCAAAATAAGACAATATCACCAGGGCGATATTCGCCTTGAAATACCGCCGGAAGTGTTCCATCCGGCTTTCTTTTTTAGTACACAGTTATTGTTACAATATATCGAAGGCATTTCCTTACAGGGAAAACGATTTTTGGAACTGGGTGCAGGTAGCGGCCTGATCTCGATCTATGCTGCAAAAAAGGGAGCCATTGTCACCGCCACGGATATTAACCCGATCGCCATTGAGTGTTTACAAAAAAACAGCCGGAAAAACCGGCAATCGCTAATCATTATTGAATCGGATCTTTTTTTAAACATTCCCATTCAATCATTCGACATCATTGCTATCAATCCCCCATACTATAAAAAACAGCCGCAAACATTTAAAGATTACGCCTGGTGCTGTGGTGAAAACGGTGAATACTTTGAAAATCTTTTTGCCGACGTTGGTGATTACATGCACGATAACACAGGATGCTATATGGTTCTTTTCGACGGATGTGATATGAATATGATATGTAGCAAAGCTGCTCACTACGGCTATCATTTGCAATGTGTGCATTCAGCTAAAAATATACTCGAAGAAAATTTCATTTTTGCGATCACCAAAACATTATGACCCAAACCGGTTATCATATTGCCCAACCTGATTTTGAAACATTATATATTCGTCTGCGCCGCCAGGAAGGACGTATGTACAGCGACGAAGAGGTGATCAACCTGCCCAATATTCAAACTACACATCCGCACTATAAAGAGTGGCAGCTTCGCAAACATTCTTCCCAAAAACTTATTTCTTATCTAAAAAGAAAAAACAAACCACTTGACATATTGGAACCAGGCTGTGGAAACGGGTGGCTATCACACCGGCTTTCATTTATTCCTGGCAGTAGAGTAATAGGCACTGATATCAATTTTACAGAAATACAACAGGCTGCACGGGTTTTTCAGCACATACCTAATCTCCATTTCATGTATGTGTACCTGGAACCCGGAGTATTTAAAGAGAAAAGATTTGATTCCATCATCTTCGCAGCCTCCATTCAGTATTTCGCTTCGATTAATGAAACGATTAAGAACACTATTCCACTCTTAAAACCCGGAGGCGAGATCCATATTATCGACTCACCTTTTTACCAGCTTTTAGAGGTGCCGGGGGCACAGCAGCGTTCACGGCATTACTATGAATCAGCCGGCTTTAGCCAAATGACTGATTTTTATTTTCATCATAGCCTGGATGAATTGCAGGGATATAATTATTCCGTCCTCTCCGATCCTAAAAGCCTGCCCAATAAATTACCTGGTAATAAAAATCCATTTCATTGGATCTGCATTCAGTCAAACCACCCGTAGATGTTTACTCAGTCCACATATGACACCTATAAGCGTTACCGCAGTCTGCAAACAAATATAATAACGAGCCTGCCTATCGTGATCCTGATGCCGCACAGTGCTTGCAACTGCCGGTGCATCATGTGCGACATCTGGAAAGATAATAGCAATCTGAAACAGCTTACAGAAAACGACATAACCGGGCTCCTTGTTTCTTTAAAAAAATTAGGTACTCAGCGAGTGCTGATGTCGGGCGGGGAGGCACTCCTCAATCCAAATTTTTTCCGCTTTTGCGAAATATTGGGAAATCACGGGATAAAAATATCATTGCTTTCAACTGGACTTACACTTAAAAAAAATGCTGAACAACTGGTAAGATGGGTAGATGAAATCATCGTTTCATTAGATGGCAATGAAGAAGTGCACAATACGATACGCAATATACCAGGCGCCTTTCAAAAACTAAAAGAAGGAATACACCATGTAAAAAACTTAGAGCCTAATTTTTCAATCTCGGGAAGAACGGTCATTCACCGGCTCAATTTCCGCCACTGGCCCTCCATTATTGAAGCCGCAAAGGAAATTGGATTGAACAAGATCAGCTTTTTACCAGCCGATACCAGCAGCCATGCATTCAATCGTGAAATATTATGGAGCACTCAGCGGCAACATGAAATATTGATTTCGGAAAATGAACTCCCCGATCTACATAACATTATTGAAACAATTATTCAAAAGCATGAAATTGATTTGCAGCATCATTTTATAGCGGAAAGTCCCGCCAGACTGCGCAATATTTATAATTACTATGCCGCTTTTTACGGGCTGAATCCATTCCCTTATAAAAAATGCAATGCGCCATGGGTGTCAGCGGTAGTGGAAGCCGATGGTACGGTGAGACCTTGTTTTTTTCATGCGCCAATAGGAAATATCCACCGCGAAGAACTCCATACAATTCTCAACAGCGAACATGCTATTGATTTCAGAAAAACCCTTGATATGGACAAAAATGCTATCTGCCAAAAATGTGTGTGCTATTTGAATTTGAAACCAGGGACGAACCTAAGGAAACTATGAAAATAAATTATTGATCGTTTATTCTTCAGCGATAAATCAATAACCATTATCTGTCAAATGAATGCTTTCCCTCTCAAATACTACAAGAAAGACAGTATAATAACCGCTCTTTTTATTTGCCTTTATTCTTTGTGTCTTTTGCTGATAGCTATTTATGCTTACAGGCGACCACTTTACAATTGGGACATGCTGGGATATATTGCCCTGGTTATCCAAAAGACTCATAAGGACGTAAATGAAATACATCAAAAAACCTATAGCAGCGTCAAGGAAGTGGTGCCTGAAACAAATTACACCTTACAAATAGCAGGCAATGAACGTAGAAAAAGATGGGCGGCATATCCTAATGAGTTTTATAGTATTCTCCCTTTTTATGCAATCAAACCGGCGTATGTTGAGCTGGTGAATTTAGCTTATAAGATGGGTTGTTCATTGCCCATCGCAACAGTTTTACCATCTATATTAGCTTATATCTTAATTGGATTTCTTGTATTTTACTGGCTGGCGAAATATTTGAAATTTTTATTCGCCTTTTTAGTGAGTTTATTCATTATGTATTCCGAACCTCTGATATCCCTCGCAAGGTTATCAACTCCGGATGCTTTGTCGGCGCTTTTATTGCTATTTAGTTTTTATTTTATTATTGAAAGGCCTTCGTTGAAGTGGATATTTTTTTCCATGGCATTGTCCATATTTACCCGCCTTGACAATATTATTCCTTGCGTTTGTATCCTTTCTTTTTTGTTTTTGTCTAAGAACTGGCAAAATAAAATGCAACTCAAGTCTTATATCATCATGTTGTCCGCCTTTATTGTATTCTATTTTGGGATTACAACCGCAACATTGAAGCCTTTTGGCTGGAATGTATTTTATTACCCGACATTTATACGACACGTCAACCTTTCCGGAATTGAGTATTCCCATTTTTCGTTAGCAGGCTACCTGGAATTGCTATACTCCCGGCTTATTACTTCGCTATTACATTTTAATGTTCCACTGTTCCTGCTTTTTTTGTTATTCCTCCTGCTCCCTTCTGATTCTCGTTTCCGGAAATTTACATTCGCTCAACAGCTATCCCTTTTATTAGGAGTGCTCATCCTATTGAAGTTTATTTTGTTCCCCGATCTTAGCGACCGGTTCAACATATCTTATTACCTGGTGTTTATTATACTTTTTGCCAAACGGTATAAAAATCTTCTTTCTATGGAACCAAACCAACCAAATCATCTTAAAACTTAAATTCATGAAACAATCATTTCAGTTTTCGTCTGCTGTTCCTTAGATGAAGTTAAAAGCAACCCTAATTTTCTGATTTACGATTGGTTATTTAAATCACAACTTTTAATTTATGCGTATGGGCGGATCAACCAACATTCTTTTCTCGCACTCCTATTTTCTCCGGTTTGACCCTAAGCAATGGGCAACGGGTCAGCCTTATGCGCCTATTGGCACTTTATATGCTGCGGCACTGATGAGGCAACATGGATACAACATTTCTTTTTTTGATACGATGTTTGCGCATGGTCCCGGAGACATCCTCCCGTCTTTAGCTAATCATAAGCCGGCTTTTCTTGTACTGTACGACGATGGATTTAACTATCTCACCAAGATGTGCCTGACCAATATGCGTGAGGCATCCTTTAAGATGATAAAGCTGGCGAAAGAAAACAATTGTACGGTTATTGTATCCAGTTCCGACTCCACCGATCATTATGAACAATACCTGCAGGAAGGTGCTGATTTTATTTTGCTGGGTGAAGCAGAACAAACGCTTTTGGAACTGGTCAGCATGATAGGGCAACAGCAAACCGATTTCCTCTCCATTGCAGGACTTGCTTATAAAGAAAAAGATGCGATCGTAAAAACGACAAAAAGAAATGTATTGAAGGATCTCGATAGTCTGCCTTTTCCTGCATGGGACCTCGTCGACATGGATATTTACCGGGAAACATGGTTAAAGCATAAGGGCTATTTTTCCCTGAACATGGCCACCACAAGGGGCTGTCCTTTTAAATGCAACTGGTGCGCCAAGCCTATTTATGGCAACCGGTATAATTCAAGATCACCCCGGAACGTCGTTACCGAATTAAAAATGCTGAAAAAGAGATTTGGGTTTGATCATATCTGGTTTTGCGATGACATCTTTGGTTTAAAACCGGGGTGGGTACATGAGTTCGCCGACTTACTGGAGAAAGAACAATTAAAATTTCGTTTTAAGATACAGGCAAGAGCTGATCTTTTGGTGCAGGAAAACTATGTACGGGATCTTGCCAGGGCCGGTTGTGAAAATGTATGGTTGGGTGCCGAAAGCGGTTCACAAAAAATCCTGGATGCCATGGATAAAGGCACTACTGTTGAGCAGGTATACAAGTCCACGGCGCTGCTGAAAAAAAATAATATCCATCCATCTTTCTTTATCCAGTTTGGCTACCCCGGTGAAACCAGGGACGATATTTCCAAAACGATCCGGATGATCAATGAACTGATTCCTTATGAAATTGGTGTTTCGGTATCCTATCCTCTTCCCGGCACCGTGTTTTATGAGCGGGTAAAAAAAGATTTGAAAGAAAAGACAAACTGGACCGATTCCGATGAACTGGCATTAATGTTCCGGAATACGTATGCGCCGGCATTTTACAAACAACTTCACCGCTATGTTCACAGGACTTACCGCAAGCATCTCGCTATTCAACAATTACGGAATTTATTGACTAAACCCTTTATGATCAGTTATGCGACGACAAAGAAAGCTCTATCCTTTTTTTATTACGCACCGGCGGCCTGGCTGGATAAAAGAAGATTGGACTCTCTTGAAAATATGCCGGCATGAGTGAACTAACCAACATAAACGAAAAAACGGTTGCCGCTGCGTTCAGCAAGCAAGCAAGTTTTTTTGATGACTTGTATGCCAATGATACCATTATTCAGTACAAAAGAAAAAGAGTACGGGATCATGTATTAGCTTATTTAAAACCCACTTCTTCCATTCTGGAATTAAATGCAGGCACCGGCGACGACGCGATCTTTTTTGCACAATTGGGCCATACCGTGCATGCGACAGATATTTCAGATACCATGCAGGTGATGTTAAAAGAAAAAGCAAGGCTGAACGGACTGCAAATGAGAGTCAGCACTGAATTATGTTCCTATACCACATTGGAAGATTTATCCAACAAAGGACCGTTCGATCTTATTTTTTCCAACTTCGCGGGATTAAATTGTACAAACGAATTAGCAAAAGTGTTGTCCTCTTTTGATGCCCTGTTGAAACCCGGAGGCTTTGTGACGCTGGTGTTATTGCCCAAATTTTGTGTTTGGGAATTTTCCCTGCTTTTTAAAGGAAAATTTAAAACGGCTTTTCGGCGGTTAAATGGCAGCAGGGGCGCAAAAGCGCATATTGAAGGAGAATATTTCCGCTGCTGGTATTACAATCCATCCTTTATCAAAAAAAATATCGGTAGCAATTTTGAAGTTATCAGCCTGGAAGGTTTGTGTACGTTTGTGCCACCATCCTATTTGCAGGGATTTGCGGAGATGCATCCAACCCTTTACCGGCGCCTGGTTAAAACAGAGGATAAATGGAAAACAAAATGGCCCTGGAAAACTATCGGTGATTATTATATTATTACTTTAAGAAAAAAATGAGAAGGCAATGGACAATAAGCAATAGGCAATGAGCAATAAACACTGTGAATTTTGAACTGCCGATTGCAAATCATCCGTTCCCCCACTAGCCATTCACCATACCCCATACCCTATTCCCTGCTCTTCAATTTCAGTTCAGTAAGTTTTTTTTCATATAAAGCCACTACCCTTTCCTGAAAAGCACCGGGATTTGAACGGGAAAAATGCTTCCCGGTTATTAGTTTCATCGAAAGCCCGTTTTTATTCCGTTCGCCTTTGATATCTTTTTTATTCCAGCGGCGGGTAGTCATTTTTTGCAGCCAATCATCAAGCCTGCTGCCTATGCTGGTATCAAAAACCGCTTCTATAACCTTTTTGCCTGGGACAACTGCTCTGTATGAATTAGATTTTTTGTTATGATCCGGCGTGGCCATAAACCGGTTACTCCAACTATTAATAGCAAAGAAATTATGGAACGCTTTATCGCCTCTAACTGGAATAAGCGTTGCAATTTCGGCAGCCGTAAAAATATTTTGCTCTTCGATCAGTAACGCTTCCTCATCGATGTAATAATTCATACAGAAATAATGCTGGTGGCCGGTCAGGAAAGTAAGCTTTTTGAAAAGATGCATGATCGTCCTGGCAATCCAAAGCCGGTTGGCCTTTGTAATGATGAAGAAATCGATATCTGCTTTTTCATCCGCAAAGTTCTTGGACAGGGAACCTGAAATTCCAACCGCCCTGACGAAAGGAAAGCCGTAAAGAAAACGACCGATGGCAAAAGCCTTTGGCAACAATTTTTCAGCCCTGCGATTGCCCTGCTTTCGCCTGATAGCAAGCAGCGGGTTATTGTGAAGAGAGAAAAAATCTTTTTTGATAAAGATCACCCGGTCAAGGAGCATCTGTTGCAAGGACTGTTCCATCCTGGCTTCACTTATGTTGCCGCCTGCAAATTGCCGGATCTCATCGCTGGTCAATGGGTATTGAAAAATATCAAAATAGGCCAGTATTTTAAGAACGGAAGTATCAATAAGTTCCTGTTCCAGGTATTGGTTGATTTCTCCCTGATCGATTGTTACCGGCATTGGCTGGGCGTGTTTGCATCAAAACGAAAAGAGCAAAAGATTGGTTGCCAGTAAGAATATAAGATTGCCAATTTTTATATAGCATCATTTCTGCCTGTCCATCCCGTGCTGTATTCGTCAGAACATGGCGGTGTTGTCTAATGGCAGATTGGATTGTTACAACTACAATCTGCCTGTCGGCAGACAAGTACAAAAAAGTATAACATCAAATTATTGAAAACCAATATCATTTTCCCGCAGCTAATATGTAAGTTTACGTGTTGTACACAAACTAAAAACCCAGTTATAATAATATAAAACGTGACATTTACCTTTTTTAAAACACGCATACCTATAAAAACAGTATTCTTTTTACCCTTGTTTGTACTTTCCATTAACTGCTTCGGACAAGACGATGTAAAAGGTTACTTAGAAGACACAAGCATTTCAGAAAATGTACTGAAAAAATTTCCTGCAGCAAATTTTTATGAAGACTTAGCCAGAATCTATTCTAATGGTAAGTGGGGCTATATAAACAAATTAGGAGATACCGTTCTGCCATTTATTTACCAAAATGCATCAGACTTTAATGAAGGTCTTGCGGCTGTTAAACTAAATTCCAAAATGGGTTTTATTAATAAAAAAGGCGAGGCTGTCATTCCCTTCCGATACAGTTATGCCGATAAATTTTGGAACCATTTTGCTATAGTGTCAGACGAAAAAAGTAAATACACTTTTATTAATAAAGAAGGCAAATTGCTAAGTTCTTTTATGTTTGATAATGTTGAATATTTCAACGACTTCGGTTTTGCTAATTTTAAAATTGGAGGTAAATGGGGTGTTATTAATAGTTCTGGAAAGATAATTGTGCCTGCTATTTCAAAATATCCCGTTGACCTTAGAGGGACTAAAGGAAACGTGACAACGGATACTGAATCATACCCTGTAGATGGCGAAGGGAAAAGAATTAAGTGACGGTCTTGTACTAAACTTTATAGCCATGCGTACAACAATGCATTGCTACAACTGTGGAGTGACGTACTCCTATTCAGCTTAACGAACAGCACGGCATCTGATTATCTTTTTTTTACGCCGTTGTTGGTGTTGTTGTTTGAATAACTTGTTGCTGTAAAGGACATACACCAACAACCGAATTGAGGAAGCTTTCTGGATAGTAATGAAATGTTCCTAGTCCGGAACTAAATTTGAAAGAGCACATAGTTCGAACACCAACGGCGCAAATGGATTGAATTGTTACAACTATTATCCAAAAAGGTATAACATTAAATCATTGAAAACCATTATCATTTCCCTCCAGCTAGTACCATAAATTTACGTGTTGGCTGTAATGTTTGACAGACCCTATAATTCAAAATGACTTTATCAAGACTGACATTTTTCTGGGCATGCTTATTCGCTCTGACAAGTTGCAAATCGCAAAGCGTCTTGCCCAAAAACTTAGACGACGCTGTTTTATACTTCCAACAAAAATGGACAAAGGCTGAACTCGCCAAGTTTAAAAATAAACCTGAGGAGGAAGCCGTGACTGAATTGCATTTTGGAACAGGTATGTGGATAAGGAACAATTGGTTCGCGGAGGGAGTAATAAAACATTGACAAAGTACTTTCATTCTTTAGGAATTTACCATCCTGACGACATCTCCTCAATCATCTTGACTTCTTTACATCGGACCTTGAACAAAAAGGATATCCGGCTAGACAAGCAAGTTAAAAGCTATAAAGCATATTGGAAGCCTATTATTGACTGCCACGAGCAACAAAAAGCTCAAGCTGTTTCTATTTACAAAAAATTCAAAACAGGTGATAGTATAACGATATACATGCCGGTTGACACTTCTGACGGAAATCGCAACGCAGTTTTATACGACTGCCCGACTACAGAATGGACTTTTGATGCAGCTAAGGACTTGGTTACAAAAGGAACAATTGTAAAGAAATACTTCATCAATGACACTGGAAACCTTTTTTTCACCGTTCGTATTACCTACATAAACCGCAAAGACACTCCCATTCTAATGGAGAGAATAAAAACAGGTGATAAGATAGATTTTCCATTGAGAGGGCTTACAATTGAATAGCATATAGCCAAAGGTGGAGATGACGAACAAATGCTGAAACCAGCAGAACTTTATTGAACTTATGTACTAAATTTAAGCTGACGAAATGCCATTTCCCCACCTTCGCCAAGCCGTTCAACGTTAGCGGTAAGCGTAACGAACGATATCATAAACGACAAACATTCAGACAAAATGAAAAAGACATCATTAATAGTTTTAGTTATTACAGCGTCTTTTCTTTCAGGTTTCGCATTTAAGACAATAATTACAAAACAAAATGAAAAAACAACAAAAATGAAAAAAGTAACAGGCATTGGTGGCGTTTTTTTCAAATGCAAGGACCCCAAAAAAATAACAGAATGGTATCAAAAACATCTTGGTTTAAACACAAACCCATATGGCGCAACTTTTGAGTGGTATGAAGGTTCAGACAGCACAAAGAAAGGACAAACACAATGGACTCCGTTTTCCGAAACGACAAAATACTTTGAACCTTCAACAAAGGACTTTATGATAAATTACAGGGTTGAAAACCTGGAAGCACTTGTTGAGGAATTAAAAAAGAACGGTGTGACCATTGTAGACAATATTGAAACTTACGACTATGGTAAATTTGTACATATCCTTGACGCAGAAGGAAACAAAGTTCAACTATGGGAACCCAAAGATTGAGTATGACAAAATAGTTGGTAGACGAACCAAATGATTAGCCAACAAAGGCAGACAGATTGCGGACTACTTTTGAAAACCACCGGGACTTTTGAACGACTATGGTTAAAGAATAAACTATCAATAAAATCATAAACGACTATGAGCAAGTTAATAATGTGGAATGTCATCACGCTTGATGGTTACTTTGAAGGAGAAAAAAATTGGGAACTTTCTTTTCATGAAACAGTTTGGGGGCCTGAAACGGAACGTTTCTCCTTAGAGCAATTAAATGCTGCTGATTATTTGGTATTTGGTCGCACTACCTATGAGGGTATGGCTGCATATTGGAAAACTGCCAAAGGCGAAATTGCTGATTTTATGAATAAACTTCCCAAAATAGTATGTTCCAGAACACTCAACTCCGTGGACTGGAATAACTCAATTTTGATAAAAGAAAATGTAGCCAATGAAATCGCTAAACTAAAAGCGAAGAGCAACAAAGACATGTATGTGTTTGGCAGCGCAAACTTGTCTGAAACTCTTATCAAAGAAAACCTCATTGACGAATATAGAATTTGCATTGCTCCTGTTATTATTGGTAAAGGAAGATATTTATTTGCAAAAGGATTGCCAGAAAGAAAACTGTCATTGATTTCTTCGCAGCCGCTAATGACAGGTGGAGTAATCCTCAAATACAACTCAATATAGCAGGAACAGCTAAGCTGCAGTCCGGACTGACAGTTATGAATATCTCACCTGCAGCAATATCAAAACGTTGCCTGCAACCTTTAACAACAGTACTAACTTGCGGCTGACTATAAGAAATTGACTTTTATAAATAATAACAACTTAAATGGATAATACAAGAGTATTTAAAATGTCATTTGCTGGTGTCTATCCGCATTATATTCAAAAAGCGGAGAAAAAGGGCCGCACAAAGGAAGAAGTAGATGCCATCATTTGTTGGCTGACAGGATATAGTCAACAAGCATTGCAACAACAAATAGACAAGAAGAGCGATTTTGAAACCTTTTTCGCCCAGGCACCCCAAATCAATCCAAATGTTTCGAAAATTACAGGTGTAATTTGTGGTTATCGTGTAGAAGAAATCGAAGATAAACTCATGCAAAAGATCCGTTATCTAGATAAGTTGGTGGATGAATTGGCAAAAGGAAAGACAATGGAGAAGATTTTAAGGAAGTAAGCGATGCCATATTTATGGCGAAAAAAAATTTGCAGCCTTCTTAAAAGTGAAAACGAAACATACATGAATCTTATCAAAGAAAACCTCGAATTTGCATTGCTCCTGTTATTACAGGTAAAGGAAGATATTTGTCTCCAAATGGATTGCCAGAAAGAAAACTGTCATTGATTTCTTCACAGCCGCAAATGACAGGTGGAGTAATCCTCAAATACAAATCAATATAGCAGGTACAGCCGGTCAACAACCACCCTGACGCCAACAAAAGTATCTATGTAAAGCTGTGTTCGTCATCATGATGCCATTGAAGCCATACTGATAGGAATGCTGATTACTGTTTCGTCATTGATGCTCATTTGCGGACCAAACTATTAATCTAATTCATCCTCTCCAGCAACCCGACCGCCTTACTGTCTTTAACGCCATTAAAAGATTGCTGATACACCACTTCTACCCGCAATGCCTTCAGACCGGTAATACCCTGCAGGTCCTTCAGCGTAAGCCATTCCATCCCGGGCCCGATATAATTGATGCTTTGCAGGTAACGCAGGTAGTTCATGTATTCTTTGGCTTCCTTATCTTGTGAATACACAATAGCAATTTTGCCGGGTTGAGTAAGCCGTTCATTTGTTTCCGTTACCAGGGCTTTATCAATCCGTTTTTTCATAATCTCATACCGGATATTATAGGCGCCGTCCACATCAAATCGCTTTTCTTCCATCCGGAAGCGTATAGCCAGCGGATTGCTGTGCACCAAAATGAGTGAACAGATATCAAGCTTTGTTTTTAAGTTAGGCTTCAACCGGTGTATGGCATTCTCTGTTTCACACATTACCAGCAATTGCCATAACCGCAGGTTCTGCAGGTATAATGGATGAAATGTTTTATGGTTAACCAGGCTTTGCCCGATATACAAATTATGTTCTACGCCATCTGTTTTATATTTTTCAAAATAATGGGGAAACATATTTTGCGCAGCCAACTGCGTTTTATCCAGGTAGGCGGAAACCTTATCATTAATCAGTTTTATACTTTGCTCATAGTCTTTCCGTTGCTTATATATCACGCCCAGTGAGGGATCTAATTGTTTTTCATAATCAAGCAGGGCTTCATGCAATTCAGGACTCAGCGTGTGCAGGTGATTGAATACCGGATAAATTTCAGTTTTTAAAAATTCCAGCACCTGGTTTTCATCGCCGGCGGCAAGACCTCCCTCCAATTTTTCAATATAGCGTTCAATGCGAAACTGAAGTTCTTTATAAACAGGCAAAGAAAATTTATCTACCGCCGTATCCAGCACCGCTTTAGCAAGCGTTAGTTGTTCCACCAAATCGCCCTGTATGGACAGGTTGCGCCGGGTGGAGGAACCTTGTATATCTACTTGCCCATACAGTGGATACACATCATTGAATACAATTTGCTCCATGCTGGCATCGGCAAAAAAACGCAGGCTGTTCACTAATTTCTCTGCTGCTTCCGTAAATCGCCAGGCAACAGTAGGATGGATAGCAGTGCACTTTTGGCGGATAATTGCCTCCAGTTGGTTTTCAAATTCCTCCTGCCACCGTTTTAATGCCGTTGTAAACAGAGGAACCACTTCCTGCAATTTGTGCGGGATAATGGCATTTAATTCATTGGCATTTTCGGAACCGAGCTCCAGCACCCCAATCAGTTCATCATTGTACAGTAATGGAATGGCTATATAACTTTTTAGTTTATGCTTAATCAGTTGAACGGACAATACATTTTTATCGACATCCCCATCCTCTATTTCCGGCAAAATGAATGGATTCTTTTTATTAAAAATGCATTGCTCTGAAACATCGTAAAATGCATCTCCAATTTTTTTTGTTTTTTTATCGCTCAGCACGATACTGTTCCAGAATCCATAACCCAATGATTGCAGTACGTTTCTTCCTTTATCCCAGGAAATAAAACCTGTTTTAAGATGAGGCACATTCAGCAGGGCGCCCAGGTTCGTTCTTATCCGCTCAACAATATCGGGCATTACCAGCGCATCTTTTTTCAACAAGTCATATTTCAGCGCCGAAATGGATTCTTCTCTCGTAACGTCAAAAAGCGTAACGATGGTGATCCCTTCCAGCACGAAACTCTTTGGCGGGATTTTCTTTTTCCATAATTCGATGTTGTCAAAATTATTTACCAGCTCCCTGATATCTTTTCCGGTTATTTCAATTTGTTGTAATGGCTTCAACTGTGCAAAATCACCATTAAAAAAAGCCCGGTACCGGTGCATAATACCCGTCTTTTTATCTCGGATATCAAAATAAAAATTGCGGGTATAGTTAATCCCGGCGCTATAAAGTGCATTCAATATGGAGACACAACCAAACACATACATAAAATTCACGTTGTTAAAGGGCACTCCTATATCTCCATCAGCGGCGTCGAGTACCCCCGCAAAGCGTTTGGTAACATTAAAGAAAAAAGGCTGGTATGGCAGGGTAACCGCTCTTGTTTCATTCGTAGTAGTAAGCGATGGAAAGAACGGCGACAACAACAGTTGAATATCTTCCTGGTTATTTTCAATAAAGGCTGTATCGGTAAATGGTTCCGATAATGCAGGGTTTTTGTTTATCCGCTTTAAGACTTCGGCAGCCCGGTCGGCTTCAAAGGAAGCCAATTCATTTAGTTGCCCCTGCCACCAGTCTATCACTTTCTTAAAACTGAAATGGGTAATAAACGGCAATTCAATATTGCCGGCGTATTCGCTGCTTTTTATATAACGGATGTAAGACATACCGAACTAATGTATAATTATGACGAAGGAACGGCTATTCAGAGGACAAATAATATCAGTAACTTTAATACAAAGATAAACTTCAGCGTGTATGGAAACTGCAACCACAACTTTACAGCCGGTAATTGAGACTTTTAAGCTGCAAACACGTCTTTTTCTTAACGTGACAAGGGATATTACGGAAGAGCATGCCAAAGCTCATTTTGGCGGCAGCCCTAATCATATAGCATGGATCACCGGTCACCTTGTTGCTACCCGCTATATGCTCAGCACGGTGCTGGGGCTTACCGACAGGGAACCCTATCCTGAACTTTTTGAAAAAGGAAAAGGAATTCAGGATGATATAAATTATCCCTCAATGGATAAGCTGACAGCGGGCTGGGAAGATTTTGCCGAAAAAATTATTGACCGGCTGGAAAGCCTGACCGAGGATGAACTACAGGCCGACCCGCCTATTCAAACACCGATTGGTGATAGCACCCTGCGGGGGTTTATTACATTTATCTGCCATCATGAAGCATACCATATTGGTCAGCTAAGTATACTGAAAAGGTATTTCGGCTATGAGCCGATGAGTTATGCATAAGTGATCATTAAAATAGCTGCTCAATTATTCTTCCCCTTTAACAAGGAAACATTTTCACTCCTTTCTGTTGCCAGGCTGTGTGAAGGCACACTCCAAGGCCCCCACTCCTTCTTTACGGACACACACTATGCCATAAATTTACGTTTGGCGGCTATGGCAGGTACATAAACATCATTATTCCGAACTTTTTAGTTAATGCAGGACAAGACTTGGCTATATGGCGGCTTACGCCGTTGATGTTTCTGTTTTGAACAACCCGTTGCTGTAAAAGACATACACCAACAACCGAATTGAGAAAGATTTCTGAATAGTAAATGAAATGTTCTTAGTCCGGTTGTTACTGATTAGAACTAAATTTGAAAGTGTACATAGTTCGAACACCAGCGGAGTAAAAGGGGTTAATATGATACCAACTCACCCATAGTTCATTGCAGCATTGCATAAACCAGCTTCCCTTTTTATTTTGTGCCGCGTTAAACCCGCTGATCCTTTTCCCGTCGAAAAAACTCAATGCTACTTATGAGAAACTATAACCTGCTGCTCATCCTCGTGCTGTTCTTTGCATCCTGCAAAAAAGATAACCCCGTTGACAGTCCCCCGCCTGCTGATTCAATGTATTTCCCGCCTGTTACCGGTACGGAATGGCAAACCACCTCTGCTGCTTCACTGGGCTGGAATGAAACAGAACTGAATAATCTTTATTCCTACCTGGAGCAAAAAGGCACGAAGGCCTTTCTTATTCTTAAAAATGGCAGGTTGGTGACTGAACGTTACTTCGGAAGTTTTACCGCCGACAGCAACTGGTATTGGGCTTCTGCCGGAAAAACTATGACGGGGCTGCTCATTGGCATTGCTCAGCAGGAAGGAATCTTAAACATCAGCGATAAAACATCGCAATACCTGGGTACAGGATGGACATCATTACCGGTTGCTAAAGAAAACATGGTTACAATCCGCCACCAGTTGACCATGACCACCGGGCTGGATGATGCAGTAACACCCGATAATGATTGCACGTCGCCATCCTGCCTGGTATACAAAGCAGATGCCGGCACCCGCTGGGCCTATCATAATGCTCCTTACACTTTATTAGATAAAGTAGTGGAAAAAGCCAGTGGCACTTCCTACAATAATTATTTTCAGCAAAAGATCAGGAATGTAATTGGGATGAACGGGCTATGGGTGAAGACAGGCTACAATAATGTGTATTACAGCAGTGCCCGCAGTATGGCCCGGTTTGGCCTGTTACTGCTAAATAAAGGTAAATGGGATCAAACACCCGTTCTACGTGATACCAATTATTTCACTGCGCAGATCAATACATCGCAGAACCTGAATTTATCCTACGGTCATCTTACCTGGCTGAATGGAAAAGCAAGTTATATGCTGCCATCACTCCAGTTTGTTTTTCCCGGTATGATGACGCCTTCCGCACCCGCTGATATGTACGCCGCACTGGGAAAGAATGATCAGAAGGTTTATGTAGTGCCTTCGCAAAAGCTTGTCGTCATCCGTATGGGCGAATCGGCAGGAAATGTGCAGTTAGCCGTTTCAAGTTTTGATAATGAACTATGGGGTAAGCTGAAAATGGTTATCGGGTATTGATTTAGTCCTTCTCCTCTCTACTAGAATCGAAAACTGTCTCACCGGCGATTTGGCCCAGGTCAACCCGTGTATAAGTCACTACAACAACCGGTAATCAAACGGTCATAGCCTCTCGATAACCCCGTTTAATCAAACGAATCACTACGCCGGCCCGGAGTTAGAAAAAAGTATTTGATACAGGCCGGGCAGAAGTGCATACGATACAATTAAACAATGCCAGGACAACTACAAGTTTCTTTATTCCCCTTTGGAGGACTGGTAATTTTATTCTCCTTTTACTTTCAGGTTTAGTAATACTACCCGGACATTTTCTAACTATACATCGAAAAAAACCGGCGCAGTTCCAGGTGATTAAACACAGTAAAAAAAAAATATGAAAATGAATTAAACCGGAAGAATAGAAGCGGGTCTGTATAAAAAATCATCTACTTATGAAAGCAACTCGTATCCTTTCGGGGATTATTTTCCTTACACTATCATGTCTTTATTTTATTTCCTGCAGCAAAGAGAAAGGCAATAGCCGTCTTTCCGTTTACCTGACCGACGCTCCGGCCGGTTATGATGCCCTCTATATTGATGTAGCAAAGGTGGAGATAAAAACAAGTTCAGACCAGGGCGATGACGGATGGCAAACATTGCCGGTGAACGCAGGCATCTATAACCTGCTCGAATTTACCAACGGTATGGATACTTTGTTGTCATCTGTTGAACTGCCTGCAGGTAAAGTATCACAGTTAAGATTGATATTGGGCTCAGCCAATTCAATCGTTGTGGATGGCGCCAGCTTGCCTTTACCCTTAGAGACGCCGTCGGCGCAAACATCAGGATTGAAGTTTAATATTCATGCCGACCTGGTAGAAGGCGTGGAATATAAATTATGGATTGATTTTGATGCAGCCCGTTCCGTGGTTGTTACCGGTAACGATAGTTATAAGCTGAAACCCGTGATCCGCACTTTTACCGAAGCAACCAGCGGCGCTATTAAAGGAAACATACAGCCCGCAGCAGCACAAGCTGCCGTATATGCGATTGCCGGAGCTGATTCATTAAGTGCTATACCTGATGGCGTGACTGGTAACTATTTGATTCGCGGCGTACCGGCAGGCACCTGGAAAGTGGTGGCAGATGGCAATAATGGATATACTGATCAAACTATCAATAATATACCTGTTACATTAGGACAAGTAACTGTGGTGGACACTATTACCCTGATACCATAAAATAGATTATTCAACAATTATAAAGGCCCTCCGTAATAATAGTCGGTTACGGAGGGCTTTTATTTTATTTATGCCGCTGTTGGTATGCAGGGCTGCCTATTACGCTGTTGTTGGTGTTTCTGCTGTGAATAACTTGTTGCTGTAAACGACATACATCAACAACCGAATTGAGGAAGGTTTCTGAATAGAAGTGAAATGCTCTTAGGCCGGTTGTTGGCGATTAGAACTAAATTTGAAGCGTACATAGTTCGAACATCAATGGCGTAAATATGACACCTCTTTTCATCGGAATAGTCTTTTTGGGTATCGGAATTGCTTTTTGTTTTCGCTATGGGTGGAAGAGGGTAAACGCCTATGTTCCGTTAATAATTGGAATGTTTTTGATCACCATTTCTACCTTCGGTCCCCTTTCAAAGACAAAAGCAGAAACGGTTAAAGTCAAGAACATCACAAGCCAACAAGTTACCTCTATTGTTCTTCAACCAACAGAAAAGAATGGAGTTAGAAGCATTGTTCAACACAATATTTTAATAGCCGAACATTCAACAATTGAGGAGATTTGTACAGCTTTAAATCAGGCCAATGTCGAAGACGAAAACTATATGAAAAACTTCGCAGAGGCCGGCAGCATCAAATTTAACCTGAAAGACAATTCCAGCTTTTCCATTGGACTCAAAAGAAAAGGACAGGCAATAAGAATTGATGTTAATTCAAGCGGAGAAAGTGGATGGCATTACACAGTTTTATCTGCAAATCGCATCAATAATATATTAGACAGAGTAACAAAATAAGGTACGCACAACATAGCTTGAATGATTATTTTTTCGAATCCGGGATAAATTCCTCCAAGTATCATCAATAGACCTGCCGGTTGCCTTTTTCTTTTTAACTTGTGCTGTACAATTTACTATTCAGCAAAATAAATGAAGGCATGAAACCCGTTATCGTTATCGAATATTGTCCTAAATGTCACTGGCTGCTGCGGGCGGCTTATATGGCCCAGGAATTTTTGACCACCTTTGAAAATGACTTAAAAGCTGTAACGCTTCAACCAAGCGAGATCAACGGTGATTTCCATATCACTATCGATGGCAAGAAAATTTTTGACCGGAAAGAATATGGCGGTTTTCCTGAGATTAAAGAACTGAAACAATTGGTTCGTGATATCGCAGCTCCGGGTAAGAGCCTTGGTCATACGGATACAAAACCACATCATACTGCCAACTGATTAATTGAATAATTATGACAGGCATTGTTTTATGCGGCGGTCAAAGTTCCCGGATGGGCCAGGACAAAGGGCTGATATCAACAGCTGCTTCTACATGGACACAAACTGCTGTTGACAAGTTGGCCGTCTTAAACATTCCTGTAAAAATTTCGGTTAATAAAGACCAATTCAACCAATACGCAAAATTATTTCCCGAAACAGACCTGGTTCCGGATAACACAACCTTGTCGCTAAAAGGTCCGCTCCTTGGGGTTTTGAGCAGCCACTTGCAATTTCCGGATGAAGACCTGTTTGTGCTTGCCTGCGATCTGCCATTGATGCAAACAGTTTTACTACAGGAGTTATATTCCCTATACCAGCAAGATTCAACTGATACAGCGTTTGTCTTTACCACAGACGGTGAGCCGGAGCCTCTTTGTGGGATCTATAAGGCCGGGGGATTAGCATTTATACTTTCACTTTTACAGTCAGGGCAGCTTTTAAAATACAGCATGAAATTTTCGCTGGATCATTTGCAGGTAAAATCGATTGCTGTTCCTGATGAGCAAAAAAAATATTTTAAGAATTTCAATGCCCACGCCGATTTAAACGGTTTGTAAACCCAGCTTTTCTTTTTCAGTTTTTGTAAAATCAGTTTTCGGCGCATCGCATAAGGCGCAGGTATAATCATCCGGCAGCGACTCGAATGAAGTATTGGGGCTGATATTTCTATCCGGTTCACCTGTCCCGGGATCATACACAGTAAGACAATGCTTACATTGATGAACAAAAGTTATTTCAGGTATTTTTTGTTCAACCTTCTTTACTGCCGGTTTCTTTTCTGTTTTTATTTTACTGGCCTGGTTATTATAAAAAGCGATCACCGCCCGCCGTAGCTGATCGGCCAGTAAAAACTTAGGATTATTCCGGCTGAAGACAAAGCCCGTTCGTTCATTGGGGTTAAAATCATGGGCGCACAAAATATCGTATACAAAAAACAACTCCACGCCCAAAAAGCGTAACAAAGCCTTTCGCTTTATCAAAATACTGCTGAAGACCTCACTTTTCTTTTTTGATTTTATACCGATACATACGCCGAATGTCCTGATGTCTTCACTATTCAACTCCTTTACCAGGTATTGTTTTAACTGGAGGCTATCACTGCAGTTTTCTTCTACCTGGAAATTGAGTTCATTGGCCGCATGCCTTACGTTGATCTGGTATTTTTCCAACAGGCGGTTCCAGGCCGCTTTATCTTTCTCCTCGATTCCCTTTATAATGATCGTTTTCCAGGGAGTAGAACATAACTGGCCAATTTTGGTATGCAGGCAGAGCAGGCACAACTCCTTCAGGAAGTCAATGCGAAATAATTCATTTCGCCGGTATATGCCCAGCCAATATTTATTGTTATAGCGGTTCAGGCCTTCATAGTATGGCAGGTTAAACGCCGGCAACACCGCGGGTTTTTCGGCTTTTTTTGTAATAAATTTTTCGACCGCTATTTTTTGAAACAGCTGTTCACCGTTGGCTTTCGCATTATCATAAAAATCGTCACGGTATTTAAAAATAGTTTGCTCTATTTCTTTTGAAAGCTTTGGTACATCGTTGGTGTATACCATTTCATTCCATTCATAAACCGTATTAGTTTTAGGAAAGCGGATGAAAAGATGCCAAAAATGTTGATCCGTCGCCGAAGCCACCCAGTTGATATTGCCCGTAAGCATGGGTGTAAAACTTTGGTTACTGTCCGATACATTTATCTTCAGCCGCGGCTGATAATCGATCGAATCAAAGATATCCTTGTAAACACCTTCGCTCAACCAGGTATTGTTGATAAAAACTTCTTCTGCAGGGTAACTGCTGATGATATTCGGAAATTCATCCGTTTCATTTTCGAACGGTATATCAAGGCGTTTTAATTCCTCCGTTAAAACATGAGCTGTTTCCGAAGGCACATCAATCAGCAGTTGCTGGCGCAGTCCAAAGCTTACATAATAGATTCCGGCTTTGGTGGCGGCCACCAAAATATTATACAATTCGCCGGGAGAAATAATTCCTCCCCTGAAATTCACTTTTATGATAAACCTGCTTTGCATCTATTTTATTGGGTTATTCCAAACTCCCTGGTTGCTTTGATAAAATTTTTACTCTCGTGGCCAGGGCGGCTCAATTTTACCAGCGCAAACCGCTGCAGCCTGGTCAGGTCACGCCATTGCTCCACACTCATATCGGTGTTTTGATCCACCAGCCTTTGTCTTACTTCAATCGGGATGCTGTATTGCAATCTCCATTCGGGATAGTTGTCTACGTCTAATAAAGTTGCATCCCTGTTGGTATGTTTTTTCACCAGGCTCCTCAAATACTCATGATACTGCTTTACTTCTTTTTCCGCTTCACAAGGCATACTGGCCAACTGGATTCTTTCACTAACAGTGAACTTAGTCCATTCGCTTAGCTTCAACTTGATCCCGGCTTTATCCATTTTAAATCTTACTATCATGGGGATACAGCGGATATTCTTTTCTACGAATTCTTCTTCAAATGAAAAATATTCTACCCCGTCTAAATCCCTGAATTCAGCAGGTATTGTTACCTCAAATAATTTTTTTTTCATGCAAATACTTTCTGCCAGTCCTTTATATTGATCATAATTTTCGACGATATGATAACCTGCACCTGTATATAACGCCTTAGCGGCCTGGAAATGGATACTCGTCTCCAGGATAGCGTAGCGGAAATTCAGCTCTCTCGCCCATTTCTCCAATTCATCTAATACCAAAATGGATAACCCCTGTCCCCTAAATTCCTTTTCAACAAACATTCTCTTTATCTCAACCGTTACTTTATTATATTCTTTGAAACATCCGCTGGCGACAGGCTTATCATTTACATATAACACAACAGCGGTTTTAATGTCAGGCACTTTATTATACTGATCGTAAGTAGCCTGGTCTTCTTTTAATTCATTCCACAGTTCATGATCGAGGCGAGTGATCAACAACTGAAAATCGGGATCATTGCTATCCGTTTTTTTGATTTTGACTCCTGTGTTCATTTGGCAAAACTGTTTTGTAACTTTTATGCTATTTTTAAATTTACTTGTAATGAATTGATGTTTGCTTCTAAAATGGCTTTCACTTCCGGGCGGCAACTGCCGCAACCCATGCCCGCTCCACTCAACTGGCACAATTGTAAATGATCCCTGCATCCTTCATTTATCTTGTTAATAAGATTGCCTTCACCTACGTTGTTACAACTGCACACCAATTTACCAATGACGGGTTCCGGCGCTTTGCCTGACCGAAGTAATTGTAAACGTTTTTCGCTCAACTCGATTTTGTTCTCAATCAGGTTGCGGTATTCGAGGAATTCCGTTTTATCACCGATCAAAATAGCGCCAATCAGCCGGTCATTGTGAATGATACATTTTTTATAATATCGTTTCGCTTTATCAATAAACACAACCTCTTCGTAGGCCGGATCATCGGGGTATTCTACTTCGCCCAGTGAACACAGATCCGTGCCATGCATTTTCAGGATATTCATCAATAAAGAACCGCTGTAATATTTAGAAATATCGCCGCTCAAATATCTCGCCACGATATCGGCCTGCTGTTCAGCAGCGGCAGTGATTCCATATAAAAATCCTTTGAACTCCGCTATTTCCCCAATGGCAAAAACGGATGGATCATTTGTCTGCAGGTATTCATTCACTACCACGCCGCGTTTACATTCCAGCTGGCTTGCCCTTGCTATTTCGATATTTGGCACGGTACCAATAGCGATCACAATAGCCTGGCAATTGATCATCAAACCACTTTTCAAACGAATGCCGGAAACCGTGGTATCGCCAAGGAATCTCTCGATTTCATCATTGTAATAAATATCGACGCCTTTATCAGTAAGTTCTTCATGCAGCAACTGGCTACCTAAAGGATCAAGCTGGCGGTCCATTAAACGGGAAATACGTTGAACGATCGTCACTTCCACATTTACTTCACGAAGAGATGCAGCCAGTTCAATACCCAACAAACCACCACCAACGATCACCACCCCGCCTTTTGAAGCGTCAACATGCTCTTTAAAATTATCTGCATCTAACCGGCTGCGCATCGTGAAAATGCCTTTCATCGCCGGCACATCCCGTAGCATTGCTGCGCGGCTGCCAGTCGCCATAATCAATATGTCATAGGAGTGAACATTTCCTTTATTGTCTGTTACGATTTTCTTTTCCCGGTCAATGTGCTCGATGCTTACGCCACGATGCAATTTGATATTGTAGTCATACTCTTCTTCATCAGTCATCTTAACAAGACTGTGCCACGGTAGCGTACCACTGATATAATCGGGAAGCAATACCCGGTTGTAAAAAGGAAAATCTTCTTTACTGAATATTTCAATTTCATCTTCCGTATTTAATGCCCGGTAGCTTTTTACAAAGCCACAGGCGCCTGCCCCCGCTCCAACAACAATAATTTTTTGTTTTGCTGTTTGATACAACCTTGCCTGTACAGCGCTGAATTTAAAGTCTGGTTCTTTACTCTTTGCATCTACCAAATTATTGGTGAGATTATTGGCCCGGTTCAGATCACTGTTCAATACCTTGCCCCAATGCATCGGCAGGAAGACCACGCCTTCTTTGATATCCGTCGACAATTTTGCTTTAACCCGCACATTACCGCGGTCATTAAAAACTTCTACAAGATCATTTTCTTTGATATTTCTGCGTGTGGCATCTTCCGGGTGAATTTCTAAAAAAGCTTCACTGATATGTTGGCGGAGTTTATTTACCTTACCCGTCTTGCTCATGGTATGCCAGTGATCCCGGATACGACCCGTAGTTAGGATCAACGGATGTTGTTCATTCACTCCTTCGCTTTGGTTACTATCGTCAAAGGAATGAATAATAGCTCTTTGAGATTCGGTATAAAATTTTTTATCCGTGAATAAACGCGGTGTGCCGTGGCCATTGATCTCTTTATTATAAGGCCATTGAACGGTTCTCTTCTTTTTTAGAATACTATAGTCAAGATTACTGATATCGATAGATGTTCCTTTTGTTAGGGCCGCATGCTCCGCATAAATCTCCCCGGCATTCTTAAAGTCAAAGCCACTGTACCCCATTTTTTTGGCGAAACGGCAAATGATCTCTGCATCGGGCAGTGCCTCACCCGGCGCATCGATAACTTTTGAGAGAAGGGAAATATAACGCCCCGCATTGGTCATGGTGCCTTCTTTTTCGGCCCATGCAGCTGCGGGCAAAACAACATCGGCATACGATAATGTTTCCAGTTTGCTGGTTACGTCCTGGACCACAATGAATTTAGCTTTCTTTAAACCTTGCTCTGCTTTGCGCACATCCGGCAAACTGATCAGCGGATTGGTGCAAAGAATCCAGATGGCTTTTAGTTTACCATCGTTCAGGGCATCAAACATTTCTGTTGCTGTCAGGCCGGGCTTTGGCTGGATCGTACCCAATGGTATCTGCCAGAATCTCTCTACTTCGTTGCGGTCTGTTTCATTCAACAGATCCCTGTGTGCCGGCAGTAAGTTGGAAAGACCTCCCACTTCCCGTCCACCCATCGCATTGGGCTGCCCCGTCAGGGAAAATGGCCCGGAGCCGGGTTTGCCAATATGGCCCGTAATTAAATTGAGATTGATCAGTGAAAGATTTTTATTCACCCCGATTACACTTTGATTCAATCCCATCGTCCACATGGTGATAAATCCTTTTGCACTTCCGATAAAAGAAGCCGCCAGCCGGATATCTTTTTCTGCTACACCACAGATAGCAGCCGCTTCAGCAATGGATCTTTCAAAAACAACTGCTTTATATTTTTCAAACCCCGCGGTATGATTTTGTACAAAGTCACCATCGATTTCATCTTCTTCGATAAGGCAACGGCCAATAGCATGATGCAGGGTGATATCGGTGCCGGGATTTAACTGCAAATGAAGATCAGCAATGGAACAGGTTTGTGTCTTGCGTGGATCACTGACAATAATTTTCAGCGCCGGATTTTTCTCTCTCGCTGCTTCTACTCTTCGCCATAATATCGGGTGACACCAGGCAGGGTTCGCACCTGCTACAAAAATGCAGTCCGCCAGCTCCAGGTCATCATAACTTACCGGTACACTGTCCTCACCCAAACTCATTTTATAACCCACCACCGCACTGCTCATGCAAAGCCGGGAATTGGTATCAATATTATTACTGCCGATAAATCCTTTGATCAGTTTATTGACGACATAATATTCTTCCGTCAGGCACTGACCGGAAGCATAGAAAGCGACCGAGTCAGGACCATATTTATCAATGAAAGTTTTGAATACCGCCGCCGTTCTTTCCAGGGCTGCATCCCATGAAACCCTTTGCCGGGGCTGATTGCGGCTATAACGCATTTCGGGATACAACAGCCTGTCAGATTTGTCATTCACCGTATGATGAAGGTTCATCCCCTTACTGCAAAGCATTCCTTTATTGACGGGATGGGAAGCATCGCCTTCGACAGAGACTCTGCCAAGCTTATCTTTTTTTACAACAATACCGCAACCTACTCCACAATAGCAGCAAGTCGTTTTATATTCTCCATCCTTATGAAGATGTTTTGAAAAATCGTCTATGGAATTTATATCACTCAACTTTTAATTATTTTTTTGTGACAAGCTTTAGCACTACTATCGGCTTTGGTTGCGCCTGCCTGCCGGTAGGCAAGTCGCAATCTTCATCCCTTTGTTCTCTACTGAGCGAAGTCGAAGTAGCGGCAACCCACCTCAATCTCCTACAGCATCGAGTCTCCGAAATTCGCCCCTTCAAGGAAGGGAAGATCTCTTACTACCTTCTACTAATCCAATCTTCATAACTATCGCCTCGTCTTTATATCTCTAATCACCATTCCCGAAGACTCTGATATTTTTTTGAATCCCCGAAAAGCGAGGGCTGTGTATTGGTGGTCCCGACATTTCGTCGGGATCGGGAGGGTTTTTACGCCGCCGCAGCCTCTGATATCGCCACCGGTTCTGCCAATTTATTTTCTACTTCCTTTTTACTCATTAATCGAACCACCAGCACCACAACGCCTACAGCAAATACCGCGGCGCCGAGATAAAGAAATGCTGCTGAATAAGACATCGATTTAAATAAAAAGCCAATTACCATCGCGCCGATATTACCTCCCGCACCTACGATACCGGCTACACTGCCTACTGCTTTTGGATTAATAAACGGAACAATACTATAAGTTGCCCCATTGGCCATTTTTAAGCACAAGCCAAAAAAGAACATCATGGTGATAGCCAATACTAAACCTCCGGCATTGGAAAATAACATGATGCCTACGCCTTCCAATAGTAACAGAATGGCCAACAGGCTTACCTTCCCATTAAAACCAAAACGCTTACCCACTTTGTCAGATACAATACCACCCAATGCACGGGCAAAAAGATTGAGCCAACCAAAAAGACTGGCCAACAAGCCTGCAAAAATTAAGGTGGCTTTATAGTCATCATGAAAATAAGAGGCGGCAAAATTGTCAACCGTGATCTCAACACCGAAACAAGCAGCATAGGCTATGGTCAATACCCAGGTACGATAATCTTTAGCAGCTATTAAAAAAGTATTTTCTTTTTTCCCTGTTTCTGTCACCGGCAATTCATCGAAATTGCCTGCCGGTGTGTCTTTGGTATATTTCCAGTACAGCCAGGCCATTACCAATAATAATATCCCGGGAACAATCATAGCATATCTCCAGCTATCGGCCTGGCTTACCCAACCTGCTCCCACCAATCCGGCTGCGATCAAGGGCATCATTATCTGTGTGGCGCCACCACCTGTATTTCCAAAACCACCCGCCGTTGCATTGGCGGTACCTTTGATATTGGGTGCAAACATCACTGATGTATGAAACTGTGTTAATACAAATGAAGCCCCGATTACCCCAATTCCCAGGCGAAATAACAGGAACGTGATATAACTATCGGCCAGTCCGATCAACATAACCGGGAAAGCACAAATCACCAGCAGCCAGGTATAAACTTTACGTGGACCATATTTATCGGTCAGCCTGCCAATAATTAATCTTGCGATGATGGTAGCACTGACCGCAGCAATAGCTACATTTCCCTTTTGGGCCTTGGTTAAATGCAATGACTCACTGACCAATGGCATCAATGGTGCAATACCAAACCAGGCGAAAAAACAAAAGAAGAAAGTAAGCCAGGTAATATGAAAGGTTTTCATTTGAACACCCTTCAATGAAAAAATGTTGAGCTTATCCAGTGGCTGCAGTAATGATTTTTGTTCCATGAACCGGTTTTTAAATGTTTAACAGAATCAATGTATATCGTCAATTGAAAATTTATCGATCAATAAGTTCAACAGCTTGTCATGCGTAGTCATATATGCCTGATCATGCACGATTTCTTTTTTATTGCGGGGACGGGGAAGCGTTACATCTACGATCTCCTTGATGGTAGCGGCGGGACCATTGTTCAACACTACTACCCGATCGCTGAGGAAGATGGCTTCTTCAATATCATGCGTTACCATTACAATTGTCTTTTCCCGGTTATCAAGGTTCCAGAGTTTCAGCAACTCAACATGCATATTACTTTTTGTCAGTGCATCGAGTGCGCCAAAGGGTTCATCCAGCAATAGAATAGAAGGATTGATAGCAAAAGCCCTGGCAATAGCGACACGCTGTTTCATACCGCCGGACAGCTGGCCGGGCAGTTTGTCTTTATGATCCCACAAGTTTACCTGCTTCAGATTTTTTGCCACCAGTTCTTTCTTTTCAGCTGTCGACAGATCTTTCAGGGCTGAATCAACAGCTTCATAAATATTCTTATATACACTAAGCCAGGGCAGCAGCGAATAATTCTGGAAAACAATTCCCCTGTCAGGCCCCGGACCTGTTACGGCTTTACCATTGGCGAAAACGGAACCGCTGGTTGGTTTTACCATGCCGCTGATGGCTCCCATCAAAGTGGACTTACCACAACCGGAATGTCCGATCAACGAAACGATCTCGCCTTTTTTAACGGATAAAGAAATCTCTTTGATCGCGGTGTAGATACCGTCTGCTGTTTTAAAACTTATTGTCAGGTTATCTATCTCTATAGCATTTCCATAAATGGCCGAGCCGATTAATTCTTCAGCTATCGAAGCAGTATCTATTTTTACTACAGGAGTTTCCATGATTCGCTTTTTAAAATTTTAAAATGGTTATGATGCATAACTGTATTTGTGCTGCAATGCAGAAAATGCTCTGTCCAGCAACAAACCAATCACACCGATGATTAATATCGCCGCTACCACTTTTTCAAGGCTCGAAGCATTCCAACTATCCCATACAAAAAAACCGATACCGGCGCCGCCGGAAAGCATTTCGGCGGCAACGATCACCAACCAGGCTACACCGATACTTAATTTCAGCCCGGTAAAAATATAAGGAAGACTAAACGGCAAATAAATTTTGGTGATGGTCTTCCATTTTGAAAATCCAAACGCCTTGCCCACGTTTTTATGATCGTTGGGAACAGAAGCAACCCCCAGCGCTGTATTCACCAGCGTTGGCCAGATACAGGTAATAAAAACGGCGAAGACTGCGGCCTTATCCGATGCTTCAAACAATGCAAGTCCTAGAGGAAACCATGCTAATGGAGAAACCGGGCGCAATACCTGGATAGCGGGATTTAATATCCGCATCATGGTTTTACTGGAACCAATCAGGTAACCGACAGGTAGTGCTACCATGGTAGCTAACAGGAATCCTTTAAACACCGTCACCAACGATTTCAACAACTGGTGACCGATGCCCTTATCATTGGGACCGTTATCATAAAAAGGATCTTTCCACAGATCATATAAAGTGCCCAAAACTTTTGAGGCCGACGGAATAGGTATTTTGTTGGACGCAGTAATCCAGCTGGCTATATCAAACAGGCCCAGCAACAGGGCAATTCCTATTATAAAATAAACGGCCGGTAAAAACTTTTTTATCATAACCTTTTTTTTAATGTTTGGTGCCTAACAGTCTTCGCCTCTGATTTATTTTTGGATATAAGCGGCAATATTTGCCGGATCAAATGTTTTATTTTCAATAGTTAGTTTAAACGGCTTCATGTCATCGTTGGGCGAAGGGACTTTCATTTCCGCTATCACTTCATTGTACAGATCCTGCATGACAATTTTATCAGCAATGGCTTTATAATCGGCAGGCGCAGTCTTTAACAAACCCCACTCTACATATTTCGCCAATGCCCACATACCATAACTTTTGCGGGGGAAATTAGTGTTGCCGCCATCAAAAAATTTCATGTAGTCGTCAGTATACTTTTTTTCACCAAACTTGTTACCCACGTTATTGATACCCATCAGCCTGGCTTCAATTACCGCTGCTGGTGCATTTACATATTGTTGCTGACCGATAACCTCAGCTGCTTTCTTCCTGTTCTCCATGGTGTCCAACCACTGAGAAGCCCTGATGACCGCCTTCATGATTTTCTTCAGATCATCTTTTTTATCAGCACTGAATTTCTCATTCACCACCAGCGCTTTCTCAGGATGATTTTTCCAAATTTCCTGCGACGCAATATGCGTGAATCCGATGCCATCTTTTACGGCCACTCCATTCCAGGGCTCACCGACACAATAGCCGTCCATATTATCCACTTTCATATTCGCAACCATTTGCGGAGGAGGAATGGTTTTGATCCCTACTTTTTTAGCATCCACGCCTACCGCTGACAACCATGTACGCAACCACAAATCGTGGGTGCCGCCAGGGAAGGTCATGGCGAATTGCACTTGTTTAGTTGCATTTAATTTATCAACCGCAGAAGCTACTTTCGATGTTTCATTATTGCCCACCAGGTCGCCGAATTTATTAGCGAGTGTAATGGCCTGTCCATTGTTATTAAGGATCATGGCAACTTTCATCACACTTTCAGCTTTACCGCCAACACCGCTATATACGGAGAAAGGCATACTGAACAAACAATGGGCTCCGCTCAACTCACCTGTTATTACCTTATCACGGATATTGGCCCAGGATGCTTCTTTCGACAATTCAACATTTACTCCTTCCTGTTCAAAGTAGCCAAGTTCTTTGGCCATTATAAGCGAGGCACAGTCGGTGAGCGGAATAAATCCAAGTTTATAGGCTGTGGCTGTTTCTTTCTTTTCTTCTGCGGGAGCACCTTTTGTTTCGCTGTTGCAGGAACTAAAAGTGGCGAGTGCAAACAGAGCGATGAATAAAACAGAAAATATATTGATAGTTAATTTTTTCATTTCGTTGTGTTTTTAAAGAATGATCACTTAAATAAAAATTCCGGCCTGATGTTGATCATCAGGTAACTCCAGGTGCCTGTAAGCTTTGCAGTATTGGGAGTAATACCTTTTGCATATTCCATGCTTTTGGTAGCAGCCATCAGGCTAAAGCCCCATTCCAGCGATACTGTTTTGTTTAATGCATAGGTGGCAAGAAAATCAAACTCGCTGCCGAGATATTTATCAATCGCATTACCATTTACATCCTTCATATCTTTTGCCAGCATGAAGTAGTGATAATCGAGTCCTGCAGTGAACCTTTTATTTTTGCTGCCATATTTTATTTTGAAATAAGGATCATTCAAACCGCCTGCAGGTGAGCCGGTACCTACGTAGAAATAATCCATCGTTCCCCAAAATTTATGCGGCGTGCCGTATAAAGGATCAAAACGATGACTGGTAGGACCAGAACTAAAAGCATCATTGCCTGAAACATAGTCCCATCCAGCGGTATAGCTGAATTTATTTTTCGTGAGTGTAAAACCTAATGTAGAGGTGTAACCACTTAAATCGATACCATCCTTGTCTTTACCGGCCTGGTAGTAAAAACCTGCGGTTAATGCCAATGATTTGGTTTTATTCAACGGGCTATTCAGCAATATGCCTGAAGTAATGCGGCTATAGGAGCCTTTTTGATTGAACCGGCGACCATAGACATAACCTGGTTCAATAACATTCGAAGTTTGTACTGAATCCAGTTTATATTTTCCGAAATGATCGGCCACTACAAGACCGGTTATTTTGGTATTTTTAAAAGTTTTCGCTGCATATAAAAACTGCAATGATTTGTAGTTTTGGTTCATCCCGTTGGTGGATGGAGGATTCACGAATGAGGGATTCCCTCCTTTACTGCTCAATCCTGATCCATTCATCAATGGTACAAGACCGGCCGGAGTAGCCACTAAAAATCCTTTACTGTCTTTTACAGTGACCGGTACATTGGCAGGTGTGTAATACACGCCATTGTAATTAAATGCATCTGTATTTTGATTAAAGGCAAAACCTGCATCAAGTTGCCAGCCTTTATCTAAAAATTTTAACACCGCTGCATCGTGACGGCGTGCCTGCTGCAACCAATCAAGATTTCCCAGCAAACGGCTGTCGTCGTACAATAATTCCTGGCGGCCAACTTTCAAAGCAAAATAATCAACGGGTGATTTTTTAAATGAACTGTCCTTTTTATTAGCAAGAATAATTTCTGCCCAGGCTTCATGCAAACCCAGCCTGCTGCCATCTGCGTTACTGATTGTAGATGCATCCTGGCCCCATACTCTCACATCCTGTACAGATGTCTGGAGTATCACTCTGCCTGCCTTGTAATTGAAAGTAAGCCGGCTTCTTTGCGAGGTAAAAAATGAAGCATCATTGGTTTTAGCCCGCAGAGTGCCTAAACCATTCCGGTACTCTGTACGGGTTCTTACCTGTCCCGTCAGTGTAAGCTGACCACTTGCTTTAAAAAGTGAGATCATCGCAAAGAAAATCAGCAAAATGGCTTTGGGTGCTTTTGTCTTTTTCTTCATAAATTTGCTTTGGTTTTTAAGTTGTGAACAATTTAGAATCCTCCCCCGGCTCGAGCTTCCATTTCGTCCGGGGCTTTTTTTGTACTGCCAGGAATTGATATTCCTGTCATATTTTTATTTAGCTGTTACTTTTTTAATCCTGAATCCCGATAAACACTTTTCCATTCTCTACCTTCACTTCGTACGTTTTAATAGAACACTCATCGCCGCTCAGGCATTCCCCTGTTTTTAACGAAAATGTTCTTTTGTGAAAAGGACAGGCCACTTTAGGTTCATCACCCTGGGTACCGATCATGCCACGGCTCAATGCCATTTGATTCCGATGGGGGCATTCATTTTGGGTTGCATACCATTCATTCAGCCGGGTGAAATGAAACAAAGCGATCTGCTTATCCTTATACTTTACACACACGCCGCCATTAGCAGGCATATCATCCACCCTGCATGCTAAAAACCAGGTCATTGTTTTTTCTTCAATCATAGTTTGATTCCTTTTTAAAAAATTATGATCAGTTTTCTGTTGTTTCCGGGGTCACAGAAAACAATAGAAGTACTGCTGCATTTTTCATACAGCCAGCAATCGTTTAATATGATGAAACCGTTTACCTGAAAACTGGCAAACAATCGTGAAGGAAAATTTTCAAAGGGAATGGATCTTTATTGATAATTATGGCAAATCAAATTATTTCCACTCCTTCGCTCTCTTCTGTTCACGCATCGCTTCAAATTGAACGGTTGGATCTTTTTCTTCCGGTGCATTGATAAAGTGGCTGAACCGTTTGCGGATCTCAGTGTTTTCAACAGCGGCTTTCCATTCACATTCATAACTGTCAACCAATAACTGCATTTCTTTTTCCCATTGTTCTGCCATACCCAGGCTATCATTAATCACCACATTGCGCAGGTAGTTAATACCTCCGTCCATTTTATTGAGCCAGGTTGCCGTTCTTGTCAACGGGTCGGCCGTTTTTATATAAAACATGAGAAAACGATCGATGTATTTGATACAGGTTTCATCGTCAACATCGGTAGCCAGTAATAAGGCGTGTTGTGGTTTGCTACCGCCATTGCCACATACATATAAATTCCATCCTTTCTCTGTTGCGATGATGCCGAAATCTTTGCTTTGTGCTTCGGCACACTCCCTGATACAGCCGGACACAGCTGATTTAATTTTATGCGGAGCCCGCAATCCACGGTACCGCTCCTCAATGCGAATAGCATAACTCACACTATCATGCAATCCAAACCGGCACCAGGTGCTGCCAACGCAACTTTTTACTGTTCTCAAAGCTTTACCGTATGCGTGGCCACTTTCAAAACCAGCTTCAATCAATTCCGCCCATATTTCAGGCAGATCATTCACGTGTGCACCAAACATATCAATACGCTGACCACCCGTGATTTTGGTATAGAGATTATATTTTTTGGCGATTTGGCCAATGACGATCAATTTATCAGGCGTGATCTCACCACCGGGAATACGTGGCACTACTGAGTAGGTACCGCCTTTTTGTATATTGGCTAAGAAACGGTCATTACTATCCTGTGCTGTAGCGTTTCCTTTTTTCAGGATCATTTCATTCCACAAACTGGCGAGTATCGATGCAACAGCAGGTTTGCACACTTCACAACCATGGCCGGTACCCAATTTATCCAGTACATCATCATATGATCTTAAATCGTGAATTTTGACGAGGTCAAACAATTCCTGCCGGCTGTGATTAAAATGTTCGCAAAGAACATTACGGACATATTTGCCCTGTGATTTCATGGCGTGTACCATCAAATCTTTTACCATTGGTACACATCCACCGCAACCTGTCCCGGCCTTTGTACATTTTTTTATCGCATCAACAGTGTCACAATTATTTTCTGTTACCGCGCTGCAAATACCTGCTTTCGTCACACTCTCGCAACTGCAGATCAGCGCATCATCAGGTAAGCTTAAAAGACCTGCACCAGCATCGCCCTCGCCTCCTCTTGCACCCAATATCAGGTCTTCGGGATTGGGTGGCAGCACCACTTTATTCTTACACGTCTGCAACAACATATTGTATTGCTCCGCCTCTCCTACCAAAATACCACCCAGCAGTTGCTTGCCATCACCGCTTATATTGATGCGTTTGTAAATACCTTTCATGCCATCATCGAGCACAATGGAACGGACATCATTACCAGTGATAAAGGGATCACCAAAGCTGGCCACATCTACACCGATTAATTTTAATTTGGTGCTCATATCAAATCCCGTGAAAGACTTATGGCCACCCAACAAATTTTCAACCACCACGTCAGCCATCTCATAGCCCGGGGCAACCAGGCCATAGATCATACCGCTGTGCAAAGCACATTCACCAATAGCGAAAATTTCGGGATCAGAAGTTTGCAATTTATCATTGACCACTATACCACCCCGGTTGCCGGTTTCTAATCCACATGTCTTTGCCACTTCATCCCGCGGTTTGATGCCGGCTGAGATCACCAGCATATCTATATCCATTGAACTGTTGTCCGAAAAACTCATTCCTTTTATACAGTCATCACCGAGAATAGCGGAAGTATTTTTAGAAGTATGGATAGTGAGGCCTAATGCTTCCAGTTTTGATTGCAATAATTTTGAACCGGCTTCATCAATTTGACGGGGCATTAAACGGGGAGCAAATTCTATCACCTGTGTATCGGTAATACCCAGGTCGAGCATGGCTTTAGCAGCTTCAAGGCCCAACAAACCACCACCTATTACTGCTCCTTTTTTTGACTTTTTCGCCCAGGCTGTCATTAGCTCCAGGTCTTCGATAGTCCTATAGATAAATACACCTTCCTTTTCTATACCGGGGATGGGCGGAACAAATGCGGCTGAACCCGTTGCAAGCACGAGGTAGTCGAAAGAGGCAGTAATGCCGTGATGAGAATAAACTGTTTTGTTGAGGCGGTCGATGCTTTGAATAGGGTCACCTAAATAAAGCCGGATATTATTCGCAGCATACCAACCGGCAGGAGCCATCGTCAGGTCGTCGGCTGATTTTCCTGCAAAAAATTCACTTAAATGGACCCGGTCATAGGCAGGTCTCATTTCTTCCCCAAACACGGTTATTTCCATTTGCCGGGCAGTATCACGGGCTACAAGCTTTTCACAAAACTTGTACCCTACCATTCCATTTCCTACTACCACTATCTTCATAAGTTAGACTTTTTTAAGTTTGAGTGTGGTAGCAAACAATCGTATTAGCAAATAATATATATAATGTATTTTATGAAAACAATCAATAGAATCACATTAAAATATTATTTATGTAATAAAATTAGGGCTTTTTATTTAATTTTAATTCATTCTTCAAAATAATTTTTCACATAATATTTAATATATATATGATTAATGTCAAAATATCCCTTGTTGGGGCCGGACCAGGGGATCCTGAACTAATTACTGTGAAGGCTATTCGCTCAATAAAGCAGGCCGATGTAATACTTTATGATGCGTTGGCCAATGAGGCCTTGCTGGAGTATGCCCGCCCGGATGCTATTAAAAAGTTTGTTGGTAAAAGATTTGGCTGCCATGCACTTTGCCAGGATGAAATAAATATGTTAATTCTTGAATATGCCCGTTCCCATGGTCGTATAGTGAGGCTTAAAGGCGGAGACCCTTTTGTTTTTGGGAGAGCACAGGAAGAAATTGAAGTTGCCAGGCAGGCAGGTATTCACGTTGAGGTTATTCCCGGAATATCCAGCGCATTGGCGGTACCTGCTATGCAAATGATACCTCTTACTAACAGGGGCATGGCCGAAAGCTTTTGGGTAACTACCGGTACTACAAGATCAGGCGACATTTCCAATGATATCAGGCTGGCAGCACAATCCACCGCCACGGTGATTATTTTAATGGCTATGAGTAAGCTTGAGGCTATCATGGACATATTTAAAGAACATAATAAAGCCAACACGCCGGTTGCTATCATTCAAAACGGAACGACAAAAGATGAAATTTGGATAACAGGCACTGTAAAAGATATAGTCTTTAAGGCCGAATTTGCCGGCATTACCAACCCGGCTATCATCGTGGTAGGCGAAGTGGTACAACTTCATCCGTCCCTGCTAAAAAAAGAGTTACACCAGCAAGTCAATCATTCACAATTTTCCAGGAGATAATTTGATATACTCCTTTCAGGCTACTATTGCCCGGCATTAATTTTAAAACGGCTATGAAACAAAATAAAAAAAACTGCGATTTGCAGAGCTGCGTATTGTGCAGGCAATGTGTAAAAGACTGGCTGCCCGCTATCGACGCCAACCGCAAAAGCTTTCACTTTAAAAAAGGCGAATTGCTTTTTAAGGAAGGAGAAACAATGACCGGGATGTTTTTTGTAAATCACGGTCTTGTAAAAGTGCACAAAAAGTGGAACAACGATAAAGAGCTGATCTTGCGCATTGCCAGAAGTGGCGATATTGTCGGCCACAGGGGATTAGGAACTGATACGATCTATCCTGTTTCCGGTACTGCGTTGGCCCCTACCGATGTATGTTACATCGATCTTGATTTTTTTGACAGTACATTGAAAATAAATCCCGGCTATCTATACCACCTAATGATGTTTTTCGCTGCGGAATTAAAAGAATCCGAGAAAAGAATGCGCAACATGGCGCATATGCCGGTAAAAGGAAGAATTGCGACTGCCCTTCTCTACCTGCGGCAAAAATTTGGTATCACTTCCGAAGGTAGTATTGATATCATCCTGAGCCGCCAGGACCTTGCTTCTTACACCGGCACCACTTATGAAACACTTTTCCGGGTGATGAATGAACTTGCCGAAGAAAATAGTATAAAGATGATTGGGAAAAATATTTTTATTCTTAACGAAGAAGCATTGATAAACTATACGAGACAGGAATAAATCGGTATAAAAAGAATGGGGTTATTAAAAACCCCATCCATCTTTAACTCACTGCAATTTCTTTTGTCGCTTTGACCTGGGCTTTTGACTTCGGTAACTCCAGGTTTAATATACCATCTTTATAAGTCGCTGCTATGCTATCATCTTTTACATTATCAGGCAGGTGGAAACTGCGTGTAAAGGAATTGTAGCTATACTCTCTCCGGGTATATTCTTTCCTGTCTCCAGTTTCAGCTTTTTCTGATTTTGCTTCAGCACTGATCGTAAGAATATCATCGTCCACTTTTAATTTAAAATCCTCCTTCCTAAAACCAGGCGCCACCACTTCAACAGAATAGGCTGTTTCACTTTCTGAAATATTTACTGCCGGAAAATCCCTCTCCCATTTTGACAACCAGTTGTTGTCAAAAAAATTATCGGCATTGAAAAACTCTCTCCATGGAGTCATTGCCCTGTTGCTTTTGATTTGGTTTGCCATAAGTTTCCTTTTTAATGGTTAGAAATATAAAAAGGGAGCAACAAACTTAATACCATACAGGGCACCGGCTATTCGTTTTGAAATCAGGTTGTTCTGATAAAACCTGTGCTCGTTGTGGAATACTTACCCCATTAAAAACGACGTCAATTGCCCTTAATGCGATTAATAAATGAACGGAAAGTCCTCCTGTTCCACCCTTCAAACCGTCCCCGCTGAACGATCAGGTCGTTTGCCCCCGGTTTGTCAAGAAAGTAATGAAAGGTAAATTTTTCCTGGGGATCATGCCAACCAACCACCTGGCCAAAGCGAAGAACATTAAACACCAGGGTATCATGACTATTTTCAACCGTATAAAAATCGCCGGCAAAGCGCAACAGGTCTTCCACTTCATCTTTATCGTTTACATTTAGCAATAAAGAATCGTTTTTTGGAAAATAAGCCAGGGAAGTCGGCCCATGATCAAATACCGAACGATATCCCACCCAAAAACCATGTTTGTCTTTTATCACTGTATACCAAAGCCAGGTATTAAAAGGCGACGGAGTTAAAATATAGCTGCCTCTTTCAACGGGAATGTTTTTGTCTGCAAGATCCTTTCTTAGTTTTTCATCCACGGATAACTTATTGACCAAAGCATACACCAGGTATACTCCCGCTAGACTTATTCCCAGCCAGGCCGCCCATTTTCTTCTTTTGTGTGTTAACGCCGCTATCATTAAAAAAACAAACCCTGAGAAAGCACCGATAGAAAAAAAGGGATCGGCTACATACAATACATGAAAAGAAAAACGGTCATGATTAAATGGCTCGAACCAACCGGTACCGTAAGAATTGAACGTATCGATAAATACATGGGAAAATATATTGATACTAAAAAGAAACAACCATCGTACACGGGATATAGGCCGGGTAGGGTATACTTTCCATGAGATAACCGATAACACCAGGGTCATGATGACCCCAAACAATATGGAGTGAGTGAAGCCCCGGTGTGCCAGCAGATCATCCGAAGTGCCTAACCAAATTTGAGGAATAAAATCAACATCAGGAATGGATTGACCGATGGCCCCCAACAACAGGGCTTTTTTGCCTAATACTTTTCCGGCTACCACTTCCCCGATACAGGATCCCAGGACAATATGCGTTAACGTGTCCAAATAAAATAATTGATTACTGAGTAGTTATAAATTTCCGGAAATTTTTCAACCCCTCCCTATCAAACAAGAAAGATACCAACCGGACCGGCTCTAAAAAAATGTAACTTTGGCGAGATGATATTACCGGGCTTTTCAATGTTTTGTTATGGACGAAAGTAAAATACCAGCAGCCGACGAAATCATCCGTCAAAAAATAGTTGAGCTTCTCTTCAATGATCCGACCATTGATAGCGGCAAGATTCATGTGGAGGTTACAAATGGCGAGGCGCTTTTAAAAGGCCATATTGATACAGAGGCTGAAAAGCAGCGTTCCGAAGAAATGGCCCGAAGCATTGAAGGAGTAAAAAATGTAGTCAACCATTTGCATATCGATGTAGGTTTAGCACATGCACTGAGCAGCCTGGCTGCACATATACAGGGAGATATTATCAAAGGAGATGACGATGACACTAATAAAATCTGAACCTCTATTTCCAGGTATTTCTCAGAAACCGTAACCAGTTGCCGTGCATAATTTTTTCAATGTCATTTGCAGAATAGCCTCTTTTTGTAAACAGGTCCGGCAGTTTTTGCAGATCGGCAATTGTTTCCAAATCATAAGGACACTGCTCCCTGCCAAATGCTCCATCTAAATCAGAGCCAATTCCAATATGATCAGCATTGCCGGCCAACTGGCAGATATGATCTAAGTGGTCAATCATTACTTCCAAACTGCAGTTCATGGCTTGTGGTGTTGATTCGCCTCTCACCCAGTTTGGAACCATCATCCATGCATCCAATGCACCACCAATCACTGTTCCCCGGCTGATCAATTCCTTAATTTGCTCATCACTGAACTGGCGGTTATGATTTACCAATGCCCTTACATTATTATGGCTTGCCCATATATGCCCGCTGAAATGACCCATTGCCTGCCAGAAAACATCATCACATAAATGCGTTACATCCAAAATAATATTCAACTCTTCCATTCTTTTTAACAATGCCAAACCATTTGCATTCATTTTGCCGGTGGCATCGGTGCCGTTTGCATATCTTCCGGGGCCATAATGTGCCGGACCTATCGCTCTTAATCCATACTGATAAGCTTTCTCCAGGTGTTGTATAGTAACAATTGAATCGGCTCCTTCCAAACTTAAAATATATCCAATGGGCTTGTTGTGATTGGATTTTTCATTTGCCCAAAGAGCAATATGCCCTTCCAGCGAAGCGGCGTCATTTATTTGTATCATTTCCCCTTCTTCTTCCATGGCTTTGTACCAGGCGAGTTGTCCCTGGGTTTGCGCCCAGGCCTGTTCGGGAGAATGCCAGCCCGGCAATGGATTGCCTGGCGCCACATATCTTCCTATTTGCGTAGCGACAACCAAACCAATATTCCCCTTTCTTAATTCGGGTAATGATACAGTTGCCTTGCCGCGGTCGGGTTTGTCCGTTAATCCTTTTTCTCTTTCATTGATTTCAGCAATGGGCCGCTTTAAATCGCGGTTCCATTCCAGTGCATTCATGCTAAGATCGAGATGGGCATCTATTGTAAACATATTTTAATAGCTGTTCAATGCTCAATTTCCAACGTTCAATGTTCAGGACAGAAAGATCCACGTTCTTCAATTGAGCATATTGGTTGAAGTTTTACTTACTGTATCAGGAATTAATTACAGGCTGATTTTCCTGTCACGGGCAGCGATCTTCCATTCGCCGGTCACAATCCCCCCTTCCACCGTAAATGCTATTTCGTATAAAGCACAGGTGGGGCACACATGTACCGGCATTCCATAAAGCACATCGCCAATTTTATACCTGTGTCCCTTCTCAGCTCTTAACACCAGGTGTTCTTCACTATGACCAATGAATTCGAGATCCGGTGCATTTAAAAATTGTACCCGGTTAGCCAACACATTTTCTGAAGCGATAGATTTATGTCCGAGATCCGTACATATCGTCGTTTCATCCGGTAATGAGATGATACGGCTGATAACTAATGCTGCAGGCAAAAAAGGTTGTTCTTTATATTTTTTTGCATAACCCGCATCCCAGTAAATAAATGTACCGGGACTGCATTCTACGTTTTCTCTTTTGATGTGAACAGGAAATGTGGGTGACCCACCGGCGACAATTACCGGTTCTTCGTATCCTTTTTGCAATAAGTCTCTTTTTATTTTTTCCACCGATGCAAACGCTTCATCAGCTTTTGTTGTTCTTGTCGCAAGATCTTCGTCCACAATATGACCATCATATGCATGCAATCCAACAGGCTCCATTCCTTTTAATTGCAAACAAAATTCGTAAAGATCAACAGCACTGGCCGGTAAAATGCCGGTTCTATTCATACCCACATTCAGGTCAATAAAGACCGGAATAGTTATACCGCCTTCTGCTGCGCCTGCAGCAATATGCTGAGCAGCATTTTTGTCATCGACAAGACATGAAAACTTTGTTGCCGGGTATTGCTTTATTAGCGAAATGAATCGCTGAATTTTCGGACCTATAGGTTGGTAGGCCAGCAACACATCCGGGGCATTGACCGTTGCCAGCATTTCCGCCTCGGCAATAGTTGCGCATTTAAATTTGCTGAGACCCGCTTCCAGCATCAGTAAAGTCACGTCGGCTGACTTATGTGTTTTTACATGCGGACGCAACCGATCCGGGTCTCCGATCAGTGACTTTATCAAAGCAATGTTTTCCTTTACCCGGTCGGGATACACTACCAACGCCGGCGAATCTATGTCGTGAATATTCCTGATCTTATACCATTCTTCCATAACAGACGATTATAACATCAAAATAAACAACCCTACTGGTTTTAGAGGTTTGGGACGTTTAAAAAGTTTAAGAAGTTAGGATTAAACGTCTTAAACCCCTGTCCACCGGCAGGCGGGCTTTTGAACTTATTGAACATTTTAAACCTGGTTAATGCAACTCAAAAATCACCTCTATTTCCACGGCCATATTATTGGGTAAAGAACCCATGCCCACGGCACTTCTTGCACCAATGCCATTTTCTTCACCCCATATTTTTGCAAACAATTCGCTGCAGCCATTAATGACGTAAGGATGCTTTTCAAAATCGGGAACAGCGTTTACCATGCCCAGGGTTTTGATCACTCTTTTGATTTTATTAAAACTGCCAATACTTGCTTTAAGTGTGGCAAGAATAGTTAACCCGGTCTGTAATGCAGCAAGCTTTGCTTTTTCCTGGTCTATGTCCTGCCCTACTTTGCCGGTAATAAAAGTTTTGTCTTCGAGCATGGGACCATGACCGGATAAATATAAATAGTTGCCGGTGATCAAAGCTGGTTTATAAATACCTCCCAGCGGCGGCGGTGGTGGCAATGTCAATTTTAATGATTCAAAATTCTGATCAGCGTTAATGTGTTCCATTATGTGGTTTTATGTTTTAATCGTAAAAGAGATAACAGTTGCAAACTTAACAAGCGCATTAAAGCTGACATAAAATATTTTGCCAGGCAATTAGGATCGGATGGTTGGTTTTAATTGTAAATGAGAAAGGACGAAATTCAAAATGCTGTTTCACTGCGTCCAAACTTTTTCCTCCCCGTTTATTTCAATACGACTGTACGCAACAATTGCTTTGTACTCGTACCGCTGGCCTCTCTTTAAACCGATAAGATTTGCTTTAAAATTTCCATTAACATCAATGGCAACTGCTTTTGATTTTATCCAGGGCCCTGCATACAGGTCCTCTGTTTGGCCATGGTAGGGCCGATACAGGAAGAAAGCTTTCATTGGAGCGCTGGTCGCATAATTATATACTTTACCTGTTAATAAAGCATTCGCTGCAGATGGCTTCGCATCAACGGTACTTACCTGCAACGGATGAATCGTTGGTTCTACATTCTCCATTTTAATCACAACAGGATTGGGCCAGCGATGGTCATCGTAGATTCGTTGCGCCTTCACCACTGAAACAAGCAACCCGGTATCTGTCTGTTGAAACTTACAGCTTACGTCTTTTCCCGGTTTGTATTCCTGTATAAGGCTATTCTGTCCCAGCACACTTATCTTAGTTTTCGTATTTTCTTTTATAGAATGAAAAGTAAACGATTTCCTGTCTCCTTCCTTCCATGCAGCGGCATCCGTTACAAACGCATACACCGTTTTTTTATCAATGGATGAGGTGAACCATGTACTTTTTTCATTTGTAATCACCCACGGTCTTACATTATCAACGGCTTCCCTGTTAATAAAATACCAGGCAGCCATTTCCCGCAGACGATCCTCCTGCTCTCCGGCCATTTCTCCATTGGGTTTTGGGCCAATGTTTAACAGCAAAGAACCACCTTTGCTTCTCGCTTCAATCAATAATTCAATCAATTTTGTTCCTGTTTTATACCTGTCATTCGTTGGCTGATACTGCCAGGCTGTCCCCATCGTGATGCAGGAAAGCCAGGGCTCATTAATAGTTACTCCGGGAAGCATTTGTTCGGGTGTCTTTAATGCGCCTCTTGTTATCAAAATATCCGGCTGCAATCTCCAACAGGTTTCTTTTACTATCTCTTTTGGTTCGCCATCAATAAACAGCAGATCAATTTTACCATAGCTGGTCATTAATTCTTCGCATTGCTTTTTGGTAAAATCATTGAATTCTTTTTTGACCGCATCATTCATCATCACATTATCACGGCTGATAGGCATATCATGTTTATAAAGAAAATTAAAATCTTCCGGTGAAAAATAAAAACCCACCTGTAGCCCAGCCCGTCTTGTAGCTTCTACCATTTCTTTCAGCAGGTCTTTTTTGTAAGCTGAATTCATAATATTGAAATCAGTGGTTTTTGTATCCCACATACAAAAACCCGAATGATGTTTAGTAGTAAACATGATATACTTCATACCAGCCAATTTGGCCAGCGTAGCAATCTCATCGGGATCAAATTTTTTCGGGTTGAACATTTGTGGCAATTCAGCAAAATACCGTTGAACATAATCACCTGATGCTCCTACCAATGAATGACTGATCACAATACCTAATGGCGCATCTACACTGAAATGAATAAACATCCCGTTGTTGGTATTGCGCAGCCATTCTTCACGTTCCGGTTTATTAAGGTTATAGCTGCTAGACTCATCATCGTTTACCACGTCCTGCGCCGAAGAGAAAAAATAAACCAGCATGAAAGTGATACTTGCCAGCACTCTTTTACTATTCATGACCATTGATTATTTGTTATTTAATTTTTTTTCGGATGTAAAAAGAGGGGTATAGAAATACCCCTTTCTGCTTAACATCTATGACTACATACGAAAAAAACGTTTGCCATTTTTATACTGCTTCTTTTAAAATGATTTTGTCTTCGTAAGCATCATTGTCCGGCGGGTGGCGGTGCCAGTATGATGCCAGTATGGAACCGGTAATATTCATCAATGGTCCAAAGATGGCAGGAGCTAATCCTATAGTGGCTGTTTTCCCCATCGCTTTGGCAAGGCCCGAAGCAAGGCCCCCGTTTTGCATGCCTACTTCAATGGCAATGGTTCGGGAATCACGTTCACTTAACCGGAACAGGCGGCCCACCCAGTAACCAAACAAATAGCCGGTTGTATTATGAATCAATGCACATACAATCAATGCAGGCCCTATCAGCACAAGACTGTTTTGCCCCGAAGCGATAATAAATACAATAATGAATGCAATGCCAAACATGGAAACAAGTGGCATTGCTTTATCAAGCCATCTTAGTTTGCCTTTAAAATATTTATTGAATATAAGTCCGGCGCTAATGGGGATCACTACCATTTTTATGATATCCCACATCATAGCCAATGCATTCACTTCAATGAACCGGCCACCTAGAAATTTCATCCATAAAGGAGTGATCACCGGTGATAATAAAGTAGCTATTGACGTGAGAGTGATGGATAAAGCTAAATTGGCATTAGCCAGGTATGACATGACGTTTGATGCCATACCACAAGGCATGCTTCCTATCAATACCACGCCGGCTGCTACTTCGGGTGGAAAATTAAATAATGATGCCAGCACAAAACCCATCAGTGGCATAAAGGTGAAATGACCGCAAAGGCCTATTAATACAGCTTTTGGCATTTTAATTACACCGGCAAAATCTTTTACGCCCATCTCTGTCCCCATCCCAAACATAATCAACTGTATCAGCGGCGTAATTAATGCAGTCAGTTTAAATCCGTTCCACTCCGTAAAATAAACAGGATAATAAAGAGCAGTAGTAACTGCCGCAAAAATCATAACGGTATAGGCAAAACCTTTTAGCAAAGCAAAGCCTCTGAAACCAACGGCTAATGCAATAAAAAAAGCAATCAGGAAAGGGCCGGACCAGGCAGTAGTACCATTTGCAATTAGTATCACAAATGTCATTAAACATGCGGCAGCAATGCACAAAGCAATCTTATAAATGGTTGTCGGGTTCAAAGTATTGTTTGTTTTTAATAAACTAGTAACATTTTGTCGATCAAATCATGACCACAATAGACAATAAGCAATTGGCAATTGTCCACTGCTTATTGCTCATCTACTCCAGTTTCAATGTCCCAAATGCTGAAGGAATATGAAAGTCGGGTTCAGCAGATTGCGGTTTTACCCAGCTGATCCATCTTAAATCGGCTTTACCATTATTTATATCTTTACACTCGGCCCTGAACAAACCAGCCTGCAGGCGATTGCCTTTCAGCAGTCCCAATTCTTTCAGTGATTGTATGCCGATGGCCGTTTCAACAATGTATCCATCCTGAGTACGCGATGTTTTTACAACAAGCTGTCCTTTTGGCCATTGCCAGTTATAATTCATTTTCCGGTAATATGCTGCGGAATAATCTAAAATCCTTCCTGAAGCATCCAGTTCAAGACAATAGTAGGGCGACATATTACCATCGGATTTTAAAAATATTTCCACCCGGTCCGATGCACCCGCCTCTGTCTTTTCATTTTTGTTTATGTATGTAATAACGGAATCATCTTTTACACGATACAGGCAGTATAGCCATTGTCCATCCCATACTGCTGCGAAAGAAGTAGCCGGTGCAGTTGCGTTTTCCCAGGGGTAAATAAAATTTGTAAGAACATCCGCACCGGCCCAGCCAACGGCATCTCCTTTACCATTTATGTTGATGGAACCGCGAGATATTTTTTTTACGGAATAAGTTTGCCCATTCAAACGGGCAGCGTTAAAAACGATAGATATAAACAATATGGCATTGAAAACTTTCATCCAATATCATTTCTTATCATTCGAAGCATTTCTCACTTTACTTACTTCAGCGGAAGTAATTGGAGTGTCCTCTTTATTAAATTTCTTTTTCACATAAGTTAAAATTGATGCAACCGCATGATCATCTAAAAAACTACCATGCGCAGGCATTACACCATTATAGGTTTTTCCGTTTACTTTAATCTCTCCCTGTAAACCGTGCAGAATAACTCCAATCAACCTTTCTTTATTTCCGGCTACCCAATCAGAACCTGCTAATGGTGGATAGCGATTATTATCACCTTTCCCATCCCGCTGATGACAGCTCGTGCAATAAGAATTATACAATATCAGGCCATTCATTTCGCCTCCTATACCCAGGTTATCCTTTACTTCATCCGGCGTTTTTATATAAGACCTGGATTTTCTTTTTTCCATTTCAGCCAACTGTGCATCGCCAAATTTATTTTTATCTCCTTTATACATTACACGCCAGATTTTTCCTTTATTGGATTCGGAAATATATAAAGAACCATCCGGTCCCGTAGCCAGGCCCATCGGCCTGTAAAGTGCATCACTCGTATTGACCACCGTGTCTATGCCGGTGAAACCATCAGCAAAAACTTCCCACTCGCCGGCAGGCGCACCATTCTCAAACGGAACGAAGCACACAATATACCCGGCTTGTGGATAGGGAGAACGATCCGTAGAACCATGAAATGCAACGAAGGCTCCTTTTTTATACCGTTCCGGAAATTGATTTCCCTGGTAGAATAATAAATCCATTGGGGCCCAATGCCCCGGGAAAGCCATTACAGGCAAATCAAATTTTGCGGCCCGGCCAACTATTTTACCATCGCCTCCATACCCTGGTTGTAAAATATTTTTTTTCTGCATCTGATCATAGTAAGAATATGGCCATCCAAAGTTTGAATGTTCGGTAACTTTTAATAAAGGTTCTGAAGGAAGCACAGCCGCCTGCCACGGCGAATAGATAGTTGGATACCTGGTATGAAAATTATCCATTCCATTCATTACTGCATACAAACTATTATCCATGGGATTCCATGCAATACCCAATACACTTCGGATACCGGTAGCATATTTATATCCGTCCTTTTGTGTTTGACCTTTTTTATCAGCATCAAACCTCCAGATGCCCGCATGCTTTTCAAGATCGGGTGCAGGATCTAATCCCTTACCACCCGGAATGCCTGCCGGGCCTGCTTTAGCGACGTCCTGTGCCGCATCGGTTGGCGCCCCAAAAGGAACATACATGTTACCAGCATTATCAAATGCAAAAGGTTTTGCTGTATGCCATTTTCTTCCCAGATTTTCATCATCATCAGTAAGAATGACTTCAGTTTTGCTTTCAGGAATTAATTCTCCGGGAGTTAGTTTGTTTCTGAAAACATTTTTTACAGTAGAGGTATACAGATAACCATCATGTACCATTATACCAACCGGTAAACCACCCTCATCTTTGTAATCACCAAAATAGGCGATAACATCAGCCTTGCCATCATTGTTGTTATCCCGAAGTCCAACGGTTCCTCCCGATCCATGCATGGCGTCATTAAAAGTTAACTTCACATATACATCACCATTGTCATTAACCGTAATATGCCTTGCTCTTCCTATACTATCTGCAACGACTACCGCTTCAAAATTTCCCGGCAGAATAAGACCCCCGTTGTCGGGGTCGCCTGCTGGTAAGCTTGCTACGGTTCCGGTACAACGGCTAAAGCCGGCGACTGTTGAAACAATTACTATTATTCTTATAAAAAGACGTGATATCAAAAAGAACGGAAGGAAAAACCTGGACATGACCTTCATTTATCTTTTATTGTAAAAGAAGTGGAGAGAGCAACACTAAAATTGCTGGGCAATTTGTCAACGCCAAATATCGCCCTGGTATGTTTTCCCTGATCTCCTAAAACTTTCAAAAACAAGTCAGATGCACCACTTGCTACACGAGGCCCATCGTCCCAGTCTTCGCTTGCCCGGTAATAGATGTCCGCATGGTTAAGCCCGATGATATTATCAAAGCCAACAAACTTATTTATCTGTTTTAAAACATTCATGGCGGCAAGTCTTGCAGCTTCGTAACCTTCTTCTGTTGTTACATTTTCTCCAAATCGCCCGGTAAAAAAGAACTTGCCATCTTTTATGGGGGACTGGATGGCAACATAAGCAATATTACCCCTGATGTTTACAGCAACATAAGATCCGCCTGGCTTTGGTAGGTTGTCAAACTCAATTCCTAATGCCTGTAGGTTGTTAAGTATTTTATTCTTTTCCATTTTTTTTAAATATTTCCTCGCAACAAATAATAAGCAATAGACAATAGGCAATTCGCAATAAGCAAGCAGTTTGCCGATTGTCTATTGTCTATTGAATTACCATGTTCTGTTTTTCATGTATTCATCTAACTGAGATCGTGTCATTGGCACTTCTTCAGGGTGTTTGTTGAGCCATTGCAAAAAATCTTCTTTTATTTTATCTGTCCATTGATTATCTATCTGCCCGGTTGTATATCGGCCTTCTTTCAACATGCTAATTCCAAACCTATCTTTTAGTATAATAAACTCTGCTGTTACGATTACCTTTTCAGCAAGGTGTGAAGGAATGAAAATGACACCTCCTTTTTTTGCAATAACAAGGTCACCTGGTAGTACAATGGCATGCCCGATGCGAACAGGAGTGTTGATACCCATTAAAACTTCATCCCTGAGGTAAGAAGGGTGCCAATCTCTTACATAAGCGTTAAAGCCTTTTATTTCCGACAGTCCTTCCAAATCACGGGCGGCAGCATCAAACACCACGCCATTACCAGTTTTGGCAAAAATAGAATTGCCGAGGTTGCTGCCTATCAGCGTGCCATTTGCAATCTTACCAAAGCCATCGGCCACATATACGTCGCCCTTTGTCAGCATATCAATCGGCCATGAATTGGTGTTGCCGCTACGTCCCTGCTTTTTGCCACGTTCCTTAATATTGTTTTCCAGGTCTGGCCGGCTGGGCATAAAACAGGCAGTGAATACACGGCCAACTACAGGTGTATCTTCATTTACCGTTTTCCAGTCTCCTTCATACTGGCAACTATATCCTTCATTATTTAAAATGGTCCAAGCATCTTCAATAGCAATTTCTTTCGCTCTTCTGACCAGATCATCCGGTATCTTAGGACGTCCATCCGCAAATCGTTCGCCCTTCCATTCAGCAGTCAAAAAAACCAATTCTTCTCTGGGAATTGTCTGCGCATGAAGCGGGCCGGAACAATTGCAAATCAGAAGCAATGCTGACGCTATAATAAGTGTATGTTTCATTTGTATGTAATTTGTTTGTGAATAATGAATACGAACGATGTAAGTTTACCCTTCCCCATTTCATTATTCAAAGCCCTTGTTTCAATATTCGATATTCTTTCAGTATCTGCTCTCCTTCACTACAACCGGTACAGCCTTACCATTCAAATCATAAACAATTTTTCCGCCTTTGATCGTCAATTCACATTCCAGTTTTTGTTTGCCTTCTATTTTATAGCCGGTATAATCGAAAAAACCAAACTTCCCTTCCCGCACAGAAAGAATAGCGATGTCTGCAATCGCCCCCACTGAAAGGTTTCCCAACTCTTCATGTTTGATTTCTCTTGCGGGGTTCCAGGTAACCGTTCTAATTACATCTTCTATCCTCATTCCAATTGCCATGAACTTTGACATGATGTTTAGGATATCTTTCATCGAATTGTTCATGCTTCCCGCATGTATATCGGTACTGATAGAATTTGGGTAAAAGCCGCTTTTAACAGCCGGTATCGCCTGCGAAAAAGCAAAGCTGATTTGTCCATATCCCACATCAAAAAAAATCCCTTTCTTTCGGGCTTCCCATACAAATGGTTTTACTTTTTTTGTATTTACATCTACTACTGGCTCCCGGTCTCTTAACTGCCCAAAGCAATGGGTGAAAATATCTCCGGGGCGAAGATGCTTCATGAACAATTCTTCAACAGGCAATGGAGGATTACTGCTGCCAAAATCGATCATCACCGGGATATCTGCCATGGTTCCGGCTTTCACAGCCTCGTCTACCGGCGTCCATTCATTGCCCGTAAAATGAGCTACCTTAACACCAACCACAACATCTTTATAACGACGTGCCGTCAGTGCCGTCATCTTACTATCCATGTCATTGGTATTTTGCTCATTGATTTCACCGCTCATGCCTTCTCCTACGATATTGAGCAATGCCAATACACGGGTTTTGGAGTTATCTATTATCTGCTGTTTAAAAAGGGGAAAATTGCGCCAACCGGAACAGCCCGCATCTACTACCGTTGTGACACCCGTTCTGAAAGTAAAACCATCCGGCAGAATAGATGATGTTCCATTACTGTACTTTCGATCGGGATTGATTCCATAAAAAACATGTACGTGAGCATCTATAAGTCCGGGGGCTACGTACATGCCTTTGGCATCAACAACCTGTGTGGCTTTAGCGGTATCGATATTTTTAGCGACGCTAATGATCTTCCCATCAGTAATAGCAATATCCATTACTGCATTGATGTCATTTTTAGGATCAATGAGATGCCCGCCCTTAATAACAATTGCATATTGCTGTGCTTTTGCGAAATGAAAGACAAGAATAAAAAAGAATAAAGCACTTGCTTTTTTCATGCATTAATGTTGATATTTTTTTCAGACTTGCTTGCCGGAATAAACAGGTGCTGATAAGAACACGGTAGCGTAGTGGCGCATAAAAACCAATTAAACGGAAGCCTGTGATAATTCTTCGGCAATCCTTGTTGCCACTATTTTCTCTTGCCCGGGTTTCAGCATCCACACTGTAACAGCAATACTTTTTTCCTGTACATTACCAATCTCAATGGAAGGGGAAGCATTGCGTAATTTTTGTTGTAACTCTTTGCCGGTAAGCTTTACTGTGCTATCATCCCAACTGATTTCCAATGTTGGAGTAGTATTGCCCAAAACAGGAACAGTTACTTTAGTTGCAACTCCATTCACAGCCTTAACACTATTTTCAATTTTGGCTGTAGCTGCTTCCCATTGTTTCCACTCTTTATCGTGGTCCTGGCTGATATATTTTTCCAGCGCTACATACATTCCTAATATTTCCTCCTTATTCACCTTCATACCACGGCCAATATTAAAACCGCGGGGAGGCATGTGTAAACGGGCAGCGGATACAATATCTTTTTTGCCCATCAAAAGTCCTGCGCTTTGTGGGCCACGCATAGCTTTACCGCCGGATATGGCTACAAAACTGAACCCCATATCGTTAAACTTCCAGAGATTGGATACAGGCGGTACATCCGCTGCTATATCAATAGAAGTTGGGATCCCATGTTTTTTTCCAATAGCTACCCATTCTTCATGCATTATTTTTCCTTTATCTGCTTCAATATTTAAAAAATGGAGTAATGCTGTTTTATCATTAATGGCTTTCTCCAACTCTTCCACTGTTTCTATATAAATTATTTTACAACCAGCATTCTTCAGCGCATGATTGTATACGATCTCATGTGCCTTTTGACAGATTACTTCCGATTTCATACCGGTAGCTTCCAGGTGGGGTAACTGTTCTATTTTCTTCTCATCCATCCCTGTTAAAATTCCCGCCAAACCCAACGTCATTGCGGAGAATGCGCCGGATGTAACAACAGCCGCTTCTGAATGAACCAATGCAGCGATCTTTTCGCCAACCTTATCCTGCAGTTCATCTAACATACAAAATTCCTTTGCGCCACTATTTATAGCGTCCAGCACATAATCATGCATTAATGAACCGGTCATCATAGTAAAGGTCCCGGCCGCATTAATAAAAGTACGTACACCCAACTCCTTGAAAAGGTTTCTCCCTGCAGGAGGCGGAGCGGGGGCTGCAGATACAGTTTGCTGCAATCCTGTCACTCCTGCAGCTAATGGAGTAAGTGATAAATATTTTAAAAGCTCCCTTCGTTGCATCTTGTATAAGTTTTTTGAAACGGTTATAGAGGTCAGAAATCAGAAGTCGGGGACATTTCGAAAGTCCGAAAACTAACCATCCTATCGGAGTGTTCTTTCTGACCTCTTACCTCATACTTCCGACTTCGGGCTTCATACTTCTGACATCGTTTTCATCAGGTATGTGCAATACAATCCATTTCTACCAAAGAGTCTCCCGGTACACCGCCTTTGGCAACGGCTACGGTAGTGCGTACAGGAGGTTTCTTTCCAAACCGGCCCTGGTACACTTCGTTCATTGCTTTATAATCCGCTATATCATTTAAAAACACAGTTACCTTAAGTACTTTTTCCATAGAAGACCCTGCCTTGATCAGTTCCTTTTCAAGTTCCTTCAGTACATGATCGGTATGAGCTTTTATATCGCCTTCAAAATGCGCCCCTTTGCCCGCTATAAAAACAAGCTGTTTGAATTTGGTAGAGCCGGAAAACAAAGGGATTTTTTCCTGGCCCGTTGTTGTTACATTAAATACTTCTTTCTCTTCTGTATCCTCACCTGTGTTTGTTGTGGCATTTGCCAAAGACCCTAGTCCCACAGTGGCGGCGACAGAAGCAAACAATTTTTTCAGCGCTGATCTTCTTTGTGTTTTCATGCTTATCTTTTTAAAAGTTATAAACTTTGCCATTCAAAATGTCTTGCCCTCCCCCGCCGGGAGAAGGGCAAGACATAAAGTAATTTGCTTGTTTTCGGAGATGCTATTTAGCATCAGGCTACTGTTTATCCCACCATACTCTTGTCATCAGGTCATCGGCACCCTGTCTGCTAACGGCTTCATTGTATGATGCCCTGTTCAAGGTTTGTTCGGATGTCGGATATAAAAGTCTTCTGAAAATTTTACCACCTGTAGCATTACCCGGATAGTTGTTAGGGACAAGTGCCGGATAACCCGTTCTGCGATAATTGGCATACACTTCCTGCGCGTCAGGGAAAATACCGACCCAAAACTGGTTATAGATCTGTTCCATTTGCTGGTCAACAGTGCCGCTGGTATTTAAAGCATGAGCAGCTACATAAGAATCAATCCTGCCGGCGTCTATTGTACCCGTGGTGCCGCTGATCAGATCCCACTGCTTCATAGCTGCCCTTATACCTTTTTCATATAAAGAGCCTGCAGTTTCCGCGGTGTACCAGTTTCTTAATGCCGCTTCAGCCAGTAAAAAATTAGTTTCTGCAGTAGTAAATAATAATAAAGGGGCGGACAGCTTCAAAACAGTATTTTGATTAGGCTCTGAAAATGAAACAAAATTGGATGGCTTTGTACCATTGATATTCGAAGGCATCCCTTTTTGAATACTTTCATCAGAATTCGCCACTCCGTTTACATATACCACTGATATAACTTTCAGCCTTGGATCATTATTTGCTTTGAGAGAGTCGATAAACACCTGCTGATATTTTCCTCCTTCATTATTACTTATTCCATCCGCCTTGATATAATTGTCATTGATCATTACTAACGCTATCGGGTTCTTGTTGATATCCTGGCCTGAACCTACATAACTCAATCTGGCGATATCCGCATAGTCTGTAATAACGCCGCCTGCTATAGCTTTGGCTACCCATGTTTGCGCTGCGGCGGCATCTGCTTTAGTCATCCGCATACCAAGACGCAACATCAAAGAGTAAGCAAATTTTTTCCATTGAGCGGTATTGCCATTATAAATCAGGTCAGCAGCACCAAATGTGCTTGTGTTGGCCGGATCCAAACTTTTTGCCGCTTCATCCAGTTCTTTCAGCATGTCTGCATAAATATCTTTTTGTGCATCATACGCCGGCTGATAGAGAGCCTCGTTATATCCTTGCCCTGCCTGCGTATAAGGAATATCTCCATATAAATCTGTAATACGGCTAAAACAAAATACTTTCCAGATACGGGCAACAGCGTATAGATTTACTTTAACCGGATCATCTTTCACCGCTTTGATCACTTCCCCTATTTCATTGATCTGGTTTGGAAATGCATTGTTAAAAATTCCCATAGTCAAATCCAGCCGCGCAGCTACATATTTAGAACCAAAACCTTCCACATCGTTGTAGCTTGTAGTGTATTGCATGGTGCCTAAAAGCAGCGTTTCAGTATTGCCGCTGAATCTTGCGCCATCATACAATGCTTTACTGAAAATATATTGCGGTGTCGGAGTTGAAACCGCATTAGGATTGGTATTAGTCTCTTTAAAATTTTTATCGCAGGATTGTATCAGCAGCATGCAAAGCGCTGCCGGTAAAAGCCAGGCATATTTTTGTTTAAGCAGTTTCATCATTGTCGGTTTTAAAGATTAAAATTTTAGCAGAAGATTTACGCCATAAGAACGGGTACGGGGCAAGCCAATAGATTCAATACCCTGGGCGGCGCCGTTGGTTAAACTTTGCTCCGGATCGAAGGTGTCTGTCTTTTTATAAAGCGTCAGCAGGTTGCGCCCAACCAACGCAATACTTGCAGATTGTACATCATTTTTTACGAACCCAATTTTGGAAACCGGGAGCCTGTAAGACAAGATCACCTGGCGCAATTTTACAAAGCTGGCATCATGCACAAACAATTCAGTGTACCTGTTCTGGCTATTATAATAAGCGGCACGAAGATTAGCTGCAGGAACTGTATAAGAATATTTATCCCCCGTTTTTGTTACACCTTCGAGAAGCAGGCCGTTTTCTCTTCCTGCTAATGTCGACTTCATCAAACCAAGACGGGTACCATATACTTCCATGACGGAGAAGATGCTGTTGCCAAATTTTCCGTCTACTAAAATATCCAATGAAAAGTTTTTATACCGAAACTCATTGGTAAAGCCCATCGTTAACGGAGGCACACCTTTGCCCAATTCCTGGTTATTATCAGTCTGCAGCGGGAGATTGGAATTGGTATCGAAAATAATGTTGCCGCCTGCATCTTTTAACTTTCTAAAACCGTAAATAGCGCCATAAGTACGACCTACCCTGTTGTTGATAAAAGCATTCCCATTAGCTGAATTTCCCAACGTAAACGTACTGATACCATCCGCCAGCTTTATCACTTCGCTTTTATTGTATGCAACATTGTAACTGGCAGTCCAACCGAAGTTTTTATTTTTAACCGGTATTACGTTCAGCAAAACTTCAATGCCTTTATTACTCAATTCACCGGAGTTTAAAATAGCATTTGTATATCCTGATGTATTGGAAATAGGAACGCTGACTATATCATCTGTTGATTTGCGATTATAAACGGCCAGGTCTATACCTAACCTGTTATTCATCATTTGTGCATTCAAACCAATCTCTGTTGTCGTGGAAGTAAATGGTTTCAGCTTAGCGTTGGTTATGGATGACGAAGTAACATTTTGCAGTGGCACTGAGCTGGCACTGGATACGCTGCTGTATGTAAGATTGATGGCATAGGGATCGGGACCGCCGCCGCCCACCTGCGCCCAAGAAGCTCTTAATTTAACAAGATTGAAGATATCAGGCAGTTTAATTGCATCTGATAAAATAAAACTGGTTCCAAAGCTGGGATAGAAAATTCTATTGCTTTCAGGACTGAGCGTAGAAAACCAATCCTGGCGGCCGGTAGCAGTTATAAAAAGTATGTTATTATAATCCAAATCAACTGATCCGAATACGGAATTGGTTGAAACGCGGTTATTAACCGGTATAACGGTAGAAGTCGAGAGATTAGAAAAGCTATAGAAATATGGAGTAGTGAATGATTGACCGGAAGAATTCAGCTCGTCTGTTTTAAACCTGCGGCTGTTGGCGCCTGCAAGAACAGAGAATCCTATTTTCTCATTCACCTTTCCTTTATAAGTGGCTGTCAGCATACTGTTGGTTTCCGATACATCTGACTTGATTCCTGCATATTCACCCTTAGGAACATATTGGGTACCGGTAGGTAAGACACTGGTGAAATTATAATTGTAAAAATCTCTTGTCACCGTTCCTTTCACTGTTAAATTCTTCAACACGTCATATGCAACAGATGCCTGGCCAATAAACCTGTTCTTAGTATCTTTTTGTTTGAATTTGTTTATGATAAAATAACTGTTGGTAACAATACCGGCATCATTCCATACAATCTCATCTCCATTGGCATCATAGCCGGGACTTAACCAGCGGACATCTACTGTATTGGCCACTTCATAAGGCGTCCAGTTAGGATTGCCCAACGCATCACCGGCAATAGGACGGTTCTGGCCTGTTTCCAAATTATATTGTATTACCGACTCAATTCTCAAGCGGCTGCTGAGTTTAGCGCCTAAATTCAGGTTAGCTGTCTTGCGATTGTATTTATTAGTAGGTAAAATACTTTTTGCATTCAAATCGGATAAGGATAAGCGATAAAGCAATGTTTCATTCCCTCCTGAAAAGGCAACCGTATTGGTAAACGTAGTACCTGTTTGATAAAAATGTTTAAGATTGTCTTTTTGAGCTGTATAAGGATGTGTCTTCCCATCTGCCGCCATGTAATCCGTGGAACCATCAATCTTTGCTCCGAAAGAGCGACGTCCTGTTGCCTGTGCTTCTTGCAGTGTTGTTGGTTTTACTCCCCCATCACCCTGTCCATATTCATATTGAAAGTCGGGAAACACAGAAACGTTCTCCATCGTCAAAGTAGAGTTGTATTCAACGCCGATTCCTTTTTGTGCTTTACCTTTTTTGGTAGTAATTAAGATCACACCATTGGCCCCTCTTGATCCGTACAGCGCTGCCGCAGTACCTCCTTTCAACACAGTGATAGATTCAATATCATCAGGATTGATAGCAGCAATACCATCGCCACGGTCAGTTCCGCCTGTAAGTCCAAATCCATTAGGCAACGAACTACCACCCGGTACACTGTTATCAATAGGCATACCATTGATCACATACAGCGGTTGGCTGTTGCCGGTAAGCGAACCATTGCCCCTGATGATCACGCGGCTTGAACCACCCGGCCCCGTTGATAACCCTGTAGCATTTACACCGGCTATTTTACCTGTCAGCGCATTGGCAATATTATTTTCTCTTGCCTGGGTAAATTCTTCACCTTTTACTTCTGTCACAGAATAGGTAAGTGATTTACTTGTTCTCCTGATTCCCAGAGCCGTAACCACCACTTCATCCAGGTTCCTGTTTGCTTCATCTAACTGTATCAGCAGTCCCTGCATTTGTTCCGTAACAGTGACCTCCTTGGCTGCATAGCCTACGGAAGATATAACAAGTACGATCGTTTTATCTTTATACTCATCCGGGAGACTGAGTTTAAAATTTCCGTTTTCATCTGATGTAGTAGCAATGGCGGGATTCCCTTTTATAGAAATAGTAGCCATGGGTAAGGTAACCCCGTCTTTTGAGGAAGTCACTTTACCCGTAACGGGTATTACATACGTAGCAGACACACCGTTGCTATTGCCCGAACTAACAATTTCAAACAGGGAGAACTGGTTGTTGCCTGTTTTTTTATAATTAAGCTGATAATTGGTTAACAATAGTTTTAAACCAGGCTCAACATCATAGGATTTTATTTCATTGATAAGAGAAACAGGAACGATTTTACCATCCAGCAAACCTTCACGGTAAGCAATTTTTATTTTATAGATTTTTTTTACTTCGTTAACAGCATCTTTCAATGAAATTGAATTAGGATGCTGATCAGGCGGTGAGTCGGAATCGGATCGTTTATAATTTAACCTGGCGAATTCCTGTGCAGCAGAATTGTAATAAATATTCATCCCGCAAAGAATAAAGAGTGGTATCAGCAATTTGGTTCTGGTACTCATAAATGCAGTTTATTTTTAGCAGTTATTGATACGATACTATTTTGAAATCGTTATATGCTTATTGGCGGTTTGTTCTATCGCTACGTCTAATGTAGTAGCCACTACATCCAACAGATCGGCTACATTGCTTACGGTTATATCCCCTTCTATTTTTAAACTGTACAGGGCTGTATCCTGCGCATTGACCGTGTAGCCAAACCTGTTTTCCAATGTCTCTGTTATCTCCCGTAGCGTAGCATCGGTAAATGAAATTTCATTCGCGTTGGTCCATGCAGTAACCTGTGCCGGTTTGGCTAGTTTTTTATTGACCAGTAATTCTTTGCCGGCATATTCCACATAGTCGCCCGGTGCCATGACCAGCGAATTATTTGTTTTGTTCACATAATCGATCCTGATCTTACCCGTAAGCAATGCCACATTAGTTTTGCCACTGCGGGCCTTCACATTGAAAGTGGTTCCGAGTACTTCTATATTCACATCGTCGCAGTGAACAATAAACCTGTCCGAAGGATTAATGTGCAGGGTGTCTTTATTAAGGTGTTTTATATCAAAATAACCTTCCCCGCTGATCCAAACTTCCCGCAGCATTTCATTATCCCAGCTGCTGCTATAGGATAGTGTAGTATTACCGTTTAATGTAACCTTTGAATGATCGGGCAGTGTTATAGTTTTTATTTCGCCTGCGGCTGTGGCGATGGTAACGGTTTTGTCAGCCTTATAATAATTAACAAGCCAAAGCGCCGCCGCCGCAACAATGAGAATGGCCGCTGCAACCCGAATGAAAACCGGCATCCGGAACACCTTCCTTTCTTCAACGTGGCTCACCGATTCGGAGATACGCTGCCAGACCAAATCTTTGTTTTGCCCGTTTCCCAAAAAAGCCTGCCTGCGGTAAATCTTTATCATTTCAGCCGCCTGCTCCACGGTCTCCCCTTTATGCGGGTTATTTTCTATGAACGATTGCCAGAATGAATCGGTGTTTACATTGGGATTGATCACCCATTGCACAAAAAAATCATCTTCAAGAAAATCCTTTAATTGAAATTCAGCGTAATTAACAGGGCTCATTAAACAGGTATTTTCTACCTATTACACCCGGAGTGGTAAAAATTATCCCTTCGATGCAGAAAAAAATTTCAGGCAAAGCAAAATCGAAAGTGATGAGGGGGCGCCTAATGTGGCTTGCAACCGTTCCAGCGCCTTGTATAAAAGCTTATAGGATGAATTGACACTGATAGACATCACATCGGCGATCTCTTCATAAGAAAGCCCTTCATAAAACCGCAGGTAAATTATTTCCTGTTGCCGGGGCGGCAGGGCCTGGATAAATGTTTTGATCTTAGCCTGCAGCTCAATATGCTCAATGCGTTTCAGCGCCTCGTTATCGTATACTATTGTAAATGAAACCGGGTACTCCTGGCCGTCTATATCAGTGTATTTTTCTTCGCTTTTCATTTTGCGCAACAGGATATTGCGCAGTGATTTAAACAGGTAATTTTTGACCGAAGCAGGTATGCTTAAACGTTCCCGGCTTGTCCATAATCTTACAAACAGGTCATGAACTGCATCCTCTATCAATTCCCTTTCGCTAGTAAACCTGTAACCGTAATTATTTAATAAACTGAAATAAGAGTCGTAGAGACGGCCATAAGCGTCCCAGTCGCCCGTTTTAAAAGAACGCCACAATAACAGATCGCCTTCATTTCTCATTACAGTGAATAAGCAGGTTTTAACCAGAGTCTGAAATAAAGATAGCTATTCCGCTTGTTTTTTAACAGCAACTTTTTTTTGAATGTTAAAAACTAACAGTCATAAATATTTAAACAGCACCACTCTGTTCCTTATTGCTCAGCATTGAATGACAGGATGAAATCTAAATAAAAATGTCAAGAAGCAATACGCCAAGCAGCCCCAAAACAGAGACAATTGTTTCCATGACGGACCATGAACGGATGGTATCTTTTATACTTAGATTAAAATATTCTTTGAAAAGCCAGAAGCCTGCATCGTTGACATGGGAAAACATCAGGCTGCCTGCACCGATGGATAACACCATTAAGCTGGGACTTGTATTTGTATCCTTTACTAATTGTTCTACAATACCGGCAGCCGTAATACCCGCAACAGTTGCAGATCCAACAGCAACGCGGATCAACGCTGCAATGAGCCAGCCAAGTACCAATGGAGATATTGAACTGCCGCTAAGCAATCCTGCAATTTCATTCGCCACTTTGCTGTCAACGAGTACTTGTTTGAAAATACCGGCGCCGGCAATGATGAGAAGGATCAGCGCAATATCCTTAACCGAATCGCTGTATATATCCATTATAGCTTGCATACTCTTGCCACGCCCGATGCCTAAAGAAAATGTGGCTACAATCAAAGCAATCAGCATTACAATAGGCGCACGGGAAAAGAAAAAAATCACATCACCATCTTGCGAACCGGCGATCATAGGAAGCAGGGTCATGACTGCAAACAGAATTACCGGAAGCAGTGCAGTGAAAAAACTATTGAAAACTCCGGGAAGCTCTTCCGTTTTCAGATCTGGAGGCTTGAATGTTTCAAGAGGTTTTGAATGAATGTTTTTAAGTGTTCTGGAAAATAGTGGACCAGCAACAATGATTGCCGGAATCGCAATGACGATTCCGTATAGCATCGTTTCTCCCAGGTCAGCTTTGAATTGTCCAACAAGCGTTGCCGGGGAAGGATGCGGCGGCAAAAAGCCATGTGCTACAGACAATGCAGCAAGCAATGATATGCTGGTGGCAACAGCGGGAAGCTTATATTGATAGACGATTGAAAAGATCAGGGGAATCATTAAAACAAAACCGGTATTATAAAACAGCGGTATGCCAATGATAAGACCAATCAGCGCCAAAGCCCAGTGAATATTTTTCAATCCTATTGCTTTCATGATCGTGGTGGCGATTTGCCGGGCGGCTCCACTTGCTGCTATCAGTTTGCCAAGCATGGCTCCAATAACGATGATGATAAGCGTATCGGCAAGAATAGCTCCTATTCCAGTTTCTACGGATTTGGTTATGCCGGTGAGAGGGATGCCGAGGCAAAGTCCTGCAATAACACAAACTACAAGAAAAGCAAGAAAGGGATTTACTTTGAAAACAGCGATAAGAACTACCAATGCAACCAGTGCAAGGAGAACGATGAATAAAGTCATTGAACGAATGGATTGAAGCCAAAAAGATAAAGAATAATCCTCTATCAATGATCTCTGTGATTACAATAAATTTTTTCACTGGCCTGCATTTAATAAACATCTCAGCCTGTTCGGAAAAATGTTTTGAGCCGGGAGCAAAAGATTGACCACCTGCAACAATGGATCTTCCCTCTGTGTTTTTTTGCTGAAACAACCCTGCAACGTATTTCCTGCAACAGTTGTCATTCCTTTTTTAATCGCTTGTTATGAACAAAATGTATTTCTTAGCGGCCCTCCTGCTGACAGTGTTACTAATTATCTCCTGCAAAAAGGAAAAAGAAAACAACGACGACAGCTACACCTATTACCTGGTTGGCTTTGATAGCGACAATGCCAACTGGCGGGACACTGGTTTTGTTGTCCGCACCAAAAATCAACAATTAATTCTACAGGCCGATGCCCAATTGGACCTGCCTGTGAGTGAAAGACAAATTGTTTTTGGGAACCTTGTCTCTGGCGACGGAGGCTTTAACAAAAATGCATCGCATTCTTTCAAATGGCATTTTAACGAAACCGACTGGAGCCTTGTAGATATTACCGCTGAGATCTATGATGGAAAGCCCTTTACCGATGTAGATTCCGATATCAATTACTGGTTAAATACCATGAAGCGATTTGGCGCCTGGAGCTCTTATATCAAAAAGAAATTGCCGGGCAGACCGCAATAATTTAGTTGAAACTGTCAAAAAACCTTCGTGGTCCTCCTTTGAAGTCCCACATAGTTGTCGGCTGTGGATTATCAGACATCCAGTTGTCGGGCTGATTAATGTCAAATATCCATTCATATTTATGTGTCCCGACAAGTTCCGTATCCAGATGAATTGTTGCGCTTGACCAATATAGTTGTTTTAGTATTGCTTCAAATTTGTCGAGCCATTCACTCCATTCGTGTTCAACTGACTTATAAGAAGCCCCAAACGCAATTACTTGGTCACGATACATCTTGTCATTGTCAGGGTCTGGAACTAAAAACATTTTTCTTGTTATCCAAGGAAATATCTCGTCATTGCCTGGCAGTGTTTCAATTATTCTTTTGTTCAGGCGTTGCAGTTTGTGATAGTCCTCACTTCTCCAAGCCTCGCCAATAATGTGTCCATAAACGATGGAAATGTGTCCCATAAATTTTATGTATCTGGCCTCTCTACAATTTTTGAAAGTGTCACGATATGCTTGCAGCCAACACGTAAATCTATAACACTCCAACAAGCAATTCAAGAAAAATGCATATTTGATTCTCAAATTTCTAGTCTTCGCCATCCGAAAGTTATCGGATTAATAGTTATTGTACCAATCCACCATTCGTCGCCTTTTCAATTGTCAGGCTCAGAAAATAAATAACCCCACAGGAACGATCAATCGCCCTCTGCAGGGTTATCATTTATACAATAACTATTTCGCCAACAACTCATCAAGGTTACCCAGGGCTGCTGTAAATCCTTCTTCAAAGCCAAGCTCAAGAATCTTTTCAAGACCGGCTTCAGTATCAAAGCTGATCTCCACCTTTACCGTTGTTCCATCAGCGGTTTTGCTGAACACATTTGTCCAGTACATCGCCGGGAAATTAGTATCTACTTTTCCGCTCTCATCACAAAAATTGTCGACAGCTGAAAAACTATCCGGTGCATCAATTTTTTTGAAATCAGCCCGGCACCAGGAACCGGTACCATCCGGCCCGACCATCTGGTACAACCAAAAACCACCTTCCTTAAAATCCATTGTTTTTGTTTGCGCCTTCCACGGTTTCGGCGCCCACCACTGATCAAGCAATGCGCTTTCGGTCCAGGCTCTCCACACCTGGTCAAGCGGCGCATCAAATTCCCTGACAACAATAAGTTTCTTGTTGGCCAAATCTTTGGTCAATACAGTTTCTTTGTTGATGATCATGATTTTTTATTTTTAAGGTTCTTTAATACATCATCCAACTGATTGAAACGGGTATCCCACAGGCTGCGAAAACGTTCCAGCCATTTATCTACCTCTTTCATTTTTTTGGCATTTAAATGATAATAAATTTCCCTGCCGGAATATTCCTGCTTTACCAGGTCACATTCGGTCAACACTTTAATATGTTTGGATATCGCCTGCCGGCTGCAATCAAAATGCTCTGCCAACGCATTGGGTGTCATGGCATGGAACGCAACAAGTACCAGAATGGCCCGGCGGGTAGGATCTGCGATGCCCTGGAATGGATCTCTTTTCATACTAACGAAAATTTAATAAGCAACCATCTGGTTGCAAATGTAAGTGCAATCATTTGGTTGCACAATTTTATTTATGCACACTTTTTGGGGAGAGTGCCCTCAGGGTCTAGACAACTAGCTTTCTGAGAATGGAGAACTATCAAAAGGGTGCGGAGCTAATTATTCAAACAAAAATATTGAGCTGCGTTTCTGCATTATTGAAACCCAATTGTTGGCTACAGTTTTTTGTCAAGAAAGCTCTTCTGAAACTTCTATTTTCGCTTGTTTCAAATACATACCATCTCTCAACTATGATGATAGCGTTTCAGGACTAGTTTCCTTCGCCGGCGATACATTATATGACAACGAAAAATAATAACCTAATAAAAAGTACTATTATGCTATAATTTGAAAGCTTAATTGATCTGAATAAATTTTTTTCAAAAAATGTAACGAACAATGGTTTGGAGATTACTTAATCCCTTATTTTTATAAAACAAAAAGCAGGTCGGCTAGACAACCACCTGCTTGGTCTTTTGGACCGTTCACATGAGAAAACTCTTTATGTCGGACCGCCTCACATCATGAGGCGGTTTTTTATTTTATCAATGTAAAATTAATACTCTGGTATTCGACTCCTGGGGTTTGATTTACTCAACCATGAAATTATATCGCTGAAAAACAAATTACTTCGGATCATTTTTCACCCGGGTAAAAAAGAAAAGGTTATTCCATTTCCGAAATAACCTTTTCTTTTAATGCATTTAATCACCAGAGGCTAGCCGCTAATGTGGTCATAATATTCGAGCAGCTTTACCAGGTCGGCATCTACAGTCAGCTTTAATTTATTAGCCTCCGCCATTTTAGTCAATTCCTTCCTTTTATCACCTAAAATATTCAGAATAGAATCGCCCTTCTTTTTCATTTTTTCCATTTTACCACCGGCTGTGAGAATATAATAGGCTGGCCGGTCTTCATACACTTTGACTTTTACACCCGGTGTAGACGTCAGTTCTTCGGTTATTATTTTTTTGCGTTTCAGCAACAGCTTTGTTTTACCATCATATAATACCTGGTAGAATGATTTTTCCGTCATACCGGGAACAGGAGTATAACCTGACCGAAATAACACATTTCCGCCAGGATCCTGGTTGTAAATTAAAAACTCCTGAACATCGATATTAAACTGGTATTCCTGTTCGTCAACCTTTACCACCAGCAAATCAGTATAAAGATTGTATTTGATCAATACACTATCGATTTTCTCTTTCGTTTTTAATAATACACTCCCTTTTTCCCATTCGTCATATAAAAAGGGTTGCCCTTTAACATCCGCATTTTTTTCGTTGATATAGGAACCGTCATTATATTTTAACCCCGTTCCCGCGAGCCCGCCCTGGTTTACATTTACTCCCCTGATTGGCGTAAGTCTGGGTATATTGGAAGAGTTCTGCGAAAAAACCAGCAGAGACAAAAAAAGGGTTATACAAAAGAAATAGAATTTCATCTGATAAAATGAAAGTTTTACCATAGACTTTTCATCGCTGTAATTTAAAAGGCTTAGAACGTCATCGTGATCCGGAATAAATCTCCGATACGTTTTAAGCCTTTAAGAAAAAAATTATTTTACAAATGTTCTCACGCCTGTTCCATAACCTGCGTTTTGCACCCGCCAGGTAGCGCCGGAAGCTGTAAAATTAATTTCGATCACGCCAAAAGGTCCATCAGGCGTTGGCTGAGGTGGACAAACAAAAACATTTGGCTCGACCTCTACAAAATATACAACGATATTAGTACCAACGCCGGCCCCGCCCGGATTTTGAACCTTGTAAAGTCCATCTGTTATTTTAGTAACTATACAGTCAACACCCGTTGCCGTACGAGTATAAACACCCGACCGATCCGGAGTGCCTGTTACATTGGTTACCGCTACTATCCTTGCTGCATTCGCTTCAAATCCGTTAGCATTCGCCGCTGAGTAATTTACCACGTATAAACCGGGTTCCGCGGTATTGACGTCGTTGCTGCTGGGTTGTATATCTGAAACGGCGCCGGAGATATCATCAGTAAGTTTTGCGCCTGCATCGGTATAGCTAGCTCCTATTGCCAGCTTCACTACCGGGTCACCATTCAGCGCAATAGTAGGGAAACTCACTTTTACTTCTTTGGAAACATGTTCAGTCTCCTTCTCACAGGATGTAATAATGAGCAAACTCATGATCCCGGTTAGCCAAAATCTATTTTTGAATTTCATCATTTAAAAATTTTAATAGTTCAGTTAATCAATTTTGCCCGGTTGTATTTACATCCCACCACATTTTGTCGGTAACTGTTTTTTGAGCAGGTGTATTTGGATTAGCTGTCACTTCAGAATCAGGATACAACAAGCGGGTTGGAAATTTATTTCCAATAATGGTGGTTTCCGAAACAGTAAAGATATCCGGATACCCGGTTCTTCTCCATTCGGTCCATGCTTCTATGTTTTGCGTTCCGCACATGCTTACCCATTTTTGGGTAATGATTGCTTTTAATTTCTGCTCGGTTGTTCCTGCTGCCGGGAAGGTTACACCTGGTTGAGCTTTGTAAGTATTGAACTGTGCTGAAGTAAAACCCCAATAAAGAAATGATAATTCAATAGCATCAGAATACAATTGCCCGGCATCTCCTGTTCCCCACCCCCTAACGGCCGCTTCTGCCTGAAGAAAATAACTTTCTGCTTCGCTCATAAAAATAACCGGGGCTTCACCACCAACGCCTGAAGCCGGGGCGCCGCCTACTGCAGGGCCCGGTTTGGAAAATTGCCTGTCATCCAATGTGGCCGGGTTGGGAAGAATTCTTCCTTTTCCCTGTGGAATGCCCACATGCGTTCCGGCGCCTGCACCCAGTGTGGCTGTGCGATAAAACTTATCGACACGGGGGTCATCCAATCCCAACATATAACCCAGGGCTGTTTGGCTGGCCAGTATGTTGAACTCACCTACTGAATTGATATGTGCAAACAACGGATGCTGATTAAATGTTGCAGTAGTGAAATTCACCTGCGCAGTTTCTTCAAAATCCAGGAATTCCGCACCGGCTGCATATAACGCCTTCACACCCGCTTCAGCTACTGCAGGTCTTACGTAAGCCTGTCGCAGGTATATCTTCAATTTAAGAGTATTGGCAAATTTCCTCCACAAATGCATATCGCCATGGTAAAAAAGATCATCTGCTCCCGGGTGAACATTGCTGTTCTCATCCAGCAAGGCCAAACCTTCATCTGCTAATGTGATCAGGCCATCATAAATTTCCTGTTGTGAATTAAACTTTGGATTCAGATTGCCCGCTCCCTGCAATGCTTCAGCAAAAGGAACATCGCCCTGCATATCGGTTACATACTGGAACAAATAAGCCTGCATGATCTTTGCAATCGCAGCGTAATTGTTATTACCTGTTTTCTGACCCTCCTCTACAATGTATTTAAGATCATTCAACGGACCTGCGTATACATCGATCCATTGACGGTCAAAGTCACCACTGTTTATTGAATATTGGTCGTAATTGGAAAACTGGTTGCCGGTTGGGCCTTGTGTCCAGTATTGTGCCCAGAACCCGCCCAGTATCTGGTAAGGATTGCCGAGATCATAAGCTGCATAAACCAGGGCTGTTGGCAACACAAGATCTACAGATGCAGTTGTTGGATTATTGGGATCAACATTAACCTCGAGAAAATTCTTTTTACAGGAGCTTGTCACTAACAACCCCGCTCCAAAAAATAGTGTTACTATATTCTTTGCTTTCATGTGTTAATTTTTATTGTTTTCGCCACATGGAATTCGCCATAAAATTTTCATCGGTAGTTTGATATAATTTACCTCGAAAATTTATGGCTCATTTCATAATAATTTTTTTTCGTTTTTTAGAATACCACTCTGACATTAACTCCATAGTTGCGGATGGAAGGGATAGTACCATATTCATACCCCTGCAGGTTACCTGTTCCGAATGAACTCGCTTCAGGATCAGAATAGGTATTTTCATCAGGGGTCCACAACCAAAGGTTCCGCCCCGAGAAACCTACCGTTATGCCGTTGATCTTTGTTTTTCTGAACCACTCTCTTGGCAGACGATAAGACAAAGACGCTTCACGCAGTTTGATAAAGCTGGCATCTACTAACTGCTCCATCGCAGTAGGTGAGCTGAAGGCATACCAATAGATATCCGCATTCTGTACGGGAGTAGTGTTGGGCACAAATTTTCCATCCGATGTTTGTACTACACTACCTGGTATAACAAAAGGATCACGATCATTATACGTTGTTCTGGGATCTGTACCTAAGAACTCCTGCAATGATTTGGTTCTTGAATAAAAAACACCTCCTTTGCGGGCATCGAATAAGAAGGAAAGACTAAATCCTTTATAAGAAAAACTATTATTCAATCCAGCCAAAAAGTCCGGTTGAACATTTCCGTGAATTCTTGCCTGTGGTTCAGTAACTGGATAACCAGTAGCCGGGTCAACAACGATAGCTCCTTCCGGGCTTCTGAGGAAACCAGCGCCGAAGAAAGAACCATAAGGCTGACCTACTTCAGCCACTAACGCACCCCCGGCAAAACCACCAATAGCCAATTGTGTAGTACCCGGGAAAAGCTCTGCCACCTTGTTTTTATTCTTCGTGAATGTACCAGTCACTTCCCAGGAGAAGTCACGGCCACGTACCGGTGTGCCTCTTAACAGCAATTCAATTCCTTTATTGGTGATCAACCCTGCATTCAAAGTAATAGTGGTGAACCCTGTAGAGGCTGCCGTTGGAACCGTTATAATTTGATCTTTACTGCGGTTGGAATAAACGGTTCCTTCAAAATTCAAACGATTATTAAACAATCCAAATTCTAAACCCAATTCATAAGAAGTCGTGATCTCTGGTTTCAGATTCGGATTTCCAATATTGCCGCTTTGTGTAAAACCAGCAATCCCATTCAGCGGAAGATCAACCTGCGAGTTTTGCTGACCATCTGTAATGCTACCGGTAAGGAAGACTGATTGCAGCAAGTAAGGGGCAGCATCATTTCCTACCTGCGCCGCACTGGCTCTTAGTTTAGCATAGGAAATTGCTTTTGGCATGTTGAATGCCTCGCTTATTATAAAGGATGAGTTTACACTGGGATAGAAGAAATTATTTTTGCTTTTCGGCAAGGTTGATGACCAGTCATTCCTGCCGGTTAAACCGAGGAATAAAAAGTTTTTATAGCCAAAATTGATGTCAGTGTATAGTCCATGAAGACGTCGCTTAGTGTTGGAGTTGGACGTTTTAGGAGGTTGAGCCGAGTTAGCCAAATTGTAATAGAAAGGAATGGTTAACGAGTTGATCTCGCTAAACTGTATTCCCGTTGTTCTTTGGCGAACATTGTGACCGACCAGCACACTTAATGAAAGATCGTCCGTTAAGTTTCTTTTTGCAGTAGCAATCAGGTCTGTTGTGAGTTCACGAATGTTCAACTGCGCCTCAGCATAGTGTCCATCGAATTTCCGGCCTGCGTTCTGGCCATTTGGATCAGGCGTACGTTTGGATTCAATTTGTATTCTTTTATCGTTTGATACATCGGTACCGATGCGGAAACTCACATCCAGCCACGATAAAGGTTTGTAGCCAACCTGCAGGTTGCCCAGGATTCTGTCGACAACTGAAGTATAAGAATCTTCACCCAACAAATACCAGGGATTTACGGTGTAGGCGCCGTAATAACCATTGAGGTCATTATACTTGTTTTTGTAATCTTTCAATTCCAGCAAGGATATATCCCTGGGTGTTTGTAGTACCTGGTCATAAGGAGAATTTCCCTGTCCCTGTATAGACAGATCACCTCTCGACCGGATATAGTTCATCGTGGCCGACGTATAAATCTTATCGGTAACATCGGCGGTACCCGAAAGTTTCACGGATGTCCTTTTGTATTCCGTTCCGGGCATCACACCTTGTTGGTCAACGTTGTTGAGAGATAAGTAATAACTGTTCCTGTCATTGTTTTGAGAGAATGACACATTATTTGTGAACACACTACCCAGATCAAAAAATTCTTTTACGTTATCAGGCAGCGCCACATAAGGTTTTACACGCTGCGAATCTCCGATCTGTTGCCCCCAGGGCCGAACCTTACCATCGAACTTTGGTCCCCAACTAAAATTTTCTCTTGAATCAGGGAGCTTCTGACCGCCTTGTCCAAACTCGTTTTGGTACTCAGGCAAGCGCAAAATAGATTCCAGGTTATAGGAGCTGCTGACAATAATCTCTGAACGTTTCCCCTTTAAGCTTTTACCTGTTTTGGTAGTGATGATCAACGCTCCGTTGGCGGCTCGTGTTCCGTACAAAGCCGCCGCAGCGGGTCCTTTCAGCAGTGTCACAGATTCCACATCTTCAGGGTTGATATCATTGCCCCGGTTACCGGCATCTACCTGGTTATTTAACCCTTGTCCATTTACATTCCCGGCAACACCGGGATCACCTGCTTCGATATTGGAATTGTCGATCGGAATACCATCCACTACAATAAGCGCCTGGTTATTGCCGGTTAATGAAGTACCACCTCGAAATACAATACGGGTGGAACTGCCCACACCGCCTGAAGAACTGGTAATTTGCACACCCGCTACTTTACCCTGAAGCGAATTCAGTACGCTTCTGTCTTTTCCTTTTGTAAGATCTGCATTGTTAATAGTGGTTGTTGCATAGCCAAGGCTTTTCGCTTCTCTTTTAACGGCGGCTGCGGTTACAATTACTTCATTTAGTTGCCTGGCGTCCTCTTCCAGTGCAACATCAAAACTGCCACTTGCAGATAACTTGCTTTCAATAGGCTTATATCCAACGTATGAAAAAACAATCTTTGCATTCGCAGGTACGTTTTGCAAAGTAAAATTTCCACTCACGTCAGTTTGAGTGGCAGCATTTCCATCTTTGACCATTACTGAAACCCCGGCTAAAGGGGCCCCATCTTTTTTGTCTGTAACCTTGCCGGTAATATTCCTTTGCGCTATGGCAGCAGAATACCCCAGCAAAATAATTGCAGTTAGAAACAACAATTTCTTCATAAAAATAATTTTGACGTGATTGTTACTCAAATGATATTACGCATGTTAGTTTGAGAAAAACTTAACAACAAGGCAACAATTTCAGGATTGTTGTTTCAGTGTCCGGGCAGAATGTTTCTAAAGCATGAATAATCGAATTTGAAGCAGTATATCCTTATACTAAAAACAAATCTGAACAATGAAAAAGCATCCTTAAAACCCTGCTGATTAGCGCTATCAATGAAATACAAAATCTAAAGCAGGATAATTCCTCACTTAATCGGAGTGTTGGCAGCCATCTGTTGTGACACGGGTATTGGCAACCGGGTTGCCTTTTTCATCGATTACTTTCCTGTAATAGTTCGCTGCGCAAACAACGACAATACGGACAATAGAAATACCAGGCACAGGGATAATTTTCTGATACGCAATTGTTGTTTTTGGAATAATTTTTCAATAAGGCAAATCATGATAGTTATTGCCAATAAGCAGTTATTTGTTACTAAAGCATGAATAAAAAAAACTTAAACAATAATAAACATGTATGGAATCGTTTTATACCGGGCAATGAAAATTTCTGGCTGAAGACGTTATAATATTTTGTACGCTGAAAATTGTTTAGTGAACCGGGAAGATTACAAGCTGATTTATCGAAAACAAATGACAGGTCTATATTTTTAGTAGAGTTTATTTACCACTTGTAATGAAAATCGTCCATGAAACCATTTTTATACTTAGTTAACAGTCAGTCATAATAGTTTTATGGCTGATTAATCGTTTTAACAGGACACATGAGAAAAACAGAGAAAACAACTGGTTTACCACTAAACCGTAACCGCTGCTTTTATGATCAAGGATTTGATTCTCAAGATTGTTTTTATTCCACTGCTGGGGATATTCCTTCCCCTTGTCTCCGGCATCGTCACTTATAACCGCTACTCGCCTTTTGAATTATTTGTCGCTAACTTATTTTTCATACTTACCTCTTTCCTGATATGGATGGGTTGTAACTGGATACACGTCAAACTACGACCCCTGTACAGGCCTATTGCCAACCCATTTTCAAAGATTGCTGCCGTTTGTTTTGTTTCGGCTGTATATGGCGCCTGTACCGGCGGACTCTCCACATTGATATGGCTGAAAGTATCCGGTGAACCGTTTAACCCGACCAATATTTACAAATTCATTGCACTTTGTGTAGCCGCTGTTATCATTTTTACCCTCGTTTATGAAATACTTTTTTTAAGCAAGGAAAGAGAATTGGACACCAAGATTGTGGATCAGTTGGACAAAGAACTTTCGCAAGCCGAATTGCAGGCGTTGACAAATGAAATGGACCCGCACTTTATTTTTAATTCACTCAACACATTGAATCACCTGATCATGAACGAACCCCAGCAAGCTTATTTGTTTAACAACAAGCTGGCCCAGGTCTATAAATATTTTTTGATCAACAAGAATAAAGAACTGATATCACTTAAGGAAGAGCTTGACTTCATCGAAAGTTATTTTTACCTGCTCCAAATAAGGCATGACAATAAACTTCAACTACAAACCGACATAGATGAAAAGAAAACCGGGGTGATGCTTCCCCCTTGTTCTATACAGATCCTGGTGGAAAATGCGATCAAGCATAATGAATTTTCCGAAGAAAAACCGCTGCTGATAAAAGTATCCGTAAACGACTATTACCTGCAGGTGAGCAATAATATTAAGCCAAAACTGTATGCGGTTAATTCTACCGGTATCGGTTTAAAAAATCTTAGTTCACGTTACAAACTGTTATTTCAAAAAGACATTACCATAGCAACAACCCGCGAAAACTTTATTGTAAAACTACCACTGATCACATAACCCGCCTTTGCATCGCTTCGGCGGGCAGGCCCAAAACCATTTACCATGTTAAACGCTGTAATTATCGAGGACGAAAGACCGGCATTGGAAAACCTTATTACAAATTTATCATTGCTCGCCGACGATATTAAAATAACTGCCCGTCTCGGAAGTGTCCGTGAGAGTATTGAATACCTTTCGCAAAAACCTGTTGTTGACCTGATATTTAGCGATGTGCAACTCAGCGACGGGCTTTCATTTGAAATCTTTAGCCAGGGCAACATCCGCACACCCGTAATCTTCATCACCGGGTATGATGAATTTATGATGAATGCTTTTGACTATAACGGAATAGACTATCTGCTGAAGCCGGTGGATAAAGAAGACCTGAGAAAAGCGCTAACAAAATACAGGATGCTGGAAAAACACTTCACCGATCATCATTCTCTCAACAGCCTGTTGCAATATGTTGGCGAACACAAAAAGAAAAGAATACTGGTTAAAAAAGGAATGGAAAATATTTCGTTACGCCTTGATGATGTCGTTTTGTTCTATACAGAAAATAAAATTGTATATGTAGTCGACCGATGGGGGAAAAAATACATCGCGGACAAAAATCTTGGCGAAATGGAAAACGAGCTGGATGAAAATGTTTTCTTCCGCGCCAACCGCCAGTATATTATCAATATCAATTTTATCCGGGGATTCAAGGCCTATGAAAAAGTAAAATTGATCGTGGACCTTACCCTACCCGATTTAAATCATTGTGTAATCGTCAGCCAGGAAATGGCGCCACAGTTCAGGGAGTGGATGCATAATGCCTGAGAAAGAAGTTGGAAGTCAGAGGTCGGAAGTTGGATGATACCCTTATCAAAAATCATACTTCTGACTTCTGACATCATCTCTCACACTACCATTAAACTACAACCTCTCAGGTCACTGTTATCCATCCGGCCGATTACTTCAAAACTGCCGTCGGAAAAGAGTCGGCCTGCATCATCGGTAGCGATAAAGCTGCACGAATATATATTCGCCAGGTCGATAATATTAATAGCGCCACTCGCCTTTCCGTTATTTGCATTTTTAATGTCAAAGGGATCTTCATCGTCCCTGACCACAATCTTCATCCACGGAGGGCATTTAAAAATACCGTTGCCATCGGAATATGCCTGTGATAAAAGCTCTGTCATTCCATATTCAGAATGAATGACTGGTACATCAAACGAACTTTTTAAAACCGAATGAACTTCCTGCCTGATCATTTCTTTCCGGCGACCTTTCATGCCGCCGGTTTCCATGATGACCGTGTATTCGAAAAGACCCGGAATTTTCGATGATGCATATTTTTCGGCAAAGTCTAACAAGCCGAAGGTCACTCCCATCAACAATGTTTTTTGCTGTTGATTTTTTAATTCTTTCAATACAGATACCAGTTTATCATATTCATCTAGGTAAAAACCGCCATGCGGATGACCTGACAGCTGAATTAATTCATGCACCATAAAGACAAGTGATGAGTTGTTCCGTTCAAGATAGGAGGGCAACAACCCGAGGATACACCACTCTTTTACAGGCCCATAGAAAAGTTCGAACCCACGGGTAAAGCTTTCCTTATATAAACTCATGTCGTTTATCAAATGCCGGCTATTGATACTGCCCGTAGTGCCACTGCTTTCAAAAATAACCGCCGGTTCAAACTGCGTTGTTTTTATTGCATGTGATTTGAAAAACCGGATCGGCAGAAAGGGGATTTCTTCGATAGACTGTATATCGCCGGAATCTTCACGGACCATATCCACATATTGCCGATAGATTTCATTGTTGGCATACTGAAATTGAAAAATCTCCAGGGCAAGTTTGTCAAAACCGGCCGCTGTGACACTCAAAACTTTATCTTTCCATTGACAGCGCATAGTCCACAGATTACTGCAAAAGATATTATATTTGTTTACGATCAGGATTCAGGCCTTTGTGACCGAATAATTATAAAAAACTTACGGATGAAAGCGTTACCCGCCATTTTTGTTTCCTCGCTGATCATACTATTAATAGCATGCGGCAAAGATAAGTTTGAAACCAAGCCCAAGCTTGAAATAAAAGATTATAATACCCGTGAGCTGTTTCCCAGTCAAACTTTGACGATACGTATAAACTATTTTGATAAAGAAGGTGATTTAGGAGAGGCGCCTGTCATCGGAATTTTAAAACGACTGAACCTTTTACCCCTCGGACCTGATCAGGATAAAGTTGACACGTTCCGCACCTCCCTGCCTGAATTTCCTGATAAAGGCAATGGAGAAATTAGTTTTAGTCTTCCCTATGATTTTTTAAAAGAAAGTACCGTAGAAAATGACACGCTTATCTTTCGGTTCGCCGTTACAGACCGGGCCGGCAATAGCAGCGATACCATTACCAGTGACCAGGTAGTGATCCATTTGTAATACCTGATGCAGTTATTAAAGAAGTTATTTCTCTCCTTTATTTATAGCAACCTGTTCATTGCTTGCTGTGCAGTGCTAATGGTATTTCAAACCTGCGAGCTTTTATTGAATGAGAGTCCCGCTATCTATTTTGTTTTATTTGTATTTTTTGCTACTATCACCAGTTATAGCTTTCATTGGTATTTAACGCCGGTGCTGAATACGTCACCTGTTGCCAGAGAAAAATGGCTATTAGCAAACAGAAATGTTCATGCTGCTCTTTTTATTATTGGCATTGCCGGCTCCGTTATTACCGGCATTTTCCTGCTGGATCATTGGCAATGGTTGCTTCTCTCTGCATTTATCACCTTCTTGTACTCTGCACCTAAAATTCCTCATCCCTATTTTAGAATACTGCGAAAAGCAGCCTTAGGCAAAACGATCTTTTTAGCCCTGGTATGGATGTATGTGACTACGATGCTGCCGCTGATCATTAGTGATCATCCCTGGAAAACCAGTTTTACCCTTTTCTCTATAAGCCGATTTTTCCTCATATATGCCATCTGCATTCTGTTTGACTACCGCGACAGGGATTACGACCGAAAGGTTGGGATCCGCAGCCTGATAACCTGGTTAAACGACAAAGGAATAACGCTCCTTTTTTATGGGTCACTTATAGTTTTTGCCTGGTCCACGGTATGGATGATTCATTATGGTTTTTCTTTATTGGTTGTGGTTCTTATACTGGTACCCGGTGCTATAACCGGCCTATTGTTTCGGCATGCAAAGCGCAATTTCTCCGATTTACTCTATTATTTTATCCTGGATGGCCTTATGGCATTGTCAGCTCTGTTAACTGGTCTTTTACTGCTCAAACATTCAAAATATTAATAATGCTGTTGACGGATCATTTCACCATTCTTCTTTTTTCTTTTTTGTGAACAAATTATTTATCTGTTATCATTCTTAGCACAGAAATTGTTGATGGTTGTGTTACATTAATCAATTATGCAGATACATTTCACCAAAGTGGTTCATTTTACCCGTTTGATAAAGGCTGGCGGCAGGCTCAGAGAGTTTAATTTCAGGAAATTGCGCCAACTTGAAGAGGAAATTTTTTCAGTAGATACTGTTGATGACCGGGGCAACCGGATTCTTTTTTATATGCGTAAAGACGGCAATTCAAACTGGAGTATTACACCCCAGCCTTTGCCTACCTGGGTCACAGAAAATGAGACAAAGCTCAGGGAGCAGATCGAGGATGAATTGCAACAGCATCATTGAGTTGACCCTTTCCTGCTAAACCGCATTTATTATATTGCAATAAATAAATGCCTGGTTTATGAAAGGTTATATTTCCTTTTTTTTAATAATAACTTTAGCCGCATGTTCGACTTCCAAAAAAGCTGCGGTTATTACTTCTTCTTCTACCCTCGTAGCTGATGGGAAATTGTGGTCTTCCCTTTTCCAACAAAGAGCTGCAGAGTACAGGGCCTTGTGCTTACAAGCTTATAACATTGCCCGTGTTCGGGTCGATGAATTATTCCCACTTCCGACAACGAAACCAAAAGCAATCGTTACAGATATTGATGAAACTTTTTTGGACAATAGCCCTTACGCTGTTCACCGGGCGTTACAGGGGCTGGACTATACTATGGATACATGGATGCAATGGACTGCAAAAGGAAATGCGGACACCCTGACTGGCGCCCTCTCCTTTTTCAACTATGCCGCATCTAAAAACTTTGAAATATTCTATATCACCAATCGTGAAGAAAAAGAAAGAGATGGAACATTACAAAACCTGAAAAAATTCAACTTCCCTTTTGCAGACAATACCCACCTCATCTTACGTCAAAATACGTCCAGCAAAGAGTTAAGAAGACAGCAAGTTTCAACCACGCATGAAATAGTTTTGCTGTTGGGTGACAACCTTGCTGACTTTAGTAGTTTGTTCGATAAAAAATCAGAAACTGAACGAGGACAATACGTACAACAGCTCGCAGCCGAATTTGGCAAAAAATTTATCGTGCTGCCGAATGCAAATTATGGTGGTTGGGAGGAAGCCATTTATAACAACTCTTACAACTGGACCGCAGCGCAAAAAGATTCGTTGATCAGAACAAAACTTAAGGGTTACCAGCGAATTTAGTTTTAGTTTCCTCTTGTATACTTTCTTTTTTGAACCGGCGAATATTCTTTTTTTAATTGCCCGGAAAATAAAATCTTTGCTCCGCCAGATAAACGTCTGACACTATTCAACTATCAACTGTCATTTTACTATCAATGGTTCAAGCCTACAATTTTTTAGCTGCCTGGCAGTTGTTCCCCGAAAAAAGTATTTATGAAATGGGGGAAAGACCCAAAAGCGGCATCTATAAAATCGAATCGCCGGAGGCCCGCCCGGATGACCCGGTCGGACGGGGAAAAAAGGAACTAACTATTTATCATAATTGGGTGACCCTGGAAAACCAGGCACTGTCGGCCCAATATCATGTCATTGCTGATGGAGAATTGAATCCCTTTACACCGCATGACCTGGCCGACCAGGCGCAGGTGAACTTTATTGATAGCATCAGCTTTGAAATTCATTTTTATAAAAAAGGAGAAGTTGTTTTACATATTGTGCATGAGATAATGCCGAATGGCTACCTGAAAATTATACAACAGGGAACAAGGGAGGATGGAACACCGTATACCAATACCGAACAATATCACAAGCAACTTAGCGTACTTCCCTACTCTGCATCGGTTGCAGGGGCTGTAATCAAGGCAAACGAGGAGGGCCTGATTAAACACAAGGCGCTTACCGCCATGGAAGAGCAAACGAATATGCAATTACAGCAAATCCGGAAACAGATTGAGTTGCTGGCTTTACAGGCACAGGAGATCCAGAAAAGAAAGGAATTATCGTTGATGATCTACAGCGCTAAATTGTCCTTTAAACCCAACATAGGCCAGGTATACTATTTATATGAAAAAAATGATGGCAGCCATATGCTGTCCCTGGTTTCACCTAAAGAATGGGGAGCTGGCGGACCTTTTAAAAAATTTGTTGCCGGTGTGAAACTGTTGGCTGATCACACATGGATGGAGTTGTGAAGGGAGGTTTAATAAGTTTAAAAGGTTTAAGGTTTAATAGTTTAAAGTTGTTTAATGAATAAAGATTTGAATTATCCGTTGCAGGTTAGCAAAAGCAGGATTGCCGGTAAAGGCGCTTTTGCCTTGAAGGCTATTCCGGCAAAAAAGAAACTCGGCAATATGGGCGGCGAGATCATTTCTTATAAAGAAGCCCAAAAAAGAGTGAAGACCCAACCAGACAATGTGTTGTTTATGGTGGAATTCGATCATGAAGATATTGCCCTTGACGCCAGCATCAATAGCAATGAATTAAGATATATCAATCATTCCTGCGATCCTAACACTTACATGCGCCGGGCTTATCGTAAGGTTGAATTCTACACTCTTCGCCCCGTAAAGAGAGGCGAAGAGCTCACTTGTGATTATGGGGAAACACATCATGATGGCAAGTTGCCTTGCAAATGCGGAGCAAACAATTGCAGAGGTTATATTTAATCAAAGTTTAAAGAACTCACATTTTATAGAAAGCTTAAATAAGCATGGCTCATATCCTGATGGTTTGCCCTTAGGGAAGAAATCCGGGGGCGGCCTTATCTTTGAAGCATGACTAAACTCTCTGTAAACATCAATAAAATCGCCACCCTGCGTAATTCAAGAGGTGGCAATAACCCCGATGTGGTTAAAGCAGCCGTTGATGTGCAAACTTTCGGGGCAGATGGTGTCACCGTACATCCCCGCCCCGATGAAAGACATATCCGGTACAATGATGTACGGGATATAAAAAAGATTATCACTACTGAATTTAATATTGAAGGCAATTGCACAGAGCAGAAATTTGTTGACCTGGTGCTGGAAACAAAACCCGACCAGGTAACATTGGTCCCTGACACATTAGGTCAGCTCACTTCAGATCATGGCTGGAATACAATTAAACACAAAGATTATCTGCAAGACATCATCGGGGTATTCAGGAATGCCGGCATTCGTGTTTCCATTTTTGTTGACCCCATTATAGAAATGGTAGAAGGCGCCGCGGCAACGGGCACCGACCGGATCGAACTATATACAGAAGGGTATGCCAGGAATTTCGCAAAGGGAAACCGGCAACTCGCCATAGCTCCATACCTGTCAGCGGCCATAAAGGCGAAGGAACTTGGCCTGGGTTTAAATGCCGGCCATGACCTGGATTTGCAAAACCTGCAGTTCTTTAAAGAAAATATTCCATGGCTGGATGAAGTGAGCATCGGTCATGCATTGATCTGCGACGCTATTTATCTGGGGTTAGAAAATACGATACAGTTATATAAAAGACAGCTATTGTAAACTGCTCAAAGGTTTTTTTATTAAAATTTCCTTGTATGAAATCCCATAAAATTATCAAGTGCTGGCTATTAATTTTCCTCCTGCCCCTTACTCTATTTTCGTGCAGGAAACGCCTCCTGTCATGCAAGGAAAATTGTACAGAGCTGATCTTTTCGGGACGGATTGTTAATAAAGTAACCAATGACCCGATAAGTAACCTGGACATAAACACTACTTTGAATACGAATGGATTTTGCCTGCTGTGTTCTTCAGCTAAAATAAGCTCCGGGAAGTCGGGACAAGATGGAAGATTCAATTTTAAAGCAAGTATTGATTCCTCCCTTTTAAAAAAAAATCACATTACTGCATCCGTAAAGGTTCCTGCGAATTATATTTTATATCCTAAAGCTGTTGGCCCGGGTATTGTTAATAACCCTGAGTACGCAAGCCATCTTTTTTATGCAATAGATCCAATTAGCATGTCAAACATGTCCTTTGAGCTATATCCAAAGACATTATTAAAGGTAAACTTACATAGAACGACACCGATATCTCCACAAAAATCTCTTAGCCTTGAATTTAAATTTGACAACAAGACTTTAGTTTGGGGCCTGCATGAGACAGATTCTAACGCAGATACAAGTCTTACTATTTATACTTCAGCAAACATTCCCACCAAAATAATTTCCAGAAAGTATTTTACACCAACCAATATAATTTCCAACACCGATTCTATAACCTGTACTCCCAATGCGACAAATAGTATATCTATTGATTATTAAAGGAAGGGATAAGTAGCTCTGAAACCGCATACGACCGCCAATTTTCAACATACTGTTCTTTATAAAAAACGGCGTATCAATTAAGATACACCGTTTCATTCAACTTCTTATTAAACTTTACAAGGCTTCTATCGACAATCTTGTTGATTTTTCTTTTCTGTTATACTCATACACCATAATATGGCCTTCTTTCGCAGGACCGATATTTGTTACAACCCCATCCGCCTTATGTGGTATTGTTCTGTCTATCTTTTTTTCGTTGACGTTATAAATGGTGATCTCTTTAGGATTGTCGAGGATCAGGAAATTGTTCTTCGAGTCGCTTCCTTTTAAACTGTAGCCGTTTGAAAAATAATCGGAAAGTCTATACCCAAATATGGCTTTCCCTATGATAAATCTTGACTTCTTCAGCTCTATTTCATCGTTGACAGACACTTTGCCATCATGCGCCTGTTTAAGTACCACTGCGTCCTCCATTCTGACCTTCCTGGTTCCGGCTGTCAGGAAGAAAAAAGGCAATACGATCGTAGGGCTGGTAATCACCGAACCGGCGATATTTCCCCATTTAGGTTTACGCACCATCGATACGCCTGAAAAATAAAAATTACCATTGTTATCTCTTGTTGCCATATTAAACACAGGCAACGATTTATTCCTCGAAAGCCTTCCGGAAGAAGTCATGTGCCCGGCCAGCTCACTGTTTTTCCAGTAAGAAAAGGATTTCTTAATATCACTTTTACCACTACCTGTAATCGTTATGGAATAAACTCCCTTGAAAGGCCCTTTACTCATAAAACTGTTATAAGTATCGTAACGCTCTGAATTGTCTTTTCGCAGGATCATACCAGCTATATAAGGCCTGTTACTCATAGGATCATTGCCAATATCCAATACATTCAGGTTAAGTCCATTTGCATCCTGCAAACTGATTTCCTGTGCCGGGCTATTTTTCTCCAGGCCCATTACTTTCAGCGTGAAATGGCCATCGTTTTTATACTTTTTGCCTAACAAACTGATGCTTTCAGGTGAAGTGAGCAGGTAACATTTTTCCTCTTTTGCCAAATCCTTTTGCCACTTTTCTTTTCCTTCATTATCAAATACTGTTATTTTATTATTGTTGACCTCTTTGTCCCGGAAGAATAATACAAACCCTTTTCCCGGTATATTCCGGATAATCGGATCCTGTTTAAAATTTACAGGCGCAACCACCCGCTCATTTTTTTGACCGCCCAGGGCCCAATTGGCCCTGATCTCCGGATCCACCCTGTATTGATGCTCATTCACCACTTTGCCTGAAAGATCCATGAATTTGACAACAACCTTTGTAGCATCTGCATCTTTGATAGCGGAATTGGCCTGTCTTTGATTTTTAAACCCACGGCTCAACAACTTATTTTTTACAAACACCATCGAGAGCAAATCGTTTTCAAAAGCCACTCCCTTCATAGTGACACTTTCGTCTTTAAAATTGACAATACCAATATCGTTGAGATTCTCATCCATAATCGTCAGCTTATAGTTGAAACTGTCTTCCGAAATTTTTTCCAATTGTGTGAGAAGCGTATACCCAACCAGGCCCTGGTCCTGTAAAACCGGGCGAAACTCAGATTTTATTTCATCGCTTACTTCTTTAAATACCCGGGATTGGGCCATTGACATTACTACTGAACCCAGCATTGCTGATGCTAGGAAGATAAACTTTCTCATTGCGTTTTATTAATTATTAGTGATGGTCTTAATTTTTACTAAGGGTGTTAAAAAGTTCCTGATAGGGATTATCAGCAGATGAGCCAAATGCCTGTTTGCTGATCTGTTCAATTCTTTTCTTATTTGGCATTGTCTCTCTATCGAGTAATTGCAGGGCCAGGTACAATTCCTTCTCGTATTGTTGAAGTGAGCGGCTAAAATTATGTTGCTGAAAAGTGATACAATTTTTTTCCAGCGATGCCCGGTTCATCTTTGTCAATAAGGTCTGTAATTCATAATACGTGGTTGCCACGTATTCCTTTTGCCTGCTGCCTGCAACGTTGAAGCGGCGCAGGTCTTTATCAGCATAATTGAGTGAAGAGAAAACAGCCCCGGCCATTAAATCATACCATGGGTCAGTATTTCCTTTTTCTTTTTCCTGGAATATGGAGTATAAAGCGGGAGTCAATTCCAGTGTTGCTATCTTATTCCAAAGCGTTATTTTCCGGCCAAACTCTTTCAAGTTACCGGGAATTTCCGTTAAAGAAAGGTTGGCATCAGATTGCGTTTTGGTTTTTTCATAACGCAGGACGCAATCCGGGTGTGTTTTAAGCGAATCCTCTTCTGCCAATGAGGTGTCTTTGAATTGATAGTTCCTGGACGAAAGCCCTTTCGACTGTTTTAGCCAGCTGTCATCAAAACCAAGCTTATACTGTTCAAAAAAATACTTCACCGGTTGCAGTAATGGTTGCTGACTAACGCCCTTCACACTATCCAGCCGCAGAAAGAAGCGGGCATCAAAACCAATTTTCGAATTTTTCAAAAGAGCAATAGCAAGTGAATCGGCGCTTGTTTCTTTATACCTGCTGTGGCGGCTTCTGTTGACCGAATAGCCGATAAATATTTTTTTAAGGCGTGACAGGCGTTCATATTTGGAGTCCAATACGGCATTCAGCGATTCCTGGTATTCATCCGAGCTGAGTCGTGCTGCGGTTTCTTTCAATGAGTTTTCGGAATGCCGGAGTATGTTATGAGCCAGTTCATGTGCAATAATCAGGGCCAACTCCTCACGGGATTGAACAAACAGAAAAAGACCGAGGTTTATAACAACAATATTATTCCCTAACGCATAAGCATTGACAACATCCGACCTGTCGAGTAACACCAAAGGGGTTTCTTTAAATAACGTTGGATTATGTTTTTTAAGCGTCAGCGCTATTTGGCCCAGGTAGTCAACAATATCTTTTTGGTAAACAAAATTATTGTCGACAAAACCACTAATAATCGACTTTCGGACTTCCTCACTAAGCTCGATATACTTTTTTTGTGCTTTTTTATCTGTAAATGCGGCGGCATCCGGCTTTGCCTTTTTTAATGCACTTTGTTGCTCCGCATAGTAGCTTCCACTTAATTCATTATAGCGATAAGGCAGGTTTCCCTGGCCGGCAACCGGCAAATTTGAAACAATGAGTGTTAGTAGTAATGGTAGGTATACAATAAGTTTTCTCACAACAGGGCTTGAAGAGCGTAAATATAGTCTGGGAACAGTTTATCTAAAAGCTTTTAGGGATATTTTTACGAATATGTTCAAACCATAAAAGCCTGCCATTCCACGAAAGTGCCGCTCTTGCTTTTATAGGTTATACTTTTTTATCATTTTCTTATAAAATAGCCAACCATACGACTTTACAGGTGTTTATAAATATGGTAGTTTTGTAGACTAACTGCCCAAAACCTGTGATTGTCTATGACTCAAAAATTTTACCAGCATATCTTCGAAAAACAAGAAGGCGTAGAAGCTGTTCCGTCCAATGAAACAATTGCTTCATGGGCTCTTCGGTTAATACATCTTTTATATCCGGAAAAAGCGGAGTACTCCCCGGCGTCGGCACAAGAGGTCGAACGGGAGTTTATGTTTTTGGAAAAAGAATTGGTGAGGATTTTCAATGCCACCAAAGCTTGCAGCAGTTGTGACAATGCAGATAAGGGCCGTTCCTTTTTCAACTCCATACCGGAAATGTATCGTATCCTCAATACAGATATCGATGCAATACTCGAAGGCGATCCGGCTGCAAGAACACGATTTGAAATCATCAGGGCCTATCCGGGGTTTTATGCTATTTCATTTTACCGGATAGCACATAAACTGGCAGAATTAGATATACCTCTTCTGCCACGCATCCTTACAGAATATGCACATTCAAAAACGGGTATCGACATCCACCCGGGAGCTGAGATCGGCGAACATTTTTGCATTGACCACGGCACCGGCATCGTTATCGGCGAAACAACGATCATCGGTAACCATGTGAAAATTTACCAGGGTGTTACGCTGGGCGCCTTAAGCGTAGATAAAGCGATGTCTTTTATAAAACGTCATCCGACGGTAGAAGATCATGCCGTAATATATTCTGGCGCCACCATCTTAGGTGGTGATACAATTATCGGTCATCATAGTATTATCGGTGGTAATGTATGGTTGACTAAAAGCGTTCCGCCCTACTCCACCGTTTACCATAAGTCAGAGATAGAAGTAGTAGATCAAAAAACTAAAATTTAATTATGGCGAGCATTATTGACCTGGTTGGCAATACACCAATGGTAGAAATAAAAAAATTAAATCCCAATCCTAATGTAAAAATGTTTGCCAAGCTGGAAGGCGATAATCCCGGTGGCAGTGTTAAAGATCGTCCGGCGTTGAACATGATACGGTCCGCACTGGAACGAGGTGATATAAAACCGGGAGCAAAATTGATAGAAGCTACCAGTGGGAATACCGGTATTGCTTTAGCCATGATTGCCCGTTTATACGATTTGGACATAGAATTAGTCATGCCATCAACTTCTACCCGTGAGAGAACGCTAACCATGGAAGCTTATGGTGCTAAAGTAACGCTGTTAGATACAATTGAGATCTGTCGTGACTATGCCGAAGAAAAAGCAGCAACAGGTGAGTTCTTTATTTTAAACCAGTTCTCTAATCCCGATAATTATAAGGCGCACTATAAGACCACCGGTCCCGAGATTTGGAAAGACACCAATCAATCCATCACTCATTTTGTCAGTTCGATGGGAACCACCGGAACTATCATGGGTTGTTCACGGTTTTTTAAAGAAAAAAACCCTGCCATTCAAATAGTAGGCTGTCAACCTACCGAAGAATCATCTATACCCGGAATAAGAAGATGGCCAAAGGAATATTTGCCAAAGATATTCGAGCCGGAACGTGTAGACCGTGTCATGGATGTATCACAGCAGGAAGCAACAGAAATGGCACGCCAATTAGCAAAGGTAGAAGGCGTCTTCGCTGGTATGAGCAGTGGTGGTGCAGCCGCGGCGGCTATAAGACTGGCAAAAGAAATAGAGTCGGGAGTGATTGTGTTTATTACCTGCGACAGGGGTGACAGGTATTTGAGCAGTAATTTGTTTGGATAAAATTCGAACGCTGATTGTTAGGATAACCGCAGATAAGATATAATTAAATCATAAAAATCATGATCATCTGCGTTCTACTTAACAATACCGGCGGCTTTCTCCTAATAGAATAAAATCTAAACGCTGACTCAAATGATCGCCGTGACAACCACAGATATCATTTGAATCATAAAAATCATGATCATCTGCGTTCTATTTGCCAATCCAATCAGGTAATTCACTAATAAGCAGTAACTCTCTTGCCTTTTTTTCCCAGCCAAAAGAATGTTCGCCATTGCTGATAATTAGGAAACCCGTGGGTACGCTAATATGATACCGGAGCAGTTGTTGCAACACTGCATCATCCAATTTTATTGCCGGTGCTTTGCATTCAATCATCATCCAGGGAGTATGGGTATGATCATATACCAGGATATCAAAACGTTTTTTCAACTCACCGAGTCGTATTGTCTTCTCCATAGCAATGAGCGAAGAAGGATATTTTTTAACCTGTACCAGGTATTGTACAAAATTTTGTCGAACCCACTCTTCCGGTGTTAACAATAACCATTTTTTTCGAAGGGGATCAAAAATGAAATCCTTACCGGCATCCTTCCGGATATTAAATGAAGGTTGCGGATAATGTATGGTCAGCATGCTTCAAAAGTAAATGATTAAATTCGCTGAACTGTAAAATGACAAATATGAAATCGAAAGAAGAAATTGTAGAAAACTGGCTCCCCCGCTATACGGGTGAGAAATTGACCAACTTTGGAGAATATATTCTATTGACAAATTTCAGCAATTATGTTTACAAGTTTGCCGAATGGAATGGTGTGGAAGTTATTGGGGAGGGCAAGCCTATGCAATGCGCTACTGCCGACAACATCACCATCATTAATTTTGGTATGGGCAGTCCCACCGCCGCAACGGTAATGGATCTGCTCAGTGCGATAGAACCAAAGGCTGCTTTATTTCTTGGCAAATGTGGTGGCTTGAAAAAGAGAAATAAAATCGGCGATCTTATTTTGCCGATTGCGGCTATAAGAGGTGAAGGAACTTCCAACGATTATTTCCCAGCTGAGGTACCGGCCTTGCCGGCATTCGCTTTACAAAAAGCCGTATCTACTACCATTCGTGATTATGGCGTAGACTATTGGACAGGTACGGTGTACACCACTAACCGCAGGGTTTGGGAACATGATGAAAAATTTAAAAACTACCTGCAGGATATCAGGGCTTATGCCATCGATATGGAAACGGCCACTATTTTCACAGTGGGTTTTTATAATAAAATACCCACTGGTGCATTGTTATTGGTAAGCGACCAACCCATGATCCCGGAAGGTGTAAAAACAGAAGAAAGTGATAAAACAGTAACGTCTCAATATGTCGACAACCATATTAAAATTGGTATCGATTCATTAAAACAACTGATCAATGATGGACTAACCGTAAGACATTTGAAATTTTAAACATTATTCCTATGAAGCTTATCCTCCTTTTATCTTCAGTTTTTTTATTGACAACCTCAGCAGATAAATGCAACAACAAAAAAACCGCGGACGCAGGCACTTATAAAGCAAAGCTGGAAATAAAGGCCCTGTGCATGAATTATACCCTCAGCCTGGTGGAAGGCAACCTGGATACTTCTTTGATTGTTGCCGACTGGACGGATGAATCAACCGGCAAATCCTATAAAAATGTTTTTGCGCTTGGAAGTCCCTGCACCTTCCCCGCCTCTATTCAACAGGGAGATGAGTTTTATTTCACTATCGATACGACGCAAAAAAGTGATTGCGCTGTTTGTATGGCTTACTACCCCACGCCTTCTAAAAAACTGATGATAAAAGTGCAGGAAAAATAATGCTGCCTTTACTGAGCATACAAAACCTCTCCGTTGATTTTATATCCGGCCAGGCGAAAACAACGGCATTAAAAAACATTTCCTTTACTGTAAATAAAGGCGAAATCGTTGCCTTGGTAGGCGAATCAGGTTCGGGCAAATCTGTTACTTCACTTTCTATCCTGCAATTGATTCCGTCACCACCGGCCAGGTATGTTTCAGGGCAAATATTATTTTCTGAAAACGGGATCGAACAGACCAATCTTTTAAAAAAAGATCGTCACTCGCTACAGGCTATTCGGGGAAATAAAATAGGCATGATCTTCCAGGAACCCATGACGTCACTGAACCCGGTACTTACTTGTGGGGTCCAGGTAATGGAAGCATTATTGGCGCATAAAAAAATATCAAAAACAGCAGCCCGTCAAAAAACGATCGAATGGTTTGCAAAAGTAAAACTGCCCGACCCGGAATTGATTTTTAACCGTTATCCGCACCAGTTAAGCGGTGGACAGAAACAAAGAGTGATGATTGCTATGGCGATGTGTTGTAAACCATCATTGCTTATCTGTGATGAACCAACAACAGCATTGGATGTAACGGTTCAGAAAACCATCTTGCAGCTTATAAAGGAATTGCAGCAGCAGTCCGATATGGGAGTCATTTTCATTACACACGATCTTGGTGTGGTGGCTGAGATTGCTGACAGAACTATCGTCATGTACAAGGGAGAGATCGTTGAACAAAATACAGTCAGGGAAGTATTCAATAATCCGCAACACCGCTATACCAAAGGTTTGCTTGCCTGCCGGCCGCTATTGCATAATAAAGGAGAACGATTGCCCGTGGTCAGTGATTTTTTAGGTATGAAATCAGAAGCCGGAAGTCAGAGGTCAGAGGTCAGAGATCAGAACCCGATAGCTATCGGGTTGAAGGTCAGAAGTCAGGAAGCTAAAACAAACAATCAGACTTCAGACATCGGATCTCAGGGTTCAGTCCTGCTTCGTGCGGAAAATCTCTCCGTCTGGTTTCCCGCGAAGAAAACCTTCCTTGGTAAACCCCTTTCCTACACCAAAGCCGTTGATGATGTAAGTTTTTCCATTCATAAAGGCGAAACGATGGGACTGGTCGGCGAAAGTGGCTGTGGCAAAACAACACTGGGCCGGACATTACTGAGATTGATTGAGCCGACAACAGGAAAAATATATTATGATGGTGTTGATCTGACTTCAAAAAAGAAAGATGAACTGCGATCATTAAGAAAAGAAATTCAAATTATTTTCCAGGACCCTTACTCTTCGCTCAATCCACGGTTGACAATTGGTTCGTCGATAGCAGAGCCATTAAAAGTTCATCAGCTTTTACAGTCGGATAAAGCCAGGAAGGAAAAAGTAATTGAGCTGTTGGAAAAAGTTGATCTCAGGCCTGAGCATTTCAACCGCTATCCGCATGAATTTTCCGGCGGTCAGCGACAGCGGATCGTTATTGCAAGAGCGTTGGCCCTGAACCCTTCGTTTATTGTTTGCGACGAATCTGTTTCGGCTCTCGATGTGAGTGTACAGGCACAGGTCTTAAACCTGCTGAACGACCTGAAAAAAGAATTGGGTTTTACTACTATTTTTATTTCACATGATCTCTCCGTGGTTCGGTATATCAGCGACCGCATCATGGTGATGAACAAAGGGAAAATAGAAGAAGCGGGAAATGCCGATGAAATTTATTTTAATCCTCAATCTGACTATACCAAAAAGTTAATTGCTTCCATTCCCAAAGGAACAGCGGTATGAGGCCCCTTCCGGCTTCCCCCTTTAGGTGAAGCCATCTACGCACAGCCCACGCCTTTACAAAGCGTCCTTGATCAGTGCTTACAATCAGTAAAAAATCATTCAGAAAAGCTATAACTTCTTCCTAATCAACTTCACTTTCCGTTTCGTAGCTATCGGAATCGTCCTTATTATAAAACTCTTTCGCACTTTTGCGGACCGAATACAAAAGTTTCTTTCGTTGTTTTTTCAGTTGATTAATGACCGGCTCATCTGGCCGTAGTTTTGTATCCGTAAAGGCAGTAAAGTCATACGAAGAATTGCTGGCGTTATTGTCATAAATGGAAAAATAAGCCGCAGATTTTTTTTCTTCCTCTTCAAATTCAAATTGTTTGGGGTCTTGAGGTATCAAACCCACCGATGCAATTTTCCAACTTGCATCATCCTTTTTTGTTTTGTATTTAAAAAAATAGATGAAGCCTTTTTTATTCTTTACCTGCGCATCCAGCCTGTCGAGATAAACAACCGAATCAGGTTTATCGTAAGATTTTTTATCAAGCAACTTACTCTTTGCAAGATCGATATGATTATTATACAATGCCGGAAATTTAATCTCCATACTGATTTCCTGCAGATCGGCGTATAAGTTATAACGATAATTATCCAGGGCTGCAAAGTAGTTTAACAGGCTGTCAGGGTATGATCTTTTATTCCGGAGCAACAACAGCATAATATCATAGGTAAGCTTTTTATCCCCGGAATAAAGCAATTGTTTAAAAAGTGGTTGTACAGCCGGGTTTACATCCCAATAAGGCAATAACAAAGTGGCGTAAAGCTGCAGTTTTTCATTGCCGGTATTGCTATCGTTGCTATCATCGTAGCCCGCATCCTTTTTATCTTCCTTGTTTTCCTCAGCTTTATTGATAGCTTTTTGCTTTTCCGCAATAGCCTGTCTTTTTAGCTCCTGCCTGGCTTCAATTAAAAATTTACTATAGTAGGGGTCGTAATCTTTTGGCTTTATCATACTACTATCCACCATTTCAGCAAGCAACTGCATCATGCTGTATTTATAATCATCCAGGTTTAAAAGTGGCAGCAACTCGGGCAGGATAGTTTTGGTTAATTGTAACGAGTCATGCAATTCATCAATAAAATTCCCATCATCATAACCAACTCTTGCAAGGGCTTTGATTTCACCGGAGTAGACGGAGGAATAATCATTACTGCGGCCAATATCGAGCACCGGCGGCTCGTTCAGCATGATGTCTTTAAAGATTCTATATGAATACGGCGTTTTTTGTTGCAATAAAACTTCCAGCACTTTATGCTGCAATTCCACTGTATCGCCGGCAGCATAACACAGCTCCTGCAAATAATCAGAAGCCTGGCGGGTTTTTATATCATCCAGTTTAGATACAAGGTCTTTCTTGACGTCGAGGTATTTTTTTTCTTTCCAGTCGAGAAAAGCGATTGCCTTTTTCAATGGGCCCAGGTCGGCAGAGTCAAGTTTAATTAAATAAATGTTTTTAATAGCCCGTTTATGTGCAACACTGTCCGTGCTCATAAAATCCGCAAAGAAGAGATCGTTCTTTTTTGTGAAAGGATCGATTCCTGTTAATGTATCCGCAGGAACAAAACTGTCAAAAAAGGATTGCACAAAACTGCTGGGTTTACTCAACGTATCTGACTGGGTTTGTAAAGCGTAGCCGATTCCATTTTTATAAAACACCTTGCTCCAAATGGTTCTGCTACTTCCCGTATCGGTAATTACAGTTTCCCAAACCTTTGTCTTATTGGGCAATTCAAACTTCCTTTTTAGCCTGACAATACCGGAAGAATCGCTGAACAAAGACGGGTTTTCTTTATCAATCACCGTACTATCCTTTACGTATGTGTATCGTTGCATTTTAAAGAATGAAACAAATATTTTTTCGCCGGTGGAATCATTGGCGATAATCCGGCTACGGAAAGCACCGTTTTCCAACAGATCGTTTTCCAATATTTCGTCATCATCATCCGATGAATAGGTGTATTTGGGAATATCCAATTTTGCTTTACCGGCTTCAGGAAATACAGGACTTTTAGCAGTATAGTACAGCGAAGTATCTTTTCTTTCTTTCGCCAGGTTGTATTTAAAAGGTTGGATATCGAAGGAGTTCAGGAACTTTTCCATGGCGGGAGTGGAATGCTTGCCATGCGCAACTAAGGTATAATAGTGAGGCCCTTGAATAATAAAACGGGTAAGAAATACGCCCCCGCTCTTATCCTGGTATTTACAATCCAATGCGGGATATCCTTTGTATGTCCTTTGTATCCTGCTTTCATTTTTATTAATAAACTCTGAGGATTCAAAACTCTCCGCCATCAGGTTTAGATCGAATGTATCTTCTTCTGCAAAATGATAATTGTGAATATCCGAGCGGATCACCCGGTATTGCACATTGTTTATTTTATCTTCCGCATCATATATCCAGCTTCCATCGTTTCCGATATTGGGTTCATGTGGCATATCGATACTAAACCCGCCAAACGGCGGTGAATATCTCTTCCAACCGCCTGTGGCGATATCCGCCGACTTGTATTCTTTCAATTGTATACTTCCAAAAAACTTTCTCGCTTCTTCACCGTTCTTTACATAATCACCTGTACCACTCATTTTGAAAATCACCACTTCAAACGGAGTGATGAAAATATTGTAGCGCTGAATATCACCACGACGTGTTTTATTCGTAAGGTCTATGCCTGGGTATCCATTACGGACAATCTTTGTCCTGGTAATAATTTTGCCGGGAATGTTTTCATACAACAAGCTATCTACTATTTTAGCTACCCTTGCTGAATTATGCCCCCACATCCAAGCATTCGTGCTGACACGGGTAACCATATAGTAACTGCCGTTGGCCATATCCGCATACTGACGTTGATCAAGACTGACATCATCACCAAATTTGTAAAACTTGCCCGGTATATCCACCTTATACAAACCGTCATCAGCTTGTTGCGTGCTGAAGGGAACCGCCACTCTAACTTTTTCAACAAGATTTTTGTGCTGGCTATCCCTGGCCCCCATTTTTACCGGTCTCAAACGATAACCGGCCCGGCGAAGCATTTCTATTACACCGCGGTTACCGGGCAGGTGAGCCGCACCCACACCGACAAACAGCGATTGTCCTGATTTAAGAATGGAATCGATTGACGAAGCCTGTATCTCATTTCTTTTGTATAAAAATTTTTCGTCAAAAGCTGCTGAAAAGCTGTTGTACTTGTTGATAGAGTCCAGCCAATCCAGGTTTCCACTCCTGTAAGCTTCCTGTAGTTTACCGGATGCAAATCCGTCTTCACTGTCGTAGCTACGTACCTTGGTGGTCTTATCCCTGGCGGCATCCTTATAAGCTTCCATCATCAGCTTCATACTTTCAGCGTAGCGTTCTACACCGGCTACCTTTTTGCCCCATTTTTTCCCGCATTGATAGATGTACATATCAAGGTAGGTGTCTTCTTCGAAATCATTGCCGCCGCCATCGTTGGAGCGATACAATAAATTATTAATGGCGGAGGGATTACTATACAGAGCTCTTTCAATTTTTTTATCGTATTTGAAAAACTTCAGGGTATTTATACTGAAGTAATCGTTAGGGATCGCGAGCCGGTATTGGTTGTCATAATTGTCATAGCCGTTATTGGCCAGTTCATATTTGCTCATATCCTCCTGCCACGACTCAGGATTTGTTTCCAGGGCAACCACATCTGCATTTCGAATACCTAAATAAAAAGAATCTGCCAGGTGAAAAGCCAGCTTGCTGCTGACATGCATGGTTCCAAAAAGATAGGATGGCTTTTTCATTCCATTCCCCGTTATCTCCCATAAAAGACTTGGGTAGTTTTTGGCTTTCAGTTTTGTCTGGGCAAAGGCACTCAAGGGCAACAACACAAGGATCAAATAAACATATCGCTTCATCTATTCTATTTTAGTAACTAAATCAGCGGATCAAATTGATCACCCTCAACCAATCCATTTTGTGTCCGGTAAAATACTATTTTAATAATTATTGACGTTGAAATCGGGCCATCTTATCGCAAATTATTGGCAGACGACCTATACCGGTAATACCTGTTTATAGCTCTATGATGCCGTAACCGGCTAAACCATAACCAGTCCCGGTTATTTAGAACAACCCGGATTTAAAAAAAATATTGTCCACAGCTCAAATTTTTTAGTGATAAATATTTACCTTTGCCCGCTTTTAAAGCTGTCGCATGACAGAGCCCGGTGCCGTAAGACCGGGGTTTGCCGCTCCGCTTTGATTCTAATTCATCTCAATTGCCTTTGGCAAAGTGGAACCGATCAACCCTCCCGCCTTACTTCCAGGAAAATACCTGGCCGGCTAATGTCCTGGGCCTTTTATAAACCACAATAAATACAATGAAGCTTTCACAATTCCGTTTCGACCTTCCCTTAAACCTTATCGCTCAAAATCCTGCCAAAAAACGTGAGGATGCCCGTATGATGGTAGTTCACCGTCACACTGGTCAAATCGAAAACAAACATTTCCGTGACATCCTGGATTATTTTGATGACAAAGATGTTTTCACTGTTAACAATACCAAAGTTTTTCCCGCCCGCATGTATGGCCGTAAGGAAAAAACCGGGGCCAAGATCGAGGTGTTCCTGCTTCGTGAACTGAACAGGCCTAATCGTCTTTGGGATGTAATCGTAGATCCTGCCCGTAAGATTCGTGTTGGTAACAAACTATATTTTGGCGACCAGGAAGACCTGGTAGCCGAGGTTATCGACAACACCACCAGCCGTGGCCGTACTATCCGCTTTTTGTGGGAAGGCTCTGAGGAAGGCTTCCGTGGACAACTTGAAAAATTAGGTGAAACTCCGCTGCCGAAATATATTAAGCGCAAACCGGATGAAGAAGACAAAGAGCGGTATCAAACCGTTTATGCTAAACATGAGGGAGCGGTAGCGGCCCCTACTGCCGGTTTGCACTTTAGCCGTGAACTGATTAAGCGTTTGGAGATAAAAGGAATTCGTTTTGCTGAAGTAACGCTTCATACTGGCTTGGGTACTTTTCGCCCAATTGAGGTGGAAGACCTGAGCAAACATAAAATGGATGCTGAATACTATAACATCGACGAAACAGCCTGTAAGATCGTTAACCGTGCTAAAGAATATGGTCATCGTATTTGCTCCATCGGCACTACTACTATGAGAGCTTTGGAATCATCTTTCACCGCTCAAAAATTATTAAAACCATCAGAAGGCTGGACCAATATGTTTATTCACCCGCCGTATGATTTTAATATCGCTGACTCGTTGGTAACAAACTTTCATTTACCAAAGACCAGCCTGCTGATCATGACCTGTGCTTTTGCCGGCTACGAACTAACAATGGAAGCATACAAGAAAGCCATTAAAGACAAATACCGCTTTTTCAGCTACGGTGATGCACTATTGATTGTTTAGAACCACGCTTCGTGGGATTAATAAAGATTACCGGGAAATTTTCGAACAGCCTTACTAAAGTGAGGTTGTTTTGTTTTAGGGTCTATTTATGCCTGAAAATCGGATATAAAGGGATTAAATAAAATACCTGACCTGTTAGTGGAGTTTTGTCATTTAAAAAAATACAAAACATCGGATTGGATTACCCGATAAAGGAATACAACCAGGCTCCGCTGTCTTCGTATTACTTTACTCCTTCACACTATATTAACACCCGTTTGGACAAGCTTTGTACGAGGCTTTCAATCCCTTACCTTTGCGCAGTTTCATCCGAACCACCTTTTGATCACTTGCCGGATGCAGCTATCGATTCATAAACCAATAACAATTACATAATATGGCGGATATTTTTGATCGCTTATTGAAGAATTATGGCCCGATCGGCCAGCATCGTGAAAGAGCCCATGGTTATTTTGCTTTTCCCAAATTAGAAGGTGAAATAGGTAGCCGGATGAAGTTTCGGGGCAAGGATATGATTGTTTGGAGCCTGAATAACTACCTGGGTCTCGCCAATCATCCGGAGGTAAGAAAGGCAGATGCTGAAGGAGCTGTACAATATGGATTGGCCTTGCCAATGGGCGCCCGCATGATGAGTGGAAACAGTAATTATCATGAGCAACTGGAAGCTGAACTGGCCGCTTTTGAACAGAAGGAAGATGCAATACTCGTCAACTTTGGTTACCAGGGTATGGTGAGCCTGATCGATGTATTATGCGGCCGTCATGATGTGATCGTTTATGACGCTGAAAGCCATGCATGTATTATTGACGGTTTGCGTTTGCATCCCGGCCATCGTTATGTATTTAAGCACAACGATATGGAGGATTTTGAAAAACAACTTCAACGTGCTACAACGCTGGTTGAAAAACAAAAAGCCGGAGGAATATTGGTTATTACGGAGGGTGTTTTTGGAATGGCGGGTGATCAGGGCAAATTAAAAGAAATAGCAGCGCTAAAAAGTAAATATGAATTTCGCCTGTTGGTGGATGATGCACATGGCTTTGGTACGTTAGGAAAAACTGGCGCCGGCGCCGGTGAAGAACAGGGAGTACAGAACGCAATCGATCTTTATTTTTCTACGTTTGCCAAATCAATGGCGTCTATCGGCGCCTTCATAGCGGGAGACAGAAAGATCATTGATTATATCCGCTATAATATCCGCTCTCAAATTTTTGCCAAAAGCTTACCCATGCCATTAGTGATTGGCAACCTGAAGAGACTGGAATTACTTCGTACCCAACCGCAGCTGAAAGATAAATTGTGGGAAAATGCCCTTAAACTACAAAATGGTTTAAAAGAAAGAGGTTTTGATATTGGTAAAACGGACTCTGTAGTTACACCAGTATATATGAAGGGTGGCGTGGAAGAAGCTACGGCTATGGTAATGGATCTTCGTGAAAACTATCACATATTCTGTTCCATCGTGGTTTACCCGGTTATTCCGAAAGGACATATCATCTATAGGTTGATCCCTACCGCCGTTCATACAGATGCGGACATTAAAGAAACACTGGAGGCCTTTTCTGCTACCAAGAAAAAACTGGATGCCGGCGAATACCGGGTTGAAGCCATCCCTGACATGGCCGAAGTAACCGGAAAACGTTTCGACTATATGACCGAAAGACCAAAAAATAAATAAATCATAAATATTAACCAAAGCCTCGCAACTGCGGGGCTTTTTATTTTCAACGGCGTCTTAACATTATTGATTGTATATATTCTCAAATTCAAAAATCAACGAATGCGTAACTTATTGCTTGTATTCTTTCTCCTGCCCTTAGTTGTTATTGGACAAAAGAAGCAAATCACACTGGAGGATATCTATAAAAAAGGAACTTTCCGTGGCGAATATATAACAGCGGATTTTGGGAAAAAGTCAACCGACCCGGTATTGCCCGCGGAGTTGAAGGATGAAAAGGGCTATGTCATCGACAAACCCTCTGATATCATTTACAGTTCTTCCCATCCCCGTATCGTGATACTGAGATCGAATGTGGAGCCGATCTATCGCCGGTCATCAAAAGCAAACGTGTATGTATTCGACTCGCTGACAAAAAAAATCACATCCCTTGACAGCGGCAAAGTTTTACATCCCACATTATCACCTGATGGTTTCAGGGTTGCCTATGTGAAAGACAATAATCTTTATATAAAGGACCTTTCCACCAATAGCGTCAAAGCGGTGACAACCGATGGCAAATGGAATTACATCATCAATGGTAATTGTGACTGGGTGTATGAAGAGGAGTTTGAATTTACCCGTGCTTTCGAGTGGAGCCCCAAAGGAAATTATATCGCCTACTACCGTTTCGATGAGACGGATGTAAAGGAATACAATATGACGATTTACGACAATGCCTATAACAAAGATTACCGTTATAAATATCCAAAGGCCGGTGAGGCCAATTCCAAAGTGGAGATACATATTTACGATCTGGCAACTGGCAAAGATGTTAAAGCCGAATATGAACAGGGAGATATTTATATACCTCGCATCAAATGGACAAAAGATGATAATAACCTAGTAGTATTTTGGATGAATCGGCACCAGGATGACCTGAAGCTGTTAGCTACAAATGCTAAGACCGGCGCCAGCAGTCTACTTTATGAAGAGAAAAACAAATATTTTGTAGAGATCAATGATGACTGGTGGTTCTTAAAAGATGGGAAACATTTTCTTTTTACCAGTGAAATGAATGGCTATCGTCACCTGTATCTATACGGCCTTGATGGAAAAAATAAGATCCAGGTCACCAAAGGAAACCATGAGGTAACGGAGATAACTGGTGTAGATGAAGTCAACAAAAGAATATTTTATACGATGGCCTATCCCCGACCTATGGATAGGAATTTGTTTGTAACTGATTTTACCGGCAAAAACACGTTTCAGCTAACCCAGGGCCAGGCATGGCATAGAGTTGAATTCAATGATAATTTCACCCAGTTCTACGATTTCAAAACTGATATCAATACACCACAGGTCGTTACATTGAATTCAATTAGCGCTAGCAAAAAAGCCATTAGTTCATCGCTTATAAAAACAGTAAGTGAAAGCGCTAAACAAAGAGAAAAAATAAACGAATACGAGATCAGTAAAGCTGAGTTCATCCGGGTGCCTAATAGCAAAGGCGACACCTTGAACGGCTGGATGCTCAAACCTGCCAATTTTGATGCTTCCAAAAAGTACCCGGTCTTGTTTTGTAACTATGGGGGACCCGGTTCACAACAGGTTGCCAACCGCTTTGGAGCAGTTAGCTTCTGGCATCAATTATTGGCTCAAAAAGGATTTATTGTGGTAAGCGTGGACAATACCGGAACCGGCTATCGTGGAGAGGAATTTAAAAAGAAAACCTACCTGCAACTCGGAAAATTTGAAATAGAGGACCAGATTGACGCGGCCAAATACCTGGGCTCGATGCCATTTGTAGATAAGAATAATATCGGTCACTGGGGCTGGAGCTATGGAGGCTTTATGAGTTCACTGGCGATCACCAGGGGTGCAGATGTTTTTTCGGCTGCTGTGGCAGTAGCGCCTGTTACCAATTGGAGATTCTATGATAATATTTATACCGAACGATACATGCGGACACCGCAGGAAAACCCCACGGGTTATGACGATAACTCACCAATCAACCATACTGATAAGATAAAAGGTAAATACCTGCTCATTCATGGCACTGCGGACGACAATGTTCATTTTCAAAATGCCACCCAAATGATAACAGCATTGGTTAAAAGCAATATCGACTTTGAAAGTGCTTACTATCCCAATAAAAATCATGGCATTTCCGGTTCGATGGATAATACGAGCTTTCATCTCTGGAGCAAAATGACGAACTGGATCATTGAAAATATGGGGAACGAAAACACCCAAAAACCCATTCAACAGGCTAAACAGCCAAAGGCATTTTAGTTTGGTTATTTCCTTAGAAAATGTCCCGCTTTTCGGTGGGACATTTTTTATAGTGTAAACTTATTTAATGTGGGAAAAAAAGAACCCCGACGTTAAGTCGGGGGCCCTAATCAAAAACCATTAACCATTAAACCTTATCCTATGAAAATTCATGAGCAATATCGTTAATAAAGATTTAATATCGAAAAAAATTTATCCATTTTTTTCTCAACTAAGTGTTTATTCTACACTTTATTGATTTATCTCAATAGCTTTGGGGCTAAAACGTTTTTAACCTAAAACACAAACGTTTGCATAATTTACATCTGACTTCATATCATTTACTGACTTTTGCTGCTATAATTCAACGGGAATGAGAAAAATTGTTGTCGCAATCACAGGTGCCAGTGGTTCTATTTATGCAAAAAATTTGCTGTTAAAGCTCGACAATTTAAAGTCGCAATGGAATGAACTATCGATTGTAATGACATCAAATGCCCAGCAAGTTTGGCAAACTGAGCTGGCGGATGATAGTTATAATCAATTGCCGGGCAAGCTTTATAACACGCAGGATTTTACTGCGCCGTTTGCTTCGGGATCGGGACAATACGATACCATGATCATCATTCCCTGCTCGATGGGCACTTTGGGGCGCATCGCAACGGGCATGTCTAACGATCTTATTACAAGAGCTGCCGATGTAGTTTTAAAAGAAAGAAGAAAGCTTATTTGTGTAGCAAGGGAAACACCCTACAGCCTTATTCATATCCGCAACATGGAAACTATTACCCTGGCAGGTGGAATTATCTGCCCTGCCACCCCTTCCTTTTATAGTAAACCTCAGACAATAGATGCCGTTGCTTCCACAGTTGTAGACCGGGTGCTTGATCTCGCCGGTTTTGATGTATCTACTTTTCGTTGGGGCAAATAGCAATAAACAGTTACTAAACCCAAGTCTTTATGGCTTAAGTCCATTATATCTTCTTATCAGTTCCCTTGCCTTTATTCCTGATTGTTTCAAATCTTTTTGCCGCCACTTACCATCGGAAGAAGCAGAAGGTAATAAGACGGAACAGGTTTCATTTTTGTCGCTCACTGACCATGTCACCCAACTGATCTTATTTTTTTCGGCCCAGTTGATCCATTCATTCCACTCTGTTTCATTAAGTGGACCATCACCTGTTGCTTCCATTCCGGCAGATTCAGAAATAAACAGTGGCAGGCCTTTTTGAAGCGCATAATCACCCCGCTCCCTTAGCTGCTGCTTATGTGTTGCGGCATAAAAATGCAAGGTGTACATCAGGTTGTCGTAGCCCCTGATCGGGTCATCTGCGGCGAGATGAATATCCTGGTCCCAATGAGGCGTGCCGACTAAAATTATGTTATCAGGGTCTATTGCGCGGATCGTTTTTATCAATTCTATTGAGTAGGCTTTCACATCAACCCAGGATTGCCGTTCCGGCTCATTGAAAATTTCGTAGATGATATTAGGATATTTGCCGTACTCAGTTGCCATTTCTGTAAAAAACTTTTTTGCTTCTTCGAGCCTGATATTATGGCTATGCCAGTCGATGATGACATAAATGCCTTCTTTAATGGCTGCATCTGCTATTGCCTTTACTTTTCCTTTCGACCAGGCAGGTTCTTTAATATAACCTTTGTCCGGCTCGACGCCCATAGCAGCTCTGACTACATTACAACCCCAGTCTTTTTTTAACCAACCTACGGCGCCGGCATTATAGAAGCGTGGCCACCAGTTGTGCCAGCCAAAACTCATGCCTCTCAATACTACTGCTTGCCCCTGCCCATTGACAAGATTAATACCGGATACTTTTAACTGCCCATTTTCTTTAACAGGTTGCGCAACGCCAATCGACATGATAAAAACAGAAAGGATCGATAGATAATTTTTTTTCATGTTTACAGGCTTCACCTTATAAATGCAATTTATTTTTTAAAGAGACACAAAGCGAGCAATAAAAGCTGATACATAGGTAAAAAAGTAGCAATAACAAATAGTAACGAAAAGGATCAATGATGAATGCTCTGCATCTCCTTCGGATCATGCCTGTACCGAAACACCAGCGGGAAAACAATACCTAACACCAGTGCATAACCAGCAAAACTAAACCAGATGCTCTGCCAATCTTTAACGCCAGCCGCTGTAAAATAATCTACCACACGACCGCTGATCTTTGTGCCCAGCCAAGCTCCTACTCCGTTTGTCATCAACATAAATAATCCCTGTGCACTCGCCCTGATCTTGATGTCCGCTTCTTTTTCAACAAAAAGAGAACCTGAGATATTGAAAAAGTCGAAGGCCATGCCGTATACGATCATCGATAAAATGAGCAGGAATAATCCTGACCCAGGATTACCAATACCAAACAATCCAAACCGGAATACCCAGGCAAAGATGCTCAACAGCATTACTTTTTTAATTCCAAATTTTTGAAGAAAAAATGGAATAGTGAGAATAAACAATGTCTCTGAAATCTGGGAAATTGAAAGCAAAACATTGGGATGCTTTACGCCAAATGAACCAGGATACGTTAGTTTAAAATCATCCAAAAAGGCGCCACCGTAAGCATTGGTAATTTGTAATGCCGCTCCCAGGAACATCGCAAACAAAAAGAAGATAATCATTTTCTTTCTTTTGAAAAGCACAAATGCATCTAATCCCAATGAAGATGCGAGGCTTTTCTTCTGACCCGTTTTGGCGGGTGGACATTTCGGCATAGTGAAAGCATATATGCCTAATAGAATCCCCGCTCCGGCACTGATGTATAATTGAAGCGGACTCTTGGTCCAGCCTGCAAGATCTACCATCCACATTGCGACAATAAAACCAACTGTTCCCCATACCCTGATCGGGGGAAAGTCTTTCACAATATTATACCCTCTTTCCTCCAGAATAATATAAGATACTGTATTGTTCAATGCTATTGTCGGCATAAAGCACATAGAATTGAAAAGCATCACCAGGTATAGTGTGTTGTAATCTGTAACCGTAGAAGCATATAGTAAAAGGCAGGCGCCGATGATATGACAAAGCCCAAGCACTCTTTCTGCATTGACCCAACGGTCGGCAACTATACCCAGCAAAGCCGGCATGAACAAGGAAGCAACCCCCATGGTGCCATAAATATCCCCCACCTGCCAGCCTTCAAACCTCAATGTATTAAACAAATAAGCTCCCAACGAAATCAACCAGGATCCCCAAACAAAGAACTCCAGGAAATTCATTATAACCAGGCGGGACTTTACATTCATGCAATGGTGTTTTGTAAAATAATAAGTATTAGCAGGTAAGATAAGAATTTTTTAATGTTGCCAAATTTTATCGGACAACAAAACCTTAGGACCGTAATTTTGTTTTACCAATAAATAAATTACTACGATGCCCGGAGTTTTGGCGAAAGAAATTATGGAAACGGCCGCTATCGATTCTGAACTGGCGGCGATTGCAGAGAAGGTAAGAAATAAAGAAAGAATTACCGACCAAGAAGGCTTATTGCTCTTTGAGAAAGGCAGCCTCCCGTTTTTAGGATCATTGGCAAATTCCATCCGGGAACGATTACACGGCGACACTACCTACTTCAACCGCAACTTCCATATTGAACCAACCAATATTTGTGTTTTCAGCTGCAATTTTTGTTCCTATAGCCGTCTCTATGCGCATCGTGAAGAGGGGTGGGAACTCACAACTGATCAAATGCTGGATATTGTAAAAAGTTATGATGGCAAACCCGTCACTGAAGTACATATCGTAGGCGGCGTTCATCCAAAGCTGACAATGTCTTTTTTTGCTGATCTGCTTACAAAAATAAAAGCGCATCGCCCGGAGCTTCACATCAAAGGCTTCACTCCTGTTGAGTTGGATTATATGTTTAGCAAGGCAAAGCTTAGTGTGGAAGAAGGCATGAAACAATTGCATGAAGCCGGCCTGGATTCATTGCCGGGTGGCGGAGCCGAAATATTCAGTCCTGAAATAAGAGAACAAATTTGTGCTGATAAAGTAGATGCGGACGGCTGGCTGGCAATTCATGAAGCGGCGCATAAGTTAGGCATGCACTCCAACGCCACCATGCTCTATGGCCATATTGAGAATTATGCTCATCGTATTGATCACATGCGCCGACTAAGAGATCTGCAGGATAAAACGGGCGGCTTTAATACCTTCATACCGCTCAAATTCAGAAATAAGAATAATGATATGAGCTCCGTTCCGGAAAGCACCATCGTAGAAGACATGAAGATGTATGCCGTAGCAAGAATATATCTTGACAACTTCCCTCACCTAAAAGCCTACTGGCCTATGCTCGGGAGGCAAAATGCGCAACTGACCTTGTCATTTGGCGTAAATGATATCGATGGCACTATTGATGACACCACTAAAATCTACTCCATGGCCGGCTCTGAAGAACAAAACCCTTCTATGAACACAGCCCAGCTTGTCACTCTTATTAAACAGGCAAAAAGAAAGCCGGTGGAAAGAGACACATTGTATCATGTTATCAGGGATTATAGCGCCATCGAAGCAAAAGAACCCGAACAGAACCCGCTTTTGAATTGATGCCCGGTATCAACATTTCAATCCCTTTCCGGTAGTTAATTTTTTTTGGGGTTGCTTCGATCTTTCCGTAAATTCCCCATACAAAAACACGCATATGAATAAGGTATCTGACATTCTTGCCCGGAAAGGAAACACAGCCATTAACGTTTTACCGGAAACGACGGTATTGGATGCTTTGAAATTGATGGCCGAAAAAAACATCGGTTCTGTAGTGGTGATGGAAAACGATCATTTTTTAGGTATTGTAACAGAAAGAGATTATTCCCGCAAAGTGATATTAAAAGGAAAACATTCCGACGATACGATAGTTTCAGAAATTATGTCCAGGGATTTCCCTTCCATCAAACCATCAGACAGCGTGGAACATTGCATGTCGCTGATGACACAGCAAAACATTCGATACCTGCCCGTATTTGAAAAGGACCGGCTCAGTGGTATTATCTCAATGAGTGATGTAGTGAAGGAAACTATTCTTGCACAAAAGGAAACAATCAATCAATTGGAGAATTATATCAGGAGTTGATTCTTCTACTTCGCTCAACATACTTTTTAGCTAACATTCGCTTAAGCTGATAGGAATATTAACGGCAAGGCCGCCATCAGCTGTTTCTTTGTATTTGCTATTCATGTCCAGCGCCGTGTCCCACATTGTTTTTATTACAGCATCTAATGAAACTTTGGCATAGTCAGGAGTACTCTGCAAAGCAAGTTGCGATGCCGTGATAGCTTTGATGGCTCCCATCGTATTTCTTTCTATGCAGGGTACCTGCACCAGTCCGGCAATTGGATCACAGGTCATCCCGAGATGATGCTCCATAGCAATTTCCGCCGCCATCATAGCTTGCCGCTGGCTTCCGCCCATTGCCTCTGTCAATGCCGCGGCAGCCATTGCGGATGAAACACCAATCTCTGCCTGGCAGCCGCCCATGGCAGCTGAAATAGTCGCACCTTTTTTGAAAATACTACCAATCTCTGCAGCGGTTAACAGGAACCGAATGACCGACTCGTCTTTATGACCATTACAGAATGTAACAAAGTATTGCAGTACGGCGGGGATCACTCCGGCAGCTCCATTAGTAGGCGCAGTCACCACTCTTCCAAATGATGCATTTTCTTCGTTTACTGCTAATGCAAAACAACTGACCCAATCCAGCGTATATTTAAAGTCGTTGCCGCCTTGCTGTATAGCAGCCACCCAGGAATCAAAATCTTTATAGACTGCTCCAGGCAATAATTTTTTATTTAGTGAAGCGGCACGTCTTCTCACCGACAATCCACCCGGCAATACGCCTTCGGTATGACATCCCCTGTACATGCATTCTTTCATCACCTGCCAGATTTTCAAAATGCCTTCGTTCGTTTCATGTTCGGGTCTCCACGTATTTTCATTTTCCATCACTATTTCATGGATGGCTAGCCCCGTTTTTCGGCACCAATGAAGAAGATCACTTGCCGTGTTTATCGGGAAGGTTAATTGCAAATCGGCATTGGAAACAGAACCCTCCCCCTCTTTTATCACAAAGCCTCCACCGATGGAATAAAACGTTTCAGCTATTAAATCTCCGTTTTTCAACTTCACTAAAAACGTTAATGCATTGGGATGATAAGGCAATGATTCTGTAAACAGGAACTCAATATCTTCCCTGGAGTCAAACTTCACTTCATGCTTGCCTGCCAACACTATCTCTTTCATGGCAGCAATATCGGCTATCTTCGATTGGATGTTATTGACATCAAATGTTACCGGATCATCACCACTAAGTCCTAACTGAACGGCAATATCTGTCCCATGGCCATGACCGGTTTTTGCCAATGAGCCATAAAGCAACACTTTTATCTCCGCCACTTCAAAAAGAATATTTCGTGAGCTAAGTGTTTCGAGAAAACGTTGAGCGGCTCTCCATGGACCAAGCGTATGTGAACTGGAAGGTCCAATTCCTATTTTAAAAATATCGAAGACTGATATAGGTTCGTATGACAAGTAAAAATGGTTTCGACAAAATTACAATTAAAAAGCCCCGAACCGATAGCAGTTCAAGGCCTTTAAGCAAGCAATAATTCTATTATTGAACAGCAACCAGGTCAACTTCAAAAATTAAAATCGAATTGCCAGGAATAGAACCATAATCCTGGCTGCCATATCCCAGGCTTGGTGGAACATATATTACCATTCTTCCTCCCGCTTTTATCATTGGTAATACATTTCTCCAGGCGGGTACTAATCTACCAAGACTATAATCAACAGGAGTGGTTTGTTGATCAAATACATTTCCATTGGTTAAATAACCTTTATACTTAAAAGAAATATTAGAACATGGGTTTGGCGATTTATCCGTACCTATTGTTTCAATATTGTAAAAAACGCCGCTGCAATGCTGGGTCGCTGTAATTGAATTAGCGCTTATATAGGCCTGTAAGTTTGCTATCTCTGAAGCAGGGGCTTTGTTGGTACACGGATCATAATCACATTTTGATTCGTTCTTTTTGCAAGATTGGAGAAACAGGGTAAAGATTAAAATAGAGAATAATGCTTTTTTCATACGTCAATTTCAATTAGTCGCAAATGTAGGAGTTTGTATATAAAGACCGATATACCGTCGAAACGCTGCAAACCTGAAAAATTCAGGACCGCTCTTTTTTCGCCAAAAACTCTTTATAGCGCTGCTCATTTAAATCCCATTGATGTTTCGCCGAGAAAACTGCAACAAAAACAACAATCAGTAAGGCCGCAATGACCAGTACCAATATGAGTGAGGTTTGGGAACGTATCATCATATCAGCTCTCTTATACCAGCCGGAAAAAAAATTGATGAAAATGGCAATTACGATGGCAACAGATATGGGAAGGCCAATGGCCAGTTGTTTAAGTAGTTTTTTGCGGCGAAACCGGTTGTTTTCCCAGTACACAACAAACTTTTCCTCGTCTTCGGTAAGCATAATTGCGCAAAATTAAAACATATCAGCGTCAGACACTTGCATCAGCCGATCAAATTATTTATATTGTGTCTACAATTCCAACTGCCGTGAAAATACCATCTTTATTGGCCCAATACCTTTATAACTTCAAACAATTAGATCTTCCCGCTATTGGCACTTTCGTATTAGACAATTCTGCTATTTCTTCTCTCCAAAACACTAAACAACGGCAAACGATCCTGGAAGGAGTAAGTTTTGTAAACAAACCAACGGCAAAAGAATCTGCCGGACTAATTGAATTTATTGCCGAAAAAACCGGCAAGATGAAATCACTGGCTTCGTCTGACCTTGAATCACACCTGCAGTTGGCCCAACAGTTTTTAAATATGGGTAAGCCTTACCTGTTCGAAGGCATCGGTATTCTTACAAAATTGAAAACAGGAGAATATGAGTTTACATCCATAGCCGTGTCGACTGATAAAATAAAAGAATTAAACACGGCCGAAGACTTACAGCCAGTTTCCCTGGAAGAATCAAGTTCAAAATATGACACGTTTTTAAGTGGTTCAAAAACAAAAGTTGGGTGGCAGCGCCCCGTTGTTGCCGCCGCCCTGATTTTGGGAATTGGATTCACTATCTGGGGAGGATATGTGATTTCTAAGCGGAACAAACAAACTGAAATTACGTCAGCAGCCAGCGAAAATATTGTTCAGTCCGTTGAGGCAACACCAGACCCCACAGTAACCATGCCTGTGACTGATAGTAGTTCTTCAACAAGCCAGGTTTCAACACCGGAAAATTATAAATACGTTTTAGAGGTAGCGAAAAAAAGAAGGGCATTTAAACGTTATAATCAGCTTATTGATATTCGCTGGAAAGTACAGATGGAAACAAAAGACTCTATCCAGTACACCTTATTTATGTTACTTCCGGCCATCTCCGATACCAGCCGAACACTGGATTCACTGACCGCCATGACCGGGCGAAAAGTATATATCGAGTACTCCAACTGATTTCAAAAAAGCTGTACAAGAAAATAAAAAGAGAAGCTCATGGCTTCTCTTTTTTTCTACTGATGAATTTAGAGCTTACAGGTCTGTAATAGGTTTGTATTTTGGCACAAGCGACTTCATAACCAACCAGGCCACCAGGTAAGCGACAGCACAAATAGTGAACATAATAGTATAGCCTGTCTCAATATGCCCTAATGCCTTGTAATGATCAAACAATGCACCGCCCAGTTTTGACATTACCACACCGCCGATACCACCAGCCATACCACCAATCCCTACTACTGATCCAACAGCCTTTTTGGGAAACATATCCGATACCGTTGTAAATATGTTTGCACTCCATGCCTGGTGAGCCGAAGCACCGATACCAATCAATAAAACCGGTATCCAATAGCTGATATATCCCAATGGCTGGGCCAATAAAACGACAAGAGGAATGAATGCGATCATCAGCATGGCCTTCATTCTGCCATCATATACCCTATAGCCTTTCCGGATAAAATAAACCGGGAACCATCCCCCCATAATACTCCCCACCATAGCTATAGTATAAAGAGTCGCCAGAGGCAGCATTACTGCTCTGTCAACAATATTGTATTGTGCTTTGAGATAGGCAGGCAACCAAAATAAGAAGAACCACCAAACTCCATCTGTCATAAACTTTCCAAAGGCAAAAGCCCAGGTTTGCTTGTATTGCAACAATTTTACCCAGGATACTTTTTTCTCTTCTTCTGCTACTTCAGGGGCTTTCTCCTCTTCACCGGAACTAATATAAGCGAGTTCAGCCGCCGACAATCTCTTTTGTCGTTGAGGCTTTTCATAATATATCCACCAAAACAACAACCATATAAATCCGATGATCCCCATGATGATAAAAGCCCAGTCCCATCCCCAGTTCAACTGTATCCAGGGCACTGTAAGCGGCGCCAGTATTGCGCCCACATTCGCACCGGAATTAAAGATGCCGGTTGCTAACGACCTTTCTTTCTTCGGAAAATATTCCGCTGTTGCTTTGATAGCGGCGGGAAAATTTCCCGCTTCGCCAAATGCGAGTATGGCTCTCGAAAACATAAAACCCAAAACCGATATCGAAAATCCCGCGATTCCAAACCATCCTAAAACAGCAGACATAGCTTCACCAATTGGTATGGCAGCAGCATGAATGATGGCAGCCAACGACCAAATAACTATAGCCCACGCATAACCATTTTTGGTTCCCAACTTGTCAATTATCCTACCTGCAAACAACATGGAAAGAGCATAGCCAAACTGAAACACGGCGGTAATATTTGCATAATCCGTATTGGTCCAATTGAACATTTCCGGGCTGGACAAATAGGGCTGCAGCAAACTCAGCACCTGCCGGTCAAGATAATTGACAGTCGTAGCAAAAAATAAAAGAGCACAAATAGTCCACCTGTATTTTCCGACAGCACTCTGCGCACTGCTTGTTTCTCCCAAATTCCCGGCGAGTTCATCTTTTGTGTATTTTCCTATGGCATTCTGCATGTTGTTTGTCTCCGATCCGCTGTTGCGAATAGTTTAAAAACTATGAAAGAATAATTTTTATATAGCTACGCTCCGTTCGTTTCATTTATATTCTCGCTTTTACCTGCTGTACCGTTTGCTGGGTAGCATCCCCTGTTTCATACAACTTACCCACGGCAGCCGCTGCGGCAAAATTGATAATGTCTTTCGACTGATGCTGATGATAAAGTCCGTAAATCAAGCCAGCCATAAAACAGTCTCCGCTTCCTACTCTATCCACTACCTCGTCGATCACAAACTTTTTTGAGACAGTCATTTCGGCTCCATACTGCAAGACGGCCCAATAATCGTTTTGTAACCGAAATGTATAGGCGAAGCTGGAAGCCTTTTTATAATGCTTATGTAGTTGCAGCATACTGTTGCCGGTAGCCTCTATAAGTTCATCGCTGCTTTTTCCTTCACTGCTTTTGATGGGTGATGAAATTCCTAACAGGCTTTCTACGGCCCAGAGGTTTCCCATGATCACATCACAGTATTGTACCAATTCCGGCATCACATCTTCCGGCTGCTTGCCATATTGCCAAAGCTTGGCCCGGTAATTCAAATCAACAGAAATTTTTATTCCCCTGGCTGATGCGGCTTTCAATGCCTCTTTACAAACCAGTGCGGCATTTTCATTCAATGCAGGACTGATGGCACTAAAATGAAACCAATTACAATCCTTCAACACCTCATCCCACTTGATCATGCCGGGCTGTAATGATGCGAAAGATGAGTGAGCCCTGTCATAAATAACTCCTGCATTTTTTAAATCAGCACCCTGCGGTAAATAATATATTCCAATCCGGTCACCTGAAAAATGAATAGCAGATGTGTCAATATTCTTTGCCTGCAATTCATCAATGATCTCTTTGCTGAAATAATTATCCGGCATGGCCGTACCATACATAACCGGCAACTCCCACTTGGCCAAAGCTGTAGCTACATTCAATTCAGCTCCGCCAACATACACCGGCATTGATGCTTCGCTGATCCATTTCCTGTTTAGCACAGGACTCATCCGCAACAGTATTTCACCAAAACAAAAAATTTTACTCATTTTATTTTAATTCATGCACAGGAGCAGCATCCATATCTGTATACACTAAATTTTCACCGGCCATTCCCCAGATAAAACCGTAATTGCTGGTGCCGCAGCCAAAATGGGTGCTCCAGGGAGGCGAAATAACGGCTTCGTGATTGGCCATAGCAATATGCCTTGTTTGTTGCGGTTCGCCCATGAAATGGAAGATGCGATGTTGTTCTCCCAAGTCAAAATAAAAATAAACTTCCATTCTGCGGGTATGGGTATGCGGTGGAACAGAATTCCAAACACTACCGGCTTCCAAAACCGTCAGGCCCATCACCAGTTGGCAGCTTCGGATGCCATCGAGGTGAATGTATTTATACACAGTTCTTTTATTAGATGTTTCAGCTGCGCCTAAGTTAACGGGTGCTGCCTGCTCTTTTGTAAATTTTGTATTGGGATAAGTGGCATGAGCCGGCGCCGATAACAGATAAAATATAGCCGGGTCAGCAGATTGATCACTGGAAAAACTCACTTCTCTTGTGCCCTTTCCAGCATATACACAGTCCAGTTTATTCAATTCAAAAGATTGTCCATCGAGCACAACCTTACCCTTTCCCCCAACATTGATGATCCCTAATTCCCTTCTTTCCAAAAAATATTCAGCTCTTAACTCCGGGTGATTCGGAAGCTGTATGGATTTGCTCATCGGTTTTGCACCACCGATAATCACCCTGTCATAATGTGTATAGGTCAATTGAATTGTATCATCCTGCATAAGTGGCGATACCAAAAAATTTTCCCGGAGCCGGTCCGTGTCAAAATGTTTCGTCTCGTTTTGGCTAATAGCAAAGCGAATGCCCATGCCCTCATTTTCAACCGGTGAAAATTGAATATTATTTGTATAATGAAGTTTCATTTTTTGTTCAATAATTTACTTTTTACATTAATCATCGAAAATAATGATTACCTGTATATAACCGCTAACCTGCGATGCTAAATAAAGCTGCTAAACATTTTACAATGACAGAAACTTATCTGCACTTGATCAATAAAAATCATAGATAAAAAAGGCTATCGGGCCATCCATCCACCATCTACAAACAACACAGTGCCATTTACATAATTGGACGCATCAGACGCCAGGAAAACAACAGGCCCTTTGAAATCATCCGGAACTCCCCAACGTCCGACAGGTATACGGGCTAAAATTGATTGATTTCTATCAGGGTCTTCACGCAAAGCCTGGGTATTATTTGTTTCGATATAACCCGGTGCAATACCATTTACACAAACACCTTTGCTACCCCATTCGTTTCCAAATGCTCTTACCAAACCTGCCACCGCCGATTTGGATGCAGTATATCCGGGTACATTAATTCCTCCCTGGAAACTAAGCAGTGAACAGGTATAAATAATTTTACCACCGCCTTTTTCAATCATATGTTTTCCAAATTCACGACCCAAAATAAATTGGGCATCCAGGTTGATCGAAATCACTTTGTCCCAATATTCATCAGGATGTTCCGCTGCCGGCTTCCGCATAATAGTGCCCGCATTACTGACCAATATGTCAATTCTGCTGTGTTCAGCCTTTACCTTGTTAACGAACGTATACAATTGATCTCTTTCGGAAATATCAAGTTTATAATACGTAAATTCTCGGCCGGCTTCTTCTACTGCTTTTTGTGTAGCTGTATAATCACCAACCCGTGAAGTGCCGATAATATCAGCTCCTGCTTCTGCCAGCGCAATGGCCATTCCTTGTCCGATGCCGGTATCACATCCTGTTACAACTGCAGTTTTGCCTGCGAGACTAAATAATTCCAATGTTTGCATTAAGTATGACTATTTTAAAATGTTGTTTGCTTTTCTGCCATTGGCAGACTTAAAGATTCAAATTTAAAATAGTCGCGGGCATTATTGTAACAAATATCCTGTATTATCTTTCCAGTCCATGGAATATCATTGGGCAATTCTCCATTTTCAATTTCTTCGCCAAACAAATTGCAAAGAATTCTTCTAAAATACTCGTGTCTTGGGAATGAAAGAAAACTACGACTATCGGTCAACATGCCGATAAACCGGCTAAGCAGTCCCATATTGGACAATGCGTTGATTTGCGTAATCATTCCATCTTTCTGATCTAAAAACCACCATGCCGATCCCCATTGTACTTTACCAGCAACTGATCCGTCGTTGAAATTACCAATCATGGTTGCCATTACTTCATTATCTGCGGGATTAAGATTATAGATAATTGTTTTAGCCAGCTTATTGTCAGCATCCAGGCGGTTTAAAAATTTGGCCATGGATCTTGCCTGCGCAAAATCGCCGATGCTATCCCAACCAGTATCGGGTCCAAGTTGTGATAACCTGCGACTGTTATTATTTCTTAATGCTCCCAAATGATATTGCTGCACCCAACCTTTTTCCCAATCCCATTCAGCAAAAATCACCAGCATAGCGCTTTTGAACCGGAGATTTTCTTCTGTCGAAAGATTTTTGCCGGAGCGGATCTTGTCAAAAATTGACTTAATAGCCGCCTCGGTATAGTCTTCGGCATAAATATTCTCAAGACCATGATCGGATACTGAGCTGCCCATAGCAGCAAAAAAGTCATGACGCTTTTTTAATGCATCGAGGTAATCAGCAAAGCTGTTGACCGAAACATTCGATGCAGCCTCCAGTTTGCCGAGGTATTGATTAAAGGACACAGCATCGTCCACATTCATTGCCTTATCTGGCCGGAAGGCCGGCAACACTTTTATGGAAAACTCATCATCCCTGATCTTTTGATGATATTCAAGAGAGTCAACAGGATCATCGGTGGTACAGAGAACCTCCACGTTCATTTTTTGCAATAATCCCTTCACACTATACTCCGCCGATTGCAACTTGGCCGTGCATGTTTCATATATTTTACTGGCACTGGCAGGATTCAAGATATCGTGAACATCAAAATAACGCTGCAGTTCCAGGTGTGTCCAGTGATACAAAGGGTTTCTTAAAGTGTTAGGAACGGTTGCTGCCCATTGTTCAAATTTTTCCCAGTCGCCTGCTTTGCCGGTGCAATAATCTTCATTGATACCATTGATGCGCATCGCTCTCCACTTATAATGATCGCCATACAACCAGGCCTGTGTCAGGTTTTCAAAATTGATATCATTAGCGATCTGCTCCGGTGGCAAATGATTATGATAATCGATCACCGGCATTTGCTTCGCAAAATCATGGTAAAGCTGTTGAGCCGTTTTATTTTGCAACAAAAAATTTTCGTCTAAAAATTTTTTCATACTACTTTTTTATTTTTTGTACCAACTGCAGTACTACTATTGAGCTTCCGTTGCGCCTGCCTGCCGGTAGGCACGTCGCACTCTTCATCGTTCTGTTCGCTATTTGGCAACCCACCCCTGTTTACTACAGTAGTGAGTTTCCTAAGTTCGCCCCTCCAAGGAGGGGAAACGTTCCTCTCCAATACTTTTCGGCCACATCCTCCTTCTCCTTCCCCAAAAGGGAAGGAGCGGTGCCGCGTTGCAAACCCACACTTCATAACTACCACATCAACATTATAACTCTGCTCAGCTATTTCGAAGACTCCGATAATTTATTGAAGTCATCGAAAAGCGAGGGCTGCGCTTTGGTGGTCCCGACATTTCGTCGGGATCGGGAGGAGGCTGAATAGGCATTACAAACTCACACCCCTCTTCCATGGAATGAAATCATCCTGGTTTAGTTGCACAGCTTTGGGTATCACTTCACCACTGGCGGCTTTGATACAATATTCCAGTATTTCTTCTCCCATTTGTTCAATTGTCTTATCTCCTTCTACAATCGGTCCGCAGTCAATATCAATAATATCACTCATTCGTTTTGCAAGAGAAGAATTGGTAGCTACTTTAATAGTTGGGCAAACCGGATTTCCTGTCGGAGTTCCAAGCCCGGTTGTGAATAAAATAAGCGTAGCGCCGCTGGCAGCTTTACCAGTTGTAGCTTCCACATCATTGCCAGGAGTACAAACCAAGTTTAGTCCAGGCTTTACGGCCGGCTCTGTGTAATCCAATACATCTTCAACCGGTGAAGTCCCACCCTTGCGTGCAGCACCGGCGCTCTTGATAGCATCCGTTATCAATCCATCTTTTATATTGCCGGGCGAAGGGTTCATGTGAAACCCCGATCCGACTTTCGTAGCAGCCTCACTATAAGCGGTCATCAAATGAATAAATTTTTTTGCCGCTGCTTCATCCTTTGTACGATCGATTAAGTTTTGTTCAGCACCACATAGTTCGGGGAACTCCGCCAGCAATACTTTACCACCCAGGGCTACCATCATATCAGAAAAATACCCCACAGCAGGATTAGCAGAGATACCACTGAAACCATCACTACCACCGCATTTTACGCCTACCACCATTTTATCCAGCGAAGCCGGCTTTCTTTCAAGTTTGTTTGCTTCAATCAAACCTAAAAACGTTTTGCGAATCGCTTCGGTTATCAATTGCTCTTCGCTTTGCGATTGCTGTTGCTCAAAAATGTATAGCGGTTTGTCAAAATTTGGATTGCGCTGATTCAAATCATTTTGAAAATCCTTTACCTGGAGATTCTGACAACCCAGGCTTAACACCGTGACACCTGCAACATTGGGATGATCAGCATAGGCTGCTAATAGTTTGCTTAAAATAGCCGCATCCTGCCGGGTACCTCCACATCCGCCCTGGTGATTTAAAAATTTAATACCATCCACATTTTTAAATAACCTCACCTCGGCCCTCTCCGAAGAAGAGGGAGAAAGGTCGGCGGAAGTGATATCTTCACCCTTCTTATAAAGCTCTATAAGCTGATGTGTTTTTTGTTTGTATTTATCGGTGACGGCATAGCCCAGTTCGTTGTGCAGGGCTTCCCGAATCACATCGAGATTCCTGTTCTCACAAAAAACAGTTGGAATAAATAGCCAATAATTAGCTGTGCCAACTCTCCCGTCACTACGGTGGTAACCATTAAAAGTGCGGTTCCTGAATTTGCTAACATCCGGGGCCTGCCATTTATAATGATAGGGTCTGTAGGCAAATGGTTCAGCAGCATGCTTAACATTTTGCGTCGTCATGAGCCCACCAGCAGGAATATCATGCTGCGCCTTACCTACCAGTACTCCATACATAATCACTTCATCGCCTGCCTTCATATCGTTCACAAAAAACTTATGTTTCGCCGCTATATCATCCGCCAAAACAAAGGTTTCATTTTCGTACTGTACCGACTCGCCTTTTGATAAGTTTTTAAGCGCCACCAGCACATTATCCTTCGGATGAATTTTCAATACATTCGGTTTCATCAATTTGCTATCGATTTTGCCGGTTGTGAAATTTGTTTCAATACAGCAACCACGCCGTTATCAATTAACTCCTGCAATTTACCGGAAACCGCTGCAGTAAAATCAGCATGGTTGCCAAGGTTAGTTTCCCAAAATGCCTCATCGGATAAAATATCTGCTACTAATTGGTGAGTACTGGTTGCAGTTTGCCATTTTTCAGCAAACCAGGCTGCATTATCGTCGTTGATATGATATCGTTTGCCATTCATCTCTCCATAATACTTGCCATCATCAGCCCGTTCTGCCTTCATAAACAACAGGTGCCCAGCCATACCCGTCGCCATATAGCCCGGCACCGTACCAAAACGATCCAGGTATTTTTTGATCACGGGGATATTCCGCAATTTCATTTTGGATGAATACTGCATTGTAATACTCAACCATTGATGATCTATATGGGGATTGCGAAAACGATCCAACACTTTTGCTGCAAAATCCTTTGCAGCTTCAATACTGAGATTAGCGTTGGTGATCGAAGGTGCTATTTCCTGCATCATGAGATGACTGATATAGGCAGAAAAATTCTCATCGTCCATTGCCTGCTTCACTGTTTGAAACCCGGCCAGGTGAGCTAAGCCGCAACTAAACGTATGCGAACCGTTCAACAAGCGAAGTTTTAATTCACGGAAAAATTCAATGTCATCCGTAATGATTACACCTTTGTCCGCCTCGCTGAATGACAATATTTCCTTCACCTGTTTTTTATCTGATTCAATGGCCCATAAACGATATACTTCACTCATGATCATGAGCTCATCCGTATAACCTGTTTCTGCATCCATCTTTGACTGCATGGCAGCAGGCAACTTACCCGGCACAATGCGATCTACTAACGAATTGCAGAAATAATTAGCATTTTCTAACCAGTCCATGAATGCATATTCCAGATTATTTTGATGAGCCAACTCTTCAACAATCGCTTCCAGTTTCGTCCCGTTATCCGTGATCAGTTCGGTAGGAATGATCACCATACCTTTAGAAGGATCGCCGTTGAAAGCCCTGTAGCGCTTATATAAAAACGCCAATAGCTTGGCAGGAAAAGATCGTGGTGGAGATGCCTGCAGGTCGTCGTCTGCATCCAGCACAATGCCCACTTCGGTTGTATTGGAAATGATCACCTGCATATCCGGATTAGCGGCACATTTTAAAATCTCTTCCCATTGCGTAGCAGCCGACAGAACCCTGCTGATGGCGGAGTGAACAATGTTTTCTTCAATGGTATTACCATCTTCTATTCCTCTTACACAAAGCGTATATAGACCATCCTGCTGGTCAAACGCATCGGCTCCACCGCTGGCTGTTGACTTTATGACCACAACTCTTCCATTGAAAATATTTTGGCGGTTAGCCTTATCAATAAAATAGTCAGGCAAGCCACGAAGAAGTACTCCCGTGCCGAACTGCAATACCTTTTCAGGCAATGCAAATAAACTTTCATCCGGAATGACCACGGCATTTTTCGGGTCAATCGCTTTCAAATTCTTTTTAGACAGTTGCATAGTTATCAATTCTCCTCAGGATTCCACCTGTTTTTAAAAACCCATTTTACATTTATATTACCTGCATCTACCGAAGCAGGAAGATTGTTTGCATACCACTTAAAATCATTCCCTCCTTCACGATGACAATTATAATAATATATTCTTTCGCCCCATTGAATGATATTGGCAGTTTGTACACGATAAATGGCAGAATCCCTCATATTCCTGGCAAACTCACAATTGATGAGGTAGAATTGCGCATCGCGATGGTAACGGCCCAATAAAAAACCATCATAACCTTTGAAGCTACATTTAACCAACACCGTTTTGGAATCTTCTGCTTTGGAACCGTCATGCCAGATAGCCGCAGTGCCCGTGTGGGTAATGAATTCACAATTTTCGGCCCAGGCCCATCCCCGCGGGCAATAAAAGTCAACACCGCCTTCCATCACGCAATCCTTGAAATACCACATGCCGTCATCCACATTCCAGGGACTCACTGTATCTCCGCCAAATGCTTTGAAATGACAATTGATGGCTTTCATTTTTGTTGCATTCATTGTTCTTAATGCCATCTGGTGGCCATCTCTTCTCAATTTTTGCTCCTTATTGTCTGCAGTGCTGGTGGCGCAGTGAATAGTTTTTTCCCGGTAATCAAATCCAAAATTGTTGGTGATCGTCAAATTCTTCAGCGTTATATCATCGGCGCCTACATTCATTGTCGCAACACCCCAATCATCGCTGTGTCCGCAGCGCCATTCATCTCTTGCAACAGATTGAATAATGATCGTTCCTTCCCTGCTCTCTCCTTCAAATACTATATTGCTTTTTTCGATATAAAGCTTTTCGTTATAGATCCCATTTTTTATAAATATCGTTCGTGGTTCAGCCGACGAACCGGCAATGGAGTTGACGGCTCCCTGTATAGTTTTGAAATCGCCCTTGCCGCTGGCATCAACGACAATTTTTTTCTGAGCCGGCGCATCAAGAAAAAGCATTAACGCTCCAATCAATAAACTATATGTTTTCTTTCTTTTCACTTTTCACTTCTCACTTTTTACTTTGCAGAAGCAACCACTTCACCAAATCAGTTGCAGCTTTAAAGTTGGGATACTCGGCCGGTAGTTTTCTACCGTCGAGGTATTCATTATATAACCACGGATCGCCCACTGCCAATATACTGCCCTTTCCATACTTTGCTACCGCAATAATCACTTCGTTATCTTTTGTCACTAACGCTTTAGCAGGAGATTTAACCGTCAACACGCTAATTTCCTTCAAATACATTTTATAGCTATCACTGAAAACCTTTTTGTCATTGGGTATTACCACGCCTGTTTCGTAAGCGTCGTTTTTAACCATATTTCTGCTCAGGTCCGTAAAGTGAATGCCAAAGGTCTCACTCAGTTTATTAAAATGCCGGAGGTCACAATTAGCACTGTCATTTGCCATCAGTAACAACACCCCTCCTGCTCTTACCCAATCACTAATCGCTTTTACATCTTTTGACGACATATAATTCGGTTTGGGATTATCTTTCAGGTGATCGGGATCTACGATAATATATACAGACGCTTTCCTCAGATTATCAGCAGTTGGCGCCGCATCTAAAGAAGCCAGCTTAGCGCCGTACTTGTTAAAAATATGCCCTAAACCCGCAAAGCCGGGATGTGAATATTCTTCCCATATATAATGCCAGTAACCCAAATTTCCTCCGGGGCCTTTTCTTTTTTCACTGTTGAAATACCGGTCGAGTAAAATTGTTTTGCCTTTCCCCGCCGATTGTGTTGGCAACATCTCCATTTCATTACTTGCCAGTAAAAAAGCGCCGAGTCCCTTGGGATCATTAACAATAACATCTTCACTCATATAATAAGCAAAGCTACCATCACGATATGGATTGCCACCAAGTCCGCTTACTTTCACTGTGCCATGCAAATTGGTTTGACCATCTTCTACTTTGATAAATTCTTTAACGATACCAGCATATCCTTTTTTTGCTATCGAAAGTTTAGTAGCTGGCAAATATCCTTTTCTAACTCCTTTGGCAACGGCATACACAAACTGGCTGCTCGCCGACGCTTCGAAATAGTTTTTTTCCTTGCCCGGCCCATTGTAATTCAAAATATCCAGCCACAGACCGGTTTTGGGGTCCTGTACTTTTTCAACTGCATTCACCAGCCGGTTCAGAATACCGATAAGGTTTTTTCGTTTCGGATGATTTTCAGGAAACCAATCTAAAGCATCTACCAATGCCGTAGCATACCAACCCATTGCTCTTGCCCAAAACAACGAAGAAGTGCCTGTTTGTTTATTGGCCCACTGTTGCTGACGGCTTTCGTCCCATGCATGGTAGAGCAAACCTGTCTTTGCATCCCTCGCATGTTTTTCCATCCAGATAAATTGTTTGGCCACATCATTGAACGCTGTATCCTCGTTCATCAAATTGGCGTACTCCGCATAAAAAGGTGAGCCCATGTATAGCCCATCCAGCCACATCTGGTTAGGATAAATTTTCTTATGCCAGAACCCACCTTCTTTGGTACGCGGATGTGTATGCAGTTGCTCTCTCAATAACTTCGCTGCTTTCAGGTATTTTTCTTTTTGTGTCACCCTATAAAGAAGCAGGACCAGCTTTCCATTATTGATATGATCAATATTATATTCATCGGGCCGGTATGTTTTGATGGAACCATCGTCCTGAACGAAATAATCCATTTGCTTCTGGATATAGTTATAATATTTCACATCGCCGGTGTTTCTCCAAATACCTTCGAAACCTTTTAAGATAACACCCATGTCATAGGACCATTTTGCCTGGCTTCCCAATGCGAAAGAATCCTTCCACCTGTTCATCACGGTTTCGGCCACTTGTTCAGACAAAGCTTTTTGTTGAGCAACCAAATCTGTTGCCAGGCAAACAAATAAAACAAAAGCTGCTATGCGGAAAATCTTCTTCATTTTACGGTTACGCTTTTTTCTGTTGCTCCTAATTCATACACGATCTTCTCTTTCGCCCTGGTGGCATCAGTGTTTTTAATATTGATAGCATTACTCCTGTCGCCACTGACCCGGAACAATAACTCTGAGTTGTCTTTATAGGTGATCTTATCAAAAGTCAATTTATCGCTTTGCACGATATCAACTACAGGGTTCGTTTCATTGCTTATTACCCTGATATTTTTGAAAGTAATGCCGGTCGCCTCTTGCACGTCAATACCTTTTTTGGCCTGTAGCACCATATTTTCCAGTACAATGTTCTTCACATGCATTTCAGGAAGACCACGAACAAAGATGGCCTTTTCGGCGCCGTTGCAATACACGTTGCTGATATGAAAGTTGCGAAACTGCGGCGTTGTTTCATCAACAGATTTGAATTCCACTTTTGGCAATTCTCTTTTTTCGCCGGCTAGTACTACCGGATCTTTAGCCATATAATACATATCAAAAAGAATGGCTTCGGCAGGAATATCCTTCATATAAATATCCTTGATGAAGATATTCTCCACGATACCACCACGGCCCCTGGTCGTTTTAAAACGCAGCCCGATATCAGCTCCAACAAACGTGCAATTGCTCACATAAATATTTTTTGCGCCACCACTCATTTCACTGCCAATCACAAATCCACCATGGGATGAATACACAGTGCAACCCCGAATGATCACATTTTCCGTAGGCATAGCTCTTTTTCTTCCTTCAGCATCCCGCCCACTTTTCATACACAAGCCATCATCTCCCACGTCAAACACCGAATTTTCGATCAACACATTTTTACAACTTTCCACATCAATACCATCGCCGTTTTGCGCATACCAGGGGTTTTTGACAAAAACATTTCTTACCGTAAGGTGTTCACTCATCAGCGGATGCAGGCACCAGGCCGGCGAGTTTTGAAAAGTGACACCTTCCAGCAAAATATATTTACAGTTAGTAAGTAAAAGCAAGTTGGGCCGAAGAAAATCTTTAATACTCTCATAGAACGCTGCATCCTTGCCGATGATACCGGGATTGGCCGGCATCTTTGAGCCTTTCATAAATCCTTCAGAAGGGTACCATGTTTTTTGATCTTCACTCAATACACCGCCTGAAGCAACCAGTTTTTTCCATTGGCTCCCGGTCAGTTTATCTTTTTTTACCGCCCGCCATACATCACCGTTCCCATCGATGATGCCTTTTCCAGTTATTGCGATATTGGTAGCACCGGTAGCCGAAATAGGTGATTGATTTCTCATTTGCGGCAGGCCTTCCCAATTAGCCTCTATTAATGGATATTCATTTTTATCTTTTGTAAACAACAACGTAGCACCTCCAGCCAAGTGAAGATTGACATTGCTTTTCAACACCACTGGGCCTGTAAGCCACAACCCGGCAGGAATAAGCACGACGCCGCCACCTTTTTTACTGATCGCATCAATAGCGGTGTTAATACTTTTTGTATTTAATGTATTGCCATCCGGTATAGCACCGTACTTAACAACACTCAGCGTATCCTTTTTGAATTTAGGAGCAACCACCACGGGCAACTTCATCCCAAATTGTGATGAAGCAACACTAACAGACACTACTGCAACAAGAAAAAAGAAAAGCTTTTTCATTATGTCAATTAATCGTTATACAAACACCTGGTTTGTAACGCAAGTTTACTCTGAAAGTCATTCATAACAGGCCAGTTATAACTCTTTATTTACGCAATCGTTACCGGTATCGATACCATCCCAGCGCCAATCATTCAGTTGATTTAATCAAAACCCTTATTGAGCTGTTTTAACGGCTTGCCTGGCCAGCAACTTCCATTGCTTATTTTCCTTTTGAAAGACCAATAAAATGGCCAGGTGAACTTCACCGGGTTTTCCATTATCATTGGTTGTCGCATTCAACTTATGCCGGACGACGGCGGCTTTGCCGCTGACACTAATAGTCTGATCTTTTAATTCGATCGTTACAAAATCGGATTTACCCGTGGCTATCTTGTCAACAAATTCCGTTTTGCCTTCTACGTAGCCGCTGCTGTGGCCATAACTCAGTTTATCTGAAGCAATGGTTTCTAATTCCGCTTTGTTACCATCAATCATCGCCTTCCGTAATTGTTCAACAGCGTTGCTGACTGCTGCTTCCTCCTTATTTTGGGCATAGACGTTGATCATTGTGATGAGCAATAAAAATGTTACGGTTAATTGTTTTATCATGGATCATTTTTTTTAGAATCTGTTGGCCATGGGAACCAAATCCGTTAATTCGGAAATTTTTACCGGCCGTTTTTGTTGAATACTTTTTCTTGCCGCAATACCAATCAAAATCGACATGGCTCCTTCCCTTGTTCCTGCCATCACATGATGTGGATTGTCATTGGTATCCACAAACATCCTGCGCTGCATCCGGATATCACCACCACCATGACCTCCCCTTATTTTAGGAGTGGTGTACACCTCAAAACCTTTTCCAAAGTTATCCATTGCCAGTATTTCCCGCACTTCCCCGGCAATAGCATCATCTGCATTCGACATTTCGATGGCATGTCGTTTGGCCTGGTCTTCCGGTGTTTTTTGCAGGTAAGGAATATCTTCCCAGGTTTCTATTCTTCCTTTCAATCCATTAAAGGCGATCTGCCACCCTTCATAGGGAGAATAGGTAGTGAGTGAATAATTGACGACCACACCATTGGCATATACAATTTGGGCCGACATCTTATCGTATATATCGATTTCATCACTCCAGACACAACCATCTTTTATATAACCATCATGGTGCTCATTGTTTACATATAAATCCATCTGTTCTTTTTCCTTCGTGATATCCCAGTAAAATTTGCATTTATCCTTGTATTCACAACCGCGGCACTTTTTTCCACGGAAGGGATTGTTTTTTCCATAATGATCCAGTGTACCAAAGGCTGAAACCTCTACCGGTTCCGAATTCAGCCACCAGTTCAACAGGTCAAAATGATGAGTAGCCTTATGCACCCAGAGTGATCCACTATTTGCCATACGGCCATGCCACCTCCTGAAATAATCAGAACCATGATGCACATTCAGGTACCAGTTGAAATCAACCGAAGTGATTTTACCTACCCGTTCGGCTGCTAACAATTCTTTTAGCTGCATATTATGCACACTGTGACGATAATTAAATGCAACAATCACCTTTTTGCCGGATCTTTTTTCGGCATCCAAAATCCTTTTACATTTTACTTCATCCGTGGTCATTGGCTTTTCAGTGATCACATTCACACCCATATCCAGCGCTTTTTCAATAAATTCATCGTGGGTAGCGTCGACAGTGGTTACAATTACATAATCCGGTTTTGTTTCCCTCACCATCTGTTCAAAATTGCTGAAGGTCGGGCAACTTACCTCCATCATTTTTTTCACATACTCCAATCTCCCCGGATTAATATCCGATAAACCGACAAACTCGGTTACATCACCAAAAGTTTTAACCATGCTTCTTCCCCACAGGCTCGATCCACGGGCGCCCGTACCGACTAAGGCCAGTTTTATTTTTTTTCCGGGAGGAATAGCGAAAGATTCAAAAGGATTCAACATCAAAGCTGCGCCAGCGGCAGCGGTAAATTTCATAAATGTGCGGCGTTCCATGGCAATGATCGTTTTATTAAAATATTTTTTGTTACCAGCTTTAGATTTTCATAGCATCGTTCCTTGCGCCTGCCCCGACGAGGAGCGAAGCGACAGAACTCGGGGTCCCACTCTTCAAGGTTCTGGCCTCTCCCTTCTTTTCCCTCTCCGGTGGAGAGGGAACGGTGCTGCATTGCAAAGCCAAACTTCATATCTACCACATCATCTTCAGGTCGCTACCCAGCATTTTCGGAGTTACCGACTATTATCAGCATTTCCGAAAAGCGAGGGCTGTGCTTTGCAAGTCTCCCTTATTGGGGGAGATTTAGAGGGGGCCGGTTTTCAACCCTAAACCAATCCACATCTACAAAGCCTGAATCATTTGTTTTCGCAGTTCTTGTACAAAACAAACCAACTTTAGCCCCAACCCACCGACCGGGCTTTGCTGTTAACTTATCGCCTATTGCTTTAAATGTTTTTCCGTCCTCACTATAACTGAACTCACATACCCCTCCCTTGCCAACAATCACCCGAAAATAAATATCCGTATTGCTTATCCTTTGACCGTCCTGTACTGTCTCGTCTTTTCCTTTATCCGCTTCTTTGCAGCTGCTATAAGAAATATAATGACCCTCTTTCCTTTTTTCTACAGCCACATAGGCGTAATCTGCGCCCAATATGATCAGTCCAGCTTTCTCACCGTCCAGGCGGGGCTTAAACGAAATTTTCGTCGTCACAATAAATTCATCGGCCGGAAATTTTTGCATCAATAAATTAGGCACATCCCAATAGTTTTTCACACTATCGGCTATTGGATAAGAGAACAACCTCAATTGACCATTTGATGGAAAAGCCCAATAAGGCTTTGCATTAGCCTGCCATTGCCATTGCAATCCGATTGCTGAATTATTGAACTCATCTGAATCAGCGGGAGTTTTAATGGGATAGGTTTTACCTAGGTTTGGTTTTTTATAAGTTAAAACGGGCTCGCCTTTTCCATCACCGTCTTTATCGATTCCAATCACCGGCCAGTCATTAATCCATTTCATCGGCTGAAGATGAACCACTCTTCCGTACGCTTCCTTATCCTGGAAATGCAGGAACCAATGTTCACCGGTCTTCGTGTCTACCCATGCGCCCTGGTGCGGGCCATTTACAGTTGTTGATCCCTGGTCCATCACGACTTTTCTTTCATAAGGTCCATGGATATTTTTGCTTCGCAATACCAGTTGCCACCCAGTACTCACTCCACCTGCAGGCGCAAACAAATAATACCAGCCGTTTCGTTTATACACTTTAGGTCCCTCAATGGTTGGATCAAGATCATGCCCATCATATACCATAACACCTCCATCAATAGTTCGTGTTCCCTCCTTGTTCATTTCTTTAACAACTACGATGCTTTTGATACCCGCACGACTGCCAGCATACGCATGGGTGAGATATACTTTCCCATCATCATCCCACAACGGGCAGGGATCGATTAATCCTTTCCCACCTTCTACCAATACAGGATCGGACCAGGGACCTGTGATATTTTTTGCTTTGATCATGTAAATACCAAAATCCGGATCAGGATAGTAGATATAAAATTCGCTTTTATGATAACGGATAGCCGGGGCCCATACACCATTGCCATGTTGTACTTTACTGAAATGATCGAATGGCGGTTGTCTTTTCAATGCATGCCCGATGATTGTCCAGTTTACCAGGTCTTTTGAATGAAGGATTGGTAAACCGGGTATATGATTAAAGCTGGATGAAATCATATAATAATCATCTCCCACCCTGATGGCGTCAGGGTCAGAATAATCAGCATTGATGACAGGGTTCTTGTAGGTGCCGTTACCATTATCGGATACCCAGACCTTAGAGATCAATTTATCCTGCGCATTAATTTTATAACAGGATAAGAAGAGAAAAAGGGTCAATATGATTTTATGTTTCATCTGTTTGATCTATTTTTTATCGGCGGACCACTCAAACGGTTTTGTCCTGATTTTAGAAAACCAGTCTGTCTCTTGCAGCATAGACGGATTACATCCCAAAAAAATACTTTCAAGTGTATAATCCTTCGCGTCTTTATCGCTGAGTTGTTTTGACCAGGCTACCCGTTGCGTCGTATCGGCTCCTGTACCTGTATTCTTGTGCTCTGCATAGTAAACTGTTTTTTCATTTTCGGGATTACCCCAGTTATCCCATCCTGCTGCCACAATAACTTTGGGAAGTTCGCAGTGGATAAAAACAGTTTTGGACCAGGCCCGCCAGGGACGACCGAGATAGAGTTTATTGACTGCCGAATCAGCGATTACTTTACAATCCAAAAAAACAAAGCCGAATTTTTTCCCAGCCGGAGTATTGGCCGCCGTAATATATGAATTGGATTTTGCCCGGATGGTGCAATGTTGAAATACGGCTGTGGCAGGACCAAAAATAAAATCGGTGGTGCCCTCCATAAAACAATTCAAAAAATACTGACGTGAATTTTCCCCGGATGCATAAATCGTATCCTGGTTACCTATAAAACGGCAGTTTTTAAAAACGGCTTTATCAGCATCTACATACAATGCAACAGCCTGGCCAACCGGTCCGGCTGAATTAACAAACGTAATATTCTCCGCCACGAAACGGTTGCCTGATATTTTTGCCGTATAGGAGGTGAATGTAGTTAGCTTTCCCCTGCCGGAGTAGTCATTGAATGTGATGATTGTTTTCTCCACGCTTTCCCCGATAAACGTGACATCCGTGTTATTAGCCGGCAGTTCAATTTTTTCGTTATACACCCCATTTTTGATATACAGTGTGACCGGCGCCAACGGAAAAACACGCATGGCATCAATTGCATCCTGGATGTATTTATAATCACCTGTGCCATCCTTCGCTACTGTGAATACATACTTGTATTGCTGTGGGTTAGTTGTTTGGGCAAACGAACTGCTGCTTATCAAACAAACCAGGAACAATGCATAAATTATTTTCTTTCGTAAGGTCATTGATCTATTTTTTTACAGGAACACTAACTCTTTCCGCGAGATCAGGTAATTTTTCTTTTATCTCTTTTAAAATTAGCTGTGCAATCAATCTTGCACCCAGTTCATTGAAATGCGTGTTATCATCTTTACCATCCGGATAATTGGGATGTTCACCTGGCTTCAATTGCAAAAACAGCAGCTTTGAATATTCAGCACCAAATTGCTGGTACAAAGCCTGGCTTTTTTTATCCAAATCAATCAAGGTCACTTTTTCATTGCCTGCTACATCACGAACAATCTGTGAATACACATCATGTGAGCCGGCAATATGCCCGGTTGAATCAAATTTTCTTCTTGCCACAGGAGTCAGTAATACAGGAATAGCTTTTTTGCTCTTTGACTCTTTTATGTACTTCGCAAGATTATTCCGAAACTCTTCTTCCGTTGTGTAAGATTTTTTTGTGGGCACTTCGTCATTGTGTCCAAACTGGATCAGCACATAATCACCTTCGCGGGCTTCGTCATAAATAGATTGCCATAAGCCTTCAGTGATAAATGTTTTGGTACTTCTTCCGTTCTTCGCCCTGTTCACAACTGTTACAGATGAATCCCAGAAATAAACAAAGGGCATTCCCCATCCTGTTTCGGGATAAGTTTTTGTTTCTTTAATGCTGGCCGTAGAATCGCCGGCAATGAAGATCTTTATTTTCTTTTTTTCGGGCAATGCGAATGCAAAGCATGAAAGAATAAGTAAAGCAAATAAGTATCTGTTCATTTCAGTAACGAGTTTATATAAACTTCAATATTTGTATAAAACGAGTGTAAGGAAACTTTGGATGCATCCGACGCATCATTTTCATTCAATCCATTCTTTTTTTCCCATTCATCAGGCATGCCGTCTTTGTCTGCATCCGTTGGTGCAGCCAATGATTTCAAAACAGGCCATGCCGTGACGGTATGTTCATAGGCTGTGCCATGCGGATAACCACCCTGCACATCAATAAATTTTCCTGTCCTGTTTTTTACATCATTGATGATCCTTTCATCGAGTGTATCTCTTTTAAAGCTGGCCCCTGCACTTTTCAATACAGCTTCATATGCTTCTTTTGCCGGTTGAGCAGTTATTTTTTCTGCAGCAAAGCCAATATCCATCACTGTATTCTTTTTATCTTCTTCTGTGCTGCCATTTCCCATATCTATCCCCAGCCAGTTGTTTTTGGAAATATCGTTTGCTCCATCCACATAATTACCATCGACGTAAAATTTACCAAAACCCAGCGTCTCCGATCTGGATGGATTTACAATTCTGAAGCGGACACTTTTATTGGTAGAAGGACCATACTTATAATAGTTATTGGCGATATTATATTCACCGGCCTCGCCACCATATACATTATTGCCGCCCCAGTTATAGATCACATTATTCCTGTAATCAACAAATTCTTTTGCCGCGCCAAGCCTGGTTCCATTGAACCGTGGATTTCGACTGACGCAATGTGCAAACAAATTATGATGCGCCGACAAATGAATACCTCCCCATATTCCACCATAACCATGATGCTCGAAATCATTATCCCCTAACTCGAAATGATAAGAATAATTCAGCGGTTCGGCAATAAGATTCCATTGCAGCGTTGTGCTGTCGCCGCTATAAACAGAAAAACATTCATCCGTGCTCCAGCTAACGCTGCAATGATCAATGATGATATTTTTTCGTTTGCTTCCGCCAAACGCATCATCACCACCGCTTCCATCTACTTTGCCTGCCTGGCTTTGGTATTTATCACCCATGCGAAAACGGAGATAACGAACAATGATATTATCACCGCCCAATGACACCGGCTGATCAGCAAGACAAATACCATCTCCGGGAGCTGTCTGCCCCGCAATAGTCACATCGCCTTTAATGGTCAGTTTCGACTCAAGATGAATGGTGCCGGATACAGCAAAAACAATAATGCGTTTGCCTTTTGCTTCGGCTGCTTTTCGAAAACTGCCTTCGTCTTTATCGTTCAAATTGGAAACAATAAAAGTCTTTCCTCCCCTGCCGCCGCTGGTGTATTTACCAAAACCTTCAGCGCCGGGAAAAGCGATGGCTGTCTTGTCATCCTGCTCATGATTTATCTTTTTTTGTGCATGACATGAAAACAGTATAAAGGTTTGCAACAAAAGAAGGAGACTGTATAATCTGAACAACATCATTATGATTTAAAATAAAGGCTGCTCAGCGCAGCCTATTTATTTTTGTCAAATTAAATGCAAGTATTAATTATATCCCGGATTTTGTTTCAAGCGTCCCTGGTATGCCGAAATGGTGGCCTGGTCATAAGGAAACAATTCACTCTTGCCCGGAACAAAGAAAGAAGCAATACCCTCCCACAGTTGTTTGCTGTCAATTTGATTGGAGGTTAAATGTTCGGCCCAGTTAGTCTTGGTCCAGCCGGTAGTTGGTGAAGGCACCTGTGTTGGTCTCCAGAATGGTTGTGCATTAGCCGGGGCACCATCGCCTGCATAATATTGAATTTCTTCGCCATTGTTTTTCCAATAAATATACTGTGGTACGTTGGCGTATTGCCCGATGCGGTCACGGATCTCCCTGATCTTTGTTCTTGTTTCTTCCAGTTTTGCAGCTAATAAATTCCAGCGCAACAAATCATATTTACGAATGCCCTCATGTCCAAACTCAAGATAGCGTTCGTTTGCGATAGCATTAAAAAATCCATCTTTATCTGTTGGGGTAATTCCTATCTTATCGGCGTTATTGCGGTAAGCTCTTTTTCTTACTTCTTCAAATGCAGTAATGGCTTCAGGTGTAGGACCATTGTTGATCTCATTCACTGCTTCGGCATACATCAGTAATACATCGGCAAAACGAATCAGGCTCCAATTGTACCCAACATTCAAAACTGTTCCCGGCAATAATGGCACCCGCCAGTCGCGGCGATATTTACCTGTATTCAATTCACCCAGTTTTCTTTGACTTTTTATATTGGACGAAGAAGTAACCTGGTAATGAGTGACGGTTATATCACGACGTGTATCCACAGAATCGAATGCATAAAAATAATTTGGCAACATAATGATACCACCGCCACCGGCACCATACCTTGATGCATTGCTCAGGTTAGGCCCGTCATAATTTCCCATGCGGCTATCACTGTTGCCATTACCACCACCGGCGCCTACTTCGAAAATGATCTCAGCTTTCGGATCATACGTGAATGAGGTTACTTTTTTCCAGATATCTTCAAAGCTGGGATTCAGATCATGCTGGCTGCGGTTAGCCATCAGCTCTTCACACTCCTGTTTCGCGATTTGGTAGTAGTTAATATGATTTGAACCTCTTTCCATTTGACCATTGCTGCGCAATGCATAACCACCACGGAATAAAGCAATCTTTGCACGAAGAGCCATCACGGCGCCTTTAGTAATGCGTTCATTTCTCGGACCCGCATCCAGTCGCCACGGCACTAAGTCTTTTGCAACAGCAAGGTCAGCAATCAACTGATCATACGTAGAATCCCGATTCATTTGTGGCACAAACAAATCCGTTTGTTTATAAGCAGGGATCATTGGCGCCGGCACATCACCCCAGTTGCGTATCAGTTCAAAATAAAATTGTGCCCTCAGGGTTAATGCTTCGCCATGCAAACGCCTTAATTGTGCTTTCTCTGTTTCACTGCCATTATTGTATTGAGACATCAATGGAATTTGCTCAATGCAAAGATTGGCTTTTTCAACACCACGATACAATTGACGAAAAGGATTGGAAACTTCAGAATTTGTTAGCAACAATTGGTAGCGACCAATACCTCTTCTTCCATTATCGATATTACCGCTTACAACGCCTTCATCTGAATCGTAGGGATAATACATACTGATGCGGATGCCATAACCCGCATCGCCCTGCAATTCATCATATACGCCGATAATTGCATTGGTAGCATTGGATACATCCGAAAATGCCTGCGAAATACTGTATTGCGATACCGGTTCTACCTCTGTATATTTTTTACAGGATATAGTTGAAAATATCATTATCAATGATACTGAACCAGCCAACCATTTATAAAATCTGTTTTGCATATACTCAATCTTTTTATTTTTTTAAAAAGTAACATTTACACCAGCTACCCATGTTCTTGAGCGGGGATAAGCTGCAAAGTCAACACCCGGAGTTAATGGATCGGATCTTCTTGCCGTTACATCCGGATCATACCCTGTATAATTGGTGATAGTAGCCAGGTTGTTTACTGTTGCAAATACCCGTAAGGTGGAGATCTTAATCTTACTGAGCAACTGTTGTGGCAATGTATAACCCAAAGTCAGGTTATTGATGCGCAGGTAGGAACCGTCTTCTATCGCCCAGGAGTGAAGCCACCAGCGTTGCACTCTTACCGGCGTCCAGATTTTTGCATTGGCATTTATCTTGGCAAGTTCCTCAGGCGCCGTTACTATTTCGCCCTGGTCGTTGATATTGGTCCACCGGTCTTTCATAATGTTCAGCATATTCAGGTTGGAAAAGGCGCCGTCGGTCCATTCAATTTTATTGGCGTTATAAATATCATTGCCCACTACAAAATTGACAAAAACACTCAGGTCAAAATTTTTATACGCAAACTGGTTATTCCATCCGCCGGTAAACTTTGGATTGGCATTACCGATAATTGTTCTGTCGGATGTATTGATAGTACCATCGCCATTCAGGTCTTTCCATTTCAACATACCTGGTCGCGGCGTGCCATATACTGAGTTAGCTGCGATGCCGGGCTTAATAGTATAAGTTCCTGCCGAAGCATTATAGTCAAACTCATCTATTTTATAAAAACCGTCGGTTATAAATCCATACATTAAACCAACAGGCTCTCCCACTTTTACAAGAAAGTCTGTTACACCGTCACTTCCCTGCCAGCCTGAATTACGTTCCAGTTGATCTACACCACCCAGGCTTTCCACTTTGTTTTTATTAAATGCAATATTGAAGTTGGTGGTCCATGTAAAACCTTTTTTGGCTATAGGAGTAGCTCCTACCTGGAATTCAATACCGCGGTTGGAAGTAGAGCCGATATTCTGAATCTGTTTACTATAACCCAACGTAGGTGGTATATCCACTTCGAGCAACAGGTCGTTGGCAGAGTTTTTATAAAGATCTACAGTAAACTGGATCTTGTTGTTGAACAATGAAAGGTCTAAACCGAGGTTGCGGGTTATATTTTTTTCCCAGCGCAGGTCGGGATTAGCCAAAGTACTGGGAGGAGCAAGTCCCGGAAGCACAGCATGATTCAATGCATACTGACCGGTAACGCCATAAAGGGCAAGATACTGCAGATCGGCAATACGGTCGTTACCTACAGCGCCATATCCAAATCGCAGCTTGGCATCATTCACCCATGTAATATTATTCATGAATTTCTCTCTTGAAAAACGCCACGCTATGGAACCAGAAGGGAACATCAATGTACCATTATCTGAATTGAATTTAGAAGAACGGTCAGCCCTGATATTGAAATTGACCAGGTATTTATCGTCATACGCATAGCTTGCCCGGCCAAACAAGGAAAATAAACGATAAGGAGGCGACACCAGCGAAGAAGGTAAAGGCTGAGATGAACCGGTTGGCGCTGCACCCAATCCCATATTAGCTAATGCTTTTTCTGCACTGATATCGGCAGGGAAATAACGGGTTTCAAATACATTTTGTTTGGAACGGCGATCAACTGTTTCTTCTCCTGCCAGCACAGTGATGTCATGATGTTGTTTAAAATTACTCAGTGTGTACTGTAGGGTATTGGAATTGCTAATGGTATAATTATTCTGCGTGCCGATAGATGCTACAGGCAATGAAGCATAGTTTCTTGCTGTAGATGTGATTTTGCTGTAAAACATATCGGAACGGGTACTCAGGTTATCAAAGCCAACAGTAGAGCGGAATGAAAGATTTTTTAAAATATTGTAATTAACATATCCTGTCAGGTAAGTGGCTTTGGTTTCCTGCCGCCTGTATTCGGATCTTGTAAGCACCACAGGATTGGTAGCGCCTGATGATGCGAGATAATAGGCTTCATCAAAATCATCAATACCGCCATTGGGAGTTGGAATTTCAAAAGGACGATAATTGATCGTATGACGCAGGCGATTGGTAGCTCTTGTACCGCTATTCGTCGTTCCTATTCCTTTTATCTTCTGGTCAAGATAGCGGGCTGTCATACCCACTTTTACTTTATCCGATACTTTATGGTCCAGTTTAAAGTTGACAAGGTTCCTGTCAAAACCCGATTCAAGTTGAATACCTTCTTCACGATTGGCTGTTACGCTTAGATTAAAACTTGTTGACTGGTTGCCACCATTCACTGACAGATTATGGTTTTGAAAATTTGCTTTTCTGCCAAACACTTCTTCCTGCCAGTTGATGGCTGGCATATTTTTATAAACATTCAATGTATCCCAGGTGGTGCCATAAATAAAACTGCTTGTATCACCAGTTATTAGTTTTCTTTCCCACTGCCATCTTACAAAATCATCAGGGCTCAATACCTCCATTGTTTCAGGGAGCTGACGAAAACCAAATTGCCCGTTATAGCCAACCTGGGTTTTACCTGCCCGTCCTGTTTTGGTAGTAATAATTACCACACCATTGGCACCACGGGCTCCGTATATAGCCGTAGTTGATGCATCTTTTAATACATCTATTGAGGCAATATCCTGTGGTGAGATAACTGACAGTGCATTGTCCACCTGCACACCATCAACAATGTACAGAGGTGAATTATCCTGCGTAATAGATCCGCCGCCTCGAACACGGATGATGATCTCGGCGCCTGGCGCACCTTCAGAAGAAATAGCCTGTACGCCGGCCAGTCTGCCCTGTAAGGCTTCGGCCGCAGAAGAAATAGGCACATCTTTCAGCTGTTTAGCATTGACTGAGGAAACAGATCCTGTGAGATCTTTTCTTCTGACAGTACTGTAGCCTATTACTACTACATCTTCCAGTGAAGTCACTTCTTTTTCAAGTTTCACAGGCAACTTTAAATTTCCAGTCGTTCGCACAGATGCAGGTTTAAAACCGGTATTGCTGATCAGCAATAAAACTTCACCTGTACCAGAACCTTCAACGACGAAATTTCCGCCGGCATCGGTTTGTGTTCCTTTTTTGGTACCGCTTACTACCACACTAACACCGCGCAAAGGCTTTCCATCTTCATCTGTGACCTGGCCGGAGACCTGCCGGGTTTGGGCCCGGCTAACTAATACGGCAAAAAGCCAACCAAGCAAAAGCAATAATTTTTTCATACAGTTTTTTTGTTTAAAAGGCTAACATGTTATAATTGTGTCCGCTTGAAGGACAACAATGAAAAGAACAGTTGCTTTCAATAAAAAAAGGAAAAAACAGTGCAGGACGGTGATTGAAAATGCAATTTTTAACTTAGTACCATAATAGCAGTATCTCCGCATCAGCAAGCAATCTTTTTTTAAATCGGCATAACAAGTCTATGCAGATTTTTAATTGTACTGAATTATTTAAAATCATTTATTTGCGCAATCGTTCCCGATAACGATACCATTTGTTTAGCAATTCTCTTTTTTATTTGTTTAGCAACTCTTTTTTTTATTTCTTCCCCTTCAATTAATGAAATGTTGACATCGCAGGACTGTATTTTCAACAATTAAATTTCATGTAGCCCTTCTGCAATATCATGGTCCTGAAATGACCAACTAAAATCGCTTACCTTAGTGTTTTTCTAAACCGATGTTCTGCCATGAAATTTGAAGCTGTTACTATAAAAGATATTGCCAAAGCACTGGGTATTTCCACCTCCACAGTCTCACGGGCTCTGCGTGACAGCTATGAGATCAGTCCGGAAACTAAACAGATGGTGTTGGAATGTGCAGAAAGGCTGAACTATCGGCCCAACCCGATTGCACTAAGCCTTAAAGAAAAGCGAAGCCGTTCCATTGGGGTTGTCGTCTGTGAGATTGCAAACAATTTTTTTTCCCAGGTTATTAATGGTATTGAATCTATTGCTTATGACCGTGGTTACAACGTTATTATCTCGCAGAGCCGGGAGTCCTACGACCGCGAAGTAGTGGATCTGCAATACCTCGCATCACGTTCTGTAGATGGTTTATTGATTTCTCTTTCTACAGAAACAAATGATTTAAGTCATCTGAAAGCACTGCATGAAAAAGGATTACCGATTGTTTTTTTTGATCGCATTGCTGACGAAATCAATACCCATAAAGTTGTCATTGATAATTTTAAGGGCGCCTACGATGCCACGACGCACCTGATCAACAATGGTTATAAAAATATAGCAGTTCTCACCAATTCGGAATTTCTTTCTATCACTACTGAAAGAATGGCTGGCTATAAAGAAGCGTTGCAGTCGCACAATATGAAAATAAATAACAGTTATATCCGGCATTGTTTTTATGGGGGCATGATATTTTCCGAAATCGAAGATGCGGTGAACAAGCTATTCAGTCTTAAACAAAAACCGGACGCCATCTTCACTACCAGCGACAAGTTAACTACCGGTTGCCTGAAGACCTTGCAACGCCGCGGTATAAAAGTTCCCGATGACATTGCGTTGGTTGGCTTTTCTAACACCGATATACCCGAGTTGATCAACCCTCCCCTGACATTGGTTCGGCAACCCGCAGAAGAAATGGGAAGAGCTGCTACCGAACTATTGTTACAATTGATAGAAAGTAAACGACCCATAAAGGAGTTTGAAAAAAGAGTATTGACCCCGGATCTGCAGATACGGCAATCTTCCCTGGTGTTGGCCCAGAAGGCTTAGAAGCTGTTAAAAAATGCAAAAAAGCAGAACGCTGATAAAGGTAAGGTTATCCCGATAGCTCCTATCGGGATGAATTATTAAGATAAAATCAGTGAAAATCCATCACTATCTTAACAAACCTGCGTTCTAATAACAGAGATCGCAATCACCTGTTTGAACCATGCTATCCAATCTTAGCTGTCTTAGACCGGAGGTGCATCAATCACACTGAAAAGTTCCACTTCTGTTTCCTTACCGCGAAGTGTGACGGTGTCTATCTTTTCCCATTGGAACCCATTTATATCTTTAAGCCGGTTCATAAGAGTACCGGAAACAAGACAATCCCGCTGATATTTATTGCACTCATCTTGAATTCTGGCAGTCGTATTCAGAACATCACCGTTATACACGATCTCCCTCTTCAGATCACCAATCTGGGCACTGACTACTTTCCCAAAATGCAATCCGGCTTTAAAGGACGGCTTCACTCCAAACTCTTTGAAGTAGTTATCACTTTTCCTAAACAGCCTGTCCCGAAACATAAAAAAGAGTTTCAGGCAGTTCGAATTCATCAGGCCATGCTTCATTTCCCAGGTAAGAACTACTTCATCTCCTACATACTGATAAATTTCAGCTTTTGTTTGAAGCATTGGTTGTGAAATCTCATGAAAAAGCGCATTCAGCAATGCATAGAACCGTACATGTCCCAATTGCTCGGCAATGGTAGTGGATGATTTCATGTCAAGAAACATAAAGATCCGTTCCTCTTCGCGGGGCTGGTGGTATTTGCCGCGGACGAATTTCCATAAGACTCCTTCTCCTAAAAGAAGATTTATCTGCAAAAAAAATACAAGCAGACTATAGATCACAAGTGTATAAATTACTAATACCAGTTGTCCCCTGGATCCGAGAAAGGCTGGGAGTTCTTTCCATTCACGTCCCTCTGACAAACCTGCTATAATAGCCAGGCTAACCGTCACAATGTAAATGACGGCGGTATATAGTAAGGTCTTAAAAATGAGGATTGTTGTAAACGACCATCGCCTAAACTTCATTTCGGCTCCCGGAAACACAAATAATTCCAGCAAACCAAAGACGAGGCCTAGCGGGAATCCAACCAACACACTATTATAATCAAGGCGCTCTTCGCTGACAAGTTGAAAGATCACCCCCGCTATGCAGGTAAAAAGGCAAACTAATGCCAGGGCTCTGAACTTTCGGATGAGATTCGGTTGCATGTAAGAATATTATATAGTTGGAAGATGCTACTGTTTACAAGGGCTTGGAGATATCGCCAACTCTATTTCTATTAAAATAAACGGAATGTGAAAGTTTGACCTCTTGTGCCCGGATACCGCTGATAACATTTGTTGCAATATTAGCGTGCACAGGGCCTCCACGAAGCCACATCAGGAAAAAGCTTTGCCGAAAGACGGTAGAATCACTTCACCGATTTCTCTGCAAGCATCGAATTTATCGTGTCAAGCTAATTACCATGGTCTGGATCATTACATTCACGTTGTCCCTGAACTTGTCAACTGTTGAATCGCATTTGCAAAAATAAATAAGTCAGCTCCGTGTTCCTAGTAGTATCGATTGCCTAAGTGGCCGAATAAAATTAAAGGTATTCTTGCAGCGCATGCATTATTTTGTCAGATAAAAAAGTTTTGCAAGCCTGGAGACCGTTTTAGTTAACCACAACCGGTTTCCGTTCAAGTTTGGCTTTGTTCTGAATGTGCAACAAATAAATTCCCGACCGCAATCCCTGGCAGTTTAACCGCCATCGATAAGCAATTCGCTTGTGAATCGTCACCGCCACCATTTGGCCATAACTATTATATGAGGTTGCGGATTGAATGGGTTCATTGCTTTCGATAAACAGATCTGTCATTACCGGGTTAGGATAAATAAAAATACGACCTCCTGATTGCCGCAGGCTGGCCGATACTATTGATGAATTAGATGTCCGGCTATCCTGCACTGGAATAACTTTTGTCGGAAAGTACAGTATTGGCAAGATTGGACCAGGTATTGATCCCAAACTCGAATTATTCGCTACGGAGGAAGATGTATGTGCACCCGTTGTGATACATTGCGCTAAGGCTGTGAATGGCATGGCCATCCATACCAGGAAGTGGATGAATTTCATAAGAACCAGGTGGATTAGTTGGTTCGCTAAACTATTAAAGCGCCGGGTGCAAATTATATTTAAATCATTTCTTTTCTGCCAATTTAAAATCCCTTAGCATTTCTACTATTAATATGGCGATGCATTGTATAACCATCACCCTTAGGGCTGTTTATCTGTATATATGAAAACCCTTAATGGACTAATATTTCCCAATTTCGTTGTTATACCATCTTTGTTTTTTCCGATCTTTAAGTAATCGCTATACCAGCGGTGAATATCACCTGTTAAGGAACCCGCTCTGTTATGGAAAGAAACTGACTAGTAGCTTCAACACCCGATAAGCCATGGTTGATGAATTCTGTGTGGTATGATGGCTTGATTTAAGGAATTAAAATATTGTTTATGATTACGCCCAGTGGCGCACATTTTCAATGGTTATTTGAATCTGCACCCGGATTATACCTGGCACCCTGGTCCGACTTTACCATTATTGACCTATTAAAGTATACAGGACACCAATTAAACTCTTTCACAAATATTTATTCTGAGAAAAGGAAAAACAATGTGGTGTATGCTATTGAAGGCAATGATGCCAGGTTTACTATGCATATGCCGATAAGTTTGTGGAAAGGTATTAGCCAAATCCGAACTGAATAAAGGTGCAAAAAAATTAGTTTATCCTATTCAAATCATACAGCATGAACGTCTACAACCCCATTGAAATCTTATTTATTGAAGATAATCCGCATGAAGCAGAATTGACCATTCGCAGCCTTAAAAAAAATAACCTGGCCAACGCTCTCAAACATATTGATGATGGGGCCGAGGCGCTGGATTTTATTTTTGCCCGGGGCATATATGCCGACCGTGAATTCTCTCCCAATCCGAAGCTGATTATTCTGGATCTCAAACTACCCAAGGTAGATGGACTGGAGATACTTCATCAAATCAAAAATCATCCGAAGACACAGAGCATACCGGTAGCAGTCCTGACTTCATCGCAGGAAGAAAAAGATATTATCGAAAGCTATAAACTGGGCGTAAACAGTTATATCGTGAAACCCGTCAATTTTGAATCCTTTAGTAAAGCAGTGGCGGACCTCGGATTATATTGGATGATCCTTAACCAAAGTCCGAATGCCTGATCAATCAAACCTTATCAATGAATACTGAACTGAAATTATTATTACTGGAAGATAACCCGGCAGATGCTGACCTGATACAGACCCTGCTGAAACGGGCCGGTCTCCAATTTAGCGCTGTTGTAGCGGGTGATGAAGCGGAGTTTTTGGCAGCGATGAAAAGTCAGGGTTATCATGCGGTGCTGGCCGATAATGCACTGCCGCAATACAGTTCTATGGAAGCTCTGAAGCTCATCCAGAAAACCAACCCGCATGTAGCCTTTATCCTTGTAACCGGCACGGTGTCGGAAGAATTTGCGGTGAATATCATTCAGCAGGGCGCCGATGATTATATTTTAAAGACCAATCTTACACGGCTCCCCGCAGCCCTGAAAAGCGCCATTGAGAAAAAAAGAAGCCGGTATGAAAAAGAATTGGCGGAAAAGGAAAGAGAGAAAGAAAAAGAATTGTCAATTTCGATCGTCAATAGCTTACCAGGTGTATTTTTTCTCTGTGACCGTTATGGCAATTTTTTACGATGGAACCGGAATTTAGAATTCATTACCGGTTATGATAATGACGAAGTAAGCACCCTCACCCTAAACTTTTTTATTGAAGATATCGATTCGTATGTACATCGTTGTTTTGCGACAGGGTATGGCGAGACGGAAGCCTTGCTGATTCGCAGAGATGGCAGGCGGATACATTATTATTTTACCAGCCGGGTGGTAACTTTTGAAGAAAAGTCTTGTTTGCTTGGCGTAGGGATTGATATTTCAGCGAGCAAACAATCAGCACTGGTGTTAAAACAATTGAATGAAGAGTTGTTGACAGTATCGGGACATCTGGAGCGAATACGTGAAGATGAACAGGCACGTATCGCACGGGAAGTACATGACCAGTTAGGGCAAATGTTGACAGGTTTAAAGATGGACCTGTCGTGGCTGCGTAACCATAATGATAGTAAAAACCAGGCATCAGTCCGGCAACGCATGGATGAAATGGCCGCCTTGTTAGATGACGCGATGCGCTCAGTGAAAAAGATTGCCTCCGATCTCCGACCCAGTGTACTGGATGATTTTGGTTTGATCGAAGGTCTTCATTGGCAAAGCCGGGAGTTTCATAAGCGATATGGAGTGGAAGTAGAAGTGATTCACCCCGAGCAGGAAATAGACATCGACCCATCTGTAGCCATCGGCGTATTCCGGATTTACCAGGAAGCATTGACGAATGTTGCAAGACATGCTGAAGCGACAAAGGTGACCACTACCCTCTCCTATTTGAAGGATATACTGACGCTGACAGTTGAGGACAACGGGAAGGGGTTCGACACTTCAATGGTCTTGAAGTCCCTCGGGTTATTGGGTATGCGGGAACGGGCTTATATTATGAATGGCCAGGTGACGATTAAAAGTGAAGCCGGAAAAGGGACAACGGTAAGTGTAGGCGTACCGTTGAGTGACAACGATAAATCGTGAGGACCTTGTGCATTGCCCGGCATAAAAGATACTGGCTGAATTGATCTTATTGTCAAAACAGAACCCTGTCTTTCCAATCTCAGTTTACCCGGTTGACGGGCTGACCCTCTAAAAAAGCTACTACATTATTCCGGGTAATATGCAGGATCCTGGCTCTCGCTTCTTTGCTCATCCATGCATTGTGCGGCGTAATAATGCAATTCTTTGCTTTCAATAAAGGATTGCCTTCCTGTGGCGGTTCAGCAGATAAAACATCCAGGGCGGCACCGGCTATTTGATCATTATTCAATGCATCAGCGAGATCCTGTTCATGAATCAAAGGTCCGCGGGCCGTATTGATAAGATAAGCCGATCGTTTCATTCGTTGCAATAAGTCCTTATTCACGAATTGATGATTGCCGGCTGTCAGCGGGCAATGCAATGTTACAATATCACTGCTGGCAAATAAGGTGGGCAAATCCACGTATCTGCCCAACGTAGTGGGTTTATCATTCAAACGATGATAGATAACCTGCATCCCAAATGCATTGGCAATACGGGCCACCTGCTGCCCGATATGTCCAAAGCCAACAATCCCCATGGTCTTACCCGCCAGTTCCATAATGGGCGCCAGGCTATAACACCAGTCCGCCGATTGCTGCCAATCGCCTTTTGCGACAGACCATGCATGTTGCCCCACCCCGTTCGTCAGTTCCAGTAGCAAAGCAAAACAATGTTGCGCTACAGAGTCGGTGCCATATGCCGGCACGTTACAAACAATTATTTTACGGTCGCTGGCAGCTTTGACATCAATCACATTATACCCCGTTGCCAGCACACTGATCAATTGAAGCTTCTTACAGTGTTCAATGGCTTCTTTATTTATCGCTACTTTATTGGTCAGGATAATTTCCGCGTCCCTGCATCTTTCAATAAATTCTGTCGGCGAGGTTCTGTCATAAACAACCAGCTCACCGCAAGCTGCGATGCTGTCCCAGCTTAAATCACCCGGATTCAGCGTATAACCATCAGTAACTACAATCTTCATTGTTTCATTTATATACTTAAAATAAAAGTAGTGAAAACTATCAGCACATAAGTTGACGATCTATTAATAAAAAACATAAACGCAGAATTTGTATTGAGCCAAAAACAATACGAAATGTACACCCTTACCTCACTCATGCTTAATAATTTGTATTTTAGTGCAATAGCATCTAATACATCAATATAGTATGTTGGCAGCAACCCTGTTCGACACACCAAACTAATTCATGGAGATATTTTACCTTCCTGACATAATGCATATTGACTTTATTGATAAAGACGGCAATCCCTTTCGACAAGAAAACATTTTGCTCGGTATTCACACTTTTGCGACACATAAAAACAATATAGATTTATCGCCATTTCTTAGTGACAAAGACGGACACGTAACAATTACAAAAGAGCAGTTGCAAAATCGTGCAGACATTTTTATCTCTTACGGCATTATGGACTACGGTTCGCTTGGCAGTGCAAAGCCAGACATTCAAATTTATTTTTGGGGCAACAACAGTATTGACAGGTATGTTGGCTATTGGAACATGATTTTGAAAAACAAAAAAGATAGACAGCAATATGAAAAGTGGGGCGACATAATGGGAAAGTTTGCAAAGCGGTCAGCAGAATTATAAATCAGAGAACGACAAGAATTGCATCTTTTTGAAACTTGTTTTAACAGGACAACAAACCAACGGCAAGATATCATTTTGGCTAGTGACACTTGGAACAGCCCATCTAAAGAGAAAAACTATAAAATAGCTCTTTCGGTGTGATACAAAAGGGCGAACTGCCAACATGGATTCAATCTCGTTTACCTAAGCTCTTTTTATTGAACAATGAAATTTTATTGCCCGAAGTTATCCACACTATATAGAAAAAAATAACTTTAATCTATCAACGAATGAAATGGGCGTGGCTTCTCCACAAATCGGTATCATAAATGGAATTGTCAATAAGTTTTCCAATCTCCTTTACCAGTTGCGGATCAACGACAGCCTTGCCTTTTTTAACCGATTCGCCGTGCCATGCGCCCCTATGCTTTTTTAAATCAAATTGATAACTCCCTTTGAAATATACCGTATAGGTAATAACATCTTTTTCCCGCTGCGATTCAAATACCCAAATATTTACAGGCTCACCATTTATATTCTTCCGGCGCACCAGGTATTTTTTAAAAACAGGATAATATTCAAGCGTTACAAGGTCGTCCTTAACAGCTTTGAAGCAGGCTTGTTCGCAATCCTCATTATGTTCGCTGAACCAGCTATTGTGAATAGCATCATGCACATAAATATCCTCCTCGCCGTTCCCGAATTTGACATAAAATCTGAATTGACCACGGTCCAGCACTTGCGTTAAAACATCCACCCCCATTGATTTATCGTCTATATCAGTCTGAAATGATATGACAGGATAGGTGATCATTTGCCAGGACTTAGAAAAAATAAGCCGCAAAAGCTTAGCCAATCTCGGCAAAAATGGTATAAATTTTATTGCTGATGGATATGCCCTCAAGCGTCATTTCCAATATAAAATACAATGCTGCCTCCGGTAACCTGGACATTCGTTTTACATCCGGCAATATTTATCGTTACAAAAAAGTGCCTGCTGAACTGTATACCCAAATGATCCGGGCTTTTTCGAAAGGAAAATTTTTCAACACCCATATTAAAGGCCTTTTTGAATATGAACAACTAAAACGTTATTAAAGCACAGCACTACAGCATTTTGCCGCTCAGGCATTAAAATTGGACAATACTGATAAAATTCGATCATGTCCCTGGAGGAAACAATCGTCCACGAAATCGGGAAAAAAGGCCCGATTGGCTTCAGAAAATTTATGGAAATGTGTCTCTATTATCCGGGTATGGGTTACTACACCTCTCCCACTCCCAGAATTGGCACACCTGGCGACTATTACACAAGTCCTTGTATAAGTGATGTGTTTGGTCAAATGATTGCGCGACAAATAGCAGAGATGTGGATTACCCTGGGCAAACGACCTTTTACCATTGTAGAAATGGGTGGCGGATCGGGCAAACTTTGTAGTGATATCCTTCACGCATTAAAAGAAAATAAATCGTTGTACAAAAATCTGCGATATGTATTTGTAGAAAAGAATCTTGTGCATGCGAGGACAGTGTTGGCTGAATTTCATGAAAAAATGAGCTGGCACGAATCGCTTGAGGAAATAGACGAGTTTGAGGGTTGTTTTTTGTCTAACGAGTTAGTCGATAATTTTTCCGTACACCAGGTGCTGATGGAAAATCAACTAATGGAAATCATGGTCGACTATAAGGATAGCTGCTTCACAGAAGAGTTACAACCGGCAAGCAAGATCCTGGCCGATTACTTCAAAGAACTTACTGTACAGTTGCCATTTGGTCTGCGAACCGAAATTAACCTGCAAGCTATCCATTGGTTGAAAACAATCTCGGCAAAAATGCACAAAGGATTCGTATTGACAATCGACTACGGCTATACATCCGGTGAATTATATCAACCATACAGGAAATCCGGTAATATGATTTGCTATCATGAACACCGGCGAAACTATTGCCCATATCAAAATATAGGCAAGCAGGATATTACTGCCCACATTAATTTCTCTGCATTGAAGTTATGGGGCGCCAAATTCAATTTGCTGCCACTCGGCTTTACATCACAAGCTCATTTTTTATCGGGTTTGGGTATCGGCAATCTACGCTCGTTAAAATTAAATAGTCGGGAAGCGGTTGATGCAATAAAAGCGCTGTTATGGAATATTGGAACCAAAATCAAAGTGTTTATTCAACAAAAAAATATGAATGCTGCTCATCTTTCCGGACTGTCCCTGAGCAATCCCCTCTGAATGAAATACTACTGCCGGAAAAATTAAAATTAAGGGACAATTAACTTAAACCGCAAGAGTCTTATCAATCCCGAATACACTATTTACCTTTTTGTCTTAACACAGAATCTATCGGGACGGAGAAAATGCTAAGAACTCCATTCATCAATACTGATTTTTTTCAAGCAGTTGCAACGCAGATAAGCGGAATACATACCAGAGTCCCTTTCTCCTTCATCAGCCAATATAAGCCCTTCACATTTTCTTTGTTTTCAGGAAGAAACCAGGTAATGGCAATTTCTTCCAGCAAGTCAAGGGCAGTAACTGCAATGGCAAGATAATAAAGCGTATGTACTGGCTCTTTTAAAAAAAATGCGAGAATTAAAAACGTACCCTGCACGATAGCAGCAAATTTGGCCAAATAGGTATGAAAACTGGTTAAAGCGCCATAGCGGATGAATGCTGAAATAACATGGATAAGAAATAATATAAAAATGGCAATCAGCCAAACATATTGGCTACTGATAAAATCCCATTTAAATGCAAAAAGTCCGATGACACCCATTAAAACAGTAAGATCATCCCCGATCGAATCAATCTTTGCTCCCATCGCACTGACAACATGATACCGGCGAGCCAGGAAACCATCAATTGCGTCGGTAAAAAAACTGACTGCCAGAAACCATTTAAAAAAATTGAGGTTATCCGAGATAATGAAATAAAGTAGTAATATCGACGCTACAATTCGATAAACCGTAATCCCGTTGATGATATAATAACTGGTCTTTTGCATATCATTGCTTATTTAATACCCGAATGGATATGTTTCGGGGATACAATGCCCGCGTTCTGTGAAGATATATAAACGATTCATACCTTTCATTCAAAATACCGGGAACATAAGTCCGGTGTTTTTCATATAGTGGATGATAAACTACACCAATCGGCCGGTGGGGTATTGGGTGCTCAAACCTGTCATCTTTGTATCGGTCACAATCAGGCAATCACCTTCCACTGCAATGAGATTAAAGCCTAAGACGCTTGCTGATGGCCGTTCGCCAGGTATAATACTCATGGGCAACTGCGAAGCTTCTCCAGTAATATACAATGAACGTTTCCGATTGGATCCAAATCACCGGAGCTTTTAAGCGAAAAAGCTTTTTGCTTTATTGTCAGCGTCCATGTTCCATGCACTAACCGATATTGAAAGCTATGATTTGCTATTATCCTGTAGTTCCTTCCAGCATCGGAACAAACCTGAACTGGTTAAATGCTTCATGTGTCAGGGTACCATCTTTTTCTTTTGTAATGCGAACCATCATCTGGGACTGATCTTGTGTGCCGAGTGGCGCAACGAGCTGGCCGCCATGTTTCAATTGATCGATCAACACCCGGGGAATTTCAGCGGTGGCTGCAGTGATTAATATTTTATCGAAAGGAGCATATTCCGGGAGCCCTTCATGACCATCCCCATAAAAGAAATGAACATTTCGGCACTGCTGCAAGTACGATGAGACTTGATACTTTTCAAACAATCTTTTTTGCCGTTCTATGGTATACACCTGCGCACCCAACTCCGAAAGAACGCAAGCCTGGTAGGCGCTGCCTGTGCCGATTTCCAATATCTTATCAGCCGGCGATACATTGAGTAGCTCCGTTTGATACGCCACCGTATAAGGCTGGGATATTGTTTGCCCTTCACCTATCGGAACGGGTTGATCCAAATAAGCAAGTTCTTCCCGGGAAGCACTGACGAAAAAATGCCTCGGTATGGCAGCAATCGCTGCAAGTACATCTTCATTATGAATGCCCTTGCTTCTTACTTCCTCCACTAATCGCTGGCGATTGCGCCGATGACGTGCGGTGTCGAGTTTCTGATGATACATGCTACTGTTTATTAGCCAAAGCGACAAAAAAGATGCCCATTCGCTTTTTCAGAAAAAACCAGCAATACAAATAAAACAGGATCAGATCATTCCAGATCATGTTTTCATCTCATACCCCGATTGTATCCTGCAATTGCCCGCCTATACGTTGAATGTCTTCGGTATTTGTTTTTCTATTAATTGTTTATACTTAATTAAGAAGACGCTTTGAATAACAGGCAGCAAATCAGGATTGCCCGGTTAAACCATTCATCAATCTTCCGTTTTTTTTGTAATTTTTTTTGTACCTTTTAATAAACCTTACTACCGGGGCGGGATCACAGAGTTCTTTCTTTGATTGTTCCGATGTTTTATATGAAAATCTATTGATATGGGCACTAATGAAGAAATTTTGAATCAGCTACGACAGGAAATAACCGAGCAGGAGGCAAATGCGAAAGAAGCTATTAAGAAAGGACTTGTATTTGAAGAGGTAAAGAGAATACGTCGTTATATCAGCTTGCTGAAAACAAAACTCGAATCTTTTTTGATGCAAACGAAAGGACGACAAAACTAGCTTCAGACCTTACTTGCGTCTTTCTATTTAAAATTCAACCGGACCTCAAAAATTTTATAACAATCCGGGGAGGCGGCGGTTTATATCCCACTTAACCTGTCGACTGATCGTGCAAAAAACAAAAGCCGGTAAAAACCGGCCTTTGTAAAAACTACCAACCAGGGATCACCTGTTTCTTGATATAATTATTCTCAAACGGATATTGGACAAAAAAATCGAACAATGTAAAATGGAACCGTAGATTATTTGTAATAAAAAGAATTGCATAGGATATTAATTGATTTCATTTGCAATATGTCAATCCATCAACGGCAAATTCACAAACCCAAACGCCACCGTTGTTAAATCTTTTCTCAAACTGCTCACACTCACCGAACACAGCATTTTCTCGGCAACCGGTTTCAACTTGCAGACCTCTGTTTCAACAGCTGGCATATCGGATAAATGATCGGTCACATACATCATCACAACATGACCATACGTTTTTGCTGTTAACCGGATACAATTATCCTTTGCATGAAAAACCACCACCGACAACAACGCTCCCAACATCATTGTTAACATACCCTGGTCTGTAGCCAGCGGCAACCGGGCCGGGACATCATTGATAAAATTAATTTTGTTCAACACTGCTTTAGTGGTAATGGTGTTGAGCAAGCCCGAGGTGAACTCGTGGAGGTCCGCCGGCTGATTGACAACCGGCGGGATTTCCGGGATAGTGGCAGTTAACATGGTTTAAAACGGGATAAGGATTTTAGGACATGGTCTGAACTTTTCACAGGGTAGGTCATCCTTGCTATGACGATACAAAGTAAATAACAAGCGGAGCCGGAAAAAATAGAGTGTTCTATGATTCGGCCGTCATTAACAGACAGCCCGATTTGTAGAATATAATTGACGAAACACTAAGTATTTACACTTTAAAATAGCCTTTGCCAACTGCAAACGATAAGTGAATCAAATTGCATGAGTGTGACAATGCTTTACTGATGCATTTAAATTGGCATTAAAACACGAGGATTTTTTTACGAACTCTATCTGCGTTGCTCCCTGACCTTATTAATCGAAACCCGCCATGCCCGCGATACAGTTTATTTCAGCAATAACTCTATCACCGGCACTTCAATGGCTGGCTTACCGGCCGGAAGTGTCAACACAATATCGTTGCCTTGTTCCTTGTATCTTAGTTCAGATGCGTCATGCAAAAACTGGGCATATTTTATTTTATCCCTGTAACCCGGCAGCACCAATGTTTGCGTATTATAATCCATCAGGTGAATATATATTCTTTTAGTGGCGGGGTTGTAAGTAAGTAACGTTTTTTCCGGAACTGCAAAACCCTCC
>NZ_JBHMQM010000004.1:0-696521 GCF_042434975.1 Terrimonas alba
CCCGAAAGCATTCGGGATTGCTTTCAAAAGAAATAAGTGTTGACGATATGATCCTTCTCTGAAGGCCTATACATAGGACCCACTGTTGGCTGTATGTGCCTAAATTTGGAGTAGTTTTTGCACGTAAAATAACGTAGTATATTTACTTGTTCGTATATTCGATTTTTAGCTACATTTAGGGCATAAAAAACCTCCTGTCCGAATCAGGAGGGAAAAACAAAAGGCTCGCCAGCCACGTTTTTATTTGGTGCAATTAAAAGAAGAGGCTCTGAATAGCCTTAATTGCCGACGCAAGACCAGCAATGATCTTGCAGATTTGTAAAATAATACCCACCAGCTTCTTTAACTTGGTGGGTTTGTTGTCTATGGTTTCCATAGGTTTATGTCAACTGTTTTAACAGCCAACTACTTTAGGGGACAACATCCCTAATTAAATCAAAAAGAGCTACAAATAAAAAAACGACAATCAAACCCGATCTTTTGGTTTAAATGCCGTCAACTGATATGGTTTTCCAAAAAAGGCCGGATTCTTACCCTAAATTACTGATTTTTATTATACATAAATCTTCAATTCAAGGAATTTTTACACACAGAATATATGAAGGTGGGCATTATTAGCTCATCCAGTCTTGAAGGCAAATTCAATGTTGACTGTTAGTGCCTTTTGTCTCACGATGACAAGAAAATATCGTCCCACAATGCAGAGGTGTCGTCCGACAAGCCTGTTATAGATGTTTGTAAATATGGGTTTGTTCTTTGTGATGGTAAAAAGGGGTATGGCAAGTATGAAATAAAATTCCCTAAAGTTGATATGGTTGTGCTGTTAATAGAAGCTGCTAATATGTACTCACTATATTACTGGCAGAAAGATAATAGGGTTAGTGTCGCCGAAAGGTATATTGTCAACACGCAAGAACATTTTGATTTTTTGATCTTAAATGGAAGGGTTGGCTATTTATTTAAACAGCAGCCCATGTCGTATCCTGCCTAAAGTGGCTTACAAATTCTTTAAATTCGGATGGCGCACCTTTAACTGGCCTTTTTTGTTTATAGTGCATATAGGTATCCGCCTGCTTATCTCGTGTTTGTCGTAAGTTATTTAAATAATGGTTAGTTCTCGTATCTGGGTTAAACTCCGTTTCCAAATTAAATTCTTCCAATAGTTTAGAATACAACTTATCAAAGTTCCTTTCGTTATCGCCGTGCTGGTTTATAAAATCATAAACAGCTTTTACCCTTTCTTTTCTGGTCATTGTTATTTGTTTTCTATTTGGTAAATAAGCCTACTGGTATTTTCTTCCATGTCTGCTTTAAATTCGGCAATAGTTTGCGCCTTGTCGTATTTATTATAATCATCCAATTCAAAATTTGTACTAAATAATAGTCCACCAATTTCATTTTCCTTGTAGTTGTCAGAAGTGAAGCCATACTCTTTACAATACCTTTTTATTAGGTATTGAATTATTTCTCTTGCTTCCCAATATTCGTTATTTGAACCTTTATAATACGAAAGACGTTCAGAAGTATCCCTCAACCACTTTACACAGTCTAAAAACGAAAGTTCATTTAGTTTTTCTTCTTTAAGTATTTTGTCAGGGAAAGCCATTGTCAAATATTTTAAAGTTTATGTCCTGCGTTATGTGTCAACCGTAATGAATGTGTCCAACCGTTAATGTCTATTCCCCTGTCAGTCGCTCCTATGAAAAACCAAACTTGATAGGCATTACAGCCAACGATCGGGATTTACGAAGTGCCCACGGATGGAGCAGATGCGGGAGCGAAAGCCAGAGGCTTTCAGCGAAGCAGCTGCGAGAATCTGTGGGTACGTGGAAATTTATCGGGGCATTTTGTAAATCCTCATGTTCACCGCAGGTGGCTTGCACAAAGTTCACCGCCCGATAAATTTACAAGTAAATCCCGATCGTTCGACCGCAATAGCTTAGGAGAAAAAGACCGGGAGTCCGCAAAGCGGACGAAGGGATTTTTCCTTGTGCAAGGCATTGCGGTCGAACGTGTGTATTTCTGCTAAAATACGCTACTAATATCGATGCACAATTTTTTCAATTACTTCTTTTCAAGCTACTTAGCTAAAAAAACGCTATTCATAAAAGTAGCGCAAATACAACTCACCACAATAGTAAATTATCCAGCGGACTTATAATTTTTAGTAGGTACTTAAAACTAGTATGAAGATAGTGCAGAGTCGTTTTAATATCGTTATGACCCATTGTCATTTCCTCCGAAGTAATCCCCTGTTGCCTGGATGCATGAAAAAAGGGTATCAGCTTCCCGACACCCTTTCTTTAAATGTTTGCTATCATCAATTCATCCGCATTCTAATATTTCCGCCCGGGTTGTTTTTTTGCATTTCATCCATCATCTTATTTCTTTCTTTGGCAAACTCATCCGGAGTTACTTTTTTTCCTTTGGTTGGTTCTTTGATGGCAGCAATAGCTGCTTTCGGAGAAATTTCCACTGCGGTGTAGACAGATCTTCCGTTGTTGGTTTCGAGGCTTAGAATAAGACCCGGCAATTGTCCCTGCACTTCGGGGCCAACAGAAACCGGGATATCGGTAGTAAACCAGGCGACAATGGTGGAGGTGTCATCAACTTCCTTTCGTACCATTTTTCCATTGTCCATCGACATCATCATTCTTTTGCCGATGCGTTGTGAAGTGGCTTTGCGGCAGAGATGGGTCAGGATGGTTTTTGTTTCGTCGGTTAGTTTCCAATTACCCCGGCGAATGCTATCGGTGATCAAAAACTTTTTATCAAAGAATTCACGGAGCTCCACTTTTTTTGATTTTTCAAGATCACAGAATGTCACATCATCGGCGCCGCCAAAACTGCGAATCATCATTCCTCCACCTCCCGGGTTTTCCTCGGGCATTTCATCGTCCATTTGCCGGATGATCATCTGGCCATTGGCAAAATCCATTTCAAACTTATCGGTCCTGGTCCTGGGCATTTCCCGTTCGGGGCCGGCGTTATCTGCAATTCTAATTTGCATTTGGACGGTTCGCTGGTATATTACTTTACCTTCTTTTTGCTGTGCCTGTAGCTTAACCAGGGAAAACATAGCCAGTACACAAAAAACTATCTTGTTCATTTGTAGTTGATTTTAAACCGAAGCTACTATACGGGAAAAACACAATCGGTTAACCAGCCTTGCATAAAGGTTAATAAAGGTTAATGCGACTTAAAATGCGGCCTGCATTCAATTACATTTGTAAGGCAATTAAATGGTATGAACAGACTTCGTTGGCTGGCAATCTTGATGGGTGCGGTTATCCTGGTGATAACCGGCTTCCAGGTGTACTGGCTGAAGGATAATTATAATCGTGAAAAAAAGTCGGTCGAGATAAGAGTGCAGTCACTTTTCCGTGAAATGGTCCGGGATATGCAGGATTCTGTTTTGCAAAATAAATTAAGAGACGTACTGAAGGATAGTTCAATCAAAACGAGTTTCAGGAAACGATCACTGGATGGTGATGAGGTCGCTTTACGCAATCCGCCCCGCACCGCACGGGTTTTGAATATTCTCAATAAGCAGCTGTCACGGGATTCATCGAAAGGGAAAAGGGGTGTTTTTATTTCACTAAATAAAGACGCAGCATTTCGGAAGAAGGATAGCCCTGGACAACCCGGAGTCATATTTGATTCATTGCAACCCCGGACAATTGATAAAATGATCGTCGTAACGGATCAGCCATCACTGCCTCAAAACCCGGCAAAAAAAGATGAGGTGCGTGAAATTAGCGTAGCAGGTACAGTAGCAAAGGACAGCATTGGTAAAAGCAGATCCGGACCCAGCACTATTTATTTTACTACAGGTGACGGGGATAATTTCAGGATCAGGATTGACTCGCTGTTTAATGACTCGATACCCGTAGAAAAAATCAGTTCAGTTTTCGGCAAAAAACTGCAGGAGCAAAACCTGGCTGTTCCATTCACCATTTCGTATCGACCCGAGGCGTTTCCTTTAGAAGAAGATTTTTTTAGAAAGGCTCCACCTGGTGATAGTTTCGCAGGGTACAAAATTCAGCTGGGGAATGCTTTTTCTTTTTTGCTCAAAAAAATATCGTTACCCATTCTTTTCTCTGTGTTCCTGGTAGGTCTGACCGTTGCTTCTTTTATTCTATTATACCGGAGTCTTTTGCGTCAACACAGGCTGGCCCAATTAAAAAATGATTTGATCAGTAACATTACCCATGAATTAAAAACCCCTATTGCAACCGTTGGCGTGGCCATTGAAGCGTTAAAGAATTTTAATGCCATGCAGGATCCTAATAAAACCAAGGAATACCTCGACATTTCACAAAACGAATTGCAACGGCTGGGCCTGTTGGTCGACAAAGTATTAAAACTTTCCATGTTCGAAAACAAGGAGATGGAGTTAAAGTATGAATGGTTTGACCTGGAAGAAGTGGTAAATGAAGTGGTGGCATCCTTAAGATTGCAGTTGGAGAAATACAATGCCAGCATCGTTGTGAGTACCGAAGGCAACCTGCTTATCAAAGGCGATCGCACACATTTACTAAGTGTTGTATTTAACCTGCTGGACAACGCCCTAAAATATAGTAAGGGTAATACTGCCATACAGGTCGATATCAAAGAACAGGAAAATACGATTGAGTTAAAAGTAACAGACAATGGTATCGGTATCCCGGCCGAATACCGGGAGAAAATATTTGAAAAATTTTTCAGGGTGCCGACAGGTGATACACACAATGCAAAAGGGCATGGTTTGGGATTAAGCTATGTGGCAAAAGTGATTCAGCGTCACCATGGTTCAATTAGTGTGAGCAGCCATGAAGGCCTGGGCAGCACGTTCACCATCCAACTACCGAAAACAGGTAACGCATAAAAAATATAAATGGCGACAACAAAAATTTTCTACGTTGAAGACGAGCTGTTCCTTGGGAAAATAGTAAAGGAAAGCCTGGAAAGCCGTGGCTTTGAAGTGGTGATGGAAAGCGATGGCGCCAAAGCGACAGCAGCATTTAAAAAAGCTGTACCGGATGTCTGTGTGCTGGATATAATGTTGCCCAATAAAGATGGTTTTGCCATAGCCGATGAAATAAGGGAATTGAATGAAGAAGTGCCGATCATTTTTTTAACGGCAAAAACCCAAACCGAAGATGTAGTAAAAGGCTTTACACTGGGCGCCAATGATTATATCCGTAAACCTTTTAGCATGGAAGAGTTGATTGTCCGCATACAACATGCACTGCGACATAAAGCAACACCCAATCAAAAAATCACGGGAGACTCAGTGATGATAGGCCGGTATAACTTTCAGCTTAACCGCCAGCTACTCAGCAATGGAAAAGAAGACCGCAAATTGTCATACCGCGAAAATGAATTATTGAAATTGTTATACGAAAACCGCGACAAGATCATTGACCGCAAAGACATCCTGAATTTGCTTTGGGGAAATGATTCGTTTTTCAACTCACGCAATTTGGATGTTTACATCACCAAACTCAGAAGCTATTTAAAAGAAGATCCTTCATTGGAGATTATCACGATTAAGGGAATTGGCTATCGGTTTGTGGCCCCCTCCAAACCTCCTCCGCCAGCCGGCGGAGAGGCTTGCTAAGCACAGACCCTGATAGCTGAAGTGACAGAGAAGTATAAGCAAGTTATTTTATTCTGTTCCTAATAAATAAGGTAATAAGGTGGTTGCTCATTAATAGTATTTTCTACTAAGGTTAGTTCATGCGCTAAAAAACCTTAGTAGAAATGGCCACCCAGCATCAATAACCTTATTACCTTATCCTTAACTTAATGATATTGCCCTAAGGGGGGAAGGTCAGGATGGGGCCTCCGCTTCCCTCGCTTCTATCTCGTATTTATTATTCATGTAGCCTTTACGAATACTTTCCCAGGTGTAAAGAAAAATAAAACGGATGAACCCGTAGCGTTGAAACTGCTCAATATGTTTTAGCTCGTGCAGCAGCCAATTTTTGTTCTCCAAAAATTCCTCCCGGCAAGTGTTATGCAAGTGAATAGTCTTGCCGATCACAATAGCGACCTTTTTGCTGCCCAGTTTTAACGCAGCCAACCTGGCGATAAATGATTTTTCTTTAATACGGTAAGCTGTCATCAACATTCGAATGAAAGGTTTTGCACTTAGGAAGATGCATTATAGTCAACAATGGTTGCCGCCTGATTTTTTTGCACCGGACTATTCTACTTTTGTAATCCAAAAAATCGGGCAGGCATGGCCATAACAAAAGCAGTTTCGGCAACACAAATTTTTAACGGTGAGCTATGGCTTCGTGACCATGCGATACTAATCGAAAGAGACAGGATAACCGCTGTAGAGCCCGTTTCATCATTGCCCGATTCTATAAAAATTGAACAGTTTAGTGGCTCGCTTGTTCCGGCTTTTATTGATTTGCAGATTTATGGCGCTTATGAAAAATTGCTGGCTGTATACCCGGAAGCTGACTCCCTTTTTAAACTAAATGAGTATTGCCGTAAGGGCGGAGCGGTTTATTGCCTGCCAACTGTTGCTACCAATACCTACGAGGTCTTTCACCAGTCTATCGATGCAATCCGGGATTATTGGAACCAGGGTGGAGAGGGAGTATTAGGTATTCATCTCGAGGGGCCCTGGATCAACCCGGTAAAAAGAGGGGCACACATTGAGTCACTGATTCATTCACCTGCTGTACAACAGGTGAAGGATTTGCTGGAATATGGAAAAGGGGTGATAAAAATGATTACCCTGGCGCCAGAAGTCTGTAGCCGGCAAGTGATCGATTTGATCCTTTCGTACAACATTGTTATTTCAGCGGGACATAGCAATGCCAGTTATGAGCAGGCTATTCATAGTTTTGAAAACGGTATTACAACCGTCACACATTTATACAATGCTATGAGCCCTTTGCAACACCGGTCGCCGGGATTGGTAGGCGCAGCCATGGATCATGAAAAAGTAATGGCCAGCATTATACCCGATGGTCACCATGTTGATTATGCAGCCGTCCGCATTGCTAAAGAAGTGATGAGGGAAAGACTATTTGTAATAACAGATGCCGTAACGACGACGGACAAAGGTGGGTACCAGCATTCCCTGGCTGGTGATAAGTATGAAGCGGGTGGAATACTAAGTGGTTCGGCTTTGACGATGGGAAAGGCCATACAAAATTTAGTGACTTATGCAGGCATAGAGCTGAGCGAAGCTCTCAAAATGTGTAGTCTCTACCCGGCGAAAGTGATGGGACTGGATAAAGAATTAGGAAAGATTGGAAAAGGCTACCGGGCTAAAATGGTTTTATTAAATGAGGAGAATGATGTGGTTCAATTAATAGATTGATGATTTTGGTAAATAATGACCAGGAATGCTGATGAATACTTTTATAAACGAGGCTTTTTTGTGACTGAAGTTTACCCAACCCTTAATTAAGCCGACTAAATAGGATGCGGATCGTATTGAAACTGTAATACGATTGATATGTGAAGAAGTTCTGTTGACCTGGCCGATCCGGTTATTGAAGCAAGACCGTTCAGAATTTTATGCCGTTGATCATTCATAGGTAATCCGCTAATAGACGGTTAGTGGTATTAAGTATTGAAATTAATGTTGTAATTTCAATATGCCTCCCTACCCACCACCATGGCTCGCCAGCAATAGTAGCATATATAACAACATCCCGGTTGTATAAATGACACGATGATTTGGATGGCAACGCAAATTTTCAGCTACCGGTTTTGTTGTTGATCAATAGCCGTTGAAAAAATATCGCTATGGCTGATATATTTATTAGCTATTCGAGTGAGGATAAAACCAATGTAAAACTAATTGCAGAGCTGCTGGAGCGGCATGGCTGGAGCGTTTGGTGGGACCGTGACATACCTCATGGCCGGCCATTTGATACGGTGATCGAAGAGGAACTGACGGCTGCGTTTTGTGTTATTGTCATCTGGACCAAACGATCCGTGGCATCGGAATGGGTAAAGAATGAAGCAAACGAAGCCCTGCAAGCTGGTAAGCTGGTCCCGATTTTACTAGAAAATGTTCCCCTCCCGCTTGCATTCAAACGAACGGAAGCCGCATTGCTGATGGATTGGAAAGGCGAGTTGGACCATCATGAGTTGCCCTTGTTATTTAACTCTATTGAACAAACCATTCAAAAGAATAAAACAAAAAAGGGAGTTTCCGGAGATAAACCAAAAGCCAGTGAATGGAAGTTAAACGAAAAGCTGATCAATCCCTCTGCCGCTAGGGGATATATTGCGATTGCCGTTATCGGGTTTATTGTTTCCTTATTCGCCATTTACTATTATTTAAACTTTATACAGGGCAAGGTAAATGACCAGGCAGATCAACGGGTTTTTTATCTCATTTTAATCATTTTTGGAATAGCTGCCAGTGCGGTCATTTTTGGTGTGATGAACTCGTATGCAACATTGAGAGGTGAACAATTCAATACAAAGTTTAAACTTGCCGGCCCTATTGTAGGAGTAGTGCTCACCGTTTTTGGTGGCTTTTATCTTCCTCATCGTGAAGCTGTGAAAACAATAACCATCAGGGTTTTTGATAAAAATAAAAATCCTGTCATGCAAGGCGATGTAAAAGTTTACCTGAAAGAATATATCCGCAATCAATCAATCGATAAAATGGGACAGGCATTATTTACCGGCATTCCCGCCGGAGCGTCGGAGAGTAAGATAAAAATCGAAGTATCCAGTCCGGGCTATGCTACCAGGCAGTTTGATACGGTCATGAATCGATCCGGTGTTATTGAGCTGACCTTACCACTTACGGCGGTGGTATTTATTTCCGGGCAGGTGAAAAGAGCCAATGAAACACCCATCAGTGATGTGGAGATTAACGTTGATGGAACGAGATATGTAGCGCATTCTATTTCCAATGGAACTTATACGCTCCGGCTGGAAGAATATACTCTCGGCGATGAGATAACGATCACTACTACCCATGAAGGGTTTGAAGATAAAACGAGAGCCATCCGCATCAATTCGCCAGAGATCAGGGATGTTGATTTTGTATTGAATCCGATAAACCATTAAATAATCTTATCATGAAAAATTTTATTTACACTGTCTTGCTGTTATTATTGTATGATGCTGCTGTCTGCCAGGACCTGATTATAAAGGGAAGGATCAGGTGCATCAATCAAACTCCTAATTCTACCAAGGGTGCGGAAAACATTGTTGTTGTCCCCACCTTTATGCCTTCCCGGTCGGCCATTACGGCCTCGAGTCCTTCGGGCTATTTTGAGTTTAATACGAAAACAGATCTGCAAAAGCTGCAGGACAAACAGGTAAACATAAATATTATTTCCCGTTGCAGTAATTGTAAGGACATGGTAAAAAGAGTGTTTATTTCCGAGGACCAGGACCGGCAAAACAGGGATGACAGTAAATCTTACGTGACTATCAAAAAATGGATGGTAGAAAAAAATTGCAAAGAAGTGGAGTTGTCTTCATTTAAAGCAGACAGTGTTTTGAATGTGGTAATGAAGCAGCCGGATGTAAAGTTGAGTGAGTTAGGAAATGCAACGGCTGTGGCGGGAACACCAGCCTTGTTGAATTTGCTGACTACGCTTACAACTGTCCTTGTGCCTGTACCTCCCGCAACAGGTATCTTTCAGGCCGTGGAGTTAAGAGAAGGACAGATAAGCTATGGTCAATTTTTGTTTGCCTCTCCATTAACGCATACAGCATCAACAGGATTTAATTTTTCTCCCGCACGTGATTTATCAGAGTCTGTATTTTGGAATCCATCGGCATTGGTCAACAGTAAAAAACAGCTCAATATTAATTTTTTGACCAATGTGAAGAATAATGGAAAGCTGAATGGATTTTTTAAAATTACTGACAAAGTTTACCTGGGAGTTGGTGGAATTTATACACGGCAGGATGAGTTTCGGGATGGCGATTTTAAAAGTGATCCTACTGACCCTACAGAGGTTCCCAAATTCGTAGATTCTCTTACTATGAAATTGAAGGAGTATGCCGTTTATATAAGCCCGGCCTACAAGATAAACAATCAACTTAGTGTAGGTCTGTCCGCAAAATCAATCTGGCAGGATTTTAATATTCCAAACACAATAAACATCCAACAAGATCAGGACGGTATAACTTCAAATACTTTTACTTTTAACTCGGTTAAGAAACAGCGTTTTGATGTAGACGTTTCGGTAAGTTACAAGGTCTCCAAACAGCTCCAGGTTGGCCTAAACGCCATGAACCTTGCAGGAACAAAATTATATGCTGATGCATTTGTACCGGGCCAGGAAAATATTTTTTTTCAAAATCAACGTTCTTTTGGTCTCGGGCTTTGCTATAAATGGCAGCGGTTCAACTTCGGAGCCGATCTTTTATTTACCGAAGATGATTTTTATGATGCGGCTTTTGGTGTCAACTATGTTCCTTTTAATGATGCCCTGATTTCCGCCGGCATCGCAGTGAAGCAATTGAGTTATTCATTTGCCATCCGGCTTAAACATTTCCGCCTTGCTTATATTGATGACAACGATTTTTTGATAAATGAAAAAAGAAAAGGCAAATCAGGAGTATTGAACGGAAGATTGTATGGAGGCTTTGCTTTTAGTTTTTAGGAAGTAGAATTTTTTCACCCCTTCTTCGACAAAGGATTTTTCAATACATAGATGGCTACCTCTTCTTTCAGCCTGTTATAAACAAAATTGTTTTTTTCAAGCAATTTTACCGACCGGCTATTTTCGGGATCAAGAATGGCTTCTATGATGTGAAGTTTCATTTGTTCAAATCCATATAGTATCACTTTGCTGATTGCTTCCCGCATAAGTCCCTTACCCTGGAAGTCGGATGCATCACATAACCTATTTCGGCCTTTTTATTTCTTTTAGCAATGTTCCAGAAGCAAATGGTGCCGATCAGCTATGGGTGATCTCATTATCATCCTCGGATCTTAAATGTCGAAGTGTTGAAACCTTTCATAATTAGCCAGGCTGTTGTACTTTAAGATTCTCTACTATTCGTTGCAGGGTCAGAACTGTAACCTGGTAGTCCATTTCGGTAATGCCGGAAATGGCTTTTTGCCGAAAAGCTTTTTGTTGTTCAAAACACTCCTGGTGCAATTTTTTTCCTCCGGAGGTTAAAAACAGGATATCGTCCTTTACTTCAATCAGGTTGTCATTGGTAAGCTTCAATAAAATCTGTTCAAGGCTTTCCTCATTTGCAAACGGGCTTAAAAGACTAAATAAAGCAGCCTTTTGAAGTGAACCATTTTCGTGAATACTGTTTAACACCTGCCAGCCGGTACGTGTAATGCCGGCATTGGAGTGAATGGCATCTATTCCCGCTGTCAAAAGATTATCAGCTTGTTTGATCCAATACCCAATAGGTAATTTCTGCGGTTGCATTGTTGCTGTCATTTAATGCCGTAATGTATATTTTTTAAATCAGACGGTAACCTGCTTCATAAATAAAAAAGAGCCGGTGTCGCGGCTCCTTCACAAGACTTTTGCTTTTCCTTTCAGTGATAGTTAGTTTCCCTGGTTTTTGCTATAGTTGATCATCCATTTGATACCAAACTTGTCGGTAAAGCTGCCGAAATAATCACCCCAAAACATATCGGCCATTGGCATCTCTACTTCGCCGCCGGCTGATAAAGCATTGAAAAGTTTGTCAGCTTCTTCTTTGCTGACCGGGTGAAGTGATACATATACATTGTTGCCAACATTCAATTTATGACCCATAGAGGGAATGATATCAGAAGCCATCAAGATGTCGCCACTGTCGTTGATCGGTAAAGACACATGCATGACGCGATTTTTTTCTTCAGCCGGCAGGTCACCGCAGCCCGGTGCATCACCCATGCGGTGTATCCCACCAAGGAACTCAGTGCCAAATACAGACTTATAAAAATTAAATGCGGCTTCTGCAGTGCCATCAAAATTGAGATAAGGATTCATTTTTGCCATACAATCATTTTTAGTAGTTAAAGAATTTAGTTCAAATTAAGGTTTATAATGAGGAATAATAAACCGTTTGTTTCATCGGTCATTCCGCTGATCAAATTTACCCGGTAACGCGTTGTGACAAAGATGGTAATGGCGACATTTTAGAGGGTTAAAAACGACAATGCCGGGAGACCAATTCCCGGCATTGCTTAACTCTTTTATGGATTAACTTGAAATCTCCCAGTCGAACTATCACCCCTCAGGCGACGGTTCCTTCGGCGATGGCTTCTTCCTTTTTCCATTGCTTGTGATCCATCACAAAAGTGCCGAAAGGTAGAATGGATGCGACGAATGATTTAATCAACCACGCCCAGTCTCTTTTATATTCTCTTTTTACTTCCCAGGCCATAATCATGAATGCGATAAATAATAGGCCGTGTACTCCACCAACAATGGTAACAGCCATCGGCATATTAGCCATGTATTTCAAAGGCATCGCAATCAGTAAAAGAACTAAAAAAGAAACACCTTCTGCGAAAGCGATTTTTCTAAACCAGCTATATGTTTTTTTCATGAGTACTCTTTGTATAAGTATTGATACGTCAATTATAAGACTCTTAAGCCCCTTTAGGGGTTGGGGTCAATAATTCACCACCTGCTCCTCAATCGTTTCCGGAATTTCCCGCCACTCGTATTGCTGGTTGCGCAATTGTGGCTCAAAGCCGGCATCACGAATAGCCTGCTGTATGGTTTTATAAGTAAAACGATGCGGGGCACCCGCCGCACTCACCACATTTTCTTCAATCATGATTGAACCAAAATCGTTGGCGCCACTATGCAGGCATACCTGCGCTGTTTGCTTGCCCACTGTCAGCCACGATGCCTGTATATTTTTAATATTGGGCAGCATGATGCGGCTTAAAGCGATCATGCGGATATATTCATCAGTGGTTGTGAGATTGTGTACGCCCCGGATCTTTGCCAACAGGGTATCGACATCCTGGAAGGTCCAGGGAATGAAGGCAAGAAAACCCTGCCTGCCGGCAGGCAGGCTTTTGCCGCCTTCCTTTGCCATCTCTTGCACCTCTCTAATCTTAACCAGGTGTTCAAAACGTTCTTCGATCGTTTCCACATGGCCAAACATCATCGTAGCAGAAGTAGTGATATTGAGTTTATGTGCTTCATGCATTATATCCAGCCACTCCTGTGCGCCACATTTTCCTTTAGAGATAAGACGGCGCACCCGGTCTATCAATATTTCAGCACCGGCTCCCGGTAATGAATCCATGCCAGCTTCCTTCAATGCCGTCAGCACTTCTTTATGCGTACTTTTTTCCAGCTTGGTAATATGTGCTACTTCCGGTGGTCCGAGGGCATGCAACTTGATGGTAGGAAATTCATTTTTTATCTGGCGAAACGTATCAACGTAAAATTGGAGTCCAAGTTCAGGATGGTGACCTCCCTGCAACAATAACTGGTCACCGCCATACCTTAGTGTTTCTTCAATCTTTTTTCGGTAAACAGGCATTTCTGTGATATAGGCTTCAGCATGCCCGGGAATGCGAAAAAAATTACAAAACTTGCAGTTGGCAATACATACATTGGTCGTATTTACATTGCGGTCGATCTGCCAGGTCACCTTACCATGCGGCACCTGTTTTTTTCGTAGCTCATCCGCTACAAACATCAGATCGGTAAGTGGTGCATGATGATAGAGATAAACACCTTCCTCTACAGATAGAAACTCAAACTTCGATGCACGGGTCAACAGATCAGGTAATTCCATTTTCATTTTTTTTACACGCTGCCTGGGAAATATACCGGTGTTTATCTTTCACGTGAACCGGCCTGCAAAAATACAATGCTATAACAAGAAATAAGATGAACGGTTTTGTTTTAGCAGCCCAAACAACTAAATTTATTGGAACATGAGCGGCTTTACGTCATTTTACCCATTCTGCTTGTTTTACAAAACATTGATTACAGTCGAAATTGCCGATATCGCCATATGAAAAGGAGAAAACTAAAGTTATTTATCGTGCTGCTGCTGTCCGTATCATTTGCCGGTGCCCAGGAGGAGTTTATAGAGCCGACTTCCAGGACACTAACTACCATTCCATTTACGCAGCTGACCGGAGGTGTGGTGATATTACAAGCTCAACTGGATGATTTTCCCGATACGCTTAATTTTATTTTGGATAGCGGGAGTAGCGGCATCTCACTCGACTCAACAACAGTGGCCTATTTTAAGCTAACCCCTGAAGCATCTGACCGTACCATCAGGGGAATAGCCGGCATAAAAAAGGTGGGCTTTTTATATAATCGCAAACTTAAATTTCCGAATCTTACCGTCGACAGTTTAAATTTTCATGTCAATGATTATTCTGTGCTTACCAGTGTATATGGTGAACAGATCGACGGCATTATCGGGTATTCATTATTGAGTCGTTATATTATAAAAATTAATTATGATAGTCTTAAAATAGGTATCTGTAGCAAAGGCACCATTAAATATCCACGCGGTGGTTTCCTTTTCAAGCCAATCATCAGTACGCTACCCGTACAATTTGGAAGGATCAAAGACGAGGGGACTTTCCAGGCCCGCTTCCTGCATGATATTGGCGCCGGTGTTTGTTTAATGCTTTCCGAAGATTTTGTAAACGACAGCGCATTATTACAAAAAAAAAGAAAACTATGGCCCAAAGATGGGGAAGGGATAGGTGGGAAAGTAAGCATGAACCTGACGATCGTGAAAGAATTTAAGTTGGGGCCTTACAGGTTTCGGAATGTGCCCACCTATATTTTTGATGATGCTTTTAATGTCACTTCTTATCCATACCTCGCTGGTTTGATCGGCAATGATTTGCTGCGACGCTTTAATGTGATTTTCAATTACCCCAAAAGAGATATTCATTTGATCCCGAATTCACATTTCCGTGATCCTTTTGACTACTCTTATTCCGGCATTGAACTGTATTATATTGATGGTCGGATAGAAATGGGCAGCGTGGCTAAAGGCTCTCCGGCTGAGCTGGCCGGTATTAAACAGGGCGATATCGTTATTTCAGTGAATAATGACATGTCTCAAAATTTTAGCAGATATAAAACTGCGCTGCTTGCACCAAATACGAAAGTCAAGCTCATCCTGCGCCGCGGCGAAGAATTGATTCAAACCGAAATGAAGGTGAAAAGTATATTTTAATTACAACATCGGTCCTGGTTGGCCTCCATTTAGCCCACAAACTATTCAATTATTTATCCGCTGAGTTTAATACTTTTGAGACCTTGTATTTTACAGGTTTAAACTTTCTTTTTTACCCGCTGTTATCAAGCTATGATTCAATTTGAAAAATTTACCTTGGCCAACGGATTGCGTGTCATCGTTCATCGTGATGAGTCAACCCCTATGGCCGTGATGAATATCATGTATGATGTTGGTGCAAGAGATGAGGATCCGAATCGCACAGGATTTGCCCACTTATTTGAGCATTTGATGTTTGGAGGTTCCGTCAATATTGAAAACTATGATGAGCCGCTGCAAATGGCCGGCGGGGAAAACAATGCATATACTACGAACGATCTTACCAATTATTATTTACAAATCCCCGCGGAGAATATTGAGACGGGTTTTTGGTTAGAGAGTGACAGGATGTTATCCCTTGCTTTTGGCGAAAAAAGTCTCGAAGTGCAGCGTAAAGTAGTGGTGGAAGAATTTAAGGAACATTATCTCAACAAGCCTTACGGAGATGCCTGGCACAAGATGCGGGAACTGGCTTATAAAACACACCCCTATCGCTGGATGACCATCGGTAAGGAACTCTCACACATCGAAACAGCGCAGCTCGATGATGTAAAGAAATTTTTCTTTAAACATTACCGGCCTGTGAATGCAATCCTGGTTGTAGCGGGCAACGTGACGGTAGAAAAAGTGAAAGAGCTGGCAGAAAAATGGTTTGGCGATATACCTGCCGGTGAAAAATATGAAAGAAACATTTTGCCGGAACCTGTACAGAATGAAGAAAGAAGGCAGACTATAAAAGCAGATGTGCCATTGGATGCTTTTTATAAATGTTGGCATATATACCCAAGGCTCGACAAGAGATATTATATCGCCGATTTGCTGTCAGAAATTTTAAGTGGGGGTGGTTCATCACGATTATACCAGGCGTTGGTAAAAGAAAAACAACTCTTCAGTAATATCGAGTGTCATCATTTCGGCAGTACGGATGCCGGCGTGCTGGCCATTGAAGGAAAGCTGGTGAAAGGCGTAAAAATAGAAGATGCGGAAAAGGCTGTGGAAGATGTTTTGGAAGAGCTGAAACAAAATCCCGTAACACAGGCAGAATTGCAAAAGGTAAAAAATAAAACGGAAAGCATGATCGCTTTTGAAGACATGAGCGTTATGAACCGGGCGAATAGTCTTGCTTATTACGAATTGCTGGGTGATGCTGAACTAATGAATACAGAACTTCAAAAATATGCCGACGTAACCGTGCAGGACATATTGGAAGAGAGCCGCAATATTTTCAGAAAAGAAAACAGTAATACGATCTGGTACCTGGCTAATAATTAATTTATAAAAGACAAGCGATGATAGATAGGACGGCTGCGCCGAAAATTGTAGATGCGGTAAATTTCAACCTGCATTTAAAGCCTTATAAAAAAATTACGTTAAAGAATAATATAGATGTCTACACCATTGAAGCAGGAGCAGAAGATGTGATGCTGGTAGAATGGGTGTATTATGCCGGCAACTGGTATGAAGATAAAAACCTGGTAGCCGCTACTACTAACCTGATGTTGAAAAATGGGACATCAAAAAAAACAGCTTTCCAGATCAATGAACATTTTGAATATTATGGTTCTTATCTGAATCGAACCTGCCATAGCGAAACAGCATCTGTGACGTTGCATTGTTTGACAAAACATATACAGGAACTATTGCCAGTGGTAAAAGAGCTCTTGACCGACTCTGTTTTTCCCGGGGAAGAATTGGCCATAGCCAAACAGAACATGAAGCAACGCTTAAAGGTGAACCTGAAGAAAAGTGATTTTGTAGCAGGGCGTCTTATCGATGTGTATTTGTATGGCGAACAACATCCCTATGGCCGCTTTAGTAAAGAAGAAGATTTTGATGCGCTGACAAGAGAGCAGTTGATTGATTTTTATAAAAAATATTACCAGCAGGGAAAACTCGTCATGTTTGTTGCTGGTAGATTACCCAACAATTTAGAAGAATTGCTCAATGAGCATTTTGGTGATCTGACCAATCAACCGGTGACAGAAAATCAATTTGCCATTCATCCGGTGCCAGAAAAAAAATTCAGAATTTCCAATGATCCAAAGGGAGTACAGGGCTCTATTCGGATAGCAAGGCCGTTTATAAATCGTCACCACCCTGATCACACCAAGGCCCAGGTGCTGAATACTGTGTTTGGCGGCTTCTTTGGCTCAAGGCTGATGGATAATATCCGGGAAGACAAAGGATATACCTATGGTATACACAGCTATTTTCAAAATCACCTGCACGATGCGGCATGGATGATCAGTACCGAAGCCGGCAAAGATGTGTGTGAAGCTGCTATTACAGAAGTGTACAAGGAAATGAAAATATTGCGGGAAGAGCTGGTAGAAGACGATGAATTATTACTGGTTAAAAATTTCCTGATCGGAACCGTGTTGGGCGACCTCGACGGACCCTTTCATATCATTGCCCGATGGAAGAATATTATCCTGAACAACCTGGATGAAAATTATTTTTATCATTCTGTTGATACGATCAAAAATATCAGCGCTAAAGAGTTGCAGGAACTGGCGAATAAATATCTGCTGCCAGAAGATTTTTATGAATTGGTAGTGGTCTAGATTTCTAATTTATTTGAGATTTGAGGTTAACATCGGTAATTAAAAAATTTTCATCATAGGAGCTAACCTCCAATATCGAACTTCAAACTGCTTAAGGCATTTTCTCAACAATTGGATCTAACCTTCTTTTCAATTTACTGCCCGGTGTAAAACGTTTGGCCAGTGTAATTTTAAACTCGCCTGTCTTTACGCTGTACTCATGATTAGATGACTTGCCTTTTGCGTCAGTAGAGTTGTGTAGCCATGATATGGTAGCCGCCCATTCTTCACTATTATAACCTGCGACGGCCCGCAGTGTTGCATTCGGACTGATAGAGGTGCGATTGGCAGACCCCGTCGCAGATACTTCCTTTACCATACTGATATCGCCATTGATAGTTAGGCTGCCGGTAAGGAAAAGATTTTCCTGCCATACGGCTGTGTAGGCGTAACCAGCGCCGGGTCCCAATTCCAGCAGTCTCACCCGATGTATTCCCTGTTGCGGATAATACGCATTTAAATGCGATGGCACCAATGCACTGTCTCCTTTCATCGTCCCATAATATATTTCGGCGCCGATCAATACCGAGCCGGCCGATTTTTTTTGCCATTCATTTTGTAAAAAACCAGCACGATAAGAAAATCTTTCACCATTCAATAAACGGTAGGCTGAAGCGCCTAACAGGTTTACTTTTATATCCGGCCGTTTGTAATAATTTTTATCTGCCGTTCCCTCGGGGCCACCGAGTGAAAGATAATAGCCTTTATAAAATTGTGCATAGACATCCGTTACCCAATCACGGGTATAAATATGTGTTTGAAAGTCGAATGAACGGGTCTTGCCTTTTTCTTCCTTATTAGGATTCAGAAAACCAAAGCCTGACCCAAAACTTAATGACAGGGATTTATAACTTGCATTAATACCCATGGTAGTTAAGCTGTTTGGGCGATAGCGCAACGATTGTATTTCGTTTGGCGCTTTCATAATAAGTGAAGTGTATTTTTTAGCAAGATAAAGCCGTGTTGTTAGCTGTTCTTCAAACGTAGTGTAATATTCATCGTCGGCATTGACACTACCGGTTTGGGCAAATGCGTATTGAGCGACCAGTAATAAAAATCCTACACTCAGTTTCTTCAGTTGGTTTAACATAGTTGCCAGGGGTTAATAAACGAATTGTAAGATAACCAAAAAATAATGCCGGATTTACGTTTTGCCCTGGTAAGAAACATTATTTAGTAAATCTTCCACGCCTCCACGGTCGGGGAGCTTTGGTAATTATCCTTTAATCATTGAAATTCGCAGTATGGCCTTTGACAGAAAAAACTTATCCAACGACCAGCTTATCCATTTCTACCACAGCATTCTTTATCCCCGGATGATAGAAGAAAAGATGCTGATCCTCTTGCGCCAGGGAAAAATTTCTAAATGGTTTAGTGGCATTGGCCAGGAAGCAATAGCGGTGGGAGCTACATTAGCGCTGAATGAGGATGAATGGATTATGCCGTTGCATCGCAACCTCGGAGTATTTACTACCCGTAATATGCCGTTAAGTAAATTATTCATGCAATGGCAGGGTTCTCAACAAGGCTATAGTAAAGGAAGAGAAAGAAGTTTTCATTTTGGTAGCAGCGAGCATCATGTCTGTGGCATGATCTCACATCTGGGTCCTCAATTGGCGATTGCAGATGGCGTGGCGCTGGCTTATAAACTTCGCAACGCTTCGACAGGCTCAGCATTAAAAGTCGCCCTGGCTTTTACCGGCGAAGGTGGTACCAGTGAAGGCGATTTTCATGAGGCATTAAATGTAGCAGCGGTGTGGGATTTGCCTGTTATCTTTTTAATTGAGAATAATGGTTATGGTTTGAGCACACCGACCACTGAACAATACCGCTGCATCAGTTTAGTAGATAAGGCAAAGGGTTATGGCATGGAAGGCGTGCAGATAGATGGCAATAACGTGCTGGGTGTATATGATACCATTAAAGGTGTGAGAGAATACTGCATCAAACATCAAAAACCATATTTAATAGAAGCCATGACATTCCGCATGCGGGGACATGAAGAAGCAAGTGGCACCAAGTATGTTCCGCAAAATCTTTTTGAGCTGTGGGAGAAAAAAGATCCGGTAAAAAATTATGAACAATATCTTTTGAAGGAAAATGTTTTTTCTGCCGATGATATTGAAAATATAAAAAACCACCTGAAGGAGAAAATAGAAACAGAATTAGCTCTTGGCTTTAATGCGCCTCCCATATTAGTGGATACAGAAGAAGAATTAAAAGATATTTACGCCGCCCCCTCTAACTCCCCCCAGGGTCGAGAACCCATATTACAACCCCGGCTTATCGACAACTCCGCAGTTAATAATGAATTTACAAAAAGCGGGGAAGGTGGACAGATGGCCTCCTCTTTGGGAGGAGGTCGTGAGGAGGTCAGGTTGATTGATGCTATTAAGGAAGGGCTGCATCAATCAATGAAGCAACATCCTAACCTGGTTTTAATGGGCCAGGATATTGCTGAATATGGTGGTGCATTTAAGATTACAGAAGGTTTTGTAGCTGAGTTTGGAAAAGAGAGAGTAAGGAATACGCCTATTTGTGAAAGCGCTATCGTTGGCGCTGCGCTAGGTCTGAGTCTCGAAGGTTATAAAGCTATGATGGAAATGCAATTTGCTGATTTTGTAACGGTCGGCTTTAATCAAATCATCAACAATCTGGCTAAGCTGCATTATCGCTGGGGACAAAATGCAGATGTGGTAATACGAATGCCGACTGGTGGCGGAGTTGGAGCTGGCCCCTTTCACAGTCAAAGCAATGAAGCCTGGTTTGTACATACACCGGGATTAAAAGTGGTGTATCCTTCTACACCCATTGATGCAAAGGGATTGCTGATCGCTGCTATTAATGATCCAAACCCGGTTTTATTTTTTGAACACAAAGCTTTATACCGAAGTGTAACTGGGCCGGTACCAACTGCCTATTATGAAATAGAAATTGGTAAAGCCCGGCATGTAAGAAATGGTGATGAGTTAAGCATTATTACCTATGGCAGCGGCGTACATTGGGCCGAAGATTATGCAGCAGCACACCCTGAAATTTCGATAGACATTCTTGACTTGCGTAGTTTATTACCGCTTGACTATACAGCTATCCACGCATCTGTGGCGAGAACAGGACGTGTATTAATCCTGCATGAAGATACATTGACAGGTGGCATTGGTGGCGAAATAGCTGCCTGGATAGCGGAAAACTGTTTTCATCTTTTGGATGCACCGGTGATGCGTTGCGCTTCGTTAGATACTCCTATACCTTTTAGCATTGAGTTAGAGCAAAATTTTTTAGCGAAGAGCAGGTTGGATGAAGTTGTTGAGAAAATTCTAAGTTATTAGTTTTTTAAAAATCGTTAGACATCCTTCATTTATTCACCATCTCCACTACACCGGCCCAGTTCTCCGGCACACCTGTTTGTAAATGTTTGATTGCACTGTCGAGGAAGAAAGCCGCTGTTCTATCCTCCGGATATTTTTCCAATATGGCCTGGAAGCAATCGATGGCGGATGCAAATGATTTGTTGAGGTAATATTGCATCCCATCGTTGAAGAAAGAAAGTGTTTTTTCTTTTGCTATTATTTCTACGTCAGCGCCACCGCTGAAGCATTCATAAATTCCAACGGGTTCCAGTTTTCCTTTTACTTGTACTTTACCGAGCCACCGCAACTGAAAATTCTCCGGGGATTTGATTTGTTGTAGTGTTGCGTCGCTGAGTAAAATGCCGGCTTTATAATATTTTGTCAGGCTCTCGATGCGGGAAGCAGTATTTACAGTATCTGAAATAGTGGTTGCATCCAGGCGATCCTTATCACCTGTAATGCCCATGATCAACGGACCGGTGTGCATGCCTATACCAATTTGTATTGGATGATGGGTAGAAGAATTGATTTTTTCATTTAGCTGGCGAATATTTTTTTTGATCTCGATGGCGGCAGCTAACGCATCATCAGCTCCGCCGGGAAACAGTGCCATAATCGCATCACCCAAATACTGATTGATAAATCCATTATGGCGACGAATAAGGGGACCTAAATATTCATTGTAAGAACAAACAAAATTGAAGGTTTCTTCCGGGGTCATTTTTTCAGATAGCGCCGTATAGTCTCTAATGTCGGTAAAAAGAACCGTTACTATTTTTTCAACCTGGTCGCCCAATTTTACATCAGTAATTACGGTGTGGCCGAGTGAACCAATAAATTCATAAGGGACAAATTTGCCGGTCACTTCATAAATCCGGCGCATCGCTTCTTCTTTTTCTCTTGCTTCCCGGATATTTTTTTCATACAGCAAAGCGCTTTCAATGGCAGATGATGATTGCAAAGCAAGCGTAGTAAGAAATTTCAAGTCGGCGGCTGCATATTGTGCAGCCTTATCGCTGGCGAGTATGATGGCCCCCATCACCCGATGCTTGACTTTTAATGCAGCATACATTAATGATTGTACAACGGGTTTAATTATTCCTGTTTCTTTGAGAATGCTGAGATCACTCATTATATCAGACTGCCCGCTCAATCCAATCTTTAACATCAGGTTCGCCTGCTCAACAGTTTTTTCTTTGTTGAATAATTCTTCACCTGACGCAGCTGGTAATTGTAATTGCCTGCTACTTTCATCCCATAAAACCACCAGTCCGCTTGATGATCGCACAAGATGCATCGCTTCTTCAAGTGTTATGGCCGCAATTGCCGTTGGACCGATAGCCTGGGCCAGCTTATCAGAAAAATTAAATACCATGTTTACTTCCTGGTAAAGCATCAACACTTCGGCGCCTAGTTTTTTTTTCTCCAGGTCTTTTTGTGCAAGTAGTGTCAGCAGTGATGCGACCAGTTCCGTTTTTTCGTCACCTTTCACCCAACCGAGCAGCTCTCCTTCTGGTTGAATCGGTTGCTGAAATTTATCAACGGCATTGGCGTTACCGGCTATAAAATTTCCGTTTTCATCTTCGATCCTGATAGCCGCATTTGTTGTTTCAATTAAAGAGTTCAGCAAATCAGCACTGCTGTTTTTTTTACCGATGATATTTTTAAGGCTGATTTTGGCCATAATGGTGTGAAGAAGATAAGGACAGATAATATTTTATTACTAAAACCGAAACGTTTACAATTGTAATACTTCTCTTGCTTTATTCAATATTACTTCAGGGTCAAATGGCTTGGTCATATAAACATCGGCCCCTACTTCCTGGCCCTTTTGCCGGTCAAGTTCCTGCCCCTTGGCAGTCAATAAGGCGATGTAAACGTTATCCAGCTTCAATTCCTTTTTTACTTTTTTGCAAACTTCCATGCCATTCATTTTTGGCATCATTACATCCAAAAAAACAAGCTGCGGCTTTTCCTCCTGGATGATCGACAATGCCGCTTCACCATTTTCCGCGGTCAGAAATTCAACACCCTCATCTTCCAATTCTTCCAGTGTTTGCTCAATCAGCATCCGGATATGCGCTTCATCATCTACAATTAAAATTTTTTGCTCCATCGGTTTATTTTTAGTTAGGTTACCAGTTCCCTGTTTCCCGTTGCCGGTAACTGGTAACCGGTAACAGCCATTTCAACTCCTTACTGGTAAATTAAAAACAAAACATTCTCCAATCCTTTTTCAAATCGCAACGACTGTACGATCTCCTGCTTTGCACTCAGCACTGAATTAAGAATTATTATGTCCGGTTGATTGATGATCGCTTTTTCTACTAATTCTTTCCCATCAGACTCTACTACCTGGTAACCCTTCGCCTGCAATACTTCGGTCAGAGTTCTCACCGCTGTTGTATCTTCATCAACAACCATTACTTTTTTCTTTGACTTGCCTTGCTCAAGCAGGCTGCCCACTTCTGTAAATAGTTGTGCAGTATCTATCGGCTTGGTCAGGTAACGATCGACTCCGATACGAAATCCTCTTGCCTTATCCTGGACTATTGACAGCACGATGATGGGAATATCCATGGTTTGAGGATCGTTTTTCAGAATAGCAGCAACGTCAAAACCATTCATCTCCGGCATCATGATGTCGAGTATGACAAGATCGGGTCGGTGATTACGAATACTGGCCAATGCTTCCTTTCCATTTTTTGCTTCTTCGATGATATAGCCTGCATCTCCCAGTTCCTGGTAGAGCAAGGAGCGAATAGAATCATCATCATCAACCACAAGGATGGTGGCATGATGACCATTCGAACTGAATTTTGATTGTGCCATTTGTTCCTTCAGTTGTTTCACCAGGTCATTAAGATGAATAGGAGTTGCAGGGGCTGCTTTCTGAAGAGGTAGAGCAAAAAAGAAAGTACTTCCTTTTCCTGGTTCACTCTTAAGCCAAATCCGGCCACCGTGGTGTTCCACTATTTCTTTGCAAATAGGAAGTCCAAGACCAGTTCCCTTTGGTTTATCTGTCAGCGTATCTCCTACTACTTGTTTAAATTGTTCGAAGACTGCATCATGATCCTGCGGCGCTATACCAATGCCGGTATCTTCAACTCCAACTACTATTTCATCATTTTGCTGATTGGCCCGGCAAATTACTTTTCCTGATGGCGTGAATTTTACAGCATTTGAAATCAGGTTTACCACTACCTGGATCAGTTTATCCCGGTCACCGCTGATCAGCGGAAGGTTGGGCTCAATAAATTTTTCGAGTTCCAGGTTTTTTTGTTCAAATAGCGATGTGGTCGCTGCAATGGCCCGTTCCATTATTTCCTGCATGGATACACTCTCCAGGTTCCACTCCATCTTACCCGCCTCTATCTTGGCAAGGTCTAATACTTCGTTGATCAGGTTAGTTAACCGCTCACCTTCAGAAATTACTACATCAAGGTTCTCAGAGACCTGGTTAATAGTTTTGGTTGTTTTTGGATCAGACTGATTCGTAGCAGGAAATATTTTGTCTTCCAATCTTTTTTTAATGATTTTGGCAAAGCCCAAAACAGAAGTTAGCGGCGTTCTTAGCTCATGGCTGACGGTAGAAAGGAATGCACTTTTCGCCTGGTTGGCTTTATCAGCAGTTTGACTTGCCTCTTCTGCCTGTTGTTTGGCCAGCGTTAATTCTTCAAACAACTGAGCTTTCCGCAACGCAACGCCTACAGAGGCGGCGATAGTAGAAAGTAAACGTTCATCGTTTTCATTGAAGCGGTTCTCACTTTCAGTGCTTTGTACACTTAGTACACCGATGATTTCTTCACCGACAGGAATAGGAACGCCGAGATAAGAGGCGGCTGGCACGCCAATATGCGTGATTCCCAATTCCTCCGTTTTGGCAGTGACCTCTTTATTAATCAGCAGCGGTTTGCCTGACAAAATAATTTTTGACGTGAGACCCTTACCGAGTTTCATAGGAGTGAGTGTATCCCCGTACATGTAAGGGAAATGAATGATTTTTGTTTTTGAATTTAATAATGCGAGGTAAACAATATTCGCTCTGAAAAGGTCCTTCATTTGATCGCCAACCAGTTTGATCAGTTGCTCAGTATTTAATTGCGACGTGAGAGCCTGGCTGATATTATTAACAGTTCCCAGTTCGGATGCCCGTTGTTTTGCTTCTGCCAATAATCTCGTTGTTTCATCAAACAACCTTGCATTTTCCAGCGCAACACCCATACTGCTGGTGATGGTACTTAACAGTTTTACGTCAGCCTCGTTGAACGCATGTTCTTTGTCTACATTTTGCAGGCTCACAGAGCCTCTTATTTTATCAGCCACAATCATTGGAACAAATACCGCTGACTTTGGCGCTTGTCCCATGCTTACACCTGTACCGCCATATTTCTTTGCTGTCTCAACATAATTTTCGTTGATGAGAATTGGCTGATGGGTTCGGATCATTTGCTTATTGGCCCAAATTAAGGGCCGGGGTTCTGAATAATGACGTTTGCCTTTTTCAATAGCATATTGCCAGGTTTCGGTGGTGCTGTCCTTGTCAAATGTTCGGATCAACACCGTTTGTGTATCGAATAACTGGCAAAGTTTTTCACCCACCAATTCATAAATGCCCTGCGATTTAAATTCCTTCACCAGTCCGTCCTGTACACTGTTAATCGTTGCCAGCTCAGCTTTTCGTAATTCGGTTTCTTTTAGCAGCCTGGTTGTTTCATCAAATAGTCTGGCACTCTTCAATGCCACACTCATGCTATTAACCAGTGTTGAAAGAAGGCTTATATCGGAATCTGAAAATGCATTTTCCTGGTCGAGGTTTTGCAAACTGATCACACCAGTTACTTCACCGCCTGCTATCATCGGGACAAGTACTATTGATTTGGCAGCCTGGCCAACCATAACTGTATTGTCGTAGATCGGCCTCAGTTTTTCAATGTCTTTGTTGATGACCAATAACTGGCCGGTTTCTATGACATGTTTCCTGAAACCTTTGGGTGGTCTTGGTTCCAATAAAGTACGGTCTCCCTTTTCAAATGCATACCGGTCTTCTATAAGATTACTGTTCTTATCATAAGTAACAATATCAATGACCTGCGCATTGAATATCTCCCGCATTTTTTCACCTACCAACACATAAATTCCCTGCATATCCATCTGCGCTACCAGGCTTTCCTGCACACTGTTGATAACAGCCAGTTCGGCATTGCGCTGTTCAGTTTCTTTCAGCAGGCGACTGGTTTCATCAAAGAGCCGGGCATTTTCCAAAGCCACACTCATACTATTGGATAATGTTTCCAACAGGCGGATATCGGATTCCGAAAAGGCATTTTCTTTATCTATATTTTGAAGACTAACATATCCTTTGATGATATTCCCGGAAAGAAGGGGCACAAATATCAACGATTTAGTGATGGCTGTACCTGCTATGGGTGTTAATCCATATTCCGTTATTGCTATTTCTTTTGTGGGAATATAAATCGTATGCTTCTTATCAATTAACAGTTGTCTTAGTTTATTGATCGGCCGGGGCTCAACTTTGACCTTTTCATTGTTTTCAAAAAAGTAATTAAAGAGTTCAGTCTTGTTTTCAAAATCGAACGTGGCAATGATTGTAACCTGTGCATCAAAAAGTTTTTGCACCCTGTCACCGACAAGGTTATAAATACCCTCCATATCCAATTCCTTCGCCAACCCATCCTGAACGCTATTGATAACGGCCAACTCTGCAGTGCGTTGTTCGGTTTCTTTCAGCAGCCTGTTTGTTTCATCAAAAAGCCGGGCACTTTCAAGGGCCACACTCATGCTATTGGCCAATGTGGTCAGCAGGCTTACGTCGGACTCAGTAAAAGCATGTTCATGATCGACGTTTTGTAAACTAATAACGCCGGTGACTTCGTTAGCTGCAACAAGTGGAACATAGACCTGTGACTTTGGTATTTCACCGATTAAAATTTCATTGTCAAATTCCTTTATCTTTTGTTCTACATGTTCATTATGCAGTAATACCTGCCGGGTTTGTATCACATGTTTGCGGAAGCCTTTTGGTTCTCTTGGTCCCAATAATGTTCTATCACCTTTTTCATAGGAATATTTGTCTTCAATTAAGTTGGCTTTGCGATCGTAGGTTACTATATCAATGACCTGCGCATCAAAAATTTCACGCATTTTTTCTCCCACCAGGTCATAAATGCCCTGCATATCCATTTCTCTTACCAGGCCGTCCTGTACACTATTGATCACTGCCAGTTCCGCGTTGCGTTGTTCTGTTTCCTTTAATAAGCGATTGGTTTCATCAAACAGGCGGGCACTTTCCAATGCTACACTCATGCTGTTGGCCAGCGTTGTTAAAAGGCTTACATCTGAATTGGAAAAAGCGTCTTCATGGTCAAGATTTTGCAGGCTGATGACACCTTTTATCTCATTGCCGGCAACCATCGGCACATACATTTGCGATTTTGGTTTGTCGCCAATTAAAATTTCATTGCCAAACTCTTTCATTTTTTGCTCTACATCCCGGTTATGTAAAAGTATTTGACCGGTTTCTATGACGTGTTTCCTGAATCCATTAGGAGCCCTTGGCCCGAGCATTGTTCTATCGCCTTTTTCATAGGCATACCTGTCTTCGATGAGGCCGGCCTTCTTGTCATAGGTGACGATATCAATAACCTGGGCATCAAAAATTTCCCGGATCTTTTCGCCGACCAGTTCATAGATGCCCTGTATATCCATTTTGGCTACCAGGCTTTCCTGTACACTGTTAATAACAGCGAGTTCAGCATTACGTTGTTCAGTTTCTTTAAGTAAACGATTAGTCTCATCAAAACGACGGGCACTTTCCAGCGCCACACTCATACTATTGGCCAATGTGGTGAGCAGGCTTACATCCGAATCAGGGAAAGCCATTTCTTTATCCAGGTTTTGCAGACTGATCATACCTTTTACCTCATTACCTGTTATAAGCGGCACAAAAACGGCGGATTTTGGTTGCTCGCCATAAATCACTTTACTATTGAACTTCCTGCTTATTGCGTCAAGGTCTTTATTAATTACAAAGGGCTGACCGGTATCAATCACATGTTTTCTGAAACCGGCGGGTTCCCATTTTCCAACCAGAGTTCTATCGCCTTTTTCGTAGGAATACCGGTCCTCCATCAAATTGGTTTTGCTGTCATAAGTGACAATATCAATTATCTGCGCATTGAAAATGGCCCGGATCTTTTCGCCTACCATTTCATAGATGTCCTGCATACCCATTTCTTTCACCAGTCCTTCCTGTACGCTGTTGATAACGCCGAGTTCTTTTACCCGGTGACTCAACTCTGCGGTTCGCAGCGCCACCGTTTCTTCCAGTTCTTTGTGTTTTTCTTTTAACTGGCGAGTGCGGAACCAAACTATAAGACCAATTAATGAGATGGCGGCACAGGCATACAAGGTGTAAGCCCACCAACTGGCATACCATGGCGCCTTGATGGTAAATGAGAAAACAGACTCTTCACTGAGTTTTTGATAAACGTTTTTTGCCCTGACATGAAAATGATATTTGCCGGCAGGAAGGTTGGTATATTCTTTATAATAATTGTTATCAAACGTGGACCAGCCTTCTTCAAAACCTTCCAGCCATGTTTGAAAAAGAGTTTTGTCTTCCTGTTCAAAGAAAGGAGTAGCATATTCAAACCGCAATGTGTTGCTGTTATAGGCAACCTGCATTTTTTCCGTTTTGTTATTGTCAACTACAGGATTCAATAGATTGTTGCCGGCGGTAATCTGGCGAAGCAGGGTTTTAAAAGGCTGGTCATAGTTCTTTTGGAGATTTTCATCGTACCTGACTAATCCATCTGTCGTGCATATCCACACAATGCCATTGGATTCAGGATAAATTTTTCCAATAGTTCTTTCCGAAATGGGCAGTAAAGGAGTTTTATCGATCCGGTATTTACCATCGGGTTGTGGTGTAGCCAAAATAGTTTCTTTACCAAACCGAAGCCACACTCTGCCGACAGCATCTTCTATCATATCAAATTCACTGGAGCCTCCGCCATTAGGAAAACGACCGAAAGTGACCGTGTCCGGATAAAATCTTTTTTGCTTCTCATCAAATTTGTACAAGGCAGAATCGCCGACAAACCAACTTTCACCCTTTATATGATAAACAGCCCCCAGTGAGTTTTTTAATCCATTTGCTTCACCAAACCTTTCGAAACGGAATTGATGGATATCCGGTTCTCCATTTTTATCGAATGCCGGTGTCAGCAGGTAAACAGCGCCACTTTGTGTGCCTGCCCAAACCGTACCATCTTTATTTTCTGAAAAGGTCCAAAACTGATCATCCAGCTTAGGGACATGACCTTTGAATTGCCAGGGTTGTGCTGAATTTTTTCGGGAAAAAACAGCTACTCCAAACGTAGCGCCACCCAACAACATATCAGGATGATTCTTTGAAATAAACAAACCGGACAATTGCAGGTCGCCACCAACCGAGGATCGTATCAGGGTGGGTTTACCATTGCGGATCGAAAAAAGACCATCGTTGGCAACTAAAAGGGTATTACCATCTTTTACCAGGTTAAAGGTTTGATTCGGGGGCACCAGGCTTACCGGGTCAAACCGGCCGGTTAGCTCATTAAACCGTAGTAATCCATTGGTGGTACCGAGGTACAGTTTGCCTTCAAACCGTTGAATGCTTAATGTTGCTGTATTAATACCTGATTGATTGGTGAATTGAGTGAGCGGCGAAGCGGTTTCTACACGGGAGATACCATTGTCTAAAGCCAGCCACAATGTACCCTTGCTGTCCGAATAAACGCCATAAACTGATTCATCCTGCAAACCAACATCACGATTAATCAATTGTAATATTTTGCCCGAAGCGTCTATGATGACGAGTCCCTTTCCTGTAGTTGACAGAACATAATTGCCGTTGGACAACATGGCGCCTTTGTATAATGTCCCGGCCCTCACCAATTCATCTGCTTCGGTTTTAAATGGCCGAAAGCCGCTGTCATCAAACAAGAACATGCCTGCGTAAAACATTCCCAATATATATTGCTTTCCAATGCCGGGGCTCGCCTGGGGAGTACTGGCGTTATAAGGAAGCATCACCTGTACTCTTTCCCGCCCAAGAAACTCACTACCTGGTATCAGCTGCAAGGAATCTTTTACCAGTTTTAGCAGACCTACATTTGATTCGTGCACAAAATAATTGTCGTCGTAAAAGAAAGCGTACATGAATTTTGTTTTGGGTACCCATGTCTTTACCTCCCTCTTTTCGTTGATCCGGAAAATATATTCCCGTGACTGAAAATAAATATCGGATCCACTGATATGAATGGTCCATACGTCAAAAAAGTTCCTGTAGGCTGCAGGAATATATTGTCGGAGAGAAATTGCTCTCGTCTGTCCCACGCTATCCCGCATGAGATAGCCAAAATCACCCGCAGCTCCATAATAAATGGTGCCGTTTTTATCCCGCGCCAATGACCTTACAACTGCCGGAGCGGGGCCATTGAAAATTATTTTTCGCCATCTCACACCATCATATTCCAGGATGGTAGCCTGTACGCCGAAATACATAATGCCACGGCCGTCTTCGATGATGCACCAGGTTTGCGGCAGAGCCTTGAATGTTTTGGGGCTGTAGTTAGTAATAAAAGGCAATCCTTTTTCCGAAATGGCCTGCGCTATGAGAGATAGTGGGCTTAAAAAGATCACAATGCTGGCAAAACAAATTGCAGCTATTCCCTTGTTTTTGCTAAATGGGCGGCTATTTCTCATGATCAAATGCAGTTAAAAACATGCTTTTCGATCAGATAGAGGATAAAGCCTTCAAAAGTGCGGAGCGGGCCGGAATTGATTTTCGGTGATCTCTTATTAAATATAGCACAATTCTTAAACACTATATCCAATAACAGTGCTTTATTGGTCCTGCACAAACATTAACCAGGCGTTGGTATTAAGAGCCCTGGTATACGCCAGCAAGATCAACTGGTTTAACCGGCGATAAGTCCTTCTCCAGGCAACCGTATCAAAATCCTGCTGAATGAACCAACCTCTTTATTTTAATTTCCTGTTTGTATAGGTTGAAAAATCAGCCAGTAATGTTTTATACTCCTCGTGCATAAGAGGAGAGGTCATTAAGAAATCGGCGGTAGCCCTGTTACAGGCAGTTGGAATATTCCAGGTGGCCGCTACCCGCAACAATGCTTTTATATCAGGGTCATGTGGCTGAGCTTCCATGGGATCCCAAAAAAATATGAGGGCATCAATTTTCCCTTCGGCAATGGCAGCTCCTATTTGCTGGTCACCACCAAGAGGGCCACTCAAAAATTTTGATATCGATTGATCGAGTGCGGCTTCTAATAATGAACCCGTGGTGCCGGTAGCATAAAGGCGATGTTTGGCCAGTGCCGCCTTATTATAAATAGCCCATTCAATAATTTCATCTTTCATATTATCATGTGCGACCAATGCTATTCGTTTACGACTGCCTAATACCCGGGTATTCATTTTTATTGTTGTTAGTTGTTGATCAAAATCGGCATGAAATTACAGATTGGTAATGAGAATCATTTGACAAAAGGCAATATTCCTTGTAGCGATCAAGAGTGAGTTTTACAAATAAAAAATCCGCTCATTGAGCGGATTCAGTAAAAAAAGAAAAGATTAATTATTTAAAATCGGCAGTAACGGTAATTTTTGGATTTTTTGATACTTTACCGCCGTCAATGGCAGCCCCGGTGATTCCATAATCAGCCAAAGCAATGGAGAAATTAGCAGTAGTTGTCAGGCTATTGCCATTTACAACAACAGTACCTGGCACTTTTACTTTTTGACTTTGGCCTTTAACAGTCAATACACCTTCAACATCCGTTTTGTAGGAACCATCTTTTGCAAAATTTACAGCGGAAAGGTCTACAATATTTCCTTTGAATGTGAAAGTAGGGTGCTGACTGGAATTCAGCCATTTTTCACCATTGAAATGCTCTTGCATCATGGGGTTCTTGAAAGCAAAGTTTTTCACGTTGGCTTCAAACTGAACCGCACCGGTTTTTGTATCAATAGCTGCAACGACAGTTTTATTATCTGCCTTTGGCAGGTTATCAATGGCGGTACTTGCATCGAATGAAATCGTCGCTGATGTAGTTGTTTTCTTTTGCGCAAACAGGCTTCCTGTTGCCGCTACAAGGGAAAGAATAAAGAAGATTTTTTTCATTTTCTGATTGTTTAAAGTGAGTGGTTTTATTATTACTATTTAACTATTGCACAACGCTTGAATGTGATAAATTCTGTACCTAAAATTTCACTGAATACACCGCCGCTGCAGGAACCCTTTATAGATACGGAATCTCCTACTTTCAATGTTTTTGCTTCCGCAATATGTTGCTCCTGGAAAGCGAAGATGGCATAAGACCCGCTGGTAGTATCAATAAATTTGATATTGACAGTGGTATCCGCCGGCTCTATTTCAGAAACCGTGCCGCTAACTGTTATGATTTTGTCAGTGTATTTTTTATTGGCGACACTATCACTTTTTTCAAACTCACGGATGAAGTCAAGGGCGGAAACACTGAAATCAGCCTTCCTGTCTTTGGTATCAGCAAATTTTTCCGTTGCAATGTACCAGTAGATGCCGGCAGCTATTGCAGCCAGAACAACAAAGACGATCAATGATTTTTTCAGCCAGCTTTTTTTTGTTTTCGGCATATTCTTCTCTTAAGTTGCTTTTCATGGGCAAACAAGTTGCATTCCGGAAAAACGAGTCAACAAATATATGATGTTTAAACATTGAAGAGGGTCACCAGATCTTTAAAAAAATGTAAAAAGTCATCCTGGAATGACCAAAATGACTTTTACTTACTAACTCATCCTCCAGTTTAAATACTGGGAACGAATATTTTAAGAGGCCTGTACTTCTTTTATTTTTTCCCTGATCTTTACTTCTATTTCTTTGGCCAATTCAGGGTTATCGATCAATAATTGTTTTACGGCATCACGTCCCTGGCCCAGTTTATCGCTATTGTAGCTAAACCAGCTTCCACTTTTTTGCACAACCCCCAATTCTACACCCATGTCAATGATCTCGCCGGTTTTTGAAATACCCTCGCCAAAAATGATATCAAACTCTGCAGCCCTGAAAGGCGGAGCCACTTTATTCTTAACGACTTTCACCTTTACCCGGTTGCCTACTGCCTCATCACCATCTTTGATTTGAGTGCTGCGGCGGATGTCCAAACGAACAGATGCGTAAAATTTCAAGGCATTACCCCCTGTTGTTGTTTCAGGGTTTCCAAACATCACACCTATCTTTTCCCGAAGCTGGTTGATGAAAATACAGATGGTATTGGTTTTAGATATTGTAGCAGTGAGTTTGCGCAATGCCTGGCTCATTAACCTTGCATGGAGTCCCATTTTGCTGTCACCCATTTCACCTTCCAATTCACTTTTTGGTACGAGTGCAGCCACTGAGTCTATCACTACAACATCCAAAGCACCGGAAAGAATCAGTCGATCGGCGATCTCCAAAGCCTGCTCACCATAGTCAGGCTGTGATATTAAAAGATTATCGACATCAACACCTAATTTTTGAGCATAAGAACTATCAAATGCATGCTCTGCATCGATAATGGCACACATGCCGCCTTTTTTTTGCGCTTCGGCAATTACATGCGTAGCTACCGTTGTTTTACCGGAAGACTCAGGGCCGTAGATCTCAATTACCCTTCCCCTCGGCAGACCACCGATACCCAGTGCCACATCCAACCCGATAGAGCCGGTAGAAATTACTTCCTGCTGGGCCTCTCCTTTTTCATTCATCATCATCACACTTCCCTTACCATAGTCTTTTTCTATTTTGTCCATTGTCAGCTTTAAAGCTTTCAACTTTTCACTAGTGTTGTTTGACATATCGGTAGTTTTTTCTGTTTTTGCCATTTCCAAATTTAGGATTTACGTATTGTCTTGCGAATTATTTTATAATAAAACGAAACTAAACTATTTAGTAATTAAAAACTAATATTTTTTGTATTTTTTCGAAACACAAAGTACATTAAGGCAGGATGCCGTCGGCCCAAATAGCTAACAACTGCGAAATTCCACCCACGATCAGGCCCATATAAATTTCACCGGGAGTATGATCAGAAACAATAAAGCGGGCTGTGCAGACAATGCCGGCGATGATAAGAGCCACGGACATATAAATAGTATAATTCCCTGCTTGTGTAAATGAAAGTAAGCCCATGAAAACAACAAGGATGCCCATGGAAATGGCATGCATACTTACTTTCATATAAATATTTACCAGTAGTCCTATGGAAGAAGCGATGAAAATTGCCATCGAAAGTTGAACTACCTCTTTAGAGAACTGTGGTTGATTGCGCAGCACGTAGCACATCCAGAAATAGTAAATGCCGCAGGCGATATAGGGAATAATGCGTTCTTTTTGTGTTTTGAGATAGATGGAATCCAAAAAGCCCAACCCCTTGGCAAGTAATACCGTCACCAATGGGAAAAAACTATACATGAGGAAAAACCGCAAAAGAGTGATTAGTTTTTCGGCTGGTGTGAAAATGCTAAACAAATAGGGTTGCGCATTTACAAGAAACCAGGCAATATACACCGGTACAAAAAGCGGGTGAAAGACATAAGAAATAATCTTTGCCATTAACCGGATGGCACGATTTTGCGGTTGATAGCCGGTTTCCCGGTATTCCTGTAATTGGCTGGCTTTGTCCACCATCAATCTTGTACTCATGAGCCCTGCATTTTTGCAAAGTAAATGATTATAAAAAAAGAAACCTTAAGCTTATATTTATCGACAAGAAAGAATAAAAATCCATAATATGAATTGAGCTGGCCGGATTTTATTGATTTGAAACCAGTATAAGTTATATATGAAAATCATATCCTTCCCTGAAAATCGACCAGGCTTACTATTGCTTGTCTGTCTCTTCGTTTGTCAAACCAGTTTTGGCCAATCGAAATATGTTAAACAATACCGGCCTATCGCTGATTCCCTGTCAGCCATTCATGGCATACCTTCTTCCGTAATCCTTGGCGTCGCCATCATTGAGTCAGGAGCCGGCAAAAGCCGTAATTGTAAGTTGCTGAACAATCATTTTGGGATAAAGGGTAAAAACAATTTATTGAAAACAAAAGGTATCCGGTCAAGCTATAAGCAATATGCAGACGGCAGGGCTTCTTATATTGCCTTTTGCAAATTGCTGTGCAAGAGAAAATTTTATCCCAGGCTAAAAGGTAAAATGGATTACAAGCTTTGGCTGGATGCTATCAGCAAGAGTGGCTACTCCACGGTACCGCAGGAATGGAAAAAGAATATTTCGGCTGCAATCCAAAAACATAAGCTGCATAAACTGGACGAAGGCTAACAACAAGTAAACGGTTGTTTTTATAATCCCAGTCTTTTCATGATATCAGCATAACGGGGATCTTTTTTGATACCACTATAAGCGGGATACTCCAGGAAATAACTTATGGGCCCCATGCGTTTATCAACACACTGATTGAGGTAATAGAATGTCTTATCATAATCGTCCAGTCCGAACCAAACTCCGGCAAGGTCGGCATCGATGACTGAATTAGGTTCTTCTACCTGGCGTTGCTCCATTTTACGGATCACTTCTTTTGCTTCCTCAATCATTCCCAACCGGCCATATGCGTAGCCTAACCCCATTAAGCCTTTCAGCGGGTGATTGGTAAGCTGGTGTACTTCTTCAAACAAAGGCTTGGCCGCTGCCCAATCTCCCCGCATGCCGATGGACCATGCTTTTAGTTCGAGAGCAATGCGCATTTTGGGATTCATCTCCAACAGCTTATCAGCCTGGCGAATGGCATCATCATAACGTTCGGCAAAAGCATACATGCTTCCCAGTGATTGACTAATAACCGGGGAAAGCGGGTCCATTTCTTCCGCAGTTTCCAATACTGCAACCGCTTTTTGTTTTTGTCCCATTACGATATAATACATTCCCAACAACTCATACGCTTCGATGGCGCCGGGGTTTAATTCAATTGCTTTTTGCAACGTAACAAATGCGTCCTGCCATTTCCAATCGTAAAACAGGTAAGCGCTGGCTTTAGCAATATGGCTTTCAGCAAGTGAACTATCCAGCTCCAATGCCTTGTCGGCATAACGATGAACTATTTCAAATGCTTTTTCAGGAAGCATTTGCCCGGTAGACCCCAGGTAACTATAGGCTGCAGCAGCCATGGCATAAGCATGAGCATAGGCGGGTTCCAGCTCAATAGCCTGTTCAAAACATTCTATTGCTTTACGGCAATCAGCGGGTGTGAGTTTGTTCCAGAAATGAAGTCCTTTTAAATAAAGGGTGTAAGCGGTGATGTTTTTAGTCGGAGCCTTTACCAGGTGTTTCGATTGATGCTCTCTGGCAGAAAGATTTTCCCTCAGTTTATTCGCAATGATGCCGCTGATCTCGTCCTGCACCTCGAAAATATCGGTCAGGTTGCGGTCGTAATTTTCACTCCAGATATGATAGCCATCGGCGGCATTGATCAGCTGTGCGGTGATGCGAACCCTGTTGCCGGCTTTGCGTACACTTCCTTCCAGCACCTTGTCTACATTTAACTGGATCGCAATGTCGCGGATATCGTCATTTTTTCCTTTGAAGGCAAAGGCGGAAGTCCGCGAGGTTACCTGCAAGCCATCTACTCTTGTCAATGCGTTCAACAATTCTTCGGTAATACCATCGCTGAAATATTCGTTTTCAGGATCGGCACTCATATTGACAAATGGTAGCACTGCCAGCCGGTTGCCGGTTTGTTTTGTTTTTCCTTTTAATTCATCGCGGCGGGGGACAGTAATTCCCCTGTTGGCAATGGCAAAAATGCGAACCGGTTGTTTTATGTTTTTCAATTCAAAATAACCCAGTTCACGGGTGCTAATGCCATCCTGGTTTTTTATTTCGTCATGTACTTTTTCTGAAATAAAAATACCACCCGGCACACCCATCGATTCAATGCGTGAAGCCAGGTTGACACCGTCGCCGTAGATGGCTTCTTCTTCGATGATGACATCGCCGGTATGAATACCAATGCGCAGGTCTACTTTGGGTTCCTGCTCCTGCAATTGTTGTTGTATTTGAATGGCGCTGCGGACGCTGTCGATGGCGCTGCTGAAAATACTGAGGGAGCCATCACCATAATATTGCAATACTTTCCCGTTGAATGTAGCGATGGATGACTCCAGTACTTCTTTGAGTCTTCTGCGTTTCAGGCGGGCCAGTTGCTCGTTCTCCTGCATCAGGGCTGTATAGCCTGTCATGTCAGCGAATAATATAGCAGCGAGCTGTCGCATAGTTAAAAATGAAGCCGCAAATTACTGAACAAATGAAGACCGTCCCGGCAATTTCGGTGAATGGAGATTTTTGGGGGTTAAATGAATGCGTAAAAGGCTGTCAAAATTATTTTGTGATTATTGAAAGGGTGACGACAAAGGGTGTGTTTAGTTGGATTTGGTATTTTTATAAAATCTTTCAGTCATGAGTCACAGACTCATGACAACCGTTCAACTTTTTTTCTTTTATTCAGCAGCCAAGGAAAACAAACTAAGGACAACGGAGTGCAGAAGTATTCATAAGCAAAATGCACTAACATCTATGCCTGTTCGTTATAGGATATTTGAGAATATCGATAGCCTAAAAGCTACTTTTCCTGAAATCCAAGAAGGAGTTAATTTTAAAAAAATTGAATTACAGTGGTTCTCATTGCCACCAAGTGACACAGTTTTTATTGGAATGGCTGGAAAGGATACCTTGCTTAGGATAATAAGTACTTCCTATGACTCATCAGATATAGTACATATCGGAAATAGGGAGGTCAGTTTAGAAGAAGCAAAATCACTTAGGCGTTTTAGGGGCACGGGAGGCATTCAAGTATCTCATTTTCCAGAAATATATGATTATAAAAACAGTTACATTGTCGAAGGTGTTGTTGCTGGGTGTGTAGGTACTGCCTGTAATTCTTTTTATATTGTTATAGATAAATAACTCCGTTCTTGTGAGTTAATAGGCGTACCGTCTGCTATTTTGATTAATGTCCGTTTAAAAAAAAGAAAGCCCGGCAGGTGCCTGCCGGCCGGTAGGCACCTGCCGGAATCTTGTACAATAGGTAGCTTTGGCCAATGGATGGAAATTTATTTAAGTATAATCGAAGATCATTCATTGAAATCAGCGAAGTGTTTTTCCAGACAGCCACGATCAATCAATGGCAAGAACTGTTATTGGAAGATGAATTAAATGAGAAGAATTTTTCTTTTTTAAAGGATTTGAGAGATGTTTTAAAATAGCTGGGTCGTGGGGACACGACCCAGGGCGGTAGAACAAAGCAAAAAATATGTACCTGAATATAAGATCAGGGAAGAACTTAAAAAGCAGTTGGAAAAAGAAGTAACCGAAACGGCTGAAAACAAGAAGGCTCATGAAATGGCAAAGACAATGAAAGCAAAAGGGTATAAAGCTGAAGAGATAGCAGAGCTTACCGGTCTAAGTAAACAAGTAATCCAACGTATCAAAGTCTAATCTAGGGTGTATTCCCTAAACAAATGTCGAACGCCCCGGCACGTGGAGACACGTGCCGGAATCTGGTAACAATAGGTAGCCCTGATCGTGGATGGAGATTTATTTGAGAATAACCGAAAATCATTCATTGAATCAGCGAAGATTTTTCCGGACAGCCACGATCAATCAAGGAATTCTTCCTTTTTAAAGGATTTGAGGATGTGTTTTAAATAGCTGGGTCGTGGAGACACGACCCAGGGCGGTAGTTTCCCAGGCAAATAATTTCATTAAATTTTTTAAGCCCAATCCACATCACCCGGCGACAAACTCGCTACATAGTTCTCAGCCTGTGTTTCACCAATAGCCAACATTTTTTTCATTCCTTCCATGCCGAGTGTTCCCGGTTGTCCGTAGTCTACTTCCTTGCCGAGTGTCCAAATTATAGAATTCACAGGCGATGTGTCAGATGGCCTTGTGAGTTGGCTTTGTGGCACTCGCCGTACTACTACGAAGCAAAGAAAAATAATTTGTAATTTGAAGAATGCCAGTTAAGCGCAAGATAACCGAACCAGATGGGATTTATTTTATCACAATCACCTGCCATCAATGGTTAGCTTTAATTGAACAGACACGTGGTTATGATTTAGTGTACAATTGGTTCGATCATTTAAAAAGTAAGGGACATTTTATTAATGGCTATGTTATCATGCCTAATCATCTGCATGCATTGATAGCATTCCGGAACACAGGTCAGTCAATTAATACGATTGTTGGAAATGGCAAAAGGTTTATCGCTTATGAAATTATAAATCGATTGAAACAGCAAGGGGAAATTAAATTATTGCATCAGCTGAACTTATCAGTGGAAGCTAAGGACAGGGAAAGGAACAAAAAGCATGAAGTATGGGAGGATTCATTTGACTGGAAGGAATGCCGGACGCATAAGTTTATGAAACAAAAATTAGATTATATTCATAATAATCCCTGTAGAGGGAAATGGAATCTTGCATCTGATGTAACAGAATATGTACATAGCTCAGCAAGGTTTTATCTATGCGATGAACCAGGTGTTTATCCGGTTATAAATTTTCTTGAATTGGATGATATTGATTTAACAAAAAACATTACAAGTTGACGCCGAGTCCACGCCAAACACGGCCAGCGCTGTGAGACATCGGCTTAGAAGGTCTACGTAGCGGACACTCGGCAAGAAAGCAATGCTCTTGAGAAGATTAGCGTAACACAAGAACAGATAAGAAGGTGCAAAATTGTATTGCCTATTTATCTGATAGCATCTATAATATTACTACTTGGGCTACTGCTAAAATTAGGTATTGAAAAAGGCAAAATTCATTTGTGACCATTCAGGTGTAAAGTCAAAGCCAAGTATTGCAGTTACAAATTAAATCATCTGTTTCCGCTGCCATGGCTGGTCCATAAAATATAGAACGCACCGACACATGTCTATTATGACGGAATTTTGTAGATCTATTTAAATTTAAGTTGAACTTCCTGGTTTCTCAAACAAATAATTTCATTAAATTTTTTAAGCCCAGTCCACATCACCGGGTGATAAACTAGCCACATAATTCTCAGCTTGTGTTTCACCAATCGCCAACATTTTTTTCATTTCTGTTGGATCGAATATCAGGCCACCCGGTCCACCTCCCAAAGGCATTGACGGCCGGATGATATGTATCTTCAAAGGGATTTTATCTTCAAAAGGATTTTCCCGGCCACGGATAAAAAAGTATTTAGCGATATCATCGGCAGACACTCCTTCCCGCTTCATTTTTTTCTTGACAGCATCAATATAGGTAATGGCTTCGTTGTACAGCAACGGAATGACCAGGTCATTCTTGCCGACATCGGTAGTGAAGATGCCAATGGTTTGCTCCAGTATCGGGAACAGGGTTTTAAACTCCGGCGCATTGCCTGCCTTATCGGTGGAGAGTAAAATGGTAAAGATTTCTTTGGCTTCATTGTCGATCGCCATTTGTACGCCGGCATATTCTCTTACACCTCCGTCTACAAATTGGTGATCAGGATCGGGATGCCCCGGTACCGCCCGGTTGACTTTTACCGGTGTCATAAATACGGGCTGACAGGCCGATGCCAATACGGCCCGGCGAAAATGCTCCGCATTTTCCAGCGTTCTCAATTCATAATATTTGGAAGGAACCGGATTGGCAGCAGTGGTGAAAACAACCAGCTCTTCCGTTTGCAAACAGGTTGTGTTCAGGTAAATTTCTTTGCCGGAATCCATCAGCTCATCATAAAAATCATTCGTATAAAATCTTTTTATTGTTTCCCACAGGGGTGTTACATCAAATATGGAATCCTTGTCGAGCCGGTTACCGATATTGTCTTTGATAACGATGTTTTCGGTTTTTTGGGTGGTGTATAATTTTTCCAGCATCTCGGTTTTGCCCAATGCTGCCAGCGGCACGATCAGTGATCCCGTACTGGTACCTACCAGCACATCAAAATCTAAATCAAAAGTTGTAACAAGGTATTTATAAACGCCCACTGCAAAAGCTCCCTTGGACCCGCCACCGCTGATGACCAACGCTTTTTTCATGTGTTAATTTTTTTGTTTTTTTTGGTCACATGGAATTCGACATAAAATTTTCATCGGCGGTTGATATAATTTGCCTCGAAAATTTTATGTCTCATTTCATCTGTATTGTTTTTAATGGTAGAAAATAAAGAAGAGTAAACCTGCCCTTGAAATTATTGGTTGAATTCCGGCACTTTGTTTTTTGGCTTGTTAATCCGAAGTCCGATATGTGATTGTATCCACCAGGTGTTCAGCTTATAATCCCGTTGAGCAGTGAATAGCAGCATTAGCTTTTGTAACAACTCTAGTCCTATGCCACCGCCAACCAGTCTTTGTTTTTCTGTGCCCCAATTATGTTCTGCTATTAATTGCAGGTTGCCCAGTCCTGCCAGGTTTTTTAAATTAAATGATTTTAGTTTAAAAGCGACAGAAGGCCCGAAAAGTCCCGACCATTTTTTATTGCCATATACAAGGCCTGCATTGGCGCCAAGCCGGAGTTTATGCTGTATAACCGTGATTTGGGGATTAAGGCGAATGCCGCCAACATAGAGGTCCGGTGCCGCATGAAAATTGCTGATAACGCCGTTGTCCAGCTTCAGATAATTAACCCAGCCTTTTCTGAATTCAGTGTCTTCGGGATCTTGCGAATGTGCGGAAATACAAAACAGCAGCAGCACCGGGATCAATAACCGGTAAGTTTGGTTTTGCATAAAAAAGGTTTACCTGATAAATGTAAACCAATTTTTGTCGCTGCCAATACTCTATAGTGGGTATAAGGGCAATGTTAACCCAAAAGAAGGCACTCTCAAAAGATTTGGCTTTCACGCAAAGCTGCATAAGGAGCAAAGTCGCAAAGCGAGAACTTTCTTGGCGTCTTATTTACTTTGCGTCTTTGCGTGAAAATATTTTTGAAGATTACCGATCGCTTTTTATTACAACTCTTTTCTCAGCCTTGCAACAGGAATATTTAACTGTTCCCGGTATTTGGCAACCGTACGCCGGGCAATATTGTAACCTTTTTCCTGTAATAATTCAGTCAGGCGTTCATCACTTAATGGGTGTTTCTTGCTTTCACCTTCGATAAGATTGCTGAGAATTTTCTTTACCTCTCTTGTCGAAACTTCCTCACCGCTGTCGGTGCTCAATGATTCACTGAAAAAGAATTTTAACCGATAGGTGCCAAACTCTGTCTGAACAAATTTGCTATTCGCAACACGGCTCACGGTAGAAATATCCAATCCTGTTTTTTCAGCAATATCTTTCAGGATCATCGGTCTCAGATTGGTTTCATCACCGCTAACAAAGAAATCATGCTGGTGATTCATAATAGCCGTCATCGTGCTGAGCAAAGTATGCTGCCTTTGCTTGATCGCATCGATAAACCATTTAGCAGCATCAATTTTTTGCTTGATAAAAATAACCGCTTCCTTTTGCCGCTTATCTTTTTTAGCGCCGCGGTCGTATTCCTTCATCATGTCACGATAGCCTTCGCTGATGCGAAGCTCAGGCGCATTTCGGGAATTAAGCGTTAGCTCAAGCTTATTGTTATTATTGAAAATAAAAAAGTCAGGTACTACGTAACTTTCGGCCTTACTCATTCCACCTATATTGCCACCGGGTTTGGGATTGAGCTTGACAATCTGCTGCATTACCTTTTTCAACTGGTCCTCATCTATATTTAATCCACGTTGAATCTTTTCGTAATGTTTCTTGGTAAACTCGTCGAAGTATTTTTTGATGGCCAGTATGGCAATGTCAACATCCTTGCCTTCATTTTTTTGTCGTTGCAACTGCAGCAGCAAACATTCCTGCAGATCACGGGCCCCCACACCGGGGGGGTCGAAATTTTGGATGCGCTGGATGATCTGTTCTACTTCCTCTTCCGTTGCAGAAATGTTCTGGCGGAAGGCCAGGTCGTCCACGATGGCTGAGGTTTCCCGTCTCAGGTAACCATCTTCATCTATGCTTCCTACTATTTGTTCTGCTATTTTATGTTCCTTTTCATCCAGTTTCAATAAACCCAATTGAAGTAACAATGTTTCATAAAAACTGGTTTCTGTTTTAAAGGGAACCTGCTTTTGATCTTCTTCCGGGTAATTGTCGTCACGTAATTTATAATCCGCTACGTCGTCATCACCATCCTGTACGTATTCGCTTACATCTACATTGCCATATTCTTCTTCGCTCCCATTTTTATCATCATATTCCGTATCCTCGCCGTCGGTAAATTCATCCTGCATTTCTTCTTTTTCATCCTCATGTTTCTCTTCGTCCAACTCGAGTGCAGGGTTCTCTTCCAATTCCTCTTTAATTCTTAATTCCAGGTTAGCTGTCGGTACCTGCAACAACTTCATTAGCTGGATTTGCTGAGGTGATAGCTTCTGTAATAATTTTTGTTGTAGAGACTGACTAAGGGCCATAATTATTTATCGAATCTTTTTTAGGGTCGGTTCAGTTTAAAAAAATTCCGCCATTCATCAAAAATCAGGCCGTAAATTTACAAGATAAATGAATAGGAATGCCCGAACGTATTTTTTCTTTTCTTGTTGTGTTGATTTTACTGTGTTCCAGCAACATTTTTGGTCAATCTGAAAATGTGGAAAACTTTTGTAAAAACGCCGCTGTAAAGCTTTTCAGAGAGCGGGCTGCCGGTGATTTAACCTATATTCTAAAATTTTCTAAAAATTATTTTCTTCCATCCAACTCACTTCCTAACGGCAGTACTTACAAATTACCCCAAACAATTGCATTGGCAAAACCTATCTTTTCGCAAAATGCTTTTAATAAAGAAGAACTCAGTTTCTTTTGCCGAAAAGAATGGCAGTTTGAAAAAGCAACATCTGTTCCTTTACGGGTAAGATTAGGTTCATTGGAATACACTAATTATCTGGAACAAAAACCGAATGCACTACGACCGCAATAATTTTATGAGAGGAGGATTTTCGGTCGTGATGATGAACGCAATTTGATTATTCGGCAGCCCTGTAAATGCAGCAGCAATGATTTTAAAAATCTCGCATTCCCTGCTGATTTGTTTGCTGTGAACTGCTAAAGATGCAAAATACCTGTAAGTCTATCTCCTGGCACTTGTGCTTTTCGAAGGCAGCCAGTCCATCTCAGGTATTAAAGCTCCGCTTTTATAATAATTATTCTGCAAGCTGTCATTCCAGCCATTGGGATTGTGCTCAAAACTTTTACTGCTAAAATAAATGCTGCCCTGTACTTCGGGATATTGTCTCAGCAATTTGATCTGGTTAGGCAATTCATTGGGATTTTTCCAGGCGGCGTTTTTTTCATAAGCCCGGTAAATACCATGGCCGATATACACATGACGGCCATAACTGTGGCGGCTCCACCAGTCGATCAATTCTTTATAGTCGGCCAGCTTATGCCCAATTTCCCAATACAACTGCGGCGCTACATAATCAATCCATCCATTTTCCAGCCACAGCAATATATCGGCATACAGATCATCGTAATTAGTTTGGCCTGCTTTGGTATTGCTTCCCTCCGGGTCTTTATCACTATTTCTCCAAACACCAAAAGGGCTGATCCCAAATTTGCAGTAGGGTTTTTCTTCTTTTATAACAGCGTTCAGTTTTTTAATAATAGAATCGACATTGCTCCGGCGCCAATCATCTTTCGACAGCTTAGTTCCCGATCTCCAATAAGAAGTTTGATCGGGAAATTCTTTGCCGGGAATACGATAGGGATAAAAATAATCGTCCATATGAATGGCGTCAATGGCATATCTTTTTACAATATCCCTCACTACTGCTATCACATGCTGCTGCGCCTCTTTATTTCCCGGGTCAAAATATTTTTTATCACCATAAGTTATGAACCATTCCGGATGGATGCGGGTAATATGATTGGGAGCGATAGATGCCGACCTGATGTTGAAGTTGGCACGATAAGGATTTAACCAGGCATGAAATTCCATCCCTCTCTTATGCGCTTCCTCAATCATAAACTGCAACGGATCGTAGTAGGGCGAAGGTGAACGGCCCTGAACACCGGTAAGCCATTGGCTCCAGGGCTCCAGCGTCGATGGATAAAAAGCGTCAGCCGATGGGCGAACCTGCACGATAACAGCATTCATCCCGTTTTTTTTATGCTGATCTAACTGGCGTATAAATTCCGCCTTTTGGCTATAGACGGTATGCACACTTTTTGAGGGCCAATCGATATTATCAACAGTGGCGATCCATACACCACGAAATTCATATTGTGGTTGTGCAAAAACAGAAAAAGCGAAGAAACAGGCAAGGGTACAAAACAATAACCTCATATTTTCAGCGAATATTGAATTAAGGGATGAAATTAACTCAAGAAGGGTTAATCAAATTATAAAAAACTATTTATTGCTTAAACGATTATTCCGAGCCCCTTATTTTGTCTAATAGTTTACTAAGTGTAGCAGCTTCTTCTTCGCTCAGGTTGCCTACGATATTATCCAATTCATCCTGGCGTTCATCCAAACGTTCCAGCAGTTTTTTTCCTTTGTCGGTGATCATTACATCTACCAGGCGGCGGTCAGTTTTGCAGGTGCCTTTTTTCAGGAGGCCTTTTGCAATTAAGCGGTCAACAATGCGGCTGGTATCACTCATTTTATCCAGCATTCGCTCTCTGATCTGCAAAGTAGATAACGGCTGCGGATGGCTGCCACGCAAGATGCGAAGGATATTAAACTGCTGCGGGGTAATGTCCTCGGAGGCAAAAAGCTCTTTCGTCCTTTCCATTACCCAACCATAAGTGAATAACAGGTTCACTCCTGCCCGCTGGTATTCATTGCGGAACTTCGATTGGTGAATGTCATGATCGATACCCATTGCAAAAGGATTGTTTAATAAAAATAGAATATTTTAAAACGTTCGCTGTCAGCAGCATTTTCGTTTTCACCGGTTCGATTATCACAAAGTTAATGTTTCAACATCAAATTAATCTTCTGCATCGTTTATTTGGCCTTTTTTTCACACCTGTGTATAAAATCCGGAAGCATAGAAATTTTTCATGAAAGGAAATGAACTTTCTTTGTATCACAAGCAAATTATCCCACAGTTCCAATCTTACAGCATGAAATTAATTGTTGAGTCCATCAGGAGTTTTTATGAGGGTTTTATATCCTTTTATACCGGCCTCTATAATCAAATGAAACGCTGGTAAGATTCTAGATTTCCTTTTTCAGCATCCCACCCAGTTTAAAGATGGTAAAAAGGTGATGCGCTTCATGCAACAGGAAAAAATTTAGCCACATTAACAAGCTCATCTTGCCATACGCAGGATGACTACCCGTTTTGACAAAATCAGTTTCCTTGAAGGAAAGTATGCCTGCTGCCATCTCTTTGCGGGTCGAAAGTAAATCCTGTATTATTTCCCTGCTCGTTTTAGTACAATTATCAAGAAACAGCGGATCGGCTTCTGCCGTATATGCTGAAAAGTTTGGATTATCTTCTTCAAGAATTTTTCGTACCCGGCTGGTAAATGTGTGCTGGTAGGTTTGCAGGTGTACAATATTTTCAAAGATGGACCATTTGCCCGGTTGCACTTGTCTTCTTATTTGTTCATCGGATAGGCCGTCCAGGATATCTAATAGTGATTTGTGCTGGTATTGCAGGCGGGTGGAAACAGAGGATGGAATTTGCATATTAAGATTGGTTTAATGGCTGCTTGTTGTCAAACCGTACTAATCATTGCTCCAGACCTTTGTGCCTTCTGAACAATTGGCACATATATCGATATTCTTTCTGCCCTTCAATATCTGTGATCTGAATTTAGTGTATTCGCCGTTTTTCCAGATCTCTTTGAATGATTTTTCTTTCAGATTCCCAAGTTTGTGCTGCGCATCTTTATCAAAGCAGCAAGGTGCCACCAGTCCATCCCAGGTTATCACAGGGTCATGCCAAAGGCGCCAGCATTGATTGGAAAGATTTCCTTTAAACTCAGTTCCTGCCGCCGTTTTCCTGTAGCGGCTGTATTTATCAATGGTTGGGATCAGTTTGTTGGGGTCGTTTTCATAATCATAAACCTGTGCTGTTTTAAACCACACATCGTCTACGCCAATTTCCTTTGCCAATTTTTTTACCTCTTCGATCTGGTGCTCATTATGCCTTACTACCAGGAATTGAAAAACAACAAAAGGGGTTTTGCTTTTTAATTCTTTTTTCCATTTTACAATATTACGGGCGCCTTCCAGTACTTTCTCTAATTTACCACCCACCCGGTATTGCTGGTATGTGTCCTGCGTAGTGCCATCTATTGAAATAATCAGGCGATCAAGGCCGCTTTCAATAGTTCGTTTGGCATTGGCATCAGTTAAATAATGCGCATTTGTAGAAGTAGCGGTATATATTTTTTTTGATGAAGCATATTTTACCATATCCAGGAAAGAAGGATTCAGGTAGGGCTCACCCTGGAAATAAAAAACCAGGTATAAGAGATCTTTGTAAAGCTGATCAATTGTTTCACTAAAAAAATCTTTTTGTAACATGCCTGTCGGCCTTGTAAAGGCTCGTAGCCCGCTGGGACATTCGGGACAACGAAGATTGCAGGAAGTAGTGGGCTCAAAAGAAATGGAAACGGGGTATCCCCATTGTATAGGTTTCCTGGTCCATTTACTCAGGTAGAAGCTACTCAACACCTTTGTCCCATTCCAGGCACGGCGAAAACTTAGTTTAGATAAAAGATTAATAGTATCGTGGCGATTGATACGGGACATGATTTGTAAAGGTAAGCCCGGATGCCGTAGACGATTAAAAGAAATTATCCTGCTATTTAGTTAACCTTTTTTTCAAGGTGTAAACAAAGAGGCCCGACCATAGGGTAAGCCGGGCCTTTTGTTATCATCCATCCTTGTTCTGTGTCCAATCAGCCGTTTAATATTTTCGATTCTTTCATATATCGTTTGGAAGGATGGTATATAAAGAGACAGCTTCCGTTTTTGATCGTATTGATCAGGTAGTTGCTTTCTTTTCTTGGAATAGCGGGACACCCATAGCTGCGTCCCATGTACGGGTTTTGTCTTAGCCAGTCATCACCAATGTAATCGGCTCCATGAATAACGATCCGCCTGCGGACGGCTTTATCATTATAACCGGTCTCAAGCCCCCTCATACGCAGTGAGAGACCGTGCTCCCCGTAATAAGTGTTTTGTGTAATATAGAATCCGAGACTGCTTTGCAATGACCTTAGCTTGTTTGAAAAGCGGGTAGCATATTCTCCCCCTGAATTTCGTCCGTGTGCGACATATGTATTTAACAATACTTCCTTTTTTGCCAAATCCACCACATAAAGTCTTTTGTTATTAGAAGATTGGCTAAAATCACAAATAGTGAGATAATTCTGTTTACTGATGATTTTTTTCTTTACCAAATGGTTGTAACCCTTGTATGCATACTCAAATACCGGCTGCGACAAGCCCATTTCATGTAAGTTGAGTAAGAAGTATAAAGATGCCATCTCATCTGCCAGTGGCTTTAAATCCACAGGCAGGCCAGAAGTTACCGGCACAATTTCAAGACTATTATTTTTGGGTAAGCTCAGCCAGGAGAGACTGAACAATGCAAATAACAGGCAACAAATCGATATTGTTACAGGGGTTTTCAAGAGGGTACGGATTTCAAAATACCAAACGCTATTGAGGTCAAAATTAGTATCGGCTTTTAAGAATTAAAAGCAATAAAGTACTGTTTCATGACAGATTGAGCATTATTACGCGGTGATTTGATTCCGCTCAAAGAAAAAATACTTGTTACCATTGACGGGTAACAAGTATTTATCAATATGTCCACTACACTTTTACTTTCTTCCAATTACCCTTTCGGAATAAAATATAAGAAGCAATAGTTATAGCGGTTTCGGCTATGGGTATTGCAATAAAAACACCGGTGGCTCCCATTTCAAAATGTTTAGCCAGTAAATAAGCAAGTGGGATTTGAAAAAGCCAGAATCCACAAAGATTGACTATCGTGGGTGTCCAGGTATCACCTGCACCATTAAATGTATTCATCATTACCATTCCAATACCATAAAATATATAACCGGAAGTAATGATTCGTAAGGCTACACCGGCGATTTGCTGTACTTCGGGGTCATTGGTAAAAAAAGAAACGAGCCAGTCGCCACAGATGAAAAAGAAAATTGTAACAATAAACATAAAAATGGTATTGTAGAGGATTGTTTTCTTCACCGATAGTTCCGCCCGTTGCCATTCTTTTGCCCCCAAATTTTGGCCCACTAAAGTGGCTGCAGCGTTGCTCAGTCCCCATGCTGGTAGTAAAAAGAATAACATCAGGCGTATAGCGGTTTGATAGCCAGCCGATCCTTCGTCATTGCCTGTCAGCGCCACCAATCTCGCCAGGAATATCCAGCTGCACGAAGCAATAACAAATTGGAGAATACCGGGTGCGGCGATCCTGGTTAATGATTGGATCACCGGCCAATCTATCTTCCAATGTTCTGTTTTTATTTTCAGCAGGCCATTTCCCTTCAATAGATGAAACAGCTGATAGAAAACACCGATGCTCCTGCCGGTTGTAGTGGCGATAGCTGCTCCTGTTAAACCGAAAGCCGGGATAGGTCCAAGGCCATTGATGAAAAGCGGGCACAGGATGATATTACAAATGTTGGCCAGCCACAAACTTCGCATAGCTATTGCTGCATTACCAGCCCCACGAAAGATACCATTGATCAAAAACAGCAGCATAATCACTACACTGCCTCCCATCATAATGCGGATAAAAGGAGTTCCTTTTGCCGCAGCTTCGGGCGAGGCGCCCATTATTTCGAGAATGCTGGTTGCATATACCAATCCAAGAATGCTGATAACAACGGTAATGCCAATAGCTACTAAAATTGCCTGCACACCTGCATGTGCTGCCGCATCGGTATTTTTTTCTCCCACCCGCCGGGCTACTACGGCAGTGGCGGCCATACTCATTCCTATGGCCAGGGAATAGATAATTGTCAAAACTGATTCGGTTAACCCTACCACCTGTATAGCATGGCTGCTATCTTCCAGGTGTCCTACAAAATAAAGGTCAACTACTGCAAACACCGATTCCATCGACATTTCCAGCATCATAGGTATGGCCAGCATGAATACCGCTTTACGAATGCTGCCAGTGGTGTAGTCCATCTCGTCGCCCCGTATAGCTTGCTTCAGCAATACATAAAACGACGAAATTTTATTCGTTGAGGTCATTGACTCCGACATGATAAATTCTTTGTATTAAAATGAAATGAAATACAGCAACGGGTTGTTGCTTTTAGTTTGTTGTCCGTAAAAAGGCAGGTTCTGATTTACAACTGGGGGCGAACCTTAGCACATTTTCATATTCGTATGCTTGACTGAAGATCAAAAATAAGATTTTACTCTCACCGGCAAAAAATAAACAGATGACCAAAAACAAAAAAATATACGGATGAAATTGAAATTTTGAAGGATGTAGCATCGGAAAAGCCGTTTAACTGATTTATACTAATGCAGGATAAGTGTTTTTCCTAATTAGTATTTCGACAGAGGTGTATTTATTTTTATGACAAATGATTTGACGATTGTTTTTCATTAAATTTAATATTCTGATTAGTACTTCATTGAATGAAAAGTGTTTGTGATCTATCGAATAACCAGGTTCCTGGTACTTTGAATTGTAGCATTTGAGGGATTAGCCGGTCATGCGCAAAACATTCAACACGGTAGACCAGCCGGCTTTGATGCTTCAAAATCCTGATTCCATTAGAAGAAGTAAGTATTGGTATGCAGTTACCCATTGATACAGCGTTACAGCAAAAATTTAGGAGTTGGTCAAGGTACCTGATCATCACCGTGGGGGTCATTGCTTTGCTGGTGTTGATAGGGTGGCAATTTGATATTACCGGATTAAAACAGATGGGACTGCCTCCAACCTCCATGAACCCATTGACCGCAATTGGATTTTTAATGATCAGCATAGCTGTGTTTTTATTTCTCCGATCTTCTCACAACATAACAGCTTTTGTATTAACCATAATTGTTGTGATTATAGGAATTGCTGAGTTTGGTGCTTTTCTTTTCAATTTCGATTGGCAACTTGACACGGTGTTATATGCCAATAAACTAGCTGAGCAAAGGGGAGATGGCTTGGTAAACCAAATGGCTCCCAATACTGCTTTTTGTTTTTTACTGGCTGGTATTTCACTAATCCTGTTCAAATATGAGGCAGGTTTACAGCAAAGAACCTCCCATTACCTTGTCCTCATCGTGGCATTTATTGGAATGCTTTCGCTGTTGAGCCAATTATATAATGTAGATACTTCAACCAGTTTTCTTGCTCACATCTCCATGGCTCCGTCCACTGCTTTGTGTTTTTTTCTTTTTTCACTATCGGTTCTTTTTGCAGATGCGGACAAGGGAGTGATGAAAGAATTTAGCAGCAGCCTGGTCGGAAGCGTTCTGGCAAGAGTATTGATACCAGCGGCCATCATCATTCCTGCGGTATTAGGTTTATTGCATTTGCAGGGATATTGGACGGGTATCTACAATAATGAATTCGGAACTGCTCTTTACTCTTTAAGCATCATTTTTATTTTTGTGGCTATAATCTGGTATAATGCCTACCTGCTAAATAAAAGAGATCTGCTCCGCAAACAAACTGAAAATGCATTGCGGGATAGTGAGCAGCATATACAAGCCATTTTTCGTAGCGCTCCTGATGCTGTAATCGTGATGGATAGTAAAGGAATTGTCACCAAGTGGAATCCTGAAGCTGAGCATCTTTTGGGTTGGAAGGAAGAAGAAACAAGAGGCAGACTGCTGGCAGAGTTAATAATACCGGAAGAATTCAGGGAGGCGCACAAAAGGGGGTTAGAACGTTTTTTACACACCGGCGAGAGCAGGATAATTGGAAAGACAATTGACCTTTGGGCAATTAAAAAAAACCGGGAAAGCATCGATGTTTCTTTACGCATCTCTCCCCTATTGCTGGAAGGAAATCGGTTTTTTATTGGCTTTGTGAGAGATATTACTGAGAAAAAAGAAATAGAAAACCGGTTAAAGACTTTTAATGAAGAACTATCCCGCCAGGTAGAAGAAAAAACCAATGAGCTCACTGATATTTTTGAACGGATCACCGACGGGTTCATTGCATTGGATAAAAATTTTAATTACACCTATGTCAATGAAAAAGCAGGTGAACTCATTCACCGTGATCCGGTCTCGCTTATTGGAAAAAATATATGGGAAGAATTTCCGCTGACAGTTGGCTCTGAAACTTACCATGCTTTTATAAAAGCGATGACGGAGCAAACTTATGTTGCCAATACAGATTATTATGCGCCTTTAAATTTATGGCAAGCCAACTATATTTATCCTTCACCGAATGGTTTGTCGATTTTTATCCGGGATATTTCTGAGCAGAAAAAAGCAGAAACGGAAGTTAATAAGGCAAGGGACCTGGCGGAAAAGCTGATCGGAAGCCTTCCCGGTGTATTTTACTTCTTTGATGCAAACGGAAGATTCATTCGCTGGAACAGGGAGTTTGAAAGAGTGACAGGATATACGTCGAAAGAAATAGAAAACATGCATCCCACTGATTTTTTTGGTGAAGAATCGAAAGCGTATATAGCGCAAAGAATAGAAAGTGTCTTCATGGAAGGCATCAACGATGCAGAGACAAGTTTTTTAACGAAAGATGGACGAAGAATACCCTACTATTTTAAAGCAGTATTGATAAATTTTGAAGGCAAGCCCTGTCTGTTGGGTAATGGAGTTGATATTGCCGAACGAAAGAGAGCTGAAGAAGAATTGATTTCTTCTGAACAAAAATATAAGTTCCTGTTTGAAAATAACCCGCTTTCGATGTGGATGCTAAGTTTACCGGATTACAATGTCGTTGATGTAAATAATGTCGCTTTATTAAAATACGGATACACCAGAGAAGAATTTTTAAAACTGTCCATGGCTGATTTTCGGCCCAAAGAAGATGTCGAACGTTTTAAAGCAAGTACCAATACTGCATTCAGGGGTATTTTTCATGCAGGCGTTTGGCGACATTTAAAAAAAGACGGCACGATCATTTATGTCGATATTTATACTCATGACTTTTATTATAAGGGGCAACAAACAAGACTCGTGTTGGCGAATGATATCACGGAAAAGCATATTGCCGAACAAAAGCTAAAGGAGTCTTATGAATCGATCAGGAAACTCACCGGACACCTTCAAAATGTAAGAGAAGAAGAGCGGCTCCATATCTCCCGTGAAATTCATGATGAATTGGGGCAATTGCTGACCGTTTTGAAAATGGATGTATCCTGGTTAAATAAAAGGATAGAGCCGGAGAATGCGGCTGCAAAAGAAAAATTAGCGGAAATACTGGGACTCATTGATTCTACCGTAAAATCAGTAAGACGGATAGCTTCAGAACTCCGGCCCACTCTATTGGATGATCTTGGCTTGCTTGCAGCAATGGAATGGCACCTCGAAGAATTTGAACGACGGTCGGGTATTGAAACAGAAAGTTCATTGCCGGAAATAGAACAACCTCTGCCTGATGCACTTAAAATAGGACTTTTCCGTATTTTTCAGGAGTCGTTAACAAATGTTGCCAGGCATTCCGGAGCGAAAAAAGTAAAGGTGAGCCTGCAGCAAAGGGATAAGGAGTTAGTATTGACAGTGCATGACAATGGAAAAGGGTTCGATGAATCGGGTACCGTGAAGAAAACACTGGGCTTACTGGGAATGAAAGAAAGAACCCTAATGATGGGTGGTCAATATAACATTTCCGGCATAATTGGTGAAGGAACTACCGTAACGGTTGCTGTTCCATTGCCCAACGCCGACCTGTAAAAACAAAACCTCACTATGCTAAAAATTCTAATTGCAGACGATCATGCTATAGTCCGACGTGGATTAAAACAATTATTGTTGGAGGAATATCCCTCTGCTGTAATTGGCGAAGTGTCAGATACAGAAGATCTTTTAAAAGAGATTATCAGCAATGGTTGGGATATTGTCATTTGTGATATGAACATGCCGGGCCGTAGCGGCCTGGATGCCCTGGGCCAAATAAAACAGGTATCACCTAACCTGCCAGTGCTTATAATGAGCATGTATCCCGAAGAGCAATATGCTTTGCGGGTATTAAAAGCCGGAGCTTCCGGCTACCTCGAAAAAGAAAGCATTCACGATAATGTGATCAAAGCCATACAAACCGTCAAACTGGGCAAAAAGTTTATTACACCGACAATTGCCGAGCGCCTGGCCGAAGCCTTTCACAATACAAATAACAAACAGCCGCATGAATTGCTATCGGACAGGGAGTTTGATGTATTTAAATTAATAGCGTCGGGCAAGTCTGTATCCGAGATTGCCAGCCAGCTATCACTCAGCACAACCACAGTAAGTACTTACAGGTCAAGAATCCTGGAAAAAATGGGAATCAAATCCAATGCGGATCTTACACGGTATGCCCTCGAGAAAAAACTTATTTAAACATTTTGCTTGTAGTATAAACTCTACATTATTTAAAAAATCAAGGCTACAAGCGGCATCGACCCAAAAATCTATTTTGCAGAGGTTGAATTTCTGCTAATCCAACACCTGCCACGTTATGTTGAGGATAATTATAGCTGACGATCACCCTGTCGTCATGCAGGCTTTAAAAAAAATAGTAGAAGAAGAATTTCCGGGTGTGTATGTAGAAGAAGTATCAAACACTCTGTCTCTTCTTGAAAAAGTCTTGCATGAGGAATGGGACCTTGTAATCTCCGACCTTGCTATGCCAGGTGGCGGTGGCCTTGTTGCGCTTAAGAAAATAAAAGCAGTGAAGAAAAAATTGCCGGTACTGATCCTTAGTACTTATCCGGCTGATCAATATGCAACCAGGTTAATCAAAGCAGGGGCCGAAGATTTTATTAGCAAGGATGGTTTACCAGGCGACCTTATCAAATCAATCCGTGTTATACTCGGGCCGGAAAAAAAAAACGACTGAACAGCAGCATTTGCTAAGGGTTAATTAAGCGTTTTTTTGTAGTTGTTTATCTACAAACAACAATGATTTGATAAACTAACAATAATAATACGATTACTTAGTTTTAGCTTTTTACTTCATTACATTTGCCACAATTCGTAGTTGAAGTGCCTTATCCAGGCAATGCGTTTGAAATGTATTCATGAAAACCAGGTTGAATAAAATATCCCTAATGAAAAAAGCATGCTGGACCACTTTGAAACGTCTTATCGGCAACCACCCATCTCAGACCGATTTATTCCTGACGTTAATCAATGAAGAAGGGGAAATTTCCTGTGCCAATGCCAGAATGGTCAGAAGGCTTGAACTGAACGACCCCCGCCAATCCGCCATTAATTTTTTTGACCTGGTACACCCCGCCAATGTCGGCGACCTAAAAAAAACACTGATTTCAATCCCGGAAGATAATGACCCGGTGGCTATTGAACTATATGTGAAGAACGGCCATTACCAACCAATGAAATGGAAATTGACAAGGCTTCAAAACAGGGGAAATGAAAAAAAATATTTCTGTGCCGGGTATAAAATCGTAGACGATGAAAGATTAAAACGGTTCAAAGATTTAATACAAAACAATTCCCAGCAAATTGTTGAAGGTCTCAGTGGTGTCATTTTTCATGATAGTAATGGCGAATTGATCGCCGCTAATCAAAAGGCCGCAGCCATTTTCAACACAAATCTCGAAAATTTATACCGGCTAAAGAATATTTCCTGGTTTTGGGACAATGAATGGCAAATAACAAATGAAAATGGGAAAAAAGTAACTTTTACAGAAGCTCCGTTCATCAAAGCCATTCACACGGGCCAGGTTCAAACACAAAGTCTCATTATCCGCCTTCACAGTGGTGAGAACAAGTGTCTTTTGTTCCACTCTCAACCTTTGCCGGATGAAGAAGATCCCAATCAGTTTTATGCAGTATCTCACTTGATTGACATAACACCGAATCGCCACTTGCTCAACCAGTTAAAGGATGGGCAGGCTATGATCAGCGCTTTCTTTCAACAAACACCTACACTTTCGTGGGTGATTGACGAGGAAACCAATATAAAATTTGCCAGCGATGCTTTCTATAAATATTTTGATGTTGAAGAAAAAAATTGCATCAATGTAAAAATTGCGGAAGTAGTGCCTCCCTCTGTTTACCGTGCCCTGTACGAAAAACACCTGGAAGTATTTAAAACGTGTAAACCGGTACAGGCTACAGAAAAAATTAAATGGGCCGACGGCACGCAGTCCATTTCTCATATCAATATTTTTCCCATTTGCTCTGTTACCGGTAAAAGCAAGTTAGTGGGTGGTCACGCTATTAATTTGCCTGATAAAAGCAAACTGGAAAAGGATTTGAAAGAAGCACATGAACGACTATTAAACTTTAGTCGTGCTACTTCGGATGCCATTTGGGAATGGGATATGCAAACAGGTCAAATATTCCGCAACGAGGCGTTGATGGAAATGATTGGCTATCAACTTGATAACTCCAGGGGCCTTTCATGGTGGCTTCGCCGGATACATCCGGAAGATCGTAACCGCCTGGCCGATAAAATAAAGGAAGCAACTGAAAACTGCCAGCAATCCTGGCATGATGAATATAGGTTCAAGTGCGCCGATGGCAGCTACAAGCATGTGGAGGATAAAGGTTTTGTAGTATACGAAAATGGTTTGCCGGTAAAAATGATTGGCTCTCTACAGGATGTTTCTTCCCTGAAAGAGCTGGAGAATGAACTGGCTAATGTGCAAATGCAAAAGCAAAAGGAAATATCGGAGACCATTATCAAGATGCAGGAGAAGGAAAGGACACGTATTGGTCATGAACTGCATGATAATGTCAACCAGATATTGTCAACGGTGAAATTATTTTTTGACGGCGTCATTCCCTCCAATGCCGAACAAAAACAATTAAAACAAAAAAGTATTGAATACCTGCACCTGGCAATTGAGGAGATTCGTAAACTGTCCAAGGAGCTGGTCACTCCGCAGTTGAAAGAAGGAAAGCTTACCGATACCATTAACACGATGATCAGTGATCTTCAATTGACCGGGGCATTGAAAATCAGTTTTACGCATAATGTTGACGATACCCTGTTGTCAGGAAGCAAAAAAATAACACTGTTCCGCATTTTGCAGGAACAGCTTAAGAATATCATCAGGCATAGTAATGCAACTACTACCCAGGTCTCGTTGCAAACAATAAACGATGCCGTTGTTCTTACTATTACCGATAATGGAAAAGGATTTGATCCGCACCAGACACGACAAGGAATCGGATTGACTAATATTCATGAACGAACCCAGTTTTATAATGGAACTGTTGATGTTACATCTGCTGTCGGCAAGGGTTGTACGCTGGCTGTTACCATACCGTTGTAGTAAAACAAATCTTACAGGCAGGAATCTCTAAGCATTTTCATATATGCTGGTCCTTTTTCCCTCGCAAACTGAATATTTCTTTCGGGAATTTGCTCCGGGTTTGGGTAATGCTGCAAGGCTTTTTCTATACTTTCTTCTTTCAATAAATGAAGCATCGGGTAAGGAGACCTGTTGGTGTAATTAGCAGCATCACCGGCCGATGCCGCCGCAAAACGGTAATGGGGGTGAAAGCTGGCCAGCTGGTATACACCTTCGTATCCTTTTCGTTTTAGCAGTTTTTCGGCTTCACGCAACAAGACCAGGTACTCGTCAAATGAAAAAAATCCTTTGGAAAAAATTAAAAGACTGGTCTCAGTTTCAGTTCGGCTATCCAATCGCTGGCATTCATTTATAAATAGCTGTAAACATTTTTTCAGATTAGTTTCAGTCACTACCTCGTAATGAATGCTGTTTCTTTTTATTTCCCTGGCGGCAAATGGACAAAAATTACAGGCAATTACTACGTCAACGATCCATTTTTTTGTTTGCTCAATAACCTTACTGTCATTTTCCATTCAACGAAGATAAAAATCAAATTAGCAGATGTCTTCGATTTGATAAAAGTGGCCGTTGATAGAAGCAGTATCGCCTCTCCGGAAACCCATTAAGGCTTTACCCAGCGGTGATCCTGGTGAAAGGGCAATCACAGTTTTTCCATCTATTGTTATTTTTCCAATGGCAACACTCAGAAACAAATAACCTTTATTCGTTTTCACAAGGCTTCCATTGGTAACCGCCTGGGTTGAAAGAGAAGGATCTATTTGTTCAAACAATGCTTTCTGTACCAAAGCATCTTGTAATTGGCGGCTTGTTTTCTCCTGGTCGAGCTGCAGCATAGCCAAAGCCGTTTCATGTTTATCACCAGCGGTACTCCTGGTTTCGTTACTGCTGCTTTCTTTTAAATCCAATAGTTCCTGTTGCAGCATCGAAACCTTATCGAGCACTGTTTGCAAAAAGCAATTGTAGACCTTAATCTTAAAAGCTGGCTCTATCATCTTCTTTGGTAAAGAAAAATTAGTAATGTGCTATCAGGTCAGCCTGGCCATCCGGATCATTCTTTGCACTGCCGGCGCTGCTGATAGCATTTCCTCTTAACAATAATAGGCCTGCCACATGCGGCGCCGCCATGGAGGTGCCACTCAGGTAAGCATAGCGTCCGTTGGTAAATGTAGATAATATGCGGACTCCTGGTGCTGCAAAATCCACTACATCATTTCCATAGTTAGAAAACTTTGCAAAATTATCAAGGCTGTCGACTGCTGATACCGTGTAAACATTCGCTGCATTGGCCCTGGCGGGAGAATATTTGTTAGCCAGTGATTTTTCATTACCTGCAGCAATCGATATATAAATGCCTTTAGCTGCTGTATTCTTCACCTGCTGATCAAGGGTGGTTGAAATCCCCTCTTCATCACCCACACTCAGGTTCACCACATCACCTGCCGACGCATTACTAATTACATAGGATAGTGCATTGATAATGTTTGATAATAAACCTTTGCCATCCTTATCCAACACCCTGAGTGAGATCAATGTGGCGCCTGAGGCAACACCCAACACTCCAAACTCATTATTATTAGCGCCGATGATGCCGGCAATATGAGTGCCATGACCATTTTCATCTTCCGCTGAACTTTGACCGCTGATAAATGATTTGCTAAGTGTGGCATCAACCGTAAGATCAGGATGGTCAAAATCTATCCCGGTATCGATGATCCAGGCTCGTTTACCAATACCATTTCCATAGCCAACACGGTTAATATTCCAGGTGATCAACCGGGGAGCAGCAACGGTAAAGCAAGTACCGAGCGAAATGATCCTGTCGGGTTCTATGGCGGCCACTGTTTCATCCTGTGCCAAGCGCTTTGCTTCTTCAGCTGATAAACGGGCTACAAAACCAGCATTCCATCCCTCGAAACTTCTCCTTAGCGCCTGCCTTGCGATATGATGCCTTTCCAGCACCTTTCTATTCAATTCATTAGCTCCTTGCCGGCTAATCGTCCTGTTTTCTTCTGCAGAAGTATTGTAAACGACGATATACTGGCCCGCTAATGTATCGTTAGAAATGATGGAACTAGTCTGAACACAGTCATCACTATCGTCGCCGGGGTTCTTTGTAATGGAGTCATTGGCTGATTTTTTGCAACTGTAAAATAGCACCAACGTTAAAAGGCATGCAGGAAGAAGTTTGTTTAGGAGCATGGCGAAATATTAAGCTTATCCTTAACGCATTTTCCATGCCTTATTAGCGGCTTATAAACCGCTTTAACAGCTTTTTATAAAGATTGTGTTGCCGAATGTCAGTTGATTGTAATCCTGTTTGTTGCAGCCCAAAAATGTCAACAAAAATTTATGATAATTCCTCAAAACGGCCGGTGAGTTTATTTTTTCGAACATTATTCCAGTTGAAATAGCGACCGTTCATGGCTACATAAACTCCGGCCGGTAATGTCTGTACAAATGCCATGGCACCGCCCAGGTTAAATAACCCATCGGAGCTACCGAATTTAATGGGGATCATGGCGCCGGTTAATACAATTGTTTTACCAGTAATATTTTTTGCCAATACACGGGCTGTTTCAGCCATGGTATCAGTGCCGTGTGTAATGATGATTTTGTCTTCAGGACATAGCCTGCATTGCTCCACAATTCCTTCCCTGTCTTTTTCTGTCATTTCTAAACTGTCGATCAGCATCAATGTGGTAATTACAACAGGCACTTTATTACGGCCCAATTCCAGCAGATCGTGCAGGTGGGTGTCTTTAAAATATAGTTCGCCATTGAGTTCATTATATTCTTTGTCAAATGTTCCACCCGTGATAAAAATTCTGATTGACATATGCAAGCTGTTCGTTTTGATGAATGAAATTAATGAATCAAATGATTGAAATTTTTATCGACTGTCTGTAAAACCAGTTTTGATGGTATTTCAAAAAGTTCTTCATCCGACAAACGCCTTAAACATCCCCCGTTAAACCTGTTCGATTTGAAAGAATCAAAGCAGTAGTCAATGCATAAAGGATAATAAGAGTTTAAACTTATGCATCGTAAAATTCCGTGTAAAAAGCGCAATGAATGCAGTGTAGAATTTTAGAACGATGTGAGTAAATGAATACTCATTTGACTTTTTGTTCACGTTATAAAAATTGGGCGAAATTTTTGCTTTCAATTTTTTAAAACCACAGAGGAATGGGGCTACCAGTGCAAACAGCGATGATCATTGATGATGAAGCAGATCTTGGCCTGTTACTCGCCGCTATCTTGGAAGCGAGAAAAATACATACACTGATCGTTAACACATTGGAAGAAGCAGAAAACTATCTTTCCTACCTAAAACCGACGGTTATCTTTCTCGATAATAATTTTCCCGGGGGGCTTGGTGTGAATTTTATTCATAAGATCAAAGAGACTGACAATGAGATCAAGATCATTATGATGACTGCGGACTCTTCACCCTGGATACGGGAAAAAGCTATTGATGAGGGAGTCAATTATTTCTTGCGGAAGCCTTTTACCAAAAGAGCTATCGACCTGGTGTTGGACAAACTTAATTTTCGAAAGGTGTCCGTTCAAAAGGACTAAATCCGCGTATCACTTTGCCAGTTTCAGGTTTGCAATGACGATTCCTGTAAATACCAGGAGCATGCTTGTAATATGAATTGTTGTAAATTCTTCATTTAAAATCAACGCGGCTTCGATACTGCTAAATACTGGTATCAGGTTTCCAAACAAAGCCGTTCGGCCGGCGCCTAATTTTCCGATAGCCTGGTTCCAGCATAGAAAACTAATAACGGAGGTACCTAGGCCAAGGTAGATGATGACAAGCAAAAGATTGATATTCCATTCAACCTTCGGCGTGTTTGAAATTTCCCACAGATAAAATGGAAATAACAAGAGTGTTCCCATACAAAACAGAATAGCCAGGTAATTAACCGGCGACAAACCCACCGGTTTTCTTTTTACCAGGGTATTGTACACCGCAAAACAAAAAGCTGCCAACAAGATCCAGCCATCCCCGGCTGTAAACCGGAAGTTGACCAGGTTATGAATATTTCCTTTTGACAAGAGAAACAGGACACCGGCCAGGCAAAGCAACATACCCGCAATTTTTAATTGACCGATCTTTTCGTTTAAAAATAGCCTTGCCAATATAATAGCGATGATGGGCGATGAAGTGGTACCAATCAATGCCAGGTTGATAGCAGTAGTATGATGTGCTCCGATATAAACGAAGGTATTGAAAAGGGCAATGCCTGTTAATGCTGCCCAAAATAAATGCCCCCCTGAGCGTTTTACTATTTTCCATTCCGTCTTCAGTGGTTTAATAACAAAAGGGGTAATAATAATAGCAGCCATCAGCCAGCGATAAAAGGCAAGACTGACAGGTGGAATTTGTTTGATCACACCCCGGGCTGCAATAAAATTGCCGGACCAAATGATGACTGCCAGCAGGGCAAGGCCGATGCCGATATAAATGTTTTTTGCAGGAGTAGTATGCATGGAGAATGGCGACGAAGATAGTTTGGAAGATTGAATAAAGCTTTCAAAAAACAAATCCCGCTGTTGGCGGGATTTGCAAAACATCATTTCATTACATCATTCGAGCACCTTCTCAATAATCTTATTCGTCTGCTTATTTTTCAGGATTAATTTTTTGGCGCCATAGTGTGTCACTTCTTCTTTGATCAAATAGTGATCGGCATCGTAGTCGGTTAAATGACTGTCTTTGCTCACACCCACTTTACCTCTCCAGATATCCAGTTGCACGGGTTCCCACAGTTTTGTTTTTGCTGATTTGTATGCAGCATCCAGCACTGCATTCACCACATAGCCATCATAAAAGGTTTCTTTTGGTGCTTTGCCTTTTTCCAATGAGTTGAACATATCAGTAAACATATGATTATAGCCTAATTCGTTCAGTTCGTCGCCAACGGGGAACAGCCAGCCTCTGTCACTCTCAGCTTTTTCAGCAACATAATCAGCTCCTTTTCCGGTAGAAAACATTTCAAAACCGGTCCGTAGAAAATTGTTCATCCAGATGGTTCCTTCCGTGCCCATCACTTCATCCCGCAGATCGAGACCACCGCGAAAGGTCCAGCTTACTTCAAACTGGCCGATGGCGCCGTTTTCATATTTCACCAGTCCGATGGCATGATCTTCGGCATCGATAGGTTTTACCTGCGTATCGGCCCAGCACATTACTTCAACGGGTTTGATGTCTTTGCCAATAAAGCTTCTCGTAATTTCAATGCAATGACAACCCAGGTCCAGTATGCAACCGCCGCCTGCCTGCTCTATGTCCCAAAACCAATCGCTGTGTGGCCCCGGATGTGTCTCCCTTGATTTTGCCCAAAGTATGCGACCAATTGCACCTGCCTTTACACTTTCAAAAGCCTTTAAAAATTTAGGTGTATAAACAAGGTCTTCCAAATAGCCATTGAATATACCGGCGGCTTCAACAGCCTCCAGCATTCGCTTCGCCTCCATTGCATTTCTGCCAAGAGGTTTGGTTGCGATCACAGCTTTTTTGTGTTTGCAGCATAACAGTACTGCAGCCTCGTGCAAATTATTGGGGAGGGAAATACAAACCACATCTACATTGGGATGTGCAATCGCTTCTTCCATGAATGTGGTCCAATGTTCGCAGTGGTAGTCCGCGGCGAATTTTTTAGCACTTTCTTCCCTGCGTGAATAAATGCTGACAATCTTATCCTTGCTTCGTTGACCCTGTAATGATTCAGCATAAAACCGGCCGATAAAACCCGACCCAAGCATAGCAATTCGTTGCATAGATGTTTATAGTTTATTGTTTTTTGGTTTAATGTTTTTTCACCTCTCACTTTTCACTTCTCATCGCTCACTTTGTATTCACTTCTTTTTCCCAGCCTGTTTCTTTCAATGCGGGGTCTTTTTCTTTTTGCAAAAAATCACCTGCTTCTGAGGCGCCCTTTGCAGCAGCTTCCATCAATGCGCTGTCAGCAACAATATTGACCGGCTCCTTCCATGATGTGGAATCATCATTGTAAGCCGGATTGGATAAAGAGTTGTAACAAGAGATGATCGACCAGCGTGGTTTATCCGATGTGTTGGCTTCGGACCGGTGTAAAAGATTGCTGTGAAAGAACAAGGCATCGCCCGGTTGAATCTCCACATATACATGCTCCATTGTTTTTAAGGCATGGTTTACCATCGTCATATCGGCGCCAACCTGCTCACCGGCAAAGCCATGGTTGACACGACCGAGTTTATGCGAACCTTTAATTACCTGCAAGCAACCATTGGCCTTATTGGCTTCAGTTAAAGCGATCATCACACTTACAAGTTGATCCGGAAAAAGAAACTGGTTTTTATACCAATAGCCATAATCCTGGTGCCATTCCCAGGCGCCACCTACCTTGGGTTGCTTTTGCATCAGTTTGGTATGAAAATGACAGACCGGGGAATCGCTGTCAAGCAATTTGGCAACAGAGTTCACCATCCTGTTGCTGCGCAATAAAAGGCTGTACACATCGTCACCCGGTTTAAACCACAATGTTAATTTTGTTTTTTTACCGGACTGATCGTTGAGGTCAACCGCATGTTGATGAATAACGGTGTCTTCAATAGCAATGCTGTAAAGCTTGTCGATTTCCTCTTTACTGAAAAAGCCAGGAACAATGACATAACCGTCTTTGTGAAAGGCCCGGACTTCCTGGTCGGAAATTAATCGTGCCATAATCAGGGGATTTAAAAGTGAAAAATTTTTTTAAACTACTTGTTGTTTGATTTAAGTTTAGCAAGCTCAGCTTGCAAAGCTTCATCCAATTGCTCTTTGTTTAATTCTCTTTTGGATGCCAGTTTGGTTTTAATTGAATCCGTAATATTGATAATTACAGCCGGCGTTAGTTCATGATTTTCCGCAAGTGAATTCAGCTTCGTTTCATTGTTGAACAAACTGTTATCTCCGAGGGCCATTTCCCAAATTCTTTTCCGCTCTTCTTTGGTTGGCGGCGGAAAATGGATGATCGATTGAAAACGGCGGGTAAAGGCTTCATCAATAGTTGATTTCATATTGCTTGCCATAATGACCAGGCCATTATAGCTTTCGATGCGTTGCAACAAATAGTTAACGTCCAGATTTGCATACCTGTCATGTGAATCCTTAACGTCGCTCCGTTTACCAAACAATGCATCCGCCTCATCAAAAAATAATATCCAGCCTTTTTGTTCTGCAGTATCAAAAAGCCGGGCAAGATTTTTTTCTGTTTCCCCAATGTATTTTGAAACCGTTGCAGCGAGATCAACGCGGTAGATATCAGTTGAAATCTCTTTTGCTAAAATGGATGCGGCCGTGCTTTTGCCAGTGCCGGCCGGACCGTAGAATAAAACGCGGTAGCCATCTTTCAGCTTATTTTTTTGATTTACCAAACCTGCATGCTGCGCCAGCCAACTTCTGAGTTGGTCTATTTGTTGTAACGTAGAAGAGTTTAAAACAATATCCGCCCAGTGTTTTTGGGTGGTCATATGATGGAGGGGAAGTTCCATATTTTTGCAAGTTACAGTTTCTCTTATCCCCCTGTAAAATAAAATTTAGCTATGGAATATAAACAATTGGGCAAGTCTGAACTTCGGATTTCAACGATTGGCCTCGGCTGTATGTCGTTGTCATCCTCAAAAGAGCAGGATGCCAAAGCGATAATTGACCGGGCAATAGAACTGGGTATTAATTATTTTGATACTGCTGATTTATATGACAAGGGGAAAAATGAAGAATTGTTGGGTAAGGCATTGAAGGGAAAAAGAGACAAAGTGATTATTGCAACCAAAGTCGGCAATCAATGGAAAAAAGATGGAAGCGGTTGGGAATGGAATCCCCGCAAAGATTACATTGTAAAGGCCGTAGATTCAAGTCTGCGAAGGCTACAGACAGATCAAATTGATCTGTACCAATTGCATGGCGGCACTATCGATGATCCCATTGATGAAACGATTGAGGCATTTGAACTTTTAAGGAAACAAGGGAAGATCCGGTATTATGGCATCTCCTCCATCAGGCCGAACGTAATCCGTGAATATGTTAAGCGTTCTTCGATTGTAAGTGTGATGATGCAATATAGCCTGGCCGACAGAAGACCTGAGGAAACTATTTTCGGCTTATTACAGGAAAATAATATTGGCGTATTGGCGAGAGGTTCACTTGCACAGGGCTTGCTGATCAATAAGCCTGCGAAAGAATATTTAGGTCATACCCCTGAGGCGATTACTGCGGCGGCTCAACTAGTGCAGGGAATTGCTGTGACGAATCATACTGCTGCGCAAACTGCTTTATTATATGTATTACAACATCCAGTTATAACGGCCGCAGTAGTAGGGATAAGTAAGATCGAACAATTGAAAGAGATTGCTGCAACAACCAATAAAGAAAAACTTACCGAAGAAGCTATAGCAATGTTGCAGGAAGTGCTACCTGCGAAATATTATGAACAACATCGCTAAAAAAATAAAGCTCCAAACTTTAAGCCGGAGCTGAATATAATTAAGTGGAAAAAATACCACAGTGCAACAAGAGTGAACCCCCTGTATAACTTAAACTTCCCTGTCTCTCACAACAGTAGTTTTTTCTGTTGTACTGGATGTATTGCCACGCATCAGGGCAAAAAGAATTAAAATAAATATCGCCCCGCCCAGAACCCATACCCATGGTTGTGTGTACCACGTTGTAGTAGTGGTAGTTGTCGTGGTTGTTTTTGAAGTGCTCGAGCTGGTGCTATCCTGCGCCAATATGGCTGTTTGAAACAGGCAAAGCATTATTATACCCAGCAAGCGTTTTAAATTAAACAAGATCGCTGATTGTTTCATGTGTCATGTTTTTAGATGAAAGATAATTATGCACTATATGATCTAAAAACTATGCCATGACATTTGGAAAAATTTGCCGATAACTTTTACTCTTTTAAAAAGATTTTCCATGAGTTTGGCGCACGAGGTATAATGCGAGCTTAGGAATTTTTTTTCCCAGGTATATGAGAAGGTGAATAAGCCATTTGTTGTCAAACATTCTTTGAATAATACGTCCTGTTTTCAATCGTCTTGAAAAGTTAGTTTGCCATAGCCGACTGTATTGTTTCTCCATTTCTTCACGGGAAATAAACCCTTTCAGGAAAAGGTCGATCTGTTGTCCGGCCAGTTTGCTGGCGTGGAGGGCCATGCTCATTCCATTGCCACATAGTGGTGTGATCATACCGGCAGCATCGCCGGCCAATAGTACATGTTCTTCTACCTGCGTTTTCCGGTCAAAACTTATTTGTGATATGGTAACCGGCTGTTCAAACAGTTTGTAGTGTTCAGTAAGAATTTTTTTTAAATATGGATTCTGCGACAGGATTGTTTGCTCCATTACTTTAATGGACCCATTGCACCTGGCGAGGTTGGCAGCAGTGGTTAAGTAACAAAGACAATATTTGTTTTCTTCTATCTTCACTATACCACAATATCCGTTGGGAAAGTAGTGCAATGCAATCGTATCTGGTGAAAAGTCCACCTGTACATGATACTTCACTCCAATATAATTATTGAGTTTTCCTTTTTTCTTTGAAATAAAAGGCCGCTTCCAACGAATGTCCAGGTTGCTTCTTTTACCAAAGCTGCCACAAACAACAGGAGCCGTATAAGCTTTTCCTTGTGCTTCAACAGTAAAGGAAGAAGAGTTAAAATGAATGCCGGTTACTTTCGAATCTTCTTCAACTATAACGCCTTTGCTTCTTGCAATTTCTGCCAGTGCATAGTCAAGCACAAAACGACTGATGCCAAAGCCGCCAAGCGGTAGTTGCTGATCCAGTGTTTTTCCATTTGTTAAAGAGATCTGCAGCCTGGAAATGAGTGATACATTCATGCGGTTCAAAGGAAGCCCCAACTCAATAAGAAAATCCCATGACTCAAGGCTGATATATTCGCCACACACTTTGTGGAAAGGATATTGTTCTTTTTCAAGAATAATGACCTTATAGCCCCTTTTTGCCAGTTGGATAGATAGTGCCAAACCCGCTAAACCACCGCCAACTATGACGGCGTCGTATTCGTTTTGGACAGAAGTGTGAGCCGGAGCTTCTGCAGGTAAAGTGTTTTTGGCGCTATCCATTTGGCTCGTTTTTGTAACTGACTAAGTAACGAAAAGCCCATCGCCATTTAATAGCAGGCTTGCCAAGTTTGGCCGCTTCAAATAACCTGGCCCAGTCGTTTGCGGTAAAGCTCCGCGCAACAGACAAGCAGGCGTCATTTTTTATAAGATAGGATTTACTGAAAAATTTTGTGATGTATTTAATCAGGTAATAAGCGAGCCAATGCCGGTGAAGGTCGTTGATGAAAAAGCCGTCGAGCGAATTTTGTCGAAGCCACCGTAACATAAAAACCAATTGCTCGTCTGTAAAGTGATGACAAAAAAGGGACGAAAAAATAATAGACGGCCTGATATTGCCGAAACTTACGGTTGCATAGTCGCTACATATCCATCTGCAGTTTAATTGAGGGTATTGCTTTTTTGCAAAGTCAATGCAGTCGGGATTCATATCAATGCCGATAAATGATGAGGCAATATTATTTTTCCTGCAATATTTATCGATGGCAAATAGATTGTCGCCGCCACCGCACCCGATCTCGCATATAATTATTGGCTCCTTATCTTTTTTTAATTGTTCAACGCCGCTAATGGTGATGGCATGACCGCCCAACCGGGTGTTGATGATATTTAATTCTTTTAACGTTTGTGTGATAGCTGCAAACGGAATGTCGTTTTCATCCATTAGCTCTTTCTGGTAGCTGCGCTGTTGTAAATTAATCATGCAGATAAAATAAATGTTTCCATGCTAATGCCCGGTCCAAAGGCTGCACCAAAGATCTTATCGGTATTGGAATAGCTCGTTTCATTCATGATCTTCTCCAATACAAATAAAAGCGTCGGCGACGACATATTGCCATACTGCCGTAAAACTTCATAAGACTTATCCAATTGCCCATCCTGCAGGCCCAGGCTGTCATGCACGGCTTCCAAAATTTTTTTGCCACCCGGATGAATGCACCAGTGAGTGATATCTTCTTTTGTTAACCCGGCAGGTTTGAGGGCACTCGTCACCAGTTCGTTAAAATCTTTTTCGATCAACGCCGGTACATACCCGCTAAGCGTCATTAAAAATCCTTTTGAAGATAATCTCCAGGCCATATCATCTTTGCCGCTTATGTCGACTGTTGAGTAAAAGTGCTCAATCAGGGGCCCCGGCTGTTTTTTATTTCCCGTGACTACAATTGCTGCTGCACCGTCGGCAAACAGCATACTGCTGGTTATATTGTCAATGGTATGTTCTTTTTGAAAATGCAGGGTGCAAAGTTCGGTGCATACAATTAGCACGTTGGCATTTTTATCATTCCGGCAAAAGGCATCAGCCATTCGCAGGGCCTGAATTGCCGCATAGCAACCCATAAAATTTACCGAGGTGTGAAAAGTAGTGGAAGGCAACTGCAATAATTCCAATAATTCAAGGTCAAGCCCGGGCGCACTCATTCCCGTGCAGCTAACGGTAATAAGATGGGTGATAGCAGCATTTTTGTTTCGTAAACATTTTTCAATCGCCTTTAAAGAAAGCGGAGCTGCATATTGCTGGTACCAGGTAAGTCTTTTTTCGAGGCCGGGAAAGGGCTCCAAATTTTCTGAAGGAGGATAAAATTGCCAGTGCGATGCGGGTAAACTATAATCGGGTATGACGGAATAGCGGGTATCAATACCGCCTTGCCGGTAAAGGAATTTCAGTTTACGCTTATCCTCTTCATTTAGAGCATAGACTCTTTGCATGAAATCAAGAATATCTTTTTGCCCGTGCCGGTATTCGGGTACTGATGTCGCTATCGAAACAATCTTACTCAAACTGATTTGCAATTAATAAAATGATAAAAGCCAAATTGGTGCATATAGCAGCCAGCCAGTTCATCCTCATCGTATTTTTAAAATTGGCCGCACGGGTATCTTTTTGGACCGCTAAAAACCATTTGATAAAATAAACGATGACAGGAACGAAAAAGATGCTTACCAGCAATAATCCGTTTCCCTGGTTGGTGGTGATAAAGAATTGTGCCATGAATAGCCAGGCAAATAAATAAAGTAAAGCGCAGAAGATAAAAGTGCCCACATATCCCAGCTTATAACTGATGGTGACAACGCCGTCTTCAAAATCCTGCTGATGCTGATAGATCTGGGTGAGGGGATAAAAACCACCAATCAATAAGGCGCAAATAAGCATGCCTTGCCAGGGAACAAGAAATTCCGGTATCTGCTGGCTGCCGTAGTATACCAGCCAAAAAGTGAACGCACCCTGGAAAATAATGACTGTCAGGTAGCCAATGACCGGGTATTTTTTTAACCGGATGCCCCGGTAACTATACGCCTTCGAAGCGCCGATATAAAGTGGCATCAGCAAGCCGAACAAAGGAGTTATTAAAAAGCCCAGCAAGATAGCCGCGAGGTCTAAAACGATTGTGGTGAAATATAGTTGTTTTGATGGTGGAGGTGGTTTTTCCAGACCGCCGATGCTACCGGTATCTTTGTCCATATAGCTGTTATAGCCGTTGCTTGCCGGGTAAACCAGGAAATGAAGAATAACAAAAATTAAGATAGCCCGGGCCCAATCAACAGTTGGTACCTGTGACAAAGCAAAAAAATAAATAGGCGATAAAAAAATGGAAAAAGGAAGCCGCAGCAATTTTATTGTGGAAGCTGAAAGCATAGGCCTCGTTTGTTTATTTCTAAGTTAGTATTAGTTCCCGAACAAAAAAGGACGGATAGAACGGGTGAATTTTTTTCCTTATTGAGCATCTATTGCGGTCAGATTGGCAATATCACATCAGCCGGTAGACCGTAGGATAATGAAAACTGTTTATTTGTTTTTGGTTGTGCGATTAAAGAGTAGGAAACAAGAAGAAAACAGCAGGGTAAGATATAGCGAAGCATAATTTGTTGTTTGAAGCGAGAAGTAAAGATATTCAGCCTAAGAAATTGTTAACTAATCTCCTGAATATTCTACAAAAGATAACTTTACGATAAAATCGAAAGAGTCATTTCCTATGAAACTGTTTTTATTGAGCTGCTTATTTTTCCTGGCTTCCCCGGGGACAAATAATAATAATAAAGAAACTGCTGAACAGGTAGGGACTGTTGTAAAAATTGTGGATGGCGATACATTTGATCTGCTAACGGCAAGTAAGACAACACTGAGGGTAAGAATGTATGGAATCGACTGCCCCGAAAAGAAACAGGATTTTTATCAATCTGCTAAAAATGCTTTGGCTGCTTATATTTTTAAAAAGAACGTTCAATTAAAAATAACCGGGCATGATCGTAACAGGCGAACAATTGCAATGGTTTATTGCAACGGTCAAAATATTAACCTGGCGATGATTAAAAATGGGTTTGCCTGGCATTTTTCAAAATATTCATCCGATAGCAGTTTTGCAAAGGCGGAACGCCAGGCACGAATGGCTAGATTGGGACTTTGGCGAAAGCCGGGTCACATTGCTCCCTGGGAGTTTAGAAAACAACGCCAACGGGTTAGTCAAAAACTAATCAGCGATTCCCGGTTGTGACCACGATCCTCTTAGCCGTATTCCTAATTCAAGCCCGATATACCAGGATTTTTTTCGATCGGCAAAAGGGGTATAATTAGTTCCATTGACCAGCAACTGGTATGTTTGATGCGGATAGCCAGACAAATCTTTACGATAGACGGCGGCCACCCGCAGTGATTTGGATTCGTAAAAATAAAGTTCGCCAACGACACGATGGATAATATTTGAACCTCCTCCTGAAACTGATTGCTTGTAAATAGACGTCGTGGCCTTTTCCCACAAATCGTATTTGTGATCAAATACTAATCCTGGTGAATAGCCTGCGCCGAGCGAAATTGAAAAGTTGGACGCATTGATGATCCGTCTTTCAAATACAATGGGCATTTCCGCATATTTATACGAGGTGATAAAAATGCTTACTTCACCACCGGGGGAAACCCAAAAATTTTGATTTGTTTTTTCATAAAAGCTTCCAAAACGCGGTTTTAAGGTAAGCCTGTTAGCCCCCTTTTTATCGATGTTAAAGTGAAATGATAGTCCTGCGTGGAAAGCACGGGTGCTAAAATAATTGTCCTTAGCCGGATTGTTATCCATCAATGGATCAGCCAGCAAACTAACATTGATGCCATAATCGATGAAGTGATTTTTCTTTTCTTTTTTTATCGTATCTGTTACAGTAGAGTCGGCAACTGTTTCGGCAGGCTGTTTAAATTTTGCTTCTGCATCCAATAGAGCTTTTTCAGCTGCAGCTATTCTTGCTTTTTCTTCCAGTACACAGCGATTATCTTCTTTACCCCATTCGACCATACTAAAATAACGGCAATCATTTTTTCCGAGAATATAGAGGGCATTGGCAATATCCTGCATACTGATTGCACGGATTACTGTTTTGCCCAGGGTAGATTCTGTTAACATACCCGCCATAAATCCATCGCTATTGATCAGCGGCATGCCTTTGGCAACGCCGGCGTCGCGGGGAACCTTCAAGGTCATTACGCCTGTTTTTCCCTGTTTGATTACTGCAATCTTTGTATCGTGTACCGACCAAATTTTATCGCTCAACCATTTATCCCGGAAAGTGGAGAGTTTGCCTTTTTTATAGGTCAGTGAATGATAATAATTCCTTTGCCATTGACTTGTTGCCGGTCTCGCAGATTCATAAAGCACCAACGCAAATGCACCGATGCGTATTTCACTCAATTTGACGGCTTTTGTTCTGTAAGTGCCATTATAGAATTTTACTTTCTTTATAACCGGTGCGATCCTTTCGGCATAGTCTTGTTTTTCAGTAATGACACGACGTACAGCGATAAAATAAATATTGGATGAATCTTCCCCTGTGATGATGCCGTAGTCGCTTAAGCCAATTTCAACAATGTTGTTTAAATAGCTACGAGTGTAGGCTGGGTTAGATTGTGCCATCAGTTTGGTCAAAAACAGGAGACCAAAAATTGTGGTGATAATAAAGTGGCGTAAGAACAGATTACGACCTTGGGCGGCGCTGATAAAGGCCCGCAGGGTGGAAGGAATTTTCATCGCTTTGGTTTTTCATATTAGGATTGTAGCTTATGTATTAACTCCGTTTTTGTCAAATTATTGTCCACACTGCTTTTCGGCGGATATTTTTGAAAAAGAAAAAATTAAATATGCTTTGTTTTGCCAACATCCTGAATGGACAAAAGACAGAAATACTAGCAATCAGGCTTTTACTGCCGGCTTTTGTTTGGGTTTGACGGGTACCGGTGTATTATCCTTCCACTCCCATAGATGTTTGCAGGCAAAAGTCCGGTAGGGAGACCATTTTTTTGAGATGCGGAGCAAATCCTCTTTGAATTTCTTTTTATCCTCCCGGTCAAGTTTATATAGCTTGATCATCGCATTTTGAATGCCGAGGTCATCGATGGCAAACACATCTTCGCGGCCAAGAGCAAACATCAACAGCATTTCAACGGTCCATCGTCCAACACCTTTTATTTGGGTGAGGTAAACAATTACTTCCTCGTTGTCCATTTTGTGCAGTTTCTTATGATCCATGCCAAAATCAATTTCAAACTGTGCCACGTTTTTTACATAACTCACTTTGGCGTTGGATAAGCCAATAGCCCGCAAGGTTTCGAAAGGAGTATCAAGTATTTGTTGCGGAGTAGGTTCTTTGCCAGCATATAAAGCCAGAAAACGATTGTGAATGACCGTCGCTACTTTGGTAGATAATTGCTGGCTCATGATAGAGGCGCACAGGTAAGTGCAGATATTTTTTCTTTTCTTCAGCTCATGGGTTTTTCCACCTTCAAGCAGCTTTTTCAATTTCTTATCCCTGGAAAGATGTGCGACGTAGTGCATGACTTGCTTTTATTGATTGAGAGAATCGATTTTTTTGGGGAATAAAAATAGAATTTTGTCGCATGTTGAGGCAACCAGTTATCACAAAAGACGGTTCTCATACCGTTTCTGTTCCGGAAATGAATGTCACTTATCATTCCCTGCATGGCGCTATACAGGAATCCTTGCATGTGTTCATTGATGCCGGGTTCAGGTATACGTTATCCAATTTGAACAAACTTGACATTTACATCTTCGAAATGGGCTTTGGCACCGGGCTCAATGCGTTGCTGACATTTATTGAAACAGAAAAGCTGAATATAAACGTTCACTATACAGCTGTTGAACTGTTTCCTTTGCAACACGAAGAGACCAATGCATTAAACTATTGTGAGCAATTGCAGCGGTCCGATCTTAAACCCGTATTTGAACAGATTCATCAGTGTGAATGGGAACGGGATATTAGCATTACTTCATTTTTCACCCTGCACAAAGTCAAAAATTCTTTATTAAACTTCAATAGTTCAACATCTCAGCATTTAATCTATTTCGATGCTTTTGCTCCCTCAGCTCAGCCGGAGCTTTGGACAAAAGAAGTGTTTGAAAAATTAGTGAGGATGATGCATCCGGGTGGAGTGCTGATCACTTATTGCAGCAAGGGCGACGTAAGAAGAGCTATGCAGGCTGCAGGCTTCATCGTTGAAAAAATTCCCGGACCTCCCGGAAAAAGAGAAATGGTGAGATGCAGAAAGGCGAGTGAGGGATAGTAAGTGGCAACTGGGATCACCCCCACTCCCCACTTGCCAAACCCATTCCTCTAATCGATACTCCAGCTCATTTCCCCGCCTTTCTCATCTTTCAATGAAATACCTAATTGGGCCAGTTGGTTTCTTATTTTATCTGATGTAACGAAATCCTTTTTTCCTTTTGCTTCTTTGCGAATATCGATGAGTAATTGCATCAGCCCCTGCAGTTTTTTATTATCTGCTTCGGTGATGCTTTTTAAACCAAGAATATCTTCGATATAAATTTTGAACTGTTGCTGTAGTAATTCAAATGTCTTTTTTGATAACGTGTTTATCGGAATGATTTTATCCTTCATGGAGTTGATCACCGGCACCAATTCAAATATGTTAGCCAAAACACGGGCCGTGCTGAAGTCGTCGTTCATAAAATCGTCAAACTCAGCTATAAGTTTGACCACACGGGCATCGAGTTCGGGATCACTGCCTGTATCTTGTAATTCGTATCCGGCATCTCTCAATTTTCCTAAGTTCTCATACGCTTCCCAGAGCCTCTTTAACCCTTTTTCGGCGGCCTGCAATGCCTCGTTACTAAAATCCAGCGTACTTCGGTAATGCGTTTGCAGGATAAAAAATCGGATCACCATTGGGTGATAGGCTTTTTCCAGTATTGGGTGGCTACCACTAAACATCTGTGTCAGCATGATCTGGTTATTATAACTCTTGCCCATCTTCTTACCGTTGATGGTGATCATATTGTTATGTATCCAATAGCGAACGGGCGCCTGGTGATTGCAAATAGTACTTTGCGCAATTTCACTTTCATGATGCGGGAATAAAAGGTCCATACCGCCACCATGAATGTCAAACTGTGATCCCAGGTATTTTGTTGCCATTGCGGAGCATTCGATATGCCAGCCGGGAAAGCCTACACCCCAGGGACTTTGCCAACGCATAATATGCTCAGGGGCGGCATTTTTCCATAGGGCAAAATCAGCTTTGTCTCTTTTTTCTTCCTGGCCTTCCAGGTCACGGGTGGTTTCTAAGAGGTCGTCAATAACACGGCCGCTTAACTTACCGTAGTCATGCGAAGCAGCATATTTTTTTACATCAAAATAAACGGACCCATTCACTACATAACCATAACCGGCTTTGATGATCGTTTCGATCATGCCAATTTGCTCAACGATGTGTCCGGTGGCTGTGGGCTCAATCGAAGGAGGCAGTGTATTAAATTGTTGCATCGCCCAATGAAACAGGTTGGTGTATTTCTGTACCAGTTCCATCGGTTCCAGCTTTTCCAGCACGGCCTTTTTTGAAATTTTATCTTCTGCTTCTCTTCCCTCTTCTTCAAAGTGACCGGCATCTGTAATATTCCTGACGTAGCGAACTTTATAACCTAAATATCCAAGGTAACGATTGATCACATCAAAGGTGATGTAGGGTCGGGCATGGCCCAGGTGACTTTCGCCACTTACTGTTGGCCCGCACACATACAATCCCACATGCCCCGGTGTGATGGGAGTAAAAACTTCTTTAGTTCTCGACAACGAATTATAGACTTTCAGTTCACTCATAAATTTTGACTTTCAACGCCTGTTTCTTACAAAAAATTGATGCAAAAGTAATGGTAATTATCCTCTCATATTGAGCCGGAGTTGCTAGCGGCCGATCGTTTTAAGCTCCATATCCGAAACCAGCATATAATGGTCTGAATAGTTTCTTACAATGCGTTTGAATTGTGCAACCCGAAAACGCCGGTCGGCAAAGATATAATCAATCCTTAGCGTAGGCGAAATGGAGGAAAAAGTGCGACCGATTCCAAAACCCTTTCGTAAGAAAGCGTCCTGCATGTCACCCTTTATTTTAAAATAGGTATAAGAGTTCGGGACATCATTCAAATCGCCACAAAAGATGGCAGGATATGGGCTGTCGCCTAATACCTGGTTAATGATATCAGTTTGTATTTTCCGGTTTATAACCCCGTTTTTTAGCTTCGAAAAAATGGTCTTTGACTTAGCGCTAATTCCCTCTTCTCCCTCTTTGATATTTTCAATGGTCTCATAATCGCTTTTTCTAAGCTGAACAGATTGCAGGTGGGTGGTATAAACCCGGATAATCCGATTTTTTAAACGAATATCAGCATACACCAAATTCTCAGGCATCGACGGCCGGGGATAGCGTATCAAGCCACTATCAATAATCGGGAAGCGGGAAAAAATGGCATTGCCGGTGAACTTTTTACCACCATCCAATTCATAAGAATAACAGAAATAAGGATAGTGAAGACTGTCACGCATAAAGTCAATATTATGATACCAACCTTCGTCATAAGAATGAAAAAATTCCTGCAGGCAAATGATATCGGCATTTTGTTGCTTTATTTGCTCCAGCATTTTTAACCGGGTTTGGCTACCCTTGTTATTATTTTTTTTCATTTCAATAAACCGGGCCACATTCCAGGTAGCTATGCGGATGGTTTGCAATTTTTTCTCCGTCTTGAAGCTTCTTGGAAAATGAAAAGAAAAAAATGCAGTTATATTTTTAAATCCCAATACCAAAGCTATTCCCGAAATAAGGGCATATCTTTTTTTTACAAAAAGCCACCAAATCAAAAAGCCAACTACAGCCAATAACAAAAAGGGAAATCCTATTCCTAAAAGAGAAACGAACCACCAGTTTTGAGGATTGATATAAGGATTTAAACAGGCCAGTAAAAACAGGAAAACGATCCCGCAATTAAGCAAAATCAGGAACCGTTTCGAGTAAGTCCGCAACTTATTGGCCATTATTGCAAATTACAAAAAAAGGGAGGGATGATAAAGCGGTTCAAAGTTTGAAACTTATACGCAGCCAGCCTTCCATTAAACTTCTTAAAGTTTTGAACCTGTTCTATTCCTGGCTGGCCCGCCTTAAAATGTCTTTTTCTTCTTCGGTTAGGGTATTATATCCTTTGAGGTTGATCTTATCTAAAATCTCATTGACCCTTTGCTCAGTGATATTGGGTGTTTTTTTATAAGGCTGCTTGTCTGACTTATAAAACAACTCCTGCTTGATGTTTTTTCCTTTTTTGGGTTTATCGGGATTGAAAAGATTACCAAACCAATCAAAGAAATTATTCATCCATTCGCTCCAGTCATAGCCACGACGGAAGAAAACAATGAATAAAAACCCTGTCAAAGCTCCCGCCAGGTGAGCGATATGTCCGCCCGGGTTACTAAGCGGGATACCGGCGAGATCAATGATGAGATAAATAACCATTAGCACCCAAATAGGAATGCCGCCGAAAAGCATAGGAAAGATTCGGTACCCCGGCGAAATGGTGGTTACGCCTGCCGCAATGGCCATAACACCTGCAGATGCACCCAGGGCCTGAACCACCGGGAGTGATTGCTTGAGACCCGGTAAAAAATTATACGCTAAAATAAATGCCAAAGCGCCACCCAAAGCGCCATAGATATAAAGTGGAATGATCTTTCGGTTCCCGGTAAGATCAAGAAAAATATAACCAAATACCCAAAGCCATAGCATGTTCCCGAGCAGGTGCCACACACTGTCGTGGGTAAACATGTGGGTAAGAATGGTCCAGGGTTTGGCGGCTATTTTGCTGAAGTCAGCAGGCAATGCGAACTGGCTTAAAATTTTTGTTTCATAAAAATGACGGGCTTCGGCCGCATTTTCATAGCGAAGGTGAAAGACAGCATATAAAAAGGCAAGAACAACAAAGATGATCATGTTGATCGCAATTAAGAGTATCAATGCATTATTTGCCTGCGCAAGTGATAATCGTTTTCGGTGCTGTTGTTCGTAGTACGCCATGTGTCAATGCAAAAATAAACCAGGATGTTCAAAACAGGAAGATAATGACATGCAGAAATTATCTTCGGTCGCCTGTTTTAATCCCCTTATCAATACAACGTTTTGCGGTTGGTTTTGTTCCAGATGTATACTATTATAAAGCCGGTAATAGCTCCGCCTAAATGGGCGAAATGAGCAATGTTATCACCCTGCAGGGGACTAATACCGCCAAAAAGGTCTACTAGTACCAAACCTAAAATGGCCCATTTGGCCTTTACCGGGATTGGGATTAGCATGAGATATAATTCCGTATTGGGAAACAAATAGGCAAAGCCCACCATCACTCCCATTACGGCGCCTGAAGCACCGACGGCCGACGCAAAAAATCCACTTACTTTAGGCATGAGAGCATTGTAAGTTTGTTGATCCTGGTTCACATAAGCCGTTTCAAGCTGTTGAACCAAAGCAGGATCGAACCGCAGATGTTGAACCAATAAATGACATAAAGCAGCGCCAACACCACAGGACAGGTAAAAGAATAAAAATCGTTTTGAGCCCCACACATTCTCCAGGATCTTTCCAAACATCCACAGCGTAAACATATTGAAAAGGATATGGAAGAACATAATGTTGCCAAAGCCATCGTAAGTTGCATGGGCAAACATATGTGTAGCTATCTGGTATGGCTTGAAGTAGGGCGTATCAATAGGGTATAACGCAATTTTATTGGTGAGATCAAAATCTTTATGAAACATCAGTTGGGCAATCCAAACCAAAATATTAATGATGATAAGGTTTTTGACAATTGGGGGGAAATTACTAGGTCGTGTAAAACGAAATTGACTCATAAAACAAAAATACTTTTTACTGCTTAAAGGCCGGACAACTAATCTTCTACTGTCTTAATTTTAACTGAACAACATTTTCAATATGCAAGGTGTGCGGAAACATGTCAACCGGCTGAATCTTTTTTACCTCGTATTTTTCATTGAGTAAGTTGAGATCTCTTGCCTGTGTGGCGGGATTGCAGCTCACATAAACCAGGGTAGGCGCCGCCATATCCAATATCTTTCTCACCAGTTTTTCATGCATGCCGGCCCGCGGTGGATCGGTAATAATTACGTCAGGCCGTCCATGGGCGGCAAAAAACTCATCATTGCACACGTCGATTACGTCTCCTGCAAAGAACGCCGTATCGCTCAGATTGTTCAGTGCGGCGTTTTCTTTAGCATCTTCTATTGCAGCTGCAATCATTTCGACACCAATAATTTTTTTGGCGTTCCGGCTTACAAAAATGCCAATGCTTCCCGTGCCACAATAGAGGTCATACACGGTTTCATTGCCTGTCAGTTCGGCAAAGTCCCGGGTTATGCGGTATAATGCCTCGCCCTGCCGGCTATTGGTTTGAAAAAAGGACTTTGGACCGATCTTAAACGAAAAATCTTCGAGCTTCTCGATTACATATCCTTTTCCGGAGTAGATGACGGGCTCCAGGTCGTGAAGGCTATCATTTTTTTTCGTGTTGATGGTGTAGAGCAGGGTGGTGATTCCCGGAAATAAATTCAAAATATGGTCGAGCAATGTTTTGATTTTCCGGTCTTGTTTTTCGCCAAATACAATATTTACCATTAACTCCCCCGTAGTGCATAAACGCACCTGCATGGTTCTTAAAAGTCCTGCATGATTGCGGATATCATAAAAACTGTAATTATGGTCCAGGGCAAATTTTTTGATGGCCAATCGTATCGCATTGGTTGGTTCTTCCTGCAGGTAGCATGTTTGAATATCTACTAATTTGTCAAACATGCCTTTGGCGTGAAATCCCGCAACGGCCCCCTCCCGACCTCCCTCCTTAGGGGAGGCCATCAACGCACTTTCCCCACTTATCGCAGCTTCCTTTTCTTCTTTTAATTTTTTAAAATCAGCAAAAGGCAAAAATTCTTTTATTCCAAATGTGTATTCTATTTTATTTCGATAATACCTGGTTTTCCTGGCGCCGAGTATGGGCATTATTTCAGGTAATTGAACTTTGCCGATTCGCTGAAGATTGTCTTTTACCTGCCGTTGCTTGTATTGCAATTGTTTTTCGTATGGCAACATTTGCCATTGACAGCCACCGCAAACACCAAAATGTGAGCAAAATGGTTCGACCCTGTCGGGCGATAATGAATGAAACCGGAGCGGCCGCCCTTCAGCCCAATCTTTTTTGTTACGGCCCAATTGAACATCAACGACATCGCCCGGGACAACGCCTTCAATAAAAATCACTTTACCGTCAACTTTTGCCAGCGACTTGCCTTCTGCGGCATAATCTTCTACTCTTATTTTTTCCAGTACGATATTTTTCTTTTTTCTGCTCACGGCGCAAAACTAAGACCCCGGCTTTTAACGGTAACCCAAAACCAGATATTTCTGTAATTTTTAAAGAAAGCAACTGTTTCAAGGGTTAAACCCTCTATGAAACAATTTGTTAATGGATTCCGGCATTGCAATTCCGGAGGTTTTTTAGATAACTTTACCGATTATTCTGGCTCTTGAACGACCAAATGAAATGAAAGTGAAAGTCAAACGGATGAAAAAATTGTCAATGATCCCGCTTTTGCTGCTATCTTCTCTTGTATTTGCACAAAACGGTTATGAGATAAAAGTGACGCTTAAGCCTGTCAAAAATCAATATATCTATCTCGGCCATTATTCAGGTAAACAATATCCTGTCGTCGATTCGGTAAAGCTGAATGAAAAAGGCGAGGGCGTTTTTAAAGGTTCAAAAGAGCTGGGTGGCGGTATATACCTGGTTGTATATCCAAATAAGGACAGGTATCTCGAGATACTGATCGACAAAAAGCAACATTTTTCACTGGTTGCGGACACAAGCGATTCGAGGGCAAAGAAATTTGTAAACTCGCCTGATAATGACCTCTTCAATGAGTATCAGCAATACATGGCCAAAAAAGGAGCGGCTATCGAATCCAGGAATAATGCTTTAAAATCAGCTAAAACGGCCAAAGACTCGGCTGGTATCACTGAAAATATCAAAAAAACTTTAGAAGAAATATCGGCCTACCGATCACAGTTTATTGCGAAGAATCCGGATAATATTCTCAGCTTATTGATGCACTTAATGGAAGAACCAAAAATTCCGCCTGCCGAAAAACATCCCGGCGGAAAGTATGATTCGACATTTGCCTACCGCTATTTTAAAGATCATTATTGGGATGGATTGGGTTTTTGGGATGACAGGATGACCCGTACTCCAGCCTCCTTGTTTGATGAACGATTGGATAAGTATTATAATACGCTGGTTTACCAGCACCCCGACTCAGTCATTAATGAAATAGATTGGATGTTAGGTTATGCTTCCGCCAGCCCTGAAATGACAAGATATCTGCTGGTAAAATTTGTGAACCGCTATCTTAACATGAAATACATGTGGGAGGATAAGGTGTTCGTTCACCTGTTTGAAAAATATTTTTCGCAAAAAAACTATGACTGGCTCACTCCGCAAGGCAAAAAGATCATTACAGAAAGAGCCTACAGCCTGATGGCGAATATCATGGGCAACCCCGCTGAAAATATCTCCCTACCGGATACGGCTGGGGTCAACAAATCATTGTATAATGATACTTCCCGTTTTACCATCGTTTGCTTTTGGGATCCCACCTGCGGGCATTGCAAGGAGGTATTGCCCGTGATGGATTCGATATACCAGGCAAAATGGAAGCACAACGGGGTAAAAATTTATGCAGTGGCGAAAGAAACGGATGGCTCAAAAAAGGATTGGATGGACTTTATCCATAAATACCAGTTAAAGGATTGGACGAACGTGTATTATTCCAAAGCGGAAGAAAAAACAAGGGTAGACGCCGGTATACCCGGTTATACACAGTTATACGACGCACAGGTGGTGCCTGCGGTTTTCCTGCTGGATAAGGATAAAAGGATCATAGCTAAAAAACTTACCTGGCAACAGGCCGATGAGATCATAAACATAAAAATGCAATCGCAATAAATATATTATTTCCAATAATTGATATTCGAATTCGTTATTCTAAGGCATTTGAAAATTCATACTATGACAAAAAACTGGCTGACTGCTTTATTCATTTTCGCAATTGTATCTCCCGCTTCTTCCCAAACACTATTTACTTACGGTAGCCATAAGGCTGACGCAAAAGATTTTTTGAGAGCTTATAACCGCAATAACCAACAGCCATCGTCACCAAAGGCGATGAAGGAGTACCTGGATCTTTATATAAACTCCCGTCTTAAGATCCGTGAAGCGTATGACAGAAGATATGATACGCTTCCACAAATAAAAGTTGAGGTGGAAAACCTTCGCAACCAGGTTATTGAAAACTACATGAATGATCCGGCTGTTATCGACAGGATGACAAAGGAAGCCTTTCAGCGTAGCCTGAAGGATGTGCATGCAGCTCATATTTTTATTTCGTTGAAAAATGCAAATGGCGCAATTGATACTGTTACTGCGCAAAAGAAGGTGAGCGAAATAACGGGCCGACTGGCAAAAGGCGAAGATTTTATGACCGTCGCCCAACAGCTTTCTGACGATCCTGCTGCCAAAGCAAACAAAGGTGATTTGAACTACATCACTGTTTTTACACTGCCTTACGAATTTGAAAACATTATTTATTCGACACCTGCTGGAAAGTATTCGAAGCCGTACCGGTCTAAAGCCGGTTACCATATTTTTAAAAATCTCGGGGAAAGAAAAGCTTTGGGTAAAGTAAAAGTGCAGCAGATATTATTGGCCTTCCCTCCGGGCATTTCAGAGGCCGACAAAAAAAAGACAGCATTGCTGGCAGATTCTCTTTACAAAAAAATTTTAGCGGGTGAAGATTTTGGCAAACTGGCTTCCACGTATAGCAACGATTATGTAAGTGCGGCAACGGAAGGAAATATTCCTGATATATCGGTTGGCCAATACGATCCGGTATTTGAAAAGCAGGTATGGTCATTAAAAAATGGAGCGGTAAGTAAGCCTTTTGTTACCACACATGGCTATCATATTGTAAAAAAGATTTCAGCCAAACCTGTGATCACCAATGCCAGGGATAAAGACAATATGGATGATCTGTCGAAAAAAGTAAAAGCAACAGACAGGTGGAAAACCGCGAAGGATTTTATTTATGCACAGGTGAAAAATAAAGTCGGCTTACAGCAGTTGCCGTATAAAGAAGCAGTGCTGTGGTCATTGTCAGATAGTTTGTTGGATAGCAAGCCGGCTGTAATGGGACGAACCATGAATAAAGAGTCGGCTCTTTTCAAAATTGGAAGCACCGTTTATACTGTTGATGAATGGATCAATTTTGCAAAAATGAACCGGTACAATACATCCGGGAAGATAAAGTCATACCCGGATTTGATGGATGAGTTTATTAAAAACTCTCTCTATCAATACTACCGGGCACATCTCGAAGACTTTAATTCGGATTTCCGTAATCAAATGGAAGAGTTTACCGATGGTAATCTCTTTTTTGAAATCATGCAACAGGAAGTCTGGAACAAGGCGCAAAATGATGCCGCCGCATTGCAGGCAATGTATGAGAAAAATAAGGATGCTTATAATTGGAAACAGAGTGCTGATGCGATCATCTTTTTTTGTTCAGATGAAGCCAGCGCTAAAGTATTTGGAGACCAGTTAAAGAAAAATCCGGCCAACTGGAAGGAATTATTGGAACCCCACAAAGAAAAAATTGTAGCTGACTCGGCCCGGTATGAATGGGCACAAATTCCCGGATTAAATAAAACAACGCCTAAGCCAGGGATGATTACACCGCTATCTACAAATGAAGGTGATAAAACTTCTTCATTTGCTTTAATTAATAAAGTGTATAACCAGCCGGCACCAAGGAGTTTCAACGAAGCAAAAGGATTAGTGATGAACGACTATCAAAATTGGCTCGAAGAACAGTGGATCAGGCAATTGAGACAAAAATACCCGGTGAAGCTGGATGACAAAGTTGTCAATGATCTAGTCTCAGGAAAGATTCATTGATATACCACGTTTTAAGCCTGATTTTAGTATAATAAAAAAAGAAAGGTTGCCGAACAGTAACCTTTCTTTTTTAAAGAGTAAGACTATAGAAGCTTTTTGACTACGTTCGCCACCATGAATGGCCGGCCAAGTGTATAATAATGTAAAACAGGAACGCCATTTTTCTTCAGGTCTTTCGATTGCTCCAATAACCATTCTTCACCAATTTTTTCAACCTCTTCATCTGTTTTGCATTTTACTATTTCATTCGCAAGATCAGCTGGAAGATCAATGTGGAAAGTCTTCGGTAAAACAGTCAATTGTTTTTTGCTGTAAATGGGTTTTAATCCCGGGATAATAGGCACGGTGATACCAATATCACGGCAAGCCTTTACAAACTCATAATATTTTGTATTGTCAAAAAACATTTGTGTAATAATATAGTCTGCTCCGCCATCCACTTTTGCTTTGAGGTAATTGAGATCAGTTTGCATATTCGGCGCCTCAAAATGCTTTTCAGGATAACCTGCTACGCCGATACAAAAATCTGTTTTGTGAGTTCCTTTAAGATCTTCTTCGAGGTAGATTCCGGCATTCAATTGAACTACTTGTTTAAGCAGATCGCTGGCATAGCGGTGGCCATCGGGTTCGGGTTCAAAGGTGGCTTCGTTTTTTGCCGCATCACCCCGAAGCACCAACACATTGTCAATGCCCAGGTATCGAAGGTTGATGAGGGCGTCTTCGGTATCATTGATGCTAAAACCGCCGCAAATAAGATGCGGAACCGTATCTACATTGTATTTGTTCATGATAGCAGCACAAATGCTTTCAGTACCCGGCCGCTTACGGATGATCACTTTTTCAAAGCTTCCATCCGCCCTTTTTTTAAACACATGCTCACTGCGGTGATAAGTAACATTAATAAAGGAGGGTCTGAATTCCATTAAGGGGTCAAGATGTTTATACAACGCCTCAATACCTTTCCCTTTTAATGGGGGCAATACCTCAAATGAGATCAGTGTGTCCTTAGCTCCTTTAATGTGGTCAATAACTTTCATCAGGTTCTCTACATTATTAAAAAGCCGGGACAGTCCGGCCTTGTTTCATTGGGGTGCAAAGCTAATATAGAAAAGGTTTAAAAGGTTTAATAAGTTCAACAAGTTTATAGGGCTAAACCTCTAAACCTGTTAAACCTTTGTAACTTCTTGAGCGGCTCGATGGCATGTCTTATTTTTGCAATCTTATGTCCACTAGTATATATGCTCAAAATCTTGTCAAAAAATATGGCAGCCGAACAGTTGTTAACCATGTTTCATTCCAGGTAAACCAGGGAGAAATTGTCGGTTTGCTGGGCCCCAATGGCGCTGGTAAAACGACCTCTTTTTACCAGGTGGTTGGCCTTGTGCGTCCAGATGAAGGCACTGTTTTTCTAAACGATCTGGATATTACTTCTTTGCCAATGTATAAAAGAGCACAGATGGGCATTGGCTATCTACCGCAGGAAGCATCTGTATTTCGCAAATTGAGTGTTGAGGATAATATTGCCGCAGTTTTAGAGATGACAAAGCTTAGCAAGCAGGAGCAAAAGGAAAAAATGGAATCGCTGTTAGACGAATTCAGGCTTCATCATGTTCGTAAGAGCAATGGTGATGTGTTGAGTGGTGGAGAGAGAAGAAGAACCGAGATAGCCCGGGCTTTGGCCGTTGATCCAAAGTTTATCCTCCTGGATGAGCCTTTTGCAGGTATTGACCCTATAGCCGTAGAAGATATACAAGCTATTGTCGCTAAATTAAAGTATAAAAACATCGGAATTCTCATCACCGATCATAACGTGACGGAAACTTTATCCATTTGTGATAGAGCTTACCTGCTTATCGACGGAAAAATCTTTAAGCATGGAACAGCAGAAGAGTTAGCTGCTGACGAGCAGGTAAGAAAATTATATCTCGGAAGAAATTTTGAACTGAAAAGAAAAGACTACCTGCACGAAGAAGCGATAAAAGCTGCTTTCAAGCAATAAATCAGGGGTTACAAAAGAAGACAATAAAGCTTCACCCTGATTTTTTGTAACTTACAATATGCCTGTAAATATTGATGACATAAAGAAACTTCCTAACGAGGAAAAGCTCAAAATTATCGACGAGCTGTGGGAAAGTATTGACCAGGATCTCATTAATGAAGCTCTTGAGTCTGAAGAAGAGCAGATATTAAGAGAGCGATTGGAAGATTATGAAAAAGGGAATGTGAAGTTCAGACCCTGGGATGAAGTAAAAAAAGAAATAGAAGAGAAGCTCAAGCAGAACAGAAATGCAAAAAAATAGCCTGCTTCTTGTGATTTCTACTTCAGCACGACGTGATATGGAGGAAATAGCTGAATGGTACGAAAAGCAAGCAGATTTCCTGGGGTATAAATTTCTGGATGATCTCACTCAGGCGTATGACAAATTCTATCTTTTCCCGAAGCATTTGGTTGGTATAATAAAGATAAAAGCATACGTAAGAGTCGCCTTCCGCATTTTCCTTGTAATATTTATTATTTGTTTGAAGAGCCCGAGATCAGGGTATTGGCGATTATGCATTCATCCAGGTCATCTCGGTTTGTAAAAAAACGCCTTCGTTAGTTTAATGTAATTTCTTTTTTATCTTGCCACCAGCAATGAGCATTTTAAGTCCTGCCATATCATCGCTGGCCCGTATGCGTTTTTGGCGCATCGAAGCATGGAAAAATAATCCATTGGATGCACAGCGTGAAGTGCTGCAGGACCTGGTGACTTCTGCTCAATACACTGAGTTTGGACGGAAATACAACTTTCATGAATTGTTTAATGTCCGATCCTTCAAACAAGCTGTTCCCATTCATGAGTATGAGGATCTGAAGCCTTATATTGAACGCATCATGCGGGGTGAACAAAATATTCTATGGAATACACCCATTTATTGGTTTGCGAAAAGCAGCGGTACTACCAGCGATAAAAGCAAGTTCATCCCTATTAGCGAAGAAAGCCTGGAAGAATGCCATTTTAAAGCGGCCAAAGATGTGCTGACCTTATATTATAATTTTAATCCCGATTCTGCTTTATTAACAGGCAAAGGATTGGTGTTGGGAGGTAGTCACAATATCAATCCCATGAACAATGATGCGCAGTACGGGGACCTAAGTGCAGTATTGCTCCAGAACACACCATTTTGGGGTCATTGGTTACGAACACCCGATCTCAGCATTGCCCTGATGGACGAATGGGAGAATAAAATAGAGAAGCTGGCAAATAGTACTATTAAAGAGAATGTTACTTCCATATCAGGCGTACCAACCTGGACATTGGTTTTATTTAAACGCATTTTAGAAATCACCGGTAAAAAAACGATGGCTGAGGTATGGCCGTCGCTGGAGTTATACATGCATGGTGGTGTTTCATTTACTCCTTATAAAGAGCAGTTTCAAAAGTTGATTGGCAAAAAAATCAACTACCTGGAAATGTATAATGCCAGCGAAGGGTTCTTTGCTGCCCAGGAAAACCCTGGTGATGAAGGTATGCTCTTGTTTACCGACCACGGCATTTTCATGGAGTTTATGCCGGTGAGTGAATATGGTAAAAAATACCCGCAAACCATCAGCCTGCAGGATGTTGAGATTGGCAAAAACTATGCACTTATCATCAGTACCAATGGAGGTTTATGGCGATATCTTGTTGGGGACACTATTCAATTTACCTGCCTAAAACCATTCAAGGTGAAAGTGTCGGGAAGATTGAAACATTATATCAATGCGTTTGGGGAAGAAGTGATTGTTGATAACACAGATAAAGCCATTGCCATTGCTTCAGAAAAAACAGGTGCCATTGTAAATGATTATACAGCCGCTCCCATTTATTTTTCTGACACTTCAAACGGCGCCCACGAATGGCTGATAGAATTTGAAAAAGAACCGGTGGATCTCAACTCATTTACGCAAGAGCTCGATACAGCCTTAAAAAGCATTAATAGCGATTATGAGGCTAAGCGGCATAAGGATATTGCGCTTCGGTTGCCGGTACTTCATGCATTGAAAAAAGGAACCTTTAACCAATGGCTGCATAGCAAAGGGAAACTGGGTGGACAACATAAGGTTCCAAGACTGAGTAACGAAAGAAAGTATATAGAAGAAATAAAATCTTTCGCTGCTTCGCAATGATTATTCAACTAGCCCGATTCTCTTATTTTTGTTCAAATAAAATAATCCAATGAAACTACTAAATGGAAAAGTTGCCATAGTTACAGGGGCCGCAAGGGGTATTGGCGAAGCCATCGCTATCAAATTCGCAGAGCATGGGGCCAATATTACATTTACGTATGTAAGTGATAGCAGTGCTGAAAAGGCTTTGGCACTGGAAGAAAAGTTAAAAGCACTGGGTGTAAAGGCAAAAGGTTATAAAAGCAATGCCGGTGATTTTGCCCAATGCGAAGCCTTCGTCAATGATGTATTGAAAGAATTTGGAACTGTCGATATATGTGTAAACAATGCCGGTATATCAAAAGATAATTTACTACTCCGGATGAGTCCTGATCAATGGGATGAAGTAATAAAAGTGAACCTGAACAGCGTATTCTATATGACCAAGCAGGTCATCAAACCAATGATGAAAGCGAGAAACGGAAGCATTATAAATATGAGTTCAATTATTGGGGAAATGGGTAATGCGGGTCAAAGCAGTTATTCAGCATCAAAAGCCGGCATTATAGGGTTTACCAAAAGTGTCGCAAAAGAATTGGGTAGTCGCAACATTCGTTGCAATGCCATCGCACCCGGTTTTGTGGAAACAGATATGACAAGCTACCTTAAAGAAGGTGATGCAGGTGATAAATACAAAGCAGGAATTCCCTTAGGCCGTTTTGCCAGCGCTGAAGACATTGCAAATACCACTTTGTTCCTGGCATCAGACATGGGCTCTTACATCACGGGACAGACGATCAGTGTTTGTGGGGGTTTGAATATTTAGACTTCGCGATGGCATCGTCACTGTTATTTTACTCCGCTGTAGTTTATACAATTTAAAATATTTCAGGAAGTGATACCGTGCCTGTTGACTTGCGATCATCAGGCCACGGTAGCCATTTAAAAATCCCGCTCTCAGGATATAGGAATGTACAAATGACCACAATGGGCTAAACACTATTTTTAACCAATTGGTTTTTTTACCTACGAAGTAAAGTGACCGGGCAGCGATTGTGCTAAAGTTGTTACTTCTTCTCACATGTTCTTCCACTGTGCTACAAATGTAATGGAGCAAGTCCCCCTTCAACGGGCAAACAGCAACGGTGGGAGGTACAATTACTTTGTCGTGGGGATCCAGGCCGCCCCATTTGAGATAGCGTTTATCAAACAAGCGAACTTTGGATTCGGGGTACCAGCTTCCATGCCGGATGAATTTGCCACAGTAATTGGCACAGCGATTCATTTTGTAAGCCCTGAATGCAAACCCCTTTTTTGCTTTTATGATTGATGCCTTCAATTGGTCATCGAGTTCTTCATCGGCATCCAGGCATAACACATAATTATTTTCGGCAAACTCCAGCGCTGCATTCTTCTGCGCAATATATCCTGCAAATTTTTGCTGAAACACAAGAGCTCCTTTTTCTTCAGCAATCTCCACTGTTCGGTCAGTTGAGAACGAGTCAAGGATCACGACTTCATCCGCCACTTCTTTGACTGAATCAAGACATCTTCCAATGTTCTTTTCTTCATTATATGTTATAATAACAACTGACAATAGTTCCATACGCCGATTTACATTTTTCACATTCAAAAAATTTTCTTCATGCCTGTCTTCACAGGCTACCTTTGCCGGGTAAAATTATCTTAATGAAAAGGGAGCATTTTATCATACCCTGCTATCTATTATTTATTGCTTCTCTGTTTTTTTCATTTGCTGCTGCATTAAAAGTTATCATAATGGGTCTATTAATTTTGATAACACTTGTCAATAACCCCATTCAGCAGAAAATCCGTCTTTTTAAAGAACGAAAATCCGTTTGGTTTATGCTGGCTTTTGCATTTTTACTTTTTGTCAGCTCTTTTTTGTCCAGTAATCATGAGGCTGCCTCCCGGTTTTTGCAATTACGTCTACCCCTAATCTTGTTTCCTTTCAGTATTGGTTTAATACAGTTATCAAAAGAACAACGGGATAAAATACTACTCGGTACAGCCATCATTGTAACCATTTCCTGCTTCATTAGCCTTTGTTACGCCATTTTCCGTTATAGTCAACACAATGACACCGCCTGGCTCTATAACGATGCATTATCATTCCTTATAGGTCAGCAATCCATTTACACATCACTATTAGTTAACATATCCATTTACATTTTTGGCTATCACCTTCTTTATTCCCGGTTATTCGCCGGATATAAATTTTGGCTGGGATTCGGTATTTTCTTTTTATTTATCATTAGTTACCTCTTGGCCAGCCGAAATATGATGCTCATTCTATATGCCACCACCATTGGTTTTTCTTTTTATTATGTTTTCCAAAAGAAAAAATGGCTGGAAGGAGCAACGTTGACAATGGGCATGATCATCGCTGGCTTTTTGATTTTCAAATTTTTTCCAAAAACAATTAACCGGTTTAAAGAACTGGCGTTTACCCAATTTGACTACCAAAGTCAGGCAAAAGAAAGCCACTATGCCGGTGAACTTACTTCCGGCCAGTGGAATGGCGCTAATTTCCGACTGGCTGCCTGGCAATGTGGCTGGCAACTAGTCAAAGAGCATCCCCTCATGGGGGTAGGTTTGGGAGATAAAAAGGATGAATTGTTTAAAGTGTATGAACAAAAACAATTCCATTTCGCTATTACCACCAACAAGAACGTCCACAACAACTACCTCGACATACTTTATAGTCTGGGAATCATAGGCTTGCTGGTGTTTCTTGCAGGCTGGGTTATTTTTCCTGCCCTACAATTTTTCTCCAGCAAGGACAACCTGGCTTTGCTCATACTTGCAACCTTTGCGCTGGCCATGATTACCGAAAACTATTTTGACCGAAGTCTTGGCGCCATGTTGTTTGGTTTTTTTATACCCTTTTTGCTTTCGTGTAAAAGACCACCGAGAGTAAACACATGGTTTCATTAATTATTATCTGCCATATACAACTCAATTGCTTTATCGGTATCACCAATAAAACTTAACTCTCCCTTTTTCATAAATATAGACCGGGTACAATATTTTTTAATCACATCCATACTATGACTGACTAACACCACAGTCTTACCCTGTATCCACGAACTTTCGAATACTTTTATTGCTTTTTCCTGGAATTTCATGTCCCCCACTGCAAATATTTCGTCCAAAAACATCACGTCTGCACCTGCATTTACAGCAATTGAAAAGCCCAATCTTGCCACCATACCGGACGAGAAATACTTTATTTTAGTATCAACGAATTCCTGTAGCTCTGCAAACTCAACTATTTTGTCAAAGATTGCATCAACCTCCTTAATTCTCAGGCCAAGCACAGATGCAGAAACATAAATATTTTCCCTGGCAGTTAATGCATGACTCATACCGACGCCAAGATTCATCAGCATGGTTGAGCCATTTATTTTAAGATCGCCGGTATCCGTAGTATAAACACCGGACAATAGTTTGACCAATGTAGATTTTCCACAGCCATTTCTTCCTAAAAGGCCAATGCATTCTCCTTTCATTATTTCCAGCGATACAGGTTTTAATGCCTGTACCTTTTTAGCCTTTGGCGAATTAAAAAGATTGAACAAACGCTGCTTGATCGTGTTGTTGCTATCTTCTGTAATATGAAATGTTTTACTGATATTCTTCGCCACTATAGCATATTCATGATTTTCCATAGTTATCATAATTTTTCCGCAGCCTTTGAGCCAAGTTTGTTCAACAATAACAATCCCAACATTAATAAGATGATGCCATATACCCAGCCAAAAAAGAACAGTCCCCAATCGGGTTCAGTATGATATAACAAAACATTTCTGGCATTGATAATTATCCCCGCCAACGGGTTAATGTAGTCAACACCGGGTAAGGCGTTGCGAAAAACTTCAAGTTTAAATAATATGGGTGAAAGCCAGAAGCCGATGCTGATTACAACGGCCCAAATTTGGGTGACATCATTTGCTACGACATAAATATTCGATAGTATTAATGAAATGGCCAATGAAATAATGATCAGGTTCAGAAAAATTGGGATAAAATAAATTGCATTCAGGCCATAACCGGGAATGCCTTTTTCAAAAAAATGGAAATACAGGGTAAACATGAAAAAGTTAAAAAAGAAGCCAATGCAATTACTCAAGATATGTGAGAGGTAAATTTCGATCTTATTCATGTTGGTGTACTCATACAAGTATTTCTTGGTGTTCAATATTTGTATGGTGCCCGTAGTAGATTCGACAAAAAAGTTCCAGATAATAAGCCCGATAAAAAGAAAGGAAATGAAGTTGGGTATTCCCTGATTCATGATCATCTCAAATGCCACATAGTAAATGACGATGTCAGACACAGGTTTTATCAATGCCCATAACAATCCCAATTTATTTTCATAATACCTAAGTTTAAATTCTATTTTGGCCATCAGCCATAGCCGTTCCAGTTTGTTTGAACGCCTGAGCCAATCCGTCACAATCCTGATAAGCATAGTCAACTATTTTTTGATCGTTTTATAAATTTTATAAGCAATCGTTTTCGCCAGGCGATTTCGCTTTATTAAATCAATAGCTTTTGCAGACAATTTTCCTCCTATTGGCAATCGATCAGCCAGGTGAAGATCAAGGGATGGGTTGTCAAGTAAGATGCCGGGCCCATTAGCATTTAGCAGGTTGAAAAGATCGACTGCAAAAATAGCGTAAAACTGTTCATGCTTGTTGCTGATGTGTTGATACAAATTCAATTTTTTTGATTTCGAAATAGCCCGGTACATCGAATTGGATCTAACCCTGTAATTAAATAGGGGCTCCGGTAATACAACACCACCCAAGCCATGTGCCAACATGCTAATTACACTGTCGTAATCTTCATAACCCTGGAATAACATCGTAGGATCATTTTTTCCGAATGCGAGAAAGGAAGCTCGTTTATATACCAGGCTGCTGGAGTTGACCATATTGTGATTTAGGATCAGCGGCGGCTCCGGCATAAATGCCGGCCAGATATTTTGCGAGTTTCCAAAATATTGTACCCAGCAACCGGCAAAGTGAACATTATCATATTGCTGAAATACCTTAATAGCATTGGCATAATATTTTGAATGCACCGTATCGTCAGCGTCCAGAAAAGCTAGAAATTCGCCGCTGGCAAGTTCTGCCCCAAGGTTTCTTGCCTTTGCTAACCCACCATTGGGAAAATCATGAACTTTTATTCCCGCATGTTTGCGAAACAAGTTTAACTTTTCGATACTTGAAGACTCTGTGCTTCCGTCATTGATGATAATGATTTCTTTATCGCTATAGTCGCAATTTTGCAGTGATTGGATGGTTTCTTCAATATATGATCCCATGTTGTAATAGGGTACCACTATTGAAAGTTTACCTGTTACAAACGAAATTTTGCTTTCAACTTGAATATCAACAGCCAGGGTATTTCTGACAAAGGGAAAATGTGTTGTATTCGAAGTTTTTGATAGCAGTTTTTCAACCAGTTGTTTCTTTTGTTGATACACCACCTTACTACTATATCTTTCTTCCACCTTCCTGATGGCTTTCGCGGAAATTTCTTTGCGTTGATTGTTGTCCAGCCTAAGTACTAAATCCAGTTGATCAAAAAACGTTTCCGGACTATTATGATCAAATACAAAACCGTCAACACCATTTTCAATCACCTCTGATTGCCCACCCTGTTTTGAGACCAATAGTATCCGGCCAAGGGCCATCATTTCAAACACCACATAGGGAAGGTTGTCATTATCACTGGGGATGATCACCACTTCTGCTCTGGCAAGTCTTGCACTCACTTCGGTTGGCTTTATCCTGTCTTCTAATTTCAGTAAACCCTGATTGATATATTTTTTATATCGCTTTCGGATAAGGTCACCCATAGATATCCCTTCCGGATGATAGACAATATCCTGACCGCCCAATAAATACAAAGGCCTTTCAAAGCCACTGTCCCATAGCCGCTGAAAATAGGTCATCAACCTGAAAGCACCTTTCTGTGCCGTTAACTTTCCATAAAAAACGATCTCGTCAGGTTTCTTTATGGGATCGGTCGAAGGAAGCATATTATTCATCTTGCTTTCAAAAGGATTGGGAATAATTTCAACATTCTTGTTAGTTAGCGTAAATATTCGCTCCAACTCCTTTAACATATACCTGCTGGGAGAAACAATTTGATCAGCGGCCTGCAAACAGAATCGTTCCATTTCGCATACCCAGTAATTGGGATAGCGATACATGGGTACATGATTATATTCCATGTACAATGCAGATGGCGAATGCATGGTAATTAATACTGGCACATCCTTGCACCAATCGTACAACAGATATTTGTATTGCAGCAAATAATAAGCGATGCCGAGATACTCCTGCGCTTCAATGATATCAGGCTTGCCCTCTTTGCTGATAAAATCTTTTACAATATGAGCAAATTCGTAACTGATGTTGGTAACATGACCTAAAAAAGCATAAGATTTCGTCCTCGAAGTATTGAAGCGAACTATCTTAAGATTTTCTTTTTGTTCCTCAACAACATCACGTACAGATGCATCGCAAACAAACACGGTTACATCATGCCCATTCTCAGACAACATTTTTGCAGTGATGGCACAATAAGTACCAATGCCACCACCAAAAAAAGGAGGATATTCCGTTGTTAATAACCAGTATTTCAATCTTTATATTTTTTTACATCGTCCCTGAATAATGACCTGAATGTTCTTTTGCCTGTCAATGCTTTCAATATATGTCCGAAACGTTTATACCAAAGAGGTAATATTTCATATTCTTTGTTGTAGTAAAGTTGTAGGTCTTTGGTTGAGTGATCGGACCGCAAAATTTCGTTATACTGTGTTTGATTGTTTAGTTCCCCTTCCAGGCGTATTAGCCTCCTTTTTAGCTCATCTGTCTCATGTTGAAGCTCCCGGTTGCGGAGGATCAACTCAAAAATCCGCGGAGACTCTTGTTTAAACGATGCTTCTATCATTTGAAAATTTATAATAGCCGTTTTCAATTCTGCCGTCGAACTTGCGTAAAAAAAGACCGGTTTGTCAAAACTATTTCCGCTTTGAAGCAGGGCAAGATAATCAAGGTACCACTGATCACCAGGCTGGAAAAAAGGAAATTCATTCGCTGCGGCGTCGCCTTGTAATAGTTTGTGTACGGAAACATTCTTTATTCCTTGTTGCAACAGGTAGTCTGATAATCTTATAGCTGCATCCTCCAATGTTTCCCGGGATTTTCCGAGCATTGAAACGATGCATTTCCCATTAAGTCCAAAATAAGTCGGTAAAAATAAAAACGCGGCGATAGAAGTTATCTCTTCTGGACTCAACGACTCCTGAACTTTCACTGTCAGTGAGAATAATAAATGTTCTGCATTTTGTATTAACTGGTAAGCGTCATTGAGCTCATTGTTGACAGATGGATTGATCACTAGCGAATAGCAGCAATTATCGCCAGGTAACAAATGTAAAGAGTTGACATCTTGTACACCAAAATCCATTATAAAAATTACGTTATTGATCATGGTAATTCTTTTAGATCATAGCCTTGGTTACTAATAATCCAACTCAACATCCTTTCCCAGGAATGGGTATAGGTTCCATACTCTTCATCCAGCACATTTCCTTCCTCCAGTCTTTTTCTTATATCAAGTGGCACATGCTTTCGGAAAAAAGTAAGTAAAGGAAGCGTACGTACCCAAAACATTGTACCCGCCACGTAACGATGATCAGTAATTGTAATATTGTAAACTTCCTTTAATTGGTTTAACTCCTTCCTGTTATTACTTATAAATGAATTTTTATTATAATCATATTCATTTTGTAAAGTACCCTGTGAAGCGACAATTCCGGTTTTAGGATTTTCTTCAAATATGGCTAACGTTTTTTCAACAAAATCAGGCTCTATTATGCGATAAAGACGCTGTTCCCATTCCCTGTTGTGTACTTTATAGGGACTTTTCTTGTCGTGCAAAAAGATTATAAACTCACTGTTTGTGCTGTTGCGCAAGCAGGCATCCAACAGGATTAACTTACCGCCGATATCTTTACCCTTATTGGAAGCCCGGCGAAAATTGATCTCATTTAAGAAAGGGCTGTTTATGTTTTGACGAATGTCATTTAAATCCGAAAGGCTGGTATCAATATTATAAATACTGTCTCCAACAAAGTTGTAATACAAGTCAAACGGCACTTTCAACTTCTGGCAAAAGAATTCAGCCCAGCGATGATGCTGGCCGTAGTAGTTATGAAATAATATGGATACAATGGCTGTCATTTTTTTGCTACAAAAAAAACTTGCTCCCCACCAAGATATCCAAACACATCAGACCATAAAAATAAGGCATACACATCCCGGAAGCCTGCTTGTTTAAATTCGTCAAGCACTTCCCATCCAAATATTGTGTAGCAAAGAATTCCTTTTTCGCTTACCGGATCCCCATGATACTCCGGCTCTGTTAAGTATACGATATTTCCCATTTCATCTATTGTCGCCTTTATAAAATTTGACTGGCTGTTTCTGTCAAATGGAAAACTGCTCAGGAAAATTCCGTTATCGTCAATCACTCGGTATACCTCGGTGATTGCCTTTTTATAAAAAGGGATATGCTCAAAGCACTCAAAAGACAAATAAAAGTCGACCGAGTTATTTGCAAAAGACAGGCGTGTCATGTCTTCGTGCCGTACGCCATTTCTTATCTCACCCGGTTTCAAATTTTCACCTAGATATTCTGATCCAATAAGATTAGAATATCTTGATTTAAGGAATGAAAAAAGCGGGGTTACCTGCTCAGAGATATAGATTTGGCTTTCGGGGTATGGACCTAATTCAAAATCCAGCATCTGAACGCAACTTCTAAGGCGATTATTTAATCCAGTAACCGGGCATATCAGTCTTTCCCGCCAGTTTATATGCTTGCCATCGGAATACAAATAGTCAACTTTAAAATCAACATACTGATTGGCCGGGTAGGAGAATCCTTTAACCGTAAACTCCTTTTGATCACGGGATGAAATAGCAGATTCATACTGCTTCATTTTTTCATAGTTAGCTCTATTCTTTTCAACGTGGACCTTATATTCATCAAAGCTTCGCAATCGAAAAATTTTCATTTTATGAGTTTTAGAGCTGTTAAAAATATTCATCCTAATTTCTTATTTCCAAACTGATAAATGGAAAGGACAAGATTCGCTGATCTGGAGGAGTTGCTTGAATGACGTCTGAAACGATTCTGATTTTTTGAACAAGTGATGCCCTTTTCACATCCAGCCTATAGGTAAATTTGTCTGCCTCTCTCCGGATTAATGCCGCTGGATATTCGTTATTACCGAAATCAAGAACCGACAACCTCGGAATGATGTTTTTACAGGGTGGCGGCAGGTAAGTTTCTAATAGCAATGTTACTGAATCATCAATTACGAAATCACCCCTGAAACCAAAACTAACATTCCCGTTGGTCCAACTTGCCCCGTTTTCATTTTGGTAAAGTCCGTCAATTAGAAATTTGGCTGTATCTGCGTTCGTAATCTTAACATAAGACTGATTATAATCAATCCTCTTTCGTATCGCTGCCTCATTAAGGCCAACAGTGGTAAAATACTTTAATGTATCATTTAAGTAATCTCTGGTGATGTCTACAACATGCCAGGTCTCACCATAGATCAAGTATACGATTTGGTCTATTTTTGCATTGAAGTTACGTAGTGTTGTGTCAGGCAGCCAGTGGCTTTTTTCATATAACGAATCGACAAAAATTACCTGTTTGGGCTTTTCCTGATAAAAACTGAGAAGATATCCATCGCCAAGGCTCCAACGCATCGCGTTATTGGCATTTTCATCATTTTTCTTTTCCCAGATATACAGCTTTTCGGTGGAAGGCCGAATAATGTTTGCAGTCGCTGCATTCTTAAAGGCACCGGCTGTTTTTTCCGAATAAACCAGGTAGATATTATCCGCTCCTTTCTTTAAATACGAATAATGTGTGGTAACAACAAAGATGCTGATAAGAAATAAGTAAACATATTTAAAATATACTTTTTTAACGATTAGCCTATCTGCTGCAAGAACACACATGAGCATAAAAATGCAAAAGGACGCCTGCAACCATCTCTGCTCCAACCTTATTGTGATGATCGCAGGAAGTAAAGCCAGTCCAAAAAGAACTGCCAATGACAAAAAGGTATAAAAGTCAGCTGTCCTGGCTTTTTTATCTCTCTGATTTTTTCTAAAGAGTGCAGCTATATAATACCCCAATAGGGTCATAAAGCCTGTTAATAGAAGTATAACTATTACTTTATTCAGCAACGGTAATGCCGGAAACCTAATCCCGATTAAATATTCGGGACCCGAATTGATGAAGAAAATTGATAAGACCGCGTCGCCCAAAAAAGACATCGCTGATGAGAATGAAAACTCAATAGTCTTGCTGGCAGTTCCCATCAGGAAAGGCATGGCGTAGACATATTTTTTGATCATCACGTTTAATAGGATGGAAAAAACTCCTGCTCCTATTAGAAATACTTTCTGTTTTGTCCTTAATGCCCGCAAAGCTGGATGTATAAGGATAAGAAGAATAATGAAGGGGAACAATATAACGTACCGTTCATGTGTATACATGCTTAGGTTTGAAAATACGTAAGCCGCGATTAAATTTCTTTGGATCCGTGAGTTTGTTTGAGAGCGATGAATGGCTTTGACAGAAAAAAACAGGGCAGCCAGGAAAAAGCTCATCGCCAATCCCTCCAATGCTCCTCCATTTAAAAGCTGTGTGATATTAAAAAAGGAAAACATCGAAAGTCCGGCTACCAGGCTGAAAAAAAAAGAGATGTAGAACTTTCTGAGGAAGATATTTACTGTTATAGCAAACAGAATCGTGTTTACCGCCTGGATAAAAACATTGAAGAGATAGTAGCCGTTAAGGTTTTTTCCAAAGCTTTCGATCAGTAAATGCACGCTTAGACCGTGCATCGGTCGGTATTTGCCAAATAGCAATGGCAGGTTTAGCTTTCCCGTGATGGTGTCAATCTCGGCGTGGGTTCTAAACATAAAGAGATCATCTCCGTAGGGTGTATTGGTTTTCCACTCCAGGAAAAAGAAGTAAATAATAAAAGGAGTTGCAACGAATAATAGGGTGGAAATGATTGTCTGTTGCAATGTTGTAGTCCCGAATCTATTATTCATTTCTATTTCCTGATTTTAACTGCTCTTATTGATTAGTGAATGATAATTAAGATTTTAGTTAGCGGCACTCAATAAGATTGATTGACTAGCTATACGCAATGGTGTTTTTTCCAACATATTTCCCAATACAATAGAAGGCATTACGAATACTTTTGGAATTCCGGGTAAAAGGAAATCCTTGTACCTGACCCGAATATTTTTGAAACCTGCATGTTGAACCTTCTTAGAGATAAAGCTTTTAGAAAATGCCATTTCATCCGGTTCCAGTTTTGCCCATTTCCGCAATATTTTATTTTTAAAGATTGCAGCTACATAAGGATTATAGATATTGGGTTCCATAAAAATTATTTTTCCGCCGGGATTTAGCAGGTTTTTCAACTTGACAAATACCTCATCCAGGGTATAATAAAGATGATGCAAAATGCCATTACCGATTATATAATCGAATTTATCATGAATACTCGTTGCCGCTTTATAAAAATCAAGCGTTTCAAAAGAAAGATTTGGAAGTATGTATTTCTTTTGAGCTTCGGCAATAAACGGCTCACATAAATCAGAGCCAAGAACTTGCATGTCCGTCTTTTGGGCGATAACATAAGCCACATAACCTGTACCACATCCGATTTCCAAAACCTTTTTGCCGGGGGCCGGGTCCATTTCACTGATCATCCACTCAGCTCTTCTTTTAAGCCTTATAAGGTTAACTTTACTTTGTTCAAAAATCTGGTTAAACCCTCTATCATCTTTTATCGCTGCCATATTACATTTATTTTTTCAAAACGATAGTGTAACCCAACGGATCATCTATGGATCCGAGGTTAAAAATTATTGCCAAATGTGCTACTATTACAGATATAATGAGAACAGGCAGGAATAGTAAATAAATTGGCAGGAAAATATATTTCCATAGCGGCCGGGGAAAAAACCCCCGAAAAAACAGGACGATTATTTTCGAGCCAATTACCGACAAATCGGTTCCCCTGTTTTTGATCTTTATTGTAGAGAACTGTTTAAACATTGTTTTCAAACTGCTAGGGGTATACCTGAAATAGTCATAAGGTATATAATGATACCTTGCAGACCATGGTATAGTAACGATTATATCTGCTCCCTTTTTCCCAGTTCGATATATTTCATCAATGAGATATTGAAAATCCTGTACATGTTCTAACACTTCTGTGCAAATCACGGCATCAAACTTTTCATTTTCAAAAGGTATGTTTTTGCCGTCGAATGCGGTAATATCCGGATTATGATAACCAAACTCACTTGCCTCTATTATATCAATTCCAAAATATTTTGTATCCTTCCCGTTCAATAAAAATTTATATGGAGACTGACCACAACCAATATCCAGGATATTTCCTTTATAAGCCGGTAAATGCTTTTTTACATCCTTGTATATTGTTAATATTTGCAGGTCCAATAACATTCTTCCATAGAATTTCATTTTTCCTATAAGGCCTGCAGGAGGCGTGTTTGAAATGGGTTGAAATTGCTCCTTCATTATCAGTCATTCAAAGATTTTATCACTTTTCTTCTTATAAACTTCGGCCGTTTTTTAACCTCTTCCAAAATCTTTGCCTGGTATTCGCCTAAAATGGAAATCGCCAACATATTCATGCCGCCAAAAAATAATATTAACACGATAATGGTGGTAATCCCATGCGGTATTTGTGCGCCGGCTAAGTACAGGACGATTTGTAAAAGCGCCGCTAAAAATGAAACCAGTGTCAATGTCCAACCCAGGTATGTCAATAACTCAAGGGGTACATAGCTAAAAGAAAAAATAGCTTTCCTCGCCCAGCCTATATTTTTCCGCCAGTTGTTAGTCGTTACGCCAAACATTCTTTCCGGCCTTGTATAAGGCACACCAGTTTGTTTGAAACCAACCCAGGCTCTCAGCCCCCGCAAAAATTGATCGGTTTCCGGAAGTTTAGTCAATTCAGTCACGACCTTGCGATCCATCATCGAGAAATCGCCTGCATCTAGTGGAATGGGGACATATGATAAGTTTCTGAACAGCCTATAGAATACTTTGTATAAATGCACCAGTGTTTTATTACCGTCACGCTTTACCCGTTGCCCATATACTACATCATATCCTTCTTTCCATTTGTTATAAAAATCTTCAATGAGTTCGGGTGGATCTTGTAAATCACCGTCAAGTAACACCACGACATCACCCGTTGAAATTTCCATCCCGCTCATGAAAGCGCTTTGGGAGCCAAAATTTCGGGAATGCTCTATGCCTGTCACATGCTTATCCTGCTGTACCAACGCCTGCAATACTTCCGATGTATTATCGGGGCTGCAGTCATTCACAAAAATGATCTCATAGTCAACGTTGATCTTATGAAAAGTTTTTACCAGTCTTTCATACATAATAGGCATGGCCATGGCATCTTTGTAACAAGCAATTACAGCAGTAATCTTATGTTTTACCTGGTCCTGGAAAAGTTTCTTTTCATACAATGGCTTTGAATATTCTTTTTGCCAATTATACGTTTTAATTAGTCCCTCTTTCAAAGGAGTAACGGCTTTCCAGTTCAACAGTTTATGGGCAAGTGAAGCATTGCCGTACCAATCTTTCAAATCCCACTTCCTGTTCGCAAAATCACCCCATGCCGGTTCGCCAGGTATAGCGAAGATTTCTTTGGCAGTATTGGCTATATCCCGGATTGTTGTCTTTTTATTAGAGGCAATATTGATGGACTGTCCGCCAATTGCGGAAAAGTCGGCATTACCAGCGAGCAGTGTTGCATACAATGCATCGTCGATGTATACAAAATCTCTTGAGATATCCGGCTGCACCAAAGGTGGATATTGCTTATCCATTCCTTTTTCAATAATCTGGGGAATTAACCTGTCGGGTTCCTCGTATTCACCATATATCGAATAATATCGCAGGTTCACAATAGGGAATTGCAATAAGGTTCCATAGTATTTTATCATCTGGGCGGCAGAGGCCTTGGTGACTGCATAATGACTATTGGGGTGTAACTCTGCATTTTCCAATGGTCCTTTACAATTGATGCCATACTCTGAAGAACTACCCGCATGTACAAAGGCGCGGATGTTATACGCGGAGCTTACCTGCAACAAATGAAGTAACCCCATGATATTGGTCTGGTAAATCAGTTTGACATCGCTCTGTTTGGAATAAGCTCCATAAGCTGCTAAATGAAAAATTGTTTTAAATGAATGCAGGTTGAATAGCTTTTTTACATCATTTAACTGTGTAATGTCTGCATGCAGAATGCGGTCTTCTCTTAAATCATCAATTCTCCAGGGAACAAAAGGATCCTTTGAAGTAATAGCATATACATCATCCCGGTATTGCAAAATTTGACGAAACAGGTTACTACCGATAAACCCACCGGCGCCAAACACGGCGATGGGTCCTTCCAACTTAAGAATCTCTTTTTTTATTTGACTAGTTAACATGTGGGACAATGCTTATAAATTCTTCAATTTTTGCTTCTAAATTTTTTCCTGCCAGGTTATTTTCTTCCAGGTGCCATTGCTGGGAGCCATATTTACCACTGGGATATCCCGATGCAAACAAAGTGTGATAGGCCACAGGTGTTTTAAGGTTTTTTAAAAAAAGGCTTGCCAGAGTTTCATGCAAACCACACTGCCCCTGGTGTTCTTCTATTGTAATGATCGTTGCAGCCTCGCGGGCCTGGTGTAATAATTCTTTCGGCAGGTCATAAACCGGAAACCTGCTCACCAACCATATTTCAAGTTCATCTAATAAATGGGCTGGCAGTTTAAACAAATTGTCCGTCACAGTTCCTGTACCTATCACCACTGCACTTGGAAAACGATCTACAGACTTTATTTTTCTCCATGGCGAGAATGAAGGAACGCCTCCCTGGTTGGATGCCAAATTTAATCTCAAATAATTAGGTGAAGGATCCTGCAACATTTCCCTTAAGGCCTCACCAACATCGTTTTTAGTGAACGGCACATATACTTTCATGTTGGGCAAAATGCGCATGCTTCCGATATCTTCAATATTATGATGGGTGCTACCCATGATGCCGTACCCATAGCCACCACCATTAGCAATTATTTTTACCGGCAAATTATGCAGGCAAACATCATTGCGTAATTGCTCATAAGGTCGCAGAGTAATGAAAGGAGAAATGCTATAAATAAGCGGGGTAAATCCTTCATAAGCCAGGGCAGCAGCCATTGTAACCATGTTTTGTTCTGCTACACCTGCATTGATAAATTTCTGCCCTAACTTATCTCTTACGTTTTCCAGTGCCATATAGCCAAGGTCACCTGTCAGAAAAACCATCTTATCGTTTTTACCGACAAACTCAATGACCGCTTCTGCAAATTCTTTACGCATTGTGTAGATTTAATAGTTTCTCAAAATCAGCATCAGTTAGCGGCAAATAATGACAGTCGACCGTGTTTTGCAATTCCAAATCTTTACCTTTTACAGTATTACAAATGACGGCCAGGGGCTTACGGTGATTGAAAAGTGCAAAAGTCGCCTTTAGGGAATCAAAATCATGTCCATCAGCAACAGCTACTTCAAAACCAAAACTCTCCAATTTCTTATCGAGAGGATCCAGTCTTAACGTATCCTCCGTCCGGCCAAAGCCCTGCAGGTAATTCCTATCGATCAGCCATATTACATTTTTTAAATTGTGGTGGGCAATAAACATTGCTGCTTCCCAGGTGCTTCCTTCATTGAGCTCCCCATCAGATGTAATACAAAATATCTTTTTGTCGGATTGCTTGAGTTTGCCTGCCAATCCAAGACCGGCAGCCAGTGATAAACCATGACCGAGGCTACCCGTGGCAAACGGAATACCCTTAATTTTATTTACCGGGGGATGGGCGGATAGATAAGTTCCATTTTTATAGAAAGTTTCAATCTCTTTTTCGGAAATATCTCCCGACTCGCACAACACACTATACAATAAAGCTGCTGCATGACCTTTGGATAAGATCATTTCATCTTTTTCTTTCATTAAAACGAACTTGACAAATACCAATATTTCCAGGCAGGAAAGCGAGCAGCCAACGTGTCCGGCGTTAGCATCTTTATACATTTTTAGCAGCCTGTGTTTTACCGAATTTTTTTTTTGATCCAACATGATTAATTATTTAGAGCAACACCTTGTGTTTTCCGCACCGTCACCCCATCAGGATGCTAATACGTCGTGGATAATATTGGTTGCTATTTCCTCTGTGAAATTATTTTCGATATACTCAACACTTTTCCTACTCATTTCCTCCAGTCCCTGCTCGTTATTGTAGGTATCAACAATCACCTTCGCCAACTCTGCACTCGTGTTGGCCACTTTCAAAAAAGAATAATCACCCGGTAATCCCTCTACTCCAAAGCTGGTAGTGACCAAGGGGATGCCATAGCGCATTGCTTCTACCGTTTTTCCTTTCACACCGGCGCCGTAGCGCAATGGGATCACCGCCATTTTACTGCGGGCATACAGCCGTTCCAGTTCGTCGTCACCCACATATCCCTTTATTACCAATGTACTGTCAGCTATCAGGTCCTTTATTTCCTGTGGTGGATTGGAGCCTGCAATAATAAACTTTACACCTGGTAATTGCGGTCGTACGATGGGCCAGATTTCATTAACAAACCACAGAATGCCATCCACATTGGGTAAATGACCAAAACCGCCCACAAAAAACAAGTCTTTACGATACTCGAAATCTGTCGCCGGCGCACTAACCGTTTTGTAGATATAAGGCCGCATCAGCTGAACATTAAAATTGTTGCCCAACGATTGAATAATTTTTTGTTCTTCGATACTTGGGGTAAGAATAATATCACTCTTATCAAACAGGTAAAGCTCAATTTCCTTCCATTTAGCGGCTTTCTCCAGAAGATTTTCGTCCTTTTCTAATTCGTACCGTCTCTGTTTTCGTAAAAAATGCAGGTCATGGCCGTAATAAATTATCCGCGCCTTTGAGTTTTGCCGGATAAAATCGATAAAGTTGATGGAAACATGGGGCCTGTTGAGATATACATAGTCGATATGCTGTTGATTGTCTTTAAACCATTGCTGCCAGTTATTAGCATACCATTGACCGTACAATACCTCGATACCCATTTGTTGCAGCACGGTTGTATAAGGTTCATGCTTATAAAAGTTTTCCCCGAGAAATTTGACATTAAATCCCATTTTTACAAACAGCTCGAGGTACTGAAAAGTTGTCCGTGAGCCAGCGTCCTTGTCAAATTGAGGAACATAGTGATCGATCATTAATAATGTCTTTTTGTATCGACTCCTGTCTCTCGCCAAAAAAACATTCTCACCATTTGGAAATTGGTCTTTCTGTAAAACAGATCGCCATTTTTCAAAGAACTTTTTATTGTTAATACGCTGGTATGCTTTCACCGAGCTTATCTCACTTTTTTGCGTTTCGCTGCCGTGCGAATAGCCTTCATAGTGCACTACTTCAGACAGTGGTTGGTACACTACTTTAAATCCTTTTTCTCTTATTTGAAATGCGATATTTGAATCTTCGCAGTAAGCAGGAGAGTAGTTTGCATCGAAACCGCCAAGATCGTCCCAAAGCGATTTCCGGATCATTATACTTGCACCGGAGATATAATCTACTTCTTTGACATAATTGAATTCAGGAAGATCCGGGCTTTGCCCATTTCCAAAATTCCAGCCTGATGCATCATTCCAAATAATACCACCAGCCTCCTGTAGCCGCCCATCGGGATAAATTAGTTTAGAGCCTGCTAGTCCAATCGTTTCGTCTTTGTTCATCAACGTAGCAAGCGACGAAAGCCACCCAGGTTTTACCTGGGTATCATTATTTAGAAAATGAAGATATTTTCCTTTGGCATGTGTCGCGGCATTATTGCAGTTTAATAAAAAGCCGAGATTTTTTTCATTTCGGATATGGACAATGTTTTCGAAATACTCAGCAATATTTTTTGTTCTGTCACTAGAACAGTCATCGGCAATAATCACTTCGTAAGCAATACCAGAGGTGTTTTTTATAATTGCCTCTATACACCGGGCATTCATTTGCCAGGCATTATATACAGGAATAATAATGGAGACTTCGGGATTGTCAAAAACCGGGAGTATGCCGGTTATTATTGCCTGGTCATCATCGGGCGATCCATTTATAGGAAACGCTGAAGATCCTTTGTTATCGGCTGTGTCTGACGGCAGATTCAATTCGTTATTCCGCTTTCCACGTAATAAGTTTACCGCTTTTTTTAATACCTTATATCGAATGGAATTTTCATTCAGTAGTTTTCCCTTCAAATTATAATACCTGTTCAACCATTTCCATCCGTCCGAATGATAGATGGTAACCAGTGTATTGTTAATCTCACCCAATTGCTGCTTAGTCAACGAATGATTGAATTGCAGATCCTGTAATACCTGTTCTTTTTCTTTCAGTTCCCCGGATAGCCTAGAAAGGTCTTCATTCAGTTGGTGATTCTTTGCCGCCAGCTCTATCTCCTCCTTCCTCCGTTGTTCCAAATGGTCATTGACTTGTTTTTCCAACTGTTCGGTAAATTGTTTTTCCAGTTGGTCTTTTAATTGCTTTTCCACCTGCACCCATAGCAAGCTTTCAAGTTGTTCTTTAAATTCTTTTACTGTTTGCATTAAGTTTTGGTTTTCCTGATCCAACCTGGCAATCGTAAGTTCTTTGCCGGCTAGTTGTTCATGTTGCAGTTCAAAGGGGCGGATACGCATCGGCTCGGGCATGAACGGTTTATATTCCTGCTGCCATACCGCAGAAAAGTATTTTGTTTCGGTTATCCTAAATTCATCAATTAATACCGGGTCAGCATCAGTAAAATTCCTGAAGAGCGATATACTTAATTCCAACAGACACCTCGGCACTTCTTCTGCAGGTTTGCTAAAAAAGATAATCTGTCCAAGGCTGTAATAAATGCCCCGAAAAAAAACATATTCAATGGGAAGCTGTTTACCGCAGTCCCACTCCTGGTCGAAAATGAATGGCTCGCCGCCATCCTCAATAATTATATTGAAAGGAGTTAGATCCAGGTATTTTCCATCGAGGTAAAAACGATCTCTGATCTTTACAGAAGTTTTCTCCAGTACTGCATAATATTTCCTAGCCCAATTCATCAACTCTTGTAAGGTCCAGTTTTTTACAGTTATAATGCGTAACAGATGTTCTTGAAGTAATAGTCCATTACGATAAGGTTCCGTCGTTAAAACCAGCTTCAATTCTTCATTTTCTGAAGAAGCTTCATAAATCCGTTTCTTATCGATTAGAATGGAGATGCCATCAGGTGAACGAAATTCTACAGATTTGCAATAGGCTTTTTTTCTGGCGGTACTATAGCTTGCAGCCAGTAATGTTTGATCAGCTGAAAACGCACTGCTTGTGTTCTTTGCTACAATTAGAAATGAATTAGCCAGGTCGGCTGCCAGTTGATTATTATGAATTTCACGTTCGGCCAGAGAACTGTTGAAATAGGTATTGTGCTGATGGCCCTGAAAATACTCATGCTTTTCGAGCAATAAGCCGGCAATATCAAAGCCAGAATTATGTAAGCCTTTATCGGTTATGACAGTAACAGGTAATTTATAATCAGGAAAAGGATAGTAAAAGTCCATATCCATCAAGTCCGCTTGTCGGAGTAAACGTTTTATTTCTTCTTTTCCAAAAGTGATCGCGGTATGGTTAGTGTACCTGTTTTCTATTCCTGCAAATGGAACACCTAAATGGTCTTCGGCGGCGCCGGCGAAGTATTTGAGCCCTAATTTATTTTCGATGGCTATAATAATAAACCCGTCTGGCTTTAACAGTTGTTTCACCCGCTTAAGCATAGTTAGTGGCGGATTTTCACCCTTTATAAAAAGGTGACTATATTCCAACACTCCAATCAGTGTGATACAATCAAACCGATCGTCAGTAATAAATGTATCGAAGTTGTCGCAAAGAACTGCGACATTACGCAGATCACGACAACGTTCACGGGTGATTGTTGCCCGGCGCAAACTGCCTTCCAGGGCTAACACTTCTCCACTTATTTCGGCCAGAAAACGTGTGAGGGCGCCACATCCGCTACCAATTTCCAGGATCTTACAATGAGTCAATTGTGGAGTTAAGTGCCTTAGAAGGTCGGCTCTTTTCGGCGAAAGATGGTAAAGTGAAGGCCAATCCTTAATGTGTGCAAATAACTCCTCAGAGCCCGTTGATAGATCGGTGGATTGTTGTATCGCATTTAAAATATAATTTTCGTTATCATCTCCGTCAGAGTATTGAAAATTATATTTTTCGCCTGGTATCCACACGTCATTTTCCAGGCCATATCTTTCAGAAAAAGTCATTTCTCAGGAATGAGGATAGTTTGAACCGGCCAATTATTTCTTGAAAAAAATTTTTTCTTTTATCATTCCCCAAAAGCTTCGCTTTTCATATGTCCTTTGATACCAATCAATGTCCTGCCGCATCCGGTCGACATCTCCCAACAATTTATTAATTAGCTGGCGGTTGCCTTCGTTGCTTCTTGAACAATCGGCCAGCTTTTCATTCAGCTCCAGAACTGTTTTATCTTTCTCTTCAATCAACAAGTGAAGCCGTCGGATGTCGTTCTGCAAGTGTTCGATGGTTTTCTGTTTGGCGATAATTTCAACATCCAATTTATTTTCAATTGATTCAATTGACTGCTGAACCTCATCCATATCAACAGAAGAAACAACCGGTTGAGTAATATGACCATTCATGACATTTACATGTTTCATAGACTTAAGTTTTTATCCAAAACTCCACATGGCTTTTCCAACCGTTTCAGGCAATGAGCCTGTATAGAACCTGCGGTAAGATTTAAAATTTTCCTTTACGTCAAATTCCACCTTGCATATTTCACCGGAAAAGCTGCCCATGACATCCAGCATTTCCCTGTTGTTGTAATATTGCAGTATTTTAAAAACAGCTTCACCTGTATTGGCAAAGAGATCCCCATTCAAGCCATTCTTAACAATATCAATATTTCCGGTGCAATTGCTCAGTAATACGGCTTTTTTTAACACCATCGCTTCCAACACGGCAAAAGACAAACCTTCATACCTTGAAGTAGACAGATATACATCCGACGATGAAACATACTCTTTTACTTCGTTTGCATTTAACCAACCTGTGACTTTAATATTTTTAGCAGTGAATTGATCTTTGTCCTGACCATCACCCACCCAAATAAATTCGATTTGTCGCAGGTCTTCAAAATAAGAAGCTATTGCATTAAACAAAGCAGGGTTTTTCTGACGCTCAATTCTGCCGCTTGTCACAATCCGGAATTTGTCGGTTTTACGAATATGAACCGGTCTTTTATTCCTCTTTATATTAATGCCGTTATTAATATAATCACCAATAATGCCAATTTTTTGATACTGCTCCAATTCAGAGGCCGAACAGCAAATCATATTACCACCTAAAAGCTTATGACTAACTTTTTCAAGCAGTTGATAAAAAAACCTGGAAAACCCATTAGAAGCTGAAAGAAAAGATGCGCCATTGGGAGTATAAAAAATATTAGAGATGCCCGTTAACCTGCAAGCTATCCGTCCCAATAAACCACTTTTGGAAGAATGTAAGTGCACCGCATCAACCATTTTCTTTTGCCTCAGGCGTTTTAAAATTTTATACAACTCGGTCACGGCCATTACATCTTTAAAAAGATGAATGGACCTTCCTGCTGAACGCCATTTGATAAAACGTACATTTTCCCTGGGAAAATTTTTCTTCACCTCACTTGCGGACATCTCACTTTTTCTCTCTCCATGCACAATAATATGCAGGTCATCGGGCATGGCTTCGGTAAGTGATCTTACAAAAACGGCTACGCCAGACGCAAAAGGTTCAACTATGTGGACAATTGTCATAGGCTCAGTTTTTTCGTGGATACTGAAATCAGGACGCAAAATCCAGACCAGTACATTATTTTATATTAAATAATGCGCTAATAATTCCAAATCAGGTCCTTAAAAAGTTGGGAAGTAATCGTTAGTGTGCCCGCAACTACTGACACACGAAGACAAAGAAACGTTGCATAAGTATCAACCTTTCAACTTCTTGAATTGCAAAACTAAACGTTTAGGGAGAATATACAAGAGTAATAACCACAGAAAACCTTTAATTTTCATTAACTTATCCATGCCATAATAATTGACCACTTTCCATCTCGCTTTTACTTGTTTACTCTTATTCGAGAAAGAGATTCCTCTTAAATTCAGCTCACAGTTAACCAGAAATTGCCCCAATATATGGGCCGGTTGCTCATTAATCAGTAACCAAAAAAATGCATAATCTTCGGCAAGTTCAAAATTGGTGGGGTAATAACCTGTTTTTTTTAGCAAAGAAGTCCGGAACATCACTGTTGCATGCATAAAAACATTTCGCAAATACATTCCCTTTTGTATTGAGATATGATCAACAGGTGATTTGTATGAGTAGTCCAAGGATAACTTTTCATCAACAATTTTACACCAACTACCTAATAAACCAACTTCCGGATGCTCATCCATATATTGAACCTGGATCACAAACCTTTCTTCCATACATACATCTCCGCAATCAAGCCGTGCAATATATTTTGAATTAGTATTTTTTTCTATCCATCGCAGGCCGTTATTTAATGTTGCCGTTATACCAAGATTTTTTTCATTTCGTATAACGACAATAGGTTTTGCATTTCCTATTTCTTCTACGATCCTTTCTTCAATTACGGGCTGTTGGCTTCCATCGTCTACTACTACAATTAAAAATTTATCAGCAGGATAAACAACGCTTTTTAATGAGCTAATCAATCCGGTAAAATTATTATAACAGGGAATCAGCAAACAAAAATCTATCTCGCTTCGTGATGGGTGCATATCAATATTCAGCTTAGATCCTGATACCTCTTTTTTGAATATAATGATGCCATAATAGCATAGTTCCGATGGAACGATAAGGCTGCCATGGCCTCGCCATTTCAATGATGGCCTCTCTGCTTATTTCTTTTGATAATTGTTTTATATCCCTGAAGGCATTGACCATCGCAAGATCCCCAACCGGGAATACATCCGTTCTTTTTAAGGCGAATAATAAATAAACATCAACCGTCCAGTCGCCGATGCCTTTTATTTGTTTCAACTTTTCACGAATCAGGTGATCGGGCAAAATCGAAAGTTCTTCAAGATTTAACTGGCTGGAAACAATCGCTTCTGCAAGGTGTCTTGCATAAATGGTTTTTTGCCGGCTGAAATAACAAGCTCTCATTTCTTCATCAGAAAGTGACAGGACCTTTTCGGGAGTGATAAGACCGATTTTTTCCTTTAGTTTGTTAAAAGCAGCAAGAGCAGAAGCTAATGAAACCTGCTGCTCCAGGATAATATGAATAAGTGTCGAAAAACTGCTGGGTCTTGACCAAAGCGGTGGATAACCGTATTTTTTTAAAATGACTTTTAAGTCTTTATCCTTACGGCCAAGTTTATCACAGAGTAAATGAAAGTTTTTATCACTAAAGCTTGATGATATGTTAGACACAATAATTTATTTAACTGCCTTAAACCTCTCAATGGCCTTTTTGGAAAACTCGCTTAATATTAACTTACCGCTGATAGCAGCTCTTTCAATTAATAATTTATCCCAATGTTCTGTGCCTTTCCATAATGTTTTTTTCAACTCGGCCATAGCTTCCGGGCTTGTTTGCATAAGCGTATGCGATAATCGCTGGATAGATTCATCCATCCCTTCGACAGTTGGATGCAATTCCGCAAATAAACCCTTTCTTCTTGCCCAGTCAGCATTGCGCCACATCGTGGCATCTATAGCGAGTTGTGAAAAAGCGGATAAACCAATCTTTCTCTCCACTGCCGGGCCCACTACAAAAGGACCAATACCGATTGCCAACTCGCTTAATCTTATTTCTACCGAAGATTCCACCGCTATTGCATAATCAACAGCCGCCGCCAGTCCAACACCGCCGCCAACACATTTGCCATGAATTCTGCCAATAATAAATTTTGGACAGGTTCTCATTGCGTTGATTACATGAGCAAAGCCACTAAAAAAATGAAGTCCCTGCTCTTTATCCTTAATAGATTTTAATTCGTCAAACGAAGCACCGGCACAAAACGCTTTATCACCAGCTGACCGGAGAATTATTACTTTGGTTGTCTCATCATTACCGGCGCCGTGGATTACGTGAGCCAGCTCTTCCAGTATACGACCGGGCAGGGAGTTGCTTTGGGGATGAAAAAATTCGATTGTGGTAATTCCATTGTGGAACTCAGATTTTACATAGCCTTCTTTTACTTCAGTAAGCATATTAGTTTTCTTTTCTTTTAACCATTGTTAATATCGTGGCAATTCCTACCATCGGTTCTTCTGTTTCATCCAGTATTTCAACCAGCCATTTTACAATTCCTTTCGGAATATCATTTTCATCCCCGCCCGACTGAACGGTATCAGCCGTTCGGGCGGGTTTTAAATCCTGCGGCAGCTTTTCCTTACAGGTGAATTTAATATATATTTCTGCCCCGGGATAAACGGGCTTGGTAAACCGTAATTCATCAATACCATAGTTCAACAACACCGGATTTTTTTCATAGCTATCAACAAACAAGCCCGCAGCGGCACTCATAATAAAGTATCCATGTGCCACCTGTTGTTCAAACATTGTGTTTGTAAAATTAGTGGTTTTGATATGTGCATAAAAATGGTCGCCACTAAGATCTGCAAAGCGGTCAATGTCTTCAGAGGTTATCAATCTTTTGTCAGTAATTAACTGGTCACCGATTTCCAGTTCTTCAAAATATTTCCGGAAGGGATGTTTTCCGGGATCCTTCCCTTCAGCATGTTGCTGATAAACATTTGTAATGGCAGTAATAGTGGTAGGCGAACCTTGCAGTGCTACTCTTTGCATATAATGTTTTACTCCGCGAATGCCACCCATTTCTTCGCCGCCACCGGCCCTGCCCGGGCCGCCATGTACCAGGAGAGGCAATGGTGAGCCATGCCCGGTGCTTTCTTTTGCGCAACTTGCATTTAATATCAACATGCGCCCATGATGTGTTGCCGCACCTAAAACATACTGCCGGGCCAGTTTGTTATCCGCCGTAACAATAGTGGAGCATAAAGACCCCTTGCCTTTTTTGCTGAGCTCGATCGCTTCATCCATATTTCTATACGGCATAATAGTGCTTACAGGACCAAAAGCCTCTACTTCATGGGGCTCATTACTGCTAAAAGGTGTTTCATTTAATAATAAAAGCGGAGACACAAAGGCTCCATTTTTTGCATCCGCATCCAATACTTCCACACTATCCAGCGAGCCATAAATTAGTTGGGATGATGCCAGTAATTTTTCAACCTGCGTTTTTACTTCTTGTCTTTGACCTTGTCCCGCAAGGGAGCCCATTCTTACTTTTTCATTAAGAGGATTGCCAATTGTCGTTTGCGAAAGGGAAGTGGCAATGGCCCTCCACACATCTTCCATTTTATTTTCGGGAGCGAATATTCTTCGTATCGCTGTGCATTTCTGCCCGGCTTTTGTCGTCATTTCTTTTCTTACCTCTTTGACAAAAATATCCCACTCAGGTTCGCCGGGTGTTACATCTTCACCCAGGACTATGCAGTTAAGTGAATCTGCTTCCATATTAAATGGAACAGACTCTTTCAATATCCGCTCATTGGATTTTAGCAATAAACCCGTGGAGGCAGAACCGGTAAACGTAACCACATCCTGTGAGCTGACATGATCCAGTAAATCGCCTGCACTACCACAAACGAGCTGCAAAGCTCCTTCTGGTAATATTTTTGAAGCAATAATTTCTTTCACTACTGCTTCGGTCAGGTAGGATGTAACAGTCGCCGGTTTTACAATGGCGGGCACTCCTGCCAATAAATTCACCGCAATTTTTTCAAGCATTCCCCATACCGGGAAATTAAAAGCATTGATGTGAACTGCGACACCTTCCTTGGGTACGAGGATATGCGTGCCCATAAAACTATTGTGCTTGCTTAAATTGTGTGATTCGCCATCGATACAAAAGGGTTCATCAGGAAATTTTCTCCGCAGTGATGCGTTGGCAAACAGGTTACCAATTCCTCCCTCAATATCTACCCAGCTATCGGCTCTTGTAGCGCCGGTTTGGTAACTGATGGAATAAAACTGTTCTAAATGTTCCCTTAAATGTAATGCCAGTGCTTTCAACTTGTTTCCCCGCTCATGGAAGGTTAAGTTCCGTAAAGCCGGGTTTCCTGTATTTCTGGCGTATTCAACGATTGATTTAAAATCCAACCCTTTTGTAGAAGCAGAAGCAATTGCTTCACCCGTGACGGCATTATATAATGTTTGGCCATCACCTTCACCGGTGATCCATCGGCCGGTAACGTAGTTTTGTAATTTATTCATAGCGGCAATCATTCAATATTCAAAAACGAAATTAGCTGAAAACAGACTTTGACTGTTATCTATTTCGTGTAAACAGTACTGGTTATCTTTGCATTTGCTCGTAAACAAAATGGCATATGAAATGAGCCATGATCCGCCGCGGCGGATCATCAACCGGGACGATAATTTGGGCTAAAAAGCAATAAAAATTAACACATGAAACATCTGTTTTTTGTAATATTATTTATAGTTGCCGCTTTTTTTATTTCCTGCAATGATTCAGAAAATAAAAAAAGCGGCCCGGCAGAAGCTCAGCCGAGAACGGAAGCCCAAATTCTATGGAAAGAAGTAATGGATGGACATGATATAGGCATGGCAAAAATGGGTAAATTGACAAGAGCTGAGCAGGCAACCAGGCGAATGATAGATTCAATAGAAAAGCTTCCTGCAAAAGCAAAGCAAGCTGCCGCTCCATTGAAACTAAAACTTGATAGCCTTCAAAAAGAGCTAAGCTATGCTGAATTTGCAATGAATAAATGGATGGAGGAATTCAATATAGATTCAGCGGAAAACGATATGAAAAAAAGGATTGAATATTTAAAATCCGAGAAGCTGAAAGTATCCAAAGTAAAAGAATCAATATTGACCGGCTTACAAAAAGCCGATTCATTGTTGAAGGATAAATTCTAAGCATCCAATGGCTCTACGCCAAACTGCCGGAGATGGTGTAAGGCGTGCTTGTGTAAAAGTTGTACGTTTTGCTCAAAATTCAGATCGCCAAAAAGGGGGTTCCTCGTGATGAGGTCCGGATTTTTTTCAAAGGCTTCAAAAAAATAAATGAGTTCTTGTTGTAGGGCGCCTATGGCTGCCTGCACTGTTTTGTGTCGCAAAGGTTGAGGTTCTTCTCCAAGCAAAGGATTTCTGGTATTTTCTTTAAAAGGTTTATTTCCCATCATGAAATCCCGCATCCGTTGCAGATTTTCGGGTGGCGTGACAATAGTTTCGGTTTTTAATCTTCCGTTGGCATTGCGTACAGCGTCTCCACCAAAGTGTTCGATCATTTGCTGTACACTCATTTTACCCCAGCGTGGCGGTGTTGCAGGATCAAGCTGTTGTAGATAACGAATCAACTTTGTACGCAGAAAATTTTCTTTTTCGAAACTCATATAGCGATCGCTAAGCTGCAATTTTACGAATCCTGTTTGACAAAAAAGAAACCACTCAACACATAAAAAAGAACCCCGGCATTTCCGGGGTCCCTGCTATTTAAACGAGTGATTTCATTTTTTTATCTACCTGTGCGGAAAGTCTTGCAAAAATTTCTTCTACAGTTCCGATACCATCTATGTTGACTACTTTCTTTGACTTGGCATAATAAGCAGCAACGGGCAGTGTTTCATTTTTATACACCTCTTGCCTTTTGCGCTGAATGTTTTCATCAGCATCATCCGTCCTGCCTGAAGTTTTACCACGGTGAACGAGTCGTTTGATCAGTTCATCTTCATTTACTTCCAGGAAGAGGACCAGGGCTATCTCAGATTTTTTTAAATTTAATAAACGATCAAGTGCTTCAGCCTGGGCTACGGTTCGGGGAAATCCATCAAAAAGAAAACCGCTTGCTCCCACATTCTCATCCAGGGCCGAACTAATCATACCAATTACCACTTCATCCGGAACCAGTTGGCCCTTGTCTATAAATTGTTGGGCCTCAATTCCAAGGGGAGTTTTCAGCTGCCGTTCCTTTCTCAACAAATCGCCGGTTGACAGGTGTACAAACCCATATTTATCTACTAATTTTTCCGACTGTGTACCTTTTCCGCTACCAGGAGGGCCAAACAGGATCACATTAAACATAATCGCTATCTAATCTTGGTGAGTGACAAATATAACGTAGTGCGGCTAAAAATCCGCAGTCAACTTAAGGAGGTTCAAAATTTCGGGAATTTTCAATAAAATGTTAATCGTTGACAGCGACAGTTACTTCTAAAACCGTTAAAACATGCTTATCGTAAATTTGTTAAACATATATATGCGGCTACCTAAATTAATTATGATTGTGCTACTGGCTTCGCTGTTGCAGCAATGCAGCTATTCGCAGTCGAATAACAATTCTTCAAACTCAAAACAACAAAGCATGGATATGTCTAAAAAGCATCCGCTTTATTCCAATACAGATACAAGTAAAGTAAATGTCTCGGATAGTGAATGGCAAAAGGTATTGCCTAAAGAGGTATTCAATATTGCAAGATTGAAAGGAACAGAAAGACCTTGGAGCAGCCCTTATGAAAGCCTGACTGAAAAAGGAACGTACTACTGCGCTGTTTGCGGAAATGCGTTGTTTAAAAGCGATACTAAATTTGAAAGTGGGTGCGGATGGCCCAGCTTTTATGAACCGATTAGTAAAGGAAGTATTATTTATACACCGGATAACTCTCATGGAATGCAAAGAACCGAGGTTCAATGCGGACGTTGTAAATCTCATTTGGGTCATGTGTTTGACGATGGCCCTCCTCCAACCGGTTTGAGATATTGCATCAACGGTGTAGTATTGGATTTTGCCAAAGCGAAGGAAGCTGAGAAAAAGTATAATGAAAAACCTCAGCAAGATTAACAGATTTGTATTTATGAGATAAGCTCTCTTTATGAGGGCTTTTTTTATTGACCAAATCATCGTACAAATACCATTGGAAAGCAACTACGAAGGTTTTGGTTTAAGTTATTGTTAGGTAGAGTTGGCATTTTCTTTGAAAATTGTTAAGTAACTAAATGCCCTAATTGTGAAAAAAACTATTTTATCCGTCACCACCCTCATTGTTGCACTGGCTTTTGCAAATAACAGTAAAGCCCAGGTCAACGTAAGTATTAATATCAATTCTCAACCTGATTGGGGTCCGGGAGGATACGACTATGTTGAATATTATTATTTGCCGGACATTGAAGCGTATTACTATGTACCCCGACATCAGTTTGTCTATATTTCAGGGGGCAATTGGATTTTTTCGGCCCATCTTCCTCCTGCTTATAGAAACTATGATCTGTATAGGGGATATAAGGTTGTAATTAATCAGCCGAGGGCCTACCGATACTATGACAGTCATCGTGTAAAATACAGCAAACACCGGGGTCACTACGGCAAACCATATAAACATAAAGGCCATGGTCGTGGTCACGGGCACGGTCATCATTAATGTTGTTTTAAATTATTAATAGCCGTCATATCGACGCTATTTCTTGGTATTTGCCATTGGTCAAGCCTTTGCTTGTCATCTGCATGAATCATTCTACTTTTGCGGCATCATGAAGGCTTCTGCCTTGTGTTTATCTAAATATAAAAGACATGAAGCTGTCGCATTTATCCGAAACATTAATAGGTTCTGAAATTGTAAAACTGGGTGGAGAGATCAGGGAAAAGATTCGCCAGGGGGAGCGGATATACAATTTCACTGTCGGTGATTTTGATCCTTCGATTTTTCCGATTCCAAAAGAGTTGGAAGACGCTATCGTAGAAGCTTATCGCCGGCATTTTACCAATTATCCTGCCGCAGAAGGAAATCTTGATCTGCGTGAATCGATCGTTTCATTTACAAAAGACACCGAAGGACTTGATTATGGCATAAGCGAGGTATTAGTGGCTTCCGGCGGACGACCTTTAATCTATTCCGTGTTCAGGGCTATATGTGATAAAGGCGACAAGGTAATTTATGCAGTACCCAGTTGGAATAATAATCATTACACTCATTTTGTAGAAGGTGAACATGTGGTGGTGGAAGCAAAAGCAGAAAACAATTTTATGCCTTCTGCTGATGATATACGTCCGTTTATAAAAGAAGCATCGCTGATCGCATTATGCTCGCCTCAAAATCCAACGGGAACGACTTTTAAAAAACAGGACCTGGAAGCCATTTGTGACCTGGTGCTTGATGAAAATAAAAGGCGGGGGGACAACGAAAAAAAGCTATATGTCATGTACGACCAGATGTACTGGCATCTCACTTACGGCCATATTGAACATTACAATCCGGTTTCTCTCCGACCACAGATGCGGTCTTACACGATTTTCATCGATGCTATCAGCAAAGTGTTTGCCGCCACCGGTGTAAGAGTAGGCTGGAGTTTTGGTCCCGCTTCTATTATAAATAAAATGAAAGCCATTCTGACGCATATTGGTGCATGGGCCCCGATGGCCGAGCAAAAAGCAGTGGCCTATTACCTGGGTAACCGTGATGCGATCAAGCGATACATGACCCATTTTAAAAAAGAGATAGAAGAAAGGCTGCGCAAAATTTATGATGGCTTTCAGCAATTAAAAATGGAAGGATTGCCGGTAGACGCCATAGCACCCGAAGCCGCCATTTATCTTACTATAAAAATTGATCTTGCCGGTAAAAAAACAGTCGCCGGAAAATTGCTGGAGAATCAAAATGATGTCACCGATTATGTGCTGAACGAAGCCAAGCTGGCCGTTGTTCCTTTTTATGCCTTTGGCGCCAGCCACAGTTCGCCGTGGTACAGGCTAAGTGTTGGAACCTGCAAGAAAGAAGAGATCGGCGAAATGATTGAAAAATTAGGCGAAGCATTGAGGAAAATCTCGTAGCGCCTATCAAAAAATAAAAAGGAGAAAATGAAAATTTTCTCCTTTTTTATAAGCCTGATCTGTAAAAATTAATTTTTGTTGATTAAAAAACGAAACTTTTTTAACTCGGTATAACGAACTGCCCGGAGGATCTTTTTTGGCCTGGAAGTAATGCGGTTCCGGTCTACCAACTCATGAGCAATACAAAACTGCTCATCCGATTCACTTCTGCGAAGCATATCATTCAGGCATTCTACTTCGTGTTCGATAGCCTGTTGGCTCATGAATTCGCTTTTCAGCAGTACTAATAAATCCCTGTTTGGCATTTTCATCGTTCAACGTCTTTTAGTAACCCGACATACCTTTATGACTGGGACATCCACAATTGCTGCCTTTTCCAGAACCGGAATAGTAATTCCGGCTACAGGCAGAAAGAAAAACCATTCCTATCAGCAAAAGTAACAAAGCTATTTTATTGATGTTCTTCATAATTTGGAATTCTAATTTAGAACTAAATTATCAAGAAATTAGTATGCTTTCTGCCTAAAAATCATAAAAATTAACATGTATCAAGACTCCGCCGTAAAACAGGCAGGTAAACCACGCATTCTGGTCGCCCCGCTAGACTGGGGGCTCGGACATGCTACACGCTGTATCCCTTTGATTTATGAAATGGTGCGGCAAAATGCCGATGTTTGGTTGGCTGGTGAGGGCGCCCAGGAAAGCTTGCTCAAACAGGAGTTCCCGTCCCTTCATTTTCTGAAACTGCGTGGCTACCGCATAAAGTATGGGAAAACGGCGACTGGGCTAATTCGGGCGGTTTTTTTCCAACTTCCCAAACTGCAACGGGCGATCAAAACCGAAAACGAATGGCTCAGGGAAGTAGTGGACCAATACCAGATTGATGCGGTCATTTCAGATAATCGTTTTGGGCTGTATCATTCAAGAGTTCCATCTGCTTTTATAACCCACCAGCTCGCCATCAAAACTCCTTTTGGTCCCTGGGTTGACCGGTTAATACAAAAAAGGAATTTTTCTTTTATTAATCGTTTTAGCGAATGTTGGGTTCCTGACCTGGAAGGAACATATGGGCTAGCTGGTGAATTGTCTCATCCCACCCTATTTCCGAAAGTGCCGGTTTATTATGTAGGACCATTATCAAGATTAAAAAAGAATAATATCTCACAACTCAAGAAGCATTTATTTATTTCTTTATCCGGGCCAGAACCTCAGCGGAGTTTGCTTGAAAATAAAATAGTCGATGCGGTGGGCCATTATCATGGAACGGCGACCATAGTCAGGGGGCTGCCTGGTGAAGCGAGTTTGATTCCCTCTACCAATGATATTCGTTTCTTTAACCATTTACCTACTGATGATTTCAATAAAGAAATGGAGAAAGCAGAGTTTATGATTAGCCGAAGCGGCTACTCAACCATAATGGATATTGCAAAACTTGGGAAAAAGGCAATTATCATTCCCACACCGGGCCAAACAGAACAAGAATACCTGGCAAAATATCTTATGACAAAAAAAATCGCTTTTTCGGTGAAGCAGCACCATTTTCAATTGGAAAAAGTATTGCAACAGGCAGATGCTTTTGATTATAAAATCCCTTTAAACACGGAAGAGACCAAGCTTTCTTCAGTAGTCAGTTCTTTTCTTGAGAAAGTGAAGAAAACAAACATTTCGATGGCCTGATTACTTCTTTACTTTCAAAATATCTTTCCATAGCCCCATATACTTTTTTAGAATATTTGGGATCTTCTTCTGTCCCGATAAGCAACAAGGCAACGTCTTTTATTTTTCGTCTTTTACCACATCGTATATCTTTCTGAAAACTTCCAGGATGTCATACCGGACAAGTGTGCAATTTTAAAATGTTGCCGGATATCCTTGTCCATGGATTTCCCAGTTTAGTGGTCTGCTATTGCGTCAGAAAATTTATTCAGCTTTTTTGGGCGACTCAAAAAACCAGAACTCTTTCTCCGCTTTCTCGAAATCGGACCAATGTTTTGTTTTAATCCTTACGGCAAATACTCCGCCGGTGGGAATATTATCAATCCTGGTAGAAGTAAGCATATTGGCGAAGGAAGTAACACCATCATTGTGAGAGAAAACGGCAATCGTTTTGAATTGATCATCCGTTTTGCTGATGACGTCAAAAAAAGTAGAGGGACTGGCAAGGTACAATTCATCAATAAAAACAATATTCTGTTTTTCCTCTTTGTATTCTTTTGCAAATGCTTCGGCCGTCTTACGGGCCCGCTTAGCAGGGCTCGAAATAAACGCATCGATTTTGATATCCTTATCCCTCAATCGCTTTGCCATAGCCGGCGCGTCTTTTTTTCCCCGATCATTTAATGGCCTGTCAATATCATTTATAGAAAAATCGTCCCAACTGCTTTTGGCATGACGCACCAATAGGAGTGTTTTCATGCGTATATTTTTTATTTTTTTAATGGCCGGATGCCTGCCTGTCGGCAGACAGGGAATTCGCCAATATTCATTCTCCCGTATGAGATGACAATTATCATGCTCGGTTTCATGTAACAGTTTTTTAATATCAACAAAGTACAAGATACGAAATAGGAAATGTTTTGACCGAACAGGCAGAACGGCCTGCGATAAATGCGCACTTTCACAACTTTCTCAACGGCGTAAACTGGGGTTAGTATAGGGGTAATTTAAATAATCTTCGTGGCTAACAACCGCTGCATCCAGCTTTTTTAATTCGCTCAGGCTTTTGTTTTTTCGAACCTGAACATCATCTCCCGTTCCAATACAATCCTCTAACAAGCTGACAGTATATCCATTTCTTAAAGCATCGGTTGCAGTACTCATCACACAGTATTCTGCCAGGAAGCCGCATAGTACCGGCTTGTGGATATTATTAATGTTTAAGTAATGGAGAAACTTAAAAGAGGAAAAACAACTGTGCTCTTTCTTTGAAACGTATGTGAAGCTGGTATTTGCTTTATATCGATCTCATGACCCTCTGTACAGGTATACAGATCGACAGGCCCCCGGCAAACTGGTTTATCGAATAATTTGAAATGACAATGACAAACCGATTTTTGCCTATTTGGTTTAACAGCTTGTTTATATTTGCTTTTGCATCCAGAATTTGGCATATACCCATGTGCCTTTGCGCATAGTTGCCATGAATGCTGGTAAAATCTTTTTGAGGATCAATAATGACAATACATTCATTATCCATGATGCATTTGATTATTGGTTTCCGGCGCTCAACACTTAATACCCTCTTACATTTTTTCCCTCCATGTAGTTAATAAAAGCCTTGTTTACGACTTTATTTCCCCCGGGTGTTGGGTAGTTGCCGGTAAAATACCAATCACCTAAATTGTTGGGGCAAGCCTTATGCAGGTCTTCAATGCTTTGAAAAATGACATCAACGGGAATGTCCACATTAGAAGGTGTCACCAATTGAGCAATTTTAGCCGAAATCTCCTCAGCGGTAAAAGGCTTATACACCTGTTTAACGATATTCTCCGTATGCAATTGGTTATTACGTTGTAAGTCTTTGCAGCGGATCAGCAATTCTTTCAACTCACCCTCCATACCACGTTCCTTCATAAGTGCTACGGCGGCATTAAAGGCTATAAAATCGCCCATGCGGCTCATATCAATGCCATAACAATCAGGGTAACGTATCTGGGGCGAGGAAGAAACAACGATAATACGTTTTGGCTTCAGACGGGCTAGCATCCGGATAATGCTTTCCTTTAACGTTGTTCCCCTTACAATGGAATCATCGATCACTACCAATGTATCCTCATTGGGCCGCAGGGTACCATAAGTAATGTCATACACGTGTTGCACCATTTCATTACGGCTGGCATCTTCGGTGATAAAAGTGCGCATTTTCACATCCTTGATAGCGATCTTTTCCATCCGAATGCGCCGGCTGATCATTTCTGTCAGCTTTTCTTCATCAAAATCTTTATTCCAGGAAAGAATTCGTTCAATTTTTCTTTTATTAAGGTAGTCTTCCATGCCTTTTACCAAACCATAAAATGCTACTTCAGCCGTATTCGGAATAAAAGAAAAAATAGTATTGCGTGTATCGTTGTCAATAGCGTTTAATACCTGCTCGCTGAGGTTATAGCCGAGTGCTGTTCTTTCTTTATAGATCTTCTCATCACTGCCTCTCGAAAAATAAATCCGTTCAAAACTACAGGCCTTTCTTTCTTTCGCTGGCAAAATCTGGACAATCTCGTAATCGCCTTTTTCATTTACAATTAATCCTTCGCCCGGCATTAATTCTTTCACCTCATTTTCGCCTACGTTAAAACTAGTGCGAATGGCGGCCCGCTCAGATGCCGCAACGATTACCTCATCATTGACATAATAGTAGGAGGGGCGAATACCGTGAGCATCTCTAAGTACGAAACCAGTTCCGTTACCCGTAAGACCAGCGACATGAAAACCACCGTCAAATAAGGAGAAAGCTTTTTTCAAGACTTCTTTTATATCATAACCTTGCGGTGCTTCTTCATCAGCTTTACATAAAAAATCATGCACCACCTCGATCATCGCAGCAAGGTCACTGAACCGCATTTGTTCTGATGGTTCTTTACCAATCAGGGCAAAGAGTTCGTCGGTATTTACCAGGTTAAAATTGCCGGCCATGGCCAGGTTGCGGGCCGGTATGGTGTCGCGGTTAATAAAGGGATGGCAATATTCCAGTTTATTTTTTCCCTGTGTGCCATAGCGAAGATGTCCCAATAACAGTTCGCCCAAATAGCTTACGTGACCTTTCATCAATCCGGGATGGTTTCTTATACCCGGATGATATTTTTCCAATTCTTCTATCTCACTGCTTACTTGTTGAAAAATATCTGCAATAGCTTGTTTAGCATTGCTTCGCATCCTGTTCATAAAGGGGTAACCAGCTTCTACATTCAATTTAACGGTAGCTATACCTGCGCCATCCTGGCCGCGGTTATGCTGTTTTTCCATTAACAGATAAAGCTTGGTAAGTCCCCATAATACGGTGCCGTATTGTTGCTGATAATACGAGAAAGACTTTCTTAACCGGATGAATGCTAAGCCGCATTCGTGCTTGATCGGGTCACTCATGTATGTATTTGAAAGGAAGGCGCAAAGGTAAGCTAGAACGACGATTAAACGGAGTGCCGAACTTGAATGAAATGATAAAAAAAGCCGCTCCTTAATGGAGCGGCTTCCAGATATTTTTGAATATTTAATAGCCTTTCAGGTCAGTGCTTGCAAAGCGTTGCATTTTAGGGCATTCCGCTTTTGCATCGTCATCCACCATGATGTAATAGGTGGGTAGTTTAGCCTTTATCCATTTGTCAAGTGCCTGGGCTTTCTTTTCCTCCAGGGCAGCTTGCGAAATCTTGCTGTAATCATCGGACATGTTCATCCGGTGAGGCTCGGAACGGGATTTTAAATAAACAATGCGAACGCCTTTTTTACCTTGTTCGGTCGTAAATGGTGTGGGCTGGGAAAAATCGCCCACTTTCATTTTGCTCAACATGGCTACCATTTCCTTATCCATTTGATCGATAGTGACATATGGAGAGCCGTCGCGGTTGAGCAAAAATGGACCCGAGTATTTTGCCGCTTCGTCATCGCTATATTTCGTGGCCGCTTCATTAAAACCAATAGTGCCGGCGATAATTTTTGAACGAACCGTATCCAGTTTTGCTTTGGCCTGGTTGATTTCAGCATCTGTTACCGGGGGGGTTCTTAAAATTAACCGAACATCTGCATCATCGCCTCTTCTTTCCATCATTTGTATAAGGAAGTAGCCGAACTTTTCTGATTTTACCGGCGACGATATTTCACCATTTTTAAGACGGAAAGAAGCTGAAAGAAAGGCTGGGTCCCATGTTTTTTCATTGCGGTTAATTTGATAACGTCCGCCGCGGTCTTTACTTCCCGGATCTTCTGAATAGCGTTGTGCCAATTGCTCAAAAGAAGCCACTTTTGTTTCAATCTGCCGTTTATAATTGTTCAGTTCGGACACTATATATTGCTCCAGGTCTCTAGAGGCTTTTGGAATAATAGTAATCTGGCCCACTTCCAGTTCTGATTCAAAAAATGGGAGGCTGTCTTTAGGAATACGATCAAAAAAAGCTTTTACCTCTGTTGGAGTAATCTTAACACCGCTCACAATCTTCTGTTGCATGGCAGACGCTAACTTGTTTTCTCTTACGGATTCTCTTGCATCATCCTTGATCTGGTAAACAGTTTTTCCCGCATATTCTTCCAGTGCCTGCTGGCTTCCTACCTGGTTGATAAAGTGACGGACCCGCTGATCCAACTCAGCTTCCACATCTTCATCAGATACTGGTAAAGAGTCTTTCTCGGCCTGCAGCATCAGTACTTTTGAAACAACAGCTTGCTCCATCAGCATACATTCAGCACCTTCCGGCACCGTACTTCCCTGGCGTTTCGCATCTTCAATGGAATTTTTAATATCCGACTGCAGAATTATTCGATCACCCACTACAGCGATGATGCCATCGGCTTTTATTTTTTTTGGTTGCGCCTGGGCAGCCATCGCCCCTGTTAGAAATAACAGGCTGGCAGCCAGTGTTCTTTTTAAAATATACATGATATCAAAAGTAATTTTACCGGTCAAACCAGTAAACACGTTGAAAGGTATTTAACAAAGATTTCGGAGGAAAAGAACAAAGTCCTGAAGTCGGAGGTCTGATGTCTGACTTCAGGACTTCTGTTTACAAAGTCCGTTTTACTTCTTCCTGTTCGTAGGCTTCTACTACATCACCTACTTTGATGTCGCTATAATTTTTGATGGTCAAACCACATTCCATGCCCGACAATACCTCTTTCACATCATCTTTAAAACGTTTCAGTGAGCCCAATTCAGCTACGGCACCTGCGGACGGATAGATTACAATACCATCACGGATCAGGCGTATCTTGGAATCCCGTTTCATTCTTCCACTGGTTACATAACATCCCGCGACTGTAGCTTTATCAAATTTGAACACTTCACGTATTTCAACATTGGCGATGATCCTTTCCTGGATGGTAGGCTCTAACATACCTTCCATCGCACTCTTCACTTCTTCAATAGCATTGTAAATGATCGAGTACATCTTGATTTCAATACCCGCATTTTCTGCCAGCCTTGATGCCTGTTGCGAAGGACGAACGTTGAAGGCGATAACGATGGCATCAGATGCCTCAGCCAAAACGATATCACTTTCATTGATCTGGCCCACGCCTTTGTGAATTACACTTACCAGAATTTCCTGGGTAGAAAGTTTTTGCAATGAATCACTCAAGGCCTCTACTGAACCGTCCACGTCACCCTTTATAATAATCTTTAATTCCTTAAAGTTTCCTAACGCCAAACGACGGCCGATCTCATCGAGGGTAATGTGCTTCTTAGCCCGCATACCCTGCTCTCTCAATATTTGAGCCCGGCGATTAGCTATTTCTTTGGCTTCAGATTCATCTTCGTATACCTTGAATTTTTCACCAGCCTGGGGAGCCCCGTTTAATCCGAGGATAACCGCCGGAGCTGAAGGACCAGCTTCGTCTTCCCGCTTGTTTCGTTCATTGAACATAGCTTTTACCCGACCATAATATTGACCGCTCACGACCAGGTCTCCTGCCCGTAAGGTTCCATTCTCAACCAGTAGTGTAGCTACATAACCACGGCCTTTATCCAATGAAGCTTCGATGATGGTTCCTGTACCTTCCCTGTTAGGATTTGCTTTCAGGTCTAAGAGTTCAGCTTCCAGCAATATCTTTTCCAATAGCTTGTCGATATTCAAACCGCTCTTGGCAGCTATTTCCTGGTTTTGGAATTTACCACCCCACTCTTCCACCAAAATGTTCATCTGGGAAAGTTGTTCGTAGATCTTTGCAGGGTTTGCTCCATCCTTATCAATCTTATTGATGGCAAAGATCATGGGCACATTAGCCGCCTGTGCGTGGCTAATTGCTTCACGGGTTTGAGGCATTACTGCATCATCAGCTGCAATAACGATAACGGCTATATCTGTAACTTTCGCACCCCTGGCCCTCATCGCAGTAAACGCTTCGTGACCGGGAGTATCGAGGAATGTAATTTCTTTTCCGTTGGGTAATTCAACCTGGTAAGCCCCGATGTGCTGGGTAATACCACCCGCTTCACCTGCTACCACATTGGCACTACGGATATAATCGAGCAACGAGGTTTTACCATGGTCAACGTGTCCCATGATGGTTACAATCGGTGAACGAGGTTCCAGTTCCTCCTCATCATCTTCATCGTCTTCTTCCTCCATCTCCATTTGTTTTTCCATGTTGATAAATTCAACATCGAAACCAAACTCACTTGCCACCAATTCAATTACCTCGGCATCCAAACGCTGGTTGATAGATACCATGATACCAAGGCTCATACATTTACTGATCACTTCTGCAAAACTTACATCCATCAGGTTAGCTAATTCGCTTACGCTGATAAATTCAGTCACCTGCAATTTGTTATCATCGGCTGCTTCACCTATGGCATCAGCCAGTTCCTGCCTTTTTTCACGACGAATTTTGGCTTTCAGGTTTTTGCCCTTGCCGCCACCACCGGTCAACTTGGCCTGGGTTTCTCTTATTTTTTCCTGGATGGCTTTTTCATCGATCTGCTTTTCTTCGCGATGAATCATTGGACGACGTCCACCACGCTGATCTCCGTGACCGGGTCCACCGTGCTGTCCTCCTCTGCCCCGTTGATCGCCGCGATTGAAACCGCCGCCGCCGCCGCCACCGGGTCCACCTGGTCCAGGCCTTCTGTCGCCCCTGTTTTGATTTTGATTATTATCAGGTCTGACTTCTCTTTTTTCAATAGGAATACGTTTCCGTTTCCGTTTCTCATCTTTGACGGGCCTCGTATCATTATTAACGGGCAAATCGATTTTGCCTAATATTCTCGGACCTTCCAGCTTTTCAGCCCTGATATTCTCAATTACAGGAGGAGTATCCTCTTCTGTAACAGGTTCTTCGGCTGGTGTAACGACCTTTTCTTCTTTTGGCTCTTCCTTTTTGGCTACCTCTTTAATTTCTTCAGCTTGCGCGGCCGGCTTTTTCACCTCTTCCGATTTTTCTTCTACCGGAGGAAGTTCAGCTTCCTGCTCAGCTTTTTTCTTGATCGTCTTTTTAGGGCGGGTTGAAGAATCGATTGCCGATAAATCAATTTTGTCAATAATCTTCGGCGTCGAAATTTCGGGAGCTTCAATTTTTACAATTTCTTCCTCCTTTTCTTTAGTTTCAACTGGCTTTGCTGGTGCCGGTTTCTCCTCTACCACTTCTACGACAGGCGGCTCCTCTTTTTTAGGAACTACTTTTTTCTCTTCTTTCTTAAAATTGATTTCTTCTTCTTCTTTTTTCTTTTTTGCGTCCTGCGAACCTTTGGGTAGATCCACCTGGTCGCTTTTCATTTTTGCTGCCTTATCGCTTTGAAATTCCTGTTGCAATGCCTTATACATTGCTTCGGTAAGTTTGGACGTAGGCTTAAGCTCCTCTTTAGGAAATGACTTTCCTATCAGGAAGTCAATTAAGGTATCCTGTCCAATGTTGAACTCCTTAGCTGCTGCTAATAATCTTGGAAGTTTTATTTCTGCCATTCAGTTATTTTAATTCAATATGTCAAATTTGTCATATAAGTCATTGTAGTCACCAGGTCACTCCAAAAAGCTGCTTTGACCGTTCAACTTATATGACCAACTGACTTTTTATTCATTTTCAAACTCTGCTTGCAATACTTTTCTCACATCGTCGATAGTTTCTTTTTCCAGGTCTGTTCTTCTTTCGAGTTCTGCAGGTGTCAATCGCAATACGCTTTTTGCGGTATCACAGCCCACTCTCTTCAACTCATCAATAACCCAGGTTTCGATTTCATCGCTAAATTCTTCAAGATCTACATCAAACTCACCGGTTTCCTCTTCAGAATCACGATATACATCCAACTCATAACCCGTCAATTCAGAAGCCAGCTTGATATTTACACCGCGACGGCCAATAGCCAGTGAGACCTGGTCTGGTTTGAGATATACACTCGCATGATTTTTTTCGTTATTCAGCTCCATGCTGGTGATCTTTGCCGGAGTGAGAGCCCTTTGGATGAGCAATTGGATATTGTTAGTCCAATTGATAACATCAATATTTTCATTTTTCAGCTCCCGGACAATGCCATGGATACGGCTACCTTTCATACCTACGCAGGCTCCAACAGGGTCTATGCGGTCGTCATAAGATTCTACTGCAACTTTAGCCCTTTCACCCGGATCACGAACAATTTTTTTAATTACGATCAGGCCGTCAAAAATTTCCGGCACTTCTATCTCCAATAATTTAGCCAAAAACTCAGGGGCTGTTCGGGATAGGATGATCACCGGGTTATTGTTTTTCATGTCCACCCTTTTCACTACGGCACGGATATTTTCTCCTTTTTTGAAATAATCCTGGGGTATCTGTTCACTTTTTGGCAGGATCAATTCGTTACCTTCTTCATCCAACAATAAGATCTCTTTTTTCCAAACCTGGTACACTTCTGCGCTAATGATCTCTCCGATCCTGTCACTATATTTTTGGGCCAATACGTTTTTCTTAAGGTCGCTGATCCGGCTGGCCAAGGTTTGCTTGGCGGCTAGAATGGCGCGGCGTCCAAAGTCGTACAAATCAATTTCCTGGAACAACTCTTCACCCACTTCAAAATCTGGTTCAATCTTAACAGCCTCGGAATAGGCTACCTGCGCCAACGGATCTTCTACCTGTCCATCCTCAACAATCATCCTGTGACGGATAATTTCAAGGTCGCCTTTTTCAGCATTTACGATAACATCAAAGTTTTCGTCGCTGCCGTATTTTTTGCGAAGCAGGGTTTTAAATACATCTTCTACCACTTTCATCATGGTAGGGCGGTCAATATTTTCCGCATCCTTAAATTCCTGGAACGCTTCAATAAGATTGATACTTGCCATAACTCTCAATTTTTTGTCAGGTCTGAGATCGGAGCATTGAGCCACAACTCACTGCTTTTCTCAAAATTTGATTTGAATTTTTGTTGTTTTATGCGTTGTCCTTCTGCTCATTCATATAAAAATAGCAAGCGGGACTTCGCTTTTTTAAAATTTAATTTGTACACGGGTTGCTTTGATAGCTGAAAACGGAACGGTGTGGTGGACCAACTCTCTTTTCTTTCCTTTCCCTTTTTCCTCTTCAACTACGATATCAGTATCAGAAACAGTAATAAGCTTACCCTCATTTTTTACCCCATCCAAACGAATCACCTCTACGGACCGGCCAACATTTTTCAAGTATTGACGGTGGAGCTTTAACGGTTCGTCTAATCCCGGTGAAGATACTTCGAGTGAAAAATCATTGCCCGGGAAAAAACCGCTCTCTTCCAAATCTCTGTATAGTTTCCTATTGTAATGTATCAACTTATCCAGGCTCATTCCTGTATCCGCATCTAAAAATACTTTCACATTATTAGTTGGTTTGATCCTGATCTCCACCAGGAAGATCCCAGGTTCGTTTTCAATCATCGCCTTCACCTTTTGTTCCAGTAACTGTATTTGTCCGTCTATGCTCATAGTAGATAAAAGAAGAAGGGAACGTCTTCGTTCCCTTCTTTAATTCTGCTTCCGCTGCAAAAGTAAGGGAAATAAGTTATTCTCTCCAAAACTTATCGTTACACCTCAATTTACCGATCTTTCTCTGTCATTCGCCGCTTTTTAACGATCCAATTCATCAGGGTTTAGTAGGTAATTGTAGCTTTGTGTGGTTATGATGAAGGTAATATTATACGGGCTGTTGGCCTGGTTCCTTTTTAACCTGGTTTTTCGTTTTATAGTTCCCATTTATAAAACGACCCGTCAAATGAAAAAAAAGTTTCGGGAAATGCATACCCAAATGCAGGAGCAAGCCAATATGTACCAGGATTCTGCAAGACCTGCTGATGAAAAACCTGTGTCAAAAAAAACAGGCGACTACATTGATTTTGAAGAGGTAAAGTAAATCCTTAATTGTTTTTCTCCTCCCTTATCCGGATAAGCGAATGCTTGCTGCAAAGCCAGCCGGTTAAAGCGCTTAATGCTGTAATGATGTAGAAAAAAAGGCTGGCCGATACAGCAATGGCCGGAGACAGGGAGAAGTATGCCGCACCCGTAGCCATAGCTAATTCCCGGGTTCCGATACCGCCTATGCTTACCGGCAAAGCGGCAATCACCGAGCCGGCAAAAAATACTACTGCATACCTGGGCAGAGACTCCCATGGAGCATGGAAAAAAAGAAGAAGACAACAAAAAGATAACAATTGACAAAACTGGATGAGAAGCGATAATGAAATAGCTTTTGGTATAGCGGCACCAAATGGTTTGAAATAACGTTGGATTATGAGCCAATAACAAAAAAAACCGGGAATAATGGCGATAGCGGCTATCCGTAAAATTTTATGTGGTAGATTGATTTCAACGAAATTGGCGAGAACGGTTATAATCGACAATAGTACCAGTAAGCCGGTAACCCTATCCAGCAAAGTTGCTTTGGTGGCCTCTAATAATGCGGCACCTCTTTTTTTTATAACCATCACTTTATAAAAATCGCCACCAACGCCACCCGGTAAAAAAAGATTATAAAACATGCCTATGTAGTATAACTGCAGGTTGAAACGATAAACAAGCGTGGGGTCGGGTAGTTTATAAAATTGTAATAGCCTGTAGGCACTGATAAACTGTGAACCATTGTAAAGAAGTATGGCGGGTAACAGCCATATTAAAGAAATGTTCCACCGGATGGCTTTCAGCTCTTCCCACTTGATGTTTCGAAAAGCAAAATACATTGCTACGATAGCAACAATTCCTTTGAGAACAGTGAGCATCCATTTCTTCATTCTTTACCACTGTTATTTTGGATCACAGATCGTATGCGATAAGCTTTCTTGTGTTGTGATTCGTAATAAGTGCGCATCAATATTTCTGCTACAAATCCAAACAGTATTAATTGCAGACCCGCCAGCAGCAAGATCACACCCAGGATCAGCAAGGGCCGGTTACCAATCCGTGCTCCCTGGATTTTCAACACCAATAAATATACATTGACCAGTAAACCTGCAAAAAAGGATAATAATCCTGCAGGACCAAATATGTGCATGGGTCGTTGAAAATATTTTTGCATAAACAAAATCAGCAGGAGATCACTCATCACTCTAAATGTGCGACCCATCCCGTATTTTGATTTACCATGAATGCGTGGGTGATGCTTCACCGGCACTTCGGTCATTTTTGTCCCCTGCACAGCTGCGAGCACGGGAATAAAACGATGCATATCACCATAGAGTCCGAGGTTCTTGGCAATATCACGCCGAAAAACTTTTAAAGTACAGCCATAATCATGCAGGGTAACGCCTGTAGTTGTGCGAATGATCTTATTGGCGATACGGCTGGGTATTTTCCTGATTACATTATCCTGCCTGTTGGCCCGTATACCGGCAACGAGATCCCAATCTTCAGCTATCATTTTATCTAACATAAAGGGAATGTCTGAAGGATCGTTCTGAAGGTCGGCATCCATAGTGGCAATGAACTCACCACTTGCGGCATCAATTCCGGCAGCCATTGCAGCTGATTGCCCATAATTTTTTCGCAGGATAACCAACTTCATATGTGGCTGAAGGTGCTGCCTGATGACAGCAACGGACTCATCCGTAGAACCATCATCTACGAGTATTAATTCATAATTTAAATTTTGTAAAGCTGCAGTTGTTTGTTCCAGCAAGGCTTTAATATTACCGGCCTCGTTGTATAATGCGACGACTACTGAAATTGATTTCACCTTTGTGGTTTTGTTTGTTACTGATAGTTTCTTTTCTTCTAGGCTTACTTCTTCAATTCATATATAAAACTGTATTGCCTGCTAAAAAGATCTTTTGCACTGTCTTTAATGACCAGCCCCTGAACACTGTCCATCAGATGCGGTGCACTGGCTCTTTCTACTATCAGTGCATTAGGATTGTGTTTCAAAAGTTCAACAATAGTGCTTGTGGAGTTGATAACAGGAATATTTTTTTGATGATAAAAAGTAAATGCGTCATTAAATTTACGATAAGCGATAACAGTCATGCCAGGTTTTACTCTATCTTTTAATTGATGCACCGAGCCATTGGCATCCAGCGCAGGAAGTAAAATGCAAAAGAATAAAATATTGACAAGTATTGCTCCTGCCGCAGCCAAATAAAAAGTTTTTTCTATCCGCTTTTTTTTATAATAAGCAACGGCTATCGACATAGTTAATGGGAATACTGATAATAAAACACTCATCCAGGCAATCGGCACCATCGGCTTTTCAGACTGCATCCAAAAATATAATCCTGCTGGTAATACCAGTGTCATTAGCAGCAATATGATCCATTCGGGCCATAAATTTTTGCCCGCTTCTTTTGATTCAATAACTGAAAAGATAAAAGAACCAATAACGAGTGCCAGGAACGGGTAGGCCGGGGTGGTATAGTTTAAAAGTTTTGTAGCCGACAGCGAATAAGCCAAAATAACAACTGCGGCTGCTACCAGGTTAAAAAAAAGCCAGGTATTCGAGACTCGTTTTTGCCATGCCATTGTAACAGCCCTTATGAGAAAGATAGAAAAAGGGAAAAGACCCATGATCACGAAGGCCCAGGTTAGTATAAACGGACCCTTATGACCATCAAATGGTTTATTGAATCGGCCAATATTGTGTTCAAAAAAAAATCCATGGGTCCATATGCCACCAGTTTTTACATGTACCAAATAAAACCAGGGTAAAGCAACAGCCATTATAATGATCAATCCCTGTAATGGTCTGAGTTTCCAGATAGCACTGAAAGAGAATTCCCTTTTCAAAAGAAGAAATAAAAAGATTGTGATGGCTGGCAATACCAATCCCACGGGCCCTTTTGCCAGTATAGCGAGTCCCAGGAAGAAATACATCAACCATAAAAAGGACCGCTTGTAATTTTTAAATCCTTCCCAAAAACAAAAAAGAGACAATACATGACAGGCTATAAGATAAGGGTCTGGTGTCGCCAGGCGAAATTGAAAAATAGTGTGAACAGATGCCAATAAAACAAGGCAGCTCCACAGGGCGACGCCGGTTCCGGCATTTCTTTTTGCAAATAACCAGGTGGCAACAATAACGAATAAGCCACAAACCGCAGAGAAGAACCTTGCACTGGTTTCATTAATACCGCCCAGGCGATAAGCCAATAACATAGCATAATAGTGCAATGGAGGTTTGTCCGTTCTTAGTTCGCCGTTGAAAAAAGGTACGATGTAATCTTTTCGTTCAATCATTTCGGCTGGCACCCGGGTATTTCTTGCTTCTGCCACCTGGAAAACCGTAGTTGCGCCCAGTTTAACAAATAAAAGAAAAGCTGCAAGCAGGATTACCAGCCAAAAAGATTTTGAATGCATCCTATTATTTTCAAGCTGTTTTCAGGTGCAAAGGCTGTTTTTCTTTCCACTCAACAAAGCGTTGAATCCCTTCCTCAAACATAACAGCGGGCTGATAATTTAAAAGACCGGCAGCTTTTGAAATATCAGCAAAAGTTTGCGGCACATCACCCGGCTGTTCAGGCTGCCAGTTTATGACCGCTTTTGTATTCATACTTTCTTCCAGTACCTGTACCAGCTGCAGTAAAGATATTTGCCTGCTATCGCCAAGATTAAAAATGGTCGAATCTTTACCCGTATAGTTTAAAGCACCGATGATTCCGTTGACAATGTCACTGACAAAGGTATAGTCACGAAGGGTGCTGCCATCACCGAATAAGTTTAGGGGTCGATTGTCCCGGATCTGGTCATAAAATCGGTGAATCGCCAGGTCGGGCCTTTGTCTTGGTCCATATACTGTAAACAGGCGAAGGGCAATAAATTGTAAGGGATACAGCTGCGAATAAACCATTCCTATTTCTTCACCCGCCAATTTGGTGGCGCCATAGGGACTGATGGGTTGGTGAAGCAGGTCTGCTTCTTTCCATGGCACATTAGGGTTTCGGCCATACACACTGCTGGATGAGGCAAATACAAAGCGGGGAATATTGGCCTGACGGGCAAACTCCAGCAAGTGCAGGGTGCCCGTTACGTTGGTGCTGTAATAAGAAGCTGCATGTTGGATACTGGGCCTGACACCTGCCTTAGCAGCCAGGTGAATGATAGCGTCGAAAGAAACTGAATCAAATGTTTTAAGCAGCTCTTCGGGGGTGGTGAGTGCAAGATCGAACTGGTAGAGGCGAAATGACGGATGCGATTTTGCGGTTTGCAGGTTTTGTTCTTTTACGGAGTAAGCATAAAACGGATCAAAATTATCAATACAATAAATCTCGTAATCACCTTTTGCCAATAATGCCTCAACCAGGTGACTGCCAATAAACCCTGCTCCGCCGGTAACAAGAATGCGCTTCATTACACCAGATTTTTTTAGGATAACAGAATAAAACTGTAATAATTATCAAAGGTACAATTTCCGGTTTCCTTACTCCATCATTACTTGCGTTAACCACCGATTAACTATCAAAAAAAATATGAGCAGGATTTTGACCTATAACATTTTTAGATGTATAAAGTTTAAAGAAGAACAAATGGTAATACTATGAAGTAATGAGCGTCTTTTAAAAGCTAAAATTGATGAAAAATCAGCTGTGAATTGCTACTTGCCCAATAAACACTTTATCGGATCACTTTTCAAAAAGCCATCCCCAATGATCAGCTGTATAATAAGATGTAGCCGTAATAAATAAAAAAGCACTTGTAACCGAAATTGCAAATGCTTTTAAACTTGTGGATCCGCCGAAGGCGGACACGATCCTGCGACCCTCCCGATCAAATCGGGATGCTCTAACCAACTGAGCACTGGCGGATCAAATTCTCAATAAGCCTGCGGCTCTTCCATGATTTTATTTGCTGTTCTCTTTTCAAGGCCTCTTGTTTGCTGGAAAATGTTCCTGAAAAAGTAATTACCCATTCGGTCGCTCCCTGTGTAAAACCGTTATGCTTTGAATTATGTTTAACCAACCGCGAAGCAAGATCTACTGTAGACCCGATGTAATATTTGTCCCTTGATGATGAATATAGAATGTAAACGTAGTACATAAAAAAAAGCACCCGTAACCGAAATTACAAATGCTTTTAAACTTGTGGATCCGCCGAAGGCGGACACGATATTGTGGACCCTGCAGGGCACGATCCTGCGACCCCCTGATTATGAGTCAGGTGCTCTAACCAGCTGAGCTAAGGGTCCTGACTATTTGATCAACTCAATTATTAATATTAAAAAGAACTATTTAAACTGCGACCCTCCCGATATTAATCGGGATGCTCTAACCAGCTGAGCTAAGGGTCCTGACTATTTGATCAACTCAATTATTAAAAAGAACTATTTAAACTGCGACCCTCCCGATATTAATCGGGATGCTCTAACCAGCTGAGCTAAGGGTCCTGACTATTTGATCAACTCAATTATTAAAAAGAACTATTTAAACTGCGACCCTCCCGATATTAATCGGGATGCTCTAACCAGCTGAGCTAAGGGTCCTGACTATTTGATCAACTCAATTATTAAAAAGAACTATTTAAACTGCGACCCTCCCGATATTAATCGGGATGCTCTAACCAGCTGAGCTAAGGGTCCTGACTATTTGATCAACTCAATTATTAAAAAGAACTATTTAAACTGCGACCCTCCCGATATTAATCGGGATGCTCTAGCCAGCTGAGCTAAGGGTCCTGACTAACGAACTATTTTAAACTATGACCCTACCGATTCTAAGGGTCCTGGTTTATTCGATCAACTTTCTTAAGAACTTTTTTATGGAGGGCAAAAGTAAGAAATAAAATAATTGCTTTGTTCTTAACCTTACTTTAACCGAAAGAAAAATATATTTGCGACCTTAACTTGATTTATGAAGAAAATCGCCCTGTTTGCATTTAGTTGTCTCCTCATCAATTCGTTATTTGCCCAAGATTCAATCGTCACCAGGAAAAAAGAGCCTCTTAGCCTTGCAGGCCGTGCCAATGATCACTTTATGATCCAGTTGGGTTATACGGGCTGGGCAGGAAAGCCAGACTCGATCAATACCAGCGGGTTTTCAAAAAGTTTCAATGTCTATTTCATGTTTGATTTTCCGTTTAAAACCAATCCTAAACTGAGTATGGCTTTTGGCCCGGGAATTTCTTCCGATCATATCATTTTCAAAGACACCTATGTCGGCATTAAAGATGCCACCACAACACTGCAGTTCAGGGATCAATCAGATACTAACCATTTTAAGAAGACAAAATTAAACACAACCTACCTCGAGGCTCCCGTAGAGTTCAGGTATGTTGCCAATCCTTTTAACAGCGATAAAAGTTTCAAGTTTGCTATCGGCGCCAAGGTAGGAACTATGATCAATGCACATACCCGCAACAAGGACCTCGAAAATAAAAGTGGCAATACGCTGAACTCTTACACGATGAAAGAAACCAGCAAACGATTTTTTAATACGACCCGGTTGGTAGGCACGGCCAGGGTAGGTGTCGGGCATTTTACATTGTATGGAAGCTACCAGCTCACTACTTTGTTTAAAGAAGGAGTGGCGGCTGAAATAAGACCTTTTTCGATCGGGCTTACGATCAGTGGACTATAATTGCAAACTGGCTTGAAACAGGTTGAACGGATTTCACGGAATAGTGAAGTCCTTTTTTATTTTCTACCGTTAACTTTGCGCATCCCTCATGTATCATGAGGGTGTTTTTTTGAATATGCTGGATAAAAAAAATATTATCAAAGAAGAGGAGCCGGCGGTGCTTGTCGGCCTGGTGCAGAAAGACCAGACAGAAACACAAGTACAGGAGTACCTGGATGAATTATCGTTCCTGGCTGAAACGGCGGGTGCTGTTACGGTAAAACGGTTTATTCAAAAACTGCAGCATCCTGACAGCCGCACATTTGTTGGCAAAGGGAAACTGGAAGAGATAAAGAATTATGTGCAGGGCAAAAATATCCGTGTTGTAATATTTGATGACGAACTCAGCGGTTCTCAAATTACCAATATAGAAAAAGCACTGGACATAAAAGCTATCGACCGTTCTGACCTGATACTTGACATTTTTGCCCGCCGGGCAAAAACAGCACAGGCCAAAGCACAGGTAGAGTTGGCGCAATATCAATATATACTTCCGAGGTTAAGAGGTATGTGGAAGCACCTGGAACGTTTAGGTGGTGGAATCGGTACAAGAGGTCCGGGTGAAACCGAAATAGAAACGGACCGCCGTATAGTACGGGATAAAATTTCGCTGCTGCGAAAACGACTTGCCGAAATCGACAAGCAAGCGTTCACACAGCGCAAGGACAGAGGTGAATTTATTCGTGTTGCACTCGTAGGTTATACCAATGTGGGTAAGTCAACGATCATGAACTTGCTGAGCAAGCGGCATGTTTTTGCGGAAAACAAATTATTTGCAACACTGGATACAACTACCAGTAAAGTAGTTTTTGAAAATACCCCTTTCCTGCTAAGCGACACAGTTGGATTTATTCGTAAGCTGCCGCACCACCTGGTAGAAAGTTTTAAAAGTACGTTGGACGAGGTAAGAGAAGCAGATATCTTATTACATGTGGTCGATATTTCCCATCCTAATTATGAAGACCAGATAGCCGTAGTGAATAAGACATTGCATGAAATGAATGCTTCCGAAAAACCAACGCTGACCATTTTTAATAAAATGGATCTGTATGAAGAAAAAACCTTTGATGAGTGGTTGGAAGAAAGCACCAAAAAAGAAATACTGGAGGATCTCTACGAAAGATGGAATAACGAAACCAATGGTAACGCTGTTTTTGTATCCGCAATAGAAAGGAGAAACCTGGATAAACTGCGTGAAACGATTCTGCAAAAAGTGAGAGAAATGTATAGGGTAAGATACCCTTATAAGACAGAGTTTTTGTATTAAGGGGAAGTGGGGTGTGGTAAGTAGCGAGTGGGGACTTCGTAATAATTTTTCGGGTCAAATTGATGTACTGAGCAAAGTAGAAGTATCGTGACAAAACAATATACCTGGCATAAAATCGCTGATCATCCTGGCGAGTTGGATTTTGCGGATAACAATATTGCCATGGTGGAAGTAAAAGGGAAGAAAATTTGTATTGGTAAACATCGTGACAATTTTTTTGCTTTTGCCTATAAATGCCCGCATGCTGGTGGTATACTGGCAGAGGGTTATATAGATGCGTTGGGCAGGGTGGTATGTCCATTACATCGCTATAAATATGACCTGAAGAATGGACGAAATGTAAGTGGCGAAGGATACTATTTAAAAAACTGGCCCGTGGAATTAAAAGAAGACGGCATTTTTGTGGGCATGGAACCGGGTGGATTCTTCAATTGGTTTTAGATCCTTCTTCCGGCCTCCAATTTTAAAACCGTCTACTCTCGTTATACTTTTTACCTCTATCAGAAGAAAGCAGTTTTTTTAAGACCACCTGGCCGGAACTTTTTCGAGGGCCTCTTCAATCAGTTTGCTTTGAGTAATATTTTTAGCAGAAAGGCTGACAGCCTGTACTGTATTCCCGGCATTCAACACCGGGTAGAAATTAATATGGAACCATTTTTCTCCTTCCGCGGAGTTTAGCATTACTTCCCACTCTTCTGAGTTTCCTGCCAGCACATGTTGAAACAGGCGTTGAAAAATTTCTTTTTTTACAGGAGAAATATAGTCCAGCATGCTTTCGCCGGGTTTGCAGTCTTTGCCTGCAATCATTCGCATGTCACGCTGAGCCGCTTTATTCACCAGCATGATGTTGTAATTCATGTCAAGCATGTAAAATGCATCCTTACTGCCTTCCAGCAGGGCCCTTATTTTAAGGTCGGACTCACGCAATTCTTTTTGGGCATCTTTCAGGGCTGTAATATCCGTATGAGTGCCTAATATTTTTATAGGCGTTCCATCCGGCATTTTATCAGTTACAATTCCGCGGTCCAGTATCCATTTTTCCCTGCCATCATAACTGATCATCCGGTATTCTTCTGAGTGCCGGTCAATAATTCCGGCTTTGTATTTCCTGATATTTTCTTCAAGCACCCACTTATCATCTTCATGTATACGGGACCACCAGAGATCCGCATAGTTAGAAAATTCATGCGATTGGAAACCCAGCAGGTCATGCGATGTTTGTGGGAAATGAGTTCTTCCTGTCGAAAAATCATGTTCCCAGATATTATCGCCGATTTTTTCCAGGGTAGTGCGAAAACGGAATTCAGATTCCTTTATTTTTTCATCCTGTTTTCTTTTCTCCGTAATGTCCTTTACTACACATTGATAACCGATCGGATTTTTTTGATCGCTGTATAAAACTACCGAGTGTTGCTCCACCCATTTTATATCACCGTCTTTGGTTAGAATGGGAAATTCTACGGTAAGATCAGCCGATTGATCTCTCACTTGCTGTAAATACACAGCCGAAATTTGCCCAATCCACGATGGTAATAAAAGCGTGGTGAAACTTTGGCCTAATAACTCTTCCTGCGAAAATCCTGTCAGTTGCTGGCAGCGTTCGTTGACATAGGTAAACAGGCCATTGGTATCCGATGTAAACAGGGTAACACCCGCATCCTCTATCAGGCGACGGTATTTTGCTTCCCTGGTTTTAATTTCTTCCTTGGCCAGTTTGCGGCGACGGATATCATTGTTTAAGCGATAAAGGGAACCGGCAATAAAAAGAAATAGCAGGGCTGCGCCTATAGTGATAGTAGCAGTCGCCCTGTTACGGGCCCGGATATTTGCTAAGGTCCGTTCTTTCAACAGTTCTTCCTGGCGCTGCAGAAACTCGCCGATCAACGTTTGGATGGTGAGGGTAAGTTGCTGGCCTTCGCCATCATATCCAGGCTGCTGATTCAGGTCATTAGTATTGATAATAGACTGCTGGGAGGCGATTTTCCTGGTAATCAAAGTTCTTAACTGGGTCATTTTTTCCAGTTGGGCGGGAGCGTTTGCCAATGAATGAGTTTCGGTTGACAGTTGTGTCATTCCGGACCAGGCGGAGCGAAGGGCCGGAAGCCAACGCTGGTCACGACTGGTCAAAAATTGCCAGGTTAATAATTCACTTTCAGCAAGTGCCGACCGAATACTTTCGGCCTGGCGATTTATTTTATAGGTATGATTGACGAGATCTTCGGCGTTTTTGGTTTGCCGGTTGTCAAGAGCAATCAGGGTGGCAAACAGGGCGATAGTCAGCAGGGCCGCTCCAAATACCAGCACTACATTGCGTTGAATCTTAGGCACGGTGGTAAGGAGCTTGGTCATACTTTTTGGCTTGGGCTATTTAAATGGTTGTGCAATCTTATTAATAAGGAGACATTGGCAGGTACAGTGTTGTCACGGCCTGTTTGGCTAAAGTGTAAGATAGGATTCATTGGATATCGGACGTTTCAACGATAAATATCGACTCAAATTCTGGCGGAGAGAAGGTTTGGTGATCGGATAGTTATAAAAATCAGGGAAAATACCCAGTTGATTTCGTAATTGCCCGAAACGGAGATAACCCGGATGTTGACAAAATTTTTTGATGGGCTTTATTTTTTTGTGTTCTAACAAGTTGGCTGGAAAAAGAAAATCCCTATTTTTGCACCCCCAAAGGAAATTATTCCTGCTTAGCTCAGTTGGTTAGAGCATCTGACTGTTAATCAGAGGGTCGCTGGTTCAAGTCCAGCAGCAGGAGCAGCCAACAGTAAAGGGTTTCATCTAATGAAGCCCTTTTTGTTTTTAGCCATTTGCATACAATTTGCATACAAGCCGTTAATTAGGGGCGTTTTTTGATTTGGATACCAAACCTACTTTTTGCCATAATCACACGCCATTTAACTTAATCGCCTGAGTTTCTACCTGGGCTTTTGTTTGTCTGCGATAGTTGTTTGATTTTAATAAAATAATTGGTTACCTTTTATAAAGATTACTTCCCTTAATCGCCTTCCCCTATAACAACTCTTTTCAGCTTCATTATCACAAGTCTCTGAAGTAGCAATACAAATCAAGAAAATACTTTTTATGAAAAAGCTACTATTACCATTGCTGGCAACCTTAGTTTTCACCAGCTGTCAAAAGCAAATCTCCACAGAGAAAGAATCAAAAGAGATTGCAAGTGCTACCGCCAATAAAAAGGCAAAAATCATGGTATGCCATTCTTCAAAAACAATCGAAATCTCCCAAAATGCCTTAGCTGCACATCTGGCTCATGGAGATATTCAAGGAGATTGTTCAGTACCAACAACTACTATCTGCGACCAAACCTGGATGGTTAAAAATTTGAATGTAGATCATTATAGGAATGGTGACCCAATTCCACAGGTTACTAGTCCAACAGAATTGGGAACAACCACCACAGGGGCGTGGTGTTATTACGATTTTAATCCTGCAAATGGCCTTATATATGGCAAATTATACAATTGGTATGCTGTAAACGATCCAAGGGGCCTGGCGCCTGAAGGCTGGCATGTACCAAGTCGTGAAGAATGGCTAATTCTTGCTGGTTGTTTGGGAGGCATAAATGTAGCAGGAGGCGAAATGAAAGAAACGGGCACTGTACATTGGTTAGCGCCAAACACCGGTGCCACTAACAGCAGTGGTTTCACTGCACTTCCAGGAGGAATCGCACTTCCTGCATTTAGCTCTTTTGCAGTTATTAACACTTCCGGACACTGGTGGACTTCGACAAATGCAGAAGTGACTACTGAAGATATTGACGCCTGGGCCCACAACATTGATCATATTGGTGCTTATATCGGTGATGCGAATCAAATCAAGACATGCGGAATGTCTGTTCGTTGCGTAAAGAATTAACCTAAGGCCGGCATCATAGCTAAGAGCTGTTTGATAAAAGTTCAATCGGTTAGAGTACCCCGGTTCAATCGGGGGGCGCGGGATCGTGCTCTGCAGGGTCTACACAGTCCAGTAAAGAGTTTCAAGCAATTGAGACCCTTTTTAATTTTATCCATTCCGACACGACCCTCAAATTAGTTGTGGTTCTTCGTCTTAAGTCCTGGTGCTCTCAAACTCCTATTTCAATTGGCATTTAACTTTACTATACTAGATGCAAATAAACAAGGAAGAAATAGCAAAACGCTTTGGATGGTATTATTCATCACTACGCCCTTATCAAGAGCAATACCTTTCTTCGGTGTTTCTTGATTCCAGAAATCCACCCGATCATTATGCATATCTCTGCCCAATATGTTTAAAGAATGGAATAGTTGCCGCAAATCCGTTGGGTTATCGATAAGTGAGGAATTCTCGCTGGACCATTTCCGCCTAAATCTGTAGGTGGGCATTTTAATATTTTAGTTTGTAAAAAATGCAACAATGACGCAGGAGGTAAATTTGAAGATGCACTTAAAAAGCAAGTGGAGAGGCTAGCCTTTGGCAATAAAGTCAATCTTTCTGAAATACAGGTCACCTCAAATATAAAAGGTATAGAAGGACGCGAAAGCCGGAGGGTAATCTCCGGCTCCAGTTACAAAAAGCCTATCCTCGTAAAATTGCCCTACTCCTTTCAATCGCCTGCTCCAATGTGGTCGTCACATTAGCTTTGCCTATGGCAAAAAGTAACCGGGCGCCTTTCAGCTCGTTCAGCACCTGTTCGCTGTGCACTTCACTTAATACCAGTTTAGTGCCTCGTCTTTTTGATTCTTTATATACTTCTTCAATCGTTTTTATACCTGTGGCATCAATAATCGGCACTTGCCGCATTCGTATTATCAGCACCCTGGGTCTTTTTTCAATAAATTTAATCGCATCTTTAAATTTATGAGCAGCGCCGAAAAATAGCGGCCCTGTAATTTCAAAAACTTCCACGTCTTTGGGAACAGTAAAATTTCCGATAGCTTCTTCATCCTTCCCGTTATCCGTATCATCAATTTCTTTTTTCAACATACTCACCGTGCTGAATTGAATCATTTTCCGCATAAAGAGAAAAGCGGCCAGTATCATTCCTATTTCAATCGCCACTGTCAGATCGATTAAAACAGTTAACAGGAAGGTGGTGATCAGAACAGCCACATCACTTTTGGGACCTTTTAATACCGATATAAAACTTTCCCATTCACTCATATTGTAGGCAATTACCACCAGTATGCCTGCCAGGGTTGCCATAGGTATTAGTGCCGCCCATTGACCAATAAAAAGCATGATGAGTAATAAGGTAATAGCATGGGTGATACCTGCAATGGGTGTGCGTCCCCCATTTTTTATATTAGTTGCAGTCCGCGCAATGGCGCCTGTCGCAGGAATGCCGCCAAAGATGGAAGAAAAGATATTCGCGGTTCCCTGGGCCACCAACTCCATATTTGATTTATGATTACCGCCAATCATTCCATCGGCCACAACGGCGGAAAGCAAAGATTCGATGCCACCCAGTAATGCAATGGTAAAAGCAGGTTGTATCAGGTTCTTTATCGTGCTGAAATCTAAATCAGGTATAGCAGGGGCCGGCAGGCTGGAAGGAATGCTTCCAAATTTGCTGCCGATGGTTTCAACAGGCAGATCCAGTAGTTGCACGGCAGCAGTGGTAAGGATAATGGCAACTAACGATCCCGGTATCTTGTGTGTTATTTTCGGCCACAGGAAAACGATCAAAACGGTTACAGCAGCAACTACAAAAGCATTGACATTTATCGTCTGAAAATTTTCAACATAAGTTTCCCACTTATTAATAAAATCAGCCGGAACCGCTCCCATCTGCAGACCAAAAAAATCTTTCATCTGCGAGGAGAAGATAATAAGCGCAATGCCGCTGGTGAAGCCGATGATCAGGGGATGAGGAATAAATTTAATGACTGAACCCAGCCGGGCAATGCCCATAATGATAAGCATAACACCCGCAATAAACGTGGCAATGATCAAACCATTAATGCCATATTGCTGAACAATGCCGTATACAATGACAATGAAAGCGCCGGTAGGACCACCTATTTGCACACGACTTCCGCCCATTGCCGAAATAATGAACCCTGCAATCACGGCTGTATAAAGGCCTTTCTCCGGTGATACACCCGACGCAATAGCAAAGGCAATGGCCAGTGGCAGCGCTACAATACCTACTATCAATCCGGCCATCAAATCTTTGGTGAGCTGTTGCCGGTTATAATTTTTCAGGGTATCAAGTAATTTGGGCCTAAACATTGTTCGCTGAATTAATAACATGAAACCGGTGTTTCATCCGGTTGAAATAAATTCTTGCCATTGTTATATTACTCCATTGCTGAGCATCCTTATTCATAGGATTAAATTGTTCCAATTCCCCGATCATTTGATTTGTAAAGCGGGTTATAACAGCGTCATCTATTTTATCATGTTCCAGCTCTTCCAGCGCAGATTCACAAAATCGCCTGACTTCTTGCTGGGAGCCGGCAAATAAAATTGCATTGATAAGTTTACACCGGTACTCGTCTAAGGAAAGAGACATCACTAATTAAATTTAAAATTAAAAAATACTGATCTGTTAAAAGATTGGAAAAACATGGTAGTAAACACATGCAAATAATATACGAGGGCGGGAACAACGGAAAGAATTTTTTAAAATAAACTCCCTTCTGGTGTAGCCTGTTTTCAATGACAGGAACCGGTAAGAAAAATAATTTTGTTTCCAAAAACAGCTGCATAAAGTTTGGAGGGCTAAGTCCGCGGATTTTGGTGTCCTTTGCCGCTGAACGTCGCCCATCCAAACGATCGGGACGGCTACACTTGTAAAAATCTTCACGAATAATCTTACATCACCCATTATCGTTATCAATACACTTTTTATTTATTAGCAGTATCCGGGTTGTCCGTCTTCCGGTTTGAACCTGGAAAAGGATTTCCAAACACGCTTTCTTACTTTTATTAACTTAATTCCAGGCATTACTTTTTTGCCAGCCGTCTTAAATACAAAATGGCGCACTGTATATTGCACCAGTGGATATAATCAAAGCTGGCAGGCGATAGCTCCTTCAATCCTTCTTTCAATTTAGCCAGGTAATCTGACTTTACTTTTGCTGGTAAATGTTTTTCTTTCAAAAGCTCTATCGATCTGTTAATGATCTGTTCTGTTTCTTCGCAATCACCTGCCATTCCCAGTTTTTGCACAATAAACGTTTTGTATTCTTCAATAGTCATGGCGGTTTTTTAATATTAGCGGTCAATAGTTCTTACCCAGTTTTTCCAGTAAGACATCTTCAACAGGGTATCGATGAAACCCGACGCATACATGTAATTGACACTCTCTGCTGACTGCTGGCCGGTTTTTATTTGTTTATTAAACCAGTCTGAAGCTCCTCTCAGGTACGCAAGGATGTTTTCGTCATTCTTGCCATTTTGAAATTGCTTTTGAATATTGCGAACTATTATTTTCTCGCAACTCAAATAACCTTCCACCTGGCTGAGCTTGCCGCTTATCTCTGTTATTTCTGATTCAAAATCAATTGGCATATTCTTAAATCGGGCTGTTATTTTTTAATCCAAAACTTCAACAGGTCGTCAACTCCTGAATCCACTCTCTGATAACCGTGTGGTATTTCATCATCCAGGCTATGAAAAGTGACCAGTCTTGTGCCTGCCGGCATTCCCTCAAGTTGATTACATAAATAGCGGCTGTAATAGTCATACAATTCCCCGGAGTAATTTATGCTGTTGTCAATCTTATCTGTGCCGGCAAGGTTTTCATAAAAGGAATTGTAGAAGTAGAAATGATCATAATCCCTGAGATCTAATTGTGTGAAATTGGAATGAAAAAAGGCGACGTTTTCAAAACCCAGCATTTCTTTGACGGCGTCGGCCTGGTATACTAAATTTTTTCTTTGTTCGGTCCCATAATAAAAAGCATCAGGCTTGTAATAAGCAGCTCCCAGGCAAAACTTACCCACACCGCTGCCGATATCCAATATTTTTACATTTGGTTTTATTGCGAGGAAGTTGGCAGCTTTTCGGGCTACATCCAGTGGGGTCCAGTGCATGCGGGCCAATTGCTGAATAGCCACCGGATAAAGTTGATCGAAGTTTAGATCGGAATAAAACCATTTATCAGCATCAACTTTTCTTTCAAGAAGGGCCATGAGTAATTTGTTTTCCTGGTGAATACTAAACGGTGGATTTCCCTTTGCCATTCATTTGATATTCTTTTGGCATTAGCAGGTCTTTTCTTTCATAAGGCTGTGCCGGAATAATCTTTGCAATCCATCCGCTGCCTTCTGGTTGCGCTATCAGCATATTTACATTGCCGCTGCCCAATGAATTGTTTATCTCTAATACTTTACCGTCTACCGGCATGTGTGCTTCAATTTGATAATCGTTGTACCGGATCGTAGCCAATACTTCTCCTTGTTTCTTGAATCCCGCAGGTTCATTAAAGGTCAGCTGCTGTATTTCTTTAAAGCCAAGCAATTTAAAGCCACAAATGCCCACATAGGCAATCGTTCCCTGGAAGTCGATCCACTCGTGGTCTTTGGTATAATACAAATCTTTTTTTGCCGGTTGTTCCGTTTTCATAGCTACAAAACTACCTGTGCTATCACTGCATTGCGTTAAACCTTGTCACTTCAAAAAGTGAGTTTTATCAATTTTTAAATGGGTAAATTTGCCCACCAACATGAGCATACGAGGCATTTTTCCCATAGATCAATGGAGCTTTAAAAGCGAATCCATTTTGGCAGATTTGCCAACGGAAGATTATGCATTGTTAACCACTCATAAATCTGAACAACTATATGCAAAAGGAGAAATCATATTTAGAGAGGGTTCTACTCCTTCCGGCATTTTTTTTATTACAGAGGGAAAAATAAAAAAATATAAAGTAGACAAAGAAGGCAAAGAACAAATCATCTATGTAGCCAATACCGGCGAATTAATCGGCTATCATGCCATACTTGCCGAAGACCGGTACCCGGATTCTGCTGCTACATTGGAAGAAAGCCGGATAGCATTTATTCCTAAAGAAGATTTCATGGCCGCCTTGCATCAATCTGAAATTCTGTCCAGGCGCTTATTAAAAACACTCAGCCATGAGTTTGCTGTCCTGGCAAACAGTCTTTCCATGTTTGCCCAAAAATCGGTAAGAGAGCGGCTGGCTCTTCAGCTGATTGTACTCCGCGAGAAATACAAAGTGAATTTTCAGCCAGGCATGCCTGTTGAAATCAATATGAGCCGTGATGACCTGGCCAACCTGGTGGGTACAGCAAGAGAAAATATAGTACGGGTGCTGGGCGAATTTAAAGAAGCGAATATTCTGGAAACCAGGGGTAGGAAGATAATCGTTCATGACGTGAAGAAACTGATTGCAATCGGTAACCATAAATAGAATGGCCGGCATTTGACAATCACAGTAGCGAAAAACACTATTCTTTCCGGCCCTTTCAAAATAATGTGACCACCAGGCATTATAGCCAGGCTTCGCCAGGCTGACCGGTCAACACCGTAAAATATATCAAAGGTTAATACAACTGGATTTTATCAGCAATCTCCTTATGTCTTTTATTGTGAGTTCTGATTAACATGCAACAATCGCACGATTAATCAGCTTATATGAACAATCACAAAATTATCTGTAAATTGAATTGTTGATCCTGTTTTGTATTGTGTGCTAATAGAGTTCCCCAGGTAAAACACTTATATGGCGTTAGCATTGAAAATCGATTTTTACCCTAATGATACAGCAAAGGCCGAATTTATTTTAGAGCCGTACTGGTGGAATGTCAAAGAACTATTGACACTTTATCCCTTTCGACATAAACTATTAAATGGGTATAAGGATTATCACTTACCTGTCACCAAACAGCATTTAAAAGAAATACACGAGAAACAGTTGAAATACGTTGATGCTACCCGTTTGAAATTAATGGAAAGTATTGTCATCGACCAACTGGAATCTGTTTTTAGTTCAGATACGATATTCAAAAAAATTGAAATCAATATCTACGAGTGGAAGACAGAATAAACAAAAAAAAATACAGTGAATAACTGTTGTCGCATGGCTGAACGGAAAGAAAGCCAAATGCCGGGCATGATAAAACCTACATTGGATAGTATTACCACAGCCATCCGGGAACAAAATTCTCCCGGTTCAAAAGCAATTACTTCCTGGTGACAAACACCTGTAACGGCTGTCACCGTGCCACCGGGTTTGAATTTAATGTGGTGAAAATTCCCGGCAATTCACCTTTCAGTAACCAGGACTTCGGGCATCAGCATGAAAAATAAAATCTTTAAAACATCGTCCGCGCCAACATTAATTCCACGACTGATTGTCGGTTTGATTTTTCTGTCCGAAGGGCTTCAAAAATTTATTACACCTGGTGCTGTTGGTGTAGGTCGCTTCGCAAAAATTAGCTTTGAACATGCTGAATTTTGGGCGCCGTTTACAGGCGTTTTTGAGATCACCTGCGGAGTATTGCTTTTAGCAGGTCTTTTTACACGATTAGCTTCCATTCCCTTATTGATTATAATGTTGGTTGCTTTTGTTACCACAAAATATCCCATCCTGGTTGAAAAAGGTTTCTGGTCAATGGCACATGAATACAGAACCGATTTTGCAATGACAATGCTGCTGCTGTTTACATTATACTATGGTGGCGGTAGTTACTCACTTGATAAGAAGTATTTTGGCAAATGAACGGTAGTGCAGCATTAAAGGATGTGGCAAAATTATTTCTCCGCCTGGGTGTTACTGCTTTTGGCGGGCCGGCGGCTCATATTGCGATGATGCAACAGGAAGTTGTTGAAAACAAAAAATGGATGAGCGAACAACATTTTCTTGACCTCATTGGAGCCACCAATTTAATCCCGGGACCCAACAGCACCGAAATGGCAATCCATATCGGGTATGAAAAAGCAGGATGGAAGGGTTTAATCGTAGCAGGTCTTTGTTTTATTCTGCCTGCCGTTTTTATCACAGGGTTCTTTGCATGGCTTTATAAACAATACGGACATCTACCCCAGGTGCAGCCGTTTGTTTATGGTATCAAACCCGCCATCATTGCGGTTATCCTGGCGGCTGTTTATCCTCTTGCCAAAAAATCGTTGAAAACAATGGAACTGGGAATTATCGGGGCAACGGTATTGATACTTTCATTGCTGAATTTCAATGAAATTTACCTGATGTTTGGTGCAGGAATTTTAGCATCGGTATTGGCCGCTTTCAAAAGACAGAACACAGTCAACGGTTTTTTCTTTCCGGCGCTTTTACAAATTTCAAACACATCAATTTCCCCGGCAACCAACATGACCCTGTTCTGGATATTCCTGAAAATAGGAGCCATTCTTTATGGAAGTGGATATGTATTGTTTGCTTTCCTTGATGCGGAACTTGTTGCAAGAGGACTATTATCCCGACAACAACTAATAGACGCTATTGCAGTCGGACAATTTACACCCGGCCCTGTTTTTTCTTCGGTGACATTTATCGGTTATCAAATCAACGGCCTGACCGGTGCGACAGTCTCTACCATCGGAATTTTTTTGCCTTCGTTTGTTTTTGTTGCTCTACTCAATCCGCTTGTTAAACGGATGCGGCACTCAAAACTATTTGCAGCATTTCTTGACGCTGTGAATATTGCTTCGGTGGCTATTATTGTTGCTGTTTGCTATGCAATGGGCAAAGACAGTATTTCTGACTGGCGTACAATTGTCATTGCATTGATTAGTATCACGCTGACTTTTGGATTCAAAAAAATAAACAGCGCCTGGATAGTATTAGGCGGTTCACTAACAGGTTACTTATTGACATTATTCACTTAAGCTGCGACACGCAGCACGGCTGCCTGATCAGGAAGATGGGTCTAAAAGATTAATGGAAGCGTTTTATTATAGCCGGTTCATATTCTTCGGGGCAGGCCATGCCACGTTTTTGTAACTCCGGTTGTCATCGGCATAGCTGATTAATTTTCATATTCCATCAAAACAAAAAACCAAAAAATGAAACTGTCAAAATCCTTACTCAGCGCCATTCTTATTGGCATTGTGGTACAAACAACAACTTCATGTAAGAAAGATAAAGATATACCCGATCCAAAAGCAAAGCAGGAGGCGCAGAAGGAACAGGAGAAAACGAACCCGGCTGAGCCCTGCCCGGCCTGTGGAATGGGATAACACAATCAGGTACTAATCATTCATAATTCCGGAGGTGCCGAAAATATTATCAGCGACAGCCTGCAACCTGGATGCGGACATTCTTGCAGCTTGTCTGCCCTTAATGGAAGAATCAAGAATAGAAGCTATAGAATGGTCTTTTGATGCGTTGTTCAATGTAAAACAAATTCCGTCATGGTTCATGGAGTTATTAACTGCATTTAGCAATGAAAAACGTTTGATCGGCCACGGTGTTTTCTTTTCTATTTTTTCAGGAAAATGGTTGCAGGGTCAGCAAGACTGGCTAAAACAACTAAAGCAAACCTGTGAAACTTTTCAATTTGATCATGTCACTGAGCATTTCGGTTTTATGACAGGTAACGACTTTCATCATGGCGCACCGCTCAATATTCCTTATACACAAACTTCTCTTGATATTGGCAGGGACAGGTTGAAAAGGATCTATGATGTATGCCGGTGCCCTGTAGGCCTGGAGAACCTGGCTTTTTCATATTCACTTGATGAAACAAAACGGCATGGAACTTTTTTGGAACAACTGCTTGAACCGGTAAATGGGTTTATCATTCTTGACCTGCACAACCTTTACTGCCAGGTTAATAATTTCGACATTTCATTTGAAGAAATAATCGCCCTGTATCCCCTCGACAAGGTTCGGGAAATCCATATTTCTGGAGGAAGCTGGGAAGATTCTCTTACTGATCCGGGACGAAAAGTGAGAAGAGATACACATGACGATGCGGTCCCTGAAGAAGTTTTTGATCTGCTCAAAATGACGGTCGGCCAATGCCCGAATGTCAAATATGTAGTATTAGAGCAATTGGGAAACGGGCTCGTAACAAATGAAAGCAAACAATCCTTTTACAAAGATTTTCTGATGATGGAAAATATCGTCAGGGAAAAAAACAATATGCCTTCTTCACCGCCTGCTAATTGTTTTCTTCCGTTGTCGTTTTCATTGCCCGGCAATATTGTCGAAGATGAAACACTGTATCAGCAGCAATCAGAGCTTTCATTCATACTGGAATCATCAGCATCTTATAACGAAGCCATGCATTTACTAAAAAAATCTTCTCTTGCATCTTCAGCATGGCAAATAGAAAACTGGGAGCCCTATATGATTGAAACAGCTATAAAGATTGCACAGAAGTGGAAGAAAAAATGATTGACTCTCCCTGATATCGGGAACGTTACTGCTGAACAGGGGTTAAAAAGGCCACGACTGGTAGCTGAAACAACAGCGGGAATTATTTTTTTATTGCCTGCTCAAATTCATTTCAAAAACCTGGGTCCAGTTTTTCCCATCATTACCTGAAAACGCTTGTTCAAACCATCGCGACTCTTTGGCTTCAATAACAAATCGTGTACAGCCCGATTTGCGACGCGAATATATAGAAGCTTTAGAATAGAAATTTCATTAAGTGATGGCAAAACAAAAGAAGGCGAAAATACCGCTATTTCCACATGCAGTATTAAAAAACAATACCAATTTATTTCCCATTTTTCTGCAACATTTCTTTTCTTCACCCGTCGAATCAAACAGTGAATACATCAACAGGGAATAGCTGGTCAGACAGGCAACTGGTAGAAAAGGTATTGGGCGGCGATAACGCCGCCTTTGGCCTTATTGTAAAAAATACGGAATCCCTTGTAGCGCAAATCGTTTTTAAAATGATTGATAGCCCGGAAGATCGAAAAGACCTGGCACAGGATATTTACCTGAAAGTGTTCCATAAACTAAGCTCTTTCAAATTTGAATCAAAACTGTCAACCTGGATAGCACAGGTCAGCTATAACAATTGTTTTGATTACCTGCGAAAGAAAAAATTGCTGCTCCCCGGCAATTTGGACCAGGACAAGGCTCCGGGAGAAGATCATGGCGATGGAGACCCGTTCCAAACATATTCATTGCAGATCAGTAACGATCTTGTCGTGCAGAAAGACCTTTCAGCCATCCTGCACGAAGCGATTGAAAAACTGTCACCTGTTTATAGAACATTGATCAGTTTATATCATCAGCAGGAATTGAGCTATGATGAAATTGGTTATATCACCGGCTTACCGGAAGGGACCGTCAAGAGCTATTTATTCCGGGCAAGAAAGGTATTAAAAGAAAATCTCTTAGTTCATTACAAAAAGGAGGATTTATGTTAGACAAACATTTAACCGACGAAGAAATTCAGCGATTCCTGTTGGAAGGGCCACAGTCAAATAGCAAGATGGCGGAGCATCTGCGCATGTGCCGGGACTGCAAGAGCAGGGCTGCTGCTTATGAGCTATTGTTTACTGGTATTAGTGAACAGGAAAAACCTGTTTTTGAATTCAACCTTGCCGAATTGGTGGTAGCCCAACTTCCCAAACAAGAAGCAGCAGTTGTCAAAGACCGTTTGCCCGGCTTTCTGCTGGCTTTTGTTATGATATTACCTGGAGCCGCAGGATATGTGTTTCGCCAATACCTGGCCTTGTTGTTTGAGGGGATCGCCTCGCTGGCGGTTTATTTAATGATCGTTAGTGTTATTGTTATACTGGCCTTCTTCTGCCTGGATATGTATAAAAATTATCAAAGAAAAATGCAGGCATTGGACCTTGTATAGTGCAACATTCATCAAATGTATACGTCAAATTCAATAGGATTAAAAAAATATAAAAATGAAAAAGATCGTTACACTTATTTTGGCCGGATTAATAACCTCGTCTGCCAGTGCCCAGGACAATTATCCACGTATAGACGGAGAAGTATTCAGAACCGTTGCTGTGCTATTCGTTCTGCTGGCTTTCATGTTTTTTATTATTTCTATTTTGAAGCGGATTTTTGAATATCGCCTGAAAAATAAAATCGTAGAAAAAGGAATTGCCGAAAACATTGCCTCCTCGATTTTACAAACGGATGCCCGTGAAAATAAGGATAGTAATATAAAATGGGCTGCGATTTTAGCGGGATTGGGTGCCGGCCTTACATTGATAAATTATACTATGCCGCTGGGTATTCATTCTCTGGCAATCATGTCATTTTGCATTGCCTTGAGCTTTTTAGGTTATTTCCTTTACTTGAAAAGCTCGGGGAAATAAGCGGGGCCTTCTATTTTGAAAGATCGGGTTTGATCTCTCCTTTTTTTTCAGCGATAATTTTATGCAGCAATTCCACCTGCTTTCTTTTTTCATCCATTCCCTGCTGTTGCTTGTTGGCTTTATGCATAGCTTGCAGCTCCTGGATGTTTTTCATCATAAGCTGAATGAGTTCATCAAGGTTCAGTTGTTTTAGGTATTCTTCAGTCATAATCCTGTTTAATAGTCTCCAATAATAATCGTCATACCCGCGCAGTTGGTTTAAAATGGCCAACCATGCTGCCTTAATCTGATCCCTAAAGCAAGTATTTAAAGATACTCGATTAGGGGAGAAATGTAATACTACAAACCGGTAATCAAATGGTATGAATGAAAGCTGGAGTAGTTTTCCTCCGTAGTTGGCGCAGGTTTTCGGACTATGTGCAAAGCCCCTGGCAGTTTTCCGCATTTTCTTTATAAAACATCTCCGGGACTTCAAAAATAGAACTATTTGTATGTTTTTTGTACACATAGATGATTTCAATTTGCCATCATGATTGATTTAAAGAAATATAACCTGCCCGAGTTGTTTGACTTATTAGCCAGTATACAGCCGATCATATCCGGGTCATAGGTCGAAGCACCGGCCGGCAAGATTTAGAAAACAGTAAGGCCAAACTCAAACAGATCCAGGCAGAGATTGAAAAAAGAAAGGCTATCCGGCCAGGGAATAATTTCAATAAGCTACCTGGTGAGTGAATGGGAGCGGTTAAAATTTCTTAATCAATTTCCTACCGACTGTTAGTTGTTATAATTTTAGTCGGCTATATTTTGTTGGAAATATTTCTACATCTCGTTTTAATGTAGAGGTATTTTCTCGAATCCTCCCCGATCTTTTTTGTATAAAGCGTAATTTTTATTTGCACGCCATTTGCTATCTGCATCCAAACGCAGCTGCGATGTTGGATTTAAAAAATCTGGAGTTATCCGATCTTTTGGACCTGTTGGTCGATCAGACTGCATGGCATACTCAATTGATTACTTCCGGCGCATCAGAAACGGAGTTAAGAAATAGCCGTCTTCTTTTAATAGAAATACAGGAAGAAATTGTATGGAGGAAAAAGGTGGTCAATATTCCGGTAGCAACCTATTCTTCCATTTCCACCGAAAATTAATCAATCTTTTTTCTATTTGTTGGGGGCAGATTGGTTATATGCGGCTTTTGATTAGTGTTTAAAGCGACGGTTGCAGCCTTCAAATTAATGATCAAACATTGACATTCTTTTAAAAAAATATGTTGATAAGATGACATTTGAATCCTTATCCGGCATACTTTTTTCATTTGTACAGCTCCCTTAATCATTAAACTTATGACTGAAAATTCGATTACCTCATCAGGTATGCCTGGCCTAACTATCGTTAAGAAGGAAAGAAAAAAGAAGAGCCGGGCGAAATTGATAAGCCTGCACGCATTGCCACAGGTTCGTAAGGTCCTGCTCCCTCCATTGCAGGAGGGGTACATTAAAGTTAAAAAGCATGATTTTCTGTAAGCGGGCCCGCTGATTTTTAATTCAACCGGTATAGGTTTGAGAATTTGGATTCGTCTGCCCGGGTCTATAGTTTTTGGCTATTCATAAAGTATTCTTTTGGAATATTAGTTATAACCATACGTAATTTCTTCTGCCTGAAACACTGCCTTGGATAGGGCCGTAAATTACTACGATGAAAATTGCGACGTATAATGTGAATGGCATTAATGGACGACTGCCTGTCTTACTCCGGTGGCTGAAAGAGGCAAAACCAGATATCGTTTGTTTACAGGAGCTTAAAGCGATGCAAAACAAATTTCCTCAAAAGGAGATATCAGCGGCAGGCTATCATTCCATATGGCATGGACAAAAAAGCTGGAATGGCGTTGCTATTTTATCCCGCTATGGAGAAATACAGGAGTTGAGGCGGGTATTGCCGGGAGACCCGAAAGACAGCCATAGTCGTTATATGGAGGCGATTATAAACAAGATGGTGATTGCCTGCTTATACCTGCCCAATGGTAATCCCTATCCCGGTCCTAAGTTTGACTACAAGCTGAAGTGGTTTAGGCGGTTGTCTGCTCATGCAAAAAAACTACTTGCTCATGAGGTACCGGTGGCTTTGATTGGAGATTTTAACGTGATGCCAACGGAGTTGGATGTATATAAGCCTAAACGATTGACGGACCAGGGCTGGACAGATGCAATCCGCAAACTGCATCCAAATGAGAGAGTTTATACTTTCTGGGATTATTTCCGCAATGCTTTTAGTCGTGATGCAGGTCTCAGGCTCGATCATTTTTTATTAAGTCCGCAAATAAGTCGCCGGCTTGTTGCGGCCGGAGTAGACCGCCATGTAAGAGGTTGGGAAAAAACAAGTGATCATGCACCTGCCTGGATTGAACTAAAAGAAAAATAAATTGGGTAAGGAATTTTTCCATCCATTTCATAAGCCTGGAAACGATTAGGGGTAAAATTAATACAACTTCCTTTGGACACATTTTTAGCATACAAATTGAAATCTTTTCCCTACACCCGCACTTATCATGAAAAAAATAAAGCTATGATCATTGTACATGACACTTTTGTTTGCAAGCCCGGGAATGCTTCCAAATTAGCAAAGCTTTTTAAAGAAGTAATGGCCGGCAACAAAGAGCTGGTAAATATCCTGACGGATATGACGGGCCAGTACAACAGGGTGATAATGGTTTCTCAATACGAGAACCTCACAGCCTATGAAGAAAGCTGGGAAGAGTATAAGCAAGACACGGACAAGATGAAAGAAATGCAGGAGAAAATGAAAGGATACCACGATATGTACCTGACGGGGTCAAGAGAAATATTCCAGGTTTGGTAGCAGCGTCCCGGCGTGAAACATATTGGAAGCCTTATTTAAGGCAGAACGAATTGTCTGCAGAATGACAAATTCTGCGAAAAATTTTTTTTGTTGTGAAATCTTATCGTAATATTGCGATACGATTATGGGTGCAACAAAATCATACGAGTTCAGTGTAAAGGAAAACAGGCTGGCAAAATATGCTAAGGCCTTGGCTCATCCTGCGAGAATAGCCATCCTTAATTTTTTGGCCAGGCAGCAATCCTGTATGTGTGGTGATATCGTAGATGTGTTGCCACTTTCCCAAAGCACCGTTTCGCAACATTTAAAAGAGTTGAAGGAAGCGGGTTTGATCAAAGGTGAGATTGAAGGAGCCAGGGTTTGTTATTGCATTGATGAAAAAGAATGGAAAGCGGCCCAGGCCTGGATCAACCAGTTGTTTGATGCTTACAAAGTTGGTTGCGATAACTGCAGCTGACATTTTTTTTGACTAATCCTATCGGTATATTACGATAACTTAAAACTAAAACATATGAACACTCAAGAAAATCTAAAAGACCTCGTAAGGCAGAAATATGGTGAAATTGCCTTGAAGGATAAAGAAACCAATCAGAGTTCCTGTTGTGGTTCGGGCTGCTGCAGTACTGATGTATACAGCATCATGGCCGATGACTATGCACAGCTTGAAGGCTACAATCCTGACGCCGATTTAGGGTTGGGTTGTGGACTGCCCACCCAATTTGCGAAGATCAAAAAAGGAGATACCGTAATTGACCTCGGCGGCGGCGCCGGAAACGATGCTTTTATAGCAAGACACGAGACAGGTGAAACCGGTAGGGTGATCGGCATTGACTTTACGCCTGCCATGATAGAGCGGGCAAGAAAAAATGCTGAAGTAAGGCGTTTCAACAACGTTGAATTCAGGCAGGGTGATATAGAAAAGATGCCTGTCAGTGCGGATGTGGCGGATGTAATAGTCAGTAACTGCGTACTCAACCTGGTGCCCAATAAAGATGGCGTTATAAAAGAAATCTACCGGGTATTAAAGCCAGGTGGCCATTTTTCCATTTCAGATATCGTACTCGAGGGGGAACTGCCAGCAGAAATTAAAGAAGCAGCAGAAATGTACGCCGGTTGCGTGGCCGGAGCGATTCAAAAAGCGGATTACCTCCAATTGATGGAAGCCAATGGATTTAAAAATATCACGGTTCAGAAAGATAAGCCTATCATTATCCCGGATGACATTTTAAAAAACTATTTGTCGACAACTCAAATAGAGAGTTTTAAACAATCGGGAACGGGCATCAGAAGTGTTACGGTGTATGCCGAAAAACCAGCGGAAGAAAAGAAATCGTGCTGCGGACCTGACTGTTGTAATTAATTTATCATCAACTCAGGATTTTTAACCATTTAAAACAATAAACAATGAACTCCACTAACAACGAAGTAAAACAAAATGAAGCAGCCTGCTGTGTAGACTATTGCATGCAAAAATTTGAAGGCTCAGCAAACGAAGTCGTCAATATCTACAAATGCAATCAAAAGCAATTTTCTGTTTCGGAAAGCTGGAACATTCAAAAAAACAAAAAGCAGGTTAGTATAAGAACAGGTTTGTAAAAACCTGGACCTGTATTTATATTTTCGTAGTACAAACTTTTCTTATGCCTATAATACATGCTGAAGACCAGAGACGTGACGAGATAATACGATTGTTGCAATCGCAAAAATTGCCGGCAGAGGATTTACCCGTATTGTTAACTGATTTTTATACCGCAATTGAGAATGATCAACTGGTAGGCGTAATTGGAATGGAACGATATGGACGCTTTGGCTTATTGCGGTCCATGGTAGTTCATCCTGGTTTTAGAAACAGACAAATTGCCGAAACATTGGTTAATACCCTTGAACAGGCAGCCAAATCAAAAGAAATCATGTCGATGTACTTGCTGACAGAAACAGCATCGAAGTATTTTGAAAAAAAGGGATATAAAACAATAGACCGGGAACAAGTGCCGGAGTCCGTTAAAGCATCTTCAGAGTTTAGCAGCGTCTGCCCGGTCAGTGCCACAGTGATGATGAAGCCGATTGATTGAATTAGCGCAACAGCTATTTCTCTTGTGCAGGAAAATCAAATAGTCTTCAGCGTGAGACTATGCCAGATGGTTACTAATAGACTAATTTGTGTGGAGACAACCAGCGTAAAATGTCCAAATTTTTCCCGCTTTTTGGATAAGAGAAAAGTGATTGTGGAAAAATTATAACGCAGTAATCTCACAAAACTAACGCCTAATCAGCGTATATAAATTGTTTTAATAATTCTCCACGGCTTCTGAAAAAATTGGAATATTTCTTGAATTATTCAACCTATACTAATCTGAAAAAATAACCTCCGGGCTTGATTTCCATCAGGCCCTTTCTTATTTGTCAGAATCAGGAGATAAGAAATCTTGTTGTGTTCTGCCATCCGTTTCCATAAAAAGTGATCAGGTAAATACCTTTATTTAGCGAAGGAATGACAATCGGTATAAAATCACGTTGACCATTCAGGTCTTTCGCAAAAACCTGGAAGCCGTCAGCCGAAACAATCATAACTCTTTCAACCGGTAACCCGGCATTTGCATTGATGACATTGCCTGTAATATTCACCGGGTATATTTCAACAGGGGGAATTCCGTTTCCTTCAAGTTTGAATGTTTTTGAATAGTAAAGATTGTTGTTTAGTCCTTCTACCCTGACACGATATATTATTGGTCGTGTATCGGTCAACTGGTGACGGTATTTGTATGTTCCATTCATCCAGCTTACCTGTCCTGCGGGTTCATAACGAATTCCGTCAAAACTATATTCAACATAAAATTTTTGACTGGCCTGTTCTGCTACCGAAGTCCATTGTATTTCATTGTAACCACTATTTTTTGTAATGGACATGTTTGGCAAATTGGCCAGGCTGGAATATTGCCTGCCTGTTACAGGCCTCGTATTATCCTTGTTGGCTATAATATGTTGTTGAGCTTGTAAAAAGGGTGAAGCGATGAGTCCTAAGCCTGTCACCATTGTAAGAATAAGCATTCTTCCTTTATTAATCTTTTGCCACATAACTTTTCATTTGTAATTAAAAGGACAAATACGATGCCTGCGTGACTAAAAGAGAAGACCCGGGTGCACTGGATAATAAATCAATGCTTTACATGCTACAATCAATTTGAAACTGCCGCAGAAAGGGGGATTTTTTACCACTCAAGGGTAGTTAATTTGCTAGTCTTAAGTTTTATAGTCAAAGATGTGAAAAATTAAAATGGCTCTTATTTTAATTCTCCATCTATTTGGACAATTTGATATCGTCGTTGATTTTTTTCCCGAATAGCAATGGCGTGTAGCAACACGAGAATAAAATGGATTAGAGTTGTCAGGTATCCCATAGGCAGTGTGTTAGTATCGGGAAAATTTGAAACCAGGTTATATTGCTTATACCAGGTATGCCATGTATTGAAATTCCTGTCTAAAGCAGCATCCGGCGATTTCCGTTGTTGTAAAAGAATAAATCCTGCTATGATGGCCGGCAGTGTGCTTCAAAGCGAATAAGCTTCTTCCTGAGTATAGAAAGATTTAAATACAAGCAGATCATCCATACCTATAGGAGAGTTTGTCAAACGATGGCTTTTTCCAGTTTATTCAACCAATTGCTATCAACGGAGGCGCCAAGACCGGCCACCTCCGGCACTCTTACCACACCATTCTTTTCATAGACAATACCGCCGGTTACGGGATCTTCACTAAACATGAGTGCTGTATCAAAATCAAAATGTTCAATGATGGGGCTACAGAGTGAGAAGTGAGCAAAAGCTGTCATGGCCAGTCTTGATTCCATAAAAGCGCCAACCTGCAAATGAAGTTTAGCGGCTTTCGCCAGTTTTACCATCTTTAATGCTTTGAAGATGCCACCTGATTTGCCCAACTTAATATTCATATAGTCGCAGGCGCCTAATTGAATCAAACGCTTTGCGTCATGCTCGTCACCACAGCTTTCATCACTCATTATAGGTATGGGACTTTCTTTCCTGACTTCCGGTAGCCGCATAAAGTCCCAGCGGGGGATCGGTTCTTCGCAGTGCTGGATATTAAAAGGGGCCAGTGCTCTTAGTGTGCTGATAGCTTCTTCTACATCCCAACCCTGGTTGGCGTCGATACGCAAAGGAATTTCGTCACCTACTGCTTCACGGATTGCTTTTATCCGCAGCACATCAATAGCGCCATTTTTTCCTAATTTGATCTTAATAGCAGGATAACCTTCTTCTTTTATTTTCACAGCATCAGCAGCCATCTTTTCCGGTTCGCCGATGCTGACGGTATAATCAGTTATGATTGTTTTGTTATTGCTGCCGCCAAGAAATTTGTACAGCGGTACACCGGCATGCTGTGAAGCAATATCATACAAGGCCATGTCAAAAGCACTCTTAATGCTGCTGTTTCCATAGATCAGTTTATCCATGTCAGCAATGCGATCTTCAATGGCCAATGCATTATTACCCTTAAACAATTTAGCAAAATACTGTCCCACGATAAAACAGGTATCCATGCTTTCACCATTGATACTCATAAAAGGGCTGCATTCACCAAAGCCAGTTATTCCTTGTTCGGTATGAATAACAACTAAAACATTTTCTGCGTTGGGAATGGGACCCAGTGATATTACAAATGGTTCTTTGAGCGGAATAAAAAGTTTGTATAATGCTACCTGGCTGATCTTTAGTTCTGCTGGCATGTTTGTAATAAAATAGGTGTTTAATAGTCAAATAAAATTCTTAGCCCCAGATTCACGGAAGCAGCCAGGGGAGCTCTTTCGTTTACAAAAAGATAAGGACTGGGATAACCCATTGCAGGAATAAAAACCCTGCCTTCCATATAAAGAGAGATATCACCACCTAGAGGCTTTTCATAACCAAGGCCCAGATCATACGTTAATCGCTTAAAGTTTGCTTTGCCGCTCAACACCGGAAGATGATAGTCTGCAGTGTCGATTGCTACAGAATGGTTATTCTCCACTGTACCCAGGAGCAGTCCAAAACCGGCGTAGCCATAAAGGTTCCAGGTATCTTCATTATTATATGCTCCTTTGAAATAATGTCTCCAGCCAATTGAAATATGTTTGTAGCGAAGAAGGGCCTGGTTGATATAATTTATTTCCATCGGCGTGGTAAAAACTGTTTTAGCGCCGGCTGTTACATGGTTGTTGAATTTGCCGTTGGTATAATAAGCCAGCCATGCATATAACCCATTCCTCGGTGTAAAATGAAAATGACCGGTCACTGTTTGTCCGAAAGCCCAAAACCGCTGATCTTTTCTGAAACTTCGCATCAAACTGGCGTCAGTGGAAAGACTAAACTGCGGCTGCTGTGAAAAAGCGGTTAAGCATAACAAGAGGCCTGGTAGTATGGCGATGGCTTTCTTCAACAATTAATTTTGCTTTGCAATGATAAGAAAAAAAATACCGGTTACCAGTCCTCTAACAGGTAACCGGTAAACCGGTAACGAAAATATTTTTTAAACAAGCTATTACTTCATCAACTTCAACTCTTTTATAAGGTGACCCGCTCCGCCGAGTTTATCAATACACCAAAGCACATAGCGAATGTCGACATTGATGGTGCGGTTCAGATCCTTGTCAAAAGCCAGTTTGTGGCTTAACGCTTCGTAGTTGCCGTCAAATGCAAGCCCGATAAGCTCTCCGTTTCCATTGATTACCGGCGAACCCGAATTACCACCTGTGATATCATTAGAGGTAATAAAGCCAACAACGAGATCATTTCTTTTCTTATCAATGTATTGGCCAAAATCTTTTTTCTTTAGTAGCTCAATTTGCTTAGCCGGCAAATCAAATTCATAGTCGCCGGGAACATATTTTTCCAAAATGCCTTTTGAAGTGGTTACATAGTCATAGAACACTGCATCTCTCGGGCGATAGGATTTCACAGCGCCGTAGCTAACCCTCATCGTGAAAGTGGCGTCGGGATACATCATTTTGGCTTTGACAGGATCCATCTCCATGATTCCTTTTAGATAAAGCCGGCCCAGGTCATTATTTTTTACCATGAATTGGGAATAATAAGGCGCATACTTACTATTGTAATTATCATAAAAAGCGCTGGCATGCGCAAAGGCCGGATCATTCTGTAAAACAGTCGCATCGGGATTTGCGATAAAAGCATTCCATTTTGCATCGTCGAATATCATGGTCTTGCCAAAAATATCAGCCGCATATTTTTTGTAAGTGGTTTCATTGTCCAGGGCTCCGTATCGATCTTTCAATGAGCCATAAAAGCCAACGGGCTGTTGATCTTTTGGAATATCCTGGTAATAAAGCATGGTGACACCAGCCACAATATTTTCATCCGACTTTTTATTTTCTTCCGATAAGAATGATGTTCTTGCTTTGTTAGCTGCATCAAGAGCTTTTTGAAGATCGGCTTTCGAAATTCCTGTTTTGACAAGGGCGGCCTCTAATTGCTTTAAGGACGCAGCGAACCCGATAAGCGGGGAACCAAAGATTCCTTCGTTCATGTAAACCCGGTGCTTGCTGTACTTTTTCCAGGCCTCATAAGCAGCAGGCCAATCCGTAAATATGGACTGGTATTCAGGTTTGCCATTGGCCCAATTGATAAATTTTTCTTCTACTTTTTTCTTTTGTCCGTACACGTCGTATTTCAACAACTGCCTGGTTTCACCATCGAAGAATTTCCAGTAGTTGGCGATGCTGGCATAAGAAGAGGCCAACTGCAATTTGACAGCGGGATATTTCTTCATTTCTTCAAACATATATTTCAATCGCATATCCCTTAGTTTCACCAGCGTAGGGTTGTTAATCTCCGTAGCGAGTTTTATTCCATAGGAACTTTCGTAACGGTTGGTACTACCGGGATAGCCCCATATCATAGCATAATCACCTTCTTTTACACCTTTGAGGGAAACAGGTAAGAACCATTTTGGTTTTAAAGGCTTATTATCTTCCGCATATTTTGCCGGCCTGCCATCTGCGCCTGAATAAACCCTGAAAATTGAAAAATCACCTGTATGTCGTGGCCATTCCCAATTGTCCGTGTCACCGCCAAATTTTCCAACGCTTTCAGGCGGTGTTCCTACTAATCTTACATCTGTGTATCGTTGGTAAACGAATGCCAGGAACTGATTGCCTTTGAATAAAGGACTTGTTCTCGTTTCGATATTTTGTGTTGGATCACTCATCCGGGTGTTGATAGATGCCAACACCGACGCTTGTTTTTTCCACCTGTCTGCCCCGGTAAGCCCTTGTAAGGAGTCCATCACTTCTTTGGTAACGTCATCAATTCTCAATAAAAACTGGGCGGATAAGGTGGTAGGAATTTCTTCCGATTTATTTCTTGCATAAAAGCCATTTTGAAGATAGTTATGATCTAGTGTACTGGCCGATGCAATGGCATCATAGCCGCAGTGGTGGTTAGTAAAAATAAGACCCTCAGCACTAACGATTTCTCCTGTACAACCTCCGCCAAAAATGATGATTGCATCTTTCAGCGAAGCCTTATTAATATTATACAATTGATCTTTGGTCAGCTTCAAACCCTTTTTTACCATATCATTGTAGACCTGCTGGCCCAGCAACATTGGTAGCCACATTCCCTCATCTGCAAACGATTTGAGTACCAGCAAAAAAGATAGCGCAATCGTAACGAGAATCTTCTTCATGTTATGTGATTTTTGTATGAAACAAACGTACTATAAAATAAAAGTGTGGCCAAAAGTGGCGCAGAAGAACAGGTTCCAGAAGTTCAAAAGGTTTAAAAGTTTAAGGTTTGCCTAGCTAACCTCTTAAACTCATTACACCTATTAAACTACTCCGTTGGAGTATTCAGGACTTTCCAAAGCAGATCCTTTAATTCGATCAGGCCTTTATTAGTAAGGGAGGAAATAAAAACGTGGGGGATTTCAGCGGGTAATTCCTTTTCGATTGCAGCCATTAGCTCATCATCGAGCATATCGCTTTTGCTGATGGCGATCACAAATTGTTTATGCAGCAGTTCCGGGTTATATTTTTCCAGCTCATTGACAAGTATCTGAAACTCTTTTTTATGATCCGATGCATCAGCCGGAATTAAAAAAAGCAAGACAGGGTTTCGTTCAATATGTCTCAAAAAACGATGGCCTAACCCTTTGCCTTCAGCAGCCCCTTCGATGATGCCAGGCAGATCGGCAATGCAAAAACTTCGTCCATCCCGATACTCCACCATGCCTAAATTAGGCGTGATAGTAGTGAAGGCGTAATCGGCTATTTTGGGTTTTGCGGCTGTGATTACTGAAAGCAACGTTGATTTGCCAGCATTGGGAAATCCTACCAGGCCCACGTCGGCCAACACTTTTAATTCGAGAATTTTCCAACCTTCAACTCCTGGTAATCCTTTTTGTGCGTATTCGGGAGCCTGGTTAGTTGCTGTTGCAAAATGGCTGTTGCCAAGCCCGCCTTTTCCACCGGGCATCCAAATAACTTCCTGGCCGTCGCTTAAGATCTCCACTTCCTGCATCCCGGTTTCTTCATCTCTTGCAATGGTACCAAGCGGCACTTCAATGACGATATCCTTACCCGCACGACCCGTACTGTTATTGCCGGTACCAACACCGCCATCTTCAGCCAGTACATTTTTATAATAGCGAAGGTGAAGCAGTGTCCACAAGTTTCTGTTGCCTTTTAAGATGATATGAGCGCCACGACCACCATCACCGCCATCAGGGCCACCCATTGCTGTAAACTTATTACGCATAAAATGCCTGCTACCCGCACCTCCATGGCCGCTTCTGCAGAATATTCGAATCTGGTCTACGAAATTGGTTTTTTCCAAGTGGTCTTTTTTTTGCAACGAAATGCAAATATACCGTGTCAAAAATGTAAATATTAAAGCATGAAGTTTATTTTCCTTTTGCTGGCCGTGCCCTTGTTAAATCAAACATGTAATAAATCGAAAGACAGCATCCCCTCCTGTATTCAACAAAAAATAGAAGCTATCCGGAAAGAGCCAAAATGGAATCCTCCTGCTGAGGTGAATGAATATACTTACGAGGACAAACGGGTCTTTTTGTTTTCAAGTCCCTGCTGCGATCAATACAACAATTTATATGACAAGGATTGCAATCTTATTTGTGCTCCTTCCGGCGGATACACCGGAAAGGGTGACAATAAATGCCCTGAGTTTTCTTACAAAGCCAAACATGTTCGGCTGCTGTGGAAAGATGATCGCTAAAAAACAAAGGGTTTTGGTGTTGACCAAAACCCTTCTTTTCTCTTTTGTTGTTCCCTTCGCTGGCATTACCCAGATCAGGTATTTACGGGTATATTCTCAGATTACGTTGAATCACCCCCAAAAAGAGATTTGATTTATAAAGTACCAAAAGCATGCCATTGCGCTATTATGTGCAGAACTTATCCGTTTATTATTTCCCCACCATTGGGATGCAAAAATTGCCCAGTCATATAGCTGGAATCAGAACAGGCTAAAAAGAGATAACTCGGCGCAATTTCTACCGGTTCTCCGGCCCGCTGAAGTGGAACGTCACTGCCATGCTGGGCCGTTTTTTTGCCTTTAAAGCTGGAAGGAATCAGCGGAGTCCAGATAGGGCCGGGAGCCACCCCATTTACTCTTATTCCTTTTTTTGCCAGGTTGGAAGACAGGCTACGGGTAAATGCAACGACGGCGCCTTTTGTAGACGCATAATCAATTAATGCTCCACTACCGCGATAAGCTGTTACTGATGAAGAGTTGATAATGCAAGCTCCTTTCTTCATATGCTCAAGCGCAGCTTTGGTAACCCAGAAAAAAGAAAAAATATTTGTTTCAAATGTCCTGATCAATTCTTTACTGCTGATTGTTTGCAAAGATTTGTTTTCATAATGTATCGCTGCATTGTTTACTAAAACATCCAGTTTGCCAAAGTGCTTTATTGTTTTTTGTACGATGGATATGCAATGCCTTTCCCGTGAAAGATCACCCTTGAGCAAAAGGCATTCTGCGCCATAATTAGTTTCTATATACTCCATGGTATCTCTCGCATCCTTATCCTCGTTCAGGTATGAGATGGCAACCTGGGCGCCTTCCTTTGCAAACAATACAGCTACAGCCCTTCCGATACCGCTGTCCCCACCTGTAATAAGCACCACTTTATTTTTTAACCTGTTGTTTCCTTTCAACTCCGGGTAATCAAAAACGGGATTTGGTTTCATCCTGCTTTCAATGCCCGGTCTCGGTTGATGTTGTGGTGGCCGCACCATTTTTTTTGTACTACCTTTTTGCATAAGCTCTTTTAATAAAAACTAAAGAAAGATTTATACCATGTTTATTGCTTGAAAAGGTCAGCTATATGAGTAAAAAATCCCTTTATTTATGCGGCTTTCAGCCGGGTTGCTGAATAAATTCCCCAGCTTTTTAGTGTTACAGGTTTAAAATTACTGCGGCACGGATTTTTCATTAAATTACTATGCGTTACTCAATTATATTTTTTATTTAAAACAATAATTTATGCTACGTTGGACTGTTATTTTCCTGGTTGTAGCAATAATCGCTGCAATTTTTGGATTTGGCGGAATTGCTGCGGGTGCAGCTTCCATCGCTAAAATTTTATTTTTCATCTTCCTGGTGTTGTTTCTTATTTCACTCATATTTGGCCGTTCAACCAAAGGCGTTTAGATGAAACAACATTTAGCATTATGAAAAGAAAAACCGGTTAATCAATTAACCGGTTTTTTATATAGATTGCTATGAAAGGAGAGAATATTCAGCTAAATGCTAATTGAGATTGATGACTGTAATTTCTTTTAAGGTGTCTGCACAATGCCGCTTATCATTCCACAAAACTGAATATTCTCGTCATCATATTTAGCGCATTCGTTAGAGCATTGGCGGCAATGAAGAAGACAGTTTAATACAAGGTCATCCAGGTCGTAGGCAGCTTATTTACCAGGCTCGATACAATAGCAAAACACGCTGTAGCACAATCCCGGCATTCTTTAATCAGGTTTTGCCTGGGAGAAAGACCAGTTACTTCAGCCTGGACGCTGGCTTCACAAATCAGCCAGCTTTTCATGCAAACCTTGATGTACTGATCAGTTGTTTGAAGCTGCATCATTTTTTACCACAGGTTTTTTATTAATGTCTTCTACCTGTTTCATAAAAGAAGTGACATTCGGATCAGCGTAAGATCCGTAGGCATCAACCAGGGTGCCTTTGAGACCATCCGAAGTCTCGATGGCATACAATATCGTATTGTCTGCCGGATCACTAGCTCCTTCAAAACGGAAGAAATCCACCACGTGTACTTCTGCCGGCTCGTAAATTCTTTCGCTTTTCAAGGAGAGAAGTCCTCTTTCGGCGGCTTTAAAATCTTCCGTGTATCCACTTAAAACCAATTTGTTTAAGCAGGAGGAAAGTGTTTTCATTTCATCGGTGGTGCTATCTTTTTGCATAAGTTGTTTTTAGAGTCAATTAAAGAGTTTAAATAAAAGCACAACAGTTAAATGCCGTGCTTTTATCTAACTAGGCATGTTGTGCATCCCTGAGCGCCTTGATTTGATCATGCGATTTTTTCAAACTTTGTTTTTGATCCATGATCAGCTGTCTTAACTCTGTGGGTAATTCTGCATCACTTGACAAAGCGGCATCATACGCTTTTTGTGCAGCATCTTCTCCATATTCACAAGATGCGAGAATAGCCTTGCGGTCTTTACCGCTAAATGTCGCCTTCACATCCATCCATGCCCGGTATATTTTGCCTCGTACGGTAGTATCATCTGTGATGTTGCTACCGGTTGCAGAAATGTATTTGCTCAGATCATTTACATAGCTGCGGCTTTCAGCAGCCATTTGTCTGAACAGCGACTGCAGGTCGGCATCACCTGCTTTTGTTTCATTTTCTGCTTTGGTATAACCCTCTATTCTATCGTTATTAATACGCACCAGGTCATTTAGAACCTCGGCTGTTTTTTCATTGATATTCATAATTATTCATTTTTAAGGTTTACAAAAAAGGTCGGTTGTATAAAAACTATTTTTTTGTTTTAGGTTCTTTATGGTGTTCTTTTTTGTTGTGTGTAATATCATCGCCTTTGAAATCCTGTTCTTCCTTTTTGCGACTGTCAAGATTATCCCGTATTTCAGGCGATGGCTTATTACCAACAACTGGTTTACTTTGATTTGCATTAAGACTCGTGTTTTTCATAACCTTTTTTATAAGTGGGATAAAAACCATACCAGTAATTTTCCGGATATTTTTTACATCGTTTTTTTTACCACTGAGAGTAAGATCTTTTCCTCAGCACTAAGGCCATTCCCCTTTGGATCAGGGGGCGAAGAATTACAATAACTTTCTAATTTACTTTCTTCATACAGTTGAATAAGGCTGGGGTGCACATAGTATTTTCTACAAATACTCCTCGAATTGCCCAATTTTGTACTCACCTCATCCAGTACAGACACAATATTTTTCCTGATCTCTGTAGCTGTTTCTCCCTTCGCCATCGTTCGAAAACAACACAGGGCATGCAATGAACCGGCCCATGTTCTAAAATCCTTAGCGGAGAATTCTTCTCCCGCCGCTTCTTTAATGTAATTGTTCACCATTCCGGAGTCAATGCTCTTTTGTTGTCCCTCTTCAGTATAGTATTGAAATAACTCTTTACCCGGTATATCCCGGCACTGTTTGATGATCCGGGCCAGCTTTTTATTCCTGATCGTAATGGAGTGTTCAATCCCTTTTTTGCCCTTAAACGAAAAGCGGATATTTTCTTTTTTTATAGCTACATGCTTGTCCTTTAACGTGGTGAGACCATAGGATCCGTATAGCTTTTCATAGCCGTTACTGCCTACGCGGATAAGGGTTTGTTCCATCAGGTTTACGACGGTTGCCAGCACTTTTTTTTCAGTGAGTCCATTTTCCTTCAGGTCTTTCCTGGTCTTTCGCCTCAACCTGGGTAGTGATTTTCCAAATTCATACAGCCGATGGAATTTTGTATGTGTTCTCAGGCCATGCCAACCACTATGGTAGCGATATTGTTTTCGCTTATTCATGTCGATACCTGTGGCCTGTATGTGCCCGTTGGGGAAAGGACAAATCCAGACATCTGTCCAGGATGGTGGGATGGCGAGTTTTTTTATCCGCTCCAGCACTTCTTTTTTTCGAACTAATTTGCCCTGGAAAATATACACATAGCTTTTCCCTTTCTTTTTCCGGCTGATGCCAGGTTTTTGATCTGAGACATATAAAAGATTGGCTGCCTGGGCAGCTTGCCGGGTATTTTTATCCAGTTGTAATATTTTCTTATGCGAAAGGCGAAGCTTTTGAGTCATATAAATATAATAGCATTACAATTGTTGAAAAACGAGTGCCAGGCTTTTTTACCATAGTGAATCCATAAATACCCTTACTGAATTTTCATTCGTTTGTAGAATTTGTTGCACAGGAATACACACTTCTTGTTGTAGCAGCAGCATTAAAAAACGTTGGTATCACATTTGACAATTGTAGAATAAAAGAGAGTTACTATGAGTACAGACACACACCTCCACGACATCAGGGAAAAAATCAGCCAGCTCAGAACGGCTATTATGTATAGCATGAGCGACGAACTCACTCAAATGCCCAACAGCATTGTTACCGCTTTACATGTAGATGACCAGGGACAACTTTGGTTTACATGTCCCCAACCCTTGCTGGGTATGTATGAAGAAGGTCAGTGTTTTCCAGCCAGGTTGCATTTTTATCGCAAGGGATACTTTTTTCATGTTGAAGTGAGCGGCAAAGCTACTATTATGAACAAATCGTTTTATGAGGAAGCACCTATGAGCCGGTCTCATACCGGTGAAGTAATGCTCATTAAAATGTCAATGAGTTCTATAGAGTATACTGCTCCTTATGAAAAGAAGAAAAAATCCCGTTTGGAAGCAATGGTGGAACAAGGTTTTAATTGGATGCTGAAGCATGTAGCGATTCCCCATCAAACAAGAACTATGTTGCCAAAAAATATAGGATAATAGGAGAGTTTGGAAACTTTAAAATGATGGCAATGAAAAAGAAAATGGAATATATAGGTCAAAAGATTGATGCTATACAGTTTGGGCTCTTACGTTTTCGGGATAAGAAAGAAAGAATTACGTTGGAAGTGAGAGCTAAAGTTGACAACGAAAACTCGCTGTTGTGTTTTATTAAGGAAAAAACAGACTTACGTAAACTTGCCAATAAGAAAGTGACTGTGGTACAGCGAAGTGAAGAAGATTATCTATATATAACCGGGCAGGTAGAGGGGAATATGGAAAGGGCAACTAAGACCATTTCGGTGCGTATTTTAAAAGCTTGTTGGTTTGTGAGAAGGACCCGGGGTGCATTATCCTGGCTGCAGGAGAAACATATCTATGATATTTACCCACAAGGCGTCAAGCTTGGATTGGCTTCGTGACCTTACCTGTTAAACTTAAAAATCTCAGCGTCACTATTCTTTTTACCCAATAACACATCGGCAATAATATCCGCAGCGATCAGGCTAAAAGTGATGCCATTACCACCAAAGCCCAGGGCGAAATAAGTGTGTGGTCTTTCCGGTATACCCCCGATATAAGGCAGACCATCCTCCGTAGCTGCAAAGGTGCCGGCCCATTTTACATCCGTTTTTAAAAGTATGGAAGGAAAAAGTTTGATAAAAGCTTTTTCAAGCTCCCTGGCTTTTTGTGTTAACAGCTGATCTCTCTTGTGCGGATTTGAAAACCCGACATCTTTTCCACCTATTATTATTCTGTTGTCACTGGTTGTACGAATATAAAGGTAGGGATCAGCAGTTTCCCAAATCAAAGCGTTTTTATGCCAGAAGTTAGTTTCTGCAAATGGCTCGCTGGCTATGGCGTAGGTTGCTCTTAGAGTTTGCACTTTTTGCGGAATATATTTTTGCGATTCATATCCGCAGGCTATTATTAATTTTTTGGCCGTGATTTTTTTGTTGTTGGCTGTTGTTAACTGCACTCTCTTTTTTTGATGACGGATAGCGATCACTTCTGTATTATCATATACCTGTAATCCTTTTCTACCCCATTTTTCCAGAATTGCATGCGTAATCTTATATGCATCTGCTTCCGCTCCATCCTTTGATAAAATGCCGGCTTGTTTTGCAAAACCAAATTTGTCAATGATATCTTTTTCATCCAGCCATTGAATAGAAAAGTTGGCGTTTCGCCGGAGTTTAAATTCGGCCTCCAGCCCCGGAACATCTTTTTTGTAAGAGGCATATTGAAAGCTTGGCTTTCGTAAAAAGAGTCCGGGTGCTTTTAATTGCTTACAAAGGTTTCCCATATCATCAATGGTTTTTCTACACAACGCATAGCTCCTGGTGGCATTTTTTTCCCCGACCATGGTAATAAGTTTGTGTAACGGGGTATCGATCTCATATTGTAATAATGCTGTGCTTGCTGCCGTACTTCCGGTACCGGCATGACGCCGGTCAATTACAACGACCTTGTGTCCGTCCTTACATAAGCGATTGGCGACAAGTGCCCCGCTTATTCCTGCGCCAATAATTGCGATATCTGTTTTTAAATCATCATTAAGTGAAGGATAGCTGTTGATATTTCCATGCCTGAATAACCAAAAAGGTTGCGAAGAATGTAAATCCATTTTATGTTATTAATGCTCTACTGAGTCAAAAGTTTGGCCATATTTTTCTACGATCCGGCAGTAGGTAATACTACGTTTGGAATGATGTATTTTTTTAATTGTTATTTCTATTAATCTGTCTAACAATAAAAAATGAATGGCACTATTTTTTCTTTAACAGAGTCAAATGATTTTATGAAGCTGATTTTTTTTATAGTTGCCGGAGCACTGGCCCTGACATGGTTAATTGGCTTTTTTGTTTTTAAAGCGGGCATGTTCATTCATGTATCAATGATGAGTTCGGTTATTTGTTGTATACATGCTGTGCTGATAAATCCAAAACAACAGCTTCCTCCTAAACAAACAAGTAATGTATAAATTTTTAAGACGGGCTATACCATGAAGATTGTTGTATGAAGCTTATACAAAAAATAAAAAACAGGTGGGGTTATATCCTCGCCTTTTTGTTGCTCTTAGTTTCCTATTTTCTCATTTTCTATATAATAGAGAAACTTGCCCAGGAAACTGATGCCGTTTCACAATCTTATTCTACCATCAATAATCTTGAGTCAATAAAAGCAGAAATAACCGATGCTGAAACAGGTATAAGGGGATATGTTATCACGAAAGATGTCCGCTATCTCAAACCTTATAATTCCGGTTCCAAAAATGTGCGTTCTTATTACCAGAATCTTCGAAACACCATCCACAGGGATGATATAAAAAAGGCAAAATTGGATACGCTTGGATTATTAATAAATAAGCGATTAAAAAATCTTTCGGATTTTTTGGTCAATTTTCAGCGAAGCGGATTTGTTATCAAGGAAGAAATACTTGCTTCGAAAGATGAGAATAAAAAGGTAATGGATGATATAAGAAACCTGGTGTATGAGTTAAAGGAGAATGAACAAAACCTGATGAAGAGAAGAAATGAGAATCTGCGCGACTTTTACACCAGCACGGCTATATTGGCTATCATATCCTTGTTGACAGCATTGGTTACCATTTTTTATTCCCTGATCACTTACACCAAGGAAAATAAGGCAAAAGAAGAGGCTGATAGAAATGCAAAAATTTATAGTCTTGAGCTTGAGGAGCGTTTAAATGAATTAAATAAGGCTAATAAGGAACTCGATGAGTTGCGACTAATTGAAAAATTTGCTGTCACCGGCCGGATAGCCCGGACTATTGCACACGAAGTACGAAATCCGCTTACCAATATTTCCCTGGCAACCGAACAGATCAGGGACCTGGATGGTCAGGGCCATGAAGATGCCTCCCTTTTGCTGAACATGATCGAAAGAAATGTCAACAGGATTAATCAATTGGTTTCTGACTTATTGAATTCAACCCGAATCGATCAATTGGAGTTTACTGCCGTCAATATCAATAACCTCGTTAATGAGGCATTGGAACAGGCACAGGATCGATTAAAACTAAACCGCATCCGGGTAGAAAAATATTTTGATAACCAAATGTGTGAAATATGGGTGGATAAGGAAAAAATGAAGCTGGCCTTCCTTAATATTATTGTGAATGCCATAGAAGCAATGCCCAATGAGTCAGGTGTGCTGACTATCAGGATTTCTAAAAAAGATGACCGCTGTCTCATCGAGTTTAAAGATAACGGATCGGGGATGGACAATGAAACGATGAAAAAACTGTTTGAACCCTACTTTACCAGTAAGGCAAAAGGTAATGGCCTGGGGCTGGCAAATACGCAAAATATTATACTAAATCACAAGGGATCCATCAACGTCAATAGTGTTGTTGGGGCAGGTTCTACCTTCAGTATATCCTTGAGTATCATGGAAAATAGAAATGGGAAATAATTAATGGGGAATTTTTTCCACAGAAAATGCGTGTCAAATTAAACGCTCGATTGTTTTCAAAATAATTTCCCTGGTAAACGGTTTACCGATAAAAAAGTCTACCCCTTCTTTGTAAGCTCTTTCCCTATCCGTAAAATTATCGTGAGCAGTTAGCATAACGATTTTAGACGCTGGATGCTCTTTTTTAAAAGTACGGATATAGTCCATTCCAAATCCATCAGGCAAGTGATTATCAAGGAAAATCACCGGGGGTTCATACTTCTCTAATGCATCTTCGCCTTCAGCAATTGTATTAACATATGTAGCATCAATATTTCTTTGCTTTAATATTCCCTTCAATAAATAGCAAACATCTGCTTCGTCGTCAATGATGAGAACCTGTGGCTTTTTTTCTTCTTTTCCTGGCATCTACGGGCTTTAATTATTTATAAAACACAGTAATTCAAACATGAGACGTCAATTTTTCTGCCAAATATGAAATGAATACCTGCTTTAGAAAGTGTTAGTAAGTCCGGCATGATTTTAAGCACAAATAAGATGTTAAAAAGAAAATATTTAATTTCAACCACCTATTCAATTAAAGTTCTATGAGTAAAAAAGTCCTCATTATTGATGATGATTTGGATTTATGTGCTTTATTAGGAAGATTTCTTACTAAGAACGGTTACGAGATAGAAATGGCTCATTCCGGAGCTAAGGGGATAGCGAAATTTGCCGAAAAGAAATTTGATGCCGTCATCTGTGATTATCGCTTAGGCGATATGGAAGGTATTAAAGTACTAACTGCACTGCGTAAAGAGAATCCAGCTGTTAAGGTCATCATGATAACCGGTTATTCCGATATTAAAACAGCTGTGGAAGTAATCAAGCTCGGAGCTTTCGACTATATCGTAAAACCTTTGATCCCTGATGAAGTATTAAGTGTACTGAACAGGGCTTATCAGCCATCATCATCATCAGCTCCAGTAAAGTCCGGCGCTTCAGAACCTGTGACAGATGCAGCCGCTAAGAAAAAGGAAACTGCGAAAACCAACTATCATCAGAATGGTGAGTTCATGATTGGCTCGTCACAGGCCACGAAAGCTCTTTACGACCAAATAAATATTGTAGCGGGTACTAACTACAGTGTTATATTGTACGGTGAAAGTGGAACCGGTAAAGAGGTAATCGCTAAAACCATACATGACCTGAGCAGCCGCAGCGGCAAACCCTTCGTGGCAATGGATTGCGGAACGTTGTCGAAAGAACTGGCGGGCAGTGAATTATTTGGTCACGTGAAAGGTGCGTTTACAGGCGCCCTTCAGGATAAAGAGGGTCATTTTGAACTAGCGGATGGCGGCACTTTGTTTTTGGATGAAGTTGGAAACCTGTCATTGGATGTTCAGGCAACCTTGTTGAGAGTGATACAGGAAAGAAAGTTTAAACGGGTGGGTGGTAACAAGGAGATGAATGTAGATGTACGGATAATTGTAGCATCCAACGAAAACTTGCAGGACGCTTACCGAAAAGGAAAATTCAGGGAAGATCTTTATCACCGGTTTAATGAGTTTTCGATAAACCTGCCGCCATTAAGAAATCGCAGAGATGATATTCTTGCCTTTGCAGATTTTTTCCTTGAAAAAACAAAAAGAGAATTGGATAAAGATGTTGAAGGGTTTGAAAATAATGTGTTGCAAATTTTTCTTCAATATAGCTGGCCAGGTAACCTTCGTGAGTTTAGAAATGTAGTCCGCAGAGCGGTCCTGCTTACACCAGCTGGCGAAAAGATAAATACCAGCTCATTACCCTGGGAAATAACCAACTCAAGCCCCCTTTCACCTGAGTCAACTGAGACTAAGCCGGTCGTTCCTGCATCAGCTACACCCAAGAAGGAACTTGATTTGAAAGATGCAGCCAGCAGGGCAGAGTATGAAACAATTATGACCGTGCTACAGCAGGTAAATTTCAACAAAAAGAAAGCAGCGGAAGTATTGAATATTGACAGGAAAACGCTTTATAATAAGATAAAGAACTTCCAGGAATAATTTATTTTAAACTAAAATAAAATCAGAAAGGCCACGATGATTATTATAACCATCGCGGCCTTTTGTTTTATGCTAAACTTATTAATGAACCAATACCTTTTTAAGATAGACGGTTTTATTATTTTGATCTATCACTTTTACAAGGTAAAAACCTTTGCTTGAAGCAGAAGGCAAGTTCAAGGTTTTAACCTGGCCTTTTCCCAACACGCTAGTCGTTGTTTGAAATACCTGGCGCCCCATTACATCTTTTATTTGAGTGGTGTAATTGCCTGCCGGAAGATTGAATTGGATACTGAATTGATTATTTACAACCGGGTTGGGATAAAGCTGCAAACGGCCATCGTCTTTTTCACTAATATTCTTCAGCAGATCAATTGGGGACTGCACTTTCCGTGTAGAAAGTAAATTACTCGTAGCAAGATCAGATGTACGCCATCCACCGCCAGATTTGATTGGCGTAGCCGTCCAGTTTTTACTATCGATCGTATACATATTGTTGTGATTGATGGCGCTGCTTACAAGAATCTGGTTGTTATCATCTACTGCAGCACCATTAATTGTGTAAGTGGCAGGCAACCCGGATACAGTGCCCAGATGTGTAGCTACTTTTGTTTCAATGTTGATTTTAAAAATATTTGTTCTGTTAGAAATTAAAAAGAGATTTCCGTCATCGTCGGCTATCATGTCTCCGCCATAACTGGTGCAGGAGTTATGAACAGATACAAGTTTATTCGCAGGATCGTCGACTATAACGCCTAAGTCAGTAATTGAAACTTTTTTGCCGGTAGTAAACCGCAGGAGATGATTGCCATCATTGGTCAGTGCATAGCCATAACCATCATCACCGATAGCCATGCGTGTAATGATATTACTTTGATCTGAGCTTTTTTTGCCCAAGGCATCATTTTGTGGTGTGTTGACAAAATATACCTTCATCGTTTTTAGGTCTATATAGCGAAGTTGGTATACGAACATTGGAGTAAAGTACAGCCTGCTGTTCTTTTTATCCAAAGCAATGGCGGCTACGCCAGTGCCAAATGCTGCATTGGCAAGGTTGCCAAACCGTGCATCTTTTAACGGCTCGGTCAATTGCTTCTTTGTGGCATCATCAAAGGCCAGTGCCTTTGCATCATTGCCATCCAGGATCACATCGCTGAAGGTTCCATTTTTAAGATCAATTTTTCTAAGAAAGCTCCAGTTTGCACCTTCTTTGTTTACATCAGTAACAGCATACCCAAATCTATCGGACTGGGAATGACTTACAAGAACTGGAAACGTGAAAAGTAAAAAACAACGGGGGAGTATATTTTTTCTCATAAAAAGAAGTTTAATGGTAACAATGGTCAATTAAGTTACAACTATTATTTTTTAGAAAGAAACACTTTTTGATATAGGGTAAGTAAAAAAATAGCCTGGCTTGGTAAGTTATTTTTTATGCTCTTTCCAGGTCGAATAAAGAGTTGGCGGTACAGGTTGATTGTCTGGAATTTGCCTCAAAGGTTCAACGGGTTTGAACTGCTCAAACATGGCTTTTGGTAAAGACTGGTAAAGTTCAGTGCCTTTTGTTTTCCAGTTTATCATTTCGTCACTTACTTCTTTGATTATTTTGCCGGGGTTTCCGATTACGATACTCCGGCCCGGAATTTTTTCCCCCTCTTTGATCAATGTTAATGCGCCAACAATCGATTCATCGCCCAGCTCAACATTATCCATAATTACGCTGTTCATGCCCACCAGGCAATTTCGGCCTATGACTGCCCCATGTACAATGGCCCCATGACCTATATGTGCATTTTCTTTCAGCCATACGGTGATCCCCGGAAACATATGAATGGTACAGTTCTCCTGCACGTTACAACCATCTTCAATGAGTATTTTACCCCAATCTCCGCGGAGCGCTGCACCAGGGCCGATATAACAATTTTTTCCAATGATAACATTTCCCATGACGGCAGCCTGGGGATGAATAAAAGATGATTCATGTATAACAGGTATGATATCTTTAAATGAATAGATCATCGCAAAAAAATTGTTATTCAAAAGTCGCTATCTTTTTCAAATCGGCATTGGGACATTTTGTATTCGTAATTTGTAGTATGAAGATCATTGTTGCTCCCGATAAGTTTAAAGGAAGTCTGACCAGTTTCCAGGTGTGTGAAATTGTAGGAAAATCGTTGCGGGAAAAAAATGCAGCTATTCAAATCCTCGAATTTCCGATGGCTGACGGCGGTGACGGTTTTGCCACGGTAATGAAACACTATTTGCAAACAGAAACTATTGACTGCAAAACAATTGATGCCCTTGGCAGGGAGATAAATGCGTCTTATGAATGGGATAATAAGCAAAAGACTGCCGTCATTGAAATGGCTGTTGCCAGTGGCTTGGCACTATTGAAAAAAGAAGAACAAAACCCAATACTGACGTCTACATTGGGTACAGGAATACTAATAAAAAATGCCATTGAAAAAGGTGCAACAAGAATACTACTTGGTTTGGGAGGCAGTGCAACCAATGATGCCGGGATGGGAATACTCGCTGCCTTGGGGTTTGAGTTTGCAGATGAAAAGGGAAACCTGTTGGCGGCTTCAGGCAAAAATTTATGTTCAGTTAAGAAAATAATTCAGCCAGAATCAATGCCGGCTATACGATTTCAAATAGCTGCAGATGTAAAAAATGTTTTATACGGCCCGCAGGGAGCTGCTTATATTTTTGCGCCCCAAAAAGGTGCGAATGATGTGGATGTAAAAATATTAGATGAAGGGTTGCGAAATTTTGCTTTGATTGTTCAAGCTCAAACGGGACGTAACATTTCAACGATTGCAGGAACAGGTGCTGCCGGAGGAATTGCTGCGGGATTAATGTCTTTTTTTGACGTGGACATAAAGAGCGGAATTGAATTAATTGTAAACAACAGTAATCTTATAGCAGCGTTGGAGAATGCTGATCTTATTATTACCGGCGAAGGAAAAATTGATGCGCAAACCGCCGAAGGAAAAGTGATTGGTTATATCGCCGGGCTGGCAAGGGAAATCAAAGTTCCCTGTAAGGCGGTATGTGGCGTTTTAGATCTTGGTGCTAAAGAATTAGAAGAGTTGGGGCTGGCAGCGGTGTTAGCGATCCAGGATGGTTCTGTATCAGAAGAAGAAGCGATTAAAAACGCAGGTGAATTATTGGCTAAAAGAATTGTCGCTGATAGTAGTTTGCTGGAATTTACATCGGTTAAATAAGATTTTTGCCGGTTCTGAAACAGGTGCCTTTAAAAAAGGCGACAAGATGATTTCGTTGGTTGGTGATGCTGATATGATATAAACCGGTGGATTTTCCATTATGGATTTCCTTCGCTTCCGCCGTGAGTTCGTCTCCCACATGTATTGGCTTTGTAAAATTAATTGCTGTGTCAAGCGCCACCGAAAGATTGTTGCGGTTATTGCAGGCGAAGGCAAATGCACTGTCAGCCAGTGAGAAAGCAATCCCTCCGTGCACAATGCCAAAACCGTTGACCATTTCTGGACGAATCGTCATATGGATCTTACTATAGCCTTCTTTTATATCCAGCACTTTTATCCCCAGCCACTGACTGAATAAATCGTTTTGCATCATATGCTCAACCACGGAACCAGGGTTAACAGTACTCATTGCGTTTAAGAATAAGAATTAATATTGAACTTTTTAATACTTCCGGTATTACTCTCCTTTAAACACCGGTTTTCTTTTTTCAAGAAAGGCTTTTACTCCTTCTTTGTAATCGGCGGTTTGGGCAGCCCTTTGTTGAAATATATCTTCATCATGCAATTGCTCCTCGAAACTTGTGGTGAAGGACATGCTCAAAATCTGTTTTGTATAAGCTAGTCCTTTTGTGGGCATTTCTGCCAGGGATGTTGCAATGTGCCTTGCGTTTTCCGCAAAAGTTTCATCCGGAAATATTTTGTAGATCATTCCCATTCTTTCGGCATCAGCGGCAGACACTTTTTCTCCCAGCATCATCAGAGCAGATGCTTTTTGCCAGCCAATAAGGCGGGGTAAGGTATAGGTGCCGCCACTGTCAGGTATCAGGCCTATTTTTGAAAAAGCCTGGATAAAAGACGCCGCCGCCGCCGCTACGACGATATCGCAGCAGAGAGCGATATTAGCGCCTGCACCCGCTGCCACACCATTGACGGCAGCAATAACAGGTTTTTCCAGTTTTCTTATCCGGGTTACAATCGGATTATAATGTTCGCTGAGAATTCTTTGCATGCCAGGACCTTCCGGGTCAGTTACCTCAGCAAGGTCCTGCCCGGCAGAAAAAGATTTTCCGGTGCCGGTTATATAAACACAACGGACTTCGCTGGCTTTACATTCGTCCAACTTTTCCTGGAGAAGCAAGGCCATTTCACGGTTGAAAGAATTTAGTTTGTCAGGCCGGTTTAAGGATATGTAAGCGACGCTGTTTTTTATTTCAAAAAGAACTGCCGACATTTTACTAAATGTTTATGTGGCAAACATACAAAAAAGCATCCGCCAACTAGCGGATGCTTTTTTGTACTATAGACCGGTTTAATTAAAATTTAGAAAAGCGAATGATCTGTTTATTGTTGTCTTTATCAGTGATCTGCAACATGTAAACGCCGGTTGCTAATTTCTCGACGGAAATCAATTCCTGGTAGTTATTAGCAATTTTTCTCAGTATTAAATTGCCCTGGCTATTGTATATCGCCAGCTGGCTTCCATTTTTGATATTTCTGATAGTGATTGAACTACGGCTTGGGTTGGGGAATAGAGTGACTCTTTGTTCAACTTTATCCATTTCTACGCTCCTGATCTCCGTGTATGTAGGCTTGCCATCGATATCTATTTGTTTCAGGCGGTAGTAATTTTTGCCAGCCAACGGAGATGGATCAGTAAAGTAATATGTATTTTCCTGGGCAGTGGTACCATTACCGTTTACAAAACCAATAGTAGTGAAGTCAGTTCCGTTCGCACTTCTTTCCACATCAAAGCCCAGGTTGTTTTGTTCAGAAGCTGTTGTCCAGGTGAGGTCAACCTGGCTACCATTTTTCATAGCGGTAAAGCTCTTCAAATTGACGGGAAGAACAACAAGATTTGCGTTACACACGTTATCGAAACGTTCTACAACGTCATCCAGGGACATTGCACTGGCAAAAAGACCAAGTTTGGCGAGTCGCCCGCTTGTTTCATTGGTACCGTCATCATCTTTGAAGAAAACGATGTTGAATCCTGTTGTGCTTTTTGGTATAAAGTCATCATCTCCATCAGTATAGGTTCCGATTAATGCACCATTTTGATAATACGATATCGTTCCGTCAGCAGCTCTTGTGAACACAAGATGATACCATGTGTTTTCGGCAAGGGGTGAGGCCGCTATCGCAGTACTACCGGAACCATCTATAAATTCTATGTGACCTACGGGATTTACATAAATTCCCCATGTAGCTTCCGGTAGTGAACTTAGGTCCTCAAAGCTTACCAATTTCCTGCTTACCCCGCCTAAAGCATCGAAGCTAACTGCCATTTCAATTGTATAGGTGTCATAGACAAACTTCTTGTCATTTTCAAATTCTAACCCTGCATCTGTTGGATAAACAGCAATTGGTACTGCACCCGTACAGCTGGCGCCCAATGGAGCTGGGGAAGCGGTTGTCCCTGTTGTGATTGCTCCGCCGCCTACGGTAGTTAAGGTGTGAGGTGTACCAACTTCGCTTCCGGCAACTGCAGCTGCAGAAATGAAAGGAGGTGTAGTGGCTGGGAATGTCCATTGATGACCTTCGTCGGACAATGGCGCCAGTTTAATGTCGGTGTTACATATGTTATTAAAAGTCCTGTTGAATATTTCTGATTCAGTTAATGGTCTGCCATATATGCTCAGTTTGGCTATTCGGCCTCCAACTTCTTCCGTGCCTTCATCTTTAAAAAAATGAATGGTATTTGCATTGGCTGCTTTTGGTAAAAAATTGAGGGCAGCATCATCATAAATTCCATCAACAACGCCATTCAAATAAATTGTAATTGAATTATTTGCATCTCTGACAAACGCTATATGATGCCAGACATTTGGAAGAATAGAAGTTGCGCCTACATATAAATTCACGCCGCCCACTCTGAAAACAATCCTGGAATCGTCAACGGCATCATCAGGTGTAATATAAATGCCGTCGTCAGACCCGGCAATAACCGGAGCCAATTGGTTAAAACCTATTAATTTATGGTAATCAAAAGTACCGTCAAACCTGACAGCCATTTCAATGGTGTAAGTAGTGCTGACAATTTGAGGGGCATTGCTGAACTCAAGTCCAAATACAGTACCGCCAACACCATAGGTAGTTACATTATATGGGGTAGTGCAGCTTGTTCCCAAACCAACGGTTTCAGCGGCAGGAGCTGCCAAAGAAGCCGCACCATCGCCAAGTAAACCTAAAGTATAGGTACCTGTTGATCCGGTCATAGCAGGAACCGATGTAAAGGGAGGAGCAGCCCCGAATGTCCAGCTATAACCCTGGTTTTGTGCATGGGTTATGCACATCGAGCAGATAACCGACATAAGGACGAGTAAATATTTCTTCATATTTCACGAAATTTTATTAAAGTAAATATACGGGGATTATTATAAGAATGCAATCCATCGAAGCTTAATTAAAGAAAAAGTGTAAAAAGCTGGCAGTTATTATCTTGGATTGATTTTTCGATAAGGGCAATAAGATTGGAAAAGTAATTTTACGATTTATATATAAAATTTTGGCCAACTAATTTTCTAAAAATACGTGTCAATTGTTAAGTAAAAACATGTTCTATTTGAGTATTTTTTTCTCAAATATGGATGTGCATAAATAAAATATCGTGTGGTAACCGCTAATATTCCCAGGAAAGGAAATGATTGCTGAGTTCAATGACACTTAAAATAATCGAACGTTTCATGGCATGCATCGCATTGATAAAGCGCTTTACATGCCGTAGAACCGAACTCACTCAGGCGGTGGGTGTGCCAGGAGTTGCACCGCGGACATTGAACTGCTTCGTGAGGTGCAAAAAGATCGTTGCTGCAAACCTGTTGTTTCGGATTAGGAGGAGCAATTCCATATTCTTTTAATTTCCTTTTTCCCTCTTCGCTCATCCAATCAGTAGTCCAGGCTGGTGAAAGAACCGTGGTAATTTTTATTTTTTTAAAGCCACTTTCAAGTAGTGCGAACCTGATGTTCGTTGCAATCAAGTCCATTGCCGGACAGCCGGTATAGGTGGGTGTAATAACTACTTCTATTTCCCCGTCAAGTAACCTGACATCTCTTACTATTCCCAGGTCAACAATGGTGAGAACCGGGACTTCCGGATCGGGGATATTTTTCAAAATATTCCAGACAGCGTTAATTGATATGTCGTTCTTAACTACCATGTTGCTGAGGGGTGAGCCCTTGCTACTGATTGCAGTTCTTCCAAAATAGTTGAAAGCTGATCTGTATGTTGTCCAATTTTCCCTCCCGTATGTACTAATGACGTTTGTGGTACAGGTAAAGTGGCCTCGTCAAATATTTCTGTCACTTTCTTCATCCAGGGCCCTTTAAGAAGAGCTACATCCGGAATTATATTTTCAGCAATAAGTGAAGTTTCATAAAATGCTTTGGTAAACATTTCGCCGGTATAACTCCATAATGATTCGATGGCGGCTGTCATTCTTCCGTGGCTTTCTTCAGTCCCGTCACCTAGTCGTATTACCCACTCGCTGCTCCAGCGAAGATGATAACTTACCTCTTTGAGAGCTTTGGCAGCAATAGCTGATAATTGGTGATCGTTACTTTCTTTTAACAGATTAAACAAGATATGCTGATAAGCGCTGAAGAAAAATTGACGGAGTGTTGTTTGAGCCCAATCTCCCTTTGGTTGTTCAACCAGCAGCAGATTCTTAAACTCATTGGCATCCCGGAAATAGGCAAGGCTATCTTCCGTTGATCCATCAGCTTTTAGTAATGCGGCATATTGATAAAAATTTCTGGCCTGCCCTATAAGGTCGAGTGAAATATTGGAGATAGCGATGTCCTGTTCCAGTATCGGCCCGTGCCCACACCATTCACTATTGCGATGTCCCAGGATCAACGCAGTATCGGCAAGGTGCAATGTATAATCAATCAAATTGTTATTCATAATTGTTAATACTCCCCCTTTAGAGATTGGGGGTTACATATGTCCTACTTCATCAGGAAGATCATAAAAGGTTGGATGACGATATACTTTATCGTTGGCGGGTTCGTACAGTTGTTCCGCCTCATCAGGATTGCTGGCATGAATGTATTTGCTTTCTACCGCCCATATGCTTACGCCTTCCATTCTTCGGGTGTAAACATCTCTTGCATTTTCAATGGCCATCTGCGCATCAGCGGCATGAAGGCTTCCCGCATGTTTATGGTCCAGCCCCTGTTTGCTACGAATAAAAATTTCCCACAAGGGCCAATCGTTAGGCTTGCCGGTATTTTCAACGAAACCAGCTCCCGATTTATCCTCGGGTATATCTCCATAATAAAATTTTCTTATGGCAATGTTCATGATTTGCTATTTTAAGCGATTTCAGGAATGAACAAAGGTCACTAATTTTTATCTAATGCCCGGTTAGTGACAGGGAACAGTGAAAATCAATTTCCACCCCTTATATGATAAGCCTTGGGTTGCACAAATGCCCGGATGCCCTGGTAGGAAAGTGTAGCACCGAGCCCCGAATGCTTGCGGCCAGACCAGGGTAAACCGGCACTGACACGATCGCAACAATTCCAATAAACAGTACCTGTATTGATTTCCTTCATTAACGCTTCTGCCCGTTCAAAACTTTTTGAATAAACAGCCGCCGTCAATCCATATTCAGTATCCTGCATCAATTCTAATGCTTCCTTATCATCTTTTACTTTTTGAATACCTACCACGGGACCAAATGACTCTTCCCTCATAAGTTTCATCTCATGATTAACATTAACAACCACGGCTGGTTCTATAAAATATCCCGCACGATTAATTGCTTCACCCCCGTATGCAATTTTTGCTCCTTTAGCTTCTGCATCTTTCAATTGTTCTAACAGGAAATCTTTTTGTTCTTTGCGACTTAACGGGCCAATATCTGTTGAGTTTTCCAAAGGATCACCCACTTTCATTTTAGCCGCCTGCCTGATATAAGATTGTACAAACTGATCATATATCTGTTCCTGCACATAAATTCTTTCGACGGCACAGCAGCTCTGTCCGTTGTTATAAACTACACCCTCCAACGCCGCTGCGGCCACTTTATCAATATCCTCCACATCATCCATGACATACAGCGGATCTTTTCCGCCCAACTCAAGCTGGCACGGAACCAACTTGGACGCAACTTTTTCTGCGATATATTTTCCCGTGCGATAACTCCCCGTAAAAAAATAGCCATTTAACGGAAGATCCAGTAAGTACTCTCCCACTTCTCCCTTGCCAATAACCACCTGGAAGCAATTCTCCGGTACACCGGATTGAACCAATAACCGCTGGATAGCAAGGCCGGTAAGAGATGCATACTCCGAGGGTTTATAAAAAACAGCATTACCGCCGATTAAGGCCGGAACAAATACGTTTACGCCGACGAGGTATGGATAGTTCCATGCTGAGATGTTCGCTATAATACCAAGGGGTTCATAGACAATTTTTTCTTTCGTATTTCCTTCTGTAGTGATCCATTCTTCTGCGAGCCATTTTGCTGAGTTGTCAATAAAAAATTTGATCCGGCTCCTTGCACCGTTTAGTTCATTGTAGGATTGCTGCAAGGGTTTCCCCATCTCACTGGTTAGTGCTTTGGCCAGGTGATCTTTTTCATCATCCAGCAATGCAAAAAATTTTTCGATGCATTGAATCCTTTTTTCCAACGACGTTGCGGCCCATAACGGCTGCCCCTTTTGTAACAAGCCGAATTTTTCTGCTACTGATGATTGAGTGTCTTCAGCTATTTCTTTTATTATTTCTTCCGTGACAGGATTAATGACTTTCAATTTTTTTAAGTTTGTTTCTTTTACAGCGGTTAAAAATTGTTTTTTCAGGTTTTCGGAGAAAGGATTTTGCTCTCTCTCCTTCATCCTTTCCGGGTGCCATTGCACGCATAACATAAATCCTTTGTTGCTTTTGTCGGCAAACTCCAACCCCTCGATAATCTTTTCGGCATCATCATCATAAGCATTTACTACCAGGTTAAGGCCAATTGCATTGGGATCAATCGCCTGGTGATGAGCACTATTTACATGACCTGAAAAGGCTCCTGCTATTTTATTAAGAAGCGTATTGTTTTCGGTAACAATAGCATGTTCTTTATCTGATTCTTCTTTTTTGTGTCTTGCATTGCCATCATCCAGGTCCTGGATCAGCTTGCCACCTTCCAATACATTTATTAGCTGCATTCCCCTGCATATTCCCAAAACCGGCAACCTGTGTAATTGGGAGTGTCGATAAATTTTAGTTTCAAATAGGTCACGTTCGGGTTGAAATATGCCCGGTCCGTTATCGTAATTGGTTTTACCCTCATAAAGGGAAGGATGAACATCAATGCCGCCTGTCAGAATAAATCCATCGCACTGGTATATATCCTCAACATTGTTTTCTTCAAAAGAAAGTTTGATCAATTCAAAATCATCCGCAAGGTCCTGCGGGGTAAACCAATTCCAGTAATTCTGAAAAAAAGTTTTTGTATAACTAATACCGATTTTTTTCTTCATAAAACTATAACGCCTGGTTATACAAATTTCTGAAATCTTCTCTGCTTACCGGCTTGGGATTATTGGGATGAGCAAAATCGGCGAAGGCCAGGTCGGCCAGTGTATCAATATGCTCTTCCCTGACGTGAATTTCCCTTAGCTTATACGGGATATTAATTTTTGAATTCATGTCAAATAGAAATTGCACGACGGCTTCACCGGTTTCTTCTTTTAGTTCTAGTGTTCTTGCAATCCTGCGAAACTTTTCTTCAAAACCTTCAATATTAAACTGCATCCCATAAGGAATATTTACAGCATTCGCTAAACCATGATGCGTATCCAGCAGCGAAGAAAGCGGATGAGCCAGCGAATGCACAACGCCCAATCCTTTTTGAAAAGCAATGGCTCCCATCATTGAACCAAGCAGCATTTTACTGCGTGAGGCAAGGTCGGGCCGGTTCACCGCCGGTTCCAATGAATCTTTGATCAATGAAATTCCTTCTAATGCAATTCCATCACAAATGGGATGATAGTTTTTGGCAAGAAAGGCTTCCATATTATGCGTGAGCGCATCCATACCTGTGGCCGCCGTAATAAACGGGGGCAAATCCATTGTAAGCAATGGATCTGCAAATACAATCTTTGCCATCAGCTTGGGGGAAAACAAAATTTTCTTCTGATGGGTAATGTCATCCGAGATGATAGCGCTGCGTCCTACCTCGCTCCCTGTACCGGCAGTGGTAGGAATAGTAATAAAATGCGGGACATCGTTGGTAACATAGATATCACCGCCGATAAGGTCATCATACTTAAAAAGATCTTCCCGGTGTTGAACCCTCAAAACAATGGCTCTTGCTACATCCAATGCTGCGCCGCCACCAAGGCCGATAATACAATCCCTGTTGGTTTTGTCCCACATTTCTGTTCCTTTGTACACATCAGATTTTACAGGATTTTTGTGAATCTCCGGGAAAACTTCAACCGAAATATTTGATTGCTTCAGGTTGCCGACAATCGTTTTGAAAAAGGGTAATTCCGAAATGTTAGGGTCCGTAACAATAAGCGGTGCTTGCAGGTTATTTTGTTGTAAGTAAGCTGGCAGTTCCTTTACAGCTCCTGCACCAAATCGGATCGTTGTTGGAAAATTATATTGATATATTTTGTCAAAATTCATGTAGAAAATTATAAAGTTTTATACGCCTCCTTATTAGAGGCGGGATTAAATAATTTCAAAATATCTCTTCAACTCCCAGTCAGTCACCACCTTAGAAAATTGCCGCCATTCCCATTCCCTCGTGCCTGTAAAATGATTGACAAAATTTTCTCCAAATAGTTCTTTTGCCACCGAAGAATCTTTCATGGCTTGCGTTGCTTCCCATAGATTTTTGGGTAGTATTCCATTTTTTGTATCGGCATAGCCACTTCCTATAGTGGCAGGGGTCTTCAGTTTCAATTTCTTTTTTATACCATACAAACCCGAGGCGAGGCAGGCAGCCATAGCGAGGTAAGGATTGGCATCCGAGCCCACCACTCTTGTTTCCAGCCGGGTGGCATTAGCGCTTCCTGGTATTACCCTCAGAGCAGTTGTCCGGTTGTCAAAAGCCCATGTCAGCGTGGTCGGAGCCCACGCACCTTCCACCAATCGTTTATAACTATTGACACTGGGTGCATACATCGGGAGTATATAAGGTAAACAATAAAGTTGACCGGCTATATAACTTTCCATCAGGCTGCTAATCCCTGTTTTATTCTTTTTATCAAAAAATAAATTCTCCTTGCCATTTGCCGACCATAAGCTTTGATGCACATGTCCACTGCAACCAGGTAGTGCTTCATTCCATTTTGCCATAAACGAAGCAATGATGCCGTGCCCGTGAGCAATTTCCTTCACCCCGCTTTTAAACAAAACCGCCCTGTCTGCAGCTTCTAATATTTCAGAAAAAAGTATAGCGGCTTCATAAACGCCCGGTCCTGTTTCAGTGTGGATACCTTCAACCGGCACCTTGAATTTTTTTAGTAAGTCAAACAGGGCATGAAAAAAGACAGTTTCCTGGGAGGCACGTAGAACAGAATAACCAAACATGCCCGGTGTCATGGGTTGTGGGTTGCGAAAATTATTTTTATACAGGTCTTCTCTGTTATCGATGAAATTAAACCATTCAAACTCTTGTGAGAAATAAGGAATGTACCCCATTTCAAGAGCCCGTTTTTTTATTTTTTTCAATAAGGTCCGCGGACAAATATTGGTTAAATGGCTTTGCTCATTACTGAAATCGGCGAGGAAAAAAGGAAGATCCTGTTCCCATGGTATTTGACGAAAGGTTTGCAAGTCTACTGTTGCCAAAGCATCCGGATACCCGCTATGCCACCCGGTAATAGTGGCGTTGTCATAGGCGACATCACCTGCATCCCAGCCAAATACTACGTCACAAAATCCAAATCCCTTTTCAGCAACAGATAAAAATTTTTCAAAGCTGATCATTTTACCCCGGAGAACGCCATCGATGTCCGTAACAGCCAGTTTTACTTTTTCTGCATTGGTTGCCGAAAGATTTTGTACAATAGCTTTAGGGGTTAACAGGCTTGCCATAGATTGATTTTTTTACTGAGAGATGAAACCACATATATGAAATTGCCAGTATTCCAAAGTAAATAAACGCCAGTTTAAAATTTAGCGTAGTCATGGCAATTAAAGAAACAGCAGCAATAATAAGCGCAATGACTGGAAACCAGGGATAGAAAGGGACCCGGAATGGTCTTGCCATCTGCGGCTCTTTTTTGCGAAGAACGATCACAGTTATCATCGATAACACATACAAGGTTAAAGCTCCAAAACAGGCGATGGTAATGATTTCAGCGGTTTTGCCTGTTAATAAGGCGATGATGCCGATAAGCATATTGATGAGCAGGGCATTTGCCGGAGTTTTAAATTTGGGATGTACTTTTCCAAATTGCGGGGGGATATAATTGATGCGTCCAAACTCAAAGGTAGCGCGGCCAGCAGCTAAAATAATTCCATGAAAAGAAGCCACCAATCCCATCAAGCCAATCGTGATCAGCAAATGATAAAGCCATCCGCTATTGCCGGTAATTTGTGCCAATGCCAGGGGTAATGGTGAATCAGAAGCGTCGGCGCCTGGTGAGGGGTAAACAATTTTTTCCCAACCACCCACACCTACAGCAGCAAGAAAAGTGAGTATACATAAAACGACTAATGTTGCCAGTGCAGAGCCAAAGCCACGCAGGATGTTTTTTTGTGGATTGATGGTTTCTTCCGCAACGTTGGCCACTCCTTCTATGGCTAAGAAAAACCAGATGGCGAAAGGTATTGCTGCCCATACACCTTTCCATCCAAAGGGGAAAGCATTGAGCTTAATATTTTCCATTTCAAAATGAGGTAATGCGACACCGGCAAAAAGTAATAGCTCGAACACGGCAAACACGGTAATGATCAATTCAAAAGTTGCGGCCGCTTTTACTCCGTAGATGTTTAAAGCAGTAAAAAGAACATAAGCAATGATGGCGATGGTGATCACCGGTATTTGCGGAAAAAAAATATGAAAATAAGCGCCAATGGCAGCAGCAATTGCCGGCGGCGCAAATACGAATTCAATGATCTGCGCCATACCAGCAACAAATCCCAAATCCTTTCCCAAACCCCGGTTGGCATAATCTAAAACTCCACCTGCTTTTGGAATGGCACAGGCCAGTTCGGTATAGGAAAAAGTAAAAGTGATATAAAGAATGATGATAAAAAATGTGGCAATGGCTAAACCAAATGTGCCACCCGCGGCAAGACCGAGGTTCCAGCCAAAATACATTCCTGAAATAACATAACCAACGCCCATGCCCCAAAGCATCAGCGGACCAAGGCTACGTGATAATTGCGGAGAAGATTCTTCCTGTATTTTGGACATAAAAAGATTGTCCTTAAAGATAGGAGGTAAACTTGATTAGGTAAAAACTTAGCCGCTAATCAATTATTATGTGTGATTAATTTTCAGCCTGACGACTCGTAGTTTGTTCACGCTGCTTCCTGTTTATTCCGGGCTGCTCTTTTTTCAGCGTAAGCAGTTGCTGCTTCTCTCACCCAGGCGCCTTCTTCCCATGCCTTTCTCCGGGCATCCAATCTTTGTTTATTGCAGGGGCCATTGCCTTTTACCACGTTCCAAAACTCATCCCAATTGATCTCGCCAAAATCATAATGTTTTTTGTTTTCATTCCATTTCAATTCAGGATCAGGCAAAGTCATTCCTAAAACTTTTACTTGCTCAGCACACATGTCAACAAAATTTTGGCGCAATTCATCATTGCTTTTCCGTTTGATCTTCCACTTCATGCTTTGATCAGAGTTGGTGCTTTCACTGTCCCTCGGCCCAAACATCATCAGGGATGGCCACCACCAGCGATTAATGGCATCCTGGCACATTGCCTGCTGCTCCTTTGTTCCTTTGGAAAGAGTGAGCAATATTTCAAACCCCTGGCGCTGATGAAAACTTTCTTCTTTGCAAATCCTTACCATGGCCCTTGCATAAGGTCCGTGGGAGGTACGGCAGAGCATCACCTGGTTTAATATGGCTGCGCCATCTACCAGCCAGCCTATGGCGCCCATGTCGGCCCATGTCAATGTGGGATAGTTGAAAATAGAAGAATATTTTGCTTTGCCACTATGCAGATCATTGATCATTTGTTCTCTTGAAGTTCCCAATGTCTCTGCAGCTGAATATAGATAGAGTCCATGTCCCGCTTCATCCTGTACTTTAGCTAATAAGATAGCTTTTCGTTTCAATGATGGTGCTTTAGTAATCCATTCACCTTCGGGCAACATGCCTACAATTTCGCTATGGGCATGCTGGCTGATCTGCCGGATCAATGTTTTGCGATAGGCATCGGGCATCCAGTCCTTAGGTTCAATCTTTATTTCATTGTCGATCTTTTCCTGGAATATTTTTTCAAGATCTTGAGTGGACATAGGCAAAACAATTTGATAAACAAATTTACAACATCATACTTTAACGGCTTATCTAAGGGAATAGCGCTAAATTTTAAAGAGCAAATCGTTGACAAATCATATCAGCTCAGCAATTGGATTAAAAAGTTTTTTTGAGACGGAAAATAAATGGTTACAATGTTCAGCGGCAGGAAAAAATATTTGTTTGTTAGATATTTGAATTAATTTAGTACGACTGCTTATAAAAAAACTCTGATTGCCTGCTAACGATCACGATATTACAGTTCAGTTAAGGGAGCTGCAAAAAAAGATTGCCAATGATGACCAAACGGCATTTACCCAACTCTATTTGCACTTCGGAAAAAAACTAATTCATTTCGCCACCTCATTGGTTCGTTCAAAAGAAATTGCCGAGGAATTGGTAGAAGATGTTTTTGTAAAACTCTGGGCCAACAGGCGACATATTACTGAAATAGAAAACATTACTGTTTACGTCTACATTGCCACAAAAAACAAATCGCTCAACTCATTATCACAAAAAGCCAAAGAGCTGATACTGGCGCCCTTTGATTTCCTGGATAGTTCTGTAGATGACTTTGCTTCCGATCCTTACGAGTTAATGATCACTTCTGAAATGATGGATCGCATGCACCAGGCTGTTGATGCACTGCCCCCTCGTTGTAAAATGATTTTTAAACTCATAAGGGAGGATGGTCTCAAATACAAAGAGGTGGCTGAAATATTAAATATTTCTGTTAATACGATTGATGTGCAAATGGCTATTGCTGTCAAAAAAATATGTGCATCCCTGCATATCAGCAAACCTGGGGAATCGTCTTCCACTTCAACTCCGGGTCAAAAAAATCTTAAAAAAAAATCAGGAACGGCTTAGTAGATCAGTTCCATTTTACTGTCCTTAATAGCACATCGATCGCTGCTTAAATGGAAATACCCGAAAGAATATGGCACCTGATGGCCAAAGCTCTCAATAGCGAGGCATCTCCCGAGGAATCGGAGGAGTTGTCAGTTTTATTGAAGCAGGATGATGAAGTGCAGCAACAATTTGAACTCCTCTCCCGCATTTGGAAAGAAAAAGGGCAGGGCGTAGATGACGACGGAAATGCCCGCAAACTCATTCTCAAAATTATAGACAAAGCCCAGGCGCAGGCAGACTCGGAGCATTCTGAAGAAGAAAGGCTAAATACCAGGAGAAGATCCCGTCGCCGCCGCATGTTTTCTATTACAGCTGCTGCCGCCGCTTTTTTTATTATTACTGCCGGATGGTTTTTTTGGAACAATCAAAAAACCGATGTTGACGAGGCAAAAAAACCTGAAACCCTGGTGGTGAATAAGGGAAGCCGCTCACGGTTTTTATTGAGCGATGGAACCACGGTTTGGTTAAACGCCGGGTCTAAACTTTTCTATGAAAGTGATTTTTCAGGCGCTACCCGTGAAGTAAGATTAGAAGGAGAGGCGTTTTTTGATGTGATCAAAAATCCAAAAAAGCCTTTTATCGTTCATGCTTCAAGCATTGATATCAGAGTTTTAGGTACGGCCTTTAATGTGAAGTCCTATCCTGAGGATAAAAATGTCGAAACGACTTTATACCGGGGCCTGGTAAATGTTGTGAGAACAGGCGATCCGGCAAAAAAAATTATCCGTTTGATACCAAATCAAAAACTGGTACTTCCCAAGCAAGCAGCTAATGAATCAGAAAATCTGTCTGAAAAGATAACTCTACCAACTAAGGCATCACCGGGAAGCTTCACCATCACCCACATAGATAGTACAAAAAAGGAAAGCGAACGTTTTGAAACGGCCTGGCTTTATAGCCGCCTCGAATTTCGCGGCGATAGTTTTGAGGAACTGGCATTGAAACTGGAAAGATGGTACAACGTGACCATTTCATTCACAGATGAAAAAGTAAAACAACTAACTGTAACAGGTTCGTTTGAAAACGAAACGGTGGAACAGGCAATGGCTGCATTGAAAGAGGCTTTCCCGATTAATTATAAAATAAGCGATCATGAAATATTTATTGGGTCATCTCAGTGATCTGCACTTACCCCCCGCTCCTGGGCCTGCCGAAGGATGGAGAGGGCCGGGGTGAGGTAAAATAAAAGATAACGGAGAATGTTGGCGCATTCCCCGTTTGAAAAAAGGCTAAACGGAAATAATCAACTCGTCAGGTTGGATTGTTTAACCCCTAATTTGCTAAAAATATGAAATGTTTTCTAACGGCTTCTAAAATTCCGTTACCATCAAAAGCTCTGCTATTTATGAAGTTGACCGCAGTTTTCATGCTGTGTATTACGCTGAATGTTGCTGCCAATGGCTTCGGCCAGAACAGGATCAGCCTGCGTATGAAGAAGACAGAAATCGGCGGTATTTTAAGAACTATTGAAAAACAAACCAATTACCGGTTTCTTTACAATGACAACCTGGAGGAGATGAGGGAAAAAGTAACGATCAATGTAAAGGAAGCTTCTTTGGGAGAAGTATTGAGTTTGTTATTGGATAAAACAAGACTACAGTACCAGTTAATGAATGATAATCTTGTTGTTATCAAAGAAGATCCCAATGCAGCCACCCGTTTGCCGGATGTTGTGATCAGGGGTAAGGTGACCGGGGAAGGCGGTGCACCGCTTTCCGGTGCTTCGGTAATAATAAAAGGCACCAACACGGGTACTTCAACTAATAGTGAAGGGAATTTCTCCATTACAGCTGTGGATGCTAATGTAACATTGGTTATTTCTTCTGTTGGTTACGACGCACAGGAAGTTGCCCTGGGAGGAAGAACCGATATCACCGTAGCTCTTGTTACTTCGACAAAGGTGATGGACCAGGTGGTGGTGATAGGTTATGGTACGGCGAGTAAGAGGGATTTGACAGGTTCTATTGTAAAAATTTCAGGAAAAGAAATTGCTGACAAACCTAATACGAATCCGGTAGCCTCTTTACAAAGCAAGGTGGCCGGCTTATATGTTGTAAACAATGGCACGCCAGGTAAAGAGCCTGATATTCGCATTCGTGGTACGCAAAGTATCGGACAGGTAAAGCCGTTATATATTGTAGACGGAATTTTCCAGGATAATATAGATTATATAAATCCCAACGATATTGAATCGATTGAGGTGATGAAGGATCCCTCTTCTCTGGCAATTTTTGGTATCCGGGGTGGTACGGGAGTTATAGCTATTACTACGAAAAGAGCCAAGGCTGGCCAGACCACCATCAACTACAATGGTACTTACGGTTTCAAAGATCTTGTGGATAAACTCAAAATGGCCAGCGCTTCACAGTTTGACGAACTGTTTGAAGAGGAAAATAATAATAACAATGTTCCTACTCCTGACTATTCTTCAATTAAAGGAACCAATAATACCGACTGGATTGATGCGGTGACCAGAAAGGCCAACTTCCAGTCACATAATATCAGCATGTCTGGAACTAGTGATAAAAATAAATTCAATTTTGGGCTGGGCTATATAGAAGATGAAGGAGTCGTTATCAGGGAAAAACTAAAAAAATATCTTCTTTCTTTCAGCGATGAGTATAAGATAAATAGCGCTATTAAAGTTGGGATGAATTTAAATGCATCCCGCCAGGAAAATCCCTATGATGCTACATGGGTATTGGATGCGGCCAGAAAAGTGATGCCACATATTTCTCCAGGGACAAAAACTTTTAGAGTAAGGGACCTTTATCGGTCGGTATACGACTCAATAGATATTCCAGTTTACTCAGGATTATTTTTACAGGGATCAGGGGTTGTAAATCCAGTTTTGGAGGTTGAAAACACCTGGGATAAAACCATTAGCAGGGAAAACAGGTATGTTGGAAGTTTTTTTGCTGATGTAACGTTTTTGAAAGATTTCAATGTCCGGGCAACCTGGTATGCCGATGTAAGTGAAGTAAATAAAAGAAAGTACAACCCCATGTACTATGCTTACGATCCATCAACGAATCAACCTTATTTGTATACCGCTCAAAATTTTGGATCTGCGACAACGAGTGTTGAGCAAAATATCGATACCTACAAAAAATTGCAGCAGGATTATATACTTACCTACAAGAAAAAGTTTGGTGATCACTCATTGACAGCCATGGGCGGATTTACAACCTTCTTTTACAGGGAAGAGAAAAATTACACTAAATCAACCGCTGGTGGTCCTGTAACAGCATTACATATTCCTAACGATGAAGACAAATGGTATGTCACCAACAACTTTGGAAAAGTATTGGAAGGTGATGCGTCCGGAAGTGCAGGTGAGTATACGACTGTATCTGTGTTAGGTAGATTTTTGTATAACTATCGCGGTAAATATTTTTTAAATGCTTCCATCAGGGATGACGCCTCGTCACGCATTCCGGAAAAGAACAGGCACCAGCAGTTTTGGGCCGTTGGCGCCGCCTGGGAACTGGGTAAAGAAGAATTTATGCAAGGCCAGGATTTTATCAACTTCCTGAAATTAAAAGGTTCTGTTGGTCTGTTGGGTAATCAAAGTACATACGGGTTTGCCGGTTATTATCCATTTTACCCGGGAATTAGAACAGGAACAAGCGAGGTTGCTGTATTTGGTAGTACCGCATATCTGGCTGCAACACCTGCTTATTTAAAAAATCCGGACCTTAAATGGGAGACAATAAGCTCCTATGACATAGGGCTCGAACTTGCCGCATTTAATAACCGGCTTCATTTCGAGTATAGCTATTATAATAGGGTTACAAAGGACATGATGTCTTACATAAACCTAAGCTCATTGGGATTATTTGATATCCTGGTTAATGGGGGTGAAGTGAAAAATTGGGGACATGAATTTTCGGCGGGCTGGAATCAGCAGTTAGGTGACATTACCTTAACCTTAAGTGGCAATATCACCTTCATGAAAAATAAAGTGGTTAGTCTTGCTAAGGAATTGCCGAACGGAATTATTATAGATGCCCGTGCTAATAATGCTACTGCAGAAGCGAGGACCATGCCGGGAGAACCGATTGGGTCATTCTTCGGTTATGTAGTGGAAGGCCTTTATCAAACCGATTTAGACAGACTAGTTTCTCCTTTTGCCGGTGCGCTTGGTACTTATTTGAATGGCGATTTTAAATTTAAAGACGTGAACGGAGACGGCATCATCTCCGCTGCAGACAGGACGATCATTGGTAATCCCTCTCCTGATTTCATCTATGGAGGTTCAGTAGGCGTTGCTTATAAAAAGCTTAACCTGAGCATTGATTTCGGTGGCGTATATGGTAACGAAGTATTCAGGATTTGGGGAGCATTGGAATCGCCGTTCCAAAGGGTAAATTATCCGGCTCTTAAAACGGCAAGATGGCATGGCGCGGGTACTTCTAATTGGGAACCCATAATCAGCCAGGGTCACCGTTTCAATTACAATGGCTCAACTTACAATATTGAGGACGGAAGCTTCTTTCGTATTCGAAACGTACAGCTTGGCTATGATCTTACCAGCAAGTTTATGTCAAAGGCAAGGATTAAGGGCCTGCGGGTATTTGTAAATGTGCAGAACCTAAAAACCTGGAAGGAGAACAATGGTTATACAGCGGAGTTCGGTGGAACAGCTACTGCATTTGGGTTTGATGAGGCAGGGGGAGCCATCCCACGTGTAACCACTTTTGGCCTAAACCTTAATTTTTAAAAGATTGAAATAAATATAAAACGAGAAATTATGAAACCAGTAAAAATCTTATTTCATCTTGTAGCTATCCTGATGGCTTTCTCGGGCTTGACAGGGTGCAAAAAGTTTTTAGACAGGAAACCTTTACAAGGAACATTGGATGACTTTGGCATTGAGCAGCAGACCATGGGCCTGTACCGGATAACAAGGGACTATGTTGCATTTAATAGTTTACCATGGATCGACTTTCACAGCATCAGGGATGATGATGCTACCAAAGGAAGCTCTGCTACCGATGGTGCCGAGATTGTTGCTGAGTTTGAGACTTTCCAGTATACAAAAGATGACTGGGCTACCAATGAGTATTGGAATAATCACTTCTTGTTAATTAACCAGGCGAACAACATTTTGCAAACAGCCGAGCTTGCTGGTTTTACAGATGAGCTTTCGCATAGAAATGTAGGTGAAGCAAAATTTTTCAGAGCCTATTGCTATTTCGATTTGGTCAGAGCATATGGCGAAGTTCCTTTGTTTACCACTTATAATGCCACTCCACAGGACGCTGTAAAACCAAAAGCATCCGTTGACTCAATTTTTGCTGTTATCGAGAAAGACTTACAGGAAGCGGCAGCAGCGCTACCCCTAACCTGGGACCTCGGCTCAGACGAGTTCCCCGGCCGGCTTACTTCAGGCGCTGCAAATACTTTGCTGGCCCAGGTTTATATATTCCGTTCCAATTGGGCAGGTGCTTCAGCTGCGTGTGATGCTGTAATAGCTTCAGGACAATATTCATTACCTGCATTCCGTGAAATTTGGAGAGATGGACCGGGTGGGGCAGGAAAAAATGGACCTGAGTCCATTTATGAAATTCAAACGCATGTTGGCACAGGCGGTTCGCCAAATTATGGAGCTCCTTATGCCCAATCTCAAAATCCCCGCATCATAGATGGTGGGCCTAAGGAATGGGATCTTGGTTGGGGCTGGAATGCACCTTCCGAAAAATTGGAAACCGATTGGAGTAATTCCGATCCCCGAAAAAAGAAAACAATTCTTTATTCCGGGCAACATGATGGAGGCGATGCCGAAGGAGGCTACGGATTGACATTACCCGCTTATCCAACGGTATTGGTTCAAAAATACTGGAATAAGAAAGTGTATGCTGACCCTGCCCAAAGGGCAATCACCGGAGCACAAGCTACCTGGATCAATCACAGAATACTACGTTATGCTGATGTTATCCTGATGAAAGCGGAAGCAGCCAACGAACTGGGCGACGGGGCTACTGCTGCCACCATGCTTGAAATGATAAGGTCTAGGGCAAGAGGGGGCAACAATGCTGTTCTTCCTCCCATTGCCTTTGCAGGCAAAGATCAAATGAGAGCCGCGATTAAAAACGAACGACGTTGGGAATTTGCCATGGAAGGTCTTCGGTTTTACGATTTAGTTCGTTGGGGTGATGCCGAAGCTGTGCTCGGACCGCTGGGATATACCAGCCGGTGCAAGTATTATCCTATTCCTCAAAAAGCGATTGATCTTACAGGCGATGTATTAGTTCAAAATCCTGAATGGTAATGGTAAAACAAGTATTAAAGTTGTTAAACTGATTATTATGAAATCATACAAAAATATTTTAACTACTACTGTTATAGTATTAGTTATGGCCAGCTGTCAGAAAATGACCAGGCCTGCTCTTGGCGACTATCCCCAGGATTATACCGTTACTCCTTCTACTCCCCTACGGTTCTTTGCAAGTTTTGATTCGACGGCGCCAGAACATAGTCAAATAAACAAACGCTTCAGGGACAGTATTTCCGATTACCCCAGTTTCTTCCCATCAAGTAATGTAAAACTTGTTCCCGGGGTTACCGGTACTGCACCCAGCGGTGGTAGTATCGTTTATACCAATGCCAATGATTTCGGTGCTTCTTCAAGTTTTACAGTCACTTTTTGGGAAAAAAATACAGTGCCTCAAAATGAGCCCCAGTGGTTATTTACATTACCATCAAAAGATGGATGGACTGCTTCGAACTTTACCGCATTCGTAGAACACCAGAACGGCGGATCAACGGCCACTGATGCAGTAGTCAAACTCGTTTGGGGCGTGGATGCTGATCAATGGTTTGAGTTTACGGCAGCCAATGGAAAAATGCCCGGAAATCTTTTGAATGATCAATGGCATCACCTGGCTTTTGTATATGATGAAACCACTTCAAAGTTGACGTATTATGTAGACGGTGCGGCATTGACAGGATTACCTGCTGCTCTGACAGATGTAAAAAAAGGTGGAAACCCAAGAGGACCGGCACAATTTGTAAATCCGGTAGGATTTGTTGTTGGCGGATGGAGCAAACATGGAGGGTTTGGGGGATCAACTGATGGATGGATTCAACCCTGGAAAGGGGCATTGGATCAGTTCAGGCTGTATAATAAGGCTCTTACCGCAACTGAAGTGGCTGCCTTATACAATAGTAAGATGTAAATTGTTTACCTGATATCAGCAGTGATTTAAAATATAATAGGGCTGAATATTCTTCAGCCCTTTTCGTTACAAAAACCGGTTATCTTTTTCCTGGTCTTGTTTTATTTAGTGCATTTGCACATGCATAGGTTTATCAGATTAAAATTTTGTCCGCCTGTATTTAAAGAGCTTTGAGAAATAAATGAAAGTTTTGATAGAAAGAAAGGTAAAATCTTTAAAGAAAATTTGGAATGGTTTCATACCAGGGGCCCTGCTTGCTTTGACAGTTATTTCCTGTAAACAAAAAGAGTATGTGTTTAGTGAAGTGTCGCCATCGAAGACGGGCATATCATTTAAAAATATTTTAGGTGATAGGCCTCACTTTAACATCCTTTATTATCTCTACTACTATAACGGGGGCGGTGTTGCAACAGGTGACATAAACAACGATGGCCTGCCGGATATTTTTTTTACCGCCAATAGTAAAGGCAATAACAAACTCTACTTAAACAAGGGAAATTTTGAGTTTGAAGATATAACAGAAAAAGCCGGTGTTAAAGGATTGTCTGACTGGTGTACCGGAGTAAGTATGGCGGATGTTAACGGAGACGGCTATCTCGATATTTACGTTTCAACAGTAAGTGAACGATATGACCTTAAAGGGCATAATGAACTTTACATCAACAACAGGAATAATACATTCACCGAGAGCTCGGGAAAGTATGGGTTAAATACTTCTTGTGCTACTACACAATCTGCTTTTTTTGATTATGACCATGATGGTGACCTGGATTGCTATATTTTGAACCAGTCCACTCATCCACATGCCAATATTGTAGACACGTCCCATCGTCATAAGTATGATAGCGTTTCAGGTGACAGATTATACCGAAATGATATAAACACCTCCGGAAAGTTTAGGGATGTTTCAAAAGAAGCTGGGATATACCAAAGCAACCTGGGATACGGTCTTGGACTGGCGCTGGCTGATTTGAATAATGATGGCTGGGATGATATTTATGTGGGAAATGATTTTCACGAAAACGATTATTACTATATCAATAACGGCAACGGAACTTTTACAGAAAGTGGTGCGAAGCACTTCGGTCATTACAGCCGTTTCAGTATGGGAAACGATGTTGCTGATTACAATAATGATGGACAACCGGATATCGTAACCGTGGATATGTTGCCGCCAGACGAGGCAATTTTAAAGACTTACGGCAGTGATGAGAACCCGGATATCTATAAAGTAAAGCTCGAGATACAGGGATATCAAAAACAATACTCAAAAAATTGCCTGCAAAGAAATAATGGTGGTGGCAGTACTTTTAGCGAAGTGGCCCTGATGAGTGGTATATCCGCTACTGACTGGAGTTGGGCACCTTTGTTTGCAGACTTTGATAACGATGGTAACAAAGACTTATTTATATCAAGTGGAATTGTAAAACGGCCGGTTGATCTTGACTATGTTCGGTTTGTTTCCGATCTCAAGACAAAAGGAATGGACAAGTCCGACAAATACGATAAAGAAGCTATCAATGCAATGCCTGATGGCGCTTCACATCCTTTTTTATTTAAGGGGAATGGAAAGGAAGGTTTCACTGACGTAAGTGAAGAATGGGGAACCAGGAATATGAAGGGCTATTTCAATGGTGCAGCTTATGCAGACCTCGATAATGATGGTGACCTTGATTTGGTGATAAACTGCTTGAACGAAAAGGCTATGCTATTGAAAAATAATTCTGCCAACAAAAACGCCTTGGCTATTTCATTGAAAGGAAATGGGGGAAATAAGTTTGGGGTCGGAGCAAAGCTCTGGGTTTTTTCCAATGGTAAAATGCAATACCAGCAATTTCAGCCTCAAAGAGGTTTTCAGTCGTCATGCGACTACAAAGTTCTTTTTGGTCTGGATAATTTGAAGACGGTGGATAGTCTGCTCGTAGTGTGGCCAAATCAAAAATACCGGCTTCTTAAAAAAATCACTGCGGGAAAATTGGAGATAAAAGAAGAAACTGCAACAGATAGCTTTCACTACGCCAGTTTTTTTCCAACCGCAAAACAATTATTTGAGGAATTGCCCAACGTACCAGGATTAAGCTGGCGTCATAAAGAGAATGACTTTTTGGATTACAATGTTCAGTATCTCATACCTCATCTGCAATCAACACGCGGCCCTGAGATGGCCGTAGCTGATATCAGTAATGATGGTCTGGATGACATTTACCTATGTGGTGCAAAAGGACAACCAGGTGCATTGATGATTCAACAGGCAAATGGTTCATTTAAATCTATCGATACAGCTTTATTTAATGAATTTGCTATTTGCGAAGATGTGGATGCTGAATTTTTTGATGCAAATGGTGATGGGTTCCTGGATTTGTGGGTGGTTAGTGGCGGGAACGAAATGCCGGCAAATGCGATAGCCTCAGCTGACAGGTTATTTATCAATGATGGCAAAGGTCATTTTTCATTCTCGCAGGGAAGCATTCCCCGCATGTTGGAAAACAAATCTTGTGTAACGGTGGCTGACATAGATAAGGACGGAGACAATGATGTGTTTGTAGGTTTTCTGTCTGACCCAATGAAATATGGTATTCCTCAAAATTCCTACTTATATCTTAATGATGGCAAAGGCAAATTTTCAATTGCCAGTAAAGAAATAATGGACCTGTTGAAGATTGGTATGGTGACATCAGCCGTGTTTACAGATGTAAACAATGATCAATGGCCTGACCTGGTGGTAGCGGGAGAATGGATGCCGGTAAAAGTTTATATCAACGACAGAGGAAAATTTCTGCGAAAAGATATTCCTGCTTCATCAGGATTGTGGCAAACAATTTACATGACAGATGTAAATGGAGACGGAATTGCCGACATCCTTGCCGGCAATTGGGGTCATAACAGTAAGTTATATGCGGGAAAGAATCCCCCCCTGAAGCTATATATAAATGACTTTGATAAAAATGGCAGGATTGAGCAGATAATGTGTTACACAGTAAATGGAAATGAGTACACCTTTTTAGCCAAGGACGAATTGGAACGTTCACTGCCGGTATTGAAGAAGGCATACCTTGAATACAAAGAGGTCGCAGGTAAAACTGTTCAGTATATGTTTTATGATCTTTTTAAAGACTACACGGAACTTAAAGCAGAAGTATTATCATCATCTTGTTTTATCAATGACGGAAAAGGCAACTTTATAAGACAGGACCTTCCCAGTGAACTGCAATTGGCCCCTGTAATGGCTTTTGCTCCTGCTTTAGCTAAAAATCAATTTATAGGTGGCGGTAATTTTTATGGCGTGATTCCTTATGAAGGGAGATATGATGCGCTTCTTCCTACTTTGTTTAATGTTGACGGAAGTTTAAGTAAACATTTACTGCCAGATATTGATGGCGAAATAAGGGATATGAAATGGATTAACATCGTCAATGGCAAAAAGATTCTGGCCCTTGCCCGGAATAACCAGGAGATAGTTTTTCTTAAACCTAATGATTGAGGTATGTGTTGGATGAGCTTCATATTAATTTTATTTACCTGCATTTCATGTAGCAAAAAGGAAGATGATGCTCCGTCGGCACCAAAAAACCCTGTCGTGTCGTATACTACTATAAACTCAATTACATTTAATTCAGTAGTATACAACATAAATTCCTTGCCTACCATTGCTATTAAGTTTACACAACCATTGTTACAAACCAGCCTGGCTTCAGCAATCAGCCTCAAAACCTCGGATAACGTTGTTGTACCTTATTCCGCAACCTTGCAAAATGCAGATTCTCTCCTGGTTATTAGCCCCACAAATCCTTTAACCTATCTTAGCAAATACAACCTTTCAATTTCTACCAATTTAAAGTCTGCATCCAATGGTAGTCTGGCAACGAGGGTTGACAGAGTTTTTATAACGTCTATTGATTCGTCCCGAAAATTCCCGGCTATACCCGACAATGTGTTATTGGATTCTATTCAAAAAAGAACCTTCAACTATTTCTGGGAGTTGGCTCACCCTACTAGTGGAATGATCAGGGAAAGGAATACAGACGCTAATACGTATACATCCGGTGGTACGGGATTTGGCATAATGGCGATTGTTGCCGCCATACATCGGAGCTTTATAACCCGGGCTGAGGGATTAACCAGGTTGCAGACTATGGTTTCTTTTCTAAAAAATATCGCCGAAACTTTTCATGGTGCTTATCCTCACTGGTTGAACGGGCAGACAGGTAAGGTTATTCCTTTTAGTGTAAATGATAATGGAGCAGATCTCGTCGAGACTTCTTATCTTATCCAGGGGCTATTGACGGCAAGACAATTTTTTGACGGAACGAGTGCTGATGAAACGACACTAAGAAGTGATATCAACACAATAGTAAACAGAGTGGAATGGGATTGGTTCCGCAAGAATAATGAAAACACATTGTATTGGCATTGGAGCTCTACCAACTCCAATGGCTGGGTGATGAATATGCAGATAAAAGGTTGGAATGAGAGTCTCATCACTTATGTATTGGGGGCTTCTTCTACTACGCATTCCGTTCCTAAGGTTGTTTATGATAATGGCTGGGCCTCTAATGGCTCAATGAAAAACGGGAATAGCTATTATGGCTATCCATTGCCTTTGGGACCCGATTTGGGCGGACCTTTATTTTTCTCACATTACTCATTTTTGGGAATCGATCCAAATGGTCTGTCAGATGCTTATGGCAATTACGCTACACAAACAAAAAATCATACGCTGATTAATTACAGTTATTGCAAGGCCAATCCCAAAAACTTTTATGGCTATAGTGATTCAGTATGGGGGCTAACAGCCAGTGATATTCCAAATGGCTATACAGCAAGCTCACCCACAAACGATGTTGGTGTGATAGCTCCAACTGCGGCTATTTCATCTATCCCTTTTACACCCCAGGAGTCGATGAAGGCATTGAAGTTTTTTTATTACGTGTTAGGTGATAAGATATGGACACAATATGGTTTTAGAGACGCTTTTTCATTGAATGATCTGTGGTATGCCAATTCTTTCCTGGCTATTGACCAGGGGCCAATTATAGTAATGATTGAAAATTATCGTAGCGGATTATTGTGGGATTTGTTTACCAGTTGTCCTGAGGTGAAAACAGGGATGAAAGCGTTGGGTTTTACTGCACCGTATTTGTAGTCTGAACCAGGATTTTTTGGATTTAATAGGTTAGAGGGAAAAATAAAGATTTGATTTTATTAAATCACTTTTTCTAAACATAAGATCATTTGTTATGAAACGTCTTGCTCTTCTCCTTTTTATTTCAGTCGCTACTCTTCCCTCCTCCTCATTTGCACAGGTTAAAGAAAGAAAGGTTGCGCAGTTTAATGCGGCAAGCCGTCCAAAAAATCCTGGTGATTCCGCCTTGCTTGACCTGGTACAAAAACAAACCTTCCGTTATTTCTGGGATTTTGCTCACCCGGTATCAGGGTTAGCAAGGGAAAGAAGTAATGTGGCTTACAACTATGGCAGTGAAGTAGTGACAACCGGCGGTACAGGGTTTGGTGTCATGTCAGTTATTGTGGCTACGGAAAGAAAATGGATTGCAAGAGATACGGCTGCCCGGTTTCTATTGAAGATGGTGAATTTTTTATTGAAAGCAAATTCCTATCATGGCGTGTTTCCGCATTGGCTGGATGGAGCAACGGGTAAAACGATCCCTTTCAGCCGGAAAGATGATGGCGCTGATCTTGTTGAAACATCTTTCTTATTCCAGGGACTACTATGTGTAAGACAATACTTCGATGCTGATGACAGAACAGAAAGAGAATTAAGAAATAGAATTGGCTGGATGTGGAATGATATCGAATGGAATTGGTTTACAAAGGGTGAAGAAGTATTGTACTGGCATTGGAGTCCCAATAATGGATGGGCTATGAACTTTCCTGTGCGTGGTTTTAACGAATGCCTGATCATGTATGTACTTGCGGCATCCGGCGAAAGATATTCCGTAAGCCCAGCCGTATATCATCGTGGTTGGGCTCAAAGCAATTTTTTTAAGAATGGCAAGGAATTTTATAAAATCAAATTACCACTAGGCTTTGATTATGGCGGTCCATTGTTTTTCTCGCACTATTCATTCCTCGGATTGGATCCACGTGGATTGAAAGACCGCTATGCAGACTATTGGGAACAAAATAAAAATCATACACTGATCAACCGGGCTTATTGTGTTGACAATCCCAAAGAATTTAAAGGTTACGGAGAAAACAATTGGGGATTGACAGCCAGCGATACCTGGAACGGCTATGATGCACATTCACCCACCAATGATAACGGAACAATTACACCAACAGCGGCTTTGTCAGCATTTCCCTATACTCCGGACTATTCAATGCTGGCATTAAAACATTTTTATAATGACCTGGGCGATAAGATATGGAGTGAATATGGCTTCACCGATGCATTTAACGAAACAAAGAACTGGTATGCCGATAGTCACCTGGCTATTGACCAGGGACCGATCATAGTAATGATTGAAAATTACCGGTCAGGACTATTATGGAAATTATTTATGAGTTGTCCCGAAATTAAGGTTGGATTGAAAAGGCTGGGATTTGAAAGTCCATGGATAAAATAAATTTCATCTTGCCGTTGACAAAAAATTATTGGCTATGAAACGAGTGACTTGCTTTTTCATTTTGCTATTCATCGCATTTTTGTCAGATGCACAGCCAAAGTTGCTGGCACTCACAAAAGGTAAATATGGTGACGGGCCTGATAGTATTGCACCCAAAGGATTGATCAAAGGGTTAAGCAATGATGCATTGCTGGAACTGGTACAAAAACAAACCTTCCGTTTTTTCTGGCATGGAGCACATCCTGTAAGCGGCCTTGCGTTGGAACGAAGCAACACGGTATTGGCAGAACATTACTGGGATTATATCAATGAGGCATGGGATGAACCTAACTTCAGCAAGACGAAATTTGGACCCGATGCAGGAGCTATTGGGGGAACTGGTTTTGGGATCATGAGTACGATTGTAGCGGTGGAAAGGGGATGGATAGGCAGGGATACCGCCGTTCGCCGGTTAATAAAGATTGCTGATTTTCTTATTAACGCTGATTGTTTCCATGGTATCTATCCTCACTTCATGGATGGGCGTACCGGCAAGACCATCAAGTTTGATCGTATAGATGATGCAGCCGATATCGTGGAAACTTCCTACTTGTTGATGGGATTTCTTTGCGCCAAAGAGTATTTTAATAAAGACATTCCAAGAGAGAAATATTTACGCAAACGGATCGACCAAATGTGGGGTGCCGCCAACTGGAACTGGCACAGCAACGGCGAAAATAAATTGTATTGGCACTGGAGCCCCAACAATGGTTTTGATATGAATTTCCCGGTATGGGGCTGGAATGAATGCCTGATCACTTATATCATGGCGGCGGCTTCACCACGCCATCCTATTTCAAAGGAGGTATATAATGGAAGTTGGGTCAACAGTAAAAGCTTTAAGAATGATAAAACTTATTACGGGTACAAATTGCCCTTAGGCAATTATGACAAAGGCGGCCCGCTATTTTTTGAACAGTATACTTTTCTGGGCATTAATCCCAACGGTTTAAAGGATACGTTAGGAATTGATTACCTGGAACAGGTGCGTAATCATACATTAATCAACCGGGCTTATTGTATCGAGAACCCGAAGAAGTATAAAGGGTATGGTGAAAATTGCTGGGGACTTACTGCCGGCGATAGTTACAAGGGTTATGTGGCGCATTGCCCCGAGGTGGATTTGGGTGTCATTCAACCTACCGCAGCCATTTCTTCCATGCCATTTACTCCTGAACTCAGCATGAATGCACTCCGGCATTTTTATGATGACCATGGTAATAAGATCTGGAGTGACTATGGTTTTACAGATGGATTTAGTGAAACCCATAATTGGTATGCAAAGAGTCACCTGGCCATCGACCAGGGACCCATCATTGTGATGATCGAAAATTACCGGAGCGGCTTGTTGTGGAAATTATTTATGAACATTCCTGATATAAAAAATGGATTGAAAAAATTAGGCTTTCAAAGTCAGCAGCCTTAATGCTAAGTTGTTGGTTGATTGTTTTTCGAAATTGAAAATATGTTTAAAATAAGTTTACTCGCATTCGTTGTTAATATTTCCGGTGCTTGTATAGCGCAGGAGCCATTGTACGGGTATAATTTTTTTGTCAATAGCAGGATGGAAGGGGATTATTTTTTCTCTAAGGCGTCGGAAATTCGGCCTTCCATTATAAAAAATAAAAATGGAAAACTCCCGGTAAGTAAAACTATTTTTCACACGCCGGGCAATTCGTTAGAGTTACAGTATAAAAATCATGAAGATGGTCAATGGCAGGTTGTTGTTTATAAGCAGGAGACCAGGGGGCAGGATCATTTTAAGAAATCAGATCGTCTTTCTTTTTGGATATACCATTCTTCGGGATCAACCAGGCAATGGGATTTAGCAGAGGTAGGATTAATGCTGAAAGACAGCACGGTCACAAATGGGTTTGCTTTTAAAACAGGTAAGGTAAAGACATGGGAGCAGGTAGTTATCCCTTTACATCTATTCAGGAACATTGATGCAAACAAGCCCGAAAATATCATTGGAGTAGTTTTTACACAAAAAAGTTTTTCCGGCGCCAGTCAGCAAACAATTTATATTGACGATATCGAATTATTGTCTTCCGCAGATAAAGCACCGCTTATTGAAAAACCTGTTATAACAGATGCAAAAGGCTATGCGAAGCATGTAAACCTGCAATGGAAGAACATCGCCAATAAAGCCATTAGGTATGTAAAAATTTACCGGTCAGAAAACGGGGAAAACTATCAACCAATAGGTATTCAATCACCATTTATTCCCCGATACACAGATTTCACCGGTCAAACGGGTAAAAACTATTGGTATAAACTATCATTTATTGATAACGATTATAAAGAAACGGAATTATCACAACCAGTGGAGGTACATACTAAACCAATGACGGATGAAGAATTATTGACTATGGTACAGGAAGCTTGCTTCTTTTATTATTGGGAAGGTTCGGAAAAGAATAGTGGTCTGGCCAGGGAAAATATCTTGGGCCGACATAATATGATCGCATCCGGGGCCTCGGGCTTTGGTATAATGGCATTGATTGCAGGAACTGAAAGGAAATTCATTACACGGGATCAATCGATAGAACGATTCACCAGGATTGTTAACTTCCTTGACAAGGCGTCGACCTTTCATGGAGTATTCCCGCATTTTATTGATGGTCCCACCGGCACGGCAGAACCTTTTTTTGGCAAACGAGACAATGGAGGCGATCTGGTAGAAACGTCGTTTTTATTACAAGGACTATTAACGGCAAGAGCCTATTTTAATAAAGATGATGCCCGTGAAAAAATAATCCGTGATAAGATTACTAAGATCTGGAAAAAAACGGAATGGAGTTGGTATCGTCGATATCCTGATAGCAAATTTCTTTACTGGCATTGGTCACCTGACCAGGGATGGATCATTGATCATCGTCTTATTGGCTGGAATGAAACAATGGTCACTTACCTGTTAGCCATCGCCTCACCTACCTATTCAGTTCCGGCAAGTATGTATTATACCGGTTGGGCCAACCAGGATAGCACTGGCCAGCAATACAGGGCAGGCTGGGGGCAAACAACCGAAGGTTCTATGTATACGAATGGAAACAAATACTATGATATAAAATTGGATGTTGGTGTTTCCAATGGCGGCCCACTTTTTTTTACTCATTACTCTTACCTGGGTTACGACCCCAAACAAATTACCGATCGGTACACTAACTATTTCGTCAACAACCAAAATATAGCCCGCATCAATTATTTGTATTGTGTAGACAATCCTGGTCATTATGTTGGTTATGGAGACAGCTGCTGGGGTCTCACAGCCAGCGATGGTCCTTATAACTATTCTGCAGATGAGCCTGTATTAAGACAAGACAGGGGAAAGATTGCGCCGACCGGGGCCATTAGTTCATTTCCTTATACTCCTGTTGAATCTATGAAAGCATTAAAGAACTATTATCACAATTATGGAAAATTTTTATGGGGAGAATATGGTTTCCGCGATGCATTTAATCTCACACAAAATTGGTGCTCCGAAATTTATATGGGCTTGAACCAGGCGCCTATGGTCGTGATGATAGAGAATTACCGTACCGGCCTCCTGTGGAAATTGTTCATGAGCGATAATGACATTCAAAATGGTTTGAAAAAATTATCCGCAGAAAAATAGAAAACCACATTTTTAGATTTTAAACGATTGTTATGAAAAATATCTCACGCCAACAGTTTCTGCAGCATACCGCCATGGCTGGCGCCGCCGTATTACTCTCGTCCCTGGAAAGCTTTGCCCTGGAAAAGCCCGAAAAGAAATTGAAAGTCGCTTTAATCGGTTGCGGAAGCGTAAGCAACCGTTATATCCCCCACCTGCAAACTTCTTCTTTGATTGAAATTGTGAGTTTGTGCGACATCAAGTATGACAGAGCCGTGGAACAAAATAAAAAGTACAATGTCAATGCGAAAACTTACCCGCATATTGATAAGATGTTGGCCGGCGTGCCATTTGATATGATGGTTACCACAACAGATATGCAGGTGCATGGTGAGCTCAACAAGAAAGCATTGATGGCAGGCAAACATGTGTGGAGTGAGAAGCCAATGGCTAATACCTATGCAGAGGGCAAAGCTTTATTGGATCTTGCAAAAAGTAAAGGGCTTCGGATCTGGGGTGCACCAGCAGTGGTGAACAGTCCCCAGTTTGCTTTTATGAGCAAATGCATACAGGAAGGAAAAATTGGAAAGCTGGCCAGTGCTCATGGACAGTATGGTCATACGGGTCCTACCTGGAGTGCTTTCTTTTATGAAAAACTGGGTGGGAGTATGCCTGATCTTGGTGTGTATAATATGGCAACATTGACCGGTTTGCTGGGCCCTGCAAAAAGTGTAATGGCCATGTTAAGCATTGTAAAACCTGAAAGAACGGTAGATGATAAAGGAACAATAAAAGTAGAGGCAGAAGACAATGCACATGTTTTGTTAGAGCATGAGAAGGGTGTTATCAGTCATGTGATGTGTGGATTCAATTTCTTTGATCCACATGGTCACGAAGCAGGAAATCAATCATTGCACTCAATCCAGATCTATGGTGATAAAGGAAACCTGCGGCTGATCGGTTATGACTGGGAAACTAATGGTGTTATACTGGACAACTCCTGGGATGAAGCACCCAAATTGATGAGTACCGATAAAGGTGGCTATATGTGGCAGGAAGGAGCAACAAAAGTGGGTGAGGCCATCGTCAATCATACCGAACCACTGATCAATGTCGAACATGCGTTGCATGTGCTGGAGATCATAGAAGCTGCCAGGAAATCATCTGCATCAGGAATGAAGATAAAGCTGAAGAGCAAGTTCAAATGGCCAATCGTTTAAACTGTTTAATCAATGAATAAATTGTTTTCACCATTTCCTTTATGGCAGGAAGCTGGTCTGGCTTTTGTGCGTATTGTCGTTGGTTTGTTCATGGTATATCATGGCTGGGAAGTATTTGATGAAGAAAAAATGAACGAGTACCTGACCTGGGATTCTTTCAAAGGTTTTTCTTCACCCGCATTCATGGTGTATATGGGAAAGATTGCAGAGTTGGTAGCCGGGATCATGCTGGCTATTGGTTTTTTGACAAGGGTAGGATCAATGTTTCTAGTCTGTACCATGTTGTATGTTTCTTTTTTTGTAGGACATGGAAAAATTTGGTACGAGGACCAGCATCCATTCTTATTTGTTTTGCTGGGAATGGTTTTCTTTTTCGCAGGAAGCGGAAAATATAGTGTTGATCATTTACTCTTCAAGCATTCAAAATAAAAAATAGAAATGCCGGATACCCCCGATGTTCATATTAACAGTAAAGGCAAAGAACAAAATACTTTTGACGCCATTGTTATTGGTAGTGGTATCAGTGGGGGCTGGGCCGCGAAGGAACTTTGTGATAAAGGATTAAAAACGCTGGTACTTGAAAGGGGAAGAAATATTGAACATATCAAAGATTATCCCACGTATGATAAACAGCGATGGGAGCTACCGCATCGCGGATGGATAACGGAAGCAATAAAAAAGGAGAATCCATTAATTACAAAAGCGGCTGGTTATGGAGAAGACACCGCACATTTCTTTGTAAAAGATAAGGATCATCCCTATGTGCAGGAAAAACCATTCGACTGGATCAGAGGTTACCAGGTCGGAGGTAAATCATTAACCTGGGGACGAAGTTGTCAACGGTGGAGTGAATGGGATTTTTCAGCGCCATTGCGCTATGGCTATGGAATAGATTGGCCTATCCGTTATAATGATATTGCGCCGTGGTATAGCCATGCTGAAAAATTTACTGGCATCTGTGGTAGCAAAGAAGGGATTGAATCTATGCCTGACGGAGAGTTTTTGCCCGCCTATGATCTCAATGCAGTAGAGCAACACATGCGTAAAACGCTTTGGGACAATTTTGGCCGTCATTATATTTCGGGCAGATGGGCGCAGCTTACAGAACCAACCGAATTACATAAGCAGCAGGGAAGAGGCCAATGCATGAACAGAAACTTATGTATGCGTGGCTGCCCTTTCGGTGGTTATTTTAGTTCCGTTACCGCAACATTGCCCTGGGCTGCTAAAACTGGCAATCTTACTGTTCGTCCACACTCAGTAGTTCATGCTATTATTTATTATGAAAAAAAGCAAAAAGCCGTTGGCGTAACGGTTATCGATGCCAATACAAAAAAAGCCACTGAGTTTTTTGCCAAAATAATTTTTGTCAACGCCTCTGCATTGAACAGCAATCTTATTTTACTTAATTCTACTTCTAATCGTTTTCCGAATGGCTTGGGTAATGACAATGGATTGCTGGGAAAATATATTTGCTTTCACAACTATCGCGGCAGTATGGGGGCCCGGTTCGATGGCTTTCTTGATTCCTATTATACACCAGGCCGGCCGGTTGAATGTGTGATCCCAAATTTTCGCAACCTCAAAAAGCAGGAAACAGATTTCACAGGTGGTTACGTCATATTTTCAGCGGCATCAAGAGAAAAAAAATTTTATGGCAACCCGGAGGGAATTGGTGCCGCATTCAAAGAGGGGCTTTGCGAACCAGGTGGATGGACGATTTATATGTATATGCAGGGTGAAACAATTCCTAAAGCAACCAATCATGTGCGATTAAGTGGTGATCAAGAAGATCAGTGGGGTATTCCGTTGCTCATTACTTCTGTTGGCTACGATGATAATGATGAAAAACTATTAAAAGATTTCATGCAGGAAGGCGTAGCCATGTTGGAAAAAGCCGGCGCAAAAGACATTAGCACCTATGATTCGAAACAAGCTCCGGGTCTTGATATTCATGAAATGGGTGGCGTGAGAATGGGTAATGATCCGGCCACTTCTTTATTAAACAAATGGAACCAGTTGCATGCCTGTCAGAATGTTTTTGTCACCGACGGAGCTTGTATGACGAGTACGGGCAATCAAAGCCCATCCATTCTGTACATGGCATTAACGGCAAGAGCCGTGGACCATGCATACAATGAGTTAAAAAAAGGGAATTTATAACTGACTCAATTTACAGGAATGATAAAACAAACAATTTTACTAGGATGTATCTTGATAAGCAGTGTTGCCATGTGGGCTCAGCAAAAAACGTATTGCAATCCCATCAATATTGATTATGGTTATACGCCTATTCCCAATTTCAGTGAATGGGGTAGACATCGGTCTACGGCAGATCCAGTTATAGTCAACTATAGAGGTGACTATTATTTATTCTCTACTAATCAATGGGGCTACTGGTGGAGTAATGATATGCTCAACTGGAAATTTATTTCAAAAAGATTTCTTCGTCCATGGAATACTGGCACTTATGATGAACTCTGTGCACCTGCAGTAGGTATAATAGGTGACACCATGCTGGTATTTGGTTCTACTTATACAAGCAAGTTTACCTTGTGGATGAGCACCAATCCCAAAGCCAATGAATGGAAACCACTGGTTGATTCCTTTGAAATAGGCGGTTGGGATCCTTCTTTTTTTACCGACGATGACGGAAGGCTTTATATGTATAATGGAAGTAGTAATAAATATCCCATGTATGGTATTGAATTGAACCGGAAAACTTTTGAACCCATCGGTACCCGAAAAGAAATGTACCTGCTCGAGCATTGGCGATATGGCTGGCAACGTTTCGGCGAATACATGGACAATACTTTTCTCGATCCGTTTATCGAAGGATCGCATATGACAAAATATAAGGACAAGTATTATTTGCAATATGGTGCACCCGGTACGGAGTTTAGCGGTTATGCAGACGGCCTGTTGGTAGGCACAGCTCCTCTGGGCCCGTTTACTCCGATGTCCGATCCTTTGAGTTTCAAGTTAGGTGGTTTTGCAAGGGGCGCCGGTCATGGCGCTACGTTCCAGGATAATTATAGTAACTATTGGCATGTAAGCACCATGGTACTGTCTGTAAAAAATAATTTCGAAAGGCGATTAGGGATTTGGCCCGCGGGTTTTGATAAGGATGGCATGATGTGGTGCAACACAGCGTTTGGCGACTATCCTCATTACCTCCCGGCCCCCTCTAACTCCCCCCAAGGGGGAGAATCCAAAGCACAGCCCTCGCTTATTGAAAATACTTCCAATAATTCAGGTTCTGCGAAAAGCGGGGTTGGTGTGATGGTGGCCTCCCCTATGGGGGGAGGTCGGGAGGGGGCCGCGTCTTTCACCGGCTGGATGCTCCTCAATTACAAAAAACCAGTAACGGTCTCATCAACATTAGGAAGCTATTACGCCAACAATGCGGTGGACGAAAATATCAAAACCTATTGGAGTTCTGCTTCTGCCAATAAAGGTGAATGGATACAATCCGATCTCGGAAATGTTTCCACCGTGAATGCGGTACAAATCAACTATGCAGACCAGGAGGTCGATAATAGTTTTTTAGGCAAACAGCTTGGTACATTTCACCAGTATAAACTGTCTTATTCCATTGACGGGAAAAAATGGAACATACTGGCTGATAAAAGCAATAACAAAACAGATGTGCCGCATGACTATATCGAATTGACAAAACCTGTGCAGGCAAGATTTATCCGGCTGGAAAATATACAAATGCCGACCGGCAAATTCGCTATTAGCGGCTTGCGGGTATTTGGGAATGGCAATGGAGCCAAACCGCAGATGGTAAAACAGTTTATTGTCTTAAGAACAGAGAAAGATAAGCGTAGTGCATATATTAAATGGAGTCCTGTCGACAATGCATTTGCCTACAATATCTATTATGGTACTGCGCCGGATAAATTGTATAACTGTGTGATGGTGCATGATTTTAATGAATATTGGTTTAAAGCCATGGATAAAGAAAAGCCGTATTATTTTTCGATTGAAGCGATCAATGAGAGTGGAGTTTCCGGGAGAACAAAGGTCATTGAGGTCAAATAGGTAATAAGCGCCGATAAGTCATAAAACTAAGTAATAAAACGTCAAATGCGAAAGATAAAAACAGTATTGATTTTTCTTTTATTGACGGGTGTGTTGTATGCACAACAACCCCCTTTTTACGATGAAGTGCAGCAAATTAAAAAGAAGGATAGTCTCCGACATCCTAAAGAGGTAAAATCAATTTTTTTCATTGGCAGTTCTTCCTTTACACTTTGGAATGATGTTCAGGATTATTTTCCTAATCATCGCATAACCAATTATGCTTTTGGGGGGGCAACCCTATTAGATCTTATTCGTTATATGGATGATATTATTCCGCAATATCACACTAAACAAATTGTAATCTATTGTGGTGAAAACGATCTGGCTTCATCAGATACTATTTCTTCCAAAATTGTTTTGCAACGATTCATATCCTTGTTCACTAAAATCAGGAAGAAATTTCCTTATGTGCCGGTTGTATATGTTTCCATGAAGCCGAGTCCAAGCCGGGAATTATTGCTTCCTAAAATGATCAAGGGCAACGCATTGATTAAAAAATATCTCGCTACTAAAAAGAGGACGGCTTATGTCGATGTGTACAAGGAAATGATTGATGATGAAGGCAAACCAAGATCCGAGCTTTTCCTGGATGATAACCTGCATATGAACAAAACCGGGTATGCTATCTGGCAAAAATTGATTGAACCCCATTTACTGAAAGAATAAAATAATAAAACATGAAACTGCTTCAAAAGCTGTCTTTAGGTTTATTAATCGTTGTATCGCTGAATGTCGCTGCGCAAACTTCACCCGATGCGAAGATGAAAACTTTTGTTGATGCATTGATGAAGAAAATGACCCTGGAAGAAAAAATAGGGCAATTGAATCTGCCGGGCGCCGGTGACATTGTAACGGGCGGACAGGCCGGGGAGGATAATTCCTCTTTAGCACAAAAAATAAAAGCGGGGAAGGTGGGAGGATTGTTCAATATCAAAGGAGTTGAAAAAATAAAATATGTTCAGCAGTTAGCAATGGAGCAAAGCCGGTTGAAAATTCCGATGATCTTCGGCATGGATGTGATACATGGTTACGAAACAGTGTTTCCCATACCGTTAGGTTTATCCTGCACATGGGATATGAAAGCCATTGAACGCAGTGCACAAATTGCAGCGCAGGAAGCAAGCGCCGATGGTATCAACTGGACTTTTTCTCCGATGGTAGATATTTCCCGTGATCCGCGGTGGGGCCGCATTTCTGAAGGCAGTGGTGAAGATGCTTATCTCGGTTCGCAAATAGCAAGGGCAATGGTAATAGGTTACCAGGGAACTGATCTTTCAAAAAATAATACCATCATGGCTTGTGTAAAACACTATGCATTATATGGTGCTGCTGAAGCTGGTCGTGATTATAATACTACGGATATGAGCCGCCAACGGATGTTCAATGAGTACTTCCCTCCGTATAAAGCGGCAGTAGATGCCGGAGTAGGATCTGTGATGGCATCGTTTAACGAAATAGATGGTGTACCGGCAACCGGGAATAAATGGTTGCTGACAGATGTGCTTCGCAGGCAATGGGGATTCAAAGGTTTTGTAGTTACAGACTATACTGGCATTAATGAAATGGTTGACCATGGTATCGGCGATCTGCAAACCGTTTCCGCAAGAGCATTGATGGCGGGTATCGATATGGACATGGTGGGAGAAGGCATTTTAACCACCACGCAAAAATCATTGAAAGAAGGTAAGGTCACGATGGCGCAGATCGATGCTGCATGCCGGAGAATTTTGGAAGCAAAATATAAACTCGGATTGTTTGATGATCCTTTTCGTTATTGTGATGAGAACCGTGCAAAGAGAGAAATTTTCACGGATGCACACCGTAAGGGAGCAAGAGCGATAGCAGCGGAAAGTTTTGTATTATTAAAGAACCAGGGCAATATCCTGCCATTGAAGAAAAGCGGTACCATCGCATTGATAGGCCCGCTGGCCGATGCAACAGAAAATATGACGGGAACATGGAGTGTAGCTGCTAACTTTTCAAAATCCATTTCTGTGATCAGGGGGTTGACGGAAGTAGCCGGCAGCAATGCGAAGATCTTATATGCCAAAGGGTCTAACCTGGATGAAGATAGTTTGATAGAAGAAAGAGGAACCATGTTTGGCAAATCACTAAAAAGAGATCGTCGCCCGGCCAGTGAAATATTACAGGAAGCAATTGAGATAGCCAATCAATCCGATGTGATTGTTGCGGCATTGGGTGAAGCGGCGGAAATGAGTGGTGAGGCCAGCAGCCGTACTAATATTGAAATACCGGGTACTCAAAAAGAATTATTGAAGGCTTTATTGAAAACAGGTAAACCTGTTGTGCTTGTGTTATTCACCGGTCGTCCGCTGGCACTGAAATGGGAGCAGGAAAATGTTCCCGCTATTCTCAATGTTTGGTTCGGCGGCTCTGAAGCTGGCTATGCCATTGCCGATGTTTTGTTTGGCGATGTAAACCCATCCGGGAAACTGAGTACTACCTTTCCACAGAACGTAGGCCAGGTTCCTATTTTTTATAACCATAAGAATACCGGCCGTCCACTCCCTGAAGGAAAATGGTTCCAGAAATTCCGTTCCAACTATTTAGATGTTTCCAATGATCCGCTTTATCCCTTTGGATATGGATTGAGCTATACCGACTTTTCTTACAGCGATATAAAACTGAGCAGTGCATCACTGAGTGCGGGGAAAAAGATCACCGCCTCCGTTACTATTACTAATACCGGGAATAAAGATGGTAAGGAAGTAGTGCAGTTGTACATACGGGATTTGGTGGGCAGCAGTACAAGGCCGGTAAAAGAATTAAAAGGGTTCCAGAAAATTGCGTTGAAGGCGGGTGAAGCCAAAGCGGTTTCATTTGACATTTCGGTTGACGATCTTAAGTTTTATAACTATGAACTGAAATATGTGGCAGAGCCCGGGGATTTTAAAGTTTTTATTGGTGGGAATAGTCGTGATGTAAAAGATGCCGATTTTAAATTACTCTGATCATGATAAAAACAATCTTGCTTTCTTTTAGCGTCTGTTTAGTATTGTTTTCATCCGCGCAGCAATTATATGAAATGCCAAATGCTGCAGAAAGCCGCCTAAGTAGTTTTGAAAACCCGAATGGTATAAAAGGTCAGGGAGGCAAAACGAATAAAATGGCGAAGGGCAACGCCTTTGAATTTATAAAGCCGGGAGAAACAAAAACTTTGCTGGATATAAAAGGACAAGGCTCAATTCAGCGGATATGGCTGACGATCGATCAAACGCCGGTGAAATTGCGAAGCCTTCGCTTGCAATTTTTCTGGGATGGGCAAAGCAAGCCTGCTGTAGATGTTCCCATGGGTGATTTTTTTGGTTATAATCTTGGGAAAAAAGTTGCTTTTCAGTCGGCTTTTTTTTCAAGTGGTGAAGGGCGTTCTTTCAACTGTTATATCCCGATGCCATTTAAAAAAGCTGCAAGGATATTGCTGATCAATGAAGGAAAGGAACCGGCGAAACTATTTTATGATGTCGACTTTGTCTTCCAAAAAATGGAACCCCACGCATTATATTTTCATGCTTATTGGAACAGGCAAATGACAGCCGGGTTGGGCGAAGATTTTGTAGTGTTGCCAAAAGTATCCGGTAAGGGCAGGTTTTTAGGAATGACGGTGGGGGTTAACACAGATTCCGCCTACAGTAAAAGCTGGTGGGGCGAAGGTGAAGTAAAAATGTACCTGGATGGAGATGATCAATATCCAACAATCATTGGAACCGGCACCGAAGATTATATCGGGAGTGCCTGGGGGCTTGGGGAATTTATCAATCAATACCAGGGATGTACCGTAGCCAATGACTCATTGGGTCAATACAATTTTTATCGCTGGCATATTCCTGATGCAATTTTTTTCAACAAAGAAATAAAAGTAACACTGCAACAAATCGGCGGTTGGGGCAAAGAAGAAGTGAAGCAGCTTACTAAAAAGGGTGTGAATCTAAAACCCGTTACCGTGGATGGACCTGCTGGTTTTGTTCGTTTGTTGGACCTGCCGGATACCCTTTCTATCATGGATGAAAAATTTCCCGAAGGCTGGGTGAATTTTTACAGGGTAGATGATTATTCATCGGTAAGTTATTTTTATTTGGATAAACCTTCGTCTTCATTGCCTTCGTTGGCGCCTGTAATGGAAAGAATCAAAAATGTCAAATAGTTCGTTTGGTTTTTATGATGAAATATATCTTTTTTATCGATATAATGTTGGCAAGCCTTGTAGCTATCAGTCAACCAGGCAGGGAAAAACCCATGAACATCATCTTCATCCTCGCTGATGATCACCGGTATGATGCTATGGGATTTATGAATAAAATAAAGGGATTAGAAACTCCGGGCATGGATCGCATGGCCAAAGAAGGCGCACATATAAAAAATGCCTTCGTGTCAACGGCGCTGTGTTCACCAAGCCGTGCGTCTATATTAACGGGTCAGTACGCACATACGCATACCGTAGTAGATAATGAAGCAGCATTGCCCGGCAACCTTGTATTTTTTCCATCCTATATGCAGAAGAAGGGCTATCAAACCGCTTTCATGGGTAAATGGCATATGGGCAATACGGATGATCAGCCGCAACCCGGATTTGATTACTGGCTTAGTTTCCAGGGACAGGGTGTTTATAATAATCCAACATTCAATATCAATGGTAAAAGAATAAAACAACCGGAAGGTAGTTATGTCACGGACCTTCTCACTGATTATGCTATTCAATGGATGGATGGACGCAATAAGAACAAACCGTTCTTTCTTTACTTGTCGCACAAGGGTGTTCACGCAGAATTTTACCCCGCCAAAAGACACGAAAATAAATATGCTAATATACCGGTGGTTTGTCCGCCGTCTATGTATTTAACAGCAACCGACAGTAGTAAAACATATGGCGTTGTAACAACACCCCAAACAAAAGTTAATTATCGTGATATCCCGAAATGGGTACGCAATCAACGCTATAGTTGGCACGGGGTAGATTACATGTATCATGGCTTTATACAGTTTGATAATTTTTACCGCCGGTATCTTGAAACCTTGCAAGCCGTAGATGAAAGTGTTCAAAAGGTTCTCGAATGGGTCAGTTCACAGGGACTGCAAAACAATACGATGGTTGTTTATATGGGCGACAATGGATTTTCATTTGGTGAGCATGGATTGATCGACAAGCGGCATGCTTATGAAGAATCTATGCGGGTGCCGTTGTTGGTGTGGGCGCCGGGCATGGTGAAACCCAATTCAGTGGTGGAGCAGATCATCATGAATGTAGATTTAGCGCCGACCTTTTTAGAATTGGCAGGTATTAACAAGCCTGGTCAAATGCAGGGTTTTTCTTTTACTGATATACTGAAAGGAAAAAATAGCCCGTGGTCAAGAGATAAAGTATTTTATGAATATTACTGGGAAGCGGCTTTCCCGCAAACGCCAACCATGTTTGCAATTCGCACTGATCGTTACAAGTATATTTATTACAACGGCGTTTGGGATATTAATGAACTCTACGACCTGCAAGCTGATCCCTATGAAATGAACAACCTCATACGTGATAGCAGCTATCAAAAGACCGGAATGGCCCTGCGAACTGAGCTCTTCAACTGGTTGCAGCAAACTGGCGGATTGCAAATTCCTTTAAAAAAAGCTACCGGGACGAGGTTCGATAATTTATATAAGACTACCTATTAATACCGATATAAAAGAACAACTTGATTTTCTTAACACAACTTTTCTGATGCTCCAAAAATTCGTTTCTATGCAACTACGATTATTTGTAATTACTCTCATAGGTTTGATTAGTATATATGGAGGCTGTTCAAAAGATAAGGATAGCACTGGCAGAACAACGCCAACTCCACTCCCAGCTAAGAACGAAGTAGATTTTTGGCTGACAAAAGGTGATCAAAGCATCCTCTTGCAAAAGCAGGCCGGTGTTTTAGCTTTTAATACGATAACTAATTCAAACCCTGAAATAACAGTTGATACCACTCAGCGATACCAATCCGTGGATGGATTCGGCTATACGTTGACCAGCGGGAGTGCGACGCTAATTAATAATCTCCCCGTAAATTCCAAAGCCAGTTTATTACAGGAGCTTTTCGGAAAAGATGCGAATTCTATTAGTATCAGCTACCTGCGAGTAAGTATCGGTGCTTCTGACCTGAGTGCATCGGTTTATACTTATGATGATATGCCTACGGGGCAAACAGACACTGGCTTAACCAACTTTAGCCTCGACCCGGATCGTGCAGGAGGCACAGGACTTATTCCATTGCTGAAAGAAATACTGGCTATCAATCCGAACATAAAAATTTTAGGAAGTCCGTGGACACCACCGGTATGGATGAAAGACAATGGGAACTCGATAGGGGGAAGTTTAAAAACAGAATATTATGATGTATATGCCCAATACTTTGTGAAGTACATACAACAAATGAAAGCAGAAGGAATCACTATTGATGCCATCACGCCACAAAATGAGCCGCTGCATCCGGGCAATAATCCGAGTTTATTAATGACTGCCGAACAGCAAAGAGATTTTATAAAAAACAGTTTGGGACCGGCTTTTCAGGCGGCCAATATTTCCACAAAGATTATTGTATATGATCACAATTGCGATAAACCGGAATACCCGTTAACGATATTAAATGATCCGGCAGCCAAGGCTTTTGTAGATGGCTCGGCCTTTCATTTGTATGCAGGCGATATCAGCGCTTTGTCTACGGTTCGAAATGCCCACCAGGATAAGAATGTTTATTTCACAGAACAATGGACGTCGTCGACCGGCGGATTTGAAGGCGATTTAAAATGGCATGTGAAAAATGTGATCATAGGGTCGATGCGAAACTGGAGCCGGGTTGCTCTCGAGTGGAATTTGGCGAACGACCCCAACTTTGGCCCGCACACCCCCGGTGGTTGCACGCAATGCAAAGGTGCTTTGACAATCAGTAGTTCTGTTTCAAGAAATGTATCTTATTATATTATTGCACATGCTTCCAAATTTGTGCCCGCCGGATCTGTAAGAGTAGCGAGCAACAATTATGGAAGTCTTTACAGCGCAGCCTTCGAAACACCTGGGAAGAGAAAGGTTTTGATCGTATTAAATGATGGAAGCGCAGCAGCACCTTTCAACATCAAATTCAAAGGCAAGTGGACATCACCGGTGTTACCGGCAAATAGTGTGGCCACTTTTATCTGGTGATCAGGCACAATATTCATTTAGTGGCAACGAAAATGCCTGCGTGATGAGGCAGGCATTCTTCATTTGCTTGTTGTTTGATCATCTTTCATCAAAATCAACCACCACCCTGTCTGTTTTTGGATGCGACTGGCAAGTTAGAATATAGCCTTGCTCAATCTCTTCATCTTCCAGTCCCCAATGCACTTCCATCTCCACCTGGCCTTCTATCAATTTGGCTTTGCAGGTGCAGCAAACGCCGCCTTTGCAGGCAAAAGGAAGATCAACCCCTTCTTTTAAGGCTGCATCCAGGATGGCTTCGTCACTAAAGCCCAAATCAAAGTCAAATGTTCTGCCATCAAGCTTAACGGTTATTTTGCTCTTTGGTGACTCAGCAGGGAGTTCCCTTTTTTCACCTTTCACTTCTGACTTCTTCGCTCCGGGTGTCGTAAACAATTCAAAATGGATATTCTTTTTATCCAGTCCTTTTTGTTCCAAAAACTCTTTGGCAGCAAAGATCATTTCTTCGGGGCCGCAGAGAAATGCTTCATCCATGCGGGAGTAATCAACTAGTTTTCCAAGCTCCACCAGTTTATCTATATTGATGCGGCCATAATGGAGAGGAATATCTGTCCTTTCACGGCTCAGGATATTAATGAAATTGAAGCGCTGCAGGTATTTATTTTTTAAACTTTCCAGCTCTTCAAAAAAAATAATAGATGACCTGTTTCGGTTGCCGTATACCAGTGTAAAATGGCTGTACGGTTCTGCAGCCAATGTTGTTTTAATTAATGAAAGAACAGGAGTGATGCCGCTCCCGGCAGCAATAGCGAGATAATTTTTTTTATGGAGCGGGTCAAGCTCGGTATAAAATTTTCCAACAGGCTCCATTACTTCCAGCAGATCACCGGCTTTCAATTGGTCATTGGCAAAAGTGGAGAACTGGCCACCGGCCACCTTTTTGATGGCTACTCTTAGTTCATTATCAAAAGGACTGCTGCAGATAGAGTAAGTTCGCCTTACTTCTTCATTGCCACCGCCTATTCTCATGGTCAGGCTTTGTCCTTGCTTAAAGCGAAAATTTTCTTTTAGCCGTTCAGGAATATCAAACACCACTGACACGCATTCGGGAGTTTCTTTCCTGATTTCTTTTATATGGAGAGAGTGAAAATGAATGGACATCAATCAACCTTGTTTACGCAAGCCATCGATCATGATCATGACCATATTGTCTTCCAGCTCTGATGCGCTGATCTTCGCCTTGGACCGGTGCCATGATTCGATACCGCTGACGGCGTGCAGCATGATCAACACAGCAGTAGGGGCATCAATTTTACGGATTTCATTTTTTTGTATACCCTCTTCAATGATGGCAGCAAATCTTTTCCGGTAGGTGCTACGCTGGTTTTGAAAGTTGGAGAGGTATGGTTCTTCCAGGTGCTTCCATTCCCGGTCACTTACATACACTTCTTCATATCGCTCCACCATTTGCTGAATATGAAACCGTAAAAGCGTTTCGATTTTTGAAATCGAATTTTGCTGGCTGGCTTCAATCAATGCCATATTGGTGTTAAACCGGTTTGCTACATCGAAACAGAGGGCTTCCAATATTTCGTTTTTTGAGCGGATGTGATTATACAAGCTGGCAGCTTCAATACCAACTGTTTCGGCAAGGTCACGCATTGATGTGGCAGCAAATCCTTTTTGGCGAAACATGGCAGCCGCTTTTTCCAGAATCAGTTCTTTTTTGGACGCTTTACGTCGCTGTGCTTTGGCCATACCCAAAGATAAGTAGTTGATGGTAATTGAAACTCAATAAAAGTGACAGGAATAAAGCTTTTACATCAATCTTAGTTCGGCATAATTGAGGGTTCACAACGCTCTTTGCCGTATTTGCTGTAATATTGCCCGCTGAAATTTTTACTCATTTTTAATAAAATCAATCTCATGTCCCTGATCGCCGTAGGTACCATGGCCTTTGACGCAATAGAAACTCCTTTTGGTAAAACTGATAAAATTGTGGGTGGATCAGCCACCTATGTTGCTTATGCGGCAACCAATTTTGTAAAACCCGTCCAGCAGGTTTCGATCGTTGGGTTCGATTTTCCGAAAGAGGAGTTGGAAGAACTGAAAAGTCGCGGTGTTCAATTGGAAGGCGTGGAGATGGTGCCGGACAAAAAATCGTTTTTCTGGAGTGGCCGCTATCATGAGGATATGAACAGCCGGGATACACTCATTACGGACCTCAATGTGTTGGCCGATTTTAACCCTGTTATCCCGGACTCATACCAGGGCGCTGAATTCCTGATGCTCGGAAACCTGGCGCCTGCGACCCAGCTGAATGTAATCAAACAATTGAAGCAGCGACCGAAGCTGATCGTGATGGACACCATGAACTTTTGGATGGAGTCAGCGATGCCGGATTTGGAAGAGGTGTTGAAACATGTGGACCTGCTGATGGTGAATGATGCCGAAGCCCGCCAGTTAACCGGCCAGTTTTCATTGGTAAAAGCCGCCAAGACCATTTTGACCATGGGTCCAAAATACCTGATCATTAAAAAAGGAGAACACGGAGCCTTACTTTTTCATGGCGACAATGTCTTCTTTGCCCCTGCCTTACCGCTGGAAGATGTATTTGACCCAACAGGAGCCGGTGATACTTTTGCGGGTGGTTTTATTGGTCATTTGGCAAAATCGGGTGATATTTCTTTTGAAAATATGAAAAGAGGAATTATCGTGGGCTCAGCGATGGCAAGTTTTTGTGTCGAGAAATTTGGCCCTACAAGATTGAAGGAGATCACCAGGGAAGATATTGAAAGAAGGATACAGCAGTTTAAGGAGCTGGTGAATTTTGAAATTGAGCTTGTCTGAACTGTGATTAATGGGATTTAGCTGATTTTTGTGATGATGCAACATTGTCAACGGTGATAATGTTGCATTAGATAGATAAATGAATCAATTAAATTTTCTTGCGAGTACAATCGTATTCTTAAATCTCTCTTTCTTTCCCTGCAGGTTGAATATTTCAGTAAATAAAATATAAGTACCGACCGGAAGCTTTAAGCCCTTATCATTCAGTCCATCCCAGTTCCAGTATCCTGTTATCGCCATCGTTCCGTTGCGAACAAGATTTCTTACTGGTCGCCCGGCTGCATCAAAAATAGTGATATTGGCAACATAGCCAGGCTCACTGATTTTATACTGAATGGTAGCGATATCATCAAACCCATCATTATCCGGTGAAAAAACCTTGGGTGTCACCTGGATGGCGGCTGAAATAGCCTGCTGGTTTTTGAATTGAGAATTTTTATAACCCGGTGTTCCAAAACCAGCGGTGGAAGCAGCCGAATGCCAATTGTCTGCGTATTGAGATGCACCATCCGCATCTACTCTTTCCAAAGAAATACCTTCTGCGTTATCGATTAATTTAAAGTGCCAATCGTCCGAATAGTTAACCTCATCAATTACATCTCCTTGTTGATTTAATACAAGAGTAAAACCTTCATCATCCGGAAAAGAGGGTAGAGACGAAGCGGTAAGAACTGCACCTGGATTTTGAACAAGATAGTTGAGTGCCAGGTTATCCGCATCCTCCGTGATTACAAGATAATCGGCAGGAAAAATATAAAAAGGACTGCTGCTTAATTGGGTTATGGAATTGATACCTCCACTGCTATTTCGGTTGGCGACATATAACTTAGCTACATCTACAATTTTGTTACTCCTGTTATAAAGTTCAACATAGTCATATCCATTGGGGCGGGGATTAAACAAAATCTCATTCACGATAATATCCCCGGCAGTAGCGTCGGCAGGCAAGCCAAACTTCGCGGTGTTTTTTGCACTTATTACATTTCCTTTACAATCGGTGATGTTATTGACGGTGACGACATAAACTTTATCTTGTTCAATGGGAATGTTTGTTTTTAAAGCTATCTGGTAAAATGATGGTGATAAAACTTCTGCGCTGCTTAGAGTGAGACCTCCGTCTATCCCATAATTGGCCAGCGAAATGCCGCTCAAACTATCGATGGGTTCATTAAATGAAAGAATGATTGTTGAGTGATCTTTTACAAATGCATTTACTAACTCTGGCGACTGCTGGTCATTATTTACCGCATCAACTGAATTGATCGTTCCAGGAGTTCCACCTTGCGTATTGATACTTGCCTTCCAGTTAGAAATGCCCGAACAGGGATTATGCGGATCAATCATTTCGAGTGTCCAGCCACCTTGTTTTTTTAATTCGTTTTGATACCAGCCGGCATTATAACTTACGGAATGAATGATTTTATCGTCGGGAGATTTAAGCACTATTTCTTCACCGTCATTGTCCAATGAGGGAAAACTGGTAACTGAAATTGTGTTTCCAAAAGTTGACATAGCAGTAACAGCACTGCCTGTGCAAATGATCACGTGACTGTCCGGCTGCAATAAGAAGCTGGGCATGGGTCCGCTTTGGCCGTTGCCATCTCCTATACGCCAGCCCTGTAGGTTAACGGGCGCAGCAGTTATGTTCTTCAACTCGATCCATTCATTGCCAGGTAAGCCAACCTGGGGAGAAGGATCAACCATTATTTCAGCTATTATAACGTCATAGCGATTTTGAGCAGATACAACAGTTGTAAGTAAAAGAAACAAACAAAGCAGCAGTAATGGTTTCATGAACCCTAATTTAACCAATCCTTTTTTAGAAAAATAGCCGGCAAGAATTTGGACTTAATGAGTCAGCAACCTATTTTTGCGCAGCATGAAAATGATGAAGCATACAAAGCGCATAAAGAAACATTCCTGATGGAAGGTTTGCGGCGTTATGTATGTAACCATATAAAAGTTTAGCAGGCCTTCCGGATGGAAGGCCTGCTTTTTTTTATGGCATGTAAAATCGGAACACATTTTTATTTAATAACAAAAAAACCTTCTCCATTGGAGAAGCTGGGGGGAACCAAAAAATGAAAGTTGCAGTAGTAGGGGCCACTGGATTAGTAGGCACCAAAATGTTACAGGTATTGGCTGAAAGAAATTTCCCGGTAACGGAGTTATTGCCGGTAGCATCTGAAAGATCAGTTGGGAAAGAAATTGAATTCAAGGGAAAGAAATACAAAGTTGTTAGCATGACAGATGCCATTGCTGCCAAGCCTGCTGTTGCATTATTTTCTGCCGGTGGCGGCACTTCATTGGAATGGGCCCCCAAGTTTGCTGAGGCTGGTATCACTGTCATCGATAACTCATCAGCGTGGAGAATGGATGCGACAAAAAAATTGGTGGTTCCCGAGATCAATGCGGACGCACTGACCAAAGACGATAAGATCATAGCAAATCCTAACTGCTCCACTATTCAAATGGTAGTGGCATTAAATCCGCTGCATAAAAAATATGGTATTAAAAGAATCGTGGTGAGCACTTATCAGAGTGTTACCGGAACAGGCGTAAAAGCCGTAAACCAGTTGATGAACGAACGCAACGGTGTGCAGGGAGAAATGGCTTACAAATATCCAATTGATCTGAATGTGATTCCTCAAATCGATGTTTTCCTGGATAATGGTTATACCAAAGAGGAAATGAAAATGGTGAACGAAACAAAAAAGATTATGCGGGACGATAGCATCCGTGTTACTTCAACCACTGTTCGTATACCAGTAATGGGCGGTCACAGTGAAAGCGCCAACGTTGAGTTTGCCAAAGATTTTGATTTGAATGAAGTAACATCCTTACTTTCGTCGGCTCCAGGCGTCGTAGTAGTGGATGATACGGCGAATGCAAAATATCCAATGCCGATGGATGCGCATGAAAAAGACGAAGTATTTGTAGGAAGATTAAGAAGAGATGACACGCAGCCCAACACGTTAAATATGTGGATCGTGAGCGATAACCTCAGGAAAGGCGCTGCAACCAATGCAGTTCAGATAGCAGAATACCTGGTAGAAAAAGGATTGTTGTAAAAAGAAAAGACCAGCCAGGCTGGTCTTTTCTTTTTTATCTTCTTTTTTTATAAGGAAAGTATCTTCCAAAATTATCGGTGATATTCTCTATGATTATATTGGAGGGATTATCCCAGTCGGCTGCGGCTTTATAATTGTTGTTCCAAAGCGTGACGCTATTGCTCACCACACTACAGTAAGCATAAATATCTTCTGTCTTACCTAAGCTGCGGGGGATTGGTAGTTTATTACCCAACGGCGTTTGTCGTATAACGTCACGTGCAATAGTTACCCCATACGAAGCGTAGTCGCTCATATAACGTTTCTTTCTAACCTGCATTCTTACAATTGCATCTACACCCAGCAGGTTCGCCAGTTTTTTATCATCCATTTTCCAGGAATCACGCAGTGAAATGTGATTTTCATCCAGGGTGGCCGTTGTTTTATTGACATCCTGCACGCCAACAGACATATAATATTTTCTTGAATTAGCATATTGAAGGATATTACTGTAAAGCGATAACTGGAAGGCCCGGCTTTCCTCCTCTTCAATTTTTGCAATTTGCTCTTCTGTCAATTGTTCAGGCTTCTTACCGGTCAATACAATTTCAGAGGGTAATACTGCAATGATTTTATGCCCGGCTGTTTGCTGATCAAAAAAAGAGGAAGTGTAATGTTTGCGGCTACAGGAAACGGAAATGATAATGGCGATAAGTAGCAGAAAGGGTACAGTTTTTTTCATAAGGTGATTATTTGAAAAACAAAATACAAACCTATTTGAAGGAGTGCAATTCACTTAACGATTTATTTTGATATTAAATTGTGAAAAGACACAACTAGCTTATCGAAGAGTTGAAAATCAAAGCAGTGAGTTAAATTAATTTCCTGCGTACCTTATTTTTAGCAAGCAAGAACAATACAATCAAAGTTTATTGCTGTGGCTATGAGCTCAAACCGGCGGTATTCGGAGCTAAAAAAGAGAGAATAAAAGACCCAAAAAAGTATTTCAAGTTAGGAGGTCATCTTAATAAAAAGAAAGAATGCCTTATCTATCCGATGGCATTCTTTCTCTATATTAGCCGGGGAATTTGTTCTTAGTTCTGTTTTACCAATTCTGCATCAATAGCCAGCTTCACATCATCGCTTACTACAAGACCACCGGCTTCAGTAACTGCGCTCCAGGTAAGGCCAAAATCCTGGCGGTTGATCTTTCCGGTGATTTCAAAACCTGCAACGGTTTGTCCGTAAAGATTGTTTTGAATACCACCAAAATCAACGTTTAACGTTAAAGGTTTTGTCGTATTCCTGATTGTCATATTGCCTGTTACCTTATACTCATTGTCGCCCTTCGGTACGATTGCAGTAGACTTAAATGTAAGTTTGGGATGATTGGCTGCATCAAAAAAATCAGCCGACTTCAAATGTCCGTCTCTTTGTTCATTACCGGTAGTAATGCTGTCGATATCGGCAGTAAATGAAATTTGTGTATTTGTCAGGTCAGTGGGGTCTCCTTCCAATTTGCCTTCAAACGAATTAAATTTTCCAGAAACTGTAGAGATCACAAGGTGTTTTACTTTAAAACCGATCTCAGAGTGTGCGGTATCAATTGTCCAGGTTGCCATATGTTTTTATTTTAGACTGTAAAATTAATGTTTAAACATTGAAATGCAAAAACTATATTGTTAATTAAAAGAAAATCCCGGGTCAAGACCCGGGATTTGAACCAATAAAATATGGTTGTTTTTACCCCTCAATACTTTGATTGATAAAGGCTAGCATGGGTTGTAATGTTTCAAAAGCAGTTGATACCTTTTTTAAAAGATCTTTCGAGCCTAGTTCTGCATCCTTTATGGGCGTCATAGCAACAAAACTTTTCATTTTCAAAAACTCAGCGGCCGGATTATCTGGCTCATAACCCTTAGGTACCCGGCTCAAAACATATTCTGCATCTTTTGACAAACCGCCGTACACTTCTCTGAATTTTTTTGAGCCAACGATCTTTTTAAAAGCATCGAGGTTATAATCTATTTCCTGCCTTACCTTTTTTAATTCCGGCGGCATTGGCATCCAAAGACCACCACCGACAAAACTTTGCCCGGGCTGACAATGAAAATAGTAACCACCCAATAAAGATTTTTTTCCTCCCTGGTTAATATAGGCTCCCATATTGTTTTTATAGGGTGATTTGTCTTTCGAAAAACGAACGTCACGATTAATGCGGAACGTGCAATCCTTTGCTTTGAGGTGACCAATCGCCGGATCTTTTTTTGCATGCTTATCAATCACCGCTTGAATAAACTGCGCAAAATCATTTTTCGCTTCTTCATATCGCTGGCGGTGCGCATCAAACCAGGGCTTATTATTATTCTTACTCAGATCTTTTAGAAACCTTATCGTTGATACTTGTAACATGATGGGACAAATTTTTATTAAATAGGTTATCGTTTTATAAAATTAAATGAGGACTGTTCCACCTCGGCCCATTTCTTTCCAAAAAAAATTTCGTATTGAATCCTATAGCCTTCTTCCCACTTTTTTAGGAGATCATCAATTGAGTGTAAACCAGTATTGCGATTGTTATGTTCTGTATTCACAACATTGCATACAATATTGACGTATTTGGCCTTCTCATAACATATTCCCTTTCGTTGCAGGAATATCGGTGAATACTGATTATGTAAAGCTGTTTCCAGGCTGTTAGGACCTTTATAAGAGCTATTCACAATTAATGCTTTGATTTCCTTTCTATCATAAAAGGTAACATCCAATGATAAAGGATACGCCCAGTCAGAAAAACTTTCAGCTTTATTCCACTCCCAGCATTTCATATAAACAGGCATATCGCATTCCGGTATTGGAATAAATGGAGGAAGATGCTGTTTCCTATCCTGTATATAGCAATAAGTAAGATCCAACCCCTTGATCAGGCTGGGAATAATGCGAACCGGATTAAAAACTATGACCTCTTTCATGTCAAACGAATCGATAAATAAGCCATCGTCTGTCATGAAAAAAAGATTATCACTGTCGATTGACTCCAGTAACTTCTCAAGATCGGGCTTAAATGCGGACTCTTTTATAAAAACAACCTCTTTGCTACCGAAAATTGATTTTAATTCATCATACGATCTTGCATGCCTTTCGTTGGAGAAAGTATAAAGAATATAAAGTGGCGAAGGATTTTTTACATAAGAGAAATAGCTTGCGAGCAATGCATGCAACTGCATGGCCCTGTCTTTTGAAAAAACAATCCCCGCACAAGTGTTTACCACGTTTATCCAACCGGGGTTATTTTTTTCCTGTAGCTGCTGATAAGCGGTAGCAATGGAATCAAGGCTGTTTAATTCTTTTTTGAAGGCAGCGGCACTAATTTTTTTCAGTGTCTCTTTTATCCATTGTTTAATCATGCAAGCATTTTTAAGAACTCCGCCTCCGAAATAATTTTGACCGTATTTATTTTTTTTGCTTTTTCCAATTTGCTGCCGGCATCTTCACCTACTACCAGGTAGTTCAGCTTACTGCTGACGCCGCCGACTATTTTACCGCCATTTTTTTCTACCATTTCCTCTGCATCACTTCTTTTAAGCGTCGGGAGTGTACCAGTAAACAAAAAACTCAATCCTTCGAGGTTGCCTCCCGAAGCATGCTCCTTTTTTGCATTTTTTAGTTGCAGTCCAATGGATTCCAGCTTTTGCAGCATACTAATATTGTCTTCATTACTGAAAAAATGAACAATGCTGCCGGCTACTTTGGGGCCGATGTCTTCCAGGTTCAATAGATCTTCCAGCGAATACTTTTTCAGATCGAGTAAATGGTGGACAGCCTGTGCCAATGTCTTTGCGGTTGTTTCGCCGACAAAACGGATTCCTAACCCGAATATCAATCGGTGCAATGGCTGTTTTTTTGAATTATCAATGGCTGATTGCAGGTTATCAATCGATTTTTTCCCAAAACCTTCCAGGCTGCCGATCTTTTCAAAATCCAGCTCGTAGATGCCAGGAATATCCTTCAGCAAACCCATTTCGTAAAACTTTCTCACATTGGCTTCACCAAAGCCCCGGATGTCCATAGCATCTTTACTGACGAAATGGATAATGCGTTCCACCACCTGGGCCGGGCACTCTATATTGATGCACCGCCACACTGCTTCACCCTCTTCCTTAAATAATTGGCTATCGCATACAGGACAGGTCTTGGGAAATTCGATTTTTGTTTCCCTGCCTGTTCTTACATCTGCCAGGGATTTTACAATATATGGAATTACATCACCGGCTCTTTCCACAAGCACCGAATCGCCAATCATCAGGTCTTTTTCTTTAATAATATCCTCATTAAAAAGGGAAATAGAGGAAACCGTAACACCACCGATAGGAACAGGTTTAATTTTTGCTACCGGCGTGATGGAACCTGTTCTCCCAACCTGGAATTCAACATTCAGCAATTTACTGGTAGCCTGTCTTGCCTTAAATTTATAAGCAATGGCCCATCGGGGATGATGCGTAGTCATGCCCATTTTATCCTGCAGGGCTACTTCGTTCACCTTGATCACCATCCCATCTATTTCATAGGGAAGATTATCCCGCTTTAATTCAAACCCGGTGCAATAAGAAATTACAGCGTCAATTCCTTTCAACACTTTTTTTTCCTGTTGAGGACTTCTGAAGCCACATTCCCACAGCATCTCCAAAGAGCCGGAGTGTGTTTGTAATTGCTGCGGAGTAGTTGCCTTGGGTAGTAATGTCACATCACTGATATTGTACACAAAAGCCTCAAGGCTTCTCTTGCTTACTTCTTTGGGATCTTTTATTCGAAGGGTCCCCGAAGCTGCATTCCGCGGATTCGCTAGTGGCGGCAGACCTTGTTCAATCAGCTGCTCGTTATATTTTGCAAAATTCTTTTTATTGATCAGCACTTCGCCCCGTATTTCAATCTGCTGTATACCATACTCCGAAAATTTAGCGGAGAGAGGGATACTCCTGATCTGCTTAATATTGGTAGTAATATTATCTCCTTCCACACCATTGCCGCGGGTGGCTCCACGAATGAGGAAATCGTCTTCATATATCAGGGAAATACTGCCGCCATCAAACTTTGGCTCTACACAGTATTCAATTTCCTTTAGCCCGGTCAGTTCCCTCGCTTTCCTGTCAAAATCGACGAGGTCTTCAGCATTGTAGGAGTTGTCAAGTGAAAGCATTGGTACGAGGTGCTGTACGGTTGGGAAATCTTTGGTTAAACCTTTTGCCACCCTTTGCGTAGGAGAGTCGGAAGTAATGAGTGACGGATCTGCTTCTTCCAATTTTTCAAGGGCTTTATATAGCTGGTCGTATTCAAAATCGGAAATAAGCGGATCATTCAGGATATAATACCGGTATTCATGAAAGCGTAATACATTTCGCAGGTCCTCAATTTCGTTAGCGTGTATTGAACCAGTTTCCAATTTTTTGATAAATCCTGTCGCCTGTTTCTGAATTTTTAGGGTTGCTTCTTTTGAATACATACCTGCTTGTTTGGTTGTAAAGTTAGTAAGGCGATGCTAATGAGATTCAGCTAGAAAACCTAATCAGGAAAAATTAATGTGTTATAAGTACATATTTGTATCTTCGACTCCATTATTTGCCAAAACGAGCTTTATGAAACGATTGCTGCTTGCCATAATATGGCTTCATTGTGTTCTCTTTGTTCATTCTCAGTTATTGACCTGGACTCCCGCCTTCCCAAAAGATGATGATAATATTACAATCACTGTTGACGCCACAAAAGGTAACCAGGGGTTAATGGGTTTTTCCGGAAATGTGTATGTGCATATCGGTCTTATTACAAGCAGCAGTACAAACGCAGGTGATTGGAAATATGTTCGCTTCGCATGGGGCACGGCTGACGTCACTGCACAGGCTACCGTTGCTGGCACTAATAAATGGTCTTATTCAATAAATAATGTCCGTACTTTTTTTAATGTAAATGCGGGAGAAACGGTCAAGGCCATCGCCATACTTTTCAGGGATGCTGCAGGTAATAAAGTGCAACGGAACACCGATGTTTCGATTGATAATGGTAATATGTATGTGCCCGTGTACGATAGCAGCGTTGCTATTCGCTTTGCCGTTCCTGTTTTTCAGCCTGAATACATTCCCAAACCAGAACCTTTTACTAAAACAGTCGGCGATAATATTGCACTAACAGCTATTTCGAACAAACCGGCTACCCTCAGCCTCTATTTGAACGGGATCTTGATACAAACTGCTACCTCGGCTACTACCATCTCAGCCAATCCAACAATAACTACAGGAGGCAATAACACTATATACGCAGAAGCTATCGATGGTTCCTTAGTCAAAAGAGATTCGATCAAATTTTTTGTGGCTGGTGGGGTTGCTATTTCTCCATTACCCCCTGGAGTCAGGGATGGTATTAACTATAGTGCTAATAATACAGAGATTACACTTGTACTATATGCACCCGGGAAGAACAGAATATCCGTTATTGGCGAACTGGCCGGAAACAGTTGGGATGAGCAGGCAGACTACCAGATGAACAAGACTCCTGATGGAAACTATTGGTGGATCACCATCAAAAATCTCATACCGGCGCAGGAATATGCTTTTCAATATTTGGTGGATGGTACTTTAAAAATAGCTGATCCATATTCAGAAAAAATTTTATCTGCCGAAGATCAATATATCGATGCAACCATTTACCCGGGATTAAAAGCTTACCCAACAGGGCTGACGACAGGAAACGTGACGGTAGTACAAACCAATGTCCCCAGTTACAACTGGCAGGCGACTTCATTTACCCGGCCCGATAAGCAAAACCTGATTATTTATGAATTGCTGATGAGAGATTTTACAAATACGCATAACTGGCAAACGGTAATCGATACACTAAGCTACCTGCAACGTTTAGGAATAAATGCCATAGAACTAATGCCAGTCAGTGAGTTTGAAGGTAACGATAGTTGGGGTTATAATCCCTCTTTCTACTTTGCACCGGATAAATATTATGGAACGAAAAATAAACTGAAAGAGTTTATAGACTCCTGTCACAAAAAGCAGATGGCAGTTTTGCTGGACATGGTGCCTAATCACAGCTTTGGTCAAAGCCCTTTAGCACAACTGTATTGGAATACTGCATTGAACAGGCCCGCTGCCAACAATCCCTGGTTCAATGAAGTGCAGCCACATGCCTTCGGCTTCGGTCAGGATTTCAATCATGAAAAAGCTGTTACCAAATATTATTGGCACCGGGTTTTTGATCACTGGCTGAAGGAGTATAAAATTGATGGCTACCGGTTGGATTTCACAAAAGGTCTCACCCAAAAGCCATCTACGAATGATGGTCAATTCAGTGCATATGATCAAAGCAGGATCGATATTTTAAAAGAATATGCTGATACGATCAATAAGTATCATAGCGGCGCCTATCTCATTTTAGAACATCTTGCTGCAAAAGACGAAGAGCAGGTTTTGCAAAACCTTGGCTTTTTACTTTGGAGCGGAGCAGGATTGAACAGGGCCTATAACGAGGCTACCATGGGGTATCACGATAACAACAAATCCAACCTTTCTTCAGTCGTTTACAACAGCAATGAAAGAGGATTTACCAATCCTTACCTGGTCGGTTATATGGAAAGCCACGATGAGGAAAGACTCATGTATAAAAACCTCAGCTTTGGAAATTCTTCCGGCTCGTATAGTGTGAAAAATAAAGCTACCGCCCTGCGTAGGATGGAGGCAGCCAATTCGCTATTTCTGACTATCCCGGGACCTAAGATGATCTGGCAGTTTGGTGAACGGGGATACGACAAGTCAATTTTTGCTTGTACTGATAATACTATTCCGCAACCCTATAGCACAAATGATGGCTGTAAGCTTACACCTAAAGAGCCTCGCTGGGAATACATGCAGGAGGTAGAAAGGAAACGATTGTTCGAAGTAAACACTGCATTAATTCAACTTAGAAAGACACAGGCGGCCCTGTTTAATAGCTCCAACTTTGATTATAACCTGGTCAATGCTGTTAAATACTTTAGAATTTCTGAGCCAAATTTAAGTGCTTTGATTGTTGCCAATTTTGATGTAATAGCTCAAACAGCATCTGTTTCTTTTCAAAGTGCCGGAACCTGGTATGACTATCTTACAGGCGAAGCAATCACTGCAACAGGCACTGTCCAAAATCTGCCATTACTGCCAGGCGAATACCACGTATATGTCAGCAAAAATATTGTCAATGCTATCACAACTCCTGTAATTGATATCAGTGGCCCCCGGCATAAACTGGCTTCAATAGTGTATCCAAATCCTGTTTCAACTTCGACAGTATTGGAAGTAGATATCCCTGAAACAGGCAAAGCGCAAGTTCAACTAATCAACGCATTAGGGCAACAGGCAGGAAGTATTTATTCAGGTATGTTGACGAAAGGTAAACATCGGCTATCTCTTACTGATAAAATCAATAATTTGCCGGCCGGAATCTATATGCTAAAAATTCAATCCGGGAAACAGACTGGATTGGTAAAAATCATGATCCAGTAATCAAATAGAATCGACATGACAAAAGCATCGCAATTAAAAACGGCTGAGTTAGAAAAGATAAGTCACCTTGATTATTTCAATATTGCCATTTCAGTGGACTGCGTGATCTTTTGCTATGATAATAAAGAATTAAAAGTATTATTGATAAAATCCGACCTGGAGGAGTTTTCAGGCTTGGACTCTTTGTTGGGTGACCTGGTTCGTCCTGATGAAGACCTGGATAGTGCTTCATACAGGATACTGCGTGAACGGACAGGAATGGAAGATGTCTATCTTGAGCAGGTACATACTTTTGGTAGCATCAACAGGCACCCGTCGGGGAGGGTTATCACCACAGCATATTATTCATTGATTGATTCCAAGCATCAAAATCTAAAGCTTGACAATAACGACCTTCACTGGCACCCTGTAAAAAACATTAAGGAGCTGGCTTTTGACCATAAAGCAATTGTAGATACCTGCCTCAACCGGTTGAGAGAACAGGTAATGGATCATCCCGTAATTTTTAACCTGTTGCCCGAAAAATTCTCATTAAGGGAACTACAGGAGCTTTATGAAGCCATATTAAATGTTAGCCTTGACAGGCGGAATTTCCGCAAAAAAATTGCAATAAAAGATTGGCTGACAGATCTGAATGAAATGGAGATCGATGTGCCGCATCGTCCCGGCAAATTATACTCACTCAACCCGCGATTTAAGTAAAAATCTCCTTCGAAAAGAAAAAGCCTTAAAAAATTTTCTGCGTAAGATCAAGAACAAAAATCGGGATTTTTTTTGAATGTGTAGAAAATACACTAACATTGTGTTCTGAATACACGACGTCGTGTATTGGAGAAAACTGAATTGCTTAACAAATCAACGATTGCTTATGTGCTGTAAAAAGCTGCTAAGAGCAATGGCATTATTGGCCATGCTTTTTTTCTCTCTCTTTTCGTATTCGCAAAACAAGGTGGTTTCCGGTAAAGTAACTGACTCCAGGGATGGTTCGGGTCTTGCAGGTGTCAGCGTATCGCCAAAAGGTGGAACGACTGGTACTCAAACGGGCCCGGATGGTAGCTATCAGATTTCGGTTGCCAGTTCTGTGACCACTTTGGTTTTTTCTTCCGTTGGGTATGGCACCCAGGAGATAAACATTACCGGTAAGACTTCAGCTGGCGTATCCATGGTTGCCAGCACTACTTCTCTTGGAGAAATAGTAGTGATTGCCTATGGTACCCGCAGGAAAGGTGATCTCACGGGTTCGGTTACTTCGGTTTCAGCAAAAGATTTTCAGAAAGGAAACATCAACTCATCAGAACAGTTACTTGTTGGTAAAGTGGCAGGGCTTCAGGTAACAACTGGTGGAGGAGCTGCTGGGGGAGGTAGTACAATTCGAATACGCGGAGGCGCATCGCTCAATGCTTCTAACGATCCATTAATTGTTATTGACGGGGTGCCCGTAGAAGGAAATGGTATTCCTGGCTCAGCCAACCTGCTCAATACAATCAATCCAAACGATATTGAATCAATCAGTGTTTTAAAAGATGCTTCAGCTACCGCATTATATGGTTCGAGAGCTTCAAATGGTGTGCTGATCATTACTACAAAGAAAGGTAAAGGCGGTAAAGTAACCTTTAACTACAATACCATGCTTTCTTTGGGAGTGATAACTGATAAGGTGGATGTGCTAAATGGAGATCAAATACGCAAAATCATAACTGATAATGCTGCCGCTACGGGCAATAATACATTTAAAAATCTATTGGGTTCAGCTAACACTGACTGGCAGGAGCAGATCTACCAGGAAGCATTTGGATTTGATAATAATGTCAGCGCAGCAGGCGCTATAAAAAATATTCCATTCAGGGCTTCGTTGGGTTATCTTACACAGGATGGTATTCTTAAGACCAATCATTTTAATCGCTTATCAGGAGCATTGAATCTTTCGCCCAAATTTTTGAATGATCATCTTTCTGTAAACGTAAACCTGAAAGGAGTCCAGACAAAAAATACATTTGCCAACGAAGGTGCAGTTGGCGCTGCTGCTTCATTTGACCCTTCACAGGCTATTCACTCAGGCAACAAGTACGGCGGGTATTTTGAATGGCTGGATGCAAATGGCAAACCGATCGGCACCAATGGTGGCTCATCGCAGCCCAATCCCATCAGCTTATTGGAGTTTCGCGACAATAAATCCAAAGTGAACCGTTTTATCGGGAACATGCAATTGGACTATAAGCTGCATTTTTTTCCTGACCTGCATGTGTTGCTGAATTTTGGTATGGATAAAACCAAGGGATCAGGAAATGATAACATCGATTCTATTCTTGTTACCAACGCCAACACAAAAGGTCAGTTTTCTTACTATGAGCAGAGTAAATCCAACCTGTTGTTTGACGCACAATTATTTTATTCAAAAGACGTGAAGAGTATAAAAAGCAAGATAGATGTATTGGTTGGTCACAGCTACCAGGATTTTTATACCGATGTAAAAAATTTTCCAAAATTCACCCAGGATGGTGATACGATCAATGCAACTATTCCAACCTTTCCAACGGATAAACCACAAAACCGGCTGGAGTCATATATCGGAAGAATCAACTTTACCCATAATGACAAATATCTTCTAACTGCATCGTTAAGAAGAGATGCCAGCTCAAGATTTTCTAAAGATAACCGTGTTGGATATTTCCCGGCTGTAGCCGTAGCATGGAAATTGAAGGAAGAATTTTTCAAAGCAAGCGATAAAATAACAGATCTGAAATTGAGATTGGGATGGGGTCAGACAGGCCAACAGGATGGAATAGATAATTACGCTTACCTCCCCAGGTATTCCCCAAGCTATGATAATGCCCAATACCAGTTTGGCGATGCATATTACCATTTTTACCGTCCGGCACCATATGATAAAAATGTCAAATGGGAAACAACTACTACTTCGAATATCGGGATTGATTTCGCTTTTTTGAATAATAGGATATCAGGCAGCGTGGATGGTTATTTCAAAAAAACGAAAGACCTGCTGGCTACTGTAGATGTAGCGCCTGGCTCTAATTTCAATATCAGTCTCACCACCAATGTAGGTAATATCGAAAATAAGGGAGTTGAATTTGTTTTGAACACAGTACCTGTAAGAAACAAGGACCTTAGTTGGGATTTTGGATTTAATGTTACTTATAACGAAACAAAAGTCACAAATCTGACGAAAAGAAACGATCCCAATTTTCCGGGCTTTGATGTGGGCGGAATTTCCGGTGGAACGGGTAATTATATTGGAAAGATCACAGTGGGCTATGCACCTTATTCTTTTTACGTTAAAAAACAGGTATATGATAAAGATGGCAAACCGATTGACGGTTTGTTTGAAGACATAGACAGAAATGGGGTGGCAAATGACCAATATTTATATAAAAAACCCGCCCCGGACGTATTGCTGGGCATTAATTCCCAGGTGGCGTATAAAAAATGGAATTTCGGAGTTGCCTTCCATGGCATGTTCGGTAATTATTTATATAATAATTACGCTGCAGGAAATGGTGTATTAAATGCCATCAAAGACCCGCAAACATTTATCAGGAATGCATCGGCTGACTATCTTGTTACAGGGTTCAACAACCAACAATATATTTCCGATTATTATATCCAAAACGCATCTTTCCTGAGATGGGATAATATAAACATCGGTTACAATCTTGGAAATATTTCTCACTCGGGAATAAAGGCGAGGCTAAATGCCAGTGTGCAAAATGTAGCTGTGTTTACAAAATACAAGGGATTGGATCCCGAAAATTCCCGGGCAGATGGTATCGACAATAATATTTATCCTCGTCCGAGAATTTTCTCGTTGGGTATTAACCTTGATTTTTAAAAAACTAAAACTTAGTGTATGTTAAATAAAAAGATTCATAGGTTGTTGCTTCTAATTATTTCGGTTTTTGTGTTGCAATCCTGTGCCAAAAAATTAGACCTGTTTCCGCAAAATGACCTGACACCTGATAAAGCGTATGCAGATGCAGCTGCTTATAAAAACGTATTAGCTAAAATTTACGGTTCACTGGCATCGGGGGGCAATGGCGGTCTTGCTGTAGATGGTGTAGGCAACCCGGATATTTCAGGCGGCCTTGATGAAGGATCGCAAATCGCTTTTATCCGTCCGTTTTTTAATTGCCAGGAATTACCTACTGATGAAGCCATGTGTGGTTGGAATGATCAAACCATTAAAGATTATCACAGCTTAAAATGGACACCTTCAGATCCTTTTCTGAAGGGTATGTACGCAAGACCTATCTGGAATATTACATTGATCAACGAATACCTGAGAGAGTCAACAGACGAAAAGGTTGCTGCCAGGGGAATAACAGGAGCGGATGCTGATGATATAAAAAAATCAAGAGGAGAGGTTCGTTTTCTCCGCGCATTCAATTACTGGCTAATGATGGATTTGTTTGGAAAGTCCACCTTTATCACCGAAGATAATATAGTGGGTACCGAGTTGCCTGGAGAAATTAGCAGGGGAGAATTGTTTGCTTATGTTGAATCCGAATTGAAAGCAATTGAAAACGAAATGGCACCTGTAAAAACCGCTGTATATGGAAGAGTGGACCAGGGTGCCGCCTGGGCGTTGTTGGCACGAATATATCTTAATGCGCAGGTGTATACGGGCACTGCTAAATGGAATGAGGCTGCCACCTATGCTCAAAAAGTAATTAACGGCGGTTACTCCTTAAACCAGGCTGTTGTGAAGGGGTATAGCGGCTACGAACAATTATTTATGGCGGACAATCACAAGCATACCAATGAACTCATTTTCGCTGTGCAATGTGATGGAGTGACATTAAAGTCGTATGGTAATACCACCTTTTTTGTAAATGCTGCCAGTGCAGGTGATAAGAAAGATTTCTATAAAGACGGGTCAAGTGGCTGGAAGGGATATGTAGCTACAAAAGGATTAGCCGACCGGTTTTCCGATCTCAGCGGTAACACTGATAAAAGAGCATTGTTTACGACATCTGTATATGGTACAAGCAACTTAAACATTCCTTCACTGGAACAGGATCCGTTGTTTGAAGGCGGTCTGCATATCAAAAAGTATGTAAACAAACGAAGTGATAGTCTTGAGATACGGGATGTTACTCAAAGAACATTTGCAGATATTGATTTTCCTGTCTTTCGTTTATCTGAAATGTACCTGATCTACGCGGAAGCTGTGTTAAGAGGCGCTACGACGGGAAGTGCCGCCATCGCATTGGATTATATAAATACAGTAAGAACAAGAGCATATGGTGGAAGTACATCCGGCAACATAACAGCAGGTGAATTGACATTGCAATTTGTGCTTGATGAAAGAGCCCGTGAATTATATTGGGAGGGACATCGCAGAACAGACCTGGTACGCTATAACCAGTTAACGACAAATACTTATTTGTGGCCATGGAAAGGAGGTGTTAGTTCAGGCACGGCAGTAGAAGCAAAGTATAATTTATTTCCGATACCTGCCAGTGTACTGTCTTCCAATCCTAACCTTACACAAAACGACGGTTATAATTAATGCTGTTCTATCCGTAATAAATTAAAATGATTGCAATGAAAAGTATGAATAAAATAATGAGTGTTTTTTTGATAACAGCCACATTGATCTCCTGCAAAAAGGATGAACACAGGGTGATTTTTGAAAGTGCAGTGCCGCCTGTTCTTACCGCATCCTCGACTGCAGATATAGCACTTGATAACACCCAAAAAGATGCGGTAGCTCTGATATTTAACTGGACAAACCCCGGTTATAGGTTCAATACCGGTATCAGCTCACAAAACGTAACATATACTTTGCAGGTTGATACGCTTGGTTCAAACTTCACCACCAACCGTAATATCCAGGAGATGGCAATAGCCAATGAACTCGGTGTGACGTTAACTGTAAAAGAATTAAATACGCTGCTTTCAAAAATGGAATTGCAGGCAGGTAAGGCGTATAACACAGAAATAAGAGTGAAATCAGCATTGATAAACAATAGCCTTCCTCTTTACTCCAACGTGGTCAAAATAAAAATCACTCCCTATCTCGATTTTGCAGTAGAACCCCCAGGCACTGCAGCCAACAACTATGCTGACGGTAATTTATGGGTTACGGGTGATTGTTTTCCATCTCCGGACTGGGCTAACCCCCTGCCTTCCCCTTATGATGCAAGTTTAAAATTTACAAAAGTGGACATAATGCATTATGAATTGATAGTGGATTTTGATAAAACAGGTGGTTATAAACTGATACAGCAACCGGGGGTTTGGAGCACCCAGTACCACGCCATTACAGCCGGTGCTGCCCTTTCAGGGGATTTTGAGAAAAAAGATGCAGACCCTCAATTCGCCTCGCCAGGTGTTGGCAAATATAAAATTGAAGTAAACTTTCAAACCGGTAAGTATAAACTTACACCACAGTAACTCAATAAACTGCTTTTGAAAATGAAAAATATCATCAATAAGATAATGATTGTAATGGCGGGTCTGACGGTTTTTTCAGCTTGTCATAAAGTTGACGACCTGCCCTTTTACAACGAAGGCAAGGCTGTGACGCTTACTGCTTCCCAAACTGCCGTGGTAGCAAGCCCTGCAGACTCGACAAAAGGGGTTGTCGCATTCTCATGGACAAGCCCTGGCTATGCAACAGATTCATCCACCTATAAGTTTAATATTGAAATAGACTCTGCGGGCAGAAATTTTTCCAAAAAGACAACCAAAACAATAACTGGTAGACTGAGCGATACACTTAAAGGAAAGGAACTAAATGCGATATTATTAAACTATGGATTTGCATTGGGTGTGCCATACAATATGGATATCAGGGTGGTGTCTTCTTATAGTAACAACAATGAACAATATGTCTCTAATGTTGTCAAACTAGCCGTTACCCCCTATAATGATCCTTCTGTTTTGACAACGGAGAAGACCTCTGTGACGCCGTCAATAGTAACAGCTACGCAACATTCCAATAAGTTTAGCTGGACGCCTTCTTTTAATGGTTATACCGGCACCATAAACTATGTGTTGCAGTATGACTCAGCTACAAAAAATTTTGCAACACCGCAGGAGATTGCAATAGGATCATCAGTTTACAGCAAGTCTTTGACAGAAGCAGAGATGAACGAAACGGCGTTGAAGGCAGGTGTTGTAGGCGGCAGTCCGGGAAAAGTTGAATACCGTATAAAAGCGACTACCGTGCAAGGCGCAGTTTCTTATTCCAATGCTGTTAGCATCACCATTGCAAGCTACGTTCCTGTCCCGGCTAATCTTTTTATAGTCGGCGATGCAACACCCGGTGGCTGGTCTAACCCGGTTCCAACACCCTCGCAACAATTTACTAAAGTAGATGACTATTCATTTAGCATTACGATTGGCCTGACCGCCGGCAAGAGCTACTTATTCTTACCTGTTAACGGAAGTTGGGATCATAAGTATGGTGGATCTACCGATGGAGTATCAACTGCAGGTGAATTGTTGAAAGATGGGGCAGTGCCCGGCTCCAACACCCCGGCGCCAGCTACAAGTGGGGTGTATAAAATTGTTGTAAACTTCCAGACCAGTAAATACACTGTCACACAAATACCTGTTCCTTCCAATCTTTATATTGTCGGAGATGCGACACCCGGTGGCTGGAGCAATCCTGTTTCGGTGCCGTCTCAACAATTCACCCCGATCGATAATGTATCGTATGGCATTGTTATTAATCTTACCGCCGGAAAAAGTTATTTGTTCTTGCCTGTAAATGGAAGTTGGGATCACAAATACGGTGGCACAAGTGCAACAGGCGGTGCATTATTGGCAGATGGTGCTGTGCCTGGTTCTAATACCCCGGCCCCGGCTGTGGACGGTTTATATAAGATCATTGTAAATTTTGCTACCAATACCTATTCAGTTACCCCCTACGATGGACCTTCTAATCTATTTATAGTTGGAGACGCCACTGCCGGTGGATGGAGTAATCCGGTTCCTGTACCATCTCAGCAATTCACGCAAACAGGAAATACTTCGTTTAAAATAACATTACCACTGACTGCCGGCAAATCTTATCTATTCTTACCCGTAAACGGAAGTTGGGATCACAAGTATGGTGGTACCAGCGCAACCGGGGGAACATTACTGGCCGACGGCGACGTGCCGGGATCTAATACTCCTGCCCCCGGTGAAGACGGAACCTATGAGATTAATGTCAATTTTATTACCATGAAGTATTCTGTAGTCAAGCAATAATCATAATATAGTTTTTTCAAAAGCCGGCTGTTTAGCTGGCTTTTTTTATTTGTTGGCATCTATGATCAGGGGGAAATTAACAGACGGGAAGCCTTCTAAAATTCTGCGTACTCATTATTTTACATTGAACTTCCCTCTATCAATCGTGATGGTAAAATAATTGAACGGGTAAATGTTTGACCAGCCAGGTAATCTATCAACCGTTGAATGGCTAATTTACCCAATTCGTAACCGCTGGTTTCCACATGCGTAATGGTAGGGTTAAAAATTGTGGGTAAAAATCCATTGCTTATAGCTGAGACAGACACTTCTTCAGGAATACGAATTTTCAGTTGGTACAAAGCTTTCATTACTCCAACCAGGATCTCGTCACTCATCGCAAACACATGATCGATGCTTTTTGATGCACAAAACTCAAGCGTAGTTCGCTCCGCTTCATTAGAATTTTCGCAATGCCTGGTAAAAATTTTTGTCTGTGGTGATGCTTGTTCAAATGTGTCTGCAAATGCTTTCCATCTTTTTTGCGTAATGGAAAGTTGGTTGTTCCCAAATAGAGCCAATACTCTTTTCTTGTCATGGTTAATGATTGAGTTGGCAGCAAGAATAGCGGCTTCGTTATCAGCCAGGCAAACTTTATTGCAGGCGTCTGTGTCCGGTACCCTGTCAAAGAAGATGAAAGGAATACCTGCGTCTTCAACCTTTTTAAACGGCTCGGGCGAAGAACCCGGAACGATAGAAATTATAATACCTGCAACGCGGTTGGCCCTGCATAGCCGGAGATTTTCTGCTTCCATCAAAGGATCGTCACCTGACTGCAGGATCATTAATGAAAATCCGAACTCTCTCGCTTTTTGTTCCGCTGCTTCAATAAAAGAATCGTAAAAGGTGTTTGATATTTTAGGAACAATCAAGCCAAAGATTTTACTTGAATTTGTTCGCAGATTGATGGCATAGGTGTTGGGTTCATATTCAAGAAGGGAAGCCAGCTCCTTTACTTTTTGTTTAGTCTCGTCTGAAATATCGGGATGATTTTTCAAAGCCCTTGATACCGTTGCGATACTCAGGTTTAGATTGGTTGATATTTTTTTCAGAGTTGTCCTCGATTTCATAAGCAAGCTTGGGAAAAGTTTTACACTGCAAACGTTGTCGTTATCGTTTGCGATAACGTTCTAATTTATTTTAAATGGAAACTCCGCCAGTGATAAATGTCTGAAAAATAATTTTATAATTCCTGTACACTCAATAAAATGCCGACAATAATTTTTAAAAACAGCATGCAGCTATTTGCACATATCCGTGGCCTTTTATTAGTTGGTAGGAATTGACACTCGGGAAAAAGATTTTTTTTGTTAAGAAACTAATAATTTTTTAAATTGTGTCAAGGCTACACATTTGTAGTCTCCTTTATCTGCTAAACTCACAAAAACGAATGCTTATGTCAATGAAACGACTGCTCTATGCATTCTTGTTGCCATTCCTGCTCTTTTCCTTCTCTGCACTGGCGCAAGAAAAAGTTGTAACTGGTAAGGTTACTGACTCAAAAGATGGTTCTCCGGTTGTCGGAGCATCAGTACAACCCAAAGGTTCCAGAACGGGTACGTCAACCTCCGCTGATGGTACATTTAGAATTTCTGTCCCTGCTGGAATTAACACGTTAGTGATATCATCTGCCGAATTTGAAAGGCAAGAATTGGATATTACTGATAAGACTTCAATTGATGTCTCTTTGGTCGCCGCTTCAGCGGGGCTAAGCGAAGTGGTTGTTATAGGATATGGTACGGCAAGAAAGAAAGACTTGACCGGATCCGTAGCATCTGTACAAGCAAAAGACTTTAATAAAGGAACCTATACTTCACCTGATCAGTTGATACAGGGTAAAGCGGCGGGGGTTTTAGTTATTAATAATACTGGTCAGCCAGGCGGTTCAACCACAGTTAGAATCCGAGGTTCTTCTTCTATCAGATCTGGTAACCAGCCACTGTTTGTTCTTGATGGTGTTCCTTTGTCGGGTGGTTCAGCAAGGCCAGGTGGTCAAGGGAGAAACATTGGAAACGATGGGGGTAATCCTTTAAATTATATCAACCCAAATGATATTGCCAGCATTGAAATTTTAAAAGATGCTTCTGCAACTGCTATTTATGGATCAAGAGGCGCTAATGGAGTGGTAATAATAAATACAAAACGTGGGAAATCAGGTATACCTACAGTAGATGTAAGTGCATCTACCGGCATTTCTAATGTTCTAAAGAAATTAGAAGTATTAAATGCCGCAGAATACAGGCAGGCATTGAAAGACTATTCAGTGACCACAGGTGATTTTGGAGGAGACGTTGACGCATTTGATGAAATCAGCCGTACAGGGCTTACCCAAAACTATAATGTTGCAGTTGGTGGTGGTACCGACAATGGCCGGTATCGTTTATCAGTTGGTTACCTCGATCAGGAAGGCATTATTAAAACTTCTGAATTGAAGAAAATAACCGCCAACTTAACAAGCAGTTTCAAATTTTTAGAAAGTAAAAAGCTTGGACTCGATATAAACGTGTTAGTCACACAGACTAATGAGCAAATTGCGCCGATTTCTGCTTTTGTGGGTTTTGAAGGTAATTTGATATCACAGGCATTACAATGGAATCCAACGCACCCTTTAATTAAACCTGGCACAGACTCAGCCTGGATTCAGCACGGATTGGGTTTAACAACGGTTAACCCTCTTGCTACATTGGATTTTTTTGATGATAAAGCAAAAGTTAATACCATTATAGCCAGCATTTCTCCTTCTTACAAGATCACCAGGGACCTGGAATATAAATTTCTTTACAGCGTTAACCGCCAGGTGGGTAACAGAAAAGGACAGATTAACAGGGTGATTAATGAACCAGGTGTTGAGGGCCACGGCGCAGCATTTGTAAGAAACCAGGAGCAAACAAACACCCAGATCACCAACACATTAAACTTTAATAAACAAATCACTTCAGATTTTAACTTAAATGCAGTGGTAGGGCATGAATGGCTGATTTTTGATTCAAAAGGGAGCGGGATGTTTGGGCAGGATTTCCCAAATAACGGCCTGGATTATTATGACATAATGCATGTTTCATCACAATCCAGCCGTATTCTGTTCAACTTTGATGACCCTACCACAGAGCTACAGTCTTATTTTGCACGGGCTATTGTAAATTATAAAGACAAGTATTTATTGACAGGAACTTTCAGGGCGGATGGTTCTACCAAATTTGGTGAAAACAATAAGTATGGATATTTCCCATCTGTGGGCCTCGCATGGAATATTACTAAAGAAGATTTTTTAGCTGGCAACAGTTTTTTCAATAATCTTAAACTACGCTTGGGTTGGGGTAAAACAGGTAACCAGGAGTTTCCTTCAGGTGCTTCATTAAACAGGGTTTCTATAGGACAGTACAACCCTTCCAGGCAAGAGTGGGGCCTTGAGCAGGTGAACTATGGAAATGAAGATTTAAAATGGGAAACTTCAGCCACGACAAATGCAGGGATTGATTTTACCATTCTTGATAACAGGATTAGCGGGTCCGTTGATTATTTCTATAAAAAAACTACCGATGTTTTATTTGAACAAAATCTTGTTTATCCCGCCCCGCAAATCGGAAGAATATGGATCAATTTGGATGGGTACGTTTTAAATAAAGGTGTCGAAATAACTTTAAATGGCACCATAATGAGCAGGAAGGATTTTAACTGGAATCTCGGTGGCAATGCTTCTTTTCTTAAAAATACAGTAAAAGGCTTAGCTGGTTTTTATGAAACCGGTGAGCTTAGAGGGCAGGGCTTTTCCAATGTAAGGGGACAAAGATTGGTTGCAAATCAGCCTTTAAATGTATGGTATCTCCAAAAGTGGGAAGGTCTTGATAAAACGACCGGCAAGGATATTTTAACCAATGGTGGTGCTACAAAGTTTTATTCAGGAAGCCCCAACCCTAAAATGCTCCTGGGCATATTTACTGACTTAAATTATAAGAAATTTTCGGCAGCACTGAATTTTAACGGCACATTCGGTCATTACTTGTACAATAATACAGCAGCAACCGTGGTGGGTATTGGTAATCTGGGAACAAGAAATATTGCAAAAGACTTATTAGGTGGCGATGTGCAGGAATCCAGGGCCAATGCCGCTTCTCCATCAACCCGATTCCTTGAGAAAGGCAATTACGTCAAATTGGCCAATGCCAGCATAGGCTACCGGGTGGGAGATATCGGAAAAAATATAAGAAACCTTTATATTTCCCTAACAGGGCAAAACCTATTTGTAATTACAAAATATAACGGCTTTGATCCTGAAGTTAATACGGATGGTGGTTTTGGTGGCATTCCTTCATTGGGGATTGAATATGTGCCATATCCTTCCGCACGGTCATTTCAATTGGGGATAAACCTTTCCTTATAATATTAAATAATTAGCGATATGAAACGTATAAGAATTTTTCTGATTTTAATCCTGGCGGTCTCGTTATTTTCCTGCACCAAGCTGGACGAGAGTTTCAGAGGAGAGCTGGAGCAGGCTGATAATAGCAGTATTACCGCTTCCGGGTTATTGATCAATGCCTATAATTCTATTGGGGGGTCCTTCCAGGGCAATGGAAATATTTGGTCAACCACCAATATTACGACTGATGAAGCAATTGCTCCCACTCGTGGCCCCGACTGGTATGATAATGGGTTATGGCAAGCCCTGCACGCCCATACCTGGAATCCTGACCATGAATTTGTCGCCGGTGCTTTTACGGAAATGCTGGTTGCACAGTTTAACGCTTCAAATGTGTTGCAATATAACCCTACGGCACAGCAAGCAGCGGAGGCAAGATTTCTTCGGGCTTTATCTATGTATTGGGTTTTGGATGGCTACGACCAGGTGCCTTACAGGGAGGATCTGACTGATTATAAAATATTACCAATAACCCTTAAAGGATTAGAGGCGGCAGACTTTATCATTAGTGAGCTAAATGATATTATCGCTGATCTTCCGGATACAGGACCTGCCTATACGGCCAATAAAAACGCTGCACGTGCATTATTAATGAAAATTTATCTGAACAAGGGCGTATATGCAAACAGGGCAGCACCCACATTTGATCCTGCCGATATGAACAAGGTAATTTCCCTGGCAGATGAGATCATAAACAGTAACAAGTATACATTGAATGATAATTTCTTCGATATTTTTGCGCCCGACAACGATGTAAAGTCAAAAGAAAGTATCTATAGCTTTTATAACAGTTCCAGCGACAATAGGGGCGCTAATGTTCGTGGTTTCGCTTTCATGGTGTCACATTACAACATGAATCCCTCGGGGTGGAATGGGTTTGCAACACTTTCTGACTTTTATGATAAATTTGATCCAACTGATAAAAGATTAGGAGGATATTATCCCTATCCGGCCGGCCTGCCTAATCCAGGGAAAAGAACAAATGTTGGATTTCTTATAGGACGGCAGTATAATTTGACTACCGATGCTCCTTTAAATGCCAGGAATCCTTCTACCGCCCCGCTAAGCTTTACCAGAGAGGTGAAAATAAATGAGCCTGACCCAAATACTTTGGAATTTACAGGTATAAGGGTAATGAAATATCCTTATGATTATGCCGCCCCCGGGGATCAAAAGAATAACGATTACGTTATGTTTAGATTAGCTGATGTTTTGCTGATGAAAGCAGAAGCAATTCTTCGTGGTGGTACCGGTACTGCTGCAGGACCCTATGGCAGCACCGCTTTAGAAATTGTAAACTCGATACGTACAAAACGTGGTGCATCAGCGTTGGCCTCAGCTGATTTAAACGCTCTTTTGGATGAAAGAGGAAGAGAAATGTATTGGGAGTGCTGGAGAAGAAATGACCTGATACGGTTTGGTAAATTTTTGCAAGCCTGGCAGGAAAAAGCTGCAGATAACGGCACTACAAACCTGTTATTCCCTATCCCCAGCAATCAATTAGCCGTTAATCCTAACCTGACTCAAAACCCGGGTTATAATAATTGAGCTGCGAACTAGAAATAAATTTTAAAGGCCATTTTAAAGAAATGGCCTTTTTTTGCTTGACAAATATGTCGCCTAAGTTTTGCTTCTCCGTTGCCTTTTTTTGCATTTTTTGTTTGTATTCATGTACTTCAGAAACAAAGCAAAAAAAACTGTTCGAGTTAAAGGAATCTACTGGCATTGACTTTTCCAATAATGTAACAGATACGAAAGACTTCAACGTTCTTACCTACCGGAATTTTTATAACGGAGGGGGTGTTGCCATTGGTGATATCAATAATGACGGCCTGGCTGATGTTTTTTTTACAGCCAATATGGGTGCCAATAAGCTGTATAAAAATAGAGGAAATTGGCAGTTTGAAGATATTTCACAAAAGGCGGGATTTGTTGACAAACAAGATTGGAGTACAGGCGTGGTGATGGTAGATATCAATTACGATGGCTGGCTCGATATTTATGTTTGTAGTGCCGGCTATATAAACGGTGTAGCTCCGCAAAGCAAATTATATATTAACAACGGTGTTTCATCCGCCGGTAAAGAAGTTAGCTTCACCGAAGCTGCCGAACAGTATGGACTCACCAATAAAGGTGGATATGCAACACACGCTGCATTCTTTGATTATGATCTCGATGGCGATTTAGATGCCTTTATAATAAACAACAGTTTTATCCCCGTTAACACACTCAACTATGCCAATAAGCGGGATTTGAAAGCGGCTGAATGGCCCGTCGCTGATTTTTTAAAAGGCGGTGGTGACAGGCTTTTTAGAAACGACAACGGCAAGTTTGTTGATGTCAGCAAGGAGGCCGGTGTGCATGGTAGCCTGATAAGCTTTGGATTGGGCGTTACCATTGGAGATGTAAATAAAGACTCGTATCCCGACGTGTACGTGTCCAACGATTTTTTTGAAAGAGATTACTTATACATCAATCAAAAGAACGGAACCTTCAAAGATGAGTTAGAAGACTGGATGGGACATACCAGTCTCGCTTCAATGGGTGCTGATATCGGTGATATTAACAATGATGGGCTGGTTGACATATTTACCACAGACATGTTGCCTGATGATGACTATCGCCTTAAAACTACATCATCATTTGACAACATTGATGTTTATCGGTATAAGGTTGACCAGGGATTCTACCACCAGTTTATGCAGAATACACTGCAGGTTAACAATGGCAACAACAAATTTTTAGAGACAGGATTTTTCAGCGGTGTCGCCGCTTCGGATTGGAGTTGGGGTGCGCTGATGTTTGATGCAGATAATGATGGTTTGACAGATATCTATGTTTGTAACGGCATCTATCATGATGTAACGGATCTTGATTTTATTGACTTTTTCGCTAACGATGTTATCCAAAAAATGGTGCTGACAGGTAAAAAGGAACAAGTGGATGAAATTATTTCTAAAATACCTTCTGTTCCTGTTTTAAATAAAGCGTTTAAAAACGAGGGGAATCTTAAATTTTCGGATGCAGGAACTTCATGGGGCTTTACCAAGCCATCTTTTTCAAATGGTGCTGCATATGGCGACCTTGATAATGATGGCGACCTGGACCTCGTTATTAATAATGTTAATGAAAAAGCCTTTGTTTATCAGAACAACACCCGGGAAAACAGCGGAAATAAGTTTATTGGCATTTCTCTCAAAGGAAGAGATAAAAATACATTTGCGATTGGCAGCCAGATTAAAGTTTACCTGCAAGACCAGGTTTTGTATCGTGAAATTGAGCCAAGCCGCGGGTTTCAGTCATCGGTTGATTATAAACAAATTATTGGACTAGGAAATGCCGCGACTGTCGACTCTGTCATTGTGGTTTGGCCCGATGCAACTTACTCAAAATCTGTGCGACCAGAGTTAAACAGGGTTTATGAGTTAAAACAACAGGATTCAGAGGGCAGAAAGCAGGTATCAGCCGAATCGACTGCTGCTCCAATCTTTCAACTTGTCGAAACCAATCTGGTCAAGCACCAGGAAGACGATTACGTAGACTTCTATTATGAGAGAAATTTGCCTGAAATGTTGTCAAGGGGGGGCCCGCAGATTGCAAAGGCAGATGTTAATGGTGATGGAATGGATGATATTTATATTGGCGGAGCAAAAGGACAACCAGGACAGTTATATTTTCAAACGGCTGGCGGCTTTAGGCAACAAAAGCAAAAAGTTTTTGACCAGTATGCCAACTTTGAAGATGTAGCTGTCTTGTTTTTTGATTGTGATGACGATAATGATATGGATTTATTCATTGGTTCCGGTGGCAACAATGTTCCCCCTAAGTCGAAACAATTACAACATCGGCTGTATCGAAATAATGGCAAAGGAGGTTTTGAGGCAGATACCACCGCCTTTCCCAAAAATGACATGAATATTTCTGAGGTGGTCGCCAATGATTTTGATAACGATGGCGACCTGGATTTGTTTGTCGGTAGCCGGAATGTTGCTTACCGATACGGCGAAACACCTTCAAGCTATTTATATCTTAATGATGGGAAAGGTTATTTTACTGATGTTGCCAAAAAAATGAATGAGGCTATTTCGGCCGCAGGCATGGTAACCGGTGCTGCGTGGGCGGATGTTTATGGCGATGAAAGAGAAGAGTTGATTGTTGCAGGAGAGTGGATGAGTCCAAGGATTTTTACCTATAACGGAAAAACTTTTGACGAGCTGAAAAATACCGGACTTAAAGGCTTATATGGTTGCTGGCAAACCCTGGCGGTCAGTGATTTGAATGGAGATGGAAAGTCAGATTTGATTTTGGGCAATATTGGTGAGAATTTTTATCTGCGTCCTGATTCTGCCCATCCGGTAAAAATGTGGATGAACGATTTCGATCAAAACGGCGTTGTCGACCAGGTGAGGACGAGAACCATTAATGGCAGGGACATGCCTGTATTGACAAAAAAAGACTTGACAGATCAATTCCCGGGATTAAAAAAAGAAAATTTAAAAAACAGTGAGTATGCCAGGAAATCCATCCAGCAAATTTTCAATAAAAATATGATTGACGAATCGGTGGTAAAGATGTTTAACTACTCAAGTTCAATTGTTGCTATAAATAATGGTAACGGGTCATTTGAAATTAGAAAGTTGCCTTTTATGACTCAATTATCCAGCATCAACGCAATTGCAGTGCTGGATGTGAACAATGACCGGCACCTGGATTTGGTCGTCGGAGGTAACAGCTTTCAATATCCTCCGCAATTTGGCAGGTTAGATGCCAGCTGCGGCGATGTACTTATCAATAATGGAAAAGGTAATTTTGAACGGACAAAACCAGCTGAGGCAGGGCTGAAAATTAGCGGAGAAGTCAGGGATATTGAAGAAATACACAGCAACAATCAGCGATTTATTCTTTTCACCAGGAATAATATGCATCCCGTTTTGTATCGGTTAGAAAAGAAGTTTTAATTATCCAATGATTTCTCAAAAGTCTTATAGTCTTATTCTTATACCTTTCCTGCTTTCCGGGGTGATTCTCTTTGGATGCACTTCGAAGAATAAGGTAAAGGATCCGTTATTTATTGCACTTGATCCTAAAATAACAGGGATTGATTTTATTAATAAGCTGAAACCTAAGCCTGAGTTTAACATGTTTAATTACATGTATTTTTATAATGGTGCTGGTGTCGGCGCCGGTGATTTTAATAATGATGGAAAAATTGATTTGTTCTTCTCATCCAACCAGGGCGAAAATAAATTATACCTCAACAAAGGTAAACTGGCTTTCGCGGATGTAACCAAAGAAGCCGGAATACCACAGGATAAAAGCTGGTCAACCGGTGTTTCGGTGATAGATATCAACAACGATGGATTGTTGGATATTTATGTTTGTAAGATTGGTAAATACGAGATATTAAACAGCAAAAATCAATTGCTTATCTGCAAAGGAATAAACAAAAACGGCATTCCTTTTTATGAAGACAGGGCCAGCCAGTACGGACTGGACTTCTCAGGATTCAGTACCCAGGCGGCTTTTTTTGACTATGATGGAGACGGAGATAATGACATGTTTTTACTAAATCACTCTGTTCACCAAAACGGTTCATTTAGTTCAAGGCGCAATTTTTTAGGGACATTTAGTAGCTTTTCAGGTGATCGTATTTTTCGCAATGAAGGACCAAGCCCAACGATACCAGGCGATTTAGTATTCAAAGATGTTACTTCATCAACGGGTATCAACAGTTCGGCAAATGGTTATGGATTAGGTGTAGTGGTATCCGATATTAATCTTGACGGACATCCTGATCTTTATATAGGTAATGATTTTCATGAAAATGATTACCTCTACATCAACCAGGGTAATGGAACTTTTGCAGACGAGAATGATCTGCGTTTGATGCATACCAGTAAATTTTCCATGGGTGTTGATGCGGCAGATGTGAATAATGACGGATTCCCGGAAATCATTTCAATGGATATGCTTCCGGAAGATCCTTATATTTTGAAACGTTCATTCGGCGAGGATGAATATGATATTTTCTTCGACAAGATCGCCGCAGGTTACAACTATCAATATCCCCGAAATAATCTCCAATACAATAGGCGAAACGGTATGTTTAGCGAGCTGGGTCTGTATTCCGGAATATATGCAACTGATTGGAGTTGGGCCTCTCTCTGGCTTGATTTTGATAACGATGGATTGAAAGATCTTTTTATATCAAACGGTATTCCCAAGCGATTGAATGATATGGATTATGTGAATTTTGTATCCGATAGAAGTCGCTATCAAAATCTCAAACTGGATGAAAACAGCATGGCTTTGATAAGCAAGTTTCCAGAGATAAAAATTCCCAATAAGTTTTATAAGAATCTCGGCGATTTAGAGTTCCTGGATGTGAAAGACAGCATTGATAATAATAAGCTAACCTATTCCAATGGTGCAGTATATGCCGACTTTGATAATGATGGGGACCTCGATATAGTGGTAAATAATATTGATGATTTTGTTTTGCTTTATGAAAACAGAAGTAATGATGATAGCGATAAGCGGTATGTTGAGATAAAACTCAAGGGACCTGAACAAAATATAAATGCCATAGGGGCTAAAGTCATCCTTTTTACAAAGGATGGTATCAGAACATATGAAAACAGCCCTGTGCGGGGATTTCAGTCAAGCATGCTGACGCCTATACACATTGGGCTTAACAATATAAAACCGGAATCCGTTTTCCTGATATGGCCGGATAATACTTATCAAAGTACTTCTTTCGATAGCTCATCGAGTCTTTCATTTACTTATTCAAAAGGTCTTCCCAGGTTTGATTATAAAACAATCACCTCTTTTGGCAGGAACCCTACAAAATCGATGGAAGATATTACTGCCTCTACCAATATTAATTATAAGCATACCGAAAACCCATTTATAGAATTTAACAGGGAACCTCTCATTCCCCACATGGTTTCGACCGAAGGGCCTGCATTAGCTGTTGCTGATATTAACGGTGATGGACTGGACGATTTTTTCATCGGGGCTTCTAAGACATTTCATAATGCAATTTATCTGCAACAAGCTGGCGGAAAATTTATCCGTACGAGCCAGCAGGAAATGGGACAAGACAGCATGTATGAAGATGTGGATGCAGTATGGGCTGATGTTAACAATGATGGTTATACTGATCTCCTTATCGCAAGTGGCGGGAATGAGTATTATGGAACAGATCGTCATTTGTTACCCAGGGTATACCTTAATGATGGAAAGGGGCAATTTAAAAAACTGGAAGGGGCTTTTCAAGGATTGTATTTAACGGCCTCTTGTATTAAAACCTATGATTTTAACAGTGATGGATACGTGGATGTATTCGTCGGGGGCAGAGCTGTTCCCTGGGAATATGGACAAATTCCGCAATCCTATTTATTGCAAAATGATGGTTCTGGAAAATTTATTGATGTTACACAACGATATGCAAAGGAATTATCGAATGTAGGGATGGTTACTAATGCATTGTGGTTTGATATTGATAACGATAATGATGAAGATCTCGTCTTGTCTTGCGAATGGGGCGGCATTGAGGCATTCATTAATAACAAAGGAAACTTTTCTAAAAAGACACTTGCAAAAGAAAAAGGATGGTGGAATTTTATATTGCCTGTTGATATAGATAACGATAATGATATAGATTTTGTCGCCGGCAATCTTGGCTTAAACAGCCGGTTGAAAGCTTCAGCTAAAGAACCTGTCAAATTGTATTATAATGATTTTGACAATAATGGGAAAAAAGAGCAGGTGCTTACTTATTATATACATGGAAAAGAAATACCTTTTGTCAATAAGGATGAACTCCAAAAACAGCTACCCTTTATAAAAAAGAAATTTTTGTATGCGGGTGATTTTGCTAAGGCTACCATTGGTGAAATATTTGGGTCGGATAAACTAACAGAAGCGCAGGTGTTAAGTGCAGATTATTTTTCCAATGCAATCCTGATCAATGATGGCAAAATGAATTTTACCGTACAGGCAATGCCATGGGAGGCTCAGCTAAGTTCTTACCGGGACGCGGTTGTTTTGCACGCAAACGATGATAGCCGGCCCGACGTTTTATTGGTTGGAAATTATTATGATAACAATATCCAGATGGGAAGATACGATGCCGACTTCGGAACCATACTGGTAAATAAAGGAAAAGGAACTGTTGCCTGTGAAAATATCAACGGGCCTGCTATTAAAGGGCAAGTCCGTCATATAAGGGAAGTTTTAATTGACCGTCAAAAGAGATATATTCTTGCCAGGAATAATGATAGCGCTATGGTAGTTGGATTCTCAAAGTGAAATTGTAAATCTTATTAATTAACCGGGTAATAAATTTTAGTCACCCATTTACTTGAATCTTTTTCTTTTGTCCTGTCTGTTATAAGTGATAGAAAAGGCAATGCAATATTAAAAAGTTTGTGATCGCCTGCAAACAACTCCATTTTCTTCATTGCAGAATCAGAAGCATTCCTGCCACCCTTCATTTCGGCTACCAGGATATTCCCGTTTTTTAATAATCGTTTTAAAAAAAACTGATCTTTTTGGGGTATTTCTCTGTCAACGGGAACTCCTACCTGTGCCAGGTAGCCTGCACTGTCCTGGGAGGTGATGTTTACCATCGGATAGCCTTCTTCCATTCCATGCGATTGACTAATATATTTTTTTATACTGTTGATCATTTCATAGATAGCTTCTGTTTCGGGATACTTAGAAAAAATTTTCTTTGTTGACACGACATATTCAATCTCTACTTGCTCTTTTTTTATATCAAGGCCATAAATATTTTTGTTATTGCTGATGAACGATTGCAATGTGTCCAGGATCATATCTAAACCATTACGCAGTTTTTTTGCTTTGAGGTACTGATTAATTTTAAGAAACGGGTTATTGCCCGTATTGAATAAGGCATTCCAAACTATTTTACTGCTGTCAGGTCCTATGGGCATCATATGTATGATCGAAGTATCTAATTGTTGATTTGCCTGTATTATAATTGTTAGTGCATTGTAACGGATATTATCTAATTTAAATTTATATCCACCAAACTCCAATACTGAATCTTTTTCTTGATCTGAAGCCTTCCCCGGCCACCACCTTTCCCAATTCTTCTCTTCACTCAAAAATCGGAATAGCCCTGCCTGGTTCGCATTGGCATAGACGGTTCTTGTTATCGATATTTTTTTAGGAATGAAAAAATAAGTGCCGATTGAAAAAAGAAACAACAACGATATAAGTCCGATCAACCATTTTTTCATATCAGGAAACTTTCTATTGATGAATAATGAATCCGCAAATAAAACTAAATTCACGAATATAATTTCACCAAAACAAGATTTGCCATGTGGAAGTCCTTTTTTACTTTTTGCCTGTCTTTACTTGTTTATAGCTCACAAGCCCAGGATCCCTGGAAGATAAGCGCAGCCACAATTGATCCCAATAATTACTACGGAATTACGGTCGCCAACGGAATGATCGGGATAGTCTCTTCACCAGAACCATTTAAAGTAAAAGAGGTGGTGCTGGCAGGAGCCTACGACCTGTATGGCAGAGGCAGGGTAAGTAATTTTCTCAAAAGTTTTAACCTGTTAAATATGTACCTGGAGGTGGATGGAAAAAGAATTGCTGGTAAGGACGCTACAAATATGAAACAAGAGCTGGATATGCAAAGAGCCGGCTTTACAACACAGCTTGATTACGCCGATAAGGCATCAGTCTCCTACACCTATTATTCATTGCGGCATTTGCCCTACACGGTTTTGATGGATATAACTATAGTAGCCAAAAAAGATATCGCCATTACGGGGGCTAGTGTGATGGAAGCGCCGGATGCCTTGAAAGAAGTACAGAATTATTATAATGAGATAGACCGGCCCCATGTTGTAATCAGCCTGTTGACATCCTCTGCTAAAAGCCCCACCGGCAAATTATTGATGTGTGCTAGTAATACTTTTTTATTTAGTGAGAAGCATGGTGAGGAGCCCCGGGTGATACACGAAATGTGGGATAACAATATGCACCTGATGAAGTTTGGCAAAAAGATCAAAGCAGGTGAAACCTACCGCTTTACTATTGCGGGATCATCTATTACTTCGGCTCATCATGATGATCCGTTGAATGAAGCAGAACGGGCTACCATATTTGCAAAGCTGGAGGGAAGGGAACGACTGATAAATTTTCATACCAAGGCCTGGACAGAATTATGGAAAAGCGACATTATCATTGATGGTGATCCGCAGAGTCAGCAGGATATACACAGCATGCTTTATCATCTTTATTCATTTTCACGGGAAGGAACGGCGCTTTCTCCATCGCCTATGGGATTGAGCGGGCTGGGTTACAATGGACATGTATTCTGGGACACTGATCTTTGGATGTATCCTGCGGTTTTGGTTCTTCACCCGGAAATAGCCAAAAGTATGGTTGAATACCGGTTTCAAAGATTGGAAGCAGCTAAACGAAACGCATTTAGTAAAGGATATAAAGGTGCTATGTATCCTTGGGAAAGTGCAGAAACGGGAGTGGAAGAAACGCCGGTATGGGCACTGAGCGGACCGTTTGAACACCATATAACCGCCTGTGTAGCTATTGCGGCATGGAATTACTATTGCATTACTCAAGACAAAAACTGGCTGCGGGAAAAAGGATGGCCAATTTTATCCGCTACGGCTGATTTTTGGGCAAGCCGTGTAGAAAGAAATGGGCCAGGACACTACGATATCAAAAATGTAGTAGCAGCGGACGAATGGGCGGAGAATGTCGATAATAACGCCTTTACCAATGCAGCGGCTAAGGCCAACCTGCAATTTGCTACTGAAGCAGCAAAACTTTTGGGTTTACAGGCAAATGCTGATTGGATAAATGTGGCCAAAAATATTCCTGTTTTGAAAATGGATAACGGCGTGACAAGAGAACATGCTTCCTACAATGGTGAAGGAATAAAACAGGCCGACGTTAACCTGTTGGCTTATCCATTAAAAGAAGTGAGTGCCGCATCCCAAATAAAAAAGGACCTGGAGTACTACGAGTCAAGAGTGCCAAATGAAGGAACACCGGCGATGACCCAGGCAATTTTTACACTATTATATGCAAGATTGGGCGACAAAGAAAAAGCCTGGCATTGGTTTAAGGATGCCTACCTGCCCAATTTAAACCCTCCCTTCCGAGTAATAGCTGAAACTAAAGGAGGTACCAACCCGTATTTTGCGACGGGGGCCGGTGGCATTTTACAAAGCGTATTGATGGGTTTTGGTGGGCTGGAAATAACTCCCAGGGGAATCACACAGGTAAAATCGGTATTACCCGGCGGATGGAAATCCCTGACTTTGACCGGGATTGGGATGGACAAGAAAACCTTTACGGTGAAATAAATTCGGACGCAGCTGTTACAATTCATAAATTGTCTTAAATTGTAGCCTACTATACTGTTTTGAAGAAGCTTGCAGCCATATTACTAATTGTTATCCTCTTTTTTAACTGGTATGGCTATCGTATTGTTACAAATATTTTAGCCAAAGATGCGGACAAACAATTAGAGGTCCAGTTAGATAATAACGATTACGATGAATCTCAATTAGTAGAAGTTCGTGTCGCTTTGAATATTCCCTATCAGAATGATCAATCAGACTTTGAAAGGCATTATGGTGAAATGGAAGTGGACGGAAAATATTACACCTATGTAAAGCGTAAAGTGGAGAATGGCTTCCTGGTATTGAAATGTATTCCCAACGACTCCAAGCAAAAGATAAAAGAGGCCAGAGATGACTTTTTTAAAATGGCTAATGGTCTCGACCAGGACCAGCCCGGCAAAAAGCAAAATAATTCTACCAACCTGGCTAAAAATTTCTGGAGTGAATACGATGGCCAGGAGACAAATTTTACCATTGATATTTTTTCTAACCTGATTAGAAAACAATTCGCTAATAATTCTTCTTTCTTGTATAACATCTGCCAGGCTACACCCGGCCAACCCCCGGAAAGCAAAAAGTCTCTCTCTTTTAGTTAAGGTTATTTCTTCCGGTTTTACCCGGAAGAATGATTATGTTCATTCAAATTATCGTCGTGAAAAATATTTTAGGGGTGGCCCTGCTGGCCATCGTTGTTCTGTCGTCATGTAAAGAAAAGGCAGGCGATTACAAAAAATTTACAGAGGATCCGCTGTTGTATTCTAAAACAGTTAAGAAGCTAAATGATGTGGTGCTGGAGAATAATTTTCCGCCAATGATCGCCACAAGAAATTATGCTTACGCCAACATAGCTGCCTATGAAACGATGGCGGCCGGTAATAATAAATTTCAAAGTTTATCCGGCCAGGTAAAACATTTACCGGCTATGCCAAAACCTGAGGCAGGAAAGGAGATAGACTTTTCATTAGCGTCATTATTCTCATTCTGCAAGGTAGGCAATGCTGTTACCTTCCCGGAAGGCAGTATGATGGGCTATTATGACGAGCTAAAGGAGAAGGCAAAAAAGGCCGGCATGACCTCTGAGATTTTGAAAAATACCATTGCTTTTTCTGATACTGTTGTCGCTGTTGTATTAAAATGGAGCAAAGGAGATAATTATGCTCAAACAAGAAGTGCGGAAAAATATACAGTAAAAGATGAAGAAGGCCGCTGGATTCCAACACCGCCTATGTATGCACAGGCGGTGGAGCCAAAATGGAATTCAATCCGGTGCCTTACGCTTGATTCTTGTTCTCAGTTCATGCCTCCCCGCCCGCCATTATTTAATATTAAGGATAAGAACAGCGAATACCTGAAATATTTGAACGAGGTAAAAAATATCGGAGATAGCCTGACGGAAGAGCAAAAACACATCGCTGATTTCTGGGATGACAATCCGTTCAAGTTAAATGTGAGCGGACACGTCATGTTTGCTACCAAGAAATTTTCACCCGCTGGCCACTGGATGAATATAGTGGGCATCGCAGCCAAAGAATCAAAAGCTGATTTTGCAACTACGGTGGCTGCCTATGCTGAAACATCTATTGCCTTATTTGATGCATTTATTAGTTGCTGGGATGAAAAATTCAGGAGTAATTATGTGAGACCGGAAACAGCGATCAATAAATATTTTGATGAAGAATGGCGGCCTTATATACAGACTCCTCCATTTCCTTCCTACACCAGTGGTCATGCCACTATTTCGGCAGCAGCAGCCGAAGTAATGACCGACTGGTTTGGCGATAAGCTTTCTTTTACCGACACCTCGTCATTGGAATTTGGAATAGAAAGCAGGCGTATTGTTTCATTTCGTGAAGCGGCAAAGGAAGCAGCTATGTCAAGATTGTATGGCGGTATCCACTACCGCTTCGATAACGACCAGGGCAATGCTGCGGGTCGCAAGCTGGGTGACTTTATTATTCAACGATTGAAACTCAAAAAGGAAAATCAACTTACCAACAACAACTAACTTTTTATGAAACGCTTATATATAGTTATAATCATAACAACTCTTTTTATTCAGCAAAAAGCAACAGCACAAGGTTGCGTGGCAGTCCGTCAAATGGGCGGTGTTAATACCCTGTGTTCATCAACAAATTCATATAACCTTTCCAAAGGCGATTTCCAAATCGGCGCCAATTATCGTTATTTCCATTCCTGGAGACATTTTGTGGGTAAAGAAGAACAAAAGCACCGGCAAAACACTGGTGGTGGATTGGGGACCGATGGCATTGACCGTGGTAATGCTGTTAATATTTATTCTCATGCAGTAGATCTTAATTTGTCTTATGGGTTAACAAACCGGCTCCAGGTATATGCAAGTATACCATATGTACATAATGAACGGTCACAGGTTTTAAGACAAACAGCCCCTGTCAAGGATACATTCCGCTATAGTGTATTTGCAAAAGGACTCGGCGATGTACGTATTGGAACTAATTACTGGTTATTTGATCCCGTTAAAGCCCATAAAGGCAACTTAAATGTAGGTATAGGAATAAAATTACCAACCGGAAGTCATTCTGAAGTAGATCAGGCACCGCAAACTAACGGGACATTTAGATATACTATGATGGACCAGGCCATTCAACCCGGTGACGGAGGACTTGGATTTTCACTAGAAATGCAGGGCTTCACACAAGTATACAGAGGTATTTATGCTTTTGCTAATGGCTATTACCTGTTTAATCCAAAAGAATCTAATGGTACATTTAAATCTGGGCCAACCGTTGTCAAAGACAAAGACGGAAATATTCTTGGAACATTAACGGGTTATAACGTTTATGCTTGCCCGGATCAATATTTCGGACGTGCCGGCTTAATGACTTCGATATTGAAATCAAGAAACCTGACTTTGTCGCTGGCCGGAAGAGTGGAAGGCATTCCTGCTTATGATGCATTGGGCGGCCAGGTAGCTTATCGTCGTCCCGGTTATGTAGTTGCTATAGAATCTGGCGTATCCTATACTACAAAGCAGCATAGCTTCAGCTTATTTGTGCCCTACAACATTGTAAGGAACCGTATTCAAAGCGCTGCGGATATAGCGAGACAAAATTTACAAAACTCGGTTATTACCGATAAAACTCAGCTGACACATGTACAGGGCGATGCAGCTTTTGCTGATTACTCAATCAGCCTAAGCTATTCTTATAGAATACCAAAAAACAGGAAAAAATAAATACATGATAATTTATTTCTCCACAGGAGAATGATTATTTGCGAGTTTTCTTCCCCGAATGAGTTCGGGACCAAAATCAAATAAAAAATAAACAAATGAAACGCTTTTATATAATTGCATTAGTTGCCCTTCTTTTTATTCAATCAAAAGTAAATGCACAAGGCTGCGTAGCCATTCGCAGCAACGGTAACACCTGCACGTTAGGCAAACCGGGCGAATCCCAAGGTTGGCAGTTTAATTTCAATACCCGCTATTTCAAATCATATAAACATTTTGTAGGTACAGAAGAACAAAAGGAAAGAGTGGAAAAAGGAACAGAAGTGATCAACCATTCATTCAATTGGGATTTCACCTTTACAAAGGCGCTGAAGAACCGCTGGTCGATAGCAATTAACGTCCCCCTGATCTCTAATGTTCGTTCTTCCATGTATGAACATTATGGAAATAACAATAGCGCCAAACAGGGTGCCAGGAGAAACACGGAGTCTTTCGGTATTGGTGACCTAAGGATAGCAGCCTATCGCTGGTTGTTAAACCCGGTAAACTCCCCGAATGCCAACATCCAAGCTGGACTTGGTATCAAATTACCAACAGGTAATTATGAATACCAGGATTATTTTCACAAACTTTCTTCAACCGGAGCAGACAGCGCAGTGCTGGGCCAGGTTGATCAATCTATTCAATTAGGCGATGGCGGAACCGGTATAAGCCTGGAGTTAAACGGCTTTGTAAATTTCTCTCATATGCTAAGCCTGTATGGTAACTTTTATTACCTCGCTAATCCACGTGAACAGAATGGAACTTCAACTGGTCGTGGCGGAGCCGTTAATGCAACAGCAATTAAATATTTTACAGGTACCATGAGCGTTCCTGATCAATACATGGTTCGGGGTGGTTTGAACCTGATGGCAGATCAATTCAACTTTTCGGGTGGTATCAGAATAGAAGCCATTCCTTCCAGTGATCTCATAGGTGGAGACCGTGGATTCCGCAGACCAGGCGTTGTTACATCTTTGGAACCATCTGTTTCTTATGCAACCAAAAAAGGAAACTTTTACTTGTCCGTACCAGTTGCGATAAAGCGGAATCGTACACAAAGCTATTCGGATAAATTAAGGACCATTGATGATGGTGTCAAAAGACAAGGTGATGCAGCCTTCGCAGACTACCTGATCAATGCCGGATTTTCTGTTCGGTTTTAACAGGAGAAACAACTTAATTCTCTTTAGCGTAGGACATTAACACTGAAATCATCATTCATACAGGCGAATGATGATTTCGCATCATCGATTTTTTTGCCGAAATCTACTAAAAAACACAGGATGAAAAAGTTATTGATAAGAATAACAGCTATGGTATTATGGCTTGTTATTTCATCTCGTTCGCATAAATCATTTGCCCAAACCGATATCGATGCCATCATGATGGAAAAAAACGCTTTCTGCGTAGGCCCCATGTATAGCTATAGTAGCTGGAAAGATTATTGGGAGGGAACACTAAAAAGAGAAAATGAGAACATCGGTAAAGTTTCTACTCAGATGTATAGTGTAATGGGCAACTATGGCATCAACCGAAAACTAAATGCACTATTTAGCGTACCCTATGTAAAAACAAAAGCATCAGCAGGAACCCTGCATGGCATGGATGGCATACAGGATCTGAGTTTGTTTTTAAAATGGCGGCCTTTTCAAAAAAAATTAGGTGATGGAAAACTTTCACTATTTGGTATCGCCGGTGTTTCCTTCCCCTTATCTGATTATGTGGCCGACTTTCTTCCTATGTCCATCGGCCTTCGCAGTAAAACAGCTTCGGCAAGAGTGATGGCGGATTACGAGTGGAGTAATCTTTTTGCTACCGCTTCCGCAACCTATGTTTTTCGCGATAACATAAAAATTGACAGGGATGCTTATTACACTACGGAAATGCATTACAGCAATGAAGTGGAAATGCCCAACGCCGCCAATTATAATTTTCGTGCCGGCTTTCGCAATCACAGGCTAATAGCCGAAGCGGTGCTCAATAGCTGGAAAACGTTGGGTGGTTTTGACATTACCCGCAATAACATGCCTTTCCCCAGCAATAACATGGACGCTACACAAGCAGGGGTGAATGTAAAATATGTTCTTCCGCCTCTGCCCCAATTGTCAATAGTTGCCGGAGGCATGTACACCATAGCAGGAAGAAATGTTGGTCAGTCAACTACCGTGTACGGCTCTATCTTTTATGTGTTTGATCTGAGCAAAAAAACAAAAGCAAAATCACCTGGTCAACCCGCAAAAACGAATTGATATGAATAAATCATTTTTTTGTTCAATAATTATACTGGCTGCGATAACAACTATTGTTATTGCCTGTAATAAAAACGTGGAGGGCAGAACCGATAATGCGCCTGCATTGCAACCCTCCAATAATGATCTGAATGCGGGCACATGGAAACCGATACTGTTAACGGGGCCGACCGAATTTGCGGTGGTGGCTCCGTCGGCTACCAACACACCCGATTACGTTGCACAGATCAATGAAATAAAATCATGGCAGTCTAACCTGACTGATGAGGAAAAGAACCTGGTGAAATATTGGAGTGCCGGCGCTGTGTTCCGCTGGAACGAGATCATGCGGCAACTGGTGGCAAAATATAATTTGCCGCCCTATCAAAATCCTGACGGCACTTATCCTGCACCCAGTGCTGCCAACCCGCTGGCTTATCCTTATTTCCCTTTTGCCAACCCGCCCTATGCCGCAAGAGCTTATGCATATTTCAGCGCTGCACAATATGATGCGCTGGTAGCTGCATGGCATTATAAAACTTTATACAACCGGGCGGCTCCTTACAAAGTTGATAGCACAGTGAAAACACTAATTCAAAAATCGGACCTTCCTTCTTATCCCTCCGAGGATGCTGTAGTAGCCGGTGTATGTGTGGAGCTGATGAAATTATTATTTCCCGGCGAACAGGAGTTTATTCAGCAGAAAGCAGAGGAACATAAACGGTCACGCATCATTGCCGGGGCCAATGTCCGCAGCGATATTGAAGCCGGTGAAGCATTGGGCAGATCAGTTGCGCAAAAATTTGTGGCCCGTGCACGAGGCGACCGGGCAGGTACTGCCGGTGGTAATGCCGCTATCTGGGCCCAGTTTGAAGCAGATTGCGTTGCAAGAGGCGAAACACCGTGGCAAAGCCTTGAGTTGCCAAAACGTCCTCCTATGTTGATGATGTTTGGAAAAGTAAAGTGCATGTTGTTTGACTCACTTACTGGTATTTCACTTCGTCCTGGTCCTCCGCCCTCTACATCCAGCGATCAAATGAAGAAAGAACTGGCGGAAGTTTATTCTTACACCAATAACCCGAAACGGGAAAATATCGCAAAGGTTCATTTCTGGGCTGATGGAATAGCTACTTCTACTCCTCCCGGTCACTGGAATGAAATTGCGGCAACTGATTTTCTAAAAAAGAATTTCAGCGAAGTACGCTGGGCAAGAAACCTGGCCTTATTAAATATGGCAGAGTTTGATGCTGCTGTAGTGACCTGGGATACAAAGATGTTTTATTTCAATCCAAGACCTTCTCAACTTGATCCGAGAATAAAAACACTGACAGGCATGCCTAATTTTCCCTCTTATATTTCCGGGCACTCTACGTTCAGCGGCGCCGCTGCCACTATTCTCGGTCATATTATACCTGAAAGAAAAGCAGCTTACGAAGCAATGGCGCAGGAAGCCGCCATGTCAAGATTGTATGGAGGCATACACTACCGGGCGGATTGTGAAGTAGGGTTAACCGTTGGGAAAAACGTGGGAAACTATGCTGTTCAACGGGCAATAACAGATGGAGCAGAGTAACTTTTATATAAGCATTCAACGGCGTTGTAATTCCTTACGGACGCCTCTCCTTTTTAACCTTACTTAAAATTTATAAAGAGAGTTAGTTAGAATCATATAAGCATTCAACGGCGTTGTAATTCTTTACGGACGCCTCTTTTTTTAATCATACCTAAAATTTATAAAGAGAGTTAGTTAGCATTATATAAGCATTCAACGGCGTTGTAATTCCTTACGGACGCCTTTCTTTTCTTTTGTAGCGGGTAATGATTTTATCGTAAAAAATTTGCGTGGATCAGCCGTTTTCAGTCCGTTTAAAAATAACCGCTGCATTGTCCATAACTGAGAGAGATATAAGCTTACTCAATAGGACGTGCCGTTTTGTATTTCTTTAAAAATCATTAAACCTCTTATATGCCCCATATCGAACTCGAAAAACATTTACCCGGCATCACAGGTTTGCTGGAATACCGGCAGGATTCTGCAGCGCCAATCCGTGCATTGACACAATACCTGCTCCGCGGCCCTTCTACGCTTACCGGGGGAGAAAGAGAACTAATAGCCACTATTGTCTCATATAAGAATGAATGTAAATTCTGCACCACCGCCCATACTGCTGCTGCTGATCTTTTATTTGGTGAAAAAGAAACTTCAGAAAAAGTAAAACAGGATGTCAACACGGCACCCATAAGCAGCAAAATGAAAGCCCTGCTGACCATTGCCGCACAAGTGCAGGAAAGCGGCAGGAGCGTAACGGAAGAATCCATTGCAAAAGCAAAACAGGAAGGCGCAACGGATATAGAAATTCATGACACGGTATTAATTGCTGCTTTGTTTTGTTTGTACAATCGCTATGTTGACGGGCTGGCAACAGCGTTGCCGGATAGCTCAGCCTATTTTGATACGCTGGCCGAACGATTAGTTAACCATGGGTATACCCGCCTGCCACAGGGTTATGATCATTTAAAAAAATAACTATTCACCATTTAAGTAAATAATTATATGAAAAAAATTATACTGCTATTTTCATTTGTTCTTTTACTATCAAAACTGTTTGCCCAGCAAACGAAGATTTCCGGAACGGTTACTGACCAGTCAACCAACGAACCGGTTGCCAATGCCTCCGTAACGGTGAAAGGAAAATTGGCCGGAACAAATACAGATGCAAAAGGCATTTTTATGATTAATCTAAATCAAAAGCTTCCTTTAACGCTGGTAGTATCAATTATCGGTTATGATCAGAAGGAGATCGTCGTTACAAATGCCGCTGATCAAATTGCTGTTCAGCTTCAAAAATATACCGGGGTAATGAATGAAGTAGTGGTGTCTGCATCCCGTGTGCGGGAAAATATTCTTCAGTCTCCTGTGAGTATCGAGAAAATGAATTATAAAACCATACGTGAAACACCTTCCCTGAATTTTTATGAAGCGTTGCGAAATATTAAATCCGTCGAAATGGTAACAAGCAGCCTGACCTATAGCCAGATCAATACAAGAGGATTTAACCACACCGGTAATGCAAGGTTTTTGCAAGTAATAGATGGAATGGATAATCAAACGCCGGGTTTGAATTTTTCAGTTGGTAATATGTTAGGAGCATCAGAACTGGATATGGAAAGTGTAGAACTGATACCGGGCGCCGCTTCTGCTTTGTATGGCCCTATAGCATTCAATGGTGTACTGATGATGACAACCAAAGATCCTTTTAAATACCAGGGGTTGAGTTCTCAAATAAAATTTGGCGTTAATCATATTGGTGAGCAGCTTGCCGATCCGCATCTTGTGTCAGACCTGGCCATCCGCTATGCAAAAGCATTCAACAACCGGTTTGCTTTTAAATTAAATGCATCTTATCTCGCAGGTTTGGATTGGTATGCCACTAACTACACCGATGTGGATGCCCAGACACCTGTTGCAAACCGTGGTGATAATAATCCTGGCCGCAATGCTTTGAATATTTATGGAGATGAAGTGGCACGGACTATTACCGGCGTTGGCCGGGTTTCCCGTACAGGTTATGAAGAACGCTTTCTGATGGATTATGACGTGTATAGCCTGAAGCTGAGTGGTTCGCTTCATTATCGCATTGCTGATAACCTGGAAGCTATTTATGAATATAAGTTTGGCCAGGGTACAGCCGCTTATACGGGAAGCAACCGTTTTTCTATCAACAATTTTACTCTACAGAATCATCGTTTCGAATTAAAAGGCAGCAATTATTTTGTAAGGGCTTATACTGCTGAAGAAAATTCACACGACTCCTATAATGCAAGATCGCTGGGTCAGTTAATAAATCGCACCTGGGTAAGAGATCTGAACGGAAATATCGTAAGTGCACAGCAGGCAGATAATATTTGGTTCAATAGATACAATGAGGCCTACCAGGGAAACATAGGCGGTGTTGCCGGAGGCAATCATTCTGCTGCAAGAGCATTTGCTGACGAAGGAAGATTTCTGCCCGGTTCTGCCGAATACAATCAGCAAAAAGACAGGTTAATTCATGTAAGAGGAATGGGAGGCGCCGGTATTTTTAGCAACAGTAAATTTTTTCATACAGAAGGGCAGTATGACCTGACCGGCGCCGTTAAGGTGATTGATGTATTAGTAGGAGGTAATTTCAGAAAATATAACATGTTTACCGATGGAACATTGTTTGACGATAAAAGTCAAAAGATCACGATTAAAGAATATGGCGTTTTTACACAGGTATCAAAAAAATTATTGAATGAGCAATTGAAATTAACCGCCTCTATCCGCTATGATAAGAATGAAAATTTTGATGGAAATTTTACTCCCCGTTTTTCAGCGGTCTATACCGTTGCCAAAGTGCACAACTTCCGTGCATCATTTCAAACCGGTTTCAGAAACCCAACACCTGTTGATCAGTATATAAAATTGAATGCAGGGCCAATCACCATTCTTGGCGGAGCTCCCAACAACAGCAAAGGAATGAATGTGTATGAAAATTCAGTTACAGCCGCTTCAATGGGAATATTCGGACCGGCTTTCGGACAAGCAGTTGCAGGTGGCGCATCACCACAGGATGCTATCATGCAACACAAAGACAAACTGGTGAAGTCAAACGTAGCCTATATAAAACCCGAACAGCTTAAAACATTTGAAGTAGGATACAAAGCTTTATTGAATAACCGGGTATTGATTGATGTGAATTTCTACTTCAGCAGCTATACTGACTTTATCATCAACCAGGTAGTGATGAAACCCAACAGTCCTGTTTTAGGAAGCGACGGGAAGATTAATCCTGACGCTGCTGCGGACTTGCTCAATGGAAATATGACTTTATATCAATTGTACACCAATGCAGCGGACAAGGTATCATCGCAGGGAGCTACCGCAGGTGTGACTTATATGTTCAATAAGGGATATACACTCGGAGCTAATGCAACATGGGCTTCTTTTGACATAAAAGATGCCAATCCCAATAATGTTCCTGCTTTCAACACACCAGATTGGAGAACAACGGTAACGGTTGGTAACAGCAGTGTAACAAAGCGGATGGGCTTTAATCTTGCATGGCGTTGGCAAAATGCGTATGACTGGGTCGGGTCTTTTAATGAATTGAGACCGGGAAGGATCAACGCTTTTTCTACTATTGATGCAGCAGTCAGCTATATGTTTCCTGCAATTAAAACAGGGGCTAAACTTGGCGCCAGCAACTTATTCAATCACAAAGTTTACCAGGCATTCGGATCTCCGTCTGTAGGCGCCGTGTATTATGTAAGCTTAACATTTGACCAGTTACTTAAGTAATGAATTTTTTTATGAAAGCAATCTGATTGGCATAATTGTAAAAAACATAAAATGGATACTACTCTCGTACAAACAAATACAAAAAAGGAGATACAGGTTTCCGTATCATACCAGGCCATCTTGTTTTCTTTATGTTTTATTGCGAGTGCAATGGGCGGAGCAGTTTCTACATTGATGAGTGTCTATCTGCCTGTTGCCGTAAAAGATTTGCTGGGCGATACAAACGCCGATGAACTGAACCGCATCAGCGCTTTTATTAATGCCTTGTTCATATTTGGCTGGGCATTCGGCGGTTTTACATGGGGTATTGTAAGTGATAAAATAGGAAGAAAGAAGTCATTGCTGCTTGCGACAGGCTGCTACGGATTATTTACAATCCTGACAGGACTAATGCCGCATTGGTGGGGTGTGGTAGCGTGTCGTTTTATAAGTGGCTTCGGTGTAGGCGGTGTTCTTGTGGGAGCCTTTACCTTATTAAGCGAGGTATGGCCTAAAAAAAGCAGGGCCGTTTTTACGGGCATACTATCCATTGCATTTCCGGTTGGAATTTTTTCTGCAGGCCTGATTAACTATGTGGTTAGTTCATGGCGTGAAGGTTTTTTGGCGGGCCTTATTCCCCTGGCTTTATCATTGATCGGTATGCTGTTAATTAAAGAATCGCATCACTGGAAAGAGCAGGCTGCAGAAAAAACAAAGCAGCATAAGACTATTTCCGCATTGTTTTCATCATCGCATCATAAGAATCTTGTGACAGGTGCTATGATCTTCGGTACTATGCTTATTGGTTTGTGGGCTATCTTTTCATGGTTGCCTACATGGATGCAGAGTTTGTCAGATGCAGCCGATGCGCAGAAAGAACGAGGCATGAGTATGATGCTGCTGGGCATTGGCGGGTTGACGGGTGGTTTTCTTTCAGGTTGGTTAGCCAATGCACTGGGATTGCACCGGTCAATGCTATTATGTTTTTCGGCCTGTGCCATTTTATCTTTTATTCTTTTTAAAACAAACAATACAATTAGCCCTGCTATTTATGCTGAGATAGCTGTGCTGGCTTTGTTTTTTGGCGCCAGCCAGGGTGTATTGAGTGCTTTTATTCCGCAATTATTTCCCGTGGCCATACGGGCTACAGCTACTGGTTTTTGTTTTAATATCGGCAGACTGTTTACGGCAAGTGCAGTGTTATTTGTAGGAGTAATGGTATCAGCACTGGGTGGATACGGTAATGCATTGTTTATTTTCTCATTGATATTTATAGTTGGGCTGATGGTTCTTTTCAGCCGCAGAGTAGTGAAGCAATAACTTTTAAACTGTAAAAAAATAAATAAAACAAATGGCGCATATACAAGTACCAGAAGGAGTGCCGGGTATCAGGAGCCTGGTGATGTTCAGGCCCGAAACAGGTAAACATCTTTATGAATTAGCACAGGTATTATTACGAGGCGAATCGCCCCTGACCGAGGCTGAAAGAGAATTGATCGCAACTTATGTTTCGTATAAAAACAACTGCATGTTCTGCATGAAAAGCCATGCTGCCGCTGCCCGCTGTTTATATGGTGATGAAAAAGAGGTCGTGGATGATGTGCTGAAAGACATGCAGTATTCGGATATAAGCGATAAGATGAAAGCCTTATTGAACATTGCAGGCAAAGTGCAGATACTGGGCAAGGAGGTGAAAGAAGAAGATATAGCCGAAGCAAGAAAGCATGGCGCCGATGACAGAACGATACATGACACGGTATTGATTGCAGCAACCTTTTGCATGTTCAACCGTTATGTTGATGGGTTAGCAGCATTCACACCAGCGGACCCGACGGCGTATGAGGAAATGGGAAAAAGAATGACAACCCTGGGATATGTATTGCCTCAAAGTCATCCGGCATGACGGAGAAAAATGATTGATCCGCTACCAATGGAGTTCTGAAAAAAATTTCATTTAACAATTAAATAGTTTTTTATGAAAATTAAAACTGAACCAATTGGAAGTATTCCAAGGCCGATCGAACTTATCGAAGCTATGGTAGCACATGCTGCCGGCCAGGTACAAAAACAGGAACTTGACAAATTGTTTGATTGGGCAATAGCTGATACAATTAAAAATTTCGAAGCCACAGGTTCTCCTGTGATCACCGATGGCGAACAAACCAAGCCCAGTTTCGCAACATATCCCATTGCTGGTATGAAAGAGTTAAGTGCTAACGGCGTCACAATTCCATTTGCCGATGGTCATACACGTCAGTTGCCAGTTATTACAGGAGGGCCTTTTCGTTATCAAACATTCGCAAACGCTTATCTTGAAAAAGCAAAACAGTTTACCGTTTTGCCGGTTAAACAGGCTGTTATTTCCGTTTCTGCTTTAAGCTTGCTATATCCGCAGGAAGGCATTGCAGGATATGACCGTGATCAGTTTATTGAAGACCTTATCAATGAAGCCGAAGCTGATATAAGGAGAAGTCTGTATAGCGGAGCATATAATGTGCAAATTGACTTTACCGAAGCAAGGTTATCACTCAAGTTGGATCCAACGGGTGGTTTAGCAGCAGCTTTTTGCATGTTCAATCGTTATGTTGACGGTCTCGCAACATGGGCGCCTGCTGATAAGCAGGTTTATATTGATAGAGCTCCACGAAGAGCAGAAGAAGGGTATATAGATTTCGATCTTTATAGGTAAAGTAAAATTTAGAACAATGAAAAAACTTTTTTGGTTTGGCTGGATAGGGTTACTGCTTTTTGAAGTAGCCAATGTTTATTTCATCATGCCTATGCCTGGTAGCCAGCGAATGAATAGTATTGATGCAGCTTACTTCTTATACAAATGGCGCTGGGTTATTCGTGGCATATTCGGGCTAATGATAATTGTTGGGCTGTTAAAAACCAAATGGAATAAGAAATGGAAATGGGCATTGATACTTCCACTGCTTATACTTGCGGCTGTTATTTACATGGCCAATTTCAATATGGCGGCAGATGCCATGTTTAAACAACCAAAACAATTTGCATTAGCCCTCGCCGGCGACAACAAAGTGGATTCCAATCGTCTTGTGATCGGTGTTGCTATCAATGGCGAAGCAAAAGCCTATCCAATCCGGTTTTTAGGTTATCACCATCATGTGCAGGACATTGTTGGCGGTAAACCTATATTGGTTACTTATTGTACAGTCTGCAGGACAGGTCGTGTCTTTGAGCCAATCATTAATGGCAAAAAAGAAACATTCAGACTGGTAGGGATGGATCACTTTAATGCGATGCTTGAAGATGCAACTACCAAAAGCTGGTGGCAGCAGGCGACAGGTAAAGCAGTAGCAGGAAAATTAAAAGGGCAGCAATTGCCTGAAGTGCTGAGTGCACAAACATCATTGATCAAATGGCTGGAACTGCATCCTGATTCCAAAGTGATGCAAGCGGATTCTGCTTTTATTACTTCTTATGATACTACATTGAAATATGAAAGCGGCAAAAGTAAAAGTAAACTAACCGGTACCGATAGCTTATCATGGAAAGATAAATCATGGGTGATAGGCGTGAAATCAGGCAATGACAGAAAAGCTTATGACTGGAACCAGTTGAAAAAAGAAAGAATCATGCATGACAATATAAATAGTGCTCCGGCGGCAGTTGTACTTGCCTCGGATGATAAAAGTTTTTTTGCATTTGAACTGCCGGATGCAGCCGCAAGGATTGATTTGAAGAACGATACGATTTTTTTCAATAACCGGCATTTCAGGATAGATGGTAAAGGCATTGATACAACATTTTCCCTGAAACCATTACAGGCTTACCAGGAGTTTTGGCATAGCTGGAGAACATTTAATCCCGGGACAAAAAAATAACAAAAAAGAAGAAATGCAATTTTCATATAGTTAGTGTACAAAAAACCGAAGATTATCATAAATAAAACTTTATTCCGCCTGTGCTAAAGAAAATTGTAGCAATACTGTTTATTAAAGTGTACCTGCTCAACCTGGTCGGGTATTCCGTACTCTTTGATTACTTTATTCATCAAACAAATAAACACACGGTTGAGGAGTTGGATAATGGCAATTACAATGAATCAGAGCTTTTCGAAATCAAAGTTCCGCTTTATCTTCCTTATTACACCAGCCTGAATGAGTATGAGCGTTATGATGGAGAAATTGAATTGAACGGAATACACTATAACTTTGTAAAACGAAAAATGCAAAGTGATACACTTTACCTGGTCTGTCTTCCCAATCATGTCAAAACCGAGTTGTATAAAGCAAAAAATGAGTTAGCAGCGAAACAAAGTGATAATGAACCTTCCTCTTCCAAAAAAGGGACAGAGTCTTTCGGAAAGAAAAATAATTGTGAAACAGAATATGATCAGCAGGGTACTGGGTCCGCCCTTTTGTCTGTATCGTCCGTCAGTGCAGGGGAAAATATATATTCATGCCGCTTAACCACCTGTTTTATTGGCTTTCCCGCTAAACCGCCTGAGGTCAGTTAATATTTCTTCCCTGAATTTTTAATCAAACAGCATATTGCCGGATGGGTTTGATAAATAGCGTATTTGTGCTATACGGTTATTTATTTTACGTATTCCGGTAACGCAAGTATTCATAGTCGCATTCCAAAATTTGCCTGTTATAGAATTTATATAGGTTGATACCATCCTTATAAAAATAACCGAACATTCAGGGAATATCATTTCTCAAAAAATAATTGTAGTTGTTCAGACCGGTTCCTGTATTGGTAGCTGGTATTAAACTGTTTTTATGTGGGATAAAAAAATAACTCCTTTGATATTTCCCGTTTTCTTTTTATTCATTTCCTGTAATGAGAAAACGGATTCAAATAAGGAGATGGTCGAACTGCTGTCCGATGTTGCAAAAAGTGAATATACAATGACAAATGCTTTTTGCCCGGAGGCTAAACTGGCATTCTATGATTCCTTGTTAGCCATCCCGGCTAATTATACCGAGGCCGCAAATACTGCCTATTATAAAGCTATAACATTGCTTGAAATGGGCTATGAGCAGCAATCAATTGCTACATTTGAAGACTTGTTAACACGGGTAAACAGTTCTGATTATCGAAAAACAGAACTGCTACTGAAGGGTCTTGCGATTGCTCATATCCGGCTTGGCGAAAGAACCAATTGTCTTCATAATCATAGTGCGCAATCCTGCGTGTTTCCTATACAAGGTGCCGGCGTGCATCTTGATAAGATAGGCTCTTCAAAGGCGATTGAAATTTATAAAATGCTTTTAAAGAGAAACCCGTATGATCTTGAATCGAGGTGGTTGCTGAATATTGCGTATATGACTATTGGAGGATACCCGAAGGATATTCCATCTGAATTTTTGATAAAAGGTCTTGATGAGGACAGTCTTCATGCTGTAAAACCCTTTACAGACGCAGCTATTAATACCGGTCTCAATAGAAATAATCTTGCAGGCGGTAGTATTATTGACGATTTCAACAACGATAATTACCTGGATCTTGTAACATCAAGCTGGAGTTTGAATGAAGGAATGCATTACTGCAGGAATAATGGCAATGGCACTTTTACCAATGTATCGGATTCGTCGGGGCTGTCGGAATTTACCGGGGGATTGAATATTATGCAGACCGATTATAATAATGACGGCCTTAAAGATATTTTTGTTTTGCGCGGAGCATGGAAAGGCCCATATGGTAAGGAACCCAATTCTTTATTGCGCAATAATGGAGACGGAACATTTACAGACGTTACCCGGAAAAGCGGTTTGCTGTCATTTCATCCTACACAAACTGCAACATGGAATGATTTCAATAACGATGGGTGGCTGGACGTCTTTATCGGCAATGAATCGGCGAGTCTATCGGATTTAAATTCCAGTGAGCTTTATATGAACAATAAAGATGGAACCTTTACCGAAACCGCAATGCAGAGTAACGTCGTTATTAACGATTTTGTAAAAGGAGTTACTTCAGGGGATTATGATAATGATGGCTGGCCGGATATTTTTGTGTCTATATTGGGGGAACAAAAGGTATTGCTTAGAAATGAAGGAATTAAAAATGGGGTTGTCCATTTTAAAAATGTTACTGAACAAGCCGGTTTGGGTATCTGCCGTACAAGAACATTTCCGACCTGTTTTTTTGATTATGATAATGATGGCTGGTTGGATATCTTAATCTGCAGTTATGAATTTGGCGGATCATTAGCCTCGTATGCTGCTGCGGAAGCTTTACACTACAAGGTTGGTAATTCAGGTAAACAATTTTTATTCAGAAACAAACATGATGGGACATTTGAAGATGTTACAGATAAAGTAGGGCTCAATAAGATTGCTTTTGCCATGGGGATGAATTTTGGGGATATAGATAATGATGGCTTTCCTGATATCTATATGGGCACAGGTAATCCGCTTTATCAATCATTGGTACCGAATAAACTATTTAAAAACGTAAATGGGCAATATTTTATTGATGCTACGTCATCTGCAAGGGTTGGTAATTTGCAAAAAGGGCATGGTGTGTCTTTTGCAGACCTGGATAACGACGGCGACCATGACATTTATATTGATATGGGCGGAGCATATAAAGGAGACGCGTATCAGAATTCATTATACATTAATCCCGGTCAAAACGATAATCGCTGGATAAACCTTGTCCTCGAAGGGACAAAATGCAATGCGGCCGCTATTGGTGCAAAAATAAAAGTGACATTTAAGGAAAACGGAATTGAAAGATCTGTGTACCGCGATGTTAATTCAGGTGGAAGTTTTGGCTCCAATCCGTTAATGCAGCATATAGGTATTGGCAGTGCTGTTGTAATTGAGCAAATAGAGATAAAATGGCCGGTTAGTAATTTAATACAGGTATTTAAAAATATTCAACCGGGACAAACGGTTAAGATAAAAGAACGAAATGATTTGCTTACCACGATAAATGTGAACCGTGTTGATTTCACAACTACTAAATCAGGATTGATTAGTTGTGGGCCTGCCCATTAATAAAGATCATAGCAATCTTTTATTTGGATAGCGGCCGAGGCATGATAATAAAATCATCGAAAGAATTTTCCTGACCGGATCTTTGGACTGATTCTGTTACCAGGAATTCTGGCATAGCTGGCACAGCTTCAACCCCGCTACAAAAAATAATAACTATGCCGTTCCCATGCGGACCAATCAAGCTGACACTACAAAGTGTTAGCTTGATTTCTTTTGTATCTTTAAGAACAACTTATTATATGAAAAAGAACCTGGCTGCCATCCTTATGTTGGTAATTTCTTCACCAATGTTTTCGCAAAAAGTTCAAACACCCGACCAGGTCTATGGTCAACTTTTCAAAGATGTGCAAATGGCAAAAATATTTCCTGACGGGAAAACTTTCGTGGATTGCGTGCCAAAGAAGAATCCAAAGGAAATATTGAAAGAATACCTGGCTGCCAAAAATAATTCGGCCTTGCGGTTTAGTCTCCAGTTGTTTGTCGAAAGTAATTTTGAAATACCCAAGACCCCACAGCTTAATTATGTGACCAAAGAAAAAGATGTAGTCATGCATATCAAAAACCTGTGGGGCGTTTTGAAACGGGATGCCGATGTGCCGGTAGAAGGCAGTTCTTTATTACCGCTACCCAATCCCTATATTGTTCCAGGCGGACGATTCAGGGAAATTTATTATTGGGATTCCTATTTTACCATGCTGGGTTTAAAAGAAAGTGGCGAGAACGAGATGATCGAAAACATGATCAAAAACTTTGCATATCTCATCGAAACATATGGACATATTCCGAATGGAAACAGGAGCTATTATATTGGCAGGTCACAACCACCATTCTTTGCAGCGATGGTACAGTTGCTGGCTTCTATCAAGGGCGAAGATGTTTTTACTGTTTATTTGCCAGTCTTAGAGAAAGAATATGCCTATTGGATGGATGGTGCTGCCAAAGTAAAATTGGGTCAGCCTTATAGAAGAGTTGTCAGACTAAAAGATGGTGCTATACTCAATCGCTATTGGGATGATAGTAATGTGCCCCGGCAGGAGAGTTATAGGGAAGACATAGAAACCGCCGCCAAATCGGGCAGGAATAGAATTGAAATGTATAAACACCTGCGTGCAGGGGCGGAAAGTGGAATTGACTTTAGTAATCGTTGGTTTGCTGATGGTAAAAATATTACGAGCATACAAACCACCAACTATATTGCGGTCGATTTGAATTCGCTTTTGTACAATCTTGAGCTGGTAATTGCCAAAGGTAAATTGTTGAAAAGTGATCTGCAGGGATCGGAAGAGTTCAGGAAAAAAGCTTCGACGCGGCAGGTAGCAATTGATAAATATTGCTGGAATAGAAATCTTAACTATTATACAGACTATAATTTTAAAACACAACGGATCGTTAACAATGCTTCATTGGCCGGTATGTATCCCTTTTGTTTTTTTGAAGATAAGCCTGATTATTTAAGTCTGTTGGCGAAAAGAGCGGCCGAAATGGTCAGAACAAAATTGTTGAAAGATGGTGGCGTAGTGACAGTTGAAAAAAATACCAACCAGCAATGGGATGCCCCCAACGGATGGGCGCCGTTGCAATGGATGACTATTTGGGGACTCGATCGTTGTGGCCAGAAAGAGCTGGCTGGTGATATTGCCAAACGGTGGGTAAAATTGAATAATGATGTTTTTATTCGTACCGGTAAAATGATGGAAAAGTACAATGTGGTGGACACGCATATTGAAGCAGGTGGTGGCGAGTACCCCGGGCAGGATGGTTTTGGCTGGACGAATGGTGTCTTATTGGCCCTGATAAAAAAATACGGGTTGACCCTATAACAGTTATTTTTCCACTGGTTCCAGCAACAGGAAATCATAAGGAGCGATGACCAGGTATTCGTCATTTTTTCCAATAGTCAATTTTCGTTCTTTCCAGTGATCATAAAACTTCGATGCCTTTAATGACTGTTCTTTAAAAGCATACCAGGTAAGAAAAGAGTCGTTCGGGCTGAAATTGAAAATGCCAAAAAATTTACTTTCTCCAAAGGATCGCATATAGCCGGCTACATGAATATTGTGCGGAGTAAGCCAGGTAATGTTGCTATGGTCTGCTATCAGCGGTATTCTTTTTCGGATAGCCAATAGTTTTTGTGTGCCGGAAAAAATCCGGCTTTCAACCGTGCCTGTCTCATTAATTTTTTTATTCTTTTCCCAGTCAATAGTTGGCCGGTGCATCCAGCGGTTATCATAACTTTTACCAGCATCTTGTAAATAACTATAATCGTTTGTGTAGCCCAGTTCATCACCGTAGAATAGCATAGGTATCCCACCCAGGAAAAAGCTATGGGCCTGCATCAGCAAGATCTTTTTGATGGTAACATTTATGGCGTTAGCATCCTTATCATCCAATGCTTTTTCCAATCCACACAAAGAGGCGAGTGATCCGCTTATTCGTGCATCACCTGTTTTGGGGTTGCTTGAAAACAATGCTCCTTTTGCAGGCGAGCCGGTATGAAAACCCGAGTAATAATCTTTCAAAAATTTTCGGTGTTCAAATGGATCAAAGCCTGCCTGTCTTATCATATAATCTTCATAGCCCAAACCAATGTCATCATGGCACCGGGTATAGTTTATCCAGGATGTGCCGAATGGTTTTTTCAACAGTTCATGCTGCGCTGCCAACATGATCCTGGTATCACCTGTTGCCAGCATATCCCATTGCAGGGCCATATGTGTTGCGTTGTAAGCAAAGTCACATTCCCGTGCTTTAAAATCAGCCGTGCCGAAGTAGGGTATGATATCTTTTGGAGCAACAATCGCTTCGCCCAACAAAGCCATTCCCGGTGTAGCCACCTGTACACATTGTTTGATCAACCGGAGAATAGTATGAGCCTGCGGAAGATTTTGACAGGTGGTACCTAATTGTTTCCAGATAAAAGCCGGTGCATCTATTCTTAAGACATCAACACCGAGATTGGCATAGAAAAATATAATGTCCAGCATCTCCACCAACACCTGCGGGTTATTGTAATTCAGGTCCCATTGATAGTGATGAAATACGGTCATCACCCATTTATGACAGTCACGAACATAGGTGAAGTTGCCGGGAGAGCTTTCTGGAAAAATCTCCGGCATTGTTTGATCATATTGATCAGGCAGGCTACGATCATTGTAAAAGTGGTAGTAATCCTGGAAATGATGATCTCCCTGTTTAGCTTTTTTTGCCCATTCATGATGATGTGAAGTATGATTCAACACAATGTCCAGCATCAGGTACATATTTCTTTCCTGCATGACTTGCTGCAATTGCCGCAAATCTTCCAGGTCACCAAATCTTTTATCTACTTTACGAAAATCAGATACAGCATAGCCGCCATCACTTTCGTTTTTGGGACTTTGAAATAATGGCATCAAATGCAGAAAGTTCACACCTAGTGTTTCCAGGTAATCCAGTTTGTTTTGAAGATTCTGCAGGTTTCCACAAAATCGGTCCACATACAGACTCATTCCGTTTATTTCATTGCTTAAAAACCAGTGTTCTTCTTTTGTTTTTTGGTTATCCCGTTCAATTAAGGTTTTTGATCTTTCGGTATGTGCCTTAATGATTACTTTGATCAATTCATGAAAGGCCTGTTCAGCCTTGGGGTGGTGTTCATACAATTGCATGTACAACCCAAAGATCGTACTGGTGTTAACGATAAACCGGGTATAAAATAAATTATCAGCTCCACTAATATCCAGCCCGGCCTCCTGTATGGATTGATTGACATGTTGATGAAGCCCGTAGTTATACATTAGTGGAAAATTTTTGTACTTAAATGTTTAAATGCTTCCATAGCGCCCATGTATTCACAGGTTCTAGCTCCGGCCTTATTGGCATTTAAGATGATCGTCCGCCAATCATCAATGGTGAGATTTTTTATTTGTGCCACCGATCGGGAACTTAGTTGATAAAGCACCGTTCCAACAAATGCATCTCCTGCACCGGTGGTATCAACAGGGTTCACCGGTATGCTGGGAATTATAATGGTTTCGCCCTGTATGCCAAGCATCGTGCCTTCTTTACCCAGTGTAATGGCAAAGACAGCCGAAGTTTTTTGTAGTAATGTATCCACTGCATCTGTTAAGGTTGCCCGCCCGGTTATCAGCATTGCCTCATCGTCACTTACTTTGAAGAAATGACAACTGTTTAAAAAATTCCAGGACTGATCAATGAATGTTTGCGTATTGTTTTGAAAAAGTAAATGACGGTAGTTGGGATCAAAGCTGATAAAAACTTCATGCTGCAGGCATTGTTGCAGCAATCCCTGGTAAGCGGCTTGCAATGGCCCGGGCAAGAATCCAGTTGCTGATCCAAAGTGAACGATGGAGAATTCATTGAGATTGACCTGGTCAATATCTTTTACACTTAATTGGCCATCTGCACCACGGTTGAAATAAAAATCACGTTCCCCGTTTTCCATCAGTGATACAAAAGCAAACGTGGTAAAATGATCAGGATCCTGCAATATCCACTTCGTACTTACTTTAAACTCCTCCATCACGTCGATCAGGTGGCGGCCGAAAGGATCGGTGCCGACTTTTGCCAACAATTCCACTTCTCCGCCCAATGCAGCAATGGCAGCAGCCACATTAGTAGGAGCGCCACCTGCTTTTTTTAAAAAATTATTTCCGTCAGCTAATGAGCTTCCTTTATCGGTGCAGATCATATCGATCAATGCTTCGCCTATACATAATATTTTTTTCATGTGTTTCTTTCTAAAAAATTATGGCAATTCGTATATAATGGCTTCATAAGGTTGAAGGTTTCCATGGACAGATGGTGTTTTATAATTACACAGCAAAATTTTTGCATTATCCAGGTCCATATCCGTCCTGGCTACTGCTGCCGTGCTTCTGAAATTTAAAAGTACTAACACTTTCTTGTCGTCTAATTCTCGGGTATAGGCATATACATCCGGATTGCTTTTATCCAGCAAGGTATATTTTCCATACACCAGTACCGGGTTTTCTTTGCGTAAGTGAGTAAGTTTTCTGAAATAGTTCAAGCAGCTTGCGGAATCTTTTTCTTGTACAGCGGCGTTGATGGTGTTATAATTGGGATTTACCTTGATCCATGGTGTGCCGGTGGTAAATCCGGCATTAGCACTGCTATCCCACTGAAAAGGTGTGCGGCCATTGTCTCTGCTGCTATTTTGAACGGTTTCCATAAAAAGGTTCAAATCTTCACCGATATCCTTTTGATGCTGGTACTCATTTAGGGTAGGCATATCCTTATAATCACTAATAGAGGTAAATCCGGCATTGGTCATTCCTAATTCATCTCCGTTGTAACAATAAACGGTACCACGCATTGTCATAAGAAATGTATTCAGCATTTTGGATGAAACTTCCCGGAACAACGGCTTATCATTTCCAAAACGGCTCACCATCCTGGCCTGGTCATGATTGGCCAAAAAAATGGAGAGCCAGCCTTTATCCGCAAAAGCACTATCCCAGCGACTGAACACTTCTTTTAATTTTAAAACGCTATAGCCTTTGGCGTTACCGATATCCACTGCTTCAAAGGCATAGGCCATATCCAATTCTTTTCGGTCTGCATCAACAAGCGCATGTGCATCCTCAAAAGAATTGCCGGCTCCCTCGGCTACACTCATCACATCATATTTGCTAAGCACTTCACGATTCATTTCCTTCAGGTACTCATGCAGGTGAGGCCCCATCGCATAATACTTGATGAAATTTTTCTCAAAGCCCTGAGGATACACAGGAAAGCTGGTATCTTTTGATACAAACTGGAAAGCATCGAGCCGGAAACCATCAATACCCTTATCGGCCCAAAACTTCATGATATCATACACTTCTTGCCTGAGCCTTGGGTTTTCCCAGTTTAGATCCGGCTGCTTTCTCGAAAAATAGTGCAGATAATAAGCATCAGTCAATGAGTCATACATCCATGCATCGTGGTTAACGTCAAATAAACTGTATCGATAGGGCGGTTTGCTCCGCTCCGCATTCCACCAGTGATAATAATTCCGGTAAGGGCTTGTTCTTGAGCTGCGGCTTTGCTTAAACCATTCATGTTCATCACTGCTGTGATTTACTACCAGGTCCATAACTATTTTTATGCCTCTGTGATGGAGACCTTTTAATAAGTTATCAAAATCGTTCATGGTTCCAAAATCCTGCATGATGTTGCGGTAGTCGCTTACATCATATCCATTATCATCATTCGGTGAAGTATAAATGGGGTTCAACCATATCGCATTTACACCAAGACTTTTAATGTAATCCAATTTGGAAATGATGCCTTTCAAATCTCCAATCCCATCACCGTCGCTATCTTTAAAACTGCGCGGATATATTTGATATACGATGGCTTCCTTCCACCATTTTTTTTCCAGGGCTTCCGTGTCCGCTGTTTGAGGTTGTTTTTTTCCTTTTGATTTACAAGCGGCGAGTATGCCGGTTGCAGCCACAGCGATCAGCAAGAGGATAAATAGTCTTTTCATCGACTGAGGTTTTAGGTGATGCATTAGTGAATCATGCCGTGCACTATTTCATCCACTGTTCCTTCAACTCTTTTACTGGTTTTTACAAAAAACACGGATACCGAAGCCAATATCAAAAGGATACCTGCCAGAATAATCGCATTGACAGGATTATTTCCCAACCATGATTTATAATAAAGCGGTATGGTAAATGTCTCGAGCAACATGGGTATTACAATAAACATGTTGAATATGCCCATGTACACACCTGTTCGTTCGGGAGGAATGCTTCCTGCCAACATGATATACGGATTCCCCATCATACTGGCCCATGAAAGTCCCATGCCAATCATTGGTATGAATAATAAATTTTTATCCTGTATGTAAGGAATACTTAATAAGCCGACACCTGCTAAAAACAAACAGATCATATGAATGTATTTCGGGCCGTATTTTTTGGCAAGAGATGCGAGCCAAAAAGCCGAAAGAAAGGCGACACCATTATAAAAGGCGCCCAAGGGCCCAACCCATAATTCGGCTTTTCTGAAAAGCGGATTGGCAGGATCGACGGTATCGTATAGTGACTTTGACAAGCATTTAGCGATATACTGCCAATAGATAAACATGGCATACCAGCTAAAAAGCATCATTGGCCCCATCAGCTTCATGGTCAAGGGCATTTCTTTAAATGCCATATAAATCTCTTTAAAAGTGCCGCCGATACCGGCGGGTGATTGACGGATTTTTTCTTTTTCCTGTTCGGTCAGTGGTATTTCTTTGGTCGTTCTCAATGTCCATAGAATGGAACCGATGGAAACTACAGAGCCGATGATAAAGGCAATTACGGTGGTGGTAGGCAGTCTTCCTATTTTATCATTTTCAGCAATCGCTAATAAGTTGATCAGTAAAAAAGGTGTCAGGTAAGATAGCGTCTGTCCCAGCCCCGTAAATGCACTTTGCGTTAAAAATCCAATGGAATGCTGGCTCTTATCCAGCTTATCACTGACAAAAGCCCGGTAGGGTTCCTGGGTGATATTATTGGCAGCGTCCAATATCCATAGAATGCTTGCAGCCATCCACACCGTGCTGCTGAATGGCATAAAAAATAAAGCCAGGCTGCAAAACACAGCGCCAATCAAAAAATACGGTGTACGCCGGCCATAGCGGGTAATCGTTTTATCACTCATGGCGCCGATGATCGGCTGAACGATCAGTCCTGTCATGGGACCTGCCAACCATAGCAATGGCAACTTGCTTTCTTCTGCTCCCAGGTAAGAATAAATCGGGCTCATGTTAGCTTGCTGCAAACCAAAACTGTATTGCAAGCCAAAAAAACCAAAGTTCATGTTGATGATTTGCCAAAAGGAGAGCAGTGGCTTGTTGGACAGCATACGCAATCGGTTTGTGAAGCTCGCAGATATTTCTTGAAAAATAGCCCGGAATCCGTATTGAAAATACAGCAAATCCTTGTTTTTACCTGCAATCGTTTGCGGCCAAACTTATTTTATTTCCTTTTGATGCCGGATGATAAAACCGATCAATTCTTCCAATGAAATATTGATCCGGGATATGGCATCGTTGATATCATCGCGGTTCACCTGTGCGGCAAATGAAGGTGTTTTTAGTTTTTTCAAAATGCTTTTCACTTCCATCCCCTCGTACAGGTTTGGTCTTATTAACGCCGCGGCATGAATAAATCCTGATAATTCATCGATGGCATAGATCATTTTATCCATGTTGTTGACTGGCTCCACGCCAAAATAATCCGGTCCATGTGAAGCGATACAATGAATGACGTCAGGATCAATATTTCTGCGCTCCAGTTCTTCGATGATGATGCGGCAATGATCATCCGGGTATTTCTCCCAGTCTGCGTCATGCAGTAAGCCAGCCAGTTCCCATTTCAAAGCTGTCGTAGCATCAGCATTTTCTTTTTCAATGGCCCAGGCTTTCATCACTGCGGCCACCTGTTTCATATGAAGGCGCAATCGCTCATTAGGCACCCATTCTTCCAATAGCCGATGCGCTTCTTCCAGTGTAAGCAGGTTGCCTGCATTTTTTGGATCGCCAAAAACAGAGCGGCCGAGCAGGTGAGTTGACATATGATTTTTTTAAACATAAATATAAAAGGCTTGCTCCAATTACTCATAAAAGTAAAGGGTTTAAGAACAATCTAGCCAGTACCTTTGACTGCTGATTCAAACCTGTAGGGCAGGAGCAATAATTTTAATTTCATGGACGAAACAGTATATAAAGGAACGATTTCATTTATTCATCACGACCAGCAATACGCTGCCATTGATTATGTAGCCAATGGAAAAAGGAAATCGATAAATGGTAAAATAGATGCGATAACAGCGAAAGGCAATAAAAGAAAACACGTTTTCCGGGTGGGTGATGAGGTGAATTTCCAGGTCAAATTGTCCGACAGGGGGGATAAGATGATAGCCTATAACCTAAAGTTTCTTTATAATACCGCCCTGGAAAAATTAATCAATAAAGCTCTTATAGAAAATCGGTTTGCCGGTTATTTTAAAATAGTGGATGGGGAGATGTATGTGAAAGAAAGAGATAGCTATATTTTTTTTCCGCTTAAATTGTCCAAATGGGAGAAACCTCCGGTGGAGTCCGCCGTTAATGAGACCATCAATTTTAAATTAATAAATATCGATAAGCCGAATATTGCAGCCGAACTCTTCTCTCATAGTTTTATTCCTGAATACCGAAAGGCAGAGGAATATTTTAAGAACAAAAAGGAAATAGAAGCGGCGGTAGTTAAGGTTTCTTCTTATGGCATTTATCTCAACCTGTTCGGAGATAAAATACAGGCAAAAATTCAGCAAAAAAGTTCTGAAGAGTATAAACCTGGCGATAAAATAAAAGTGATCATTACTTATATGAGTGCCAGCCGCATCGTTGTAGAAAAACTATAATTACGACTGCAACTTATATTCTTTTGTCAACGCATCAGCAGGAATGCGAAGCATTTTGCTGAAGATGCGGATCATATTCAATGAAAGAGGCTGCTTATAATTTAGAACTTTACTGATTGTCCCCTTATCACCATATTCTTTGGCAAGGTCGGAAGCCGTATAGCCAAAATCTTCCATGCGAATCTTGATCATTTCAATGGGGTCAACTTCGGGAACACTCCATTGTTTTTGTTCATATTCGTTTACTAAAAGAACTAGAAGCATTTTTTCTTTATGCTCTTCAGATCCTTTTTTTGCATTTTTTATTTCTTCATACCGCTCAGTCGCTTTTTGATAATCAGACTTTGTCTCTATTAAAAACCACTGCTTCATAAAATTGTATTTTATATGATTGAAGGATCAATCCGCTCGTATTCACTGTGTGTTCCTATAAATCTTACTTCAACTATCTGGTCATCATAATCTATTAAAGCTATCAGCCTGTAGGTATTGTGAACTATTTCAAACCTGGCCCTGTTATTGGAGATCATTTTTGCTTTTGGAAAATCTCTTAACACGTCTTGTTTGTTTTTCCATATCGCTTCCTCCGTTGTTGCTTTCCAGGTTGCCAGGCTTTTTCTTGAATTGGCATGTCCTTTTGCGAAATCATTTAATTTCTCCAAATAGAAAATTATCATGCCAGTCGGTTGTTTAATTCATTAAAGACCTTTGGAGACAAATCATTTTCCTTTCCGCCTGAAATTAATATCAGATCAAATCTAAATAAAAAGTTGGCAAACTGCCAACTTTCCCTAATTATGATTCTTGCCAGTCAAAATTTTTACTGTAAATCAATTTATTACAAAGGTTCGGTTTAAAATACCTTTGCCTTTTCTTGGAAAATTGAGTTGGTCGGGCCTATCTTCGCACCCCCAAAAAATAGCATTAGCTAGGGGTGCTGCCGGGGGATGGCCCGGTGGTAATTTTAAAACCTGCTGTGATTTGATCGCAGTGCAAAGATTCAAGAATGAGCAAATTACATTTCACTACCAAGCATGCGAATGCGGCTACCGTGCAACGTAACTGGTATGTTGTAGACGGTACTAATCAAACCGTAGGACGTATGTGTGCAAAGATTGCCGCTATCCTACGCGGTAAAAACAAAGCTTCTTACACCCCCCATGTTGACACAGGTGACTATATCATCGTGATCAACTGCGAGAAAGTTGTACTAACCGGTAACAAACTGGATCAGAAAGTATATGACACTTTCAGTGGTTATCCAGGCGGTCGTAAAGAAGAAGTAGCAAGAAACCTCATCAACCGCAGACCAGAAGTGGTGATTGAAAGAGCGGTAAAAGGAATGCTTCCTAAAAACAGGTTGGGTCGCCAGATGTACAAAAAACTGTTTGTATATGCCGGTGCCGAACATCCGCATGTTGCACAACAACCTAAAGAGCTGAAGTTTTAATTCTTAAATCTAAAATCTCTCCCGGTAAAAGCTGGGACCAAATAACAAATAATGGAAAAGCAAACAACAGGTGTTGGACGTCGTAAAGAAGCAGTGACCAGGGTATTTATTACCAAAGGAAACGGTACCATCACTGTAAACGACAAAGATTACAAACAATATTTTTCACTGGTGTATTTGCAAAACCAGGTGGAGCGTCCTTTTAAAACTATCGATGCTGTTGGCAAGTTTGATGTAAAGATCAATGCTGATGGTGGTGGTGTGAAAGGCCAGGCTGAAGCAGCAATGCTGGGTATTTCCCGTGTGTTGGTTGAACTGAACCCTGATTTTCGTCCTGCTTTAAAGGCAGCTGGCTTGTTGAAACGTGACCCACGTTCTGTTGAACGTAAGAAATTTGGTCATAAAAAAGCGAGAAGAAGCTACCAGTTCAGCAAACGTTAATGGTTGGGGTTGCGAGATGCGGGATGGAATTTTTATCCCGAATCCCGAAACTCGTGTCCCGTATCATCTCATTATTCAAAATATTATAACAATAGAAAATGGAAAATAACACTTCACTGCAACAGCAACTTCTTGACGCCGGTGTACACTTTGGTCACCTGAAAAAGAAGTGGAACCCCAAGATGTTACCTTACATCTTTGCTGAAAAGAAAGGTATCCATATCATTGACCTGAATAAAACGGTTGAGTGCCTGCAGGAAACTGCGGCTGCTATGAAGCAGATTGCACGCAGCGGTAAAAAAATACTTTTTGTTGGTACAAAAAAACAAGCGAAAGACATTGTTAGCGAATGTGCTAAAAAAGTAAACATGCCTTTCGTTACTGAGCGTTGGTTGGGTGGTATGTTGACCAACTTCAACACGGTTCGTAAAAGCGTTAAGAAAATGCAGAGCATTGAAAAAATGCTGGGCGATGGTTCTTTTGACAGCATCACCAAAAAAGAGCGTTTGACCTTGAGCCGTGACCGTGATAAAATGGATAAAGTGTTAGGTGGTATCGCTCAATTGGGTCGTGTGCCTGCTGCTTTGTTTATCGTTGACATTGGTCATGAGCATATCGCTTTGGCTGAAGCAAAACGTTTAGGTATTACCACTTTTGGTATCGTTGATACAAACTGCGATCCTAATAAAGTTGATTTTGCTATCCCCGGTAATGATGATGCGACAAAGTCTATCGCTATTCTTGCAAACTATCTTACTGCTGCTATTGCAGAAGGATTAGCAGAACGCCAGGCTGCAAAAGACGAGGATACAGAAGATACAGTAGATGATGATGCAGAAAAAAGAGCAGCCCGTTTAGAAGCGGAAGCACAAGCTGAAGGTGGTCGTGGCCGTGGTGGTCGTGGCGGTGGCCGTGGTCCTGGTGCTGGTGGCGGAGCAGCCGGTGGTCAAAGACGTCGTACAAGTGGTGGTGGTACACCCGGTGGGCGTGGTCCTGGCGGCGGCAGAAGATAAAAGAGCAGGAAGTCAGAAGTCTGAATTCAGATGACTGAATGGGTATGGCTATTATCAATTAAAATGTTTAACTGGATGTGAGTGATCTTTCCGACTTCTTACATCCGACTTCAAACTTCAATATTATGAGCACAGTAACTATTAGTGCAGCAGATATAAATAAACTACGCCAGGCCACTGGTGCTGGTATGATGGATTGCCGTAAGGCTTTGACTGAAACAAATGGTGATTTTGAAGCAGCTATCGACTGGTTGCGTAAGCAAGGCCAGAAAGTAGCGGCTAAAAGAAGTGACCGTGAAGCAAAAGAAGGTGTTGTTATCGCACAAACTACTGCTGATAACAAAACAGGTATCGTGGTTTGTGTAAGTTGCGAGACTGACTTCGTTTCTAAAAATGCTGATTTTATAGCGTTGGTTCAAAGCATCGCTGATACAGCTATAGCCAACAATATTAAAACGGTTGAACAGTTAAATGAGGCAACAGTAAATGGTGCTAAGATTGCTGATCTTATCAACGATAAGCTGGCTTCAATTGGCGAAAAAATTGGCATCACTAAATATGAAAGAGTAGAAGCTCCTTATGTTGCTTCTTATATACACGGTGCTTATCGTATTGGTGTGTTGGTTGGTTTAAGTAAAGAAGCTGCTGAAGTAGGTAAAGATATCGCTATGCAGATCGCAGCACTGAATCCTGTAGCTGTTGATGCGGCCAGCGTTCCTGCTGATGTAGTGGCCCGTGAAAAAGCCATCATCATGGATGTAATGAAAGAAGATCCAAAGATGGCAGGCAAACCGGAAGAAATGTTGTCAAAGATCGCCGAAGGTAAATTGGGTGCTTTCTTTAAAGAGCAAACACTCACAGCGCAAGCATTTGTAAAAGATGCCGGTAAATCGGTTGCTGACTACCTGAAAGAATCTGGCGATGTGAAAGTCACAGAATTCAAAAGAGTAGCCCTGGGATAAAATAATAAGGCAATCTTATATTAAAAGCGTCTCAATATGGGACGCTTTTTTAGTTTGGTCGCTAATGGAAAATCAAACCAGCGGAGCAGCCCTTAATCGCGGTCTGTAGTTTATTGGGTAGCAATTTTTTTCTTCTGTATCTCAGCATTTTTTGAATTACCTTAGAGAACAGATTTTGCGTACTTCTCTTATTCATTGACAAGTTGGGTGTTAAGATTTTGTCCTTAATAACACACAGTGTTATGGCTGAAATAAACTTAACAGGTAAACACCAGGGTTTTGGTCACACCAATCGGAAAGATGGTTGGTGGTTGCGACCATTGATTGTCTTTGTCTGTCTCTCCGCTTTCGTCATCTATGCTACATGGGCCGCATTCCAGGGTGAGCATTATTCATTCGGGTCTTATCTATCACCTCTTTATTCGCCGGAACTTTTTGGTGATTCACCACATAGCTGGTTCGGTGCGAAGCCCCGCTGGTGGCCGCAGATATTACCATGGTCCCCTGCACTGCTGATATTATGGGCGCCGGGGTTGTTTCGGTTAACCTGTTATTATTACCGTGGAGCTTACTACAAAGCATTTTGGGCTGATCCTCCTGCATGCACCGTCACCGAGCCACGGAGAACGTATCGCGGTGAAAATTCTTTTCCATTGATCATACAAAATGTACACAGGTATTTTCTTTATATCGCTTTATTCTTTTTGCTTTTTCTTTCTTATGATGTTTGGAAGGCATTGTGGTTTACAACTCCTGGTACAGGTGAAAAAACATTTGGCATTGGAGCAGGCACATTGGTGTTAGCCATCAATGTGGTTTTTCTGGGCGGATATACATTCGGTTGTCATTCTTTGCGCCACGTGGTAGGTGGATTTATGGATCGTCTTTCCGGAGCGCCTGTTCGACGTAAAGCATATTGGTGTGTAAGTTGTTTCAACCGGAAGCATATGATATGGGGCTGGATGAGTTTGTTCTGGGTTGCGTTTTCAGATATCTATGTTCGTTTGTGTTCGATGGGGGTGTGGAGTGATTGGAGAATAGTGTAAAACCGGCCCCACCTAAATCCTCTCCGCCAATAGGCGGAAGGACTTGCTAAACACAGCCCATGCAGCCTCCTTCCGACTTCCCCCGGTAGGGGAAGCCACCAAAGCACAGCCCCCGCTTTTTGGATATGCATGAAAGTAAATGCTTTCCGAATGTGGTGAGTAGAGATATATAGTTGATGTGGTAGATATGAAGTTAATTAAAGAGTTGCAGTGCCGCCGCCTCTCTTTTGGAGAGGAGGAAGGGAGGTGAGGCCGAGAAGAAATCCCGGCCCCCTGGTCAATAAAAACCTTGTGCATGCCATCATTCGATACATACAATTACGATGTGCTTGTTATTGGAGCGGGTGGCGCTGGTCTTCGAGCTGCTATAGAGGCTGCTGCTAATGGCGTTTCCGTTGGTTTGATCTGCAAATCCTTGTTGGGTAAGGCTCATACGGTAATGGCCGAAGGAGGAATTGCAGCAGCCTTGTCCAATGTAGATGAACGGGATAACTGGAAAGTACATTTTGCGGACACGATGCGGGGAGGACAATACCTTAACGATTGGCGAATGGCAGAACTGCACGCCAAAGAAGCTCCTGACCGTGTGCGGGAATTGGAGGCATGGGGTGCACTATTCGACAGAACAAAAGACGGCCGCATTTTACAACGTAATTTCGGCGGTCATAAATATCCCCGCCTTGCACATGTAGGCGACCGCACAGGATTGGAAATGATCCGAACACTACAGGATCATGGTATTCACCAGGACATTGCCGTTCACATGGAATTTACCATTATAACATTGCTGAAAAATGGTGAACGGGTGGCGGGTGCTTTTGGATACGACCGGGAAAAAGGACAGTTTAAATTATTTCGGGCCAAAGCAATTGTAGTGGCTACCGGTGGTATTGGCAGGGCTTTTAAAATCACGAGCAATAGTTGGGAATATACTGGCGATGGTCATGCATTGGCATATCATGCAGGTGCGGAATTGATGGATATGGAGTTTGTACAATTTCATCCCACCGGTATGGTATGGCCTCCCAGTGTCAGGGGCATCCTGGTAACGGAAGGAGTTCGGGGCGAAGGAGGAATTTTGCTTAACAAGGAGAATAAGCGGTTTATGTTTGATGAAATCCCGGAATTATATCTCAGCCAAACGGCAGACAACGAAGAAGAAGGCTGGAAATATACACAAGGCGATCGGGCTGCAAGGCGGCCACCTGAATTGCTGACCCGGGATCATGTAGCACGTTGTATTGTTCGTGAAATAAAAGAAGGAAGGGGTAGTCCTCACAACGGAGTATTTCTTGATATTTCCTGGATCAAAAAGAAACTTCCCAATGCCGCGGAACATATCAAGAAAAAATTGCCCAGCATGTATCACCAGTTTAAAAAGCTGGCCGATATAGATATTACCAAAGAAGCGATGGAAGTAGGGCCTACCACTCATTACATGATGGGTGGTATTCGGGTGGATGCCGATACACAAATGTCAACAGTACCGGGTCTTTTTGCTGCAGGTGAAGCTGCCGCTGGTTTACATGGTGCGAACCGGCTTGGAGGTAATTCACTTTCCGACCTGTTGGTTTTTGGAAAACGTGCCGGTGAATTCGCGGCACTATTTGCCAAAGAAAATGGACAGACCATTATTATTGATGAACATGAAATAGCAGCGATTGTTAGGAGGGTGCTGGAACCATTTGCACGAACGGAAGGAGACAATCCTTTCCAGGTGCAATATGATCTGCAGGGAATGATGCAGGATCTTGTCGGCATTGTTCGTAAAGAAGAGGAACTATTGACAGCAATGGAAGAATTGAAAAAGCTGTGGCGACGCTCCAATAAAGTGAAAGTGATTGGAAACAGGGAATATAATAACGGATGGCACACTGCATTGGATCTGCAAAATTTATTGACTGTTTCGGAAGCCATTACCCGGGCGGCTATTGAAAGAAAGGAAAGTCGCGGCGCACATTTTCGTGAAGATTACCCGGAAAAAGATGAGCAAACCGGCCAATGCAATCTTATTATTTTGAAAGGAGAAGATGGACAGATGAAGGTGAAGCGGGAACCACTGCGTGAAGTTCGTGCCGATCTGAAACAGATAATTGAGGAAATGAAGTAAGTGAAAAGTCAGAAGTGAAAGTCGAAAATCGGAATAATATTTAAAATTTCAGGTAGAAGACTGCTGATAATAAACAGGGACTTTTGTATAAAGAAGCTTAGGCTTTAAACTCTTAGAGATCAGTTTATCTTAAACAAAATCATTCGGGAAATGAAATAACAGTATAAGCGGAAAGAATCAGGTACCTGGCTGAAAACCCAAATCAAATTTTTTATAAACCAGGTTAAAATAATCATTATGAAAAGGAATTTTTTCCCGCTGATCTTCTTGCCGCTACTGTTTTGTTTGGGATCATGCAATAATAGCGATACTGGTAAGACAACACAAATCGAAGCTGCTGCGGCTCCTGAAGTCAAAAGCATTTTTATTAATGGCGACAGCATTCATTACATTGACGTTGGGAAGGGTGATCCTGTGGTGTTTGTTCATGGTGCAGTGGGAGATTACCGCACTTTCGGGAAACAAATGGAGGAATTCACCAAAAGCCACCGGGTAATTGCTTATAGCCGCCGCTTTGCTTATCCTAATCAACAAACGATAAATGACTCGGCCAGGTTATCAGCTGTTTCTCATGCCAGCGACCTTGCTGAACTTTTAAAGGCATTGAAACTCGGGCCGGCGAACCTGTATGGACATTCTTACGGCGCCGATATTGCCTTATTGACCACTATGGATCACCCGAAACTTGTGAGTAGCCTCATATTGGGCGAGCCATTTATTTCATCACTGATGCAGCAGGTACCGGGTGGCGATACTATTCTTAATAACTTTATTACAAAAGCTTTCGTGCCTGTTGTGGAAGCATTTAAAAACAATAATAATGAAGAAGGGGTTAAAGGACTTGTCAACGGTGTAATGGGTGATAGTTTATATTATAACAAGCTTCCGCAAAAGGATCGTGATATTATGATGGCCAATTTTCATGAAGTAAAAGGTGTTTTGCTCGGTAAAGATAATTTTCCGCCGGTTGGATGCGATGATGTTAAAAAAATAAAGACCCCGGTTTTATTATTGAAAGGTGATAAATCGCCTATAGTTTTTTCATTAATGATAGATGAACTGAATCGCTGCCTGAGCAATAAGGAAGTGGCAACACTTGCAAACACTTCGCATGGATTGGAATATGAGAATCCGGCTGAGTTTAATAAAATAGTGCTTGGGTTTATAGATAAGCAGTAAAAGTTTAAGCTCTTTTGATAGAAATTATCAGACAAATAAGGGGATTCGAATTAAAGAACCATAAACTATAAACCATAGACCATAAACTTTTCGTATGGCAACAGCAACCTTTCAAATATGGCGGGGTGATGCTTCCGGCGGAAAATTTGAAACTTATTCTACTGAAGTTGCTGAAGGCATGGTGGTGCTCGATGCCGTGCACCAGGTACAGGCGGAACAGGTTAATGATCTGGCGGTGCGCTGGAATTGTAAAGCCGGCAAATGTGGCTCTTGCTCGGCGGAAATTAATGGCCTGCCTAAACTTATGTGCATGACCCGGCTCAGCGATCTTCCCCTTGATAAGCCGGTATTGCTGCAGCCCATGAAGACGTTTCCATTGATTAAAGATCTGGTCACCGATGTTTCATGGAATTTTATAGTAAAGAAGAAAATAAAAAAATTCAAACCAAGGCCACCTGATGCGGAAGACGGTACCTGGCGAATGGCACAATCAGATATTGACCGGGTGCAGGAATTCCGCAAATGCATAGAATGTTTTTTATGCCAGGATGTATGTCATGTGCTGCGTGAGCATCAGCTCCATGATGAATTTATGGGTCCCCGGCTTTTAGTATATACTGCGGCACTGGAAATGCATCCGCTTGATGTGGAAGACCGCCTGGAAGATTTAAAAAAAGCAGGCGGCATTGGCTATTGCAATATTACCAAGTGCTGTACATCGGTTTGCCCCGAAGACATTACAATTACTGACAATGCTATCATTCCGCTGAAAGAACGGGTTGCCGATAGATTTTATGATCCTTTGAAAAGATTCTTCCGGATGTTCCGGTCGAAGAAAACTGTCTGACCCGGGTTGCGCCGCCGCGAGAAATTTTTTAAAGGATTATTCCGGGTTTTGAATTTGTATTTCCCGCAGCGATCGCTGTGAAAGACCAGGCGTCACCGCAAGAAACTTTATATTTTTCAAATAATTAAAATGACCAATCATGTTTCAACTAAAAAACATCTCCAGGGACAGCATTCCGGCGGCCCTCGAAAAAGCGGAGCGATACCGGCTGCTCGATGAACCTGACCTGGCTGAAAGCATTTGCCTTGACATTCTTGAAGTGGACCCCAATAATGCCAAAGCCATTATCATTTTGTTGTTGGCCATTACTGATCAATTCAACACTTCTTCGTCGGGTGATGTGAAGCGGGCGCAACAGCTCCTGCCTCGTCTTCAAAGCGAATACGAAAGACTTTATTATTCCGGTATTATCAGCGAACGGGAAGGTATGGCCATTTTAAACAGAATCAGTGGTGGGCAGTTTGCGGTGTATGAATGGCTGAACGAAGCCATGGAGTTTTATGAGAAGGCGGAAGCTATTCGGCCAGCGGGTAATGACGATGCCATCCTGAGATGGAACACCTGTGCCCGCCAGATCATGCGTCATCACCTGCAGCCACTCAATGAGAAATATGTTGAGCCGCCGTTAGAATGATTTAAGCGGAGCGATAGTTTTTAGGCCATGTATTGCAACTGCCCGCAACTTTATTAAAATGCATCGAAAACAAAGGTGCTAAAAGCTATGTATCCTAACTGATGGATCTCACATTTTATATGAAGCAGGTAAGGAGACTAAATAGAATTATAGAGAAGGTCGTAAAGTGATCTTAAATGGCACTTCAAAATGTTCTCTCGAATTTTCTAAAATCATTTGTGCTGTCTTTTCGCCCATCAGTTGAAAGTCGGTCGAGATGGTGGTAATGCCATCCAGTATTATTTTTTTCAGGGGCGTTTCATTATAAGAGATCACGCCGATATCTTTTCCCACCTTCATGGTTGTCGCCAGTATTTTTTCAATCAATACAACGAGATCGTCTTCCATCAGTGTAATAAATACTTCTCCTTCTTTTATGAGTTCTGTTCTTATTTCGTGAACAACCTTATAAGTAAAAGCATATTGATCGCAAAAGCGATAGAAACCCGAGAGTATTTCACCCGGGTGGTAAGTATAGGCCGGAAAAATTATTTTAATAGTGTGATACTTACTTAGCCTGTCAAGTGATTGTTCCAATGCATTATAAATATCCCGTTCAAAGTTTTCATACACGGCCGCATACTTGCCATCTACCCGGGGAACAAGTTTGTCCAGCAGTACCAGTTTATCTTTCGGAATCATGTTGATGGTTTCGTAAGCATTTTCTCCACCTTCCAAAAAGTGTGGTATGATGACATAATGCGTATAATCATTCTTATTGTTTTGTATCAGCCGCTTGAAAAGAGCGAAGTCATTATTATAGATGTAAAAATCAATAGAAGCCATTCCACCGAGGGCATTGGCAAAAGCATCATAAATGATCTTTTTATGCGCACTGAGTTTATTAAAAAGTAAAAAGATCTTGAGTGGCTGATTGATTTCTGTTGATTTGATAAAGTATCCTTTTCCCGGAACGGAGCCCAGTATACCTAAATTCTTCAGATGCTTATAACCTTTTTCCGCCGTGTCCCTTGATATTTCAAATTCAAAGCTCAGCTCATTGATGGAGGGAAGAATATCATCTTTGCCGATTTTCTTTTCGCTGATAGCTTTTATAACAGAATTGGCGAGTTGCAGATATTTTGGAGTAGCAGCGTAATAGTCGATAACAAAGCATTTGAACAGGTCATTCTTTTTCATGGCAATATAAAAGTAAACGAAGTATAACTATTGATCTGAGTATTTACTTTAATGAACGAAAGGTACAATTATTTCCAGCTTACGACAAGCGACAACCCATAGCAACCAACTTAACAAGACGACAATATTTAAGCAGGGTTTCGATTAAAATTTATTGCTTGTTAAGTTGAATCATTAAAAAAATAAACATCATTTCCGTCGACTATATACAAAAAGTTCCGGGAACGATTGCGTAGATTCTTTCAGCTTAACAGGACGGTTCAGGACAATTCTGCTACGGGACGATGATAAATTTAGCATGAATTGCATTTGTCCTTTTAAAACTGCTATATGAAAAAAAAGCGCATCGTGCAGCGGAATGTGTGCATCATTCTGCTTCTATTACTGACTGCACAGTATTCTTTTTCCCAAAACAACTTTAAAGTAACCGGCAAAATAACCGATGAAACCGGGAAGCCAGTGCCGGGAACAACGGTACAGGTAAAAGGCACTGCCTTAGCCACGGCGACTAATACTGACGGCTCTTATTCATTGACGGCGCCATCAGGCAGTTCAACACTGGTGATCACATCAGTTGGATTTGCCGAACAGGAAGTTGGCATTAATAATAAATCAATAGTGAACATTTCACTGGCAAACACTACTGCATCGTTGGAGGATGTTGTTGTGATTGGCTACGCAACGGTTAAAAAGAAAGATGTAACCGGCTCTGTTGCCGGCATTAACCAAAAGGATATCAGGTCAAGGCCGGTTGACAATGCGCTACAGGCCATGCAGGGTAAGGTAGCTGGTGTGGATATTACCTCTAATGAGCGACCTGGCACGGTTGGTAGTATCAGAATTCGTGGTGAACGCTCCGTAAATGCCACCAATGAACCTCTTTATGTAGTTGATAATATTCCTTTGGCCACTGGCGGTATCGAATACCTTAATCCTAACGATATTGAAAGTATAGATGTGCTGAAAGATGCATCTGCTACGGCCATCTATGGTTCAAGAGGAGCGAATGGTGTTGTAATTGTTACTACCAAGCAAGGAAAGTCGGGCAAAGTGCAAGTGAATCTTTATAACTCGGCTACGTTTGAAACCGTTAAAGACTGGGCGCCTATCATGTCTGCTTCTGAATACATTGATTTTCGCCGCTGGGCTGTTTACTACAGTAATCCGGTAGGCCGTCCACGAGGTGATGCGCCAACTATCGCCAACGACCGTGATATTTTTCTGGCTACTTCTGACCCGACTGCCTGGAAAAATATTGCGCAGGGCTGGGCAACAGGTACATGGGATGGCTCAAAAGTGGGCAACACCGATTGGACGGGGCTGGTATCTCAAACCGGACTTACCACAGACAACACCATCAGCGTTAGTGGCGGAACAAAAAATATAAAGGCATATGCTTCATTTGGATATTTGAATAATAAGGGAACTTCTATTGGCCAAAAGTTTACAAGATATTCTGGTAAAGCCAGTGTGGATATACAGGCTACCGAATGGTTTAATATGGGGTTAAATGTAACTGCTACCCACGGCACCCAGGAATTTGGTCAGTCAAATTTAATAATTGGTTCATTTGTAGGTACGCCTGCAAATAGCATTTATAATTCTGCAAGAGGCCTTTTCAAATGGGCTGTGCCCTATGATTCTGCAGGTAACAGAATTATATATCCCGGTGGTGATGTGGCTATTAAAACCGTAGTGGATGAGGAGAAATATACTCAAGATCAGCGGGTAACACTTCGTGCATTTGGTAGCATGTACGCCCAAATGGATTTTGGTAAAATTCATCCCTTCTTGAAAGGATTAAAATACCGTTTCAACTTTGGCCCCGACTTTTCAAATTATACCAATGGTGTTTATATCGATGGTCAGTCCGCCGCAAGCAGTGGTATTAATGGCGCCTCGTTGCAGGAAGCTAAAACTTACTCATGGACACTTGATAACCTTATTTACTATGACAAAGAGATCAAGCGACACAGCTTTGGCCTTACATTACTGCAAAGTGCTACCAAGTATGTTGCTAACCCTGTAAACAGAATAGTTGGTACTGCTGTTCCTTTCGCCAGTCAAAAGTGGTATGAACTGAACAACAGGGTGCTTCCATCCACCAACCTTACTATTAACCGGGTTACTCCACTAACTGAAACCCAATTAAGAAGCTATATGGCCCGTCTCAACTATGGGTTTGATGATAAGTATTTGCTAACTGTATCTGTGCGACACGATGCTGCTTCGCAGCTCGGTGAAGGATATAAGGGTGACATGTTCCCCAGTGCTGCGCTAGCATGGCGTGTAAGTCGTGAGAAATTTATGCAAAATGTTTCGTTTGTGAACGATTTAAAATTCCGCATTGGTGTGGGCGTTACAGGTAACTCTTCTATTGATCCCTATAAAACATTAACTTTTGGTGAACCTTATTTCTATCCGAACGGCGGCAGTGTAAATGCAGCCTCTCTTCCAACTACTGACCTTGGAAATCCAAATTTAAAATGGGAGAAAACAACCCAGTACAATGCGGGTATTGATTTCGGTATATTAAAAAACAGAGTTTCGGGGGCAATTGATGTTTATACTTCAAGAACAAACGATTTATTATTTCTGCAACAACTGCCTACGGTAACAGGATTCCTTAGAACGAATACCAATCTTGGGCAAACTACTAATAAAGGTGTTGATATTAATATCAATACAATTAACACAACCACTAAAAACTTTCAATGGACAACCAACCTGAATGCAAGCTGGCAAAAAGACAAGCTTGTTGAAGGGGCAACGGGGAAAGGCCCTGACGTTCTTAACAACCTTTTTCCTGGCGGACCAATTCGGGTTATCTATGGCTTTGCCTCCAATAGTATGTGGCAGTATGCTGATACAGCATTGTTATCCAAGTTTGGTCAAAACGGCAACAACTTTACTCCGGGCCAGGTAAGACCTATTGACCAGAACGGTGATAATAAAATTGATGCTAACAATGACAGGGTAGTTATCGGTCACACAAGACCCCGCTGGATAGTGGGTATGACAAATAGTTTTACGTACAAGGGCTTCGAGTTGTCAGTGTTCATCTACGGCCGCTTAAACTATTGGTTCAATCAGGGCGGAGAGTCCCAAACGGCCCGTGGAAACCAGCGGCGGATTAACTACTGGACAGAAAATAACCAAAATGCAGAGTACCAAAAACCCTTTTATTCTGTAGGCTCCGGCGATGCATATTCCCCTTCATTAGGATACCTGAAAGCATCGTTTTTGAAAATCAGGAATATTTCAGCTGCTTACAATGTACCCAATAGAATTACAAAGGCAATGCACATGTCGAGCCTGCGGGTTTACTTCCAGGCTACCAATCCAGGTATGATATATTCTCAAATTGAATTCATGGATATGGATGCAGTTTCAACGTTCTCTAACCGTGGATATACATTTGGTATCAATGCCGGGTTTTAACTTCATTAAATTTTGACAAAATGAAAAATAAATTCTTAAATATAACCATAGTGATCCTGTTAATGGTATTGGTTACCATTTCATGTAAGAAGAAATTCTTAGATGAAGAATTGAAAACTTCAAGAGATTTGGAATTTTATAAAACGGATGCCGGTATCCAGCAATTGGTTAATGGAGCCTATCACCAGGTATTTGCCACTCCATTCAATGGGGAAATGGCATTCTCTAATATGTGCTACGGTGTGGATGAATTCCGCGTAGGCGGCGACCCTTCAAATGGTATGTATAACTCTTATGGAAATACTTTTGGCCCTTTTATTACACCTAATAATGGGAATACAGTAGCAGCAAACGCCCAATGGGATAATTTATATATAGGAATCGGCCATGCCAACCTGATAATTGAAAACGCAACGGCCAGCACTTCTCCTGCTGATGCTATTAAAAAAACTGCGTTAGGCGAAGGCTATTTTTTGCGGGCCTATAATTACTTAAGGTTAGTAAGCCAGTATGGGGCAGTACCTTTAAAAACCACGCCCAGTACCACTCCGGATTTAGAGTTTACCCGTGCCGAACCAAAAGACATATTTGCACTGATTATTGATGATCTTACCAAAGCATATGGACTTTTGAGTAATACGGGTTCTCCTGCCAAAATAACCAAAGACGCAGCAGGGCATTATTTAGCCAAAGCATATCTAAGTCGTGCCAGTGAAATAAATGATTCCTGGAATTCTACCACCAAAGCTGCCGACTTGGCTGCTATCGTGCCTTTGTGCGATTCCGTTATTGCTAATCATCCACTGGCGCCAAACTTTGGCGATCTATGGAGATATACCGCTCCCAACGGCGCCAATGAAAACCTGAAAGAAATAATTTTATCAGCGCAGTTTACTTCAGATTTAACCGCAAGTGGTCAAAATACACAGCATTTATACTATGTTTCCCGCTATGAGGATATTGCGCAAATGCAGCGGGACCTAAGTGGCGATCGTCCTTTCAGCCGGCTGTGTCCTAATTTTTACATGTATCGCATTTACGACATGCAAAATGATTCAAGGTTTTGGAAAAGCTTCAGGACAAAACATAAGGTTAATGCTAATGCGCCAACGGCTCCTTATGTGAAAGGAGATTTAGGAATAATGTATGTTATCAATCAACCCGGTGATACCCGGTTTTCTGCAAATGTGCTAAACAATTCGGTGGTATATGGCGCAACCGGTAAAACTATACCTCATGTGTATGTGGCATATAAGACTGGCGTTACGGCCGACGGAGGATGGAACGATACCCGCAAATTTCCATCGTTAAGCAAGTTTATGGATGGTTCCCGTACTGCTGGGTTCAACGATGTAAGAGGCCTTCGGGATATTACACTGGCCCGTTCGGCTGAAACTTATTTGATTGCTGCGGAAGCAAAGATCCGTTTGGCAAATATGGGTACGGGTTCTTATAATGATGCATTACCTTATATCAACCCATTAAGAACAAGGGCGCAATTTGTAAGCGGCGAAAGCCGTTCGGCTTATTATGATGGTGGAGCTGCTCCCAGCAGTGCTCCTCAAACCATACCTCCTTCTTTTTTTCCGGAGAATTCCTATTATGAGTCAAATAATATTCCGGTTACAACAGATGCTTCAGCCAGCTTAGCAGTTACTGATATGGCAACTTTACCGGCAGGAGATGAATATATTATCAGTACACTCGCCTTATCTTCTCCTTACGACAGGGCATTGTGCTTTTTATTGAATGAACGGGCCCGTGAGCTTGCCGGTGAATATTTGCGTTGGCAAGATCTGTCCCGTACTAAAACATTGGTGGCTCGTGCCAAAGCATTTAATCCTGATGCGGCTCCTAACATTCAGGATCGCCATTTGCTAAGGCCAATACCTCAAACATTCCTTGATGGCATACAGGCTGGTGGAGCAGCCTTAACAGGAGCAGAAAAACAAGCAATGCAAAATCCGGGGTATTAATCTTTCTCATACATAAGCAGGCAGTTTTTGAAAATGGCGGCTACGAATTTTGCCGCTATTTTCGTTCTACCAAACGATGATTTGGTGCCAAAAAATTAAATTGGTTTGCCATGAAACCGAGCATGATTAATTTTTCTCACACAGGAGAATGATTATTTGCGAGGTTTCCCGCTCAAAGCGGGACCAAAAAACAATAAAAAATACACGGATGACACAACGAAGTGACCTTCTATTTAAAAATTTGACAGCAGTTTTTTCTTTATCCCTATTGTCCTTTTTCAGCAGCAATGCGCAGCAAAAGCAAACAGATGTAAATGCTCCATTGCATGCCTTGCAACCAGACTATCCCGTTCCTTATGGAGCTCCTTCAAAAGAAAAAGTAAAGGCGGTGCTGGATAGAGTTTACGACTACCTCGATGCGGTTACACCTGCAGCCATGATCAATCAAAAAACAGGTGAAGCTGTAAACGAAACCACCCAATTAGACACCAATACCATTGTAAAGACAGGTGACTTCCGGCTGACCAGCTATGAATGGGGTGTAACCTATTCCGCTTTTCAGCGGGCATTTGAAACCACGAAGGATCAGCGTTATGCCGATTATGTAAAAACAAGATTTGACTTCCTGGCCAAATGGATACCTGCAGTAAAACAAAAATTCGGTATTGATTATATCCGTAAGAAGAAATTGTTGTCCCAGCCAATAGATCCCCACGCCTTGGATGATGCCGGTGCTGTTTGTGCATCCATGATCAAAGCTCAGCGAAGCGGATTGAACAGCAATCTCCGTCCGCTGATTGATAACTATATTAATTATGTATTCACCAAAGAATACCGGCTAAAAGATGGGACACTGGCAAGAATGCGTCCACAAGCCAATACCTTGTGGCTTGATGATTTGTATATGGGAGTGCCGGCGATGGCACAAATGGGCAAGCTCACAGGAGACACAAAATATTTTGATGATGCTGTCAGACAGGTAAGACAATTTGTACAGCGAATGTTCAATAAGGAAAAAGGGTTGTATATGCATGGCTGGGTCGAAAGCATGGCGAAGCATCCTGAATTCAGATGGGCGAGAGCCAATGGCTGGGCCCTGATGACAAAAACCGAGTTGCTGGATGTACTGCCGGAAAATCACCCGGGAAGAGGTTTTGTGTTAAAGCAATTGAAAGACCATGTTAATGGATTGATGGGCTATCAAAATGGAACGGGCTTCTGGCACCAGCTACTTGACAGAAATGATTCTTACCTGGAAACTTCGGCTACAGCTATCTACGCTTATTGCATTGCACATGCCATCAACAAAGGCTGGCTCGATGCCATGACTTATGCCCCTACAGCGATTCTTGCATGGAACGCCGTGTCAACAAAAGTTAATGCACAGGGTCAGGTGGAAGGTACTTGTGTAGGAACAGGAATGGCGTTTGATCCGGCTTTTTATTATTATCGCCCCGTCAATGTATACGCCGCTCATGGCTATGGACCGGTCATTTTAGCTGGTGCAGAAATTTACCAACTGCTGACTAATTTCAAATTTATTATCAACGACAGTTCATTGCAATTGTCAAAATAATAAAAGAATAAATGATGAGTGTTTTAGTTGCAACTTCAAAACGGGGTGGTAATAATTGATGCCATCGTTCTGAAAAATCATGGATAAAAAAACATCAAGAAGATCATTTTTAAAAGTTTCTGCGCTGGCAGGTGCGGCATCAGTGTTGCATCCGGCGTCGGTGATGGCAAGCAGTGTTGCTGGAGAATTGGTTGAAGATAAAGGTCTGGTTTTCTTATTCCAGGGCGATTCCATTACCGACGGTAACCGTGGTCGAAACAAAGATCCAAATCATATCATGGGTCATGGTTATGCATTTTCAATTGCAAGTAGGATAGGTGCTGATTTCGCAGAATCTAATCCTGTTTTTTATAACCGCGGAATTAGTGGCAATCGTATTACTGACCTTGAAGCACGATGGCAAACGGATACGCTGGATATTAAGCCCGATGTGCTGAGTGTATTAATTGGGATCAACGATGCATCCGTCATGATAAAAGAACCTGAGGTGAAGGAAACAATTATTGATCAGTTTGAAACTGGTTATCGAAATATTCTTTTACAGAGCAAACAGCAAAATCATGATACTTTGTTTGTGCTTTGCCTTCCTTTTGTGTACCCGGTAGGCAAAGTGAAAGAGGACTGGGATAAATATCATAATACTGTTGAGCGATTAACGGTGCGCACAAAAAAGCTGGCCAAAGAATTCAACACTGTACTGGTTGATTTCCCGGCTGTATTTGATAAGGCGATAAAAAGAATGCCTGCTGAATACTGGATATGGGACGGTATACATCCTACTGTGCCGGCGCATGAACTGATGGCGAGGGAGTGGATAAAACAGGTAAGTAGCCGGTTAAAATTTCTTCGAAAGTATAAGTATTAATTTTTTTACAGTAAACGGATACAAAATCCGTTACAACCTTATTGAAATTGGATTGATAGACTGATGATATCATAAACAGAATAAAATGTTGAGACAATTTTTTATAGGCAAAAGTATTCTGGTATCGGTTTGCTTGAGTATTGAGTCGACAGCCCAGCCGGTTATGGAAACCGGGGGGCAGAAAATGCCCGATGAATGGATCGATAAAGACACGAAACACAAAGTGATCCGTTTAACACGATTGGAGGGAAAAAGTAATCTCAGCTTTTATTTCCACAACAATCCTTTCATTGGTAACTCCATGGTGTTTTATAGCAGCAACAGGAATAATGTAGATAGTGTTGCCAAACAGGAAATCTCCAGTGTTGTTTCCCCCAACCGGCAAATTCATTTACTTAATCTGAACACATTGAAGTCGGAGCAATTGACCAATCATGTATCACCGATGAATGGTGAGATCGTTGATAACAAAGCAGGTATTGTTTATTACCAAATCAAAGACTCAGTATATAGCGTAAACGCGAAGACGAAAGAGACCAAACTCATCTATGTTTTTCCCAATGATTTTAAAGCAGGTATTACCACGGTGAATGCAGACGGAACCTTGTTGGCAGGCGCTAAGGCGAGTGAAAAAGAAAAGGAGATACTGAAGAACAACCCGAACAAGAGCAGTTATTTTAATTTGATTTATGAAGCCAAGCTGCCACGGACATTGTTTACAATCGATATCAAAACCGGTAAGCTGCAAAAATTATTTACCGACAGTGCATGGCTTAATCATGTTCAATTTTCTACGACTGATCCCAGGCTGCTGATGTTTTGCCACGAAGGTCCCTGGCATAAAGTAAACCGGATCTGGACAATTGATATTAGCACAAAACAGGTGACGCAGATTCACCAACGCATGATGGATATGGAAATTGCCGGGCATGAGTGGATCAGTGCCGATGGTAAAACCATCTGGTATGATTTGCAGCAACCCCGCGGCCAGGTGTTTTTTGTAGAGGGGCATAACATAAAAACGGGACAAAAAATAAAATATCAGTTACAACGGGATGAGTGGAGCATTCATTTTAACAGCAGCATAGATGATAAGCTATTTTGTGGTGATGGCGGAGATCCCGGCCAGGTAGCAAAAGCGAAGGACGGCCGGTGGATTTATTTATTCAAACCGGAGGGAGATCATTTTGTTTCAACCCGGCTGGTGAATATGAAACATCATAATTACAAGCTGGAACCGAATGTACATTTCAGTCCCGATGGCAAGTGGGTAATTTTTCGTGCAAACTTTGAAGGCATAGAGAACGTCTATGCGGCGGAATTATGAGTGGAAGAAAAGTCAGAAGTCAGAAGTCAAAAGTGAAAAGTGCAGAGTGAATGATTGTTCCGTAGGGACAAGATATTAGTAGAAAAAATTAGAAAGGTCAAAATTGAATGATTTGTCCCGTAGGGACAACAGGTGGGTAGCAAAATGATTGTCCCATCAGGGCAACAGACGGGTAGAAAAAATCAAAATAATTTTTTTAGCGTGCCGTAGGTACGCATTGTATCTCAGGTTATAAAATATTAGCGATAGATGAATTTTAAATACACAAGATTGCGGCAAGTCATTTATGTATGGTTGATTTCAATGCAATGCATTTCCGTAAAAGCACAACTAGCCTGGCCATCGGTAACCAATACAACCAAACCATGGACACGTTGGTGGTGGGAAGGAAGCGCTGTGAACAAAGCTGATCTTACATGGAATTTAGAGCAATACCAAAAAGCAGGACTAGGTGGTGTTGAACTCACGCCTATCTACGGAGTGGAAGGTTATGAAAAACAATTCATCAATTTTTTATCGCCTCAATGGATGCAGATGCTGGAACATACATTGAAAGAAGCCAAACGGTTAGGAATCGGTGTTGACCTTGCCAATGGAACCGGCTGGCCTTTTGGCGGGCCGTGGGTAAAAGATAATAATGTCAGCAAAACGATTTATTATAAAATTTATACGGTTAATACGGGCGAACAATTAAAAGAATCCATTGAGTACAAACAAGAAGCATTGGTAAGAACAGCAAATAATAAACCTGCAGCAATAGATACAATTCTCAAACCTGTTTATACAAATAAAAATTTGCAATCGCTGGCATTGGATCAAATACAATATCCCGGAAAGCTGCCATTGAAAAAATTGATGGCTTATGCAGAAGGGAAACCACCTCTCGATTTAGCGAACTCGGTAGATGCAAATGGAAAGCTAAATTGGGTAGCGCCATCAGCAAACAGTCACTGGACATTGTATGCATTGTTTGAAGGCTTGCACGGCAAAATGGTGGAAAGAGCTGCTCCCGGCGGTGAAGGTTATGCCATTGATCATTTTTCCTCAATAGCAGCAAAAAATTATTTTAAAAAATTTGATGAAGCATTTAAAGGATATGATATTTCTTATCTGCGTTCTTTCTTTAATGATTCATATGAAGTGGATGATGCAAAAGGACAAGCGAACTGGACTGAAAATTTATTAACTGAATTCAAAAAAAGAAAAGGCTATGCATTAGAAGATCATTTGCCGGCATTGTTTGGAAAAGATAGTGCAGACAAAAATAGCCGTGTTATTTACGATTACCGCTCTGTGATTGATGAATTATTGCTGGAACATTTTACCATTGCCTGGAAGAACTGGGCGGCAGGAAAGAATAAAATAGTACGCAATCAATCTCATGGTTCACCGGGCAATACACTGGATTTGTATAGCGTAGTAGATATTCCTGAAACGGAAGGCAACGATATACTTCGCTTCAAGTTTGCCACTTCTGCTGCCAATGTAAGCGGAAAAAAATTAGTATCGGCTGAAGCTGCTACCTGGCTCAATGAACACTTTCTTTCATCATGGGGTGATGTGAAGAAGGCTATCGATCTTTATTTTCTTGGCGGAGTGAATCATATTTTTTATCACGGTACAGCTTATTCACCAAAAGAGGCAGCATGGCCGGGTTGGTTGTTTTATGCCGCCGTACATTTTCAACCTGCCAATCCTCAGTGGAAAGATTTTCATGCATTGAACGCTTACATCACAAGAGTACAGAGTTTTTTGCAGAAAGGTAAACCGGATAACGATGTGTTGTTGTATTATCCTATTGCTGACCGTTATTCAGAACCCGGCAATGCATTACTGCAACATTTTGACGGCATGGAAAAAAATTTTGAGAACACCGATTTTGAACATGTATCGAAATGGATGTTGGAGAAAGGATATGGGTTTGATTTTTTCTCAGACAGGCAACTTCAGAATTTTACTGTTTCAGAAAATAAAATAGTAACTGGCGGGAATAGTTATAAAACTATTTTATTGCCTGCAGCTAAATTGGTTCCTCCCAAATCGCTTCAGAAGCTTCTCGAACTGACCAAAAGGGGCGCCACTATTCTTTTTTATAAACAATCACCTATAAATGCTCCGGGTAATGCAATAAAAAGATCAGAGTGGATAGAGTTTTACCCGGTAGAGAGCCGTTTTAATTTTGTACAAAAGGGTGCTTTGAAAAAGGCAGCAATAGGCAAAGGCAGGTTTATTGTCAGCGATGATCTGGATATTTTGCTTGGTCGGGTAAAAGCAAGAAAAGAAAGTTATGCTGAAAAGGGGCTATCTGTATTGCGGCGGAAGAATATAGATGGAAGGGCTTCCTTTATTAATAACCAGACTAATTCTTCTTTTAGTGACTGGATAACATTGAATGAAAAACCGGTTTCTATTGCTTTGTTTAATCCTATGACAGGTAAAAACGGATTGGCAAAACGGAGAAAGAATGATAAAGGTGAAACAGAAGTGTTGCTGCAATTACTGCCTTATGAGTCTGTTATTATTCAGTCATACGATGTTAAAAAGACAGGTGCAATATTTCCTTATTTGGTTGCGGCTGGAGAACCACAATCTATAACAGGAGAATGGACTATTGAGTTTTTAAACGGAGGGCCGGTGATTCCTACAAAAATCATTACCAATGAATTATACTCCTGGTCAGATCTTGATACAAGTGAATATTCAGATTTTTCCGGCACTGCGGGGTATTCTATTAATTTCAATAAGCCATCGGGTACATCATCCGCATACCTGCTTGATCTCGGCAAAGTACATGAAACCGCTGAAGTAATTTTAAATGGGAAAAAGATTGCTACGTTGATCGGGCCAACATTTCAGTGTGTAATACCTGCTTCTGCTTTTCAGCCAAATAATAAACTGGAAATAATTGTTGCGAACTTGATGGCGAATCGTATTTCATACATGGATCGTAATAATCTTCCCTGGAAAATATTTTACAACACCAACATGCCTGCACGCAAAAAAGAAAACGTAAAGAACGGTTTGTTTGATGCATCAGCGTGGAAGCCCTTGCCTTCGGGTTTGCTGGGGCCGGTAACAGTTATTCCGTTGAAATAATGAGTATGAATTTAAAATATATCCTGCCTGTCTTTATTGTACTGTTTTTTTATGAAGCTTCAGCACAAAAAAACAGTGCGCCCAAACCATTGTATGATGATCCGGTATATCATGGCGCTGCCGATCCCGTCATCATTTACAACAAAGCCAAAAAGAAATGGTGGATGCTGTACACCAACCGTCGTGCCTCGATAGAAGACTCAACTGTGCAATGGGTACACGGAACAAGAATTGGTATCGCAGAGAGTAAGGATGGTGTAAAATGGAAATATGTTGATACAGCCAATATCAATTACCGGCCCGATGCCGGTTATACACATTGGGCGCCTGATGTAATTGAACACAACGGCACGTATCACATGTATCTAACGTATGTGCCCGGCACATTTAAAGACTGGAACCATCCGAGAGTGATTGTGCACTTAACGAGTAAGGATTTGCGTAACTGGGATTATCAATCAACGCTTAAACTGGTGAATGAAAAGGTAATTGATGCCTCTGTTTACAGAGTGAATGACACGTTGTGGCGGATGTGGTACAACAATGAGAAAGATGGCAAGAGTATTTACTATGCCGACAGTAGAGATTTATACAACTGGGTAGATAAAGGAAAAGCGATTGATACAAGGGGTGAAGGACCAAAAGTATTTTACTGGCAGCAGCAGTATTTTATGATTGTAGATGCATGGAAAGGAATGGAGGTATATTCTTCGGATGATTTATTAACCTGGAAAAAACAATCGACACGTATTCTTGAAAATCCCGGCAAAGGAAAGGATGACCAGGCTATTGGCGGACATTGTGATGTAGTGGTGAATGGTGGCCGTGCTTTTGTGTATTACTTCACACATCCCGGCAGGAGTAAAGTAAATCCTGCAGCCAGAGGATCATTTGATGATAAACGAAGTGTGATACAGTTAGCTGAATTGAAGTATTTGAATGGTGAGGTAGTGTGCGACAGGGATGAGCCAATAACTGTTCAACTGAAAGTGGCATTATAAACTTGATGGCTCCTTATAACACTCTAATGAATGTATTTTAAAACTTCTTTTCTCTTTATTACAGCTCTGTGTCTCTCTGCCTTTGTGGTTCAATCACAACCCATCAACCGTGAGGCAGTGGTGAAACGCCACAATGTAAAAGTGAATAAGATCGATTCGCTTTCTTCACTCACTGTGGGCAATGGCAACTTCGCTTTTACGGTTGATGCAACAGGCATGCAAAGCTTTCCCGATGCGTATGCCAATGGTGTGCCGCTGGGCACACAATCGGTATGGGGCTGGCACAGCTTTGCCAATACGGAGAACCTGAAGGTAGAAGAAGCACAGAAGATGTACGACCTTGAAGGAAGAAAAATTTCTTACACTGTTCAGTTAAAAGAACCGGAACGATGTAGGAAAGCGGTTGAATATTTTCGTGTGAATCCACATCGTTTGCAGTTGGGTAATATTGGAATGGAGATTGTCAAAAAAGATGGGTCAGTTGCAACAGCAAAAGATATTGAAAACATCAATCAGCAACTGGACTTGTGGACAGGTATCATCAGCAGTTCCTTTACAGTTGAAGATATGCCGGTGGAAATAAAAACTGTTTGCAGTCCACATGAAGATGCAGTGACATTCAAAATTGAATCGCCATTGCTGAAAGAGAAACGGATCAGCATCAGGGTAAAGTTTCCTTATCCAAACGGCCAGTTCAAAGATGTGGGTAATTACTGGATGAAAGAAGAAGCACATTCTTCTGTAGCAAAACCAGGACATAACAGTGTTTTCATTGAAAGGACATTGGATGATTTCAAATATAAGACAAGTCTTTATTGGTCGGACAAATCTTTGTTCAAAGAAAAAAGCAAACATTATTTTTTGATCACACCCGAAAATCTAAAGGGTAACAGTTATGAGCTGACTTGTTTGTTTGAAGGAAAAAAAGAGCTTTCGGTGCTGACGGGTTTTAAAACTATGAGCAAAGCAAGCAGTGAAGCATGGAAAAAATTCTGGCTTAGCGGCGGTGCAGTAGATTTCTCCGCCGTCAATGATCAACGTGCATTTGAATTGGAAAGAAGAGTGGTGTTATCGCAGTACCTCACCAAAGTGAATTGCGCTTCAGCATATCCACCGCAGGAAACAGGCTTAACCTATAATAGCTGGTATGGAAAACCTCATCTGGAAATGCATTGGTGGCACGCCGTACATTTTGCACAATGGGGCCGGCCGGAGCTGATGGAAAAAAGTCTCGACTGGTATTTTACTGTTGCTGAAAAAGCAAGGCTGATTGCCAAACGACAAGGCTTTGATGGATTGCGCTGGCAGAAGATGACGGATAATAATGGTGACGAAGCACCCTCGTCGGTTGGTGCATTCCTCATCTGGCAACAACCGCATTTTATTTACATGGCTGAGTTGCTGTACCGAAGTAAGCCAACGAAAGAAACGGTCACTAAATACAAAGACCTGTTGTTTGCTACGGCAGATTTCATGGCATCGTTTCCAACTTATAATCAGCAAACAAAAAAATATAATCTTGGTAAAGGATTGATCCCGGCACAGGAATGTTTTGATGCAGTAAGCACATTCAACCCAACTTATGAATTATCGTACTGGAGTTGGGCACTGGAAGTGGCGCAACAATGGAGAATACGTGCAGGTTTGCCAAGAGAAAAGAGATGGGATGAGATCATCAAAAACCTCGCACCGCTCCCGCAGGTCAATGGTGTTTATCTCGCGGCAGAAAGTACACCCGATTGTTATGAAACAGGATCAAAATATTTAACGGATCACCCGGCTGTGTTGGGAGCGTACAGTACCATTCCTGCTGCAAATGGTTTGGATACAGTGGTGATGAAAAATACGTATCACACCGTGTTGCAAAAATGGAACTGGAACGAAACATGGGGTTGGGATTATCCGCTGATGGCCATGACCGCTGCCCGCCTGCACATGCCCGAAGAAGCGGTGAATGCTTTATTGATGCCGGTAAGAACGAACACTTATTTAATCAACGGACATAATTACCAGGATGATCGTTTAACGATTTACCTGCCCGGAAATGGCGGAGTGTTAAGTGCAGTAGCATTGATGTGTACAGGTGCGGATGCAGATAAAGAAATCAATACCGGCTTTCCAAAAACATGGAAAGTGAGATGGGAAGGGTTGAAGAAGATGTTTTAAACCCCTGTCCCGTCCTGAGCGAAGTCGAAGGAAAAGGGGAGACTTAGGTCGAATATGCAGTTGTGATTACTTAGCTCCCTAAAGAAGTCATTCAATGTTAATAATGAAATTTCGGATATCGGTGTCTGTGGGTTGGAGGCTTCCCCTAAGGGGGGAAGTCGGAAGGGGGCCGTACTGATGGCTGTTACCTTGCAGCAATAATTTATCTTTCCAGCTCAAATCCTTGTATGAGTGATTCATCCAATATTATCATGGTGCAGGCTGAAGCCATGCATGCTTGCTTCGAAAAAATATTGCTGAAAAATAAGTTTGAAGCCGGCAGGGCTCGTGAAATTGCAACAGTATTTACAAGCAATAGTGTAGACGGGGTGTATACACATGGTGTAAATCGGTTTGCCCGGTTTATCGAATATGTGCAAAAAGGCTTTGTGAAAAAAGACGCCTCTCCGCAATGCAGGCATAAGTTTGGGGGCATTGAGCAATGGGATGGTAACCTGGCGCCCGGTATCACGAATGCCATATTTGCGACCCATCAATCCATGAGACTGGCCGATGAAAACGGCATTGGTTGCGTATCGCTGGCTAATACCAATCACTGGATGCGTGGCGGAACGTATGGTTGGCAGGCGGCGAAGGCAGGATATGTATTTATTGGCTGGACCAACACCATTGCCAATATGCCGGCATGGGGCGCCATGGATGCAAGGCTGGGCAATAATCCACTGGTGATAGCAATACCTTACCAGGAGGAAGCGATCGTGTTGGACATGGCGATGTCGCAATATTCATTTGGCGCCATGGAGCTGTCAGCGATGAAGAGCGAAAAATTAGCGGTATATGGTGGGTTTGATAAAAACGGAAATATTACCAATGATCCGGCGGCTATACTCGAGTCAAGGCGGCCGGTACCAGTAGGTTATTGGAAAGGCGCCGGATTATCCCTGCTGTTAGACATATTGGCTACCATTCTTTCAGGTGGCTCAGCAACACATGCCGTCAGCCAGCGGGAAGTTGAGTATGGATTATCGCAGGTATTTGTCACCATTAAGATTTCGGTATTGCCCAATCATTCGGCTATTCCGGATTTAATTAAAAATATTCTTGACGATTACAAACAATCCCTGCCGCAGGACAACAAAACTTCCATCAGTTACCCGGGCGAAAGAGTGCTGCAAACAAGAGAAAAGAATAAAGCTCGGGGAATCCCGGTTGTGCGGCGGGTATGGGACGAGATTGAAAAACTTCAATAAAATATAAAAATGATGAAATGGCTTTTTGGATTTATTACAATGCTTTCACTGCAGGCAATGGCGCAGCAGCCTGATGATGTCTATTTGTTTTCTTATTTCAAAAACAATGGCGAAGATGGTCTGCACCTGGCATATAGTTATGATGGACTGAAATGGACAGCGCTGAAAAATGACAGTTCATTTTTAAAACCCACGGTAGCAAAAGATAAACTGATGCGGGACCCCTGCATCATCCGTGGAGCGGATGGATTGTTTCACATGGTATGGACCGTGAGCTGGAATGATAAAGGCATTGGTTACGCTTCTTCGCCGGATCTTATCCGCTGGAGTGAGCAACAGTTCATCCCGGTAATGGCGCAGGAAGATTCGGCGAGAAATTGCTGGGCGCCGGAGATCACTTATGATGCAAAGAAAAAGCAGTACATGATCTATTGGGCCACGACTATACCCGGCCGTTTTGCGGCGGGTGATACGGCAGGTGATGACAAATACAACCACCGGCTCTACTATGTGACCACGAAAGATTTCAGGCGTTTCAGTAGAACAAAATTGCTATACGACCAGGGCTTTAATGTAATTGATGCGAGCATTGTACCTGTGGGAAAAAAGTTTGTGATGTTCCTGAAAGATGAAACAAGATATCCGCCGCAAAAAAATATCCGTATCGCCACGAGCTCCAAACTGACCGGGGGTTATGACAAACCTGCTACACCCATCACTGGTAATTATTGGGCCGAGGGACCGACGGCTGTTCGCATCAATGACCAGTGGATCGTTTATTTTGATAAATACATGGATCACCGGTATGGTGCCGTTGCTTCCAAAGATCTTGTCAACTGGAATGATATTTCAGAACAAATACAAATGCCAAAGGGCATCCGGCATGGAACGGTGCTGCGGATCAGTAGGAATGAATTGGAGATTTTATTAAAATGAATGGGCGGGTTATTAAGCTAGCAAAATTGTATTTACGCCTTAACAATAAAAATGGACAATGTTATCTCTTTGAAAATCAAAAGTCGTTTTTCTTGCTTTGATGGAAGGGAGGGCATAAATTTATGAGTTGGCGATAATCTTATGAGCATCCTTCTAAAAACACATAAGCTATTATGGGGCCGTTCTGGAAATAAATGTGCTATGCCGGACTGTCACCATGACTTGATTGCAGATGAAACTGAAACTGATGATGAATCTATCATTGGTGACGAAGCACACATTGTGGCCAGAAGCGAAGATGGGCCAAGAGGCATTTCCGAATTGACACCAGACGAAAGGGACAAATATGATAACCTTATCTTGCTATGTAGAAAACATCATAAGATAGTTGACGACCAACCAAACTTTTATACAGTTGAAAAACTTAAGGAAATAAAGAAACAACATGAAGAATGGGTAAAAGCAAGTTTGCATATTGACAAGGAAAAAGAAAAAGACGAGTTAAGCTATGCATCTAATATTGACACGATTGTAAAAATGTTTGACTTTGACAATTGGAATAATTGGACATCTTCTTTGATAAGCCATGGACAGCCGTCAGTTGGTTATCTAAAGCTGAAAGAACTTCAAAAGATACCAGATTTTATTGTTTCAAGATTCTGGCCAAAAAGGTATGAAGACTTAGAAATTGCAATCTTCAATTTGAAGAACGTTTTAAACGATTTCCTCAAAGTATTTCATGAATATGCAGACGAAGATGCTATTGCCCGCGCAGAAGAGACGGATGAAGACAGAACTATTCGAACGAGAAAATTTTATAAAATCAGAGAATGGAATCCAGAACTATATAATCAGTTATTAAAAAGGTTTGACTATCACGTTTCTCTCGTAGAAGACCTTGTATTGGAGATGACAAGAGCAGCAAACCTTATGATTGAAAAAATTAGAAAATATATATCTCCAAAATATAGAGAAGAGGAAGGAAAACTTCTTTTAACTTCTGGTCCTGACATGGACTTTAGTTGGAAAACATTTAAAGTTGAGTATAAAATCGAAGAGAAAAAGGAAAATCATCCATATCACGGATTAAAAGACTTTATGACCGAACGTGAAAACAGAGATGTTCACTATGGTGAAGGCGTCGATACTCATTATTTGCCAGAGAGATTTGGACTTTGAAAACCCATACCCCTAACATTGGTGCATATGGCGGGCGACGAACAAATTCTCAGCTTTTTGTTTGTCTCGTCCTGAAATAGGGTTACACTAAAAAGTAAACGAATGGACATCAGACAACAAGCTAATAAAGAATATTAGGCGGATGGTATGACATACTGTTACTTGCCCAGGCCTCCTCCCGTTTCGTTCATGTCCAAGTCTCCGTGCCGGATCGGTGAGTGGGCCATGGGACATTGGGCGGTTGAGTAACGGATATTTTAATTTAATGTCTTTATGATGTGCCAATGCGAAGAGTAAAGAAGAAATTACTGCAAAGTCCGGAGTCCGCTATACACAAGCAGGGCGATGGACTCCGGGCGGGAACTGTAGTTTACATTGCTACTTTCGGGATCTTATCGGGTTGCGCTATCAGCCTGCTCCATATTTATATCGATTGATCCAATCCAGGCGCCATTTTTTTCCTTTTTAATATCCAGTATTGAAAATGGTCCCTGGCCAGTGATGTTGGGGGTCGTAAACCCTTTAAAAAAAAGAATGCTCTTTATTTCTTTAAATCCTTTTGCATTGATAACATAGTGTAAATGTCTGCTGTTTTTTTGTCCGGGATAATCGCCGGGTAAGATGGTCTTTATCCTGAAGCAACCGCTTTCATTGGTATGTACAGTTCCTCTGATCCTCGCCTGATCGTCCGGGCCGCCTGAAGCATTGTAGATTCCCGAGGAATCGGTTTGATAAAGAAAAAGGGAAGCATCCCTGACAGGCTGATTGGCCTTTCGGTCAATAACCTTTCCATGAATCACCAACGGTTCACCAGGCTCATCTTTTTTTGCCAATTGTATAAATCCTTTTTGGCCAGGTTCGAGGTTGATACAATTTTTGTCCTGGTTGATGTTTCCCGGGATCTGACGGCCGTTGCAGGTTAAAAACAAAACCATCAGGATGATAGGATGCTGCATCCAAAATAAACGTTTCATGATAAATATGTTTATAGCTTTATTCAGTAAGGTATGATAAGAATAAAAATGATTTTTCAACTCTTTGATGATTGAACCGGAACACTTGACGAATTGCTGGGCTATATATAAATAACACAGATCAGTTAAGCCACTTACTACAACAAGTGGGGTTGGTGAGAAGAAACACCAGCCCCGGCGTAAAAAAGAAATAAAAATGATATTACCCTGAGGTATATTTTGAGAAGCAATAATCACTTATCTATATTTGTCAACTGTGAAAGTATCCAAGCCTAAATATAACGACCTATTAAAAGAAATCAGGCAACTGGTTGAACAGGCAAGACATAATGTTGTCAGAAACATCAATACCGAACTGCTGATTACCTACTGGAATGTAGGCAGATTGATTGTTGCTAAGGAGCATTCCGAGCAATATGATGAAACTTCGGTAAGGAATATGCTGCTTGACATTTCAAAGGAACTGACAAGAGATTTAGGAAAAGGGTTTAGCCGCAGTCAGCTCACTTATATGCGTTTATTCTTTTTACGGTTTAAGATTTACCAGGCGTTTGGCAAATCTGGTGTGACAATGTCACACCAAAAAAACAAGAAGTCTGCAAAAGCAATTGGACTGACAGTGTCAGACCAATTAAGCTGGTCGCACTACTACGAGTTGCTGAAATGTACTGATGAAATGGAAATCAGTTTTTACCAGCAAACTGCAATACAAGAAGGCTGGTCGGTACGAGAACTTCGCCGCCAGATGGACGCTGCTTTATTTGAACGCATAGCGTTAAGCAAAAACACAAAGAGTGTAATGAAGTTGGCTGCCAAAGGACAGATTATTGAAGCCGATACTGATGTTGCCAAAGATCCTTATGTGCTGGAGTTTCTAAACATCCAGACCATCACAGCTATTCAGAAAAACACCTTGAACAGAAAATTATTGACAACCTTCAAAAGTTCATTCTTGAATTAGGCAAGGCTTTGCCTTTATTGCCAGGCAATTCCGCATTACGCTTAACAACAAACATTACCGGGTTGACCTTGTTTTCTATCACCGGATTTTAAAATGCTTTGTACTAATTGACCTTAAAATAAAATCGGTAGAGCATAGCGATATCGGACAGATGAATCTTTACCTGAATTATTTTGAGACCGAACAAAATGTTGATGGCGACAATCCGCCTATCGGCATCATCCTTTCAAAATATAAAGACGATGTAACGGTGGAGTACGCCATCAGGGGAATAACAAATAAAATTTTCGTTTCAAAATATCAACTATATCTGCCAGACAAAAAAATATTGAAGAAGAAACTAAAGGAATTATTAGATAAAAATTAGCCATCACACAGATGTAAGCACATTTGCAAGGCACACATGGCCTGACAATGTAAAAGGAAAAGTCTTAATGTTTATCGTTCGTGAGACCCTTTCAAAGTCGATAAGGTCGACTCTATCACATTCATTCAAAAACCTAATCAGGATACTTCAGGACGGACGGACAATGCGAAATAGCTAATTTCATCCCACTTAAAATTGCCGTAGAATGCTTGTCAATTATATAGTGTCTCCTCCCTTATTTTATGTCAATATCCCTGGTCAGGGAAATAAAACTTTTCGGGAAACTACCATAGTCCCGCATTAATAATTATCACCAGTTCCAAAAATCAACATGTTACGAATTATCCTTTTGCCGGTTTTTATTTTTTCCAGCTTGTTCGCATTTACCCAGTTTAAAATGCCGGCATGGGTCAATAGAGTGGGTGCAAGATCATTTCCCGCATCTAAAAAAATATTTTATGTCAATGACTATGGTGCAAAGAGTGACAGCACCACAATCAATACCATTTATATTCAAAAGGCGATAGATGATTGTGCCGCCAAAGGTGGCGGCGTGGTGAACTTCAAACCGGGAACCTATGTAACAGGTGCGCTGTTTATCAAAAGCAATGTGCAACTGAATATCGATAAAGGCGTTTTGCTGCTGGGCTCGCAAAACTTCACCGATTACCCCGAAATGGAAAGCCGGATTGCGGGTATTGAAACCAGCTGGCCGGCAGCATTGATCAATATTGTCGATGCTAAGAACGTCGCCATTACCGGCAAAGGCATTATCAATGCGAGGGGAAAATTTTGCTGGGATAAATATTGGGCCATGCGGAAAGAGTATGATGCAAAGGGGCTCCGGTGGATCGTGGATTATGATGCAAAAAGAGTTCGTACACTGCTGGTTCAAAATTCGTCGGATATCACCATCAAGAATCTCACCTTTAAAAACGCCGGTTTCTGGACAGTGCAATTACTGTATTCGAAATATCTCACCGTAGATGGAATTATTATCAAAAACAATGAAGATGGCAGCGGGCCCAGTACAGACGGTATCGATGTAGATTCTTCAAGCTGGGTGCTGATTGAAAACTGCGATATTGATTGCAACGATGATAATTTTTGTTTGAAATCCGGCAGGGACTGGGATGGCCTCCGGGTGAATAAGCCAACTGAGTATGTAGTCATTCGTAAAAGTATTGCAAGGCGGGGTGCGGGCCTGGTGACATTAGGCAGTGAAACAAGCGGCAGCATCCGTCATATACTCGCAACGGATCTTTATGCTAAGAACACCGACAACGGTCTGCGGCTGAAATCAGCAACCACTCGTGGCGGAGTTATAGAAGACATTTATTTTCTCAACTCCGTTCTCGATTCAGTGAATAACGTGTTCCAGTTTAATTTAAACTGGTATCCCGCCTATAGCTATTCCGAACTTCCCAAGGGCTATAATTATGATTCCGTGCCCGCACATTGGAAAGCGATGTTGCAAAAAGTAACACCGGCATCCAAAGGAATTCCCCAAGCAAAAGATTTTTATATCAGCAATATTAAAGCCACACATGCCAGGAATGCATTTGTTGCAGCAGGATTGGAACAATCAACACTGAAAAACTTTATTTTTTCCAATAGCATTATTTTGGCTGATGTGATCGGAACTATGGAAATGACAGAGGGGTGGAAGTTCAATAATTTAAAATTGGATATCAGGAAAAAAGAAGAGAAAAAAACATCACAACCCCAGGGAATCGAACATGAAGAACGATTGAAGGGCTAGCGATAATCATTTAGAAAGAAGAGTTATTCCCTATTCAACACTCAATTTTTGTATGGTCAAAACATTTTATAGTCAGCCAATGAAACTTAAACTCGTTTTTATAGCATGCCTTTCCCTGCTGCTTTCTTCCTTCGTAGTATGGAAGAACGGGAAACCTGTGATTTATATTATTGGCGATTCAACAGTCAGGAATGGGGATGGCACCGGTAAAAATCAGCAGTGGGGATGGGGAAGTTTTATAGCGGGATATTTTGATACCAACCGGATCAGTGTCCGAAACCACGCTATTGGCGGGAGAAGCAGCCGCACATTTATTACCGAAGGTCGTTGGGACAAAATTTTACAGACATTAAAAAAGGGTGATTATGTGATCATGCAGTTTGGTCACAATGATGCAGGACCACTGGATGACACCGCCCGTGCAAGAGGAACTATCCGGGGAATTGGTGATGAGTCGAAAGATATTTATAATCCTATTCTAAAAAAACAGGAGACTGTTTATACCTATGGCTGGTATATGCGAAAATATATCCGTGACGCAAAAGCAAAAGGAGCTATTGCCATTGTGTGTTCGCCTGTTCCCCGTGACAACTGGAAAGATGGTAAAGTAACCCGTTCGTCAGACAGCTATGCTAAATGGGCCAAAGAAATAGCTGAGCAGGAAAAAGCTTTTTTCATTGACCTGAATGAGCTGGTGGCGTTAAGATATGAAGAACTGGGAGCCGATAAAGTAAAGAGTTTCTTCCCCGCTGATCATACACATACCAATATAGAAGGGGCAGAGCTGAATGCTGAAATTGTGATAACTGCTCTGAGAGAATTGAAGCCGGGAAAGCTGAAGAAATATTTACACTAAAAATTTTGCCGGATAAAATAAACTAATTGCCTGATGAAAAAATTTCTTTTGTTGCTGGTTGTATCCGCACTTCTTTTACAGGCTGAAGCACAAAAACTTCCTTCAAAAAAGAAGATCATTAAAGTATTACGTCTGACCAACCAATATTTCATGGATAAATGGCCGGATGCCGGCAAACCTATTTTCACCAATATTGAAAGACCCTCCAATATTTGGACCAGGGCTGTGTATTACGAAGGGCTGATGGCCTTATATGCTATTGACAAACAAAAGGCCTATTATGATTATGCATTGCAATGGGGTGAGAAACACAAATGGGGTTTGCGTGGTGGTGTCAAAACAAGGAATGCCGATAATCAATGCTGCGGTCAAACCTATATCGATATGTATTTGCTGGACAACAAGCAGCATCCCGAAAGAGTAAGAGATATTAAGGCTTCTATCGACTCCATGAAGTTGACCAGCAAGGTCGATGACTGGAACTGGATCGATGCACTGCAAATGGCCATGCCGGTTTTTGTGAAGCTGGGAAACCTGTACAACGATACCAGTTATTTCAACAGGATGTATGAGATGTATGCTTTTACCAAATACAAACACGGCGGCAATGGTTTGTATAACGCCGCCGATAAACTTTGGTGGCGGGATAAAGATTTTGTGCCACCCTATAAAGAACCCAACGGTGAAGATTGCTATTGGAGTCGCGGCAATGGTTGGGTAGTGGCTGCACTTGCCAAAACATTGGAGGCATTGCCAAAAACAGATTCGCACTATAACGAGTACCTGCAGGATTTTAAAGACTTATTATCAGCTTTGCCTGCTATTCAGCGGGAAGATGGTTACTGGAATGTAAGTCTTCATGACCCCAATCATTTTGGCGGGAAAGAAGTCAGTGGTACTTCTTTATTTACATATGGAATGGCATGGGGAATTAATAACGGCGTGCTGGATAAAAAAACCTACCTGCCTGTTATCACGAAGGCCTGGAACGCGATGACAAAAGAAGCGGTGCATCCCGACGGTAAGTTGGGCTATGTACAGGGAACGGGTAAAGAACCAAAAGATGGCCAGCCGGTCGGCTATGATAAGACACCCGATTTTGAAGATTATGGACTGGGTTGTTTTTTACTGGCCGGCACCGAAATCTTCAAATTAAAATGATTGTTACCCGATTTTTATAAACAGAAAAAATATCGGGCAGGATTTAGCTTTCTTACCTAAAAGTAGTATTGAGCTATAGGTATATCTACTTACATTTGGTATGCCATTTCAAACCAAAAACTATTGTTATGAAAAAGTCAGCATACCTCCTCTGCCTGGTGGCGGGGCTTGCGCTGTCCCCAGCCGTCCCGGCACAAGGGCTTTTAAAAAAGCTCAAAGACAAAGTAAATAAAGCCGTAGATAAATCTGTAGACAAAGAAGTAGAAAAGAAAACTGGTCTTCCCTCCGATTCCCCATCAAACGACAACAGCAACAACAACTCCAGTGGCAAGCCAACCAATAAAGGTGGTGGTGGTTTGACAAACACAGAACCACCGGATGTGAAAGCGCAGATGACAGAAGCCGAAACAGCACACGGTGCAAAAAATTACAGTGATGCCCGCTATTCTCTTCAACAGGCATTAATGGGTGTCGAAATTCAATTGGGACGACAGGTCTTAAAATCATTACCCCTTACGGTCGTATCCGTTCCTGCCGATACTACGCAGGATAAAGTAATGAGTACGCAATGGGGCTGGAACAATATGACGATTCAGCGGGTATACCGGAAGGATGATAAACAACTCACCATCACCATTGGCAATAATAGTGTGTACTCGCCTTTTATCAGTATGTATTTTGCGAATGCCGGCATGGTGGAGGCTAATGCAGAAAAACAAAATATAAAACAGGTAAAAGTAAAAGGAAATAAAGCCGTCATCCAATACGAGGATAGCAAAGGGTATACCTTAATGATGCAAATGGGTCAGACCTCATTGATTGTTTGGGAGTGCATCAATTTCGCCAATGAGCAGGAAGTAATGGCTGCTGCCAATGCATTTGATATCGATGGTATTAAAAAAATGCTTGGCGAAAAATAATTAACCACTAAAAGAAATTATTATGAAACATCTCAGCATATTATTAGCCTGTGTTTGTTTGGCGGCTTCTTCCATCGCACAGGATTTTGCAAAAGACATGGCTACAGCAAAGTCGGCTTATAACGCCGGTAAGTTGGAAGAAACACATTTTGCTTTGCAACAGGCGATGCAGGAAATTGATATTATTATCGGGAAAGAAGTATTAAAGCTGTTACCAACAAAAATGGACTCCCTGGCTGTTAATACAAAAGATGACAATGTATCCTCCAACGTGGGGTTTGTCGGGGCGACTATCCATCGCAGCTATGGAAAGTTTACCAAAAAAGCCGACCTGTCGATTATCAGTAATTCGCCAATGGTAGCTATGTTGAATTCCATTTTGAATGCACCATTGCTTGGCGGAATGATGAAAGATGAAAACAGTAAGACCGTAAAAGTGCATGGTTATAAAGCAAGACTTGAGAGAAGACCTGGCAGTGCCGATGACAAATATGATTACGATTTACAAGTACCGCTGGGTAGTGCTTTGATCACTTTTACAGTAGATGATTGTACGGATACTGAAATACTGGCGATGGCGAATACATTGCCGCTTCCTGAAATCGCCAAACTGATTCAATAGGGACACTCACAGTATAAACCGGAAAAGCACTCGGAGCGGGTGCTTTTCTTTTATCAGCTAATCTCTCACTGGTTAGCGAACGTACTTAACGCCCGTAACAATCCTGTTGTGGATAATGATCTGCTTGCTGCATTTGGATTGAAATGAAATAAATGCAAAATTGTCCCCGGTTGACGCCGAGTCGCAGGCTGCCGCACAGAGCCACCAGGCAGACATCGGCTGCGAAGTCTTTTTAACGAACACTCGGCTTGGAAGGAACTTCCCATGCAGACAGGGAAGCATCAGCATGCGACAAATGTTCCGTTTTAGTCAACGACTGGCTATCTCAATAAAACCTGTCCGATAAAAAAGTCTGTTTCCCTATCTTCGCAGCCTGCCTACCGTCAGGCAGGCGCAAAAATATAATCCATGCTGCCTAAGTATAAACGAATTCTGCTGAAATTGTCCGGTGAATCTTTGATGGGTGATAAGAATTTTGGAATGGATACAACCGTGATCTCCCAATATGCCCAGGACATAAAAGAAATAACAGAACTGGGTGTGCAGGTGGCGATCGTTATCGGGGGAGGTAATATTTACCGGGGAATGAACGAAGCGGAGACCGGAATTGAAAGGGCACATGGCGATTATATGGGAATGCTGGCTACCGTAATCAACGGTATGGCTTTGCAGGCAGGGCTGGAAAAAATAGGGGTGTACACAAGACTACAGAGTGCCATCAAGATGGAGCAAATAGCTGAACCCTATATCCGCCGCCGGGCTATCCGCCACGTGGAGAAAGGCCGTGTAGTTATTTTCGGGGCAGGTACAGGTAATCCTTATTTTACTACTGACACTGCTGGTTCCCTGAGGGCCATCGAAATAAAGGCAGACGTTATCCTGAAAGGCACCCGGGTAGATGGTATCTATACCGCCGACCCGGAAAAAGACTCTTCCGCGACTAAATATGACAGCATTACCTTCCAGGAATGCCTGAGCAAAAATTTGCGGGTGATGGATATGACCGCTTTTACTCTTTGCATGGAAAATAACCTCCCCATTATCGTTTTTGACATGAACAAAGAGGGTAACCTCAGGCGGGTGGTCACCGGCGAAAAGGTAGGTACGCTGGTAAAAGGCTAAACCTGCGTCTCACGGCAGTTTTTGTCAATAGCCGGGAACAAAATTTCAAGATTTTTCACCCGGGGCTTTTATTTTTCAGGATAGCTATTATCTTGTGTAATCTTTCCCACTCTTGTGAAAAACAATTAGCCAGCGTCTGGTTAATTTTTTTTAGTTTCCGGAATTAATTTATTTCAGAATATGTTGGCCGCCGTCACTCTTACCCTTTCTGTTCTTGAAATTGTGTTGTTGCTTTTTGGAGCGATCATTTTAGGCATCACCATACATTTCTTTATTGCCAGTAATAGAAGTCTTAAAGCTACCACCCGGGAAATGGAAAAAGGTAATCCCCTGCAGGATGAGTGGAAGCTGAAATACCTGAATGATACCGAAGCAAAAGACAGGGAATTAGCTGAACTCAGGCAACAATTGGCAGAAGCGGAAGAAAATGCCAGGATCTATTCAACCGAAGCGCAGGAAATACACCGGGAGAAAAGAGCCCTGGAAATTGAAATGGCCAATATGCAAAAACTCGCAACTCCTGTTACTGCTACCTTGCCGGCAGAAAAAGAAAGGGTGGTGGGCATCGATTATCTCGACCAGTTGCGGGAAGCGCAAAATAGCCTGATGGAACAGAATCAAAAAATCAACCAGCTGTTGGGAAATATTGATGTGATAAAAGAGAAAGAAGAGTTGCAGCGGGAGATCCTGAAAAGCAATGAAGAACTGTCAGCGCAGGTCGGTAGCATGCGGGCACAACTCTCCGAAAAGGAAAAAGAAATCAATCAAATACGGCAAAAGGAGCAGCTGACCTCTGAAATGAAATCCATGCTCGACAATACTTACCAGGAGTTTAATATCCTGCAGGGTAAAATTCAAAAAATGGAATCGCAGCTGACAGCTGCTAAAATGATGAACCTTGAATTTGAAGATCTGAAAGAATTGCATACCAAAATGAGCAAAGATTTTGAAGAGTCTAAGTTCAAGGCTAATGCACTGTCGATGGAAAACCAGCAATTGCACACGCAGCTGATAGAACTGGAAGATAAGTTGAGAGACGCAAACTTTCAGAAACAACAGTTGCAAAAAAGAGCCAGCTACCTGGAAGAACTAAACAATGACCTGCAGGTCGTATCAGACACTAACAAAAAACTGGAAAGCCAATTGCGGCGTGTAGGGGAATTGGAAAGTATGCTGAACATGGTATCCGAAGAAAGAGATCAGTTGATGCGTAACAGGGGATTATAATTTTTACTGATTAAAATCATATTGTATAAAGCTCCGCCAGGGGCTTTTGTTATGTTACCACTTTTATAAAGCAGTTAACTTTGCTGCTTAAATGATCGATATGCAACAGGATATTGCCGGAATAAGAAAGACTTACTCGCAAAAAACATTGACAGAAGACTCCATTGATAGTAATCCTATCCGCCAGTTTGATACGTGGTGGCAGGAAGCTATCGATGCCGGTATTGATGAGATAAATGCTATGACGCTTGCAACCGCTTCGGCAGATGGTGTCCCGTCTGCCAGGATTGTGTTGTTAAAAGGCTTTTCGGAAGAAGGCTTTATGTTTTTTACCAACTATGATAGCTACAAAGGCAAACAACTATTGGAAAATCCCAAGGCCTGCCTGGTGTTTTTTTGGAAAGAACTGGAAAGGCAAATAAGGATCACAGGCCTTGTTGAAAAAGTAGGCGAAAAAGAAAGTGACGAATATTTTCATTTACGACCGGTTGCAAGCCAGTTGGGAGCCAGCATATCGCCTCAAAGCGCCGTGATAGAAAACAGGGAATGGCTCGAAAAAAGATATGATGAATTTGAAAAGAAGACCGGCAATAATACAATTGAACGACCGGCAAACTGGGGTGGGTACCTGGTAAAGCCCGTTATTATTGAATTTTGGCAGGGACGGCCTTCACGCCTGCATGACAGGATAGAATACTCATTGCAGGAAAACGGGGAATGGAAAACAGCAAGGCTGGCTCCTTAATAGCCTGGCCTGCCATACAAGAGAAAAAAGAGGTACGATTTTTTGCTTCGTACCTCTATCTTGAATCTTGTTCCTTACACCTTGTGTCTTCCTTAAGCTTTCTTTTTAGCGGCTGCTTTTTTTGCTGGTGCAACTTTAGCCGGACGTGTTTTGCCAAAAGAACCTTTGAAACGTTTTCCTTTTGCGGTTTTTTTATCTCCTCTGCCCATAATTATCTTTTTTGTTTAAATGCGAAGGTATGTTGTTTAAAAATTAAAAAGCTCCGGAACTGGTAAAGCTCCGGAGCTTTTAATACTGTAATGGTTGGATTACATTTTTGCAGCCAATTCTTTACCTGCTTTGAATTTTGCCACTTTACGGGCTTTGATTTTGATAACAGCGCCGGTTTGGGGGTTGCGACCGTTACGTGCAGCTCTTTTAGATACGGAAAAAGTACCGAAGCCTACCAGTGTAACTTTACCACCACCTTTCAAAGTTTTGGTAACTGCTTCAATAAAAGAATCTAAAGCAGCGTTTGCCTGAGTTTTTGTAATCTCAGCATCGTCAGAAATTTTTGCGATCAATTCAGCTTTGTTCATAATCTTGTTTTTAATGATTTAGTAACGAGGCAAATTTATACGGTTTTTGATAGCAGCAAAAAAATATTTGCTCTTTTTACCAATAACGAATATAGTGCCCGAACCCGCACGGGATAAGGATTTTAAAGGATTTTTGCTATCGTATTTTTGTGCGGTAATTTTACCTGTGGGTGCTGAAATCCTTTGCCAGCAAAGGTTTCAAAAAGATCGCCTGAAATGCAGGCGGAGTGTGGGTTTGAGAGGAATATACAATAGTTTTTGAATTTGTAAAAACAAAGAATTAATGTTTTACACACTCAATTCACAACTTCTAAAACAGAGTTAAATGCAATAAAAGCATCGCCCCACTTAGTGGTTGCTTTTGTTCTCATTTTTTCAGCAAAGTTTTGTATATAACGATTATAAAAGGCCTTACCCGCGGCATGATATTGTATCGCATAAGTGGGGCCCTCCGTCTCATCAACCTCCATCAGGCGAAGGACAGTTGCATGTGTAAAACAACCGGTAGCAATAATGCCGGGGATATGTTCTTCTTTTATCCATTTGAGCCATTGCTGCGCTATACGATGATCTACTTTTGTCGTTACATTATAAATAATGGCAACCTCACCTGCATCATTTTGTAAATTAGTATGCTCCTCCATGTAAATAATTTTTACTGCCCATTCCTTTTTGATAAATGCGATTATGGAACTAATTCGAGATAAACCGGACAATGATCAGAATGTTTTACATCCGGGTAAATTTCCGCATCCTGCAAATTCTTTTTTAGCGGATCTGTAACATTTATATAATCGATCCGCCAACCCTTATTATTAAGCCGGACTGTCGGGAACCGCTGGCTCCACCAGCTATAGCGGTGTGGTTCCGGATGAAATTCCCGGAACGTATCAATCCAGCCGTTGTTAAAGAACGTTGTCATCCATTCCCTTTCTTCCGGCAAAAAACCAGATGATTTTTTATTTCCTTTGGGGTCATGTATATCAATTTCTTTATGCGCAATATTGTAATCTCCGCACACAATCAGTTTGGGATATTTCTTTTTTAGATGGTTGAGATATACGTAGAACTCATCAAGCCAGACATATTTAAAACTTTGCCTTTCATCACCACTGGTCCCGGAAGGAAAATAGGCATTGATCAAACGAATGTCGCCAAAATCCAATTGTATCACTCTTCCTTCGTCATCGCTTACCGTATGGCCTGTTCCATATTCAATTCCGGTGGGTTTTATTTTTGTAAATACAGCTACACCGCTGTATCCTTTTTTCTGTGCACTGAACCAATAATCCTCGTAGCCCAGCGAATTAAAAATGGCATGATCCACATTTTCCTTGGCGGCTTTGGTTTCCTGGATACAAATAATATCAGCCGGATCCGTCTTTAACCAATCGATAAAGCCTTTATTGATAGCTGACCTGATTCCATTCAAATTATAACTAATGATGCGCATGAAGCTGATATGTTTTAATTGTTTCAAAGTACAGTATATTTTGCTGCATATCAAAATTGCTCAATCTTGTCAAAGTAGTAGCTGCTGTGTTGAAATGTTTTATTTTTAATCGCACAAAGAGATGAATAATGGAGAAAGTAAAAAGAATCATTCCGGCGAAAGAACATGTCTACCTGGAAGGCCCTAAAAGCCGTGGCTATGAATTATTATTTGCCTTCAAAGTTTTCAAACAATTTATAAAAGGTTTTCGAACGCTGCATTTTGTCGGACCCTGTATTACTGTATTCGGATCGGCCCGGTTTAAAGAGGATCATCCGTACTATCAACAAGCAGTTGAGTTAGGGAAAAGAATTGCGCAGTTAGGGTTTACTACCATGACGGGTGGCGGCCCCGGGATTATGGAAGCCGCTAACAGGGGAGCTTTTGAAAATGGCGGACAATCAGTGGGGTGCAACATACAATTACCATTTGAACAACAAAGCAACCCCTATCTGCATAAGTCAGTAACCTTTGAGCATTTCTTTATCCGAAAAGTATTGCTGATAAAATACTCCTATGCCTTTATCATTATGCCCGGTGGGTTTGGAACCATGGATGAATTTTTTGAAACGCTGACATTGGTACAGACAAAGACATTGACACAGTTCCCCATTGTATTATTTGGTAAAGAGTATTATAAAGAGATGATGGAAGCAATGAACGATATGGCGGCAAAAGGTACCATTTCAAAAGAGGATATGAGCCTTGTATTGATCACCGATGACTTTGATGAGGCCATGGATCATATCCGGCATTATATCACCACCAATTATAAGGTGATGCGAAGAAAACGGGCCTGGGTATTATTGGAGAAGAGGTGAGACCGATTTTTTTACATAAATTTTTATTGCATCAATTGCAAATATTAATACCATCATTTTTGACCTGGGTGGAGTACTGATAGACTGGAATCCGCGATATGTTTTTGATGAAAACTATTTTGAGTCCGGGGAAAAGCGGGATTATTTTTTTAAAAATATTTGTACCAATGACTGGAACGAGGAACAGGATGCAGGTCGTTCAATCGTTGAGGCTACACAAATGCTGGTGCAGCAATTCCCTGAATGGGAGTCTCCTATCCGTGATTATTATGGCCGCTGGACAGACATGCTGAAATCTTCTATCCCTGGTACGGTAGAGATATTCCGGCAATTAAAGGAAAGCGGGAGCTATAAAATCTATGCATTGACGAATTGGCAAGCAGGCCTTTTTGATATTGCCCTGGTGCGGTATAGCTTTCTTCATTGGTTTGATGGCCGGGTAGTGAGTGGGGAAGAGAAGACCAGGAAACCATTTCCTGAATTTTATCAGCGTTTACTGGACCGCTACCATGTCAATCGTTCCAGCGCTTTGTTTATTGATGATAACCTGAGAAATGTAAAAGCTGCGGAGGAAATGGGAATAGCAAGTATACATTTTCATTCACCGCATCAGCTAATGGAGCGACTAAAAGAATTAAATATTGTGTAGTAGCAAGACTGTTTCAAAAAAGGCTGTCTCAAAAGTTTTTTCTCGCAAAGACAGCTAAGAAAGCAAAGAACGCAACGATTTGAGACCTATTCATCCTTCTTTGCGTCGCTTTTCACTTTGCGTTCTCTGCGTGAAATTATTAAGCTTTTGAGGCAGCTCATTTTATTCTAATATCGGCCGTAACCATCTTTCCATTTCTTCGGTCGATAATCCTTTTCTTTTTACATAATCCTCAAACTGGTCACGTTGAATTTTACCTACACCGAAATATTGGCTTTGCGGGTGACTAAAATACCAGCCACAAACTGATGCCGCCGGGTACATAGCTAATGATTCGGTTAGATGAATGCCTGTAGCTTCTTCGCCACCCAGCAACTGAAAGAGTTTATATTTTTCAGTATGATCAGGGCAGGCAGGATAACCAGGCGCAGGTCGGATGCCAACATATTCTTCTTTTATCAATTGCTCGTTGGTGAGTTCTTCTTCCTTTTGATATCCCCAATATTCTTTTCTCACTTTTTCATGCAACAGTTCGGCAAATGCTTCAGCAAAACGATCCGTCAGTGCCTGCATCATGATCTTATTATAATCGTCATGTGCGGCTTCGAATTTTTTGATATACGGCTCTATACCCTGCATAGTAACTGAGAAAGCGCCAATATGATCTTTCTTTCCTGTTTCCCGTGGTGCAATAAAATCGGATAAAGACAAATTGGGTTGATTCGCTGCTTTTTTAATCTGCTGACGTAAAGACTCCAATTTCACTTCTGACTTTTCACTTTTCACTTCTATAGTATCTGCTCCAACACCACTTGCCGGCCAGAACCCGATCACGCCTTTTGGCGTCAGCCATTTTTCCGCGATAATTTTATCGATTAATGCGTTGGCGTCATTATACAATTTGGTAGCCTCTTTACCTACCACTTCATCGCTTAATATCTGGGGAAACTTACCATGCATTTCCCACGCAATAAAGAACGGTTGCCAGTCAATATATTTTCGAATTTCACTCAAGTCATAGCCATCAAAGATCTTTGTCCCGGTAAAGGTTGGGACAGGAGGTGTATAATTTTCCCATTCGATCCTGGCCGGATTTTTTTGGGCATCGGCAAAAGAAAGATATTGCTTGGTTGTTTTCTTATTGGCAAAATCTTCTTTTAGCTTGGTATATTCAGTACTTACGGAACTTAAAAAATCATTTTTTTGTTCAGCATTTAACAGTGACCCGGTAACAGTTACACTTCTTGAAGCGTCCAGCACATGCACTACGCCATTATCATATTGCGGAGCGATTTTTACGGCAGTATGCATTCTTGATGTTGTCGCCCCCCCGATCAATAAAGGTTGTTTCATTCCCCTGCGCTTCATTTCATGGGCCACATGCACCATTTCATCTAATGAAGGAGTGATCAATCCGCTTAAGCCAATAATATCCGCATTTTCTTTAATGGCTGTATCTAAAATCTTGTCGGTGGGAACCATTACGCCCAGATCAATTACATCGTAGCCATTGCAACCTAATACGACGCCGACAATATTTTTACCGATATCATGAACATCGCCCTTGACAGTTGCCAGTAAAATTTTGGCAGCACCAGCACCTTCTTCGTTAACTGTTCCCGCTGCAATATGAGCCTGGCGGCGTTCCTCTTTTTCAGCTTCGATATAAGGAGTCAGGATGGCGACACTTTTTTTCATCACCCTGGCACTCTTCACTACTTGTGGTAAAAACATTTTACCGGCGCCAAACAGGTCACCCACTACATTCATCCCGGCCATCAGCGGACCCTCGATTACATCCAGTGGCTTGGGATATTTCTGTCTGGCTTCTTCGGTATCAATATCAATATAGTCGGTGACGCCGTTAACCAAAGAGTGTTTCAAACGTTCTTCAACAGAAGTCGTCCGCCAGCTTTCATCTTTCACAGTTTCTTTTCCTTTGGCCTTTACTGTTTCAGCAAAAGCAATCAGCTTCTCCGTGGCTTCATTATTATCATTATTCCTGTTGAGGATCACATCTTCACATAATTGCCTGAGCTGTGGTTCTATTTCATCATATACCACTAGCTGTCCGGCATTGACGATACCCATATCCATACCCGCTTTGATGGCATGTAACAGGAACACAGAATGCATCGCCTCCCGCACATGATCATTGCCGCGGAAGGAGAAGGAGAGATTGCTGACACCGCCACTCACTTTTGTCAGCGGCATCAGTTTTTTTATTTCTCTTGTTGCTTCGATAAAATCAACACCGTAGTTATTATGTTCCTCGAGACCCGTTGCAATGGCAAAGATGTTGGGGTCGAAAATGATATCCTGCGGATCATATCCTACCTGCTCTGTCAAAATTTTATAGGCTCGGTGACAAATTTGTACTTTCCGGTCTTTTGTATCGGCTTGCCCCTGTTCATCAAACGCCATCACGATTACGGATGCGCCATAGCTTTGACAAATGATAGCTTGCTGAATGAATTTTTCCTCTCCTTCTTTCATGGAGATGGAGTTCACAATACATTTCCCCTGTACGCATTTCAGCCCTGCTTCGATGATTTCGAATTTGGAACTATCCAGCATGATGGGGATCTTGGCAATATCCGGTTCGCTTTGAACGAGGTTAATAAAAGTGGTCATGGCCTGTACACCGTCCAGCAGTGCATCGTCCATGTTTACATCCAACACCTGGGCACCGTTCTCCACCTGCTGGCGGGCAACACTCAATGCTTCTTCGTATTTATTCTCCTTGATGAGGCGGGCAAATTTTTTGGATCCCGTTACATTGGTTCGTTCACCGACGTTGACAAAATTGGTTTCCGGCCTTACCACCAATGGCTCTAATCCTGAAAGGCGTAAGTATGGTTTTATGATTGTTCTTTCTGACATATTATTTTTTTGAGGACACTTTGAAGCCAATTATTTGTCTTGGCTTTTCTTCTTTTACCAATAAGGTTTTTAATAGTTTGAAAATGGCTTGTACTTCTTCGTCCTTCTTTAAAATAGCCTGTTCAATCTTTTCTACTTTTCGCCATAATTCCTTATTGTCAAGCAGGGCTTGCTTCATTTTTGTATAAACACGGATAATTTGAATATTGACTTGAATGGCTACTTCGGAACGCAGCACACTTGAAAGCATGGCTACGCCTTGTTCAGTAAAAGCTAAAGGCAAAAATTTAACATGTTTTCCCCTTCCTTTCTTTAAGATCGCAATTTGCGATCTTAAAGAGTTGTATTCCTCATGGGTTAGTTGAAACATAAAATCTTCCGGAAAACGCTGAATATTTCTTCTTACCTGCTCATTTAGACGTCCTGTAGCGACATTATACATTTCTGCCAAATCCCTGTCCAGCATTACTTTCTGCCCACGAATGACGTAGATCTTTTCTACAATCTCACCATCAGTGAAAACTTTTACAGGTTGATTTAACGGCATGATGTCGGCATAATTAATTGTATCTAAAAGTTTTGATATCGCAATTTGTGATATCAAAATTCAAGGTCATAGTTTGTGACTTTGAATCAGAGAAGTTCCCTTTCCACTACCGGCAACTGTCTCGGCTGTATAGTCTTTACATGCTCCGCAATATGACGAATATGATCCGGCGTGGTGCCACAGCAACCGCCAACGATATTCACAAAGCCTTCCTTCGCCCAATCTTCCAGGAAATGTGCTGTTTGCTCCGGTTGTTCATCATATTCTCCCATTGCATTGGGTAAGCCGGCATTGGGATAAGCAGATACATAACAGGAAGCTATCTGTGATAACTCTTCAATATGCGGACGCATTTCCCGGGCTCCTAAAGCGCAGTTCAATCCAACACTCAATGGCCTGGCGTGCATGATAGAAGTATAAAATGCTTCCAGCGTCTGGCCACTCAATGTTCTGCCGGATGCATCAGTGATGGTACCGCTGATCATCACGGGCAATTCAGATTTTTTGGCGTCCCTGAAATATTTTTTGATAGCGAAGATGGCGGCTTTTGCATTTAACGTATCGAAAATGGTTTCGATCAGCAATGCATCCACACCTCCTTCCTCTAAGCCTTTCACCTGCTCATAATAGGAATCCACCACTTCATCGAAGGTAACGGCCCGGTAGCCGGGGTTATTTACATCCGGCGAAAGGGATAATGTTTTATTCAATGGCCCGATAGCCCCTGCTACAAAACGAGGCTTTGAAGGATCTTTAGCGGTATATTCATCCGCAGCCTTCCTGGCAATTTTTGCCCCTTCCACATTCATTTCAAAAGCGTAAGGCTCCAGTTCGAAATCTGCCTGTGCAATGCGGGTGGCAGCAAACGTATTGGTTTCAATAATATCAGCGCCGGCATCGAGGTATTGCTTGTGAATGTCTTCAATGATCTGTGGCTGCGTAAGATTTAAAATATCACTGTTGTTCTTTACGTCGAGTCGCCAGTCTTTGAAACGTTCACCCCGATAAGTTGCTTCAGTCGGCTTATGTTTTTGAATCATAGTCCCCATCGCTCCGTCGATGATGAGGATACGTTTTTCCAGTTCTTGTCTGATGCTCATACAAACTGTTTTTAATTCCTGGTTATTATTACCCAGGATTTGATAAAATTGGTTGCTCCTAAACTGCTCATCAGCGATCCGCCTCGGCGGACGCAACAAATGCCCCATAGCATTACTGACGCTGGCTAAATCAATAATTTTTGAACTGTTAAAACGTTGGGAAACTAAAAAGGGAGAGTTTCTTGGCGTTTATTAGTTCAGTTGTTTATACAGGCCGTACAATAAACAAATCCACCTGTGCGGTGCAAATCTACTACAGTATCGCTAATAAAAAAAACGCCGGTTAAGGGCTTGGCAAACATGGAGGAGGAGCATGAATTCCTTTAGTGATTTACATATTTTTCAACCGGCATCCTGTTTTGCAGGCTTCTGCCTAAGGTGAGTTCATCCGCATATTCCAATTCGCCACCAAAGGCAATTCCCCTGGCAATGGTAGTGATACGAACAGAAAATGGTTGCAGTTTTTTTTGAATATAATAGATCGTGGTATCGCCTTGTATGTTGGGATTGAGCGCAAAAATGAGTTCTTCGGTTTTTTCCTTTTGCACACGTTGAACAAGGGATTCAATATGCAACTGGTCGGGACCAATACCATCCAGTGGTGAAATAACTCCCCCCAACACATGATAGGTGCCGTTAAATTGTTGGGTGCTTTCAATAGCAATTACATCACGAATCGATTCTACTACGCAAATAATCTCCTGCTTGCGCATCGAGTTGGCGCAAATAGAGCAGATGTCTCCATCAGCCACATTGAAACAACGGTTACAAAATTTTATTTCGCTGCGCATTTTGGCAATCGTTTCACCAAAATGTTCTACATCGCTGACGCTTTGTTTGAGCAGGTGCAATACCAAACGCAAAGCGGTTTTCTTTCCAATACCGGGAAGTTTGGCAAACTCATTAACGGCATTTTCCAATAACGAAGACGAAAATTGCATGAGTCAAAATTACATGAATCAGTGAAAAGCTTAAGGCTGATTGATGGTATTTAAAATCTTTGATTAGGCGGCCTGGTCGTATTGGGTCGGTTGCTATTGGGTCTGTCCCTGTTGGGATTGGGATTAGTCCCTGGCTCTGCCGGCGGTGCCGTCACATTGATATCAAACGAATTATCCAAACCGGGTCTGACATTGATCGTCCGGGAAATAGGCTTTACCAGTTCAGGTTGTTTTCTTTCACCAAAAAACTTACCGGCATCCCATACGCCATTTTTATTATCATCATTTAAAATGCGCAGGCTGTACTCACCGGGCACAAAAATGCTTTGACTAAATGTTGCCGAAGCCAGGGGAAATGATTTTTTGATAGCACCACTTTGCACAAATAACAGGACGGGATTTTTGGAAAGATCCAGGTTGCGCAGGCGCAAGGTCAATTTGCCATAGTCCCTGTTTTGTTTTGTCTTGAAATCGATGGTATCCGCTTTCAGCAATTGTTGACCCAACGTATCAGTTGCAAAATCTTTTTCCAGTATCAAATGGTAAGAAACATTCTCCGTCCAGTTGTAATTCAGTCTGACCACTTTCATGGTGCTATCTTTTTCCCAACTATAATCCGTTATAGGGGTGTAAGAGCTATCTCTTGTAAAATGAACTTTTGTTGAATCAAAAATTTTTAATGGTGTTTCAAATGTAAAGATGAATTTTTCCAACAGATCCTGCGAGGGACCAGCCAGGTTGGTGGAAAATTTCAAACGTTTTTCGGTTGATTTTTTACCTCCTGATCCCACGGGAGGTGATTTTGTCTTTTCCGTTTCCTTTCCGGCATAGGCATATAATGTGACGGGCCTGGCGCTTTCACCTGTAATGACGGCTGAATCAGCAAAGGCAAATAATTGCGCAGGGTTCAGGTATCTATAGCTCCCACCTTCATCCTTCAACGCATACACATAAAAAGTGTCGGGAGGAAGATTTTTAAAACGAAAGTTACCGCGGTTGTCCAACCGGGTAATATATCTTGGTTTTTCTTTTATCACCGCTGAATCGATATTGCTGGTATGCAACATCACTGTCAGTGTCGTATCAAGTTCCCCGGTTTCGGCCAGTACCACATTGCCCGCAAGTTCTAATGAATCAAAATAGGATCCGGTTGAAAAAATATAGGTGAAGTTTTTCAACACATTGGATTCATTCACGTCTTTAATGGTGTTACCGAAATTGATGGAGTAGGTAGTGTTGGGTTGAAGGGTATCCCGCAGTTTTACTGTAACAGTATTCAACTTACGGGTAACAGTTGGTGTATTACCGGGAATGGGAGAGACGATCAGTTCCTGCTGGTAATTATCTGCATTGACATATTCATCAAAAACAAGGGTAATCTTATTGTCGGAAAAATTGAGGCTTGAATCCAGCGGATCGGCCCGTCGTAAAACAGGTGGGAGACTATCTTTTGGTCCACCTTCGGGTGGGATGATGGTAGCGCAGCCTGTCTGAACCAGGATTTGTGGGATGAAAAGGATTGACAGGATAAAAGGAAAAAATATTTTTATCAGGCTTGGCTTCTTCATAAATCAGGATGCAAACTTAAGCGGTTTGGAATCAAACATATCCTCAAAATCCGTTAAATCCTATAAATCATGGTTCTGCTCTTCTTCTTCGTGCAGGGCAATGGCCAGGTTATTTGTTTTAACAAAATTGCACCAGTGGCAATCTTCTTTGCCACAGCCGGTGTAAAAATCGTGGGCCTGTATTTTTTTCCAGGTCGAGCTGATTTGTTCTGTGACGGTGGTGATATCAGCAGGAGTGATCAACACTTTTTCTTTGCGATAGTTTTTCTTTTTATCGGGTTCGATAAAATCAAATTCGGTGCTTATCACTTTCCAGTCTTTTCCCGAATAATTGTCGACAAGAATCTTGTAAAAAACGGCTTGCCGCCAATAATCACCGCCATTAGGTTCTTTATCATGCGGTCCTTTTAATTTTGGAATGGCTTTTTCAGGATCACCGGTTTTATAGTCAACCACAACCACTTGCTTGCCATCAAACTCAAGCTTATCCAGTTTCCCTTTCAGCGGTACGTCTTTTACTACTACATTCCGGATATTTCTTTCGATCGCTACGATCTTATTAAATTGATGAATGTATTTATCGTAGTAGTTGGTCAACACCTCATGGCCATATTCCAAGCGCCTGGCAAACTGTTCGGCTGTAAAACTTTCGCGGTGGCGATGCATGTACCATTCAAAGTCATTGATAAACTCCAGCCTGGAAGGAAATTGCTCTTTGCCGTTTTCCTGCATTTTACGAAACAATTGTTCCAGCGCATAGTGAACCGAAGAACCAAATTCGGTCGCTTCGTTTTTAGGAGAAGGAATGCGGACAAGATTTTTAAAATAAAACTCCAGCGGGCATTTTAAATAATTGTTGAGCGCCGTAACGTTCATCGAAAATTTTTCCAACAATCGTTCTATAAACTCTTTTTCCAATCTTTCAATTTCCGGTGCCGTCTCTTTGAATTGCAGGGAGGAGAAAGTGAAAATATCTTCATCGTTAAGTGTTATATGCTCTGTTTTTAATTCGGGGTGCAAATCCTGGATTTCAGCAATAAACATCGACGGCTCTAACTCTTTACCATCGTTTTTGTATTTGCTGAAGGAAATGAAAAGATGTTGTTCCGCTCTGGTTAATGCTACGTAAAAGAGGCGACGCAATTCCTCTTCGTCTCTGCTCTGTGGCTGGGAGCTAAACATGGTATCGGGTAAACTATAGCCGCCACCGGGCTTGCGTTTCTTTTCCCATGATGAGGCGTTGCAGCCTGCAAAGAATACATATTCAAACTCGAGACCTTTCGATCCGTGTGCTGTCAACAGATTGACGCCTTTATCACTACCACTTACCTGGGTTAACGGTAAAGCGATATTTTCTCTTTCCATCAGGTCGATGATATCAACCAATTGTTGCAGGCTGAGCAGTGGCTGGCGATGTGTTTCTTCTTTTATAAAATCAAATAAACCTGTAAGTACCTGCATCAACCATAGCTTATCCTTGCTCTGCATGATCTGGGCCAGCACGCCGGCTTGACGAATGATCTTTTCGAAAAGAACCTGCAGCGTTACGTTCGGTACTTCCCTTATTAATTGCTCGATTACAAGACTGGCATTTTTCAACCCTTCATGTACGGATACGCTGAAAAGATCTTTTGGCGGTGTGTTGAACTTTTCCGTCAATAGCTGGCGCATCGACGTTTTCTTTTCACCAAATTTTTTATCAGCCACTTCAATGCTCAGCTTGGCAACTTCAATGGCGGGGATTGTAAACCAGTCAAAATGTAAAATTTCAAAAAGCATTTCATCGCCGCCATAGGGTATATCATGTTCTGCCGCGAGATAGCGGAGTAATAAGATTAGTTTTTGTGCTAATGGAATTTCAAGAATGTTCAGCTTGCGTTTACTATAGACAGGAATGTTCAGCAACTGGCAATATTTTGTCAGTTCTTCTCCATATTTATTTTCTTTATAGATGACGCCTATTTTTCCGGGCGGTATCCCATTTTGCACCAGTTCTTGTAATTGCAGGGTAATAGCAATCATTTCCTGCTGCTGGTTTTCGTACTCACGAATGACCGGCGGATGTGTGAAATGATTGATACGAAGATTGGATGAAAGCAGGTCTTTACTCAATCCGGGCAATTGTTTTACCAGTCGTTCCTGGTTACGGCCAATCAACGTTTTGGAGATGTCGAGGATGGGCTGTGTAGAGCGGTAGTTATTGGTGAGCACCACCGTTAAAAGACTATCCTTATAACTATCGGCAAACCCAATCATGTTTTCTACGTTAGCACCCTGGAAACGATAAATGCTTTGGTCATCATCGCCTACAACAAATACGTTGGGCTTATCCCAATAATTAATCAGTAATTCAACAATCCGGTTTTGCGTGCCGCTGGTGTCCTGGAACTCATCTACCAAAATGTATTGATATTTTTCCTGGTAGTTAGCAAGCAGGTTCTTGTTTTCTTCAAAAGCCTTGATCACCCAGTTGATCATATCATCAAAATCGTAACGATTCTTTTTGCGCATCATTTGCTGGAAGCCATCAAACTCATTCACCGCCGCCCGCAATTTTTCCATCTTTTCTTTTTGTTCTTCGATCTTATCTTTTTTCAGATCGCCGGGTTGAAACTCCTTGTATTTTCTTTTATAAACAAACTCATCCCGGGTGAGAATATCGGCCAGATATTTATCAATGCTTGCGTTGACGAAGCCAGGCGTCCAGCCTTCCCGCTTCATCGTACTGAAAAGAGATTGCAGGTTATTGATCTCGAAATATACATCACCCCGGTAGCGTTTGAGCGGGTGATTCTTGGGGAAGGAATCAATCAACTGTTTGAACAATTCGATTCGTTCCAGTTCCGAAATAGGGTCCAATGCTGTTTTTTCAAATAAAGAAAGATTTTCCTGGATCACATCATTGCAAAAAGCATGGAACGTATAAATATTTACTTTATATGCATCCGGCCCGATAAACTGCAGCAATCTTTTTCGCATAGCCACCACGCCAGCATCGGTATAGGTAAGGCAAAGAATATTTTCCGGCAGTGCATCGGTTTCCAATAATATTTTACCAATGCGGCTTGCCAGTATTTGTGTTTTACCGGTGCCGGGTCCAGCGATAACCATCACAGGTCCTTCAATCGTTTCGACTGCTAACTTTTGTTGTTCATTCAGCTTTGCAAATTCTTCTGCAAACTTTTTCTCCAGTCTTTCTTTATTCAGCGACATGATAAAATTTTGATAAACCGGCTTAAAAAGCCATCCTGCAAATTTACAGGTGATCAGGGCACTGGCAGCCATAAAAAAAGGAGATCGATTATCTCCCTTCCATTTAAAATTTTGCTACTATTTGATCTTCACCCGTTTTATTCATTTCTTATCAGCATTACGCTAACGTCAAATTTTGTTTTTATGACAGTAAAACTTCAGCCGGAATATTCAGTTCACGATGAAAAAGTTTGGCTAATTCCAAAGTCAGGGGTTTCTGTTTGTTTAAAAGAGCGGAAACATATCCCTTCGTGCCAACTTTTCCTACCAGGTCTTTATTTTTTAGCCCTTTTTCAAGCATCTTTAGCTTAATGACCGCGATCGGATCCGGAACCGGAACAGGGTAATGCGCATCCTCATATTGTTTTATCAGCAATAATGCTACCTGTAATTTTTCTCCCGCTGGAGTATTAGGTTTCACCTTTTTGTCAAAAAGTTCATCCACCCAGTCGAGATACTGCTGGTATTGCTTTTTTGTTTTAATTATTTTTAGTTCCATTGTCACTCCCTTTATATTGAATAACTGCCGCATCCATTCTGTTATTTTCAAAATGTGTTCCGATCTAACTTATGCCAATTACTTATTTGATCTTCGCCCTTTTGTTTAATTCCTCTCTCGGCATTACGATCATCCTGCCGATCGCTTTGCCATTCCGGTAGGTAATCACCTTCATGGCGCCGGCATCTTTGGGAACAGTAAGTGGCGCAATGTATTTTGGATAAAACTGGTCGGGGAATGAATTGTCAAAACTATAATGGATATCCAGGCCTTCTACTTCGGTGCTCATTTTTACGATCACCGTGTTGGGGTCTTTTTTGCTGACCTCAAAAATGGGGTCGTACATGCTGGGTGCATATTTTGTTTGTGATTCATCAAAGCGTTCAAAATGTTTTTCTACTCTTGATACAAAGCCATTCCAGTTTCTTACTGTTTTGGGTGACCATAAGATCTCGCTTACTGCAAAGGCCCTGGGCCAGGTCATATATTGCGCATGGCGCATATTATATACCTGTTCCGTCCATAAGTTAGCTTGTCCTCCTTTTATCAAGGCAGGATTAGCACCTTCAGGGATAGGTTCAAACTGGTAGGTTTTCTTTAAACGTATCGATGAATAAACCGGTGGTTCGATAATGGCATCACCCTGCATCAGGTCGATGTAGACAAAATCATTAGGGCTCATCACCACTTCATGACCCAGCTTGGCAGCTTCCACACCGCCCTGTGCACCCCGCCAGCTCATTACTGCAGCACCGGGAGCCAAACCACCCTGTAATATTTCATCCCAGCCGATCATTTTCTTTCCTTTTGATTCGATGATCTTTCCCATTCTTTTTACAAAATAGCTTTGTACTTCATCCAGGTTTTTCAGTTTTTCTTTTTTCATCAGTGCTTTGATGGGTTCACTCTTTTCCCAAAAATTGCGGGCCGTTTCGTCACCGCCCATATGGATGTATTCAAATGGAAATAGCTGTGCTACTTCTGTAAATATTTTATCCATAAATCCATATACTTTTTCATTGGCCGGGCAAAGCGCATTATCGATCAACCCATAAAAATGACCACCGGGAGGCCAAACCATAAATGGTTCACCGGAATTAACTTCATACTTACCCGGTGTGCAGGTTGTCAATTCGGGATACGCTGCGATGGCAGCCAAACTATGACCGGGAACATCCACTTCCGGAAGAATGTCTACAAAACGATCTTTTGCATATTGAACGATCTCTTTGATGTCTTCATGTGTATAAAAACCTCCATAGGTTTTCGGCTCATTGGGTTCAGGCTTGGAGAACGTATTAAACCTTCCCGTCTTATCCACTCTCCATGCGCCGACTGATGTAAGCCTGGGCAAACTTTTTATTTCAATACGCCATCCCTGGTCGTCCGTAAGATGCCAGTGCAGCAGGTTGAATTTATATTTCACCATATCATCGATGAACTGCTTTACCTGTTCCTTAGTAAAAAAATGACGGGATACATCCAGCATCAAACCACGCCAGCCAAAGCGTGGATGATCTGTGATCTGTACGGCCGGAATTTCCCATTTTTCTTTCTGCACTCTTTTTGTGCTTTCAATTTCTTTTGGCAATAATTGAAACAATGTTTGCAATCCATAAAATAAGCCGGCAGGCTCTGCCGCTTCCAATACTACATGTGTTGTTTTTACATCCAATGTATAACCTTCCTTTGGTATCGACTTGCCTGCAGATAGAACCAGGTTGATTCCCGTTGATGATGAGTTTTCATTTTCACTTACTTCAACTTTGCGACCTGTCACCAGGGTGATCCTTTCAGCAAGCCGGTTTCCTAATCTTTTTACTTCAGGATTTTTGCCCACGTAAACTGTTAGTTGATCAGGTAAAACAAAAGAACCTGTTTGTTTTACGAGAGACACCGGTTGAGGAATCAAAGCGATATCACCACTGCCCGGTTGTGAATTAGCGGCGAAGCAACTATAAGCCATTAAGAAAAAAAGGATTTTTTTCATCATTCATTGTATTTTGAAATGAGATACAAGATAATTATTTGATAATAAAGAATAGGTTATAAAAAAACAGAATGTATTGTGTTTACCGGGCAAATAATTTTTCTTTTGATCCGCTGCTGGTACAGCTTTGATTTATCCAGCTCCTGGTATATATTTGAGCCTTCCGCCTTTTTAAACAAACCACCATGTCCTCCGGCAAAGCTGCGATTTTTCTTCTTATCCTTTTTTTCCAGTCGCTGATCTCATCCGCGCAGTTAAACACCAGCTATTCGTTTCAGCAGGATGATAAAATTTTAAAGAATAGTTATTACGAACAATCGGCTAAAAAGAAGACGGAATCTTTAAACAGTCTTCAAAAAGAGCATGCTGCCGATTATAAAAAAATTTATGAAGAGCAGTTTAAGGAAATAGCTTCATTATGGCAAAGCGACCGTTCAGTTACATCCCCTGTTGAACACCAGTATTTACAATCCATTGTACAAAAAATAATTACTGTCAATCCTGAATTAAAGGGTACAGATGCCCGCATCATTTTTTCCCGGGATTATTGGCCCAATGCTTATAGCATGGGAGATGGCACCATAGCGATCAATGCCGGCTTGTTGATTTTTTTAGACAGCGAAGCTGAATTGGTGTTTGTCCTTTGCCACGAGCTGGCACATTATTACCTGCAACATACGCAGCTGGCGATCAGGAAATATGTTGAAACAGTCAACAGCGAAGCTTTTCAAAAAGAACTCAAGCGACTATCTAAAACCGAATTCGGCGTCAACAAGCAACTGGAAGAGTTGTCAAAATCGTTTGCCTTCAGCAGCCGCCGGCACAGCCGTGAAAATGAAGCTGCGGCCGATAAACTGGCCTTTAGCTTTATGAAAAAAACAGGCTATGATTGCGGAGCAATAAAATCATGTCTTGAGTTATTGGATAAAGTGGATGACTCGTTAATCCATAAACCACTCGATCTGCAGCAGATTTTTAATTTTCCTGATTACCCATTCAAAAAAAAATGGATACAGAAACAGTCCTCTATTTTTAGCCAGTTGGATGATAGCAAGACGACGGATACGCAAAAAGAAAGGGATTCACTAAAAACGCATCCTGATTGTTCTAAGCGTATTGCATTACTCAGTGATTCATTAGCGGCTCATGCCGGCGGACAGAAATTTCTTGTCAATGAAACCTTGTTCAACAAACTAAAGAAGGATTTTTTTTATGAGATGACAGAGCAATGTCACCGGGACAAGAAACTGAGCCGTAATTTATACTACAGCTTGCTGTTATTGCAGTCGCAGGAAAATAACGGGCTGGCCATTTATTCGGTAGCAAGAAGCCTCAACACCCTGTACGAAAATCAAAAAGAACACAAGCTTGGTTCAACCATTGACACAGAAAACAAAGCTTACAGGGAGGAGTATAACCTGTTGCTGCGGATGCTTGACCGGTTGCGACTGGATGAGATAGCCAGCCTTAGCTCTCATTTTTGTAAACAATATGCTTCGCAAATGAAAACTGACAAAGACTTTGAAGAGGAAATGAGAAAGACGCAAAATTTTATAAAGTAAAAATAAATCTATAACCAAACAACAACAAATGAGAAGACTCGTATTAGCGGCCGGACTTTTGCTGGCTGTCATGAACCTGAAAGCCCAAAAACTTTCGATTGAGAATGTGCACAAAGTACATCTCCGCAATTCCGACGCCATCAAAGAAGGCAGTGAAGTAAAGGGATATTATTTTTTTTATGTCAGCGATAAAATTGACAGAAAAACGAATGAATACACTTTGCAGATCACTGATAACAACCTGACGAAGCTGAAGGACATTAAGTTCCAGGATTCAAAACATGTCACCGTGCTGGAGTCATCTTTCAACGGCACTGATATCATCTTCTTAATTTATAATGACGATGCAAGAACCTTCGAATACCAGGTGTATGGCGCCGATGGAAAAAAGAAGTACACTTACAACCGCCAGCTCACCAAAAAAGAGGAGCGGTATTTGGAGATGAGCTACCTGGCTAATGATGATGATGAGCATAACTACAAAGGCCTGTATCCGATCGAAGGCAAAGGTTTCATCTCCAATATGCCAAGCCGCGAAGACAAAGACTATACCTTCCAGGTAGATTTTTTTTCAACAGAAAAAAGAAAACAATGGACCTATACGCCAACAATGGGGGGCAAAAAATTCATTGGTGATTACCTCGGTTGTAATAATGGTGTCGTGTATTTTGAAGTGCTGAAATTTGGCAGCCTGATGGATAGTAAGCCGGAATCTTCTATTGTAGGATTAAGCCTGGAGAACGGCAAGCAGGTGTTTGAAAAATCGACAGATGAAGGCAAATACAAGTTTTATCCTGCAAGTATGTCCTTGCTGAGTGATGGAAGGGCCGTGTTATTCGGCGAGTACTTCAATCCCAACGGTAACGTGATAAAAGATAAGTCACTTGGCTTTGCCTTTTTAGGGATTGATGAAAAAGGTACCATCACCAGTGAAAAATATTGTTCCTGGGATCTTGACCTGGGCAAGCATTTGAATGTGACAGCCAAAGGAAAAATAGATGAAATCGGGTTTATGTACCTGCATAATATCTTTCAAACAGCCGATGGAAACGTTTTTGCGGTCGGTGAGGGTTATAAGAAAGTGGCCAGTGCATTGGGAATTGCTTCGAAAGTATTATCCATGGGAAGAAGCTCCGGAATTAGTACAGTGAAAGCAAAGGTTACCGATATGGTGTTGATACGTTTTGATAAGGATTTTAATGTAAAGGATGCGAAAATCTATGACAAGAATGCTAATACGCAGGAGCTGCCCGGCGGAATGGAATTTGTCAGCACGCCAATGATCGGTAAGCTGCTGAAATATACTTACGGAGAGTTTGATTATGCTTACTCACAAATCAATAAAGAAAACACTTCGTTTACCATTTGCTACAGCGACTATGTAAGAGGTAAGGATTACAAGGGCGGTACATTTAATTCCATCAGCTACAACGAAGGAAAAATTACAACCGATAAGATCAATACCAAGACCGATGCTACCAGGTCTTCGGTAATGCCGGGCAAACAAGGCCAGGTATTGATTCTTGACTATTACAAAAAAGCCAAAAGACTGGATGCTCATTTCGAAAAGCTGAACTAAGCTAAGAGTTACAAAGAGAAAAAGAGATAAAGAGACGGTCCGCCAATTGGCGGATTGTCTCTTTTTTTGGCGAAACAGAGAAGGTTTCAAATGGCACCAAATAAAAAGAGGATGCCGAAAATCGGTCATCCTCTTTTAACTATTTCTCTCCTGATCTCTTAGCCCGGCATTCTTGAGATATATTTTTCAATTTGTTTGATCTGGTCAACGATCTGCGGCGTGGTAGGTTTCAGGGCCTTTGTTTTACGGAAAAAATCCTTGGCGGCCCGAAACTCTCTTTTGTTCATCATGATGCTGCACATTTGTAAATAAGCAGCCGCTTCATTTTCTTTATCCGGTAAACCTTTACGAATAGCGGAACGGATATAACTCTCCGCTTGTCTCAAATCATTTTTCTGCATGGCCAGCATTCCCATTTGCAGCAGGCTGGCGCCTTCTGCTTCTTTCATGGGCATACCCAGGTCAAGTCCTTTCTTCATCATCTTTTCGGCGCCGTCAAAGTCCTGTTTCATCATGGCGATATTGCCTTTCAGCGTATAATAAACAGAACGGATGGGTTTATACAGCAAATTGGGGAATTGAATGGAGTTCAACACTTTTTCAGCACCGTCCATATCACCACTTTCCATATGCGACTGGATCAGGCGCAGCGGCCCGAAGAAAAAATGACCTAAAATCAGGATGAGGCCGATAAAGTAGAGCGGAAATGCAGGCCAGAAGCCGGCAGCATAATTGACGTAACCGCCCAACACTCCAAGACCAAGGCCAATCCAGAGGCGGTACTTTATCAATAAATTATAAAACTTCATCTTTTTTGGTTAAGGCGGCAAAGGTAATGGACTGCCGGGAAAGAGAGAAATGAGAATGGTTGGGAGTTCTGAGCCAGGAGTCGATAGTCGGGAGTCGGTAGTCAGGAGTCGATAGTTTGGAGTTCTCCCTGAAGCCGGAAACTTTGTTGAGCTTGTAGAATTTTACTTTTTCGTTTTCTCTTTTGTCCTCGTCTCAATACTCCAGACTGCAGACTCCCAACTCTCTAGCTCTCTTCTTCGTAGTAGATCTTATAATACTTCTTCCCCGTCATTTCATCCACACCTTTTTCGATCAGGTCACGACGGCCATGAATATAAATATGAAAATTCTTATCCAGTTTTAAAACGCTTTTAAAAACCCGTTGTTGTTTTTTGACGGCGGCGAGGTGAATATCAAATTCATCTTCGATCTCAAATTGGCGGGAGGCTTCGAAGTTGCGCTTGTAATCCATAAACGTGTTTACCACTTCGGGGTGATGGATCACTTCTTCGGTAAATTCCTGCAGGTTAAACTGCTCTTTGGTTTTGAAATAATCCATCGAGCGGTTCAGCAGTTCCAGTTGGTCGCTTTTGCTAACCTCGAATTTTTCAGCGTACTCATTGGTGACAAAACTTTTGCAAAGGCTCAGGTATTTGTCGGTATGATGATAGCTGTCTGAAACAGGACTTACCTGTAAAAAATCAGTGACCCAGTATTGCGCATCCTGTTGTTTGTTGGTGTTATCAACTACGCATACTTTGAAACCCTCAGCGGTATCAGTTTTAAACACCAGGCAACCTTTATCCAGCTTGTTGATATTGATGCCTTCTTCCTGCGTCAGTTCCCAATCTTTTTCCCGCGGGAAAAGTTTCAAAAATGTCTCTTTGGTTTCTGATTTGAAAATGCCGATAGCCTGCATGGTTTCTTTTTCAAATGGCACTTCGTCAAACAGGGCCACGTACAATTCGCCTTCCTTTACCTTGCTGTGGGTGGATTTGCTGTAAAGGAATTGTGCCAGCAGAGCCGACTGTTCCACAAAGCTTTCCGGATTTTCAAATAACCGGCTTATATAGGTATAGACTTCGTTGAGAGAAAGATCGCTGAGATGGGTGAACTGGTACAGCTCATTTTCATTAAATGGTTTTAAGAAATAGCTGGTCAGCAGCCGGGTGACTATTTCATCGTCAATCGTGAGTAGTTTATCAGAAAGTTGCAGCTCTTCACCCCGGCTGGGATTTCCTATTTTATGAATGATCACTTTTTGTAGTGCAACGCCGTCAATGCCCGTCATGCTTTTTTAATTAAGGCGGCGAAGATAGGAGGCAGGGTTCAATTTATAAATGTCCCCGGGGGATCATTCTTTGGCATCATTGATCTCGATCCAGTAACCGTCCGGGTCCTTGAACCAGATCTGTTTTACGCCATCTACCCGCGTCTGAATGCTTTTTTTCTGCCCGGCCCAGTCCTCATATTCAATATTGTGTTTGGCGAGAATTTTTGTAAAATCATCCACCGAAGCCACGGAAAAACAGAGATGTGCATTTTTATTATGTACCGAGGGGGCCGCAGCGCCGCTGATGACATGCAAATGGCTTAACGGCCCGATGCTGAACCAGGTATGTTTGCCATCATGAAACGGTTCGGGAATAGTATCCAGTCCGATAATATCCCGGTAAAATGCCGTGCTTACCTGCAGGTCCACCACATAAATGGCGATATGATTGAGACGGGCTTTGGGTTTTCCGGATTGTGCTGCCAAGTCGGCCGGGGTATAAAAAAATGCCATGAATGCCAGGGTATATATTAGAAATTGCTTTTTCATATGCCTGTTTATTTGGGCGGGAAAGATAGAACAATTAGTGCAGTAAATGTTAGCAGGAATTGACTGCCGCAATTGACCTGAAATATATTATTTTTGCCGCCCTGTCTGAAGCTTGCTGAAGATTAGGTCCCGTAGTTCAATGGATAGAATAGAAGTTTCCTAAACTTTTGATACAGGTTCGATTCCTGTCGGGACTACATTTAATAAATACAATTATCCATCGTATATCTTTGACCTCCACGAGATTTAAAAACCTTGATTTTCACAGGGAACAATAAAAATCATCTTTATTGCGCCGCAACAGGTTCATAAAAACTCTCCCACCTATTTTGTAGCTTTAATTCCAATTCCACCCTGTTGATTACTTCCTGTTATTTACTCGTTCGTACTGGTGTAAAAAGAAAAAAAATATTTATGCAAGAAGAGTCAACCGCCACCCTGTTTGCTGTGCCCGAAACAAATGGACTGACCATTTCGGTGCCCGAACCCGGCTCCGCACAAGAAGCCCTCTTGTTTAAAAAAATACAGGAGCAATTCAAAGACCAGTTTGAAAAAGCATTCCCCGATAAGCTGGCGCCGAAAACAGTGATCATTATTCCCTCGCTTACCCTCGACCAGGAAATTCTGTCGAAAGTAAAAGGAGTGGTGCATTACGAAGAACGATTGCTCTGCCTGCTGATGCTGTTGCGTATGCCCCGCACACATGTCGTGTATGTCACCAGCACTACTATCGATCCCGCTATTATCGACTATTATTTGCATTTGCTTCCGGGCATCACCGGTTATCATGCGTTGCAACGACTTACCTTATTGAGTTGTTATGATGCGTCATCTAAATCACTGACTGAAAAAATTCTTGAACGGCCGCGGTTGATCGAGCGAATAAAAAAAAGTATCCCGGAAGGTCATGCGGCACACATGGCTTGCTTTAACGTTACACATCATGAACGCAGCCTCGCCGTGCGATTGAATATTCCCATTTTTGGCTGCGACCCTGACCTGCTGAGCCTGGGCAGCAAAAGCAACAGCCGTAAGATTTTCAGGGAATGCGGCTTGCCAATGCCGGCTGGGTTTGAAGACTTGTACTCGCTGGAAGATATCATCGATGCATTGGCTGCTTTAAAATCGCAAAACCCTGGCCTTCGAAAAGCGGTGGTGAAAATAAATGATGGCTTTTCCGGGGAAGGCAATGGCATTTTTTCTTTTGAAAATGCAGGGGAGCAATCCGATTGGAAACAATGGATAAAAGAGCAATTGACCAATCGCCTGAAAATGGTGGCCGATGATCTGACTTGTGATGCTTTCTTTAGTAAGTTCCGGGAGATGGGTGGTATTGTTGAAGCGTTTGTAGAAGGAAATATAAAAGAATCTCCTTCGGTACAATGTCGCATTGATCCCGATGGCGTTTGCCGGGTGGCATCTACGCATGATCAGCTGCTGGGTGGTGAAAGCGGTCAGGTATTTCTCGGGGCTTATTTTCCGGCGCAGCCGGCTTATGCTGTTGCCATCGGTCGCATGGGGAAAAAAGTGGCGGAGGCTTTACAGGAAAGAGGTGTGCTGGGACGATTTGCCGTTGATTTTATTTCTGTGCAGGAAGGTGATGAATGGAAACATTACGCTATCGAGATCAACCTGCGTAAAGGCGGCACCACGCATCCGCTACTGATGCTGCAATTCTTAACCGATGGCGCCTACGATCCCGAAAAAGGTTTGTATTATACCGCCAGCGGACAGGTTCGCTATTATTTTAGTTCTGATAATCTAAAAAGCGAACGCTATATCGGGCTTACGCCACATGACCTGATTGATATTGCCATGATGAACGATTTGAACTATGACGGTACTCACCAGGAAGGAGTAATTTTTCACCTGATCGGCGCCCTGTCCCAGTTTGGCAAATTAGGTGTCATTTGTATTGGCAGTACAGCGGAACGGGCAAAAATGTATTATGACCAGATTGTGGCTGTGCTGGATAAAGAAGGAAGACATCCGGAGCTTGCACACTAGGGGCTATTTTGCTTTCAACAATTTAATGCCGGATAAAATCCCAGGCTGATTATTTCGTAAAACATGCAGTTGCCAGGTTTGCTGACTATTATCATATTTTATCATCATTTCTGCCGGGAAGGCCACCTCAAATTTTCAATGTGTTATTTAATCTTCGGGGTGTAATGCTATGCTTCTATTGGGCCCTGGGTGAAAAAAATTTGAACCGCAATAAAACATAGATCACATAAGGGCAAAACATCAAAAGCAAGAATTTGGAATATACCCGCCACGAATTAAGCTGGTGAAAGAACTATCTATGTAGTAATTTTAAGGCAAGTTTTTTATTCATTTTTTACAAATCGAAGTATCCACCATTGCCGGCCAACGTGACGATATTACCAGGTTCGCAAGAGACAAAGTCTTCAGCTACTACGCCAATGCGGTTGATTAGTGGCGGAAAAGAGTATTTTGATTTGTTGCTGCAATTGATCGGGCAGGCTGTCGACAGCATCCATTTGCAGACTTATATTTTTAATGATGACGAAACGGGTGTGTTGGTAGCAAATGCACTGAAGAAGGCCAGCCAGCGAAACGTGCAGGTGTACCTCCTGACAGATGGTTATGCTTCGCAGGCATTGCACCGCAGGTTTATCGGTGAATTAAAAGAGGCAGGCATCCATTTCCGGTTTTTTGAACCCATTTTTAAAAGTCGCCGTTTTTATTTTGGGCGGCGAATGCATCATAAACTGGTGGTGGTGGATGCAAAATATGCCATGGTTGGCGGCATTAATATTGCCGACCGGTATAATGATTTTCCCGATAAAAAAGCCTGGCTGGATTTTGCCCTCTATGCGGAAGGCGATATAGCCAGGGAGCTTTGCCTGCTTTGCTGGAAAACCTGGTACGGGTACCCATCCAAAATGGCGAAGACTCCTTGCGAAAGACCGGCCAATCTGCCGGCAGCAAATGGTGATGTGGAAATTGTGATGCGGCGTAATGATTGGGTGAGAGGAAAAAACCAGGTGTCAAAAACCTATCTTCAAATGCTGCACAATGCTGAATCTGGCATCATCATTCTCTGCAGCTATTTTTTGCCCGGCAAAGTAATCCGTCGAAATATTGTACAGGCAATTAAACGCGGCGTCAGTGTAAAGGTGATCGCTGCCGGCTCTTCCGATGTCATGCTGGCCAAGCATGCTGAACGATGGCTATACGATTGGTTGCTCCGGAAAGGTGTTGAGTTATACGAATACCAGCAGAATGTACTGCATGGTAAACTGGCCGTGTGTGATGATAAATGGATGACCATTGGCTCCTACAACATTAATGATATCAGTGCTTATGCCAGTATCGAACTAAACCTCGATGTGCATCATGCCGGTTTTGCAAAAGAAGTGCGACAAAAGTTGGAAAAAATTATTAGCGAAGAGTGCATCCCCATTACAACCGAATATCACAGCCGCACAAAAAATATTTTCATTCAATTTGTTCGGTGGATCTCTTACCAATTTATCAGGGCGGTATTTCGCCTGTTCACCTTTTATTTTAAAAGACTCAGTTAAGCGTCTGCTGGTAGCCGGATAAAGGGATTTATGCTGTGCAGTTTGCATGTTCCGGGTAATGAATCGAATGGCACTGCATTGCGCTGTTTCGTGAGAGCCGGCAAACAAATAATTTTTTCTTCCTAAGGCTACAGGGCGTATGCTATTTTCTGCGACAATATTAAATGCTTTAACAAAGCCAAAAAGATGAATCAACCCGTAAATAACTATCAGGCGCAAGAATAATTTCAAAAAATATTTTTTGCCTGAAATTTTTTTAAAAATTTTTTTCCACTCTTTGCTTAATGCCGGTTATCATTCCCTTTTGCATAATGCAATGTGCCCAACTGAACCAAACTTTTTCCAGCATCCACTTAAAACTCCAGCTTTTGGGCATTTCGAATTGTTGCCTTGTAATGATTCTTGAAGCATTGGCATTTATTGAATCAATATATACACCCATCATCCACTCCGCATCTTTTCCTTTCCATACAAATGCTTTATTGGGTTCAATAATTGTTACGATCCATCCGGGCATATTCTTTTTTTCCGCAGCCTGGCAAACGCCTTCGTAGTAGCCGGGTTTTGTGTCCTGCCATTCAGGATGAATGCGGTCAGCATTGCGAAGTTTGCAGCCAAACATATTTTCCATCCATGTATAGGAGTAGAAACCGGCTTTATGTACGCCCATTTGTACAACCCATGGCCAGATCCTGGAAGGTGGAGCATTTACTGTAACCGCTAATGTATTCTTATACTCTTTGTTTGCGACCAGTTCATCGCCGGGCAACCTGCGGCTAAACTCTTCTTTCGTGGATCCCCATCGCAACAGCCACGGAAGAATAAGCAAATTGTATATAACTATGATAACTAAAAAAGTTATTACAGTTCGAAGAAATCTTCTTTTCCATCGCTGGCGGGCTATTGCCATATAGCTTTTGAATTATTATTAATCCACAAATAATCATTTTCGCGGTTACGGAGAATAAAATACAAAGCAGCAGAGGCAATGAATGAAAAAGGAAAAGCCGAACCCACACCTAATGGTGCAATAGCAAGCAGGAAAACAATAGCGCCAATGGCACCTGTTTTTAAAATCCATCCTTTCAGCAGCATAGAAACAGCAATTAATGCCTGGCAAGTGGCTATGAAACCTACAGCTTCCGTAATATGGTTGCTAAACCATCCATGAATGAATTGTTTGTATACCTTCAGAAAAGTAAGATCAGCATACTCAATATAAAACTGTGGATTGTAAAGGGCAGTAGTCCAGTTTGCCCAACTTGCCCATCCAAATAATAAAAAGAATAATAGCCTGGCTAGTCGTGATCGCTTCCATGCCGCCCATAGTAGCAACAACGCCACAGCGTTTGAAATGCTATACATCAGCAAATAGGTTGTATCCTCTAACCCTTTCATAATGCAGGTATTTCTATTTTTAACTTCTTCATTTCTTCTTTCAGCTTTCCTGGTATATCCCGGCAGCCGCAATTTTTATAATGCTCAAGATGCCAGTCAATACGTTGTTGCACAGAAGGATTGTTTGGCATCGGATGTTTTTCATGCCACGAAGCATTGATCCCGGATGGTTTCGATTTCATAAAAAAATTATATCTTAAAAGTTACCTTTTCCGCTAACGTTGAAAAATGACTGATGTCAGGCACCCGGATGAGAAACGACAGAGGAAAGAGACCTTTAATTTCGATTCTGCCATGCAAGAATAAAAATAGCGGGAAACAACTTACATATCGGTCCAGATGAGTGTAAAAGACTCAGCTAAGCCTCATCCCGGTGAAGTATTGATCCCCGCCGTTAGTAACAGTTTGAGCAATTTTCCATTTTGACAGGCCCTGGCCGGTTATTCATGTAGTGACATTACGGGTACCTGTGTATGCAGCACTAATTGTTTGGAATGACTGTGATGGAATATTTTACTAAAGAGACTATGCCTTTTGGGAATTATTATCAGCAGGTCAAGCTTGTTTTCTTCTGCAAAATCAGCCACACCTTTTTCAACCTCCGGTGCGTTCAGAAAATCGTATTGCGGATGCAGGTCGTCCAGCATTTCCTGTAACAGGCCTGATTCTTCTACTGTTTCCGCACTAAACGTGCCCTGTGGCTTGTCGCTTACATGTAGTATATGCAATTCAGCGTTGAATTCTTTCACCAGTTCTTTTATTTCCTGCACTCTTACAGAATCTACTACTTCCCTGAAATCACAGGCCAACCCTACTTTGCGGATATTGGTAAACTTCGCTGTTGGTGGCACAATGATCAATGGCCAGGGCAAATCTTTAACAGCTGCTATTGTCTTACCGCCAAACAACAATCGTTCAAAGGCACTGGTAGTTTCTGCGCCCATTACCACAGCAAATGGTTTTACCGAGTCTGCATAAGCTGTCAATTCGTTTATCACATAGCCGGGTCTTATTTCGGTGTGAATGATCACCCGGTCATTCAGGCGGCTTAGCAGGGTTTCTTTTAGCTTTTGTATATCTGCATCAGCCGTTGTAGCCAATGCTTCCATATCATAGCTCGGTATGGATACCTCGGTAGCTATAGCCGGTGTAGGAATGGTATATACGTGGAATAGGGTTAAGTGGGCGTCCAGCCTATTGGCCATATCAGCGGCATAATTAACAGCGTTCAATGAATTGGCTGAAAAATCGGTTGGGGCGATAATCGTTTTCATCTGTTTATTTTTTATTGCCTGCCTGTCGGCAGACAGGTTTTTGGTCCCGCTTTGAGCGGGAAACCCCGCAAATAATCATTCCACTGTGTGATAAAACATTATCATGCTCGGGGTCATAAAAATTATTTTATATGGCTATTTGTTATGCGCAATAAATAGCGGGAGTTTCAGGTCTCTCATCAACACATCAGCCATGCTTGCCCTGAACCAGCGGGAGACGGTACTTCGCCGGTAAGCACCCAGGATCACCAGGGGATTTCCTTTTTGCTTTTTCAAATAATTTACGATTGCTGTTTCGGGCAAGCCTTTGAAAACAGAATAGGCAGCATGGGGAAAGTGGCGCTTCATAAACTCCTTCATCAATTTTTTATCCGGCACGATACGGGTTTGATTCCCGCTTTTTGCCGAAATGACCTCGGTTGGTGTTTGTTTTAAAGAAGGCAGCATATAGCTGAACATTTTGATGGCATATACCGATGTAGGTTCACCGTCATAAAGCAGGATGAGTTTCTCAATAGGTTTAAACTTTTGGGGTACGATTAAAACCGGGCATTGCACATGTGAAAGCAGGTCACGGATAAACTCACTGGGAATTTTTTCGGTATAAGCCGTTAAGGTTTCGCTGCTGTTGACGATTAACAGGTCAGCATATATGCTTTCATGTAATAATTCGTATATAGCCGTGTCACGGTCATGATGCACCGAATAGTTCATCCCGGCCTGGCGACAGGCATTTTCAAACCGGCTGACAGCGGCAGCCCGGGTTGCTTTGTCTTTTTCTTCCAGTTTTTTTTGTTTGACCTCGGGAGTACCTTCTTTCGTTACCAGGTCATAAATCTTATAACTATGACGTAAATAATCATCCAGGAAAACACCAACCAGGTGTGCACTACTTTGTTTGGCGAGAAGAATAGCATATTCCATTACGCTTTCTGAAAACCGGAGACCATCAAAGGCAGCTATAAATTTTTTCATGGCCTTGTGTTTTTATGGCTTGAATCGGGGGTGAATCGATTTTTTAAAACTATGAAGGACAGCAGGCCTGTGCTATGATTCTGATTAGATAGGGTAATGATTATGGTCAAAAACGCCCGGGAAAAATACATTATTTACAAAGTTACTATTTAGCTCCGCAGGGGGTACCATATTTTATACAACAATATCCGCCATATAACTATTCCCGGTAATTTTTATTATCCGGAAATTTGTCCCGGTTTCAGTTTTAAAATTTAAAAAATAAAAGATACTACTATGGAAAATAGAATATTGGGTCTGCACCACATCACGGCTATCGCAGGCGATGCACAACGGAACTATGAGTTTTATACCAAAATATTCGGAGCCAGGCTGGTGAAGAAAACGGTCAATTTTGATGATCCCGGTACGTATCATTTTTACTATGGCGATGAAGTGGGTACTCCGGGTTCTATTCTTACCTTTTTCCCCTGGGAAGGGGCCAGGCCGGGTCGTATAGGCACAGGTATGGCAACAGAAATTGGTTACTCCATACCTGACAATAGCCTGAACTTTTGGAAAAAAAGATTTGACGAGTTTAAAATAACACACGGGGAGATTGCTGAAAGATTTGGTGAAAAATATTTGCAATTCGCCGATCCCGATGGCTTACTCATCAACTTAATCGAGCCAACAAAAGAAGATACCCGCAAGCCCTGGGTTACTAAGGAAGTGAACGAAGGTGCAGCGGCAAAGGGTTTTCATAGTGTGGTTCTTTCATTAAAAAGTATTGACAGAACCGCCAGGGTGTTGACCGACATATTTGGTTATACTCAATTTGGCCAGGAGGGAAATCGCTTTCGCTTTGTTACAGATGCTATCGGCACGGCTAATTTTGTAGATCTCGAAGAGTTGAAGGAAGGGCAACCAGGATTGAATGCAGCAGGTACCAATCATCATGTAGCATTCCGTGTAAAGGATGAGGATGTATTGATGAACTTTCGGGAAAAAGTTTTGAGCGCCGGTCTCAACATTACGGAGAAAATAGACCGCAATTATTTTTATTCATTGTACTTCCGTGAACCTGGTGGTGTATTATTTGAAATTGCTACCGATAATCCGGGATTTGCGGTGGATGAAGCAGTCAATGAATTAGGAACACATCTTAAGTTGCCGGCACAATATGAGCCCAGCCGCAAACAGATAGAAGAAGTTTTACCTGTTCTTCATTAATAAAATAGATAGTATGGAAGAAATTCAATTAAAGCTGAACGAAAAAAGCCATGGCGGTTTTTACATTGTTGATGGGGATGAACAATTGGGAGAAATGGAAATCAGTATTGCCGGTAATAAATTAACCGTGTATCACACGGAAGTGTCACCAAAACTGGAGGGAAAAGGCTTTGCCAAAAAGTTATTGGAAACGATGGTTGATTATGCAAGGAAAAATGATTTGAAGGTAGTACCGCTTTGTCCTTTTGTCAATGCACAGTTTAAACGACACCCGGATGAATATGCTGATATCTGGAGTAAGCATACAGATTGATAATTATAAATAAATATGCACACAAAGAATATTATTTCGGCAGGGAAGAAATTGGAAGAGGGTAACAAGGTTTTGATCATGTTGCATGGCAGGGGCGCAAGTGCGGAGGATATTTTATCCATCGCCGGTTATTTGAATGTAAAAGATTTCAGTTTACTGGCGCCGCAAGCCACCAATCATACCTGGTATCCTTATTCTTTCCTGGCACCACCAAAAGAAAATGAACCATGGCTTTCTTCAGCACTTGACTTGTTGAAAGAATTGTTGGATGATTTATATAGCAAAAACATTCTGGCTGAAAATATTTTTTTCGCTGGTTTTTCCCAAGGGGCTTGTTTGACACTGGAGTTTGTGACGAGAAATGCTAATCGCTATGGAGGTGTAGCCGCATTTACCGGTGGTTTGATCGGTGATAAGATCTATCACGAGAACTATAAAGGACATTTTAATGGCACACCCATTTTTATCGGCAGCAGCAATCCCGATCCACATGTGCCGGTTGAAAGAGTGTACGCCACCACGAACATTCTGAAATCAATGGGCGCCAATGTAACAGAAAAAATATACGGGAACATGGGCCACACCATTAACCAGGACGAAATAGAAACAGCCAATAAAGTCATCTTTAAAAATTAATTAATCAACGATGTTTAATGTAGTAAGGATCTACAGCGATGAAAACGGCGACAGTCATTTTGAAGACCTGCAAATACCATTGAAGGATGCCGGCGATATTGGCTTGTTATCGGATCATTATCCGGCAAAGAATATCATTTTTCGTGAAGTCTTGCCCGGCTACGATTACGATTTTCATACCGCGCCGCAACGACAATACATCATCCTGCTCGATGGACAAATTCAGATCGAAACATCATTGGGCGATATCCGCCAGTTTGGTGCCGGTGATGTGTTATTGGTAGAGGACATTACTGGCAAAGGGCACCGGACAAAAAATATTATTCAGGCAAAACGTCGCTCCATTTTTATTACGATCTAAGAAGCTCCTATGTTCTAAATTTTAAAAGTAGAATGCTGATAATACTGGTAAGGTCAGCGAAAATCATCATTAGCTTAACATTGGCGCCTGCCAGCAGGCAGGCAAGTTCTGTTCTAAAAAAATTAAAGAAATTCTAAGTATAAGGTTAGGTTTTTTCCCTCCGAACATCGCTTTTTTAAGTTATTCATTATAAATAATATCCGGGTCAGAAGACGGCTTAACTTTAGTGTAGAAAATTTTGCACACCAGGTTTGTTTAAGGACTGAAACCAACAAGAATATCTCAGCCACGACCATGTTTTGCGAATTTTTCTATAATGGCAGAAGATTTGGAATAAGGCAATAGGATTATTATGCATGATTGTTATAGAAACATAACAGGTATTGGAATGACTTTATCTTTCCTGTTCATTCAATGCAGTTCCGATACCCAACCGACGATTGTAAAAAGTCCGCCGGGTTATAATATGAAGACCACTATCCAGGTAAAATTGCCGCTTGAACTGGACGAGATTTCCGGTGTTGCATACTATCCTGTTGACAGTTCCATATTTGCTATCAATGATGAGAAGGGGTGGTTATATAAAATAAAAAAAAGAGGCAGGGAAATACAACGATGGAAGTTTTCGCCAGGCGCCGATTTTGAAGATGTGGTTTTGCTGGATAGCATCTTTTACGTGTTGCAAAGCAACGGTAATATCATGCGGTTGACCTTCTCCGAACAAAACACAGTCAATGTCCAGCAGTTTTATTTTGATAAGTCGGGACAGAGTGTAAGTGAATTTGAAATACTTTATTATGACCCGGTAAAGCAAAAGATGATCCTCATTTGCAAAGATTGCGAGTTGGACAAGAAAAAATCGCTGACCACTTTTTCATTTGATCCGCATTCAGGTCAATACAGTGATTCATCGTTCCGGATTGATGTCACAAAAATTGCGGCTGCGATTGGTGAAGAAAAAATCCGCTTCAAGCCTTCAGCAGCATCCATTAATCCAAAGACAGGAGAGCTGTTTATCATATCAGCGATAAACAAACTGCTGGTGGTGGCTGATACTAATGGCCAATTCAAACAGGCTTATAAGATTGATCCCGGCATATTCAAGCAGCCCGAGGGTTTGACTTTTACACCGGCAGGCGACCTGATTATTTCGAATGAAGCTGCAGATGTAGGCGTCGCCGACATACTTTTTTTCACTTATCAAAACAAAAGGGGATGAGATATTTAGGGTTAGCATGTGCTTTGGTTATAAGTTTTCTGTCTGCAAACTCCCAGGCAGACTCTGTGAAGACAAGGGTGATACTAGTGGGTGATGCAGGTGCACTGGTAAAAGGACAAGCTTCCGTATTAGATGCCATAAAAAAAACAGTAAAACTGGATAAGAAAACTGTCCTGGTTTACCTGGGTGATAACCTGTATGATGCCGGTTTGCCCAGTGAAACGTTCAATCGTTATTCCGATATAAAAGCTGCGCTGGATTCCCAAATCAACCTGATAAAAGGTACACAGGCAAAAGCCTATATGATTCCCGGTAATCATGACTGGGAAAATGGCGGTGTAAGAGGTTATGAGGCCATTGTTCGCCAGCAATTATACGTTGACCAGTATGGAGATGGTAAGGTTGAATTTTATCCAAAAGGAGGATGTCCCGGGCCGGTGGAAGTTGATATATCGGATGATGTCGTCCTGGTGATTATGGACAGCCAGTGGTGGATACATTCAAATGATAAACCAGGTATTGAATCAGATTGCGAATTCAAAACTGAAGACGAAGTGATCGGCGAATTGGAAGATATCCTGAATAAGAATTATAAAAAGCTTGTTTTACTGGCTACGCACCATCCCTTCAAGAGCAATGGACCACACGGCGGATATTTTACATTCAAACAACATGTGTTTCCTTTTACAGAAATGAGATCAAACCTGTACATCCCACTACCTGTACTAGGTTCGGCTTATCCGATTGCCCGCAGCATTTTTGGTACGCCACAGGACATCAAACATCCGGCTTATACTAATATGATCAACCGCATCATGGCAACGGTAAAAAACCATCCGCATGTGATCATGGTGGCCGGGCATGAGCATGCTTTGCAATTTTTAAAAGATAGCAGCTATAATTATATCGTTAGTGGAAGTGGCTGTAAAACGCAGCGGGTGTCGCCGGGACGAAAAGCTGAATTCATAGCCCGTTCACTTGGCTTTGTTACACTGGATGTATTAAAAAACAAAAATGTAAGAGCCAATTTTTATACGGTAGATAAGCAGCATGTTGATTCTATTAAGCTGGCCTATTCAAACCGGATTCTTGATTATAGTAAACTACCTCCTTTACCTAATAACGATTCCGTCACTACTGCGACCTATGTTTACAGCGATTTTGTGCAGTCGCCTGCCAGCGAGCAATATAAAAATCCCAAGTTGGCACAAAAGGTCTTTAATGGCAACAATTACAGGAAAGAATGGTCGACAAGAGTTTTATTTAAAGTTTTTAATATTAATAAAGAAAAAGGAGGGTTTAAAATCGATGGTGTAGGGGGTGGCAAACAAACAAAGTCGTTGAAATTAATAGACAAAAAAGGAGTAGAGTGGACATTGCGGACCATTGACAAAGACCCTGAAAAAGCAATACCGGAAAACTTCCGGCAAAGTTTTGCCTCCAATATTATACAGGATATGATCTCGGCAGCGCATCCTTATGCGCCGCTCGCCGTTCCAACCTTAGCAGATACAACCGGTATTTTAGTATCAGCTCCTGAATTTTTCTTTGTGCCCGACGATCCTTCATTGGGTTATTACAAGCCTCTTTTTGCCAACAAAATTTGCTTGCTGGAAAGAAAAGATGCCTATGAGAAAGGCGATAGCAAGAGTTCGCTGCAGTTGTTTAATAAAATGCGGGAGGATAATGATCATACGGTAGACCAGCAAGCCGTGTTGCGGGCAAGACTATTGGATATGCTGATCGCCGATTGGGATCGTCATTTTGATCAATGGAGATGGGCCACCCGTGACACGGGCCAGGGTAAATTATATATACCTATTCCACGTGACAGGGACCAGGCCTTTTTTTATTCAGATGGTCTTATAGTCAAATATGCGGCGAGACGCCGGCTTCCTTTTTTGAAGGGATTGCAATACAAGATCCCCGACATCAATCACCTGAATACGGTAGCAAAAGATTTTGACAGGATTTTCCTGAACAATATCGATGAAAATACCTGGAAAAAGGTGGTGACGGATTTTACAGCCAAACTCACAGATCAAAAGATTAACCAGGCCATACATAAAATGCCACCTGAAATATATGCGATCAGCGGAAAGAAGCTTGTTGACAAATTAATAAGCCGGAAAAAATTGCTAAAGGAGCGATCATTAAAATATTATAAATTTTTATCCCAGGAGGTGGATATATTGGGTAGCAATGAAAACGAAAAATTTACCCTGAGTGCGGTAAACGATAGTATAAAACTTACTGTCTTCTCCTATCGCAAGCAGGCAGATACAAATTTTGTGATGTATCAACGGATCTTTGATCAAAAAGTAACAAGAGAAATCAGGCTGTATGGTTTTAATGGCGAAGACAAATTTGAAGTAGACAGCAATCTGCACTCCACGATGCGTATCAGGATGATCGGTGGACGTGGCAATGATTCTTTTTTCATAAAAAGCCGGCTCAAAACATTTGTGTACGATAATACCATAGACAGTAATTTTCTTTCAGCGGTACGCGGTACGAAGAAGTATATCAATGATGATCCCAACATCAATGAATTCCGGATCAAGCACTTTAATTATCCTTTCCGCCGTTTTCCCCGGTTGCTGTTAGGCCTTAATGGCGATGATGGGCTTTTAGTCGGAACCGGTTTTTGGTTTCGTAATTATGGTTTCAGGAAAACACCTTTTGCCAGTGAGAATAAGCTGATGGCTTTAGTTGCCCTTACAAGAAAGGCGTTCCAGGTAAAATACAATTACGAAAAGATACAGGCATTAGGTACTTTGGATATACTTGGTGCTGCGCAGGTGAGCAACCCGGTATTGGATAATTTCTTTGGCTTTGGCAATAGCACCGTCAGGGACAAATCATTACCCAAAAAATTCTATCGTGTCCGTTACAAATTTGTTGCTGCAGACCTGCTGTTCCGGAAAACTTATTTTAACAAGCTAAGTCTTATTGCAGGACCTACAGTTTTCCATTATTGGAACCGTTATGAAAACAATGAGGATTATATCCTGGGTAAACCGGAAGCTGTGGGATTGGATTCCGCTGAAGTGTATAATGTAAAAACCTATGCAGGCTTCAAAGCAGCTATCATATTAGACAATTTGAATGATGAGCTTTTTCCGACCAGAGGCATTCGTTTCGTTAATAAATTGACTTACCTGCACCCGCTGAATAAAAACAGCGAGGACGTAAACAAGATCGAATCGGATATGGTGATCTACGCAAGTCTTAAAATTCCGGCAAGGGTAGTAGGTGTTATCAAGGCTGGTGCGGGACATATCTTTAACAAGGATATTGAATATTTCCAGGCATTGACATTAGGACAAAACAATGTACTGCGTGGTTTCCGGAAAAATCGTTTTGCCGGTCATTCAATGGCCTATGGCAGCCTGGAATTGCGCATTAAATTGTTTGACAGCAGATCTTATATCTTTCCCGGGCAAGTGGGCCTTGTAGCATTTAATGATGTTGGCCGGGTTTGGTACAAGGGCGAGGATAGTAAACGCTGGCATTATGTGGCGGGAGGTGGATTTTATTACAATCCCTTTAATGTAGTAATCCTTTCTTTTACCGCCGGCTATTCAAAAGAGGAGAGGGTATTGAATTTCTCACTGGGATCTAAATTTAATTTGACGTTTTAGGAGTGCATTGCCTGGAGAACATATCGTTTTTATCAATTAAAAAATGAAGGCAGAAATGAAAAATAATGACCGACAAATTGTAAAGCAAGCCGAAGAAAAGGTGACAGCCATTTATGATTCAGTGCCACACGAAAACCTGTTGTATCATAATCTTGAGCATGCAAAAGAGATAGTAGCCAGGGCAAATGAAATTGCCGCCCACTACGAGTTGACGGATAAAGATATACTTGTATTGAATATGGCCGCCTGGTTCCATGATATTGGTCATCTCTTTTCACCTCCGGCAGATCATGAATTAAAAAGTGTGGAGATGATGAAGGAATGGATGGCCGATAAAGCAGAATACAGCGATTATACCGGTGATATAGAGCAAACCATTCTTGCAACAAAACTGAGCACCGAGCCACGAAGCCTGGTGCAGGAAATCATGAAAGATGCAGACACCTATCATTTTGGCACACCCCAGTTTAAAAAAAATGATAAGCTATTAAAGAAAGAAATGATGCTGAGAAAAATGGCCTCAGAAACGGCGGATTGGAGAAAAAATACATTGATGATTTTGGAAGCGCATAAATTTTATACTTCTTATTGCAAAGACCTGCTGGATAAAGAAAAACAGGCAAACATTGAAAACCTGAAAAGAAAAATAGAAGAAAAGAGCGAGCTTAATACAGGTGATACAATTTTTCCCCAAGGAGACAAAAAGGATAAGAAAAAAGATAACATGCCCAGGCAAAGCGGATTTATTACCAAAGGTATTCAAACCATGCTGCGGCTGACTTCCGAAAACCATATGCGCCTTAGTGAAATGGCCGATAATAAGGCCAATATTTTGATCAGTGTAAATGCTATTATTATATCAGTGATTTTATCGGTATTGATCAGAAAAATTGAAGTGGACAAACATTTAGCGATCCCTACCATGATATTCCTGGCCAGTTCACTCGTAACGATCGTCATTTCCATCCTGGCTACCAGGCCCAAGATCACGAATGGAAATTTTACAAGAGAAGATATTGTCAATAAGAAAGCCAATTTGTTGTTTTTTGGTAATTTTTTTAAAAGTGAGCTGGAAGAGTATCGCTGGGGCATGAGCACCATGATGAAAGATCATAATTATCTATATGGCGTACTGGTAGATGATATTTATTACCTCGGTAAAGTGTTAGGCAGAAAATACCGGCTGGTAAGGCTTGCTTATGGCGTGTTTATGGTTGGTATTATTGTGTCAGCTTTCGCTTTTATCATTGCCATTATTCTCAATCCGGCCGCTCCGTCTACGACAATAATCGAGGGTAGCGGATCTCCATTTTAAACAAAGCCGTACTCTATGTATCACAACAGGGATATTAGCTGGTTAGGGTTTAATCACCGGGTGTTGCAGGAAGCTGCTGACACATCAGTACCGCTGCTGGAACGGGTAAAGTTCTTGTCCATTTTTTCCAGCAATATGGACGAATTTTTCCGGGTTCGTTACCCTATTATTTCTTTGTATTCGCAGCTAAAAACTAAGACACTCCATAAGATTGATCCTTCAGTTGATAAAAAGCTTTATGAAAGAGTCCAGGAAATTATTTCGACGCAATTGGAAGAATATGGCGGTATTGTAAACGGGCAAATATTGCCGGAGCTGGAAGCAAATGGAATATTTTTATACTATAATCGTTCTTTGCCGTCAGGCTACGTTTCGCAAATCCGGGAATTATTTTTTTCCAGAATTCTCGCTTTCATTCAACCCGTTTTTATCGAATCCTTTCAACAGGACTTTTTCCCGGGAAATAATAAGATCTATTTTTTTGTACTGCTGAAAAAAGAAGGACGGGATGCTCTGTCGCATGCTGTCATTAATATTCCTGCTGATAAATTGCCCCGGTTTGTTCAGCTGGAGGCGGAGGGAAACGAACAGCATATCGTTTTTCTCGATGATATAATCCGTGAAAATTTAAATTGCATTTTCCCGGGCTTTACTATCCATAACTGTTACAGTTTCAAGATAACCCGTGATTCCGAGCTTTATCTTGATGAAGAAGGTTTTGAAAAAGATATCCTGAAAAAAATTGAAAAGCAACTGGTCAAAAGAGAACTGGGCAGCCCAACCCGGCTTTTGTATGAACCGGGCATGCCATTAAGCGTTCAGAAGTTTTTGGCAGAGTTGACAGGATTAAAACAAGACGATTTGTATGAGGGTGGCCGCTATCATAATTTAAGCGACCTGTCTTCATTGCCGGTAAAGAGAAAAGACCTGGAATATGCTTCATGGTCCTTTTTAAAACCTATCGGGCTTGAATACTGTGGCGATATTTTCAGGCAAATAGAAGTTAAAGACCTGCTTCTACACTTTCCGTATGAGAGTTATAATCCTGTGCTGGCCTTCTTCAACCAGGCGGCCATTGATCCCGATGTTCAATCTATATCTGTCACCTTATACCGGGTAGCAGCCGAGTCGCATATTGTAAATGCTTTGATCAGCGCCGCAAAGAATAAAAAAAAGGTGCAAGTGTTTGTAGAGCTGAAAGCCAGGTTTGATGAAGCCAACAATATCAAGTGGAGCAAGGCTATGGTGGATGCAGGCGTAAAGATCATTTACAGCATACCCGGAATAAAAGTGCATTCAAAAATTGCTTTGGTAAAAAGAAAAACAGCCGGTGGTGTAAACGGGTATGGCTATATAGGAACCGGCAATTTCAATGAAACCACGGCACGGTTTTATACCGATCATGCTCTGTTTACTACCCGGCAGGAAGTCATTAAGGATCTGTCACATCTCTTTAATATCCTGGGGGAAGAAAAAGGCCCACAAAAAAATGCGTCCGGGGAGTTTCATCACCTGTTGGTGTCGCAATACAATATGGTCAATGCTTTTGAAAAAGAAATCAATGAACAAATAAAAAGAAAAGCAAAAGGCAAAGAAGCTCTGATAAGGATCAAAGTAAATAACCTTGAAGATACGTACATGATCGACCTGCTGTACAAAGCTGCCAAAGCAGGAGTGGATGTACACCTGTTGGTGAGAGGTATTTGTTGCATCGTTCCGGGCAGAAAAAATTTGAGTGAAACTATCCAGGTCAAGCGAATTATTGACAGGTTTTTGGAACATAGCCGGATATTCATTTTTGGAACAGGTGACGATACAAAAATTTACATCGGTTCTGCTGACTGGATGACAAGAAACCTGCAACACCGCATCGAGGTTTGTATACCAATACCTGATAGTGTATTAAAGGATGATCTTATTAGTTATTTCGGGATACAATGGAGTGATACGGTAAAAGCCGTGTCACTTGATGATGAGTTGCGATCGTTTAAAACGAACGATCTGCAACAGGCAGGACAACCGGGCCCGCAGGAGAAAATATACAGGTATCTAAAAAGTCGCTCATGAGCTGGTTACAAAGCACTTTACAACTTTCATCGCGGGTAGCGAGATATCGCCTTCGGCGAATTGTTGTAATAAGTGTTGCCTGGACAGTGATTGATCTTATTCTCTATTATCGAAATATTACTTCCGGAACCAATATTGACTATGCATATCATGAAACCACCTTTTGGGCTTATGTTCTCCGCTTTAGTTTTACGTTGATCGTAAGCTTTATTATATCAGGATTGATGTTGCGTGGGCTAAAACATGTTTTCAGAAATTTCTCATTGCTGGCGGGGTGGCTGATCAAAGGAACCATTTTATTGATTATTGCTTCTGCGGCCACCATACTTCTTTTTTTTCTCCATTACCTGCTTATTAAGGGCCTCAGTTACCAGGAAACAGCCACACAGTTTCTCGATTATTTTTTTTATACCCGGTTGATGACTGAGAGTCTTTTGTTTTGGCTGATAATGCTGCTGTCTGCATTGATCCTTGTAGAGATCGATCAGAAATATTCGCCGGGAGTTTTTTGGGAAATAGTAACAGGTAAATATTTAAAACCAAGAAATGAAAAAAGAATAATCATGTTTCTTGACCTCAAAGATTCTACTCCTATCTCCGAAACGCTGGGTCATGAAAAATATTTTCTTTTCATCAAAGATTTCATCTACTATGTTTCAAAAGCGGTACTCCAGTACAACGGTATGATTTACCAGTATGTCGGTGATGAAATGGTGGTGACCTGGCCTTACAGGAGAAGAAACATTTTGCAATCTGTTAATGCAGTCATCGAATCAAGAAAGGCGATCCAACGCAAGTCCGACTATTTTAAAAGGGAGTATGGTGTAATCCCGGAGTTCAGAGTAGGGCTTCACGCAGGCGATGTAACCATTGGAGAAATCGGTGTCATAAAAAAAGATATTGCGATCAGTGGTGAAGCTATGAATATCGCCGCCCGTATCCGTAGTGCCTGCAATGATCTCAATCAAAAATTCGTCGTTTCCAAAGAATATTTTGATACGGGCATTTTGAAATCATGGCAGGGAGAGGATTTAGGACAGATTTCACTAAAGGGTGTGGACGAATCTGTGCAATTATATGCCCTTAAAATCTAAGGTATCATTGTTGCATAAGTAATAATGAACGGTTGTGATACTGGGCAATTTTAGGTTGGCCGCTTCGTTCAATTATTTACTTTTTTATGGGGAAACTGGTTTATTTTAAGGTTAAAGACACAATTTGTATTATAATCTTTGTGTTAGGGCTGCAAAATGTGCTGAAATCCCAAACATTTATCGTAACAGATTCACCAACTGTGAAAGGGACTACGGTTGTTGTTCCCGGTAAAGAGTATAAACGCTCAGGTTTTCACAATTTTTTTTGGGGAAGTCATTATCGGAAAGAGTGGAGTACGCCCATCCGTGTGGAAAATTTTTACCTCGACACAGTCCGGGGTGGCCTGGTTCCGGTTAAGGAAGGCGGTGGCAGGCAATCAAAATCATTGCGGTTGAAAGATAAAAATGGTAAGGAATATGTACTCCGCAGTGTCAACAAGGATTTTGGAAAGGGCTTACGTGATAATCTTCATGTCACCTTTATCAGTCGTATCGCAAAAGACCAGGCTTCATTTGGACATCCCTATGCCGCCTATACCATTACGCCGATGATAGAGGCGGCAGGTATTTATCATACAGTGCCGGAGATCTTTTTTGTGCCGAAACAAAACTCATTGAGTGAATTCAATGATGAGTATGGCGATCAACTGTATTTGTTTGAAGAACGGCCCGACGAAAATCAGCAGGATGCGCCCAATTTTGGCCACAGCAAAAATGTGGTGGGTAGTGAAAAGATGATCGAAGAAACATTTGAAGACAACGACAACCGTGTAGACCCAATACTTTTTGTAAGAGCAAGGCTTTTTGATATGTTTATCGGTGATTGGGGACGGCACCCGGATAATTGGCGTTGGGCGGAGTTTGAAGAAGGTAAGCAAACTATTTACAGACCCGTACCAAGAGACAGAGACCAGGCGTATACAAAAATTGATGGACTATTGCCCGATATTGCAGGTTCATTACCGATGTTTCGACAAGTGCAGGGCTTTGGCCCCTCAATTAAAAATGTGGGCGCATGGAATTTTCCCGGTCGGCCATTAGACAAACTTTTTTCAAACGAGTTGAAAAGAGAAACCTGGATTGAACAGGCAAGGTATTTACAACAGGTGCTGACAGACCAATTGATTGAAAACAGTATTCGCCGCATGCCACCGGAGTTGTTTGCTATTTCGGGAAGAGAAATAATTGTCAAACTAAAATCCCGCAGGGATGACCTGGAAAAATATGCGAACGAATACTATGATTATCTCGCAAAAGAAGTGACCATTCATGGTTCTGATAAAATAGAATTTATTCAAATCAATACGCTGCCCGGCAATGATGTGGCTGTGGAAGTGTTTAAGATAAACAAAGAAGGTGAAAAAGCTGAACAACCTTATTACTCCCGCACCTTCAATGCAAGGGAAACAAAAGAACTAAGAATTTATAGTTTAAAAAAAGAAGACATCATCCAGGTAACCGGCAATGAAAGAAGCAGGGTAAAAGTGAGGGTAATCGATCCGACAGGAAAAGATTCTATTATAAGGCCTGTTAACGATGCACATGGAGTAAGATTTTACCGCGGCAAAAAATATGAGTACGACACCGCATGGCGAAAAAAACTGGATGTTTCTATACTTCCTCTTCTTACGCCTGTAGCCTATAGGGTCTTCAATGAAGATCCGTTGGACCTTTTTCCAAGAACAGGCATAAAAGTTAGTGCAGGGTTTACCTATACTTCCAAACCATGGAAGAAGCCCGAATACCAAACCAGTCATTCGATCAATGCATTGTATGGCTTTCTGCGGACAGCCTTTAATATAGCTTATGTAGGGCGATTCGGGAGAGCATTTGGAAAATCGGATATGGTGGTAAAGCTAAGGCTGGATGATCCGGCAATAGAGAACTATTTCGGTACCGGCAATAATACCATTTTCGCTAATAAAACGAGAAATTATTACCGGACATTTAGCCAACGTGTGTATGGTGCTATTGGTCTTGAACGAAATATTGAACGTATTCATCATGCAGAAGTGTCGCTGGTATATCAATCGATAAAGTATGATAAAACTGCGACACATTATATCGGCGAGCATGACTTTATTGATCCATCTATTTTTACCCGTAAACAATTTGCAGGAGTGGAAGCTGTTTATAATTATGATCAAACTAACGGATCTATTTATCCTACCCATGGTGTAATGATGAATGTAGCGGGAGGTTTTCTTCGCAACCTCAGCGATACGGGATCTACCTTTGCTAAAATCAACTCCTGGGCAGTAGCATTTGTTCCGCTAAGTAAAAAATTCACCCTGGCATTACGGGCAGGTGGCGGAACGGTGTTTGGCGATCCCGATTTTTATCATTTAAACAGGATAAGTGGACAAACAGAAGTAAGGGGCTATCAGCGGGAACGTTTTTATGGGAAAGGAATAGCTTATAATAACGTAGAGTTAAGATGGCTGACAGGTGTCAAAAGCTTTTTCTACAGTGGTAGTGTTGGTCTTTTTGGATTTCATGATATAGGCAGAGTGTGGATGCCGGGAGAAAAATCTAATCAATGGCATAACGGCTATGGCGCCGGTATTATCATCATGCCGCTTAACAGGGTTACACTATGCGGCAGTTATGGCATTACGAGGGAAGGAAACAATATTCATGTAAGAGCAGAGATTAACTTCAGGTAAAATGAAAAAAAGCCCGCTGTCTGCGGGCATTTCTTTTTAAATATTCAATATTATTTATGCTTCACTTCGCCGGTTTCACCATCTGTTTTTGTCTTTGAGTCACCATCCTTGATCTTTAGATCACCATCTTTCTCCATTTTCTCTTTATAGTCGTCCGCTTTTATTTTGTATTCGCCATCTTGCTCCACTTTTATTTCCGCATAGGTGTATTTACCGTCAGATTCTATCACCTGTCCGTTGATCACCTGGCCTGTTGAACCGAGTATGGTATCATTGGTTTCCTTATTCACATAAATGTAAACGGGTTCCTTTGTTTCAGCATCTACCAGTTGCCCGGTTTTTTCATCTTTTACCAATTCCACTGATTCGCCCTTGTTTAAATCATAATAGGCGGATTTGGTTTGATCCTTACAACTACTTAAAGCTATCAAGGCTACGGTTGTTGAGACTAAGAGTGTTTTTTTCATTGGTTTTAATTTTTCAGTTTTTACAAAAATTGACATTGGTGTGAACCGTCTATCCGCTAAGAATTTATAAATGAATACGGAATATCATTTAATAAAGGTTAGCTATCCCTGTTATGTCAATAGATGTGCCAATAAGGGTTCGCTAAGTGTAGAAATTATTGCCGACAAGAGAGGTTCTACCGGCCGGGACTGAGAAAAATTATGTATTTATTTGGCTATCTATTCATTAAAATTAACCTAAGGCGCTTTTTTACTTCTGTTTTAAGCGCTGATCTGATAAAATCATATATCTTTTCGGTTTAATGAAACGCCAAACGTTGTCCAACATATGAATCAAAACAAAAAGTATCTTTTTCCTTTTATCCTGGTAACGAGCTTGTTTTTCTTCTGGGGATTTGTTCACAATCTTGATCCTATATTGATTCCACATCTCAGAAGGGCTTTTAGTTTAAATACCTTACAGGCATCGCTTGTAGATTCAGCAGTTTTTATCGCTTATTTTTTAATGGCTATTCCTGCGGGGCTCATTATGAAAAAATATGGCTATAAAACGGGTATTCTCATCGGCCTGGCGTTTTTTGCTGTTGGGTGTTTCTTATTCGTTCCCGCAGCTAATACCATGAAGTATGCTTTTTTCCTTGGAGCCTTGTTTATAGTTGCATGCGGTTTAACCATTTTGGAGACAGCTGCTAACCCCTACGCAACCATTTTGGGTCCGCCCGAAACTTCTACACAGCGATTGAATTTCGCTCAATCTTTTAATGGGTTGGCTGCTTTCCTGGCACCGATTGCAGGCGGGCATTTCATACTTGCCGATAATCCTTTAAGCGATGCTGAGGTGGCTGCCATGTCCGAACAGGCCCGTAATACTTATTTGCTGGCAGAAACATCAACGGTAAAACTTCCTTACATCATTCTGGGAATTGCGATATTGGTGGTAGCGGCAATTTTTTATTTTACCAGACTGCCTGATATAAAAGAAGCAGATGAAAAAGAAAAAGATGGTTTTTTCCATGCTTTCAGACACAAGCATCTGACATGGGCGGTTGTCGCTCAGTTTTTTTATGTGGGAGCGCAGGTTTGTATACTTAGCTTTCTTATTCTATTCGCCACCAAAGCGGCTGGTGTAAATGAAAAAGAAGCTTCCTACTATTCGGGTGCAGCCGGCCTGGCATTTATGGTCGGAAGATTTGCGGGGACCTTTCTGATGAAATTTATTGAGCCGCCTAAATTGCTGGCGATCTATTCTGTGATTTGTATGTTGCTGTCTTTGGTTACGATTTTCGGTTCTGGAATAATAACGTTGTACGCTGTCATTGGCATTTCATTTTTTATGTCGATTATGTTCCCGACCATTTTTGCATTGGGGATTCAGGACCTGGGAGCGGATACCAAATCGGGATCAAGTCTCATCATAATGGCCATCGTAGGAGGCGCAGCCTTACCGCCATTACTCGGATTTATTGCCGACAAGACCGATAACATTCAATACGGTTACGTTGTGCCATTAATTTGTTTTGCTGTGGTGTTATTCTTTGGGCTCAAAGGATATAAACATAGTGAAAAAGCCGTTGAGGTTTTATATTAGTTTAAATGAATAAATAGGATTATGCAATGAGTGGCGGGCAGATTCATCACATCAGGCATTAAAAAAATAAACAAATGAAACGTTATTGTTTAGCTCTTGATTTGGTGAATGATGAAAAACTCATCGCGGAATATGAAAAATACCATAAGGATGTGTGGCCGGAAATCAAAAAAAGTATTACCGATGCCGGCATTGTGCAGATGGAAATTTATCGCTTCACCAACCGGCTAATTATGATCATAGAGGCGACAGATGAATTTAATTTTGCCAATAAAGGAGCGGCGGATGCGGCTAACCCGAAGGTGCAGGAGTGGGAGACGCTGATGTGGAAACACCAGCAAGCCATACCCGGCGCAAAGCCCGGTGAAAAATGGGTTTTGATGAACAAAATTTTTGACCTGGCGGTCAACTAAATGATCTCAGATTATGTTTGATTTAAAGAACAAAACAGCCATTGTTACCGGGGGCGGTAGTGGCATCGGAAGAGCGATAGCTAAATTATTTGCGAAGCAGGGAGCAAAAGTTTTTATCCTCGACTATGATGAGGCGGGTGCTGATAATGTGGTTGGAGAAATTAGCGCAATAGCAGGAGCTGCCCATGCCTTTAAGTGCGATGTGAGTGATCGACAACAGGTAAAAAATATTGTAGCCACAATACATACCCAAACAAACAGCATCGACATTCTTGTCAACAATGCCGGTGTAGCGCATATAGGCAATGTAGAAAATACCAGCGAGCAGGATATCACCCGTCTTTTCAATATCAATGTAAAAGGAGTGTATAATCTTTTACATTCCACCGTGCCGCTGATGAAAGAAAAGGGCGGTGCTATTGTTAACCTTGCATCGGTGGCTTCGGCGGTTGGCATTCCCGATCGGTTTGCTTACTCAATGACAAAAGGAGCTGTTGTTGGAATGACACTGTCAACAGCGAAAGATTATATCAATTATAAAATCCGGTGTAATTGCATTTCACCTGCCCGTGTGCATACACCGTTTGTGGATGGGTTTTTGGCAAAAAATTATCCGGGAAAAGAACAGGAAATGTTTGATAAGTTGTCTAAAACACAGCCCATAGGACGAATGGCAAACCCGGATGAGATTGCTTATCTCGTTTTGTATTTATGCAGCGACGAAGCATCGTTCATTACAGGCTGTGATTACCCGATTGATGGCGGATTTATAAAATTGAATAATTAGGCATACTGTGAATGATGAGTTGTGAATTAAGAATGCAAAAAATGTGTGATGTTAAAATCATTTATTAACTAATAAAAAATTTAAAAAAGACATTTCTTCTATAGGGGTTTGTGCCAGGATGGCCTCCCCTAAGGGGGGGTCGGGAGGGGGCTTATGAAACTAATAAGATTTGGCGAAGTTGGCAATGAAAAACCAGGTGTGTGCATTAATGATGAACATTTCGATGTGTCGGGTTTTATACAGGACTATGATGAACGTTTTTTTGCCAATGGCGGGCTTCCGCACCTGGCGTGGATGGTAGAACAGAACAAAAGCATGTTGCGAAAAGTGCCGTCTCATATCAGGTTGGGTTCGCCGGTGGCAAGGCCGTCCAAGATTGTTTGCATCGGTCTGAACTATGCAGATCATGCAAACGAAACCGGGGCTGCTATTCCGCCGGAGCCGGTCATTTTTATGAAGTCAACCACATCGCTAACCGGGCCTTTTGACAATATTGTTATTCCAAGAAATTCAGTGAAAACAGACTGGGAAGTTGAACTGGCAATTGTTATCAGCAAAAAAGCAAGTTATGTTGATGAGTCGGAAGCCATGGATTATGTAGCCGGTTACTGTCTGCACAATGATGTAAGCGAAAGAGAATTTCAGCTGGAAAGAAATGGTACATGGGATAAGGGGAAAGGTTGTGACACATTTGCGCCGTTGGGCCCCTGGCTGGTAACGAAAGATGAAGTTGAAAATGTAGATGCTTTGAGACTTTGGTTGAAAGTAAATGATAAAATGATGCAGGACGGAACCACGGCCAATTTCATTTTTAAAATTCCTTTCCTGGTATCCTATGTCAGCCAGTTTATGACGTTGTTGCCCGGCGATGTTATCTCCACCGGAACACCGGCTGGCGTTGGCTTAGGATTTAATCCACAGATCTACCTCAAGCCGGGGGATGTTGTAGAACTGGGGATTGATGGATTAGGAAAATCGAAACAAACCTGTATAGCCTATCAAAAGTCATGAGTGATCAAATCAACATAGACGAAAATGACAATCCTTCCTTGCAGGGCATTATCGATACCCATGTGCATTTTTGGAAATACAATAAGGTAAGGGATACATGGATGGACAATATGAAAACCCTCCAACAGGATTACCTGCCGGAAACGATTGCGGGCACCTTGAACCGGAATGGAGTCAATGGATGTGTTGCTGTCCAGGCCGATCAATCTGAATTGGAAACACATTTTTTGGTGGAGCTGGCCAAAACACACCCGATCATCAAAGGGGTAGTGGGATGGGTAGATCTGCAAAATGAAAAGGTTGAAGAAAGGCTTCAATATTTTTCCCAGTATAAAAGCATTAAAGGCTGGAGACATATAGTGCAGGGGGAACCTGATGATTTTTTATTAAGGCCTGCTTTTCAAAAAGGCGTAAAAGCCCTGCAACCTTACAATTACACGTATGATGTATTGATCTATCCGCGCCAATTGAAAGCAGCGGTCGAATTTGTAGCAAAGTTTCCTGATCAGAAACTGGTCATCGATCATTGCGCCAAACCGGAAATAGCCACCAAAAAAATAGACGAATGGGCCGCTTTGATGAAAGAGATAGCGGCTAACCAACATGTTTATTGCAAATTGTCGGGATTATTTACGGAAGCCAAATGGAAGCAGTGGAGCCCGGGAGATTTTTATCCTTATCTCGATACAGTGTTTGAATGTTTTGGAGTTGACAGATTAATGTTTGGAAGCGATTGGCCCGTGATATTGGTTTCGGGCATGTACGTGCAATGGAAAAGCTTATTGCTAAAATATATGGAAGATTATAAGTCTGAAGACAAGGAAAAAGTATTTGCTAAAAATGCTATACAGTTTTATAATCTGTAAAAATTGATACATGGAATTAGATTTAAAAGACAAGATCATTATCGTAACGGGTGGCGCCAAGGGTATTGGTGAAGGCATTGTAAAAGCATTAGCGAAAGAAGGAGCCATTCCTGTTATTATCGGGCGCAGTGAAAAAGATAACCTGGATGCTATAGACCGTATCGTAGAAGAGGGAGGAGTGGCCTACGAAGTCACTGCCGAACTTTCCATTCCGCAGGAATGTGAAAAGGCCGTACAGGAAGTCGTAAGGCAATTTGGAAGGATTGATGGAGTGGTAAACAATGCAGGGGTAAATGATGGAGTAGGATTGGAGAACGGCAACTACGAAAGATTTATGCAAAGTCTTCATAGTAATCTTGTTCACTACTACCTGGTAGTGCATCACGCTTTGCCGGAATTAAAAAAATCAAAAGGCTCAATTGTCAATATTAGTTCGAAGACTGCAGAAACAGGACAGGGTAATACCTCGGCCTATGCTGCTGCTAATGGAGGACGGAATGCATTAACAAGAGAGTGGGCTGTTGAACTATTAAAATACGGCATTCGGGTGAATGCAGTAGTAGTAGCCGAATGCTACACACCACTGTATGATAAGTGGATCAAAACATTGCCCAACCCTGAAGAAAAATTAAGAGAGATCACCTCTAAAATTCCCCTGGAGAACAGGATGACAACAGCTGAGGAGATTGCCAACATGGTGGCTTTTCTTTTAAGCGAACGGTCAAGCCATACTACCGGCCAGATTATTCATGTTGACGGTGGCTATGTACATCTTGACAGGGCTTTGGCCAACAGTTAGTAGTGAGTGTTGCGTGATAAAGTCAGGTACATACAAAAATATTTTTTGATGAAACGTCCATGGTAAAATTTTCATTATATCACATAGGGGTCCGCCGCGGCGGATTATCATGGTAAGTTCCATCCAGCCAAAATCAAATAAAAATATACGGATGAAACCAAGAGTTTTAAAAATTCATCCCAACGACAATGTGTTGGTTGCCTTGCAAGACCTGGCAAAGGGCGAAAACATTTTGTACGAGGGAGCGGAATACGTTTTACAGGAAGATATCGGCGCCAAGCATAAGTTTTTTATGCAGGATATGCATACTGGTGACAAGGTCATCATGTATGGCGTGTTAGTCGGAAAAATTCAGTTCGATGTTGCAAAAGGAAGCCGCATGAATACGGACAACACCAAACATGCTGCTGATCCGTTTGCATATCGGTCTTTTCATTATCGATGGCAGGCGCCCGATGTTTCAAAATTTAAAGGCAGAACCTTCAAGGGATATCATCGTGGTGATGGAAGAGTAGGGACGGCCAATTACTGGCTTTTTATCCCAACGGTTTTTTGTGAAAACAGGAACCTGGATGTTATACGTGAAGCGTTGCACAATGAGTTAGGCTATAATGTTACTGATAAATACAAGCAGTATTCACATCATCTTTTGGAAGCTTATAAAAAAGGAGAGGACATCAATAATGTAAGCTTTACACCTGCTGTAAACAGGCAGGACAGGGTTTTTAAAAATATTGATGGTATTAAATTCTTAAATCACCAGGGTGGTTGTGGTGGAACACGGCAGGATGCGGCTGTGCTGAGCAATTTATTGGCGGCTTATGCTGATCATCCCAATGTAGCGGGTATTACCTTATTGAGTTTAGGCTGTCAGCACTTACAGGTGAAGCAATTTTTGGAGGATGTAAAAAGGCGAGATCCAAATTTTGACAAGCCGCTTTTAATTTTTGAACAACAGCAATCGCAAAGCGAAGAACAACTGATTGCAGATGCTATTCGAAAAACGTTTGCGGGATTGATTGAAGCCAACAAGATGGAACGAAAGCCTGCAACGCTTGATAAACTGACGGTTGGTGTGAAATGCGGTGGCAGCGATGGCTTTAGTGGTATTTCCGCTAATCCTGCTGTTGGTTATTGCAGTGATCTGTTAGTAGCACTGGGCGGGAAGGTTTTGCTGGCTGAGTTTCCGGAATTGTGCGGGGCCGAACAGGACCTGATTGATAGGACCAAAGAGGAAGGAACGGCCCGGAAGTTCATGCATTTAATGGAAACATATAATGAAGCGGCGCATAAGGTTGGCTCTGGTTTTCATATGAATCCATCGCCGGGTAATATCAAAGATGGCCTGATTACCGATGCTATTAAAAGCACAGGCGCTGCAAAAAAAGGAGGCACTTCACCGGTTGAAGATGTGCTGGATTATACTGAACCGGCTACTAAGCCTGGTCTCAATCTTGTTTGTACGCCGGGCAATGACGTGGAGGCCACAACAGGTAAAACAGCGGCTGGCGCAACGCTGATCTTATTTACAACCGGATTAGGCACACCAACCGGCAATCCGATTTGTCCAACTATTAAAGTGGCTACGAATTCATCGCTGGCGAAACGCATGGCCGATATCATCGACATCAATACAGGCCCCATCATTGAGGGAGAAAAAACCATTGAGGAAATGGGAGAAGACATTTTGGAATATTGTATTAAAGCCGCCAGTGGTGAAGTAATTCCCAAAGCGGTGCTGTTAAACCAGGATGATTTTATACCGTGGAAGAGAGGCGTGTCATTATAACCCCCTGTCTCCTCCGCGGCGGATAACTTAAATCGAAAAATTTTATATTACCTGGAAGTCTTTTACTGAAAAAGAAAGGGATAACCATTGCGATTCTCCCTTTATAAATTGTGTTCACGGATTCAAATATTACTCTCCTGATAAATGCGTCAGCCAATTGTAAGAATCTCCGAAGAGCTGGGCTGTGTATCAGCAAGTCCCCTTTAGGGGATTTAGGGGTTTCCTAAATCAGCTCCACACTCCTTTTTACAAACTCAGTCAGTTCTGCGCCGCTCAACATACCTTGTGAAAGAAGAGCCAGGTCGAGCGCCTGCTTCGCCATACGATTTTTTTCTTCCTCGTTTTCGGCCTGTGCTATCTTGTTAATAAGCGGGTGATTGCCATTCACGGTTACTTTATAACTGTCCGGCATTGATCCATAGAAACCCATGCCACCACCCATCTGCGCCATATCTTTCATCCGGCGCATAAATTCATCCATGGTTACTGTCACCGGCAATTCATTTGGGCTAAGGCTTTCAACCGACACCGACATGCCCGGCTTTTGAATATTTTTTTCAAACACCGATTTTACTGCTGTTGTTTGTTCCTCCGTCAGTATAGAAGCAATGCTGTCGTCTTTTTTAATCAAGGCATCGATAGTATCGGAATCGACTCGTTTGATCTGCGTTTTTTCCAGTTTATGTTCGACCTGGCTGATGAAATGATTGTCGAGCGGAGAGTTCATCAACAAGACATCATAGCTTTTTGCTTCGGCTGATTGAATAAAGGCATCCTGTTTGGCGGGATCAGTTGTGTACAGGTAAACAATATTTTCATCCTTATCGGTTTGCAATGGCTTTACCTTTTCCTTATACTCGTCCAGCGTATAATACTCTTTTTTGGTATTGGTGAGCAGCGCAAAGTTTTTTGCTTTCTCATAGAATTTCTCTTCGGTAATCATGCCGTATTTCACAAACAGCCCAATATCTTCCCATTTCTCTTCATACACTTTACGGTCTTTTTTGAAGAGGTCGGCGAGTTTATCCGCCACTTTTTTAGTGATATAGGTATTGATCTTTTTTACATTGCTGTCGGCCTGTAAAAAACTGCGTGATACGTTCAATGGAATATCAGGTGAGTCGATCACACCATGCAACAGCATCAAAAATTCGGGCACAATATCTTTTACTTCATCAGTGATAAATACCTGGCGGGAGAACAGCTTTATTTTGTTCGGCTTTAATTCTATTTCTTTTTTCACTTTTGGGAAGTAAAGCACACCCGTCAAGTGAAAGGGATAATCCACGTTCAAATGAATCCAGAACAAAGGATCATCCGAAAACGGATAAAGCTCTTTATAAAAATCAAGATAGTCCTCGTCTTTTAACTCTGATGGTGACTTGGTCCAGATAGGGTGGGTGTTATTAATGATATTATCTACCTCAACCGATTTATATTTTGGTTTGCCTTCTGCATCTTGCCCATCAGGCTCTGAATTGGTTTTGGTACCAAATTTTATCGGGACGGGCAGGAAAGAACAGTATTTTTTTAAAATACCTTCCAGCTTATATTTATCCAAAAACTCTTCCGATTCGCTATTGATATGCAGAATGACATCGGTGCCCCGTTTGGTCCGGCTCCCTTCAGTCAGTTCAAATTCGGTGGTACCATCACATACCCAGCAGGCCGGCTCAGCACCTTCCTGGTAAGAAAGGGTTTGTATTTCCACTTTTTCTGCCACCATAAAGGCCGAATAAAAGCCCATTCCAAACTTGCCGATCAGCTCATTGGCGTCTTTGGCTTCCTTGAATTTCTCAACAAATTCTTCGGCGCCGGAAAAAGCGATCTGGTTGATATATTTTTTGATCTCGTCGGCTGTCATACCCAGGCCGTTATCACTGATGGTGATCGTTTTCTTTTCTTTTTCAAACGCTATTTCCACCTGCAGATCGCCCAACTCTCCCTTGTACTGGCCAAGGGAGGATAGTCTTTTTATTTTTTGCGATGCATCCACAGCGTTGGAAACCAGCTCACGAAGAAATATTTCGTGGTCCGAATACAGGAATTTTTTAATGATCGGGAATATATTCTCGGTGTGTATCGAGATAGAGCCTTTTTCTTGTGTCATAGTCTGAAAGTGTTTTGAAAAAATCAGGTAGGCACTAACAAGTCCTGTTCCAATTGTTGGTTATTGGACAAACTGGCAGCTATTACGAGCGGGCGAATAAGCTAAAATCAGCGCCGTTATCCCTTGTCGTGGATCATTTTACTGATATGCTCCATCATTTCTATCTGAACTTTTTGAATTTCAAGCAACCGCTTATTTTGATGGAGGAGCATATGGTCAATTTTTTCGTGGAGCAGGCGGATTTCCACCTCTGCCTTTAGGTTCACTTTATAATCATGCTCAGCTCTTTTACGGTCCTTGGCCTCCTGCCGGTTTTGGCTCATCATAATGATGGGTGCCTGGATAGCCGCAATACAGGATAAAATAAGATTGAGTAGAATAAAGGGGTAGGGGTCAAAACCCCTGTTGCGAAACCACCAGATATTTACGGCAATCCATGTCAACAAAAAGCTGAAGAAAATAATAATGAAGGTCCAGCTGCCGCCAAAAGACGCAACCTGGTCGGCCAGTTTTTCACCTGCCGTTAATTTTTTATCTTTTTTTAATTGAAGACTGCTGGCAAGGATAGTTTTATGTCCGACAGCTTTAATTACTGAATTTTCTACCTCGGTTAACTCGCCTAGTTCTTCCTGCAGTAATTGCTCAATATATTTCCTGCGAAATTCATTCAACTGGAGATCCGTCAAATTCGCCTTGTCTTCAACGCTTGCAGTCTGTTGCCGGAGATATTCATCGAAAGAATTGATAACGGAAGGTTTCATGATGCCAGGTTTAACACATTAAGCAATTTGAACTGCTATAAGTTAAATAAAAAAGCGGAGACTGGCTCCGCTTGCTTTACACATAAATTCTTTCAATAGCATCTTTATATTTCTCCGAGATCACTTTTCGCTTCATTGATAGTTTGGGTGTCATTTCCCCGGTGTCAATACTCCATTCATTGGGCAGCAATTCAAATTTTTTTATCTGCTCCACATGGTTGAAGTATTTGTTGAAAGATTCAATGATGTCTTTATACAGGGTTTGTACTTTATCATTGCGCAGCAATTCTTCATTGCTGGCATCCGGGATATTGTTATGGCGGGCCCATTCACGCAGGTTGGGGAAAGAGGGAATGATGAGTGCCCCCACAAATTTTCTTTCCGGCCCTACTACCATCACCTGCTCGATAAAAGGTGATTCTTTCAGTTTATTTTCAATCGATAACGGGGCTACGTATTTGCCACCGCTTGTCTTAAACAATTCTTTTTTGCGATCAGTTATCTTCAAATACTTCTCATTGACTAACATGCCAATGTCGCCTGTATGAAACCAGTCATCTGTTATTACTTCGGCAGTGAGATCAGGCCGTTTGTAGTAACCCACCATAATATTAGGCCCTTTACAAAGTATTTCTCCATCTTCAGCAATCTTTACTTCAATGCCATCAATCAAGGGGCCTGTGGTACCAAACATCCTGTCTTTTTCCTGGAAGCGGTTGACGGAAATCACAGGTGATGTTTCCGTGAGGCCATAACCTTCCATGATCACAATATTTGCAGCGGTAAAGATCCGGATGAGCCGAACCTGGCACGCTGCCCCGCCCGTAATGATGCAGCGGATATTATTACCCAACGCTTCCCGCCATTTGCTAAAAATAAGTTTGTTGGCCAGTTTGAGTTGCATAGTGTACCAAAAGCCCTGGTTGGTATTGATCTCAAATTTTTCGGCAAGACCATGCGCCCAAAAAAATAATTTTTTCTTCACACCTGTCAGCTCATTTCCTTTCTGCATGATCTTGTCATACACTTTTTCCAATAAGCGGGGAACGGTGGTGAACATATCAGGTTTCACTTCTTTCAGGTTGTCGCCAATGGTTTCCAAACTTTCTGCATAGTAAATGGAAGTACCCCGGAACATATAGAGGTAGCTTACCATTTTTTCAAAAATGTGATTCAACGGCAAAAAACTTAACGCCTTCATATTTTCACCCGGCGGAAAGCAGGGCAGGCAGGCAAGGACATTGGATAAAATATTTCGGTGACTCAACATTACACCTTTGGGCGTGCCTGTAGTGCCCGAGGTATATAAGATGGTCGCTACATCTTCATAAGCTATTTTTTCCGAAATGGGTTTTATTTGATCGATCAACTCAGGTGTGGCTCTATCGGTTACTTCCTTCCAGTATTTTGCATTGGGGGCATGTTCAAACGTATAAATTTCCCGCAGGCTGGGAATCCGGTCTTTCAGGCTCAGTACTTTTAAAAAAAGGTCCTCATCATTGACAAAAGCAATTTTTACCTGTGCATCTTTTAAGATAAACTCCAGTTCATTTACATTGATCGTAGGATAAATTGGAACAAGGATAGCACCTATCTGTTGCACGGCCAGGTCAAGCATCAGCCACTCGGGCCGGTTTTTACAAAGTATAGCTACTTTGTCACGACCTTCTACCGTCATATCGTTGGATGAAATGCCCAAGCTTAATAAACCTGCGCTCAGGTTATTCACAATACCTGCTACTTCTTTGGTGCCATATTTTTTCCATTGTCCGCTCTCTTTACCAGCGAGCATCACATCCAGTGGCTGCCTCTCTAAATGCCAGGCGAGGCAATCAAATAGTCTCCGGGGTTCGTTCATAGTGCAATCATTAAAGGATAATCAGTTTCCACAGTTAAAAACTGTTATTAAAATAAACAAATTAGTCTAAATATCATAAAAAAGCCCTGAACTCAGGAAGATCAGGGCCTTGGTTTATAAAGGGAGTGGTTAGTTTAAATGACAGCCGATAAAATACTACTATTCACTCAATGTCGTTTACTTGAGGAAACCAGAATTGAAAATTGAACATTTCTTTAGCAGGAATAAAATGTTCAATGCTCAACGCTCAATTTTCAATGTTCAATAAAAAGAACTTAAACAAACGACATTGACTCACTATTCACTAGTTCACCTGGTAATATTGTCCCGCAGGCATTTTGAAAATTCTGTTTCGCTGAAATTGGTTGAACGCTTCGTATTGATCGGTATGTGTTTTTGACCAGGCATCATAGGCAGCCAGGTTTTCGGAAGCACCAAACAGCCATTGATTATATGCTTCAAACAATCCTGCTTTCAATAGCTGTTGCTGGTAATCAAAAAGACGGAGTGGAAATTTGGTCGCATTATTTTGGTACCAGTCCAAAATAAAACGGGTGCGGATCATAGTCAGCGTTTCAGTAGTAATACCTTTATTGGCAAGCGATGACTGCTTACTCATGGTTTGTAAAAAAGCTTTGGCGAACTCACTTTTATTTTTTTCTTCACCCTTCATCAGGTCAGCTTCAGCAAACAATTTTTCTTTGTATGCTTTTAATAATAGTGCTTTCATCGCCAGTCCTCTTTCAGACAGGCTTTCCATGTTTACATAGATCTCGCCATAGATCAGGCTCCATACTTTATCTTTTGTATAGGAGTAATACAGTGCCGCATTGTAATAGTTGCCGCTGTAGGAAGGATCAGCCTGTATACCTTTTTCCCATTGGTTGATGGCGGAATAATCTTTAGCGGCAAAAAGTAACTCACCATATTCGCTGTATAACGGCCCGCTTTTGGGGAATTTTCTCAATCCTTTCTTATAAACCTTATCACACTCTTTTACTTCTTCCAAAGCTTTGTACACATTGCCTGCCAATTGAAAGCAAACCACGTCGGCATCATCCCGGTCAACCAGTGTTTTCACCTTCTCCAATGCTTTGCTATAATCTCTTTTGAGGTAATAGCTCATCACCAGGTCCTTCTGCAATTCGAGGTTGTTTTTATGCTGTTGCAATGCACGGGTTAAAACAATGATGGCATTATCAAAATCGCCGGATCGCATAAATGTTTTTGCTGTCTCATGTAAAGTTTTGACATCTTCTGTCTGCGCAAAAGCGAATCCTATGGAAAGGGAAAGAATAAGTACAGAAACTATTTTCTTCATTTTGTTATTATTTATGACCCAATCTGCAAAGTAAAGAAATTGCCAACAGTGGCACAGCCTCATCCTAAGATTAACAATTTAAAATTCATAGGAAAACTTCGGAGAACCAGACTCTTCGTAAGTCCCTTCAGGGATTTAGGGTTTCAGGGTATGAGTCAATAACCCATCTCTCAGCTTTGGTTCAAACCAAGTGCTTTTGGGCGGCATTACATTACCACTATCAGCAATATCAAACAACTGCCGGATCGTAACGGGATAGAGACTGAATGCAACTCTCATTTCACCACTGTCTACTCTTTTTTCCAATTCTTTTAAGCCCCTTATTCCACCAACAAAATCAATCCGCTTATCAGTTCGCTGGTCTTTTATGTCCAATAATTTATCTAAAATATTATTAGATAAAATAGTTACATCCAATACGCCAATGGGATCTTCTGAATAGGTGTCTTTGCGGGACGTAAGGATGTACCACTGTTTATCCAAATACATGCCGAACTCATGTAGTTGAGCCGGTTTTACAGGTTCCGCACTTTGCGTAATGGTGAAATCATCCTGTAATGCACTAATGAAATCATCGGCATCCATGCCATTCAGATCTTTTACCAGTCGGTTATAATCTAAGATGGCTAACTCACTGGCGGGAAAGATGGTGGTCAAAAAATATTTCGCCGCTTCATTTCCCGGCAAGGCTGTACTTACTTTAGCGGCAGAAGCAGCACGATGATGCCCGTCAGCTATATATGTAGCGGGCACCTTCTCCGCAAATAAACGGGTGATCTCGTCAACCTTAGCCACATCATCAATTATCCAAACACTGTGGCGAATGCCATCTGTTGCCGTAAAATCATAAACAGGCTGCTGCGAATTTTTCCAGTTGTAAATGATGGTATCGATTTCATGCACATTGTTATAGGCCAGGAAAACATTACCGGTTTGCGCACCAATCGTTTTCATATGATCGATCCGATCCTTTTCTTTTTCAGGGCGGGTAAATTCATGTTTTTTGATCACATCATTGAAATAATCATCAACGGACGACACACATACCAAACCTGTTTGGCTGCGGCCATTCATGATCAGCTGATAGATATAATAGCAGGGTTTTTCTTCGCTGAAAACAATTCCCTTTTGTTGAAACTGCTGCAGGTTTTCCTTTGCTTTATCATATACGGCCTGGCTATGGAGGCCTGTCCCATCGGGCAGGTCAATTTCGGCTTTGGTAATATGTAAAAAAGAAACAGGGTTCCCATTCGCTTCTTCTTTTGCTTCTACGCTATTCAATACATCATAAGGGCGGGACGCCAGTTTTTCAGCGATGTCTTGTTTGGGTCTTAGTGCCTTGAACGGTTTTATCTGTGCCATTTAGTTTTAAGTATCTTTTAAATGTTATCCTTTTCTGTTTGCAAAGTCTTTCATTAAATCGGTAACTGCAATTACGCTGTCAATCGTTAACGCATTGTACATGGACACACGGAAACCTCCGACACTGCGGTGCCCTTTTACACCGTACATGCCTTCTTTTTTGCAGAGTTCCAAAAATTCTTTCTCCAATGCCGCATCGCCCATAATAAATACAGCATTCATTTTACTTCTGTCTTCTTTGGCAACGGGCCCTTTAAAAAGCGGCAGGCTATCCAGTGTATCGTAAAACAATTTTGCTTTTGCATCATTTAATTTTTCAATTGCGGCTACTCCGCCCATATTTTTCAACCAACGCAGGGTTAGCATTGCAACATATACTGCAAACACAGGTGGTGTATTCAGCATGCTCGCTTCTTTAATATGATTGCGGTAATCCAGTATGGAAGGAATTTTGCGATCAACTTTTCCCAGGATGTTTTTATTCACCACCACCAGGTTCACACCAGCAGCCCCCATATTTTTTTGCGCACCGGCATAAATGAGATCAAACTTATTGAAATCAAGCTGGCGGCTAAGTATGTCGCTGCTCATATCGGCAACCAATGGTATTCCCCGGTCATAGGGAATGTTATGCCACTGTGTTCCTGCAATTGTTTCGTTGGTAGTGATATGTAAATAGCTGGCGGTTTGAGCTACGGTTAAGTTTTTTGGAATAGTAGTGTAGTTAGTGTCTTTGGATGAACCACCGATTTCTACATGACCAAACAATTTTGCTTCTTTAATAGCTTTGCCCGCCCAGGTTCCTGTCTCTGTATATACCGCGATATCATTTTCATTCAGCAGGTTCATGGGTATTTGCATAAACTGCGTGGTGGCGCCGCCATGCAGAAATAAAACCTCGTGATCGGAATCCAATTGCATCAATTCTCTTACTAAAGACCGTGCTTCCTCCATCACCGCTTCAAATAAGGGAGTACGGTGACCAATTTCTAAAATGGAAAGACCACTATTATTAAAGTCAAGAATCGAACGGCTGGCTTCTTCAAACACTTCTTTGGGAAGAACAGATGGCCCGGCATTGAAATTATGGATCACAGATTTCACAGATTCAACCATATTTAAGCTGATTTAAATGAGGCGCAAAGATAGTTACCGGTTGCCTGTTTCCCGTTACCAGTAAAGAAAAATGTATCGTAGATTTGTCAGTAACAAAAATTTCATTGATTTTTTGATAACAACCGGGCAACCAGCAACCGGTAACGGGAAACTATTCATGTTCCCGTCCCTTTAAGGAACTGTTTCTCCATGCATTATTGAGGGCTTCAAATTCCTTGAGTTCAGCTTCAGAAAAACTTTTGTTAGTTAGTTTGGTGAGATCGGGCTGGCCGGCATTCACCCATGCTGTGTACCAAAAGGATGCGACCGCAAAAATGGATTGTTGCATTCGTCGTTCCACCATGCCTTTGAGTTTATCATTGTAGGCTTTGGCATAAGCAGAGGAGTATTGACGAATGATTTGTCCATTGCGATCCTCAAAGGCATATCGCTGATCGGCGGGAAAGGCGAGTGACAGCTCTTTTTCGAATTTTAAAACGGTGTCCGCAGCCGCCGCACTTTCCAGTACTCTTGCCCAAATAAAATCAGCGGGATTTTTTACGTACTCCGCTTTGCCAATGAAAAAATCCCAATCTTTTTCGGCCATCAGTTCGGGTATCCGGCTTTCCCAAAAACCATGAATACCTTTTTGATCGGTGTACTGGCCATTGTGATTGCTGCTGGCGTGTAGTGGTACGTGTGAATCGGCAATATAATGTCCTATTTCGGCTGACAGCTTTAAGATCTTTGCCTGGTTTTTTTCTTTAAACGCATCGGTGAGCCGGTATAGCATGGTTTGCAACCACCAGGGTACGATACCATGCATATTCAATGTGTCTTCGGAGTATTTAGCAACCGCGTCGCTCCATTTTCGGGGCAATGAGTCATAAGGATAAACACCATACTGATCGATGTCGATATAGTGACGGGGTCCTTCTTCCGGTATGGCATATCTTCTTTTATCGGGATCAACAGCATGTTCTTCCAGAAAACCGATATAGGGCTTGTAAAGAATCATCATCCCCGGCGGTAGGAGAAAGACCGCGTACTGGTTGATTTTTCGATGCGCATAAAAACCCCAGCAAAAGCTTTTGTGAGCAATCAATAGAATAAAAGTCAGCGCAACAATTTTTTTCATTGCAAACTCTTAATGTGTAACCCTTATGCTTTTCTTTAAGATTGAACTCTTTCCGCATCCAAATCAACCACACCACCGGTGACTGCGTATTTCATTGCTTCACCCGAGGTGATGGTATCGATCTTCCGGACTTTTTCTTTGGGTAAGATATATAATTGTCCCGCAAAATTGTAGGCCTGTGGAACGTAAACGGCTACTTTATCGGCACCCATTTCAAATTTTTGCATTTCCTCATCGGTTAAAAAGCCAATGATCCATACATCGGTAGAAAAAACATTAGCCAGTACGGCCTTGCTAAATCGCTTTTTATCACCGGCAAACGCTTCAAAAAAATCCTTGGTAGAAGAATAAATAAACTTAATGACTGGGGTTCGTTCCATCCATTGATCAAAAAAGCTGATAAAACTTCCCATTAAAAAATTAGAGCTGATCCATCCTACCAATATGATGAAGACAACGATAATAACAAAGCCTAAACCGGGGATATTCAGATAAGGTCTTAAGATGCTATCCACTTTATCAAACAACCAATACAAAGCATAAGCGGTGATCGCGATTGGTGCAAGAATAATAATACCCTGTATAAAAAAACCGAAAATTTTTTTGATTCGTGAACGGCCTGCAGTGCCGGACCCTTGACTCATAGACAGTGAGTTTTGTGACAAAGATAGTGAAACGCCTATGTTAGTCTTTAACGCACAGGTATGTTTAGAGGCGTTCCATCTGACCTAATTAAACAATAAAAAATAATCAGATGAAAGCGAACGCCTGTTTGAAAGGTGAAATAATTGTTATAAGGGGCAAAAAAACGAGATGGAAACTTTGGCAACGAAAAAAGTTTCCATAGTTTTGCCCCTCAATTGTGAGTGTTAATGGAACCTAAAGAACGAATACTGGTAAAGGCGCAGGAGCTCTTCCTGCAGTTTGGGATCCGGTCGATATCAATGGATGATATAGCCAATCACCTGGGAATGTCCAAGAAAACATTGTACCAATATTTTGTCGACAAAGACGAGTTGGTAGATGCTGTAATACACAGTCATATCAATGAGATAGAAAATGAATGTGTTAACTGTCGTATAAATGCAAAGGATGCCGTTCATGAAATTTTCCTGACTATGGAGCACATCGCCGATGAGTTAAGCAATATGAACCCGATGGTTTTATATGATTTGGAGAAATTTCATCACCGGGCTTACCAACGGTTTAAAGAGTATAAGGACAAGTTTTTGGCGGAAATGATTCGTAAAAACCTGGAATGGGGAGTAGACGAGGAACTGTATCGCCCTGAGATAAACAAAGATGTGATGTGTAAGTTCAGGCTGGAGTCGCTGATGATACCTTTTAATGTCACCGTCTTTCCCCCCGGCAAATACAGGCTCGCTTCTACATCCGAAGAAATCATTCAGCATTTTATATACGGGCTGGCCACTATTAAAGGACATAAACTGATTCAGAAATACCAGCAACAACGACAAAAAAATCTTAACCATGAAGAGAGCAAAAAGTAATCGATCGGTTTGGCTGATAGCAATGGCTTTATTTCCGGCTGTTGTGGTGGCACAAACAACGTTCCCTGCAAATAGCGACAGTGTAACAGCAAGGCGATATGAGTTTTCGCTGCAACAGGCTGTTGATTATGCTAATAAGAATAATGTACAGGTAAAGAATGCTTTGCTTGATGTAAAGCTTCAACAGCAGGTAAACAGGGAAGTGACAGCCAATGCCTATCCGCATATCAATGCAAACGTTAATACAAGCTACAATCCAAATGTAGCTACACAGGTAATACCCAATTTTATTTCACCAGCTACTTACCAGGTATTAATAGATGAAGGAGTGAAGGGGAACAATGGTCCTATACAGATGCCGTCTGACTTTGGGTTTATTGCGGCACAGTTTGGAACAAAATACAGCGCAATGGCTGGCATCAGCCTGAGCCAGATACTTTTTGATGGCCAGGTGTTTGTTGGTTTACAGGCCCGTTCTACCACGCTGGATTGGAAGAGAAAAAATTTGGAGGTAACAGAAGAAATGATAAAAACCAATATACACAAAGTGTATTACCAGTTGGTAGTGAGTAAAACCCAGATAGAATTACTGGATGCCAATATAGAGCGCCTAAAAAAATTGCAGCATAATACAAAGGTCATGTATGAAAATGGGTTTGCTGAAAAATTAGATATAGATAAAATAACTGTGCAGCTAACCAATTTGGAATCTGAAAAAGTGAAGGTGCTGAATACGGTTTCTAATGGCTATTACGGATTGAAAGTATTGTTAGGTATGCCAGTTATGGACGAATTGGTTTTAACAGATACGCTTGGCTACGACCAGATCAGGGATGGCTTGCTGGAAGCAAGTAGGTATAAATACGAAGACCGGAAGGAATACCAGTTTGCAGAACTTGGAAAAAAACTGAATGAGTATAATATAAAAAGATACAAACTAAGCCAGGTACCAACTCTGTCGCTGAATGGAAACTATGCAAAAAACGCTCAACGGGATAAGTTCAATTTTACGAATAAAGGGCCCTGGTATGGTATCTCATCGGTGAGTCTGAATTTATCTATCCCGATCTTCAATGGATTTGCTACCCGGTCAAAGATCCAGCAGGCGCAAATTGAATTGCAGAAAACAGAGAACCAGATCGACGCTTTAAAACTTTCTATTGACAGTGAAGTGGCCAGTGCAAAAAATAATTTTCGTTCGGCTATTTCTACGCTGGACTTTCAAAAAGATAATATGGCATTGGCAGAAAGAGTGTATGAGCAAACGCAAAAAAAATATGAAGCGGGAACAGGATCGCAAATTGAAATTACCAATGCTCAAACAGATCTGAAAGCCGCACAAACTAATTATATCAACGCCCTGTATGATGCCATCATTGCAAAAACTGATTTCCTGAAAGCAACGGGTAAACTTTAAAAACCAAAACAATGACCTATAAAATAAATAGTATGCAAAAGATATTAAACATAACCATGGCCGCTACGGTCATGCTGCTCCTTGTCGCCTGTGGCAGCAGTACCAAAGAGAAGGCTGAAATCGGCGATTTGAAGGCAAAGCTGGAAAAATTAAAAAAAGAAAAAAGCGGGCTGGACCTGCAGATACGCCAGGTAGAAGAACAACTGGCTAAAGCAGATCCATCATCGGTACAGGTGCAAAAACTTGTATCTGTTGATACGATACGGAGCCAGGATTTTACTCACTTCATCGAACTGCAGGGTAAGATCGATGCGGACAATGTAGCGTATGTATCACCTGCCGGAATGGGAGGAGTCATTAAAGCGGTGTATGTAAAAGCGGGTAGCAGGGTAAGTAAAGGACAAACTCTTTTAAAACTGGATGATGCATTGGCCAGGCAGGGAGTAGTGGCCGCTCAGCAGCAAGCCGGAGTTTTAAAAGCCAGGTTATCACAGGCGCAAACAATTTATGAACGCTATCAAAATCTTTGGAAACAAAATATCGGCACCGAGTTGAATGTAATCAATGCCAAAGCCGAAGCAGATGCATTGCAAAGCCAGTTGAACGCAGCTGAAGCGCAGGTGCGTTCAGCACAGGAACAGTTGAGTCAAACAAATGTTACTGCACAGATCAGCGGAGTGGTAGATGAGGTAAATGTAAAAGTGGGTGAGTTTTTTTCACCACAAACGGCGGCTGATCCAAGAGTAGGGCAAATAAAAATTGTCAACAATGGCAGTATAAAAATGGTAACGGATGTGCCTGAGAATTATGCATCAAGAATCAAGAAGGGTGATGTGGTAGAAGTAGTGGTGCCTGAATCTGGGAAGCCAGCTTACAAGTCAACAATCAATGTGGTAGGTGCGGCTGTTAATCCTACAACCCGATCGTTTACGGTAGAAGCAAAATTACCAGCTGACCCCATCCTGAAACCTAATCAACTTGCCACCATGAAGATCCGCGACTACGAAGCTAAAGCAGCTGTAACCGTGCCAGTAAACGTGGTGCAATCAGATGAAAAAGGGAAGTATGTATATGTAGCTGAGAAGTCAGGTAATAAGGTAGTGGCAAGAAAAAAAGTGGTAATAGTTGGTGAAGCATATAATGGCTTAATGGAAATAAAAAGTGGTTTAGCAGGTGGTGATATCATTATAACAGAAGGTTATCAAACAGTGTATGATGGGCAGGCTGTAAACGCCCAATAACCGGCCCCCTCTAAATCTCTCCGCCGCAGCGGAAGACTTGCAAAGGCCCAGCCCAAGCTTTTCGAAGGGGCCGATAAAATAATGCTCTCCGAAAATGCTGAATAGAGATGTACAGATGATGTGGTAGTTATGAAGAGTAGTAAAGATATACAGCACCGCTCTTTCCCTATCGGGGAAAGAGAAGGAAAATGGGGCCGTATCAAAATCAATTGACGATTAAAATATTCTCACATGAAAATTGTAGAAGGAGTTACAAAAAAGTTTAAACAGTTTGGACCAACCAGCTGGGCTGTTGATAACAAGACTGCGATCTATGTTATTGCCATTATTATTTCCATTTATGGCCTGATTAAATTCAACAGTATGCCGAAGGAACAGTTCCCGGATATTGTTGTGCCTACGATTTCTGTCGCAACGGTGTATGTAGGTAATTCACCAAAAGATATCGAGAACCTTGTTACACGGCCGATTGAAAAAGAATTGAAAGGAATTAGCGGAGCCAAGGTCAATAAAATTCAAAGCACTTCGCAGGCAGATTATAGTTTGATAGTGGTGGAGTTCGATACGGATGTAAAAACGGACCTGGCAAAGCAAAAAGTAAAAGATGCGATCGACAAAGCAAGAGCTGACCTGCCAACTGATCTCACACAGGAGCCAGATGTGCAGGAATTTGCCTTTAGTGAAATACCGATCATGTTTGTGAACGTGAGTGGTGACTATGATGGGATCAAACTGAAAGAGTATGCCGATAAAATGCAGGACCGCTTTGAAGAATTGAGCGAAATAACAAGAGCTGAAATAGTAGGTGCACCGGAACGGGAGATACAGGTAAATGTAGATCCGGGTAAGATGGCTGTATCGAGAATCAGTTTTACTGATATTGAAAATGCCATTGCCCGGGAAAATATGGACATCACCGGTGGTTTGATCGAGACAGGTACGATGCGCCGAACATTGAAAGTAAAAGGACAGTTTAACAGTGCCGAAGACCTGAAAAATATCGTGGTAAGAAGTAGTGCGCAGGGAGCTTCCGTTTACCTGAGAGATTTTGCTGAAATAAAAGACACGATAAAAGAGAAAGACAGTTATGCGCGGTTGGATGGCAAAAATGTGGTTACACTTAACATCGTAAAAAGGGCGGGAGAAAACCTGATCAACGCAGCCGATAAGATTAAAGCAGCAGTGGTGGATATGCAGGAAAAGGAAGACCTGCCGAGGGATTTGAAAGTAGTGATCACAGGTGATCAAAGCAAGCAAACAAAAACTTCTTTTAATGAACTAATCAATACAATCATCATCGGCTTTATCCTGGTGCTGCTCATCCTGATGTTCTTTATGGGTGTTACCAACGCCTTCTTTGTGGCATTGAGCGTTCCGTTAAGTGTGTTTGTTGCCTTCCTGTTTTTACCAATCGCCGACGGAATTATTGGTACCAGTGTTACCCTCAACTTCATTGTGTTATTCGCCTTGCTGTTTGGTTTAGGTATTATTGTGGATGATGCCATCGTGGTGATTGAAAATACGCACCGGATTTACAACAATGGTAAAGTACCCGTAGTGCGAAGTGCCAAAGAAGCAGCCGGCGAGGTATTTATCCCGGTGCTGGCAGGTACTGCTACCACATTGGCGCCATTCTTTCCGTTGTTGTTTTGGAAAGGGTTGATCGGAAAATTTATGATCTACCTGCCAACGATGCTTATTCTCACCCTGGCAGCTTCATTGATCGTAGCATTTATTTTCAACCCGGTATTCGCAGTAAGCTTTATGAAGCCGGAAGGGAAGGAGTATGAAAAGCCAAAGAAAGCGGTATTCAGAAATAAATGGTTCCTTACTTTTTTAATTGCAGGAGTTCTTTTGCATTTGCCCGGTTTCCATGGCACCGCGAACTTTTTGCTGTTAATGGCCATCCTGATGGTATTCAACTCCTATTTGTTGAATGACTGGATTCACGCCTTCCAGCAAAAAGCGTTGCCGGGTTTGATGAATCGGTACGAAAAATTATTGCGGTGGGTGTTACAGGGCAAACGTCCGGTTTGGGCCTTTGTTTCCCTGTTTGCCGTGTTCATTGTTGCTTTAATGATGTTGATGGCAAGGGGAAATAAACAAACCTTTTTCCCGAGCGGTGATCCCAATTTCGTGTATGTATATTTAAAACTGCCCGTTGGTACCGATGTGAAACATACAGATAGTGTTACAAGAATCCTGGAGAAAAGAGTGTTGAAAGTGTTGGAAAAAGAAAAACCCGGTGCTGAAGGCAGCATCGTGGAAAGTGTTATTTCCAATGTGGCGGTAAGTGCCAATAATCCAAGGGATAATAATCGAAGTGTGCAGTCCAATCTCGGTCGTATCCAGGTATCGTTTGTGGAATTTGAAAAAAGACATGGCAAGAGCACGATGCCGTTTAAAGACTCGATCCGGGAAGCGATGAAAGGTATACCGGGTGCCAGTATTGAAGTGACCCAGGAAGATGGCGGACCTCCCACTGACCCTCCTGTAAATATCGAGGTGGTCGGTGATAATTTTGAAAACATCGCTTCAGTAGCTACACAGTTGTATAATTATTTAGACACCAACCGTGTTGAAGGCGTTGAAAATCTTCAACCCGATGTTGATTTGAATAACCCCGAGATCACGATAAACGTCGATCGTGAAAAAGCAATGATGGAAGGCGTTTACACAGGCCAGTTAGGAGGTGAGATAAGGGCAGCCATATTCGGAAGGGAAGTGAGTAAGATAAAAGACGGCGAGGATGAATACAAAATACAGGTTCGCTATAAGGAACTATTGCGCAACAACGTGACCGACCTGATGAACATGCGGATCACTTTCTTTGATATGAACACCATGCAGGTAAAAGCCTTGCCGCTTAGTGCCGTAGCCAGTGTTGATTATACCAACACCACCGGTGGTGTAAAAAGAAAAAATGTGAAACGTACTATCCAGTTACAAAGCAATGTGCTGGATCCGACCATGGTGACTCCCATCAATGCAGCGTTAAAAGCGAAGATTGACGATTTTAAGAGCAAGGTTAAAATTCCGGCTGATGTTACTATTCGCCAGAGCGGACAAAGTGAGCAGGAAGCGGAAACCAATGCCTTCCTTGGAACAGCTTTCATGATTGCCGTGGGGCTGATCTTTTTGATTCTTGTATTGCAATTCAACTCGATGAGTAAACCCTTTATCGTTGTTACCGAAATCTTCTTCTCAGTGATCGGCGTCTTGATAGGCTATGCTGTTACCGGTATGACCATTGCTACCATCATGGTGCTGGTCGGTGTGGTTGGTTTAGCGGGCATTGTTATCAAAAACGGGATCCTGCTGATCGAGTTTACCGATGAGCTGCGTGGTCGTGGCATGCGGACAAGGGAAGCCGCTATACAGGCCGGTAAAATCAGGATCATCCCGGTATTGCTGACTGCCGTGGCTACCATCCTTGGTTTGTTGCCGCTGGCGGTCGGATTTAATATTGACTTTGCCGGTATGTTCCAGCATTTGAGTCCCAATATTTTCTTTGGTGGTGATAGCGTGGTGTTCTGGGGACCATTAAGCTGGACGATCATATTTGGGTTGATCTTCTCCTTCTTCCTTACCCTGATGATGGTACCGAGTATGTACCTGATTGCTGAAAGATTGAAGAGACCTATGGAGAGGTTTTATGGCACCCGGTTCATCGCACTGCTTGGATTTTTGGGGCCTTTATTCTTCATTTTTGTTGGAATAATGTTCCTGGTTCGCAGGCTGCAGGGCAAAAAAGTATGGATGGGCAAATTGAAGCCGGCTCCGGAACGGGTATTGGCGGATGTAAATATTTAAATTTATTCTACTGCCTATTGTTATTGTAAATGATTTATTTAATTAAAAAAAAGGGGCATTCCGATTCGGGTGAATGCCCCTCTTTTATTTTTTTAAAAAAAATTTTGCGGATTTGTGCAGCAGAACAAAGCCTTCCCTTGTCTCTTTATCGTAGTACCCTGATTATTTTAATTTCACGTTGACTGCTTTTAACTGATGTCTTAATTAGTTGGTTTTGTATCCGCCACACTAACTGCTTAGCGGAAAAGAGTCCCGATCATCGGGACTCTTTTGTTTTTAATAATGTGAATTACAAGCATGGGCTTATATTTCCTCCTTGTCGGTTTAGCTGAGAGGACGGGGGAACAATTTAAAAGACAAGAGATTATTTCGACGTCCAACCTGGTTTCTGTTAAAAAAACGGAGCAACAAATTCCGTTGCTCCGTTTCAGAATGAATTAACCCGCTCAATGCTGAACAACAATCTTGCATGACTGCCATTCCTGCCCGTCGAATATTCTCAGCGTGTACACATCATTGGGTAATGCCGCCACGGAAATAGTTGTTATAGCCTGGCCTTTGGGAAATTTTTGTTTGTGTTTGATAACACCCATTTTATCATATAGTTCTATCTCCTGGATTTCCGCCGGTTTTTTATTGTTCAATTTGGCTACCTCGTCATTTGATTCAATCCTGATATTATCCGAACCTGGATTGGGCGAAACTGTATAAGCAAAATCACAAGGAAACATAGTTGCACCGATATATGATTCAGGAGATACACCACAAGCCCCAACAGCCCTGACTCCAAAATAGTAAAAGTTGCCGCAGCTTACGTTCCCGCTCATCGGCAATTGATAAGAAGAGCTGGTCGTTGTCGCTTTTAAAACACCATCCAAATACCATCGGTAAGAAGTAGCTCCCGGCACATCTTCTACATCAAGCAGAACCCTGTTTGGCGGAAGGTTCCATGTCCATGTTATCAGGCCAGGTGTTGGGGTTTGAGAAACCAGTTGTACATTTCTTGTGGCAGTTACTGTTCTATTTCTACCTTTTGAATCATTTATGGTAACCCGCACCCAACCTGCATCCATTTGTAAGGTGCTTATATTTCTAAAAACGGCAGTCGGAGTATTTTGACCGCTTACCAGCAAAATGTTTGCAGAATGAGTCCACGTATACGTGCATCCCAAAAGATTGGGAACGGAGAAAGGAATATCTGGCGCCGGACATCCGACAAAGTCAGAGCCACTTATTGTTAATGGTGATAAAATTAATGTGTTTAGTGAGTTTAATCCTTGTGTCGGTGAAGGCCACTGCTGAAGGCTGGCTCCGTTCTATGAATGTTATTGGAAAAATTCCAACTTGGGAGTAATTAGTGAAATGTGATTTTTTATTGCGCTGTCCAGAACCGTTCTTGATTCATTGAAAATGTACATTTCAGCGGTTGCTGAAAGATTGAATTGATTAAAAACAAAACCCACATTCAGTGCGTTAGGGATACTAATTCTTAATGTCCATACTTTACCTACAGAAGTGCTTGTAATGTTCCCATCGGCATTAGTGATGCTTACGGTAATATTGTCAGCATAGCGGTAGAGTTTATCATCCTCTGTTGTTGAATCTTCATCAACAGGCGTTGGGGGCGTTGTTGGGGTAGACGCGTATAGTTATATGTTTTTGTGTTAATAGATGTTACCTGACTATATCCGGGTATCTGGCTTGATATAGCTGAAGGAGATGTTGCAATTCGGATTATCTGGCCTCTTGCCGAAATAGTAATCAATAAAAAAAGTAGAATTGGTAGTTTTTTTATCATACTTAATGTTTTAACGGATTTCTCCCTGATGAATAATAAAAATTTCTTTTAATGAGTATGTTACGGGGAATGTCACTGTACAGCCGGTGGTCGTTATTTTACTTGGGGTTATGGTTCTATAGTCAATCGAAACTCTCATGCCAATCTGTTTCAGTCTTTGGTCAAGCCCTTTTAACTTTAAAACATTTGTATAGGTTATCCCATTTAATGTAAGAGTATCACCTAGCTGTGGTGAATTTGGGTAAACTGTAAAATCAAGCAGCCAGTAATCCTGCGTTTCGTCCGTATTGCAATTTTCTTTGCCTATTACATATCCCCCGACATTCTCGTAGTCAGGCTTAAAAGGAGGCTTATTGCATGAGCCGGAGCTTAAAACAGTTAAAACTAAGAAGGATACAACTACCGTTAAGTATATAGATTTCATATAAAAAAATTTTGATGTTGAAAAATAACCAAGATTTATATTGTCAATGTCTCAACTTACCAAGTTTTTAGTGAGTGCTGTGAAACTGGGCTGGGAAATAGATTTCAGGCGCAATTGATAAACGGAATTTTGATTTTATTTTTTGCAGGAACCGGCCAGGGATAGGCGGTGACAGAGAGCAGCAGAATATAATTGTTTTTTCATAAGTGCAGTTGTGACATGAAAATAACCTTTAACTGCACGCATCTGCGAAAACCCCAAAGATTTTTTCTATACTAAGTATTTTCTTTTGCCTCAATGGGAAAACAACTTGGGTATAGCTGCATTAATTTATCGTCATCGGTGATGAGGGCTGTTATTTTGTTTACTGCTAGCTCACCCCCTTTTCCTTCATCACCCTGTTCAACCAGCGAAGCATCAGGAAACAGGCGACCGCCGCAGCCAGTAGCAACAGGAAGTTCAACAGGAAATAATTGCTTTTATGATCATAATTATCCCACATGGTTGCCAGCACACCCGAAAGCTTGTTACCAATTGAAGTAGATACAAACCAGCCACCCATCATCAATGAGCTGATTCGTAAAGGGCTTAATTTGGAAACAATGGAAAGGCCCATTGGGCTTAACAATAACTCACCTATTGTAATTACTCCATAGCTGACGATGAGCCATAATGGGCTGGCTTTAGTTTCCCCATTGGAGCTGGCGTATACGGCTCCAACCATTACCAGGGCGGACAGCGCTGAGATGAATAAGCCAAACGCAATTTTGGTAGCTGTAGAAGGCTCCTTTCCTTTTCTCCGCAGCCAGGCAAAAAAAGCAATGATCAGCGGCGTCAGCAAAATAACCCAGCCCGGATTGATGGACTGGCTGAGGTTAGTTGCCCAAAGACTTACCTTTTCTCCTTCTTGCGGAAGCTGCTTTTTCGGAATGTTTTTGAAATAAGCCGGGTAGTTGATTTCTTTTATGGCTTTGCCATCTACTTTTTGCAACCTGAATTGCTCATCATATACCGGTACCGAATCTCTTTGATAAGAGACGGATTGTGCCAGAATGAGATTATCAAAAACCTTTTGTGCAGTACCAGTAACCTCACGATTGGTATAGCGGTCGGCCCAGGTATTAAGCGCAGAACCATTTTGTTTGAATACGGCCCAGAATAAAATCACTACAACAAAAATCGCAAGCAATGCGGCAATCGGTCTTTTTTCATCTCTATCTGCTTTTACATAGATGGAAGTATAAAAATAAACAACGGGAAGGCAGGCAAAAATGAATGCATCCGTTGAATCAGAGCCGAAAAGCGAACCCGGAATCAGCCAACCAATCACCCCGGCAATAATAGATGGAACCAATATCAGCAACACAATACGGCCAAAGGGCATATCGCCTTCCCGCATCCCTTTCTTTACATCGTACATACGGTAATGCTTTAAGCCGGCGATATAAACTCCGACGCCTATGAACATGCCAATACCGGCAGCAAAAAAGGCCGAACCCCATCCATATTTGATATACAATACAGCGCTGATGAAGTTGCAGATAAAGGCGCCAATATTGATGCCCATGTAAAAAATATTGTAGCCTTCGTCTTTTTGAGTCTTGTGAGTGGGAGTGGAATAAACATTGCCCAACAACGTCGATATATTAGGCTTAAAAAATCCGTTGCCTACTATCACCAGTGTCATGGAAATATAGAGGATAACAAGATTGTGTATGGACATGAGGCAATAACCCAACGCCATCATCAGGCCGCCCATAATAATCGACTTGCTGTAACCCAGGTAACGATCAGCCAGCAGTCCACCCAGGAAGGGAGTGAAAAACACCAGGGCGATAAAAGTTCCGTACAAGTCGGCTGATTCGGCTTCTGTCATACCATAACCAGCTTTTACATCTTTCAGGTAAAGCGTAAATATGCCAATCATCAGGTAGTAACCGAAACGTTCCCACATTTCAGAAAAGAAAAGAAAGGGCAGGGCTTTGGGATGTTTCTTCCACATGGCAAAATATTTTAACGACGATAAACCAGGAACTACAAATAGTAAAAGGCTGATATCTTATTTACATCAGTTTTCAGGGATAAATGGTTTTTATGTTATTCCATGCATCATTTTTTGAAGCCTTTTTGAAAGCAGGAACAGAACAATAGCGGCAATGCCGGACATAAAAACAAAAAGCATAAAGAAATCGTAAAGATTATCCATTTTATAACCCAGGAATACTGTGGTCTTCCCTCCTTCGGGATATAAGGCACTCATGACACCTGCCAGTTTATTACCTGCGGCGGTGGCCAGGAACCAGACGGCCATTAACAAGGAAGCGAATTTCAATGGCGAAAGTTTATTCACCAATGATAGCCCGATCGGGGAGAGGCAAAGTTCTCCCAGCGTATGCAATGCATACATACCTGTTAGCCAGATCATGCTTACTTTTTCTGCGGGATCAACATTCTGTACTCCTCTGGCAATCCACCAATAGCCCAATGCGAGTCCTGCAAGTCCCATGGCCATTTTGGTAGGCGTGGAAGGTTGTTTCTTGCCCATCTTTACCCATATCCAGGCTAATGGAAGTGCGAATAAAATAATGAATATGGAATTGAAGGATTGAAAATAAGAAGCAGGCATGGTATAGGAACCGATTGTCAAATCTGTCTGCCGGTCTGCGAAAAAAACCAGGGATGCACCTGTCTGTTCATAGGCTGCCCAGAAAAAGATAACGAAGAAACAAACGATGAATATGACCCAGATCCGTTGTTTATCATCTTTGGTCAGGGTCTTATCAGAAAGAATAAAGATTGCAATGAATAAGGATGCACCTGCAAGCAGGTAAGAAAGATAGCTATAATATGCATCCAGGTACATGGCGCTGATCATGATACCGGAGAAAATGAGTAAACCAATGATCATATAAACCGGATCAAGCCATTTTCGTGATGGGGCTTTGCCGCTTTGAACAGCACTTTTTCCTGAAATCTCATCGACCCCATACGAAGGTGTTTGGCCCAGGATCTTTCCCTCCGGATCCCGAACGTATTTATCATGATATAATTTTTGAACCAACAAGCTCAGCAGCATGGCAACCGCTCCCACCAGGAAGGCCCATTTAAAATCGGTCGGGTTTCCTGTATCGCCAACAAGTCCGCAGGCGAGTGGCCCCAAAGCTCCACCCACATTGATGCCCATATAAAATATCGTATAGGCCGCATCTTTGCGTGTATCGCCGGCAGGATATAATTGACCAACCAGCGAAGATATATTCGGTTTGAAAAACCCATTACCTGCTATCATTAATCCCAATCCACCAAAGAACAGGAAAGTCGATAAAGAAGAATTTGAATTATAAAATGTGCCACAGAAGAAAAGAAATAGTTCCCCGATCATCATGATGATACCCCCCGCAAAAATGGATCGCTTGTTTCCCCAATAACGATCGGCTACATAACCACCGATCAGGGGAGTCAGATAGATCAATCCAATATAACTACCATAAAGGTTAGAGGCAAATACGTCATTAAAAAGAAGGGCCTTCGTCATAAACAATACCAGGATGGCCCGCATTCCATAAAAATTAAATCGCTCCCACATTTCGGTCGCAAAAAGAACATAGAGACCCTTGGGATGTTTACCCGTTTCTACAGGTTGACTCATAGAATGACTTTTTCGTTATATAAGCAAAAAGTTTAAGCTAATAGCGGCCAAAATACATAAAAATGGTCACCCGCAAATTTTTGAGGGTATCTTTAACAAAGTCCCGATATTCGCAAATCCAAATAAGTTCATTCGTTCAGAAGTTTACAAGTTCAATAAATGAACAAGCGCTGCTTATAGAACTCGTGAACTGTAAACTTGTAAACTGGAAAACCATTCTTTTGTATGCGTATCTTATTACTGGGCTCCGGGGGCAGGGAGAATGCTCTCGCCTGGAAATTGAGCCAAAGCGTCTGGACCAATCCTCTTTTTATAGCACCGGGCAACCCCGGCACGGCCAAGTTTGGCGTGAACGTCAATCTTGACCTCAACGATTTTGATACTATCGCCAAATTCTGCCTGTACGAAAAGATTGAGATCATAATAGTAGGTCCCGAAGAACCGTTGGTCAATGGCTTGTATGATTATTTCAAAGCAAATGAAGAGTTGAAGGACATTCATTTCGTTGGTCCGTCAAAAAAGGGTGCACAGCTGGAAGGAAGTAAAGCATTTGCAAAAGCCTTTATGCAGCGACATAATATTCCTACCGCCGCTTACAAAGAATTTACGCTGGATAATTATGAAGATGGAATAAAATACCTGGAGCAACACCCCATGCCGGTTGTGCTCAAGGCCGATGGTTTAGCTGCCGGTAAAGGTGTTGTTATTTGTCAAACTCATATCGAAGCTGTGGCTGAGTTTGAGTTGATGATACAACGTTCCAAATTTGGAGAAGCAAGTAAGAAAGTGGTGGTCGAAGAATTTTTGACAGGTATTGAACTCAGTGTTTTTGTTTTGACCGATGGTAAGAACTATTTGATCTTACCCGAGGCAAAGGACTATAAGCGTATTGGAGAAGGGGACAAGGGCTTAATGACGGGTGGCATGGGCGCCGTAAGCCCGGTGCCGTTTGCTACTCCCGGCTTTATGCACAAAGTAGAAGAGAAGATCATTAAACCTACGGTGAATGGATTGAGCCAGGAAGGTATCGAATACACTGGTTTTATCTTTTTCGGCTTGATCAGTGTTGATGGCGAACCTTATGTCATAGAGTATAATTGCCGGATGGGTGATCCTGAAACAGAAGTGGTGATGCCAAGGTTGGAAAATGATCTGGTAGGACTTTGCGTGGCAGCATCGAATAAAGAGTTACACCTCGTCAATATCCAGGCTGACAAACGGGCCGCGGCAACTGTGATGGCGGTAAGCAAAGGTTATCCCGGTCCTTTTGAAAAGGGATTTGAAATAACAGGACTCGGTGACAACTACGGAAAACAATCTATGATTTTTCATGCGGGGACCAAAGAACAGGATGGAAAAATTGTAAGTAATGGCGGAAGGGTTTTTTGCGTTACTTCCTATGGATCGTCTATTGAAGAAGCCGTTAATACTTCGCTGGACGTGATGGAATATATAAGGTTTGAAGGCCAATATTATCGCGGTGATATCGGGTATGAATTTATTCCACCTGCGAATACAGAGGAAGAGTAAGCAAGCCAGCTTTTGAATTTCTTATATTAAAACCGTGCTATGCCATCTGAGGTTCATTACCACGATTATTTACAGCTGGACAAAATTTTGAATGCGCAGTTTCCTGAAAGCGACAAACAACAGCTGCCCGCACATGATGAAATGTTGTTTATCGTTATCCACCAGGCCTATGAACTTTGGTTTAAACAACTTCATCACGAGGTAGATTCCATCGTAGCAATTTTTTCAAAGCCCTCACTGAATGATAATTCACCGGAACTGCAAACTATTGTTCATCGCCTCAATCGTTGCGTTACCATTTTACGGGTACTAGTTCACCAGATTGATATCATGGAAACCATGACGCCAATGGATTTTCTTGACTTTCGGGATATGCTCAGACCTGCCTCGGGTTTTCAAAGCTGGCAATTCAAAGAGCTGGAGGCAAAGCTGGGACTTAAGTTTGAACACCGTCACGGCAAAGAATACTATACATCTCAATTGCGGGCCGAGCATGTGCAATTAATCAAAAAAGCAGAAGGAGAGGTATCGCTGCTACAATTGTTAAATGGCTGGCTGGAGCGGATGCCTTTTTTTAAAGAGCAGGAAAATTGGAAAGGGTTCCCCACCACACCGGGTGTTGTTCCTCTCCGCCAACCGGCGGAGGAGTTTAGGAGGGGGCCTCATCCTTTTTGGACAGAGTATCGTTATCAATTTGAAAACAGCTTGGCGGAGGTTGAAAAAAATAACCTGCAATTTTTTGATGACATCTTTTTGTCAGACGCCCGGCAACCAGCTCCTTCGACAAGCTCAGGAGGTAACGGGCAACAATCTCTGTCGCCCGCTGCAAACCGTGCTGCACTTTTTATTATGTTATATCGTGGCTATCCGATGCTGCAATTACCTTTTCAACTGCTCAATAGTTTGCTGGAGATAGATGAACAACTCAGTTCCTGGCGTTACCGGCATATGAATATGGTGCACCGGATGATTGGTACACGTATTGGTACTGGTGGCAGTACCGGTAAAGATTATTTAAAGGGGGCGGCCGATAAACATTATATTTTTCGCGAAATAGCCCAGCTCAATAGTTTTTTGATTGAAAGAAGGAAATTACCGGCATTACCTCCCGCTGTCGAAAAAAGACTAGGTTTTGTAGCAGTGTAATTTTGTCACCACTTTATACAAAATAAAAAAGGTGACCGCCTTGGCTGTTCACCTTTTCTTCTTGCTGATAAATCGACGATATATGTTAGAAAGTGTAACGGATTCCTAAGCCTCCCCAACTGCCGTAAAAGCCATGGCCATCGGCGAATTCAAATGAAGGTTGCCAATCCAATGATAGGTTTATCGGAGCCCTGTTGATTTTATAGTCAAGACCAAGCACGCCATCGATGCCTACACTTGCGTGACTGTCATGCCAGTGATCATCATGGCGATGATAGTGATGATCATTATAAGTTCCGATGTGCAAACCTGGTCCGATATACCATTTTAATCCCGGTGCCCCCGAAATAGGGCCATGAATTTCATATAAACCTGTCAGTCGGAAACCGTGACGCCAGAAATAGCCAATCAACTCACCGGCATTCTGTGAGTTAAAAAAATGTTTTAAAGAGATACCGCCACCGTCCCACACTTTCACTCCCAACGCTGTTTTGTAGGAAGTGCTGTTTGTACTGCGACTTTGTGCCTGAACCGCTACTGTAAAAAATACTGCGAATAATAAGAACCCGATTTTTCTCATACATTGATTTTAGTGGAAGAAATTAAATATGATGCCTCAAAAAGGGAGATGCGATTTTTATGCCAAAGTTGAAGAAATCAGGTGGTTAGCGTAAGTATACTCTCAAGACCTGCGTAAAATTGATGCAATAAAAAAGTAAAGTCCGTTATAATAGAATCGGATAAAACCCGTTACTTATCAGTAAGAATTTTTGAAAAGCCACTGCCGACAGATTATACTGTGCAAATGAATACCGTCACTTAATTTTGTGTTCGCCGGGGAAATCTTGCCTGTAAAGGCTTCGCTTTGATAATTCGAATTATTCCTACAACTTTGCACACATTTAATCCAATAATATAGAATGGGACTTTTCAACTGGTTTACACAAGAAATAGCAATGGACCTGGGTACTGCTAATACCCTGATTATACATAATGATGAAGTGGTAGTGAATGAGCCGAGCATTGTGGCCCTAAACAGAAATAATCCCAAGGATGTATTGGCGGTAGGCAAAAGAGCCTTGATGATGCATGAAAAAACCCATGAAAGCATCCGTACAGTTCGTCCGCTAAAGGATGGTGTAATTGCTGATTTCAATGCAGCTGAGTTGATGATCAGGGAACTGATAAAACTCGTTTATCCCAAAAAGCCATTATTTCCCCCCAGTTGGAGAATGATGATTTGTATTCCCTCTTCCATCACTGAAGTTGAAAAACGTGCCGTAAGAGATAGTGCTGAGCAAGCCGGAGCCAAAGAGGTTTATCTCTTACATGAACCGATGGCTGCTGCCCTGGGTATTGGCATCGATGTAGAGGAACCGGTCGGTAACATGATCATCGACATTGGTGGTGGTACTACCGGTATTACTGTCATTGCTTTGGCGGGTATTGTTTGTGACCAGTCAATCCGCATTGCCGGTGATGAATTTACTGCAGACATTATGGAGGCTCTTCGCCGTTATCATAGCTTATTAATTGGTGAACGTACAGCAGAGCAGATCAAAATACAGGTAGGCTCGGCGATGAAAGACCTCGATAATCCGCCGGATGATATTCCTGTTAATGGACGTGACCTGGTTACAGGTATTCCTAAGCAAATTATGGTTAGCTACCAGGAAATAGCTGAAGCCTTGGATAAAAGTATCTTTAAAATAGAAGAAGCAATCTTAAAAGCACTGGAACAAACACCTCCCGAATTAGCCGGCGATATCTACCGCCGCGGCCTGTATCTGACAGGTGGCGGTGCCTTGTTAAGAGGTCTTGACAAAAGATTAAGCCAAAAAATCAAACTTCCGGTGCATGTAGCCGACGATCCGCTGAAAAGTGTGGTTCGTGGTACGGGTATTGCTTTAAAGCACTACGACAGGTATCCATTTGTAATGAGATAACACTAAGAATGAAGTTGGAGAACGGAAGCCGGAAAAAGTAAATGAATGAATGGTTGACTTCTGGTGTCCGACATCTGACGTCTGACCTCAAACTTTAGCAGTTGCGTAATATATTTCTTTTCATTCGACGTTTTTTTACCCTCTTCGTCTTCCTTGTTCTGCAGGGAATAGCCTTATGGTTTTTGTTTACCTATAATCGCTTTCACAAGGCAAAAGGTTTAGGCGTCGCCAATGAAGCCACCGGCTGGTTCAACTCCCGTTACAATACGCTGGAGGATTTTTTTAAAATGAAGGAAGAGAACAGGCGGTTGTTAAAAATGAACGACTCGCTGATGAACCTTCTGCCTGGTAACTTCAGCAAACTCGATACATCTGCCAACATAATAAAGGACACGATTCCTTATGATACATTGGGCAACTTTCGTCATTATGCATGGAGAGATGCGCAGGTGATGTATAACACCGTGAATAGTGAAAAAAATTATGTGCAGATCAACCGTGGTTACAACCAGGGAGTCCGCGATAATATGGGTGTATTTAGTTCAGATGGCGGCCTGGTAGGTCAGGTAGTAAATGTTAGCCCGAACTTCAGCCAGGTGATGAGTCTGCTGCATGTGCAGAATAAGGTGAATGTCCTGGTAAAAAAATCCAACAGTTCAGGCACATTATCCTGGGATGGAAAAGATCCCCGCTACCTGACTTTAAGTAGTATTCCCAAAAGTGATTCATTGGTAAAAGGTGACACGATCCTGACGGGTAATTATTCCCTGAGCTTTCCTCCGGGTCATTTGGTTGGAACAGTCGCGGAAATCATTCCCGACCCCTCTACCAATTTTTATGTATTAAAGATAAAAACCGCCGCTAATTTTCAAAACCTGCAACAGGTAATGGTGGTGGAAAATATCCAGGAAGCAGAACAAACACAACTGAATGCTGAAACAAAGAAAAAAATTGAAGACCCTAAACGAATAAACCGGTGAGTGATCTTTTACGCAATATCATCCGCTTTGCCATCTTTATATTGGTACAGGTGTATGTGCTGAATAAAGTTCCGCATCTTCACCAGTTTATTGTGCCCTACATTTATTTTCTATTCCTGTTATGGTTGCCGTTTAGCATTTCAAGAATTGGACTGCTGACCATCGGCTTTATGACTGGTATGGCGTTGGACTTTTTCACTATGACGCCGGGTCTTCACGCCGCCGCTTGTGTTTTAGTGGCTTATTTCCGTCCCTTTGTCATCAATATTCTTACACCAAAAGACCCAACTGAATTTAATTATCGTGAGCCTTCACCAAGAGCTATGGGTTGGACACCTTACCTCGTGTATGCATTGGTATTAACCATATTTCATCATGGGTACCTGACCTTATTAGAGTGGTTATCTTTTGGTTCGTTTTTGCATTTCCTGATCAAAGTAGTTGCCACTACCGCGATCAGCATGTTGCTCATCATTACAACAGAGTTGCTTTTTCCCAGAAGAATGAAGTTCCGCACCAACACGGCATAGCTCAAATCTTGCCAGCGTTGTCCACTTTGAATTGGTCAAAATTCCCTGGAAAATTTTCCTGGATATTTACATTTAAGCTCCGGTAAAAACATTGTGGTGAAAGCAAATTTTCATTACAATGTTAAAAAAGTGAAAATTTACCCGCCAGCTCTTTCTTAAAAGAAAATATTATACTGCAAACATTTGGAAACAGGCGTTTGTAGTTCGTACTTTGTATTGTATTTTTCTCTCCCGTTTATATTTGTACGTACGCCATGTCTGTGTTTAACCAATCAAGAAGCCGTATCATTCGTTTAATATTCCTGCTGGCTTTTCTTATCATAATAGCGCAATTATTCAATCTCCAGGTAATGTCAGGTAAGTACAGCAAGCTGGCGATGGATAATGCTGTTTTTCCAAAAATCGTTTACCCGGAGAGAGGGATCATTTATGACAGGAAAGGAAAAGCTATTCTGAACAATGCTATTATGTTTGACCTGATGGTTACACCGGCGGAGGTAAAGAATTTTGATACTACTTCTTTTTGCCGCCTGATGGCGATTGACACAGCGGAATTTAACCGTAGAATACGGGATGCTATTTTTAAGAATAAAGCTGTTAGGCCTTCCGTGTTCCAGGCGTTACTTACACCGCAAATGCAGGCAAGATTTGAAGAAAACAGCTGGCGCTTTCCGGGCTTTGCATTGGTAGAGCGACCGATACGGGTGTATCCTTATAATGTCGCTGCACAAATGCTGGGTTATATTAACGAAGTTTCAGCCAATGACATCGAACGTTCCGGCGATTTTTATCGAATGGGGGATTACATGGGTAAAAATGGATTGGAAGCCACTTATGAAAAAGTATTGATGGGTCAGCGGGGTGTTCAGCATTTGATAAAAGACAATCACAACCGCCTGGTAGGAAGTTATGAAAATGGAATTTTTGATACAGCTGCTATTGCCGGCCGGGGATTGCAAACCTACCTGGATATTGAACTGCAGGAAATAGCGGAAAAAATGATGACAGACAAAGTAGGTGCAGTTGTGGCCATCGAGCCTAAAACAGGCGGCATATTAGCGATGGCTTCTGGTCCCATTTTCAATCCAAACGATTTAACGGGTCCCGATAAAAACAAAAATTACTCCCGCCTGGTGTTGGATGTAGCAGGTCCTTTATTGAACAGGGCTATACAGGGTCGTTACGAACCAGGTTCTACTTTTAAACCACTGGGAGCATTAGTGGCCCTGGATGAGGGGTTAATAACACCATCCTTTGGCTATCCATGTTTTGGAAGATATACAGGTTGTAGTAGTGGTAAGCCTGCATGCTTGCACTCTGGCGGTGGCCATTCTGCTAATTTGCGTTCAGCGATCGCTTATTCCTGCAACTCATATTTCACTCATTTATACAGGATGGAGGCGGATAATCCTAAGTATGGCAATGTGAAAAATGGCTATATGAAGTGGAAAGAGTACATGAATGCCTTTGGATTGGGCACGAAATTAGGCGTTGACCTTCCAAGCGAGGACAAGGGTTTTATACCGGATACCTCAGTTTATAACAAAGAGTATAGGGGAAGCTGGAGTTCATGTACCAATCTTACGTTAGGTATCGGACAAGATAAAATGGGAGCGACTCCTTTGCAATTGGCAAATGCCATGTGTATCATCGCTAACAGGGGTTATTATTATACACCACATTTTGTGCGGAAAATAGATGGCGAAACAGAAGCAGACACGGCATTGATGAACAAGTACAGGGTCAAACATGAAGTGCTGACCCATATCTCTGATGATGCTTTTAATGCAGTGATGGATGGAATGGAGGCGGTGGTAACCCAGGGTACGGCCAGGAGTGTGAGGATACCCGGTATAAATATTTGTGCCAAAACAGGTACGGCTGAAAAATATGCAATACTCGATGGCCAGCGGATAAAATTGGAAGACAATGCCATGTTTGTGGCATTTGCTCCGAAGGAAGATCCAAAAATTGCTATAGCAGTCGTAGTTGAAAATGCAGGGTATGGTGGTACCTGGGGTGGACCAATTGCAAGGGTCATGATCGAAAAATATTTAAATGATACATTAACTAAAGAAAGCAAGGCGGATTATGAACGGGTGTCTACTACGAACAAAATGCCTAAGCATTTAAAACGCCTGCAGTACAAAGAAGACTCTATCCGTGCCCGCAAATGGTTCCAAATGACAAAAGACAGTTCCTATATCAAAAAATATGTAAAGCTCAATTTGAATAAGCTGCCTTTGGACAAAAAAGAAGAGCCTTCAAAGGCAACCGATTTCGCATCGGCTGTTGCCGTCTTAACCAATGAAAAACTATTGTATAAACCAAGATCCTATTTCTTCATCACTTCATGAGGCAGAATAATCCCGCTATATCAAAAGGAATCGATTGGAGCATTGTCTGGATATACCTGTTGCTGGTGAGTATTGGCATCATGGCGATATTCGGCGCTACCTACAAGGAAGGCGATCCCATATTTCAAAGTTTTATTGGTTATAAGACTGACTACAGTAAGCAACTGTATTTTTTTGGTGTTGCTATGGTCCTTGGTCTTTTTATTTTGCTTACCGATAGTAAATTCTTTCCGGCTACTGCTAACCTTTGGTATGCTGCAGGTATATTGTTATTGCTCTTGGTATTTCCGTTTCACTCGAAAGTGAAGGGAACGGAATCGATTATTCGCTTTGGCGGCTTTCAGTTTCAGCCCGCCGAATTTTGTAAGATTTGCGTAGCCCTGGCATTGGCCAAATATTTATCAAGGCCGGAAACAGATTTCAGCAAGACAAGATCACAATTAATTGCTGCAGCTATTGCGCTTGTGCCGGCTTTATTGACCATACTGCAAAAAGAAACGGGTCTTGCCCTCGTGTTTTTTGCGTTTTTTTTGGTTATGTATCGTGAAGGTCTTCCTTCCGCGGTTCTTATCATTGGATTTGCAGTAGCTGCTTTGGTAGTTGCCACCCTGTTGCTGGAAAAAAATACGCTGGCTCTTATTCTCACCGGTATTGCCTTGTTAATGGTTTACCTGATGCGCAGGCAGGTAAAAAAAGACAAATCTGTGCTGATTAAAATCGCAGTGCTTTGGGTGATATGTGTGGGCATACAACGATTTGGTGTTCCATTGATTTTTAAAAATGTTTTGGCCAAACACCAGGTGGAGAGAATTTATAGCACTATTGGCCGGGATGTACCGGAAGAGTATATGAAAGGAGAGTCCGTTGCTCCGGGGAAAAAGGCGGTCAATACGGCTGACTATAATGTAAAGCAATCGAAAATAGCAATTGGTAGTGGTGGCCTCGCCGGCAAAGGACTATTAAAAGGAACACAAACCAGGTATGGATTTGTACCGGAACAACGCACTGATTTTATTTTTGATACCATTGGTGAGGGTTTTGGTTTTGTCGGCAGTTTTGTTTTACTCGGTATTTATCTTTTTCTATTATTCCGGATGATCACTATTGCAGAAAGACAACGCAGTGTTTTCAGTCGCTGCTATGCATACGGAGTGGCTGCTGTTTTCTTTTTTCATATCGGTATCAATGTGGCCATGACGATTGGCCTGGCCCCGGTAATCGGTATTCCGCTTCCTTTCATCAGCTATGGAGGTACATCGCTGCTTACTTTTACCATACTTCTTTTTATTTTGATCAGGCTGGATGCTGACCGGCAGATGGTATTGCGATAATGGATGATTGAATCTTTCTATCCTGTCCGGATAACATATCTCATGCAAACCGATTATAGATGCATAAGTGGGATAATTAATATCTGCAGGAGGATGATGAAATTCTTAATATTCTAACGGATTCATTTTGGAATGACGGACACGAATCACTCTTTGGGTGTTGGAAAACTGATAGGTAATTCTGTATTTATATATTTCATAAGCCCTGTATGAAATGTCTTTATGCACCCGATATTTATCGGCGGGATGCCTTTTTGCATTTTTAATAAGCTCTTTTATTGAAGCTAGTATCTTGCTCCTTACTTTTTCTGCATTTTGTAAAGAGTCCCTTTTAATATAGTTATAGGTCTTGCGGAGTTGAAGTTTTGCTTCATTCTCGATTACAACCCTCCGCTGGCTTTTACCATGTTTGCATTTCCTTTTCCAGTTCTTCCAATGTGGTAAATTGTCCTTTGCTGATCCGCTCCATTGCTTCATCTAATTCCCGCTTGTACTGCTCAACACTAACGCTTTCCATTACTTCATGACCCGATGCTAAAAATGTTTTTATCATTTCAAGGAGTGATTTCTTCTGCGGTTCATCCATTTGGGCAAAATACTTTATCAATTCTTTGTCTATTGTTGAGATTGCCATAGAAAACTCATGTTTGTTACAAATTTACTTTATTAATTTAGGAATTAAAACTACAACCAGTTTGGAATAAATCTAATTTTACGACCTTTTAACTCTCTATGACAATACTTCCGCTTTCAGAAGGCACATTCACGATAGATAAAACAAAACTGTTTGTTCCTTTCGATAAACAAACAGAGGATTTGCAGGGGCGGCCAACCGGCAGCCTGTTGGTAGAAGTGCAACCATTTGTCGTCATTACGGGCAAAGACATTTTACTGCTCGATACCGGCCTTGGGTTCTCCAATGCTGACGGTCAAATGCAAATACATAAGAATTTGGCCAATGCTGGCATTAATCCTTCTGATATCACTAAGGTGTTGATGAGTCATTTACATAAGGATCATGCGGGCGGTATCGCTGAGGATAGGAACCGGAGCATCACTTGTTTTCCAAATGCTACGTATTATGTACAAAAAAGGGAGTTGGACTTTGCAATGGAAAAAGGATTGCCATCATTTATTCCTGATGAATTGAAAGTGTTGCAAACCTGTGGCCGGGTTGAATGGTTGCATCACAGTGAAGGAAAAATAGATGATTATATTGAGTACAAAATCACGGGAGCACATTCGCCGTTTCACCAGGTGTTTTGGATAAGAGAAAATGATGAGCTTATTTTCTTTGGTGCCGATGATGCGCCGCAATTACAACAAATGAAGCATCGCTATGTGGCAAAGTATGATTTTGATGGAAAAAAAGCGATGGAGCTGCGAAGACAGTGGTGGGAACAGGGAGCTGCGGAAAAATGGACCTTCCTTTTTTATCATGATGTGAAACATCCTATACACAAGTTTTCATAAAATGGCCGATTCTGAAAAGAACCGGCCTTGCTAACCTATTAAAAACACCAAAGTCGAAAAACTTCGCTATATAAGTTTATAACCCCCGCTTTAACGGCTTGTCGCCAAGCCTGTCCCGCCGGAGATCCCGCAATTCCTTTATAAATTTTTCCTGGTGACCAAATACCTGGTTACCCCTTTGCTCTCCCAGTATCTCACGAAATTGGGTGCGGTACCGCAATCGCAGGTCTACGATCTTTTGTTGCAATACCAACCTGTCTCCTTTGTTGTCCCGCAGCGTTTGACGCCACTCTTTGAAATATTGTAAAAAGATCGGTGTGAATTTTTTTGCTTCATCATTGGAAAGATTCAGCCGCTTCTGAATGTATTCATTCATCCGGTCACGAATCTTTTCATTACCATCGTTGTCATCGTCCTGCGCAAAAAGACTGGTGCCGGTAACAAAGAATAAACTTACTATGAGTAAAAAAGTTTTCATCTTAATTCAATATTAGATCATCATCGCCATTATCCGGCTCAGCTGATTGGGTATCGGTTAAAAAATCCTGTATCTCTTTATCGGAAACATCTTTCATCAAACTCTTTACTTCATTGGTGGTGGGTACCTGGGCCACCACGGCAGTTTCTATGCTGGATTCGATAAAACTATTGATTTCATCTGTGCTAACCTTTTTCATCATCTTCTTTACCAAATCCTGTGAAGTAGGTGTTGCAGTATCTTGCTTATTGAAAAATAAAAGTCCTGTCGTTGCCAAAAAACCAATCATTACGGCTGCAGCCGCATACCGAAACCACTTCCGTCCACCCATACCGACAACCTTAGTTTCCCTGCCGGTTACCTTTTTAACCATTGCTTCGGGAAAATTTTCAAAATACTCTTGGGGTACCGTATAGGTTGATTTATATTTTAGTTCGCTCAGCAATGGAGAAATAGTTTCTAACTCCAGTGCTGCATTCTCTGCCGTTTCAATATTTTGTTCCAATGATTTACTCAGCGATTCAAAATACCCTGCCGGAACAGCATGAGGCATTTTTTTAGAAAGTCCGCTCAATAAAGGAGATAAGGCTGCCAACTCTTCCATGGGATCGTCAGCTGCATCAAGAGCTTTTATTCTCCTCATTACTTCACCGGGAAAAGCTTCAAAATATCCGGCCGGAACGCTATAAGCCGGCAGCAAGCCAGCGTCAGCCAGGCTACTGTTCAGCTCTTTCAGCTCATTTAATATGGTAGCTTTTTGTGCCATTGCGATAGTACTGAGACGCTATTTGCGCAATTAGGTTTAATGATTTTTGATATATTCTTCAATTTTTTTGACCGCATGGTGATAACTGGCTTTTAAAGCTCCTTCGCTGGTTTCCAAAACCTTACTCATCTCTTCGTACGGCATTTCATCATAATAGCGCAACTGGAATACAATTCTTTGTTTTTCAGGTAACTGCTGCATGCCCAATTGCAGTTTCCATTCCAGTTTATTGGCATCGAAATGCTGGTCGGCCTTTATTTTTTCACTCAGCCCATTCTCCACATCACTAAGACTTACAGCTGTTCGCCTTTTTTGCTGTTCCAAAAAGGTCAGGCATTCATTGGTAGCGATTCGATATAGCCAGGTGTACAACTGGCTGTCTTCCCTGAAATTCTCCAATCCCTTCCACACACGTATAAACACATTCTGCAATACATCGTTGGCGTCGTCATGGTCTACCACCATCCGGCGAATATGCCAGTACAATTTTTCCTGGTACTTCTTTATAATGGTGGTAAAAGCTCTTTCTTTCGTAACAGGGTCACGAAACTGAATTAATAACTCAGTATCTGGTGCGGTTAGCGACATGTTATTGACTTTGGTGTTGGTTTGACGGATATCTGGTTAAAATGTTTAAACGAATATACTTTTAAAATAATAAAAGCAGGTTCACGTTGGAAATGAACCTGCTTATGCAATTTTTAAATGCCGTTATTAATTCTTTTTCCTGGCTATTGCTTTTTCTGCTGCCGCTACAATATCCGGTACATCAAGTCCATATTTTTTTAACAGGTCTGTCGGTTTTCCGCTTTCGCCAAATGTATCTTTTGTACCTACATATTCAATGGGTATAGGAAGATTTTTCGCCGCACATTGTGCAATGGCATCTCCGAGGCCACCAATAATATTATGCTCTTCAGCGGTAACGGCACATTTTGTTTTGCTGATCGATTTGATCACAGCTTCTTCATCCAGTGGTTTGATGGTGTGAATATTGATCACTTCAACGCTGATACCCTTTTCCTGTAAAATAGCTCCAGCTTGAATAGCCAGCCAAACCATATGTCCGCAGGCAAAAATGCTTACATCAGTTCCTTCTGAAAAATATTGTGCTTTACCAATTTTAAAATCTTCTTCTTTAGTAAAAATGGGCCATACCGGGCGGCCAAAACGAAGATAAACGGGGCCTTCATATTCGGCTATCGCTTGGGTAGCTGCTTTTGTTTGTGCATAATCGCAGGGAACGATCACTGTCATGCCCGGCAACATTTTCATCAGTCCAATATCTTCCAGGATCTGGTGTGTAGCGCCGTCTTCACCTAATGTAAGACCGGCATGAGAAGCACAAATTTTTACATTCTTTCCGCTATAAGCCACAGACTGGCGTATTTGATCATATACACGACCTGTAGAAAAGTTGGCAAAGGTGGTAGTAAAGGGAATTTTACCGCCGATAGTTAAACCCGCTCCAATGCCAATCATATTCGCCTCGGCAATACCAACCTGTATAAAACGTTCCGGAAATTCTTTAATGAATTGATTCAATTTTAATGAACCGGCAAGATCGGCTGTAAGTGCTACGACGTTTGAATTTTTACGGCCGGCTTCTACAATACCATCTCCAAAACCACTGCGTGTATCCTTATTACCGGTCGATTGAATATCTTTTAAAAGCATAATTTTTTTTTAGCTTGGCAAATGTAAGGCAAAGCAGGTTTAAACCGCTATGGCAAAAAGCGACTTGATATATATTTTCTGCATACCTTTTTTCGTAGCTGAGTATAATTCCAAATTTTTAACGAACGTTTTCTCGTAATAACCAGTTAAAGCTGCCGAATATGTTCAATTTTAACCGGTGAATTTAATTTTGGCCCTTTTCTTGAATAATCGCCCCATAAAATGCCTATTTGGGCTTATTGTAGATTTAAAAAATTGATGATGAAAAAATTAATTTATTCTCTTGCCTTTGTTGGGATAATCGCTTCCTGTAAAAGTAGAACGGAGACAGCATCGGAAACTGCTCTTCAGGATAGTCTTCGCAGAGTAGCGATCACTGACAGCATTGCAAAGGTTGAAGCTGAGAAAAAGCAAGCAGCAGAAAGAGCTGCCGCTGCACAGGCCACCCAGTCCGAAAGTTATAGTTCCGCAACATCTAATTCAGCCAAAGCCCCCGAAAAGCCGCAAGGTTTGAGCAAAGCTGCTAAGGGAGCCATTATTGGCGGAGTGGCTGGTGCTGCAACCGGGGCAATTCTTGATAAAAATAAACGTGCCCGTGGCGCTATCATTGGTGGTGCTGCCGGAGCCGGTGTAGGTTATACAATCGGCCGGGCTGGCGACCGCAAATCAGGCCGGGTAGAACAGGGGCGTACCTACCGCCAGTATAAAAGAGAAACAAGTCAGTAACTCTCCTAAAATGTTTAAAGAAAAAAGCAGCTTTACCGGCTGCTTTTTTAGGTTAATTCAACTCGTTTTGCTGACTACCAAAAATAGTTGCATCCGCTTTCAGGCGTTGCTCCCATTTCCACGCAGTTGCCATCATTTCATCCAAAGAGAATTTAGGATCCCACTTCAGTTTTGTTTTGGCTAAGTCATTGTTGGCATAAATAGCGATTACATCACCCGGACGGCGTGGTCCTATTTCGTAATTTAATTTTACCCCGCTTACTTTTTCAAATGATTGAATGGCTTCCAAAACAGTAACGCCATTCCCTGTTCCAAGATTAAATACTTCGCAAGGCTTTTCGTTCCTTTTTTCCTGCAGATATTGAATCGAAAGGGTGTGAGCATTGGCGATATCGCTTACGTGGATAAAATCACGGATGCAGGACCCATCCCGGGTATCATAGTCATTGCCATACACCGTCATCTTGGGCAATTTGCCAATAGCTGTTTGCGTGATGGCGGGCACCAGGTTTTGTGGCCGGCCAATAGGCATCTCACCGATAAAATTGGAAGGATGTGCGCCTACAGGATTGAAATAGCGAAGCAGGATACACTGCACGTCTACGCTTTTTGCAAACTCGCTGATGATCTGCTCACCCATTTGCTTGGTATAACCGTAGGGTGATTCGGCTGGCTTGGGTTGTGTTTCTTCGGTGACAGGTATGTGATCAGGATTGCCATACACCGTACAGGAGGAAGAAAAAACGAAATAGGGTATTTTAAATTCCTGCACACATTTCAATAAATTGATCAGCGAGGTCAGGTTATTTTCAAAATATAGCAGTGGCTTTTCCACCGACTCGCCTACAGCCTTGTAAGCAGCAAAATGAATGATGCCTTCGATATCATTATTTTCCTGGAAGATGGCAAAAGTGTCATCAAAATTGCAGAGATCAACTTTGTAATTTTTTACCTTTTTACCGGTTATCTTTTCTACACCTTCAAACATGGCCGGGTTTGACCGGCTGTTGTTGTCTACGGAGATTACATCAAATCCATTATCAATAAGATCAACGATGGTGTGTGAGCCGATATAACCACATCCGCCGGTTACAAGTATGGTAGCCATATTTTAAGTGTCTTTTTTTCTGCACGCAAAAATGATGAATATGAATCAATTCAGAAAGAGAAAAAAAAGACAATCGATTTAAATAAACAGGTTAACGAGGAAATAGACCAGTGCGGCCAGGGCTCCGCTCACCGGAATGGTCAATATCCAGGCCCAAAGAAGGTTTACCGTCACACCCCATCTTACTGCCGATAGTCGCTTGGTGGCGCCTACACCAATAATGGAGCCGGTGATGGTATGCGTGGTACTGACGGGGATTTTCAAAGCTTCGGTAACAAATAGTGTAATGGCACCGGCGGTTTCTGCCGCGACCCCTTCAAAAGGGGTTACTTTGGTGATCCGGGTGCCCATTGTTTTTACAATTTTCCAGCCACCACTCATCGTTCCGGCGGCTATGGCTGTATAACATGCCAGGGGTACCCAAACCGGCATTTGGTGAAAGTCAGAAATACTTCCGCTGGCAATCAATGCCGCGGTGATGATCCCCATTACTTTTTGCGCATCGTTACCTCCGTGACCAATGCTAAAAGCGGCGGAAGAAACCAATTGCAGCCGCTTGAACCAGGCATTTGCCCGGTGTGCATTCAATGTGCTAAGGAAAAATGTAAAGCAAGCCATGATCACCAGGATAAAGGCCAGCAATATCCATTTGAAATTTTTGGAATAAAAGATTACCTGGTTCACGTATGAATTGTAATGGGTGGCTTTGCTGATTTTGTCAACATTGGTTTCAATGTTATAATATAAAAATATACCAACGCCCAACAATACAATAATGGAGAGAATTTTGGGTGCCAGGCCCTTCTTGAAAGAATGAATAAACCAAAGTGAAATAACAAAGGCCATGATCATTCCGACCAGGGGTGCCAATAAAATAAATGCTGCTGTTTTAAGCACTACAGCTGAATTCACAGCACTAAAACCCGCACTGGCAACAGCTGCTCCCGCAAATCCGCCGATCAATGTATGCGATGAAGAAGAGGGAATGCCTAACCACCATGTCAATAGGTTCCAGCCAATAGCAGCAATCAAACCGGAGAAGATTACTACCATCATTTCAGTTTTCAGTATCTCGTCTGATCTCACTGTTTTGGCCACCGTATCTGCTACACCATGATCTTTAAAGATGAAAAAGGCGGCGAAATTGAAAACAGCGGCCCATACTACTGCCTGGAAAGGCGTCAATACTTTAGTAGAAACAACAGTGGCGATAGAATTGGCAGCATCGTGAAAACCATTTATAAAATCAAAGATCAGTGCCAGGGCTATGATGATAACGAGGAATGTGGTCATATATTAATTTGAAAATAAACTGATTTGAAAATTTGAAAATGGACGTTCTGCAATGCGATCAATTTTCAAATTGCCACATTTTCAAATTTTCAAATTATTACGAGTATTTAATAATGATTGACTCTATCACGTTGCTGGCATCTTCACATTTATCGGTGGCGATTTCCATCACCTGGTAGATCTCCCTTTTTTTGATCACTTCTTTCGCATCCGGTTCTGTGGCAAAGAGTCTTTCAATACTCATGTCAAAAACATCGTCTGCCTGGTTCTCAATACTATTCACCTTTACCAATGCCTCGGTGATTTTGCGCATGTTTTTCATGTCTCTCAGTTCCAGCACCGCATTCCGCACCTGCAAGGCTCCCTGTTCAATCAGTTCCGCCATTTTCTGCATTCCCATATCATTGGGGTTGACACGGTAGAAATTGATTTTTTTCGCAGAAGCGTAAATATAATCGGCTACATCATCCAGGGATGTAGCGAGGTAGTGAATATCCTCCCGGTCGAACGGAGTAATAAAATTGCGGCCCAACTCAGTAAATACATTATGGGTGAGCTCATCATTGGCATGTTCCAAGTCTTCTATCCGGGTGATTAGTGATGCTCTTTTATCGAAGTCGGGTTCCGCCACCACGTCTTTTAACTTGGAGGCCATGGTAGCGCCATTTTCAGCCATTTTTTCAAACAACTCGAAGAAGATTTTATTCTTGGGTGTAAATATTTTCAGGAATGAATTGAGCCCCATAATATGCTTTTAAATTGGTTGCGAAATTACCGGCTTGACCTTTGATAGAACGATTAATGAAGCAGAGTTAATGATTATTTAATATAGAGATAATAATTACATAACAGTGAGGTAACAATTCTTTTATATGCTTCAGTTGTACCTTGCGCCCCACAATAATTGAATGTTACTTTAATATTAAGAAATGATAAACAAGGTGTTAAGATATTCTGGTTTACTGGTTTTTGTTTTTTTAGCCAGCATTCATGGTTTTTCCCAGCGTTATTTGGCAGACTTTGACTCCTTGTTATTTGTGCGGGATACCCTCAGGCCCGTATTGAAACGTTTCGAAAATTTGCGTATTACCGGTTATATTCAACCGCAATTCCAGGTGGCCGAAAGCAAAGGAGCCGGATCATACAATGGCGGCGATTTTGCGCCCTACTCCAACAATCGTTTTATGCTAAGGCGGGCCAGGGTCAAGATCGACTATTTTCTGGCTACCGACGATCACTATCCCAAAGCATTATTTACGTTCCAGGTAGATGCTACAGAAAGAGCCATTGGCCTGCGGGATATGTTTGTAAAGATCTATGAGGCCAAAAAAAATAATTTTTCGATGACGGCGGGTATGTTTGCACGTCCCTTTGGTTACGAGGTTAATTTATCGTCAACGTTCAGGGAGGCGCCCGAGCGGGGCAGGATGTCGCAGATACTCATGCCTTCCGAACGGGACCTTGGCGCCATGGTTACCTATGAGCCCCTCAGGCGGGAAGCAAAAAATAAGCTCATAAAACTGGATGCCGGTGTCTTTAATGGCCAGGGATTGTCGGGCCGAACAGATTTTGACAGCTATAAAGATTTTATCAGCAGGCTTACACTCAAACCGGTAAAGCGGGGACCCTGGAATATTAGTGGTGGTCTTTCGCTTTTATATGGTGGCTGGAGAAACGGTTCGAAATATGAATACGAAATAAGTTCGCTGCCAAATGGTGAGAAGTATTTTAAAGTGGATTCAACTCCATCCAATCTCGGAGGGAAAGCACCACGACGTTATTATGGCGCCGACATCCAGGCGGTTTACAAACATGGCTGGGGTGAAACGGAGTTTAGGGCTGAATACTGGGCGGGCCACCAGCCCGGTACTGCTACTACAACGGTAAATCCGGGGGACACACCTTCATTAAACGGCTTGCCGCTTCCTACCTATAAAAGAAATTTTGATGGCGCCTTCCTGTTGTTCCTTCAAAATATCGTTGACAAAAACAATCAGCTGATTGTAAAGTACGATTGGTATGATCCTAATACCGATGTGGCCGGTGATGATCTGGGCAAAGGCGGAACCAACCTTACCCCGGCCGATATTAAATTTTCGACCCTCGGCCTCGGCTTTCTTCATCATATCAATGATAACATCAAACTGGTATTTTATTATGATATCGTGAAAAATGAAACCACGCAACTGGCCGGATACACCCAGGATCTGAAAGACAATATTTTTACCACCCGTATCCACTTCAGGTTTTAAAATTTTCTAATGCCTTTCTTATGCCATTTAGGCATTAACCCCAATTCATACTACTTGGTATAGTACCGACCGACATGGGGTTTTCAATAGTATTAATTTTTAATATCTCGCCGGTATTAATCAAAAGATAACACAGGCTGGCCGCATAAGTGTTTGTTTACAGCCATGTAAGGCGGTTGGTAACATTTTGGTAACATTGAGGTCACAATTCTTTAACCGGCGGGTAACGTAGCGGTAATACTACAAGTACACCTTTGCAGCAAATTACTGATATGCGTTTAAGGCTACAACTGGCTGCTCTCTTTATTGTACTTTTTTCTGTTGCTAATGCACAAACAAAATTGACCGGAAAGGTTGTTAACGGCAAGAACGAACCCGTTGCAGGCGTATCCATTAAAATAGTAGGTGCACAGGGTGGAACCACTTCCGATGTAGAGGGTCGCTATTCTTTATCACTTACAGCCAATAAAAAATACGAACTGGAATTTTCGGCGATTGGTTATGTCAGTAAACTGGTAAATGATATTGAAGTCGGAGCTGGCCTGGACAATGAGTTGAACATTGTTCTTGAAATTGCTGCAAAAAACATCGAAGGAGTTGTAGTAAAAGCTACTTCCCGCCGCCAGGAAAATACCGCCGCCTTATTAAGCTTCCAGAAAAATAATATCGCCTTATCAAGCGGTTTGGCTTCTGATTTTATCAGAAGAACACCGGATAAAAATACCGGTGAGGTTTTGAAAAGAGTGAGTGGTGCGAGTATCCAGGACAACAGGTTTGTGATCATTCGTGGTTTGAGCGACCGGTACAATGCAGCGATCATCAATAACGCACAATTCCCCAGCACAGAGCCTGATAAAAAAGCATTCTCCTTTGATGTGATCCCTTCTGCACTGATTGATAATATCATCATTAATAAAACAGCATCTCCTGATTTAACCGGTGAGTTTGCCGGTGGGTTGGTGCAAATCAATACAAAAGATGTCCCCACAAAAAATTTCCTGAGTGTCGGCGTAAGTTTTGGCTTCAACACTCAATCAGCTTTTAAAGATTTTATCAGTAACGAACGCAACAGTACGGATTGGATGGGCTTTGACAACGGTGATCGTGCATTGCCAAAAGGCTTTCCAAAAACGGCACAGGCTTATCGTTCACTGGGTGCAAGCACTGCCGGTGTGCAGCAGCAAATTGAATTAAGCAAGCTGTTTAGCAATACCGGATATGCGGAGAAAAAATCAACGGCTCTGCCTACGCAATCCTATAGTCTTACCTGGGGTAATAGTGCAAGAACAAAAAATGGCGGTACGTTTGGAACCATTCTTTCCTTGCAGTACCGCAACAGCATGCTTAAGTACAATGTAGCGAGGGAATTGCACCAGGACGATGGGGAGTTGTTGGTACAATTGAATGACGAACAAAATAAATACAGCGTTAATGTAGGAGCTTTGGCAAACTTTACCTATGTAAAAGGCCGCCACAAGATCTCGTTCAAAAATTTATTCAACCAGCTCTTAGAAGATAATTATTATACAAGAAGGGGTGTGAGCAATGACCGCCTGCAGGATATCGAATTTCGTTCTTCTGTTTTGAATCAGCGTTCCCTGTACAGCGGCCAGTTAGAAGGGGAACACCAATTGACAAATAATGGTATTCGTCTCAGGTGGAACGGCAACTTTGCATATAATTCTAAATCACAACCTGATCTCAGGACATCCGCTTATTTCCGGTCAAAAGGTACAACAGATCCTTTTGAGCAAAATGATGATGACACCCGCCGTTTCTTCAGCGAGTTAAAAGATTTTAGTTATGGTGCTAATGGAAGCCTCTCTATTCCTTTTACGCTGGGAAGCGATAAGCAAACGCTGAAGGTCGGTGGTTCAACCCTCATTAGGGTTCGTGATTTCAAAAGCCGCATCTTCCGCTACGAACCAGCCAATGCATCACAATTTGATGCATCCAAAAACCTGTTGCCTTACGATCAGATCTTCGCAGCTGAAAATATGGGCATGGATGGTTTCAAGATCCTTGACTTCACGAATAACCAGGATAAATATTTTGCAGCATCCGCTAATAATGGGATGTATGGAATGTTTGACAACAAGTTCGGCGATATGTTCCGTTTGGTATGGGGTGTAAGAGTAGAAAACTTCCAGCAATTTCTGACCACAAAAGATGTAAGTGCAAAACGTGTGGTAGTAGAAACAGAGAAATGGGATGTATTGCCTTCTTTCAACTTCACATTTTCTCCAACCACCAAACAAAGCATTCGCCTTTCCGGCAGCCGTACGGTAGCCCGACCCGAGTTCAGGGAAATAGCACCCTTCTCCTTCTTTGACTATGAAGTGAACTATGCCGTGAATGGTAACCCGGATCTGAAAAGAAGCGCCATTCTCAACGGCGATATCCGTTATGAATGGTATCCCAAAGGTGGCGAAGCAATTACCATTGGTGGTTTTTATAAACACTTTGATGATCCGATCGAATTACGTTTGAATCCCTCAAGCGTATTGGACAGACGCAACTATGAATACGCCAATGCTAATAGTGCCTACACTGTAGGAGCTGAGTTTGAAGTAAGAAAAGGCCTGGATTTTATCAGCCAGCATCTCGACGCCTTCAACATTTTTGCAAACCTCACTTATATCTATTCAAAAGTAACCCTGGCTTCTACAGGGGCAACAGGTACTACCACTTCGAATCGTCCCTTGCAGGGCCAGTCTCCTTACCTGGTCAATGCCGGTTTACAATATAACAGTAAAAACACGATCTGGAACGGTTCACTACTCTACAACAGGGTAGGACAACGCCTGGCACTGGTAGGTATCAATGATTTGGGTTTCCCGGATATCTACGAACGTCCCCGCAACCAGGTCGATTTCCAACTGGCGAAAAAAGTATTTAATAAAAAAGGCGAGGTTAAAATTACCTGGGCCGATCTGTTAAACCCGGCTTTCTATTTCTATGAGAATGTCGATAAGAAAAAAGCATTTTCAGACGGAACCGACCGCTTGTTCAATTCCTATAAGCCCGGTTCTACTATCACGGTGGGCCTTACCTACGACTTTAATTTGGGCAGTAAAAAATAAATCTAACAACAACCACAAAAATAAAACAAAACGAATATGAAGAAGATCCTTTTTGGTACACTGGCTCTCGTGTCCATCCTCAGTGTTACCTCTTGTGTAAAGGTGAAGTTTGACGACGACGGAACAACCACTCCGGTAGATCCGGGTACAGACAATACAATTTCCGGAACCATTTCATCCAGCCGTTTTTTGGCAAAAGGAACATATACACTGAAAGGTTATGTGTACGTTACGGAAGGAGCTACATTGACCATTGAGGCAGGGTCTGTTATTAAAAGCGACATTACGGAAAAAGGAGCTTTGATTATCGAAAGAGGCGGCAAGCTGATTGCAGATGGTAAAGCTGCCAACCCAATCGTTTTCACCAGCGGTAAGCCTGCAGGGCAAAGAGCTCCCGGCGACTGGGGCGGCATCATCCTGTTGGGTAAGGCGCCAACCAATCGTCCCCTGGATCCTGCACCTACTATCGAAGGTGGTGTGGGTCGTAAATATGGCGGCACCGATCCCAATGATGAAAGCGGTATTCTTCGTTTTGTTCGTATCGAGTTTGCTGGTATTGCCGCTGAACCCGGTTCTGAGATCAACGGCTTAACATTAGGTGGAGTAGGCGCTGGTACTATCATTGAAAACGTACAGGTGTCATTTGGCAATGATGATGCATACGAGTTTTTCGGTGGTACAGTAAATGCCAAAAACCTGATCGCATTAGCCACAGCCGATGATGATTTCGATTTCGACTTTGGTTATACCGGTAAGATCCAGTTTGGCATCTCCATGAGAAAGCCTGATTTTGTTGATGCCGGTGACGCAGGCAATGGAATTGAAGCTGACAACGATGCTTCCGGAACCACAGCTACACCAAATACACGTCCGCAGTTGAGCAACTTTACCTTTGTTGGACCTAACAATGCAACAGGGACAGCTACCAATCATAACATAGCTAACCGTTGGAGAAGACGAGTACAGTTTGTATTGAGAAACTCAATTTTAATGGGTTATCAGAAAGGTGGTTTCGGTCTTGAGTCAGACGGTACGGCCCAGGCTTACGTAGATAACATTTCCGAATTCAAAAACAACCTGGTACACGCGGTAACAAAACCATATTTAATCGTTCTTTCAAATGGCTCTCCAACTGTTAAACCTACCATTCTTACAGATGAGGGTATTAAGAGTAAGGCGGAAAGCGAAGGCTGTATAACCTATACCAACGCTGAAGATATTCAGCTGGAAAATCCTTTTTATTCTACCTCGCCAAACTTTCTTCCTAAAACGGGTTCGCCTGCATTAGCTGGCTCCAACTATGATGGTATGAACAGCTTTTTTGAAAAGCCCACTTATCGCGGTGCAATGGGAACTACCAACTGGACTTCTGGCTGGACCAACTGGGATCCGCAGAATGCCAGCTATTAATAAAAAATAAGTGATCTCTTTATAATTCACGAACGTCCTGGATATTTTTCAGGACGTTCTTTTTTAGAAATTTGTGAATAGAATAAAAAAGCATGTTTAGAATTACGATAGCCGTCTTTGCTCTCATATCCTTGCTGATCCTGTCTTGTAAAGAGCCGGCTCAAAAGAACTTGTTGCCGGAATTAACCTCCTGCGACAGCGCAGCAATTATGTATTATCACAAACCCGGCAATCCGCGTTTTTTCAGCATGACCAAATTGTTTGACAAAACTTCCCTGTCTTTAATTGCTGCCGATATAAACGGGGAAATAATTACGGCAAATGACACCTGCGCTACCCAGGGAAAGATCTATTACTATGGTAAAGGGGATGCAGTCTATATCGCTTACTTTACCCGCACCAAAGAATGCATGACACTTTTCTTTATCAAAACAGGCAATAAGTATTTTGTAAAAATGAGTGATGAAGTAAAAAACTTATTGAACGGGTTGCAAGAAAAAGCAGTAGAACCAAAAGCGGCAGTAAACTAATCGGGTTCCCGCTGATCTTTGGAATTATAGGTATAGACTACATCTTAGGAACTCTTCTAAGATCTGGTAACAATTTGTTCAGCCACGTTGATTTCTTCAGACAGCGAATGGTTAGAGAACTTTTAATTTGGGTATCATTTTTATGCATCGTAATATTGCGATGCAATGGGCATTACAAAAACGGAAATATTTACGGCCAGGCAAAATAAATTGGCTACCATGCTTAAAGCCCTGGCCCACCCGGCTCGGATTGCTATCATTCAGCATTTGGTTAAAACACAAGCTTGTATCTGTGGTGACCTGGTAGAGGAACTAGGATTGGCACAGGCCACCATTTCCCAGCACTTAAAAGAATTAAAAAACATCGGCATAATAAAAGGCTGTGTCGAGGGCACAAGCGTGAGCTATTGTATTGATGAAAAAGTATGGCAACAGGTAAAAAAAGAATTCGAGACTTTCTTTGTTGCCTACAAAGCAAAGGATAATTGTTGTTGATTTTTTTTTATGTTCATTGATCGTAATAATGCAATAAACCAATAAATATATTTGCCTTTTAGTTTAATTAAAAAATAAAATATGTTTCTTTCCATTAAAGAACGTTGTGATGCATTGGCTAAAAATTTCAGGGAAATACCCGCAGAACGGAAAATACTTTTGGAAAAAATTGCTGCCTTCATCAAAAGCAAGGCGACAAATAATGAGCCCAGTAAGCTTGTTTATGTATGTACACATAATTCCCGCCGGAGTCATTTCGGCCAGGTGTGGGCAGCGGTTGCAGCAGCGTATTACGGCATTGAAAACATACAAACATTTTCCGGTGGTACAGAAGCCACTGCCTTTAATCCAAATGCAATTAAGGCATTGCGTGCAACAGGCTTCGATGTAAAGAAAACTGATGAAAGCAACAATCCTGTTTACGAAGTATATTTTTCTGAAACTGAATTTGTCACCTGCTTTTCTAAAGTATATAACCATCCCGGCAATCCCTCCCAGGATTTCGCAGCTATAATGACATGCTCGGAGGCAGAAGAAAACTGTCCTTTTATTCCAGGCTCTCAGCTTCGTATCGGAACAACTTACAACGACCCAAAAGCATTTGACAATACTATACTCCAGGATGAAAAGTATACTGAGCGGAGCAACCAGATAGCCATGGAATGCTTATACCTTTTTTCAAAACTTACTGATAAATAATCCAGCGTATGAGTGCGAACAATTGTGCACCGGCACACGAAAGAAAGAAATTAGGTTTCTTAGATCGATACCTTACACTGTGGATTTTCCTCGCAATGGCAATAGGAGTGGGAATTGGCTATTTCTTTCCATCCAGTTCAGCTTTTATTAATTCGTTTTCGAGTGGTACGACCAATATTCCACTGGCCATTGGTCTGATCCTGATGATGTATCCGCCTTTTACCAAGGTCAGGTATGATAAACTAAAGGAAGTATTTAAAAATACTAAAGTATTAGGTGTATCTCTGTTGCTCAACTGGATTATTGGTCCCGTCCTTATGTTTGTTCTCGCCATTACATTTTTGAAAGGTTATCCCGAATACATGATAGGTCTTATACTGATTGGCCTGGCTCGCTGTATTGCTATGGTAATTGTGTGGAATGAATTGGCTGAGGGGAGCAGGGAATATGCCGCAGGCCTGGTGGCATTAAACAGTATTTTCCAGGTGTTGATGTTTGGTGTCTATGCATATGTATTTATTACTGTACTTCCGCCTTTATTTGGCTTCACAGGTTCAGTCGTAGACATAACTATTGGGCAGATAGCAGAGAGTGTGGCTATTTATTTAGGTATTCCCTTCGTTGCGGGTTTTTTCACAAGATACATCCTGATAAAAATCAAAGGCGAAGAATGGTATCAAACAAAATTCATTCCTTTTGTTTCCCCAATAACTTTAATTGCTTTACTGTTTACCATCATCGTAATGTTTAGCCTGAAAGGCGAATTGATCGTGCAGATACCCTTTGATGTACTTCGCATTGCCATACCATTGGTAATTTATTTTGTCATCATGTTCCTGGTGAGCTTCATTATTGGTAAAAAAATGGGGGCTGATTATTCAACAAATACTTCAATTGCATTTACAGCGGCTGGCAACAATTTTGAATTAGCCATCGCAGTTGCCATTGGTGTATTTGGTATTAACAGTGGCCAGGCATTTGCCGGGGTAATAGGCCCCCTGGTGGAAGTGCCTGCTCTGATTGCATTGGTCAATGTGGCATTCTGGCTGCGGAATAAATATTATTCAAAACCACAAATTGCTTAGCTCTTGCCCTCCTTTAGTGGTTTTGGGGATTATAGGCATACACCACTTCATAGGAGCTCTTTTTCAGGTCGGGCAATAATTGTCCCACCTGCAGATCGTCCCGTTGCGGCGTAGGTTCGCAGACAGAATACTTGCTGCCGTTATAAACAATCGCATGGCCGATAGGCTTATCGAATTTTACGGCAATCGTCACATGCTTGGGATAAGCCAGCACAATCATCGGCAGGTTATAAATTTCTTTTACCAGGTAAAAAAACAAAGCGGCCCGGTCTTCACAATCGCTTTGACCATACAGTAAAGTTTCTTCCGGCGACATTCTTTTTTCTTTACCAAAAGCATCTGCGTCTTTTTCAAACAGGAAGGCATAACGGGTAAAACGCATCAGGTAGTCAACGCCATTGCGGGTATTCATTCCCTTTATATTTTTCTTCAGCGAAGGGATCAGCGAACGATAGGTTTCCTGGCTTAACGGTATATTGAAATACGAGGCATAATCAACCACCGGGTAATTAGCAAAAATGGTTTTTACCTGCGGATTCAGCTTTACTTTGAAATGATAATTGGTTTGATAGTAATTGAAGGAAATATCTTTTTCTTCATAGTCAGCAGCGGTAAACCCGGGTAAACTGGTCACTTTATACGAAAAGGCTTTCTGTGCTTCGGACCTTTTAACGGCTAACCCGGTGAATTTTTCTTTGTCGAAGTCGATGCTCCCATAGTCATGATAGTTCAGGCAGACATACTGTTTGCCATCACACACCCGGAACGGAATATTATAAATGTTCTCATCACTCTGCACATAAAAAAGAATGCGGTTGGCTGAAATGGCCAGCGTGGCGTCATAGCCCGATTTGGATAAAAAGAACCATTTATACAGGGTATAACGTTCATAATTCTCCGCCTTGGGGCTTATTTGTTGCGCAGTCTTCCGGATCAGTTGATAAAACAACCAGTCGTCGGGCTTATATTCTTCTTTATAGTTCAGCAGGGCAGATACGATGGGTTGGTAATTGGTTTTGCTGATAGCCTCGTAAAAAGATTGGATGTTATCCGCAGAAAGCGGTCCGTTAAACTCCACTCTTGTTGCCGGATCAAAATCAAATGCAATAGTATCGCCATAAAAATCAAAACGCACCGGGCTGTGATGACTTTGGGTAAATGCTGGCGGGGCGAAAACACCGCTTAGCAGCGCAAGGGATAATATGAGGGCAGCAATTTTCAAAGGAACCTTATCTCTTTAAAGATAGAAAACTTAACAATAAGGTAATATTAAATTTTTCCGGTCAGGCAAAAACTTGCCTATGGTCATCGCCATCACCTGGATGTAGTTTATCAGGGGAGTTAATGCATTAATAACCTTGTGATAACCCTGTTGTAACAGTGGGCGGGCATCTTTGCACCAGTTCTTTCAACAACGTCGTTCCAGGCTACAGATGGATTAGCAGTTGTCCATTGTAAGCAATTTCTCATGCAGTTACCATCCCGGGGAGCAAGCAGCCCGGGGTGGTTTTTTTATGCCCAGGCATATAAGAATGCATTCTTCCTTTTCTTCACAATCCCTTCATATCTGCGTAACGATTTGCTAACTCCCACCTTTCACCTTTGATACATTAAAACGTTTCTGTAATGATAAAACTCATCAAACCTTTGTCGATTTGCGCCATGGCTGTTGCCACAGTCATGCTTGCTGATTCCTGTTCCAAAAGTTTAAAAGCAACTTCAGAAGAAGAACAAGTAACTGATACTGCTGAAAAAGCTAACGCACTGGCAGCCCTAAAAGCATCGAGGCTTCAGAATTATTCGGTAACACCTGCATTAATCAAAAAAATGCCGGGTTTTGAAGCGGTGAATATTTACAGCCTCATCAGCAGCGATGATGAATTTACAGGCTTTCGTTTTGCCGGCTCGGCTGACGGCGCAGGATTGGTAAAAAATCCTGATGGTGATGGATATATTATGATGGTGAACAACGAAGACAATTATTCTGTTGCAAGGCTCTTTTTAGATAAGAATTTAAAACCACTTCGTGGTGAGTATGCATTAAACTCGGATGGCGGTACCTGGCGCCTCTGCTCGGGTACGATGGCAACTCCGCAGGAAAATGGTTTTGGTCCCCTTTATCTTTCTGCCGGTGAAAGTAATTCGGAAGCAATGATTCATGGCATTGATCCCTTTGCCACAAGTTTGAGCCCCAATGTCGCAAAAGGTTTGCCGGGATTGGGTAAATGGAGTGCTGAAAATGCAGTACCATTAAGCAAACATGCTTATCCTGGTAAAACCATTATCATCACCGGCGAAGATGCCTCAGACGCAAGTGGCGGACAGCTGGCAATGTATAAATCAGATATCACGGGTGATCTGGAAAACGGAAGTCAATACATGTTGAAAAGGGTAGATGGCGTACAAAAAGAAACAGCCATGACGGTAGGAACTACCTACGGGGTGGAGTTTGTAAAAATTGAAAATCACAAAACCCTAACCGGTACCCAGATACAGGCTTTGGTCGATCCCTTGCAAGCTATCAAGTTTGGCCGGGTAGAAGATATTGACTATCGCAAAGGCAAAGGAAATAGCAGGGAAATTTATTTCAACGTTACAGGCCAGGATCCCTCCGGCGTTAATACCGATTTATCCCGCACCGTCATGGGCCGTGTATACAAGCTGGAGTTGGACCCTTCCGATCCCCTCAAAGGAAAATTGACCTGCATACTCGATGGTGATGACAATAATGGCATCGCAAAGGATTTTCAAAACCCGGACAATATCATGGTTACGGAAAACTATGTTTACATCCAGGAAGACTCTAATACCTATGGCTCCGAGGAGCATGACGCCTACGTTTATCAGTTCAGCATAGCAACGGGTGAATTGAAAAAAGTTTTTGAACTGGATCATCGCAGAAATGAAGCCGACGCAGCCAAATATAATGTCAATGGCGTTTCGAAAAAAGGAAGCTGGGAATATGGTGCCCTGGTGGATATTTCTGACCTGGTACATCTGCCCAATACATTTATACTGTGCATCCAGCCCCATTCATGGACCGATGCAAAATTTGCCGGTGTGGATGGCGGTTCCAAAAGAGCCAGCGAAAAACAGGGAAGCCAAATCGTTATTTTACAGGGCTTGCCCAAATAAAAACTAATTTCTATTGATTTTCCCCGGGCTTCAGGGTCCGGGGAATTTTTCTTTTTTAGCAATGAAATGAGCCATGAAGTGCTTATCACCAACCAAGATGATTATTTGGCGAACCTGTCTGCCGATAGGCAAGATTCCATATAGCAAAAAAACAATAGCGAATAACATATGAAAAAAACATGGGTTATTGCCATCAGTTGTTTAGCCTGTTTAATTTTAATATGGGCCGCTTGTTTCCATTCAAAAAAAGAAACAAAAGCGGAACAGGTGGTCGCCGCTTACCAGGGTGATATCGAAGCGCTGCTAAAGCAGGTTGATACGCTTATAGCTTTGACGAAGAAGAACGTTGCTGTCACTGACCTTCAACAGCAGTTTTACAAGGCAAAATATGCCTATAAACAAATAGAATGGCTGGCAGAATACTATCAGCCGTATACTGCCAGGTTTATCAATGGCCCTGCCTTACAGGAAGTAGAACCTGAAAATAAAGCGATCACTATCGAACCGGAAGGCTTCCAGGTGATCGAAGAATTTTTATTTCCCGTCTATGACAGCAGTTCAAACAAAGAATTGCTGCAGCAAATCGCATTGCTTCGTTCCAATATTTCCCGTTTACAGAAAGCGGCGCTTAATTTAGAAACCACCGATGCGCATGTTTTTGATGCTTTACGTTTACAGTTGTTCCGCATCATCACCCTTGGTATTTCAGGTTTTGATTCTCCCATTGCCCAAAACAGCATCAACGAAGCGGCTGCTTCCGTTAAGGGAATACAATTTTACCTGTCATCGTACCTGCAAAAAAATAAAACCTCGCAAACTATAGATAGCTTGTTGCAGGCAACACAAAAATACCTGGCTGCACAGCACGATTTTATTGCGCTTGACCGTATGCAGTTAATAACCCGGTACCTCGACCCGTTAGCGGAAAATATATTGGCCCTGCAAAACGAATTGGATATCCCGGTATTCAATGAGCCCCGGTTGTTGAAGGCCGGTGCCGGGCATTTATTCGCCGCAGGTATTTTTAATCCCGATTTTTATACCCCCGATGCCGCCTCTGCTTCTTCGGCGGTGAAAATAGCGCTGGGTGAAAAACTTTTTTATGATCGGGTACTGTCGGTGAATCGAAGCAGGAGCTGTGCCTCCTGTCACCAGCCTGATAAGGCTTTTACGGATGGGTTAAAAACCAATAAGGCATTGAATGGTTTGGCTTCACTCCGAAGAAATACACCCACGCTGTTGAATGCAGCCTTGCAACCTGCACTGTTTTATGATACCCGTGTCGCCTATCTCGAAGACCAGGCCAAAGCGGTGATTACAAATAAAGATGAAATGCATGGATCGCTGTCGGCTGCCGTGAAGTTTTTAAAAGAGGACGGAGAATACCAGCAACTTTTTAAAAAGGCCTATCAGGAAGAAGAGATCAATGAACATCATATAAAAAATGCCATAGCAGCCTATGTACGTTCCCTTATTGCCCTCAACTCAAGATTTGATCAGTATATGCAGGGAAATAACATGGCGATGAACCAGGTGGAGATTGACGGCTTCAATTTATTCATGGGTAAGGGTAAATGCGGTACTTGTCATTTCGTCCCTTTATTCAATGGTACTAATCCGCCGCAATTCTTAAAGATCGATGCGGAGATAATTGGTGTACCTGCCACTACCGATACGCTGCAGCCGCAACTGGATGCGGATCAGGGAAAATATTACAATCACAAGATTGATCTGTATCGCTTTGCCTTCAAAACACCAACACTTCGCAACATCGAACTGACAGCGCCTTACATGCACAATGGTGTATTCAACACGCTGGAAGAAGTGATAGCCTTTTATGACAGGGGCGGCGGAAAAGGATGGGGGCTCAGGTTAGATCATCAAACCCTGCCCGAAGAACGATTGAAGCTAAGCGCTTATGAAAAGAAAGCCATGGTCGCTTTTTTAAAAACATTAAATGATACGGTTATTAACCGTCAGCGTTGATATGATTTCATTAGCTTTCAGTGGATCCATTCCAATTTTCGCTGCGTTAGGTTCTTAGCTTTTGCAGTTTAATAAACGCTGCATCCCTTCCGCCCGAGGGGAAGAAGTGATTGCGCATAACAAAGATTCCAAAGGGGTGGGTTTGGATAAGCGAAAATTTTGGCTGCACGCATTGCATTTCATAGCATCACAAGAACTTTCTGTTAATTCAATTCAGCGCTGCTTGTTCATTTTAATTAATCTCTAAATTGCTCTGTATAAAACACCTTTAAAACTTATTACTATGGATGCTACAACCAACAGCCTTAACTGGTTTGAGATTCCCGTTACAGATATGCAACGGGCCAAACATTTTTACCAGGCAGCCTTCAGTATGCATATGGAAGAATCCGAAATGATGGGAATGCAAATGGCTTTCTTCCCCTACACAATGGGCAGCGGCAAGCTGTCCGGCGCATTAGTGCAGGGAGAGTTTCATCAGCCCGGTCAGCATGGGCCACTCATTTATTTAAACGCCAACCCTTCCATGGATTCCATACTTGAAAAAATTGAGGGCATGGGCGGCACGGTACTAAGCCCTAAAACACAGATTACACCCGAAATTGGCTACATGGCGATATTCCAGGACACAGAAGGAAATAAGGTAGCGCTTCATTCACAGGAATAATTAAAAGAGGTTCAATGAAAAAATGATAATAAAGCGTAATGCCAACGGCATCACAAGATGAATTAAAAAATAAAGCGGCATATTGCCGCTTTATTTATTCACGTGATTGAAAGCCTTGTTATCACCACAAAAACTTCAGCACGGATTTTCGATAGGGTACGGATCAAAACGTTTTCAATGGATTGGATTTTTGTAAGGAACGGATCAACGCTTTGCTTGCAGTACAAAGAAACTACGAACCGCCACCTTAAAAAATAGACATAGCTGTCATTTCCGGGTAATGAAATTACCTGCCTGCCTGTAGAATTTTGTTTACGGAAACCTGCGGGGTACTTGTACGCAATCATTGAATTAAAGCGTAAGGGTTTATATGTCAGAACCAGTATTTGGTATTACCATAGCATCGATTGGCAGAAAAAATAACTATCAGCAGGTATGGAACTGTTAATTGAGTCAATAAAAAAACCTGGATAATGAATTATTCCGGTTTTGTCATTGGGGTGTATGCCAAATGTCCGAACGATCATTGCCGGTTGATATAAACTGGCCTGGGTTGTATTTGCGTTACAAATAGGAAGTAGCGCATTTTTTGTTAATAGGCTTAAAAAAGAAGGTGTTGAAAATATTGTTTTACTATTGTTGGTAGCATATTTTAGCAGAAATACACTCGTTCGACCGCAATGCCTCGCACAAGGAAAAATCCCTTCGTCCGCTTTGCGGACTCCCGGTCTTTTTCTCCTAAGCTATTGCGGTCGAACGATCGGGATTTACTTGTAAATTTATCGGGCGGTGAACTTTGTGCAAGTCACCTGCGGCGAACAAAAGGATTTACAAAATGCCCCGATAAATTTACACGTACCCACAGATTCTCGCAGCTGCTTCGCTGAAAGCCTCTGGCTTTCGCTCCCGCATCTGCTCCATCCGTGGGCACTTCGTAAATCCCGATCGTTGTATGTCACCATATGGGGACACACTGTTCCTGTTTGGCAAGACCTAAAACTTTGCCATGCTGCCCAACGCTATTTTTAGCTTTTTGCGAGGCACACAAAACCCAGACACAATGCCAACCTTGCCAAAAGCTAAAAATGCCAACGCACTACCCACCCACCCCGGCTGACGAGTATCCATCATCATTAGTACAACATATCAGCAACATATCTTTAGTCGGCTCAATATGGAAAATTATCCATCTATCTGCGTTCATCCTCCATTTTTTAAGGGTTGATACCGAATCATCTTTGCGCTGTCAATAACGACATCAAAAATTAAAAAATAAAACAATGAAAAAATTCACAGTTCCCTCAAGAAATGAAGTAGCACCTGCTAATCAAACCATCTTTGATAATTTAAACAAAGCGCTGGGTTTCGTTCCGAATTTGTATGCCGCTATCGCTTATTCTGAAAATGGATTAGGCCGTTACCTGGCTTATCAAAATGCCAAAACCACGTTGAGCAACAAAGAAAAAGAAGCGGTTAATTTAGTGGTAAGCGAAGTAAACAATTGTTTATACTGTAAAAGTGCCCACACCGTAATTGGTAAAATGAATGGTTTTACAGACGAACAACTGCTGGATATCCGCCGTGAAAAAACTGATAACCCCAGACTGAATGCATTGGTGAAATTAGCTGCCAGTATCACCCGTAACCGTGGCAATGCAGACGCAGCATTGGTTGATGATTTCTTTGCACAAGGTTATACCAATGAAAACTTAGTTGACCTCATTCTGCAAGTGAGTGATAAAACAGCGATGAACTATTTGCATAACCTTACTAAAATTCCGGTTGATTTTCCTTTGGCACCGGCTTTGGAAACAGAAGCAGTGCTTAACTAAGATTTATAATCAGTAATGAAAAATTCAAAGCCGGGGATTGCACCCGGCTTTTTTATTAAACAAGTCCATAACAGGGAAAATCGTCCATCCACTTGCGCTCACTCTCCATTTTTTAAGGCTCATAACTGAAGCACCTTTGTACTGTCAACAATAATCAAACAATTAAAAATTAATACAATGACAAACAGCAATGTTCCTCTCAACGATTTATTAGAGATGCTTAAAAAAGGCGAGATAGCCGAAGCACAGGAAAAATATTTTGCCGATGATGTGCAAACACAGGAAGCCAACGGCCCGGTTATAAGCGGAAAAGCCAATGCAAAAGCTGCACTCGCTGCTTTCCAGGCTGCCAATAACGTTACGGGCTTTATCGCTTATGAAGTAGGTAATGCCGCTGTAAATGGCAATCATTCTTTTTACAATGTTGCCTTGGTATTACAGGTAAATGGAAAAGATATTGCAAGGATTGAACAAGTGGCATCCACTACCTGGAAAGATGGCAAAATCATCAACGAAAGATATTATCATGGTTAAAAGTAAAGGTAAAAGCCGGGAGCAATTCTCGGCTTTTTTATTACATAAATCTGTAGCAGGGAAAATTGTCCATCCCCCTGCGTCCATTTTCCATTTTTTATGGCATTAATTGGGTGCACCTTTGTACTGTAAAACAAACACAATGACCAATACAATACAACAGAAAGGATTAACAAAAGCTGATTATAGAAATTACCTTGAAAATGGAATCAGTTATAATCAATACAAACAACAGATGGCGGAAGACCTGGCACTGAATGCAAACATGAAAACAAAGGAATACATCAACCTGAATCAACGCAGGATGCACCGGGTGGAGAAAACTTATAAGCCATCCGCAGAAATTATTGCACAGGTGAAAAACCTAAAGCATAAAACTTACTGGCTGGTTTTGACAGAACACTGGTGTGGTGATGCTTCACAAACATTGCCTGCATTGAACGCCATTGCACAGTTAAGTGAAGGAAAGATTGAGATGAAATTGGTTTACCGTGACCAAAACGATGAATTAATGAATGCATACCTTACCAATGGAACAAGGTCAATACCCAAACTGGTTCAATTGGGTGAGCATTATAATGTAACCGGTATTTGGGGGCCAAGACCAACAATTGCACAAAGGATGGTGAAGGAATTAAAAGCTAACCCGGCTACTGCTGCCACTTATGCCAATGAACTTCATTTGTGGTATGCTAAAGACAAACAGCAATCGCTGGAAAAAGAAATAGCACAATTAATTTTCAGGGCTAATTTATTTTGCCCGGAATGTTTATCATAAAAAATCAAAACATGGAACAACGTCATCCGCTTCCTCCGTTTACGGAAGAAACTTCCAAACAAAAAATTCAAATGGCCGAAGATGCCTGGAACAGTAAAGACCCGGTGAGGGTTTCAAAAGCATACACGGTAGCTAGTGAATGGAGAAACCGTAACCAGTTCATCAATGGCCGTGATGAAATTGTACAATTTCTTACCGGTAAATGGGAAAAGGAATTAGACTATAAACTGAAAAAAGAATATTGGGCACATACCGGCAACCGCATTGCTGTGAGGTTTGAGTATGAGTATCAAAATGCAGCGGGACAATGGTTTCGTGCTTATGGAAATGAGAACTGGGAGTTTGATGAGAATGGTTATATGGCTAAACGTTATGCAAGCATTAATGATGTGGAGATTGATGCGAAAGACAGAAAACTCAAATAAATTATTATATGCAACAAGAAACTTTAAATTACGATGATGAGCCGGTTGTGCTTCCTGATGAATGCGGAGATACGTTGTGGGATGTTGTTTTACAACAGGAAGCAAACAATTCTGCAGTAAAAGGCGTAACTAAGAATGCTATTTCTCTGCTGAACAGCATTGATGCAGTACAAGTGAGTGATACAACGAAAGCAGAGCAGGCATTCAAAAAGCCGGGACAATAAAAAAAGAACATGGCAAAAAATTTTGCAACAATTGCTTTTACGGATGCTGTTAAAGCATTACAGGAAAAAAACGGAAGCCGTGCAAGTTATGCAAGAATGGAAAAACAGACTTATGTAGATGGGTTAACGGAAAGTGAAATTGATTTTATATCGCAGCGGGACAGTTTTTATATGACGAGTATTGGCGAAAATAATTTTCCATACATACAGCACCGTGGCGGACCAAAAGGTTTTGTAAAAGTGCTGGATGATAAACGGATTGGTTTTATAGATTTTCGTGGTAACATGCAGTACATTTCTGTTGGCAATATTGCCACCAATAATAATGTTGCAATGATAATGGTGGATTACCCAGCGAGAACAAGGTTAAAAATTCTGGCCAAAGCTGAAATTGTGGAACTGAAAGATGACCCGAAGCTGTATGATTTACTGGATTTAAATGATTATAAATTTAAACCTGAACGGATGATGGTGCTGCATGTGGAAGCTTATGATTGGAACTGTCCGCAGCATATTACACCGAGATATACAGTAGAAGACATTGAAGAAGCTTTTGCAGGTCAACTGAAACATATAGCTAAATTGCAAGCGGAAGTAAAAGAGCTGAAACAAAGATTAAAAGAAAAGGAAGCATGACCAAAGAATTAAAACGGGTGGTGATAACAGGAATGGGCGCCATTACTCCGCTGGGAAACTCGGTGGATGAGTTTTGGAAAAATATTGTTGCCGGCAAAAGCGGTGTTGACTTTATTACAAAATTTGACAGCAGTTTATTTAAAACAAAATTTGCTGCAGAAGTAAAAGGTTTTAATGCCGGAACTTATTTTGAAAAGAATGAAGCGAGAAAATATGATTTGTTTACACAGTATGCTGTTGCTGCTGCTGAGGAAGCCATAAAACAGGCGGGATTAAATTTTGAAACACTTAATAAAAATAAGATTGGCGTTATCTGGGGTTCGGGTAACGGCGGTATTTTAACTTTCCAGGACCAGTTGGAAGATTTTTTTAAAGGAAATAAAAACCCGAGGTTCAATCCTTATTTTATTCCAAAGATTATTGCTGATATTCCTTCGGGAGTCATTTCTATACGTCATGGGTTAAGAGGATTGAATTTTTCTACCATTTCTGCCTGTGCATCGTCTACCACCGCCATTATTGATGCATTTAATTACATACGGTTGGGTAAAGCAGATATTGTAATTGCCGGTGGTTCGGAAGCGGCGATTAATGAAAGCGGTGTGGGTGGATTTAATGCCTCCAAAGCGTTGAGTACACATAATGAAAATCCGCAGGCAGCATCAAGGCCCTTTGATATAAAGCGGGATGGTTTTGTTATGGGTGAAGGAAGCGGGGCACTGGTGGTGGAAAGTTTAGATAGTGCCTTAGCAAGAGGGGCTTACATACTTGCAGAAGTGGTGGGTGGTGGAATGGCCGCAGATGCTTACCATTTAACCGGTACACATCCTGAAGGTGAAGGTGCTTATCTTGGAATGCTGGATGCATTAGATGATGCAGGCATTACACCGGATGCAGTTGATTATGTAAATGCACATGCAACATCCACCCCTTTGGGTGATGAGAGTGAATTGAAAGCAATTGCAAGAGTGTTTGGTGAAAGAAACACTTTGAACATTAGCGGCACTAAATCAATGACCGGTCATTTATTGGGTGCAGCCGGTGCCATCGAAGCCATTATTACTGTAAAAGCGGTGCAGGAAAACATAGTGCCTCCAACAATTAACACCGATGAAGTGGAGCCGGGTTGGAATGACAGATTCAATTTAACCTTAGGTGCCGCACAGCAAAAAGAAATTAATTATGCCATGAGTAACACATTTGGTTTTGGTGGACATATTGCTTCTGTGTTGTTTAAAAAATATATCTGATGCCTGTAGATTCAACTGTTGATATACTTGCTTTTGGCGCCCATCCGGATGATGTGGAGTGTGCCGCAGCCGGTGTATTGATTAAGCATATTGAAATGGGGAAAGCTGTGGCTGTTGTTGATTTAACTGCCGGTGAAATGGGCAGCTATGGCACTGTGGAAGAAAGAAAAAAAGAAGCGGAAGCTGCGGCTGTATTGATGGGGATTAACCAAAGGAAGCAATTGAATTTACCAGACGGTGGTATTGAAAATAATGAAGCAAACAGGTTATTGATAATAGAGGCAATAAGAAAATACCGCCCTGCAATTGTTATAGCCAATGCCATAAATGACCGTCACCCCGACCATGCCAATGCAGCAAAACTTGTTTCGGATGCAGCTTTTTTATCAGGATTAAAAAAGAAAAAAACTTTTTACAACGGTGTTGAACAGGAAGCATGGAGACCGCAGGCAGTTTATCATTACATACAGGATTATTTTATTGACCCCGTTTTTGTGATAGACATCACAGCACAAATGGATAAAAAAATGGAAGCCATCCTGTCATTTAAATCTCAATTTGTAGAGCCAAAGGATAATGAACCAAATTCAATACTTGGCCTCATTAACCAGATAAAAAGCATGAACAGCATTTATGGAAGGCCCATTAATGCCGCTTATGCAGAGGGGTTTACAGCTAACAGGTATATTGGGGTATCAAACTTTTATCAACTCATTTAATATAAGAGATAACAATGCTCAATCAGTCAACATTTACATTAATCAATCCGCAAAACGGCAATCTTGCATTCAAACTATTTGAATTTGAAGACAACAGTCATTTTGACCATATACAACGACAGAATTATTTTTCACTGATATGGGTGAAAGAGGGCAATGGAAAAATAAAAGCCGATTTTGCTGAGTATGATTTTGCAGCCGGAAGTTTATTTGCCTTTGCCCCATACCAGCCGTATATGTTTACAATGGATAAACCGCTGAAAGGAATAGCCATTCATTTTCATTCTGATTTTTTTTGCATCCATAAACATCACAAAGAAGTAGCCTGTAATGGGGTATTGTACAACAATGTATATCAGCCGCCATTTGTAACAGTGGATCAACCTTCCGCTGCCACTTTTGAAATGCTTTGCCAACAGATAAAAACTGAAATGCAAAACCCGGCACTGGCACAATATGAATTGCTTGTTTCGTATTTAAAAATATTTTTGATAACAGCATCCCGTTTAAAAACACAGCAGCATACACAGGCAGCAGAAGAAATGAAGGACAATAAAGAACCCTTCATTCTGCAGAAATTAAAAGATGCCATTGAAGAGAACTTTAAAACCAAACATTCGCCATCAGATTATGCGGAGATGCTTTACATAACACCAAAGGCGCTGGCAAAAATTACCAAGAACCATTTTAATAAAACTATCAGCAGTTTAATAAACGAACGCATCATCATTGAAGCCAAACGGGAACTTTACCTTACTAATAAAACCGTGAAAGAAATTGCTTACGAATTAGGGTATGAAGATGAATATTATTTCAGCCGGTTCTTCAAAGTAAATGCAGATGTATCGCCGCAGATGTACAGGGATACGGTGGGGTATGCAAAGGCGATGGCGTAGCTATTTAGACTCATTTTCTAATGACAACAATAGAATGCCAACACATAAGCCAACTCACCAAATCGGGCAGATTTGCAAGGCACACAAAGCCGACACACAAAAGCCAACTTTGCAAAAGAGCCCGCCTTGTTCCTACGCTTTCGGGACACACTCTGCCACAGTGGACACATACGTTCAATTCAAGTTACCAAAACGAAGGGCGAACATACAACATTGGTATTGCCAAAATGCAGGCTGACGGAAACCGTGTTTCAGCTTTTGTAATTCTGTTGGGCTGCATATCCAGCTTGACCTTATCTATTTAGCTATGTGCATATCATCATCTTTTTTATCTTTACTCAGCAGCGGTCCTCCGGGGCGGACGGAATTCTATTTCCTGCACTTCGGCAATACCTGCCCGTTCGACCGCAATGCCTCGCACAAGGAAAAATCCCTTCGTCCGCTTTGCGGACTCCCGGTCTTTTTCTCCTAAGCTATTGCGGTCGAACGATCGGGATTTACTTGTAAATTTATCGGGTAGTGAACTTTGTGCAAGTCACCTGCGGCGAACATGAGGATTTACAAAATGCCCCGATAAATTTACACGTACCCACAGATTCTCGCAGCTGCTTCGCTGAAAGCCTCTGGCTTTCGCTCCCGCATCTGCTCCATCCGTGGGCACTTCGTAAATCCCGATCGTTAGCGGTCATTGTAGGACGACCACGAGCATAATTGACATAAACTTAAAAATATGAGAAAAGTAATTGCAGCAATCAATATGACACTTGACGGGTTTTGCGACCACACAGCAGGAATTCCGGACGAAGAATTACATCAACATTACTCTGAACTGTTAGACAATGCAGGGGTAACTCTATATGGAAGGACGACCTACCAACTTATGCAATTCTGGCAAACACTGCTAAAAAATCCATCAGGAGAAAAATCAATGGACGAATTTGCAGTGGCAATAGACAAAGTACCCAAAATTGTTTTTTCACATACGCTGAAAAATACGGAATGGGACAGTGCTAAATTGTCAAATCAACCTATTGAAGAAGAAGTTTCAGAACTCAAACAACAATCGGGCAAAGACATTTTAGTTGGAAGTCGGAGTTTAATTATTCAGCTAATGAACCTTAATTTGATTGATGAGTTTCAGCTTTGTGTTCATCCTGTCATAGTTGGAAAAGGCCTGCCATTGTTTGACAAAATAAAAGACAGGACAATTTTTAAACTTTTAAAAACAAAAACTCTTGGTTCTGGTGCAATCGTGCTTTATTACGAGCCCATACGACAGTAAAAAACTAACCGCTAAACGATATGACAAAAAGTAAATTACTTGAAATGAACAACGTTGGTATCGTTGTAGAAAATCTTGATAATGCAATTTCTTTTTTCACAGAAATAGGACTGAAACTTGAAGGACGAGCAATGATTGAAGGAGAATGGGCAGGTCGTGTAACTGGACTTGGCAATCAGAGCGTAGAGGTTGCGATGATGGTTACCCCTGACGGGCACAGCCGTCTTGAGATTTCAAAATTTCTGACACCGACAACTATTTCTGACCATCGAAAAGCACCTGTTAATTCTCTTGGGTATCTAAGAATTATGTTCAGAGTTGACAATATTAACGAGTTGGTGTCCAGACTTACAAAGCAAGGTGCTGAACTTGTTGGCGAAGTGGTTCAATATGAAGACATATATCGGCTATGCTACATTCGCGGAACAGAAGGACTTCTAATTGGGTTGGCAGAACAACTAAATAACAAATGAAAACAAAAAACAACGAACCGCTAACATTGAGTTTTGCGTTATTTGGGCTGACGGAATATCCCATCAGCTTCATAAACACGGATGAACATTTGTCCCGGCTGACCTAATCACAGGTGAACGACATAATCTATCTTCATCGCTATGGTGTGATAGTTGGGACACAACTCCTGCATCAGCCAGCGTAGTTCGATATTACGATAACATTCCTGTTCTAATTTGCGGCTGCTGCGTACTTTGTTCAAATAGCCATACAAGTATAGCTTTAACAACACCGGTGGTGCATATGGCGGACGACCGTCTCCCTTTGGTATTGTGCGATTAAAGCCAAGCTTTGGCAAGTCAAGCTTGTCAACAAATGCATCCATAAGTCTTGCCGGGTTGCCGGGTGATACCTGTTGATCCAGTGTGACGAAGCAGGTTTGATGCCAACAACCGGATTAATGAGGTATCCGAAGCAATGAAGTCTTCCTGGTTCGGTTGTTGGTGATATGGAGCTAAATTTGAAGAAGCAATCAAAAAATGAAAATAATAGTATTGCCTGTTTTGGCATTATTAGTATTCAATGCCGCATGGACTCAAAATACCTTCAGGGCAATAATTAAAGACAGTGTAACAAGAGAAGTACTGGATGAAGCTTCCATTTCGTTAAAAGGAGATACGCTGCATGCTGTTTCTAACCGGGCAGGAGAAATAGTTATTACCGGGGTGCCCGTCGGAAGACAGGCGATTGTAATAAGCCATGTAGGTTATCAAACAAAAGAATTTGTTTTCACTTTTCCTTTATTGGATACTGCCGCCACCGAATTGTTGCTTGTCCCGGTAGCTGAAGCATTGGAAGAAGTGGTAGTACAGGGCACAAGAAGCAACCGCAGCATTGCCAATACGCCTACCCGCGTAGAAGTGTTGACAGAAGAAATTGATGAGGCCGCCACTATGGACCCAAGTAAAGTGGCCCATTTGCTTACACATAGTACGGGCATACAGGTGCAGCAAACTTCGGCAACCAGTAATACCGCCAATGTCCGTATCCAGGGACTTGACGGACGTTATACCCAGATATTGAAAGATGGGTTTCCGTTATATGGCGGCTTTAGCGGTTCATTGAGCATTATGCAAATCCCGCCGCTTGATCTGCGGCAAATTGAATACATTAAAGGTGGAGCCTCCACGCTATATGGCGGCGGAGCTATTTCCGGTTTGATCAACCTGATTTCAAAAGAACCGGCTACAGAAGAAACATTGATTCATTTGAATGCCTCTCATATCGGTGCATTTGATGTGAACAGCTTTGTAAGTAAGAAAATAGACAAGATCGGGTTTACATTATTGGCGCAACGCAATACTCACAAAATATTTGATGCGGACAAAGACGGATATTCTGATTGTCCCCAACTGACAAAGTATAACTTCAATCCAAAATTGTTTTTTTATTTCACAGATCGTACCCGGTTATCAGCCGGCGCCACATTTACAAGTGAAAAAAGACAGGGTGGTGATGTAAACCTGGTCAACAACGAAATGATTACCTCCGATCATTTTTACAAAGAAGTAAATGACATCAGCCGTATTACAACGCAAGTAAAATTTGATCATAAGCCTGACATCCGCCAAACGATAACGATCAGGAACAGTTTTAATATTTTCAAACGGAGTTTGTCCATTACTCCGTCTTTTTCTTTGGGTGAATATAGGTTTGCCGGCAAACAGTTATCATCGTTTTCAGAAGCTACTTACAGCAACAGGAAAGACAAGAACATGTTTATCGCCGGGCTTAATTTTTATACTGATGATTTTAATGAAACACCTTTGCAAAGCACCATCCTGAGAAATGAAGATTATAAAACATTGGGTGCTTTTGTTAACTACACGTTCGACATGGGGGACAAACTGGCTATTGAGAGCGGGTTAAGAACTGATTATGTTGTTGATGAAAAATGGTATGTGTTGCCAAGAGTATCTGCTTTATTTAAGTGGACAAAAAATCTTACTACAAGAGTCGGCGGCGGCATGGGTTATCGTAATGCAAGCATTTTTAACCAGGAAGCGGAGCTGCCGGGCTACCGGAATGTAATGCCTGTTGACAGGAATACAACCCAGGCAGAAAAGTCTTATGGAGGAAATATTGACGTTGGATATAAAGTGACATTGGGAGAAAACTATTTTATCCATTTCAACCAAATGTTTTTCTATACTTATTTGGATAAGCCGCTAATACTGCAACAAACAACACCAACATCCGGTTTTTACAACTTTGTAAATGCAAATGGCTATACCCAAAGTGCCGGTGCCGAAACCTTTTTTAAATTTGGCTTCTATGATTTTGTTTTATTTGTTGGCTATACTTATACCAATGCCACCAATCATTTCAATAATACAAAAGCCGGCCTGACGCTAACACCCCGGCATAGTTTGAAAGGCGACCTCTTATATGCCATTCCCGGCAAATGGCGCATCGGGCTGGACTATGAATTCAAAAGCAGCCAGCCACTCTCCAATGGGCGTAGGTCAAGATCCTTCTGGACATTTGGCGCGGTGATCGAACACACATGGAAGAACTATACCTTCTTTGGCAATGTAGAGAACTATACCAATCTGCGACAAACGGATTTTGAAAGTTTAAAATCTGCACCATACAATACACCGCAGTTCACGGAAGTATGGGCGCCTCTTGATGGGATTGTAGTCAATTATGGGTTAAAACTGAGATTCTAAGACCGGCGATATTTTCTGTGTCCGCAACCGTTTGCCGAAGGCATTGCGACAAAGTCTTCCTTTGATAATGTTTACAACGCAACAAGCACAGCTTTACAACAGGCCGAAGGATTTAGCTGCCGTTGTGCGAAGAATTGATGGAAACAGGGTTGGCCGTTTCAGGAGGTGTATGAACCGGTGGATGTGCTGATGCGTTAGTACAGCCAGGTGAGAACTTTATGGTCATTGGATCTTCGCAGACCATGAGCACATGCGGGTCAATGGAAAGCAGAAGAACTTTTATATACCACTTTTAAGTCTCTCCAATGCTTCTTCTAATACGTCAAGACCATCAAGCTTTGATACATAAGCATCAGCCCCGCAGGCGAATGCCTTTTGCTGATTCGGCGTCTCATTTTCCAGTGAAAAAATCAGCACCTTAATAAAAGGCCATTTTTGCTTTATATACCTCGTGGTTTTATAGCCGTCCAGGAACGGCATTTTTAAATCAATAATGCAGATATCCGGCAATTTACCTGCTTCGAGTTTCTCAATTAATGATTGACCGTGCTCTGCCTCAATGATCACATCATACCCAAACGAGGTCAAAATGCGAAAGAGTGTTTGCCGGATTAAATGATGATTATCAGTGATGGCGATAGAGAAGAGTGGTTTATTAATCATAGGGGATACGGATAGAGTTGCCTGCGTGAAGGGAATATTGGAATCTGGCATCAGTTCAGTAGGGTAGTTTCATAAAATTCATCCAGCAAAGGAATAAAAATAGTGGAGTAGTGTTGCCATCAATTGCCATGAAAAAAATGTCGCTGCTAATACATTTTTTATGTAGCCGTTATTCTACGAAACCTATTTGCAATAGATGCTGACCATTATTCATGTATTGTCAGCCCATATCTTATTTTTTACAGTTTATAAGTATGTTGTATAAAAAAATCGGTGAAGCTGTGGAAGCCATCACCGTAGCTGCGGACGCACTGCCCCGGAAATTATTGCAAAAAATAAGAACGGCTTCTACACTGACAGACCATCGCTGTAGTAAATTAGTTTAAACCAAGTGGAATGTCGAATCCGAACGTGCTACCCTCTCCAATCTGGCTTTTTACCCAAACTTTTCCTCCCATCGCTTCTATAAACTCCTTGCATATAGCCAGGCCAATTCCGGAGCCTTTTTTATCTGACCTTCCCGGGATCTGGAAATAGCGTTCAAATATCTGGTTGATATAGACCTGGTCAATGCCAGGACCATGATCGGTAACTGCAAAAGAGAGCTGGTTTTTTGCTTTTGCAACAGCAACTATCACGGTGCCTTCGAAAGGAGAGTATCGTATGGCGTTGGTCAGAAAATTATTCAACACCCAACTAACCTTATCGGCATCAGCCCTGAAATCCGGCAGATCTTTTTCAATATTTTGCTCAATAGTTATTTCTTTTTCTTTGGCAGTGGACCTTACCGCCATGATTGAACTCTCAATTACCTGGCTGGGTGAAACGGATTGAATGGTGAGTTGTATTTTGCCCGCTTCTACCTGCGACATATTCAGCAATTCGCTTAATATTTTAAGCATTCGCTGGTTGTCACTTTTTATTTGCTGTATTAAATCCTTCTGCTCGCCTGTTAAAGTACCAACCCGGTTATCTTCAAGAAGTTTGAGGCTGAAATCTGAAGAAGCCAATGGCGTTTTGAGTTCGTGTGAAATGGTGGCGATGAAATTAGTCTTGGCTACATCCAATTCCTTAAAGGAGGTTATATTTTTCAGAACGATTACTTTATTACTGGTTTCTCCCTGTCCCACTTCGATCAGTTCCTTGACAAAATAATTTTCTTTTCCATCCATGACAATTTTAAAAGGGGCATTGCTTTCATTAGTGATCAGGAACCGGAAAAGGTCGTTTTTATCGCTTAGCTCCGATACCGATTTGCCGATAGTTTGTTCGCTTTTTAGCCCGAGCAATTGAAGAGCCTGTTCGTTAACGAATAATACCGAGTTGTTCTTGTCTATTCCGATACTCGCATCCTTCAGGCTATTGATGACCGCTTCAGCTCTTGTTTTTTCAAAAATGAGTTTATTGAGGTTACTGTTCTCAAAATCCTCTAACCGCTCAGTCATGTCATTAAAGGCTCCTGCCAGCTGGCCAAATTCGTCTTTACTCTCCAAATGAATGCGGTGTCGGTAGTTCTTTTTAGAGATTTCTTTTATGGCTTCTGTAAACTTTTTGATGGGAGTAACAAGAACCCCCGGAAAATTGTAAACAAAGCTTATCCCGATAATAAAGGCAATAGTAGCAATCGCGGTAATGGTGGCGATTGCTGATTCGGATGAGCTGGTGGCATAATTATTTTTCTTTTCTATTGCCTGCATATTCAAACTGAGAACGGCCTGGATAGAATTTTCGATGCGGTTATAATTTAATTCACTGCTGTCACCTCCCACCAGGTTGTCAAATGCTTCCCGTAAACTTTTTGTTGCCTTTCCTTCGCCGGGTTCAGTAATGTTGGCTTCCTGTTTTTTTAAATAAAGATCGAACTCCTGAATCGCCGACGGAGAATGCAAACGAATACCATCCAGTTGCCTTTGCATAGTATGGCAATAATCAAGTGTTTCATAATTATCCTTAATAATATTCCTCGATTCCGTTTTTAGTTTTGCGAGATAATAAAGGCTAAAGCCACCCAATAATATCAGTAATAAAAAGAGAAACAGTGTTCCCAATCTGATTTTATTTTTTACACTAATGGCCATTATGATAAAATAACAATATCGGTTTCACTTTTTGACAATTTTGTCAGGAGCTGGTTAAATACATTGGTTTTTAAAATGACCTGGAATAAGTTGAAATGAGGCTTGCCAATACAGACAGTGGTGATCCCCTTTTTCAAAACTATATCAATAATGGCTTTGGCGACATTTTCTTCTTTTACCTGAATTACCTCTCCTCCCAGCTCAGTAGCATTCTTAAAATTATGGATTAAATGTCGTTGGGTAGCTAATGGAATCTTTTCAAGAGACTCCTTTGAAGTTTGCACGTATAACACATACCAATGACTGTTATAATAAGAGGCTAACCTTGCCGTTTTCCGGATCACCTTTTGAGCCGTCTCGTGGTTAGAGGATATGCAAGCCAGGAAACGTTCGTGACGATAGGCGTCTTTTTTGATTGTTACTTCATAGTCAACCTTTCTCTCTACCTGCCCTGCCACTTCTTTTAAAGCCAATTCCCTGAGTTGTAAAATTTTTTCCGGTTGAAAAAAATTCGTGAGTGCCTGCTGTACTTTGGCATGATCGTATATCTTTCCTTCTTTTAACCGGGTGATAAGCTCGTCGGCCGTTAAATCAATATTAACTACTTCATCCGCTATCTGCAAAATCTTATCAGGAACTCTTTCTTTAATTTCAATGCCTGTTATTTTTTCAACGTCTTCATTAATGCTTTCAATGTGCTGGATATTGATGGCTGATATTACATTAATACCTGCATCCAGGATATCGAGTATATCCTGCCAGCGTTTTTCATTTTTACTTCCTGGAATATTGGAATGCGCCAGCTCATCCACAATTACCACATCAGGATGGAGCAAAAGAACCGCCTGCACGTCTAATTCCTCCAGCCGCTTGCCCTTATAAAAAACTTCCCTGCGCGGAATAACAGGTAGTCCTTCAATCAATGCTTCTGTTTCTTTTCGGCCATGTGTTTCAATATACGCAACACGAATGTTGACACCGTTGGCCAGAAGCCGGTGTGCCTCCTGGAGCATGCGATAGGACTTCCCTACACCGGCACTCATGCCGATGTAAATCTTCAGCTTTCCTTTTTTTTCCTGCTGAACCTTCGCTAACCATTTATCTGCTTCCTGTGTGGCCATAGGTCAAAATGAAACGGAAATTGATGATGTATTGAGAATATTATTCTTTGTTGTGCCATTTTCTTTTGCAAAAATTTCATCCTTGAAGTTATCTGTTATCGCAAGCTGTCTAATGCCACATTTAGTTTTAAAACATTAATTACGGAAGGAGCAAAAACTGATTTTTCAATATGTTGCTCCACCAAAGTTCTCACTTTATCTGCTGACAGACCACGAGCAGCGGCAACACGTTTTACCTGCACATAAGCGGATTCCGGTGAAATATGCGGATCCAGTCCGCTGCCGGAAGCAGTTACCATCTCCGCAGGTATCTCTTCTTTTGGTACGCCTGGATTGTGTTTAAGAAAACTATCAATCCTTTCCTGCACAGTTTTTAGATAATCAGGATTGGATGGCCCCTTGTTGCTACCCGCAGAGCCTGCAGCATTGTAATCAACCGCGGAAGGCCGCCCCCAGAAATACTTATCATCGGTAAATTTTTGACCAATGTTTGCGTAACCTACTACTTTACCATTCACTACAATCGTTTCACCTCTTCCGCCACCCGGTGTTGCTCTACCGACAGCCGCAATAAGCAGGGAATACAATACGGCACAAAGTATAACCATCACCACCGTCAGTTTCAATGATATCAAAAGATTCTTTTTCATTTCTAATTCGGGTTTAATTGTTACATAAATATTCCTAACAACAGATCAATCAGTTTGATTCCGATGAACGGAACTATAATGCCGCCTAAACCGTATATCAATAAGTTTCTTCTTAATAAAGCCGAGGCGCCGATTGGTTTATAGGCTACGCCTTTTAATGCGAGGGGTATCAACAGGGGAATAATGATAGCATTGAAAATAACTGCAGACAAAATAGCTGACTCAGGACTTTTCAGATGCATGATATTTAACGACTGCAATGCAGGTATAGATGCAATAAACAAGGCAGGCACGATTGCAAAATACTTTGCCACATCGTTGGCAATAGAAAAAGTGGTCAGCGTTCCTCTTGTGATCAGTAATTGTTTTCCTATTTCCACCACCTCAATAAGCTTGGTGGGGTCATTGTCCAGGTCCACCATATTTCCCGCCTCTTTAGCAGCCTGGGTGCCACTGTTCATGGCTACGCCAACATCTGCCTGTGCCAGTGCCGGAGCATCATTAGTTCCATCACCCATCATGGCTACCAGCTTTCCTGCCACTTGTTCCTTACGGATATAATGCATTTTGTCTTCTGGTTTTGCTTCAGCAATAAAATCATCAACCCCGGCTATACCAGCAATGTATTTTGCAGTGAGGGGATTATCACCTGTCACCATCACCGTTTTCACCCCCATCTTGCGCAACCGTTCAAAACGCTCCTGTATACCGGGTTTGATAATATCCTGCAATTCTATTACTCCTTTTATCCTGTCATTTACCGCAACAACCAACGGAGTGCCCCCATTGACTGAAATGGCTTTTACTCTTTCTTCGGTTTCTTTCGGAACAGTATTACCGGCCGCGACCGCCATATCCCGTATTGCATCAAATGCACCTTTGCGGATATTCGTTCCGGAAGCAGTATTCACGCCACTGCTTCTTGTTTCGGCAGTGAACTTAACAGAGACGCTGCCTGTCTCCGGTTTTCCGGTTATCCCTTTCTGCGCAGCCAGTTCAACAATTGATTTTCCTTCCGGCGTTTCATCGGCTAAAGAACTCATTGCAGATAGTTCAATGAATTCTTTTTCATCCACACCTTCAGCAGGATAAAAATTAGTGGCCTTCCGGTTGCCAATCGTGATCGTACCGGTCTTATCTAATAACAACACATCCACGTCGCCGGCGGTTTCAACAGCTTTACCACTTTTTGCAATCACGTTTGCCCGCAACGCCCTGTCCATACCTGCGATTCCAATAGCAGACAACAAGCCGCCGATGGTGGTAGGAATGAGGCAAACAAACAGGGAAATAAATGCGGCGATGGTTATCGGCGTGTTGGCATAATCAGCAAAAGGTTTCAGTGTTACACAAACAATGATGAAGATGAGGGTGAAGGCGGCCAGCAAAATGGTGAGTGCAATTTCATTGGGAGTTTTTTGTCTCGATGCGCCTTCCACCAATGCGATCATTTTGTCCAAAAATGATTCACCGGGTTGCGTTGTTACTTCTACGACGATGCGATCGGATAATACCTTGGTGCCGCCGGTAACGGATGATTTATCGCCACCCGCCTCACGGATAACAGGGGCGGATTCACCGGTGATAGCTGACTCATCTATGGTGGCAATCCCCTCCACAATTTCTCCATCCATCGGGATAATATCCCCGGCTTCACAAACAAAATAATCTCCCAGCTGCAATGCCGAAGAAGAAATTGTTTGAACCTGGTTGCTAAACGTTTCTCCGGCTACATTTACTTTTTTCGCAGGCGTGTCTTCTCTTGTCTTGCGAAGACTTTCGGCCTGCGCTTTGCCTCTTGCTTCTGCCAATGCTTCAGCAAAATTTGCAAACACGACGGTTATGAGCAGGATAAGGAAGATGACAATATTATACCATAGGGCGCCCTGGCTGGTATCGCCTGTTAAAAATTGATACAATACAACCGCCAGCATTACGGCAGTGCCGATCTCAACCGTAAACATGACCGGGTTCTTCACCATCAGCCGCGGATTCAATTTTACAAAAGATTGTTTGATGGCCGTGCCCACCAAAGCCGGGTCAAATAATTTTATACTGCGTTTTCTTTTAGACATGATTTTTTCCTGGAAAACATCTGCCAGGAAAGCAGGATTTATTTCTTAAATGATAATGTATGTTTTCATTTTTAATGATGTTAAAGTCCCTTTAGGGATTTAGGGCGAAATACTCGGCCAGCGGTCCCAGGGCCAGCGTAGGGAGATAAGACAAGGCTGTTATGATGATGATCACCACCAGCGTCATGGCCCCGAACGTAGTGGAATCTGTTTTTAATGTTCCCGGCGATTCAGGAATGAATTTTTTATCAGCCAGTAAACCAACAATGGCAATCGGTGCAATGATGGGTAAGTATCTGCCGAGTAGCAGCACAACGCCTGTTGTTACGTTCCAGAAAATATTGTTGTCGCTCAGTCCTTCAAAACCGCTTCCGTTATTGGCATTGGCCGATGTGTATTCATACAGCATTTCCGAAAAGCCATGATAAGATGGATTATTCAGCCATGCCGGCGGTTTTACTGTCCATCCAATTTCGGGATGATGGACCAGCAGGTAGGCAGCCAGTGCTGTAAAACCTTTGATAAGAAATGCGGAAAGCAACGTGACTAATGCAGCGATCTTCACTTCCCTGGCTTCCACTTTATGCCCCATAAATTCCGGTGTTCGTCCAACCATCAGACCGGAAATAAATACGGCGATAATGACAAAGATGAAATAGTTTAATAAGCCGACGCCAACTCCACCATACAGTGCATTGATCATCATATCAAGAATGACTACACCGCCCGAAATGGGAGTAAGACTATCATGCATGCCATTCACCGAACCATTGGAAGTAGAAGTGGTGGCAACGCTCCAGAATGCTGTTGCCGCAGCACCAAACCTCATCTCTTTTCCCTCCATGCTCCCGGCAGTTTGTGCTATTCCTAATTTATCAATGGCCGGGTTGCCTTTTGTTTCATAATAAATATTGATGCTGCAAAAGATCACAAAGAGAAACGTCATGACCCCGAAGATCACTGTCGCCAGCTTCTTTTTATTGATATAAAAACCAAGCGCAAAAACCAGTGCAATCGGGATAAGAAGAATGGAAATGGTTTCCACGATATTGGTAAAGTAATTCGGATTTTCCAGCGGATGCGCAGAATTTACGCCAAACCAGCCACCCCCATTTGTTCCTAACTGCTTAATGGCAATCATGCCTGCAGCCGGACCTCTTGATACCTGCACGCTGTCGCCCTGTAAAGTGACGATGCTGTCTTTGCCATCATAGCTCGTGGGGGTACCATTAAAAGCAAGTATTATGGAAACAACTATTGACAGGGGTAAAAGAATTCTTGTAACGGATTTTACCAGGTAGTTCCAAAAGTTACCAAGGCTATTAGTCGTTTTTTCTTTGAAACCATTAAGCAAGGCGACTAATGCCGCTATTCCGGTAGCTGCACTTACAAATTGCAGGAAAGTGACCACAAACAATTGCGTGAAATAAGTTAACCCCGATTCACCGGAATAGTGTTGAAGGTTGCAATTCACCAAAAAGCTGATGGCTGTATTAAACGCCAGGTCAGGCGTCTGCCCGGGATTTCCATCAGGATTCAGCGGCAACTTATCCTGGAAAATAAGCAGGAGCATAGCGTAAACCAACCATAGCATATTAACGGTAAGCATTGCTTTTAAAAACTGTTTCCAGTTCATGCCCTCGCTGGGATTGATACCGCTGATGCGAAAAATGAACCGTTCAAAGGGGTTCATAAAATCAGTGAAGGTTCTCTCACCCTTAAAAACTTTGGCAATGTACCGGCCTAACGGGTAGGCGAGCAGCACCGCCGACAAAAACATAATTAGTACACCTAAAATTTCGCTGTTCATGGAATCAGAATTTTTCGGGTTTGATCAATACATAAACCAGGTAGCCAAAAACTGCTATTGATAAAATAAATAATACGGTCATCATCATAAAAGGAGTGTTTTATAAAAGCTTGTACAGCGATTAAATTTTTTCGAACCAGTCAATGGATTTAAAAAAAAGCCGGAATACAATCAGCCCCGTCACCAATAAAAGGATACTTAGCATCATTTTGATTATTTAAATGTTGAATTTGACATACAGGAAATACGATAATACCGTCATTAGCAGGGCCACCACAATGACCCAAATAAGAATTCTAAACTGCTCGTTTTGCTTTTTTTTCATGGCGTAGAATTAAGCGTTGAAATGCCTAGTTAATAAACCAGCTACCAGCAGGGTGACATACACAATCGGAAAGATGAAATGCAGCCCTCCATACCTGGTTTCTTCTTTTTTCGCTGGTTCCATGTTTTATGATTTGCCGGGTAAAGGGCCAATGGCATGCCTGTTTAAACCGGAACCGGGTGGGGAGTTGGGAAGCCAGGCGCAGGGCGGGTTTCGGGGAAATTGAAAAGCTGGAGCCAGAAAGTTGAAAACAAAAAAGCCTTTCAAAATGAAAGGGTCGTTTTCCAAAATGAAAGAGATTATTTAGTGATATGGTATTCTTCCATCTTACGGTAAAGCGTAGTGAGGCCAATACCTAAATGTTCGGCGGCCTTGGTTTTATTGCCTTTGGTATAGTGCAGCACTTTTTGAATATGGATCTTTTCAACACTTGCCAGTGTCAGGTTAGTGGCGGTTTGCTCATTTTGTCGTTGAATCTCATAAGGCAAATGCTCAGGGAGCACTTCTTTTCCATCAACAAGGATAGTAGCTCTTTCTATTACATTTCTCAATTCACGAACATTGCCTTTCCACCGGTATCGTTGCAATAGCTTTAACGATTCGTCATTGGCACGTAAACCAGGTTTATTTTCCCGGTTTCCAAAATAGGAAAGAAAATTGTTGACCAATGCGGGTATATCCTCGCTGCGGTCATGCAAAGCGGGTAATTGAATAGCAAAAACATTTAAGCGGTAATACAGGTCTTCCCTGAATTCACCTTCCTCTATCCGTTTAACCAGGTCACGATTGGTTGCGGCTATTATCCTTACATTGACCTTCGTTGTTTTTTCATCTCCCAGCTTGATAAATTCTCCATTTTCAATCACCCGGAGCAGCTTCGCCTGGAGATCGATGCTTAACTCACCAACTTCATCCAAAAACAGGGTTCCCTGGTGGGCTATTTCGATCAGTCCTTTTTTATCTTTTGTTGCGCCTGTATAGGCTCCCGCCTTATGCCCAAACAGCTCACCTTCCAAAAGTTCTTTTGTAAAGGCACTGCAATTGATAGCAATAAAAGACTGGCCAAACCGCTTGCTGTTGCTGTGTATAGCATTGGCAAAAATCTCTTTGCCTGTTCCCGTTTCTCCCAAAAGCAAAACATTGGCGTCTGTAGGCGAAATTTTTTTAGCCAGTGCTATGGCCTCCTTTATTAAAGAACTATGGCCAATGATATCATCAAAGTTGTAGGTTTCCTTGTTTTTGATCTTAATAGCGGATTTTCGCTGCGCCGCCACCTTGTCTATCGCCTGGTAAAGCAGGGGCACGATGCGGTCATTGTCATTTCCCTTGGTGATGTAATCAAATGCTCCGTTCTTAATAGCCTGTACGCCATCCGGGATATTTCCGTAAGCGGTAAGCAGGATAATTTCAGTCAGCGGGTATTTTAGTTTGACTTCTTTTACAAAATCAACGCCGTTGCCATCGGGCAATTTTACATCGCAAAGCACAACATCTATTTCTTTTTTGTTGAGCAGGTCAAAGCCGGCCCGGAGTGTTCCCGCTTCGTCCACATGGAAGCCTTCTAAACCGATGATCCGGCCCAGGAGTCTTCGCAATCCCTCTTCATCATCAATCAGTAAAATTTTTCCTGGCATAAGTCAGGCAAAGCTATGAGTTTAACCGAAGTTTGGGTTCCCAAAAAGCATTAATGAGCCGCATAATGTGTTTGGAGCTTTTATGTTGATTTGAATCTTCCAATAAATTGTCGGGGCGATAGAAAAGGGCTGATAGAAATCAGCCCCGGTTCGGTTTAAATCAATATTCTTGAACATACTGGGTAAATCAAATTCTCAGCCACTTTTTTACCGCACATTATTAATAGGCACTGTCGGCAAAGCGTGGAATTATTTACTCAATGCAGCAAAATGCTAAAATAATTTTCCCCGCACAACTATCATTTTCAAAGGGGATACCAAAAGTTGAATAATTGACCAGTAGAAATCGTGTCCGGGGCTTTCGTAGCTTTATTGCTGTACTCAAAATAAAAACGATAAGTATGAAAACAATGACCTGCGAACAACCGGGCGGAGCCTATTTTGTCTTTGTGACGTTCATCTGCACAGTGGCATCGTTGTAAATTTCGGAGGACACCCGGCATGCTCCATCATTGTCAGTAACACGTTTGGACCAAATGGACACCCGTAATTGCACCTGAAAAGAGACAGGCTGGCTCCGGTTACCAGTAAGTTCGTAACAGATTCTACAACCTTAATCTGCACAGACGCAGCATCCGGTTTGTTTTTTCCACAATTTGTAAAAGGGATGAATGCCATCAGAGCGATAAGGATTGTCTTGTTCATAAAAGAAATTTTACCGTTTCAGGTTGATGAAAACTTCATCATATTCTCCCGGCGAATAATCCTCCCGCAGGTATAGTGTGACGGTTGCTTTACTTAGGTTTCTTATTTCAAACATATCGCCGTCAATTTCAACCTTAGAGTCCGGCTTAATGACATACACCAAAGATTCTATAGGAAGCCCGGGATAGGTAATTACAACATGACCATTATCCTGGAAATCCATGGTAGCGCCGTTACCCGGCTCTATGTCTGTATTGACTGTACCATTTATATGTTCTTTTATTGTTGTGTTATCAACCGTCCATTTGCCCGCAAGGCTCACAGCAGGCTCATCCTTATCTTTATTACAGGCAGCAAAAACTAATAGTACGACCAGGCAAAGGATGACATTCTTTTTCATAATGATTTAGTTTAAAGGTTAATGGTTTTTGAGTGAGGTTGAACAATAGTGTGTTTTATTGCCATCGCAACCGTAGTCCCAAAGCAGGATACCGTGTATTGCCTGCAATGCTTATCCTTGGTTCAGTTATTTTTTCCATTCTGAAAAAGGCATGGATGGCGTTTGCCTTTCTCTTATTTTTTGATGAGGCGATAAATAACACGATGCCGCCTGCAATGCAGGCGCCTCCTACTGCATACACCGCCGGAGATGAGCTGTTCTTTTCTTCCGCAATAGAAGTAAAAGCATCTACATAATCCTGGGTCAGCAGCCCAATGGTGACAGCAGTAACGCCAACGCCGGTAAGAATCCAGGCGAATGTTTTTTGGGTTTTGCTTTTTCGCAGGTAATCCCTACGAGGCTGAACCGTTGCCGGCTCAACGTGTTGGCTAAAAGCGCTGGTTGCAATAGCAAGAAGCAGGATTAAACTGGTAATTTTTCTCATGACAATTTATTTTATGATGCCAGCGTACTATAGTAAGAGCTTTGTTTTATGGTTACCCGGAATATATTGGCGGAGTGCTTCCATCAAAGGCGCCCATTCCTTGCCAACACTGATATTGTTCCCGATCCTGCAACCGAGGTGAATCCCGAGAAAAGTGTTCCGGCTTTCACAGGTGGCCGCCACTCACTATGCGCAGCATATTCACCACTTCCTGTTGCATTCAGATAGTGACCTGTTCCGCCGGTGATTTGGTAAGTTCCGGTGAAATCCTCGCTGCCAAAAAAATCTCCGCTGCCAGGATCGATCGGGTCTGAAAAAACACTTGTCTGTACGGTTACTGTTGCGAACAACGAATCGTTGCCCTGTCCGAAGAAACGAAAGCTGCCGTTAAAAAAACGGTCGGGAAATGTCGGGATCGTCAGGTCGTCGAATCCCTGCACCATACCGCCGGTCAGTGAAAAAGGTGTGACAGAGTTGAACGACATCTCCTGTTCAATCTTCACTACAGTAGCTGAAACGGGAGAAATGGTGAAAGGACCTGTAGCCTGGAAAGAAAACAGGTAGTTGACGGTGGGTGAAGGACGATTAGGAGATACGATGGAGCCAATCGACAGATCGGTAAGTTGGTTGGCTGTAGTTTCAATATTTTTCTTACAGGAGAAAAGTATCAATGAAATCGTTGCCAGTATGAATGACTTTTTCATAACGGTTTGGTTTATGGGATGATTTCTTCAACTCTGCGTTAATCGTTTATGCTTTTTTACCCTGCCCGTTTTACCGATGAGTAGTTTAAGATGAATGCCAACCGGCGACTGAACAGAATTGATATTGGCATAAACGCCAGCACCTAATCCCATAAAGGAAGCGAAACCCCAATTGATGTCAGCCTGTAATATGGCTCCTATCGTGGATTTATTTTCTTTGGTACTATTATAGTTGGATGTAGTTGTTGAGACGATTATAATATTGCCGGATACTGGTTCGATCCGTTCAAAATTTACTTTTTCACCTTTGACATAAGAAAGGCCGCCTTCTGTTGTTGCCCAAAAATTTTTTCCCAAATTGAAATACTTACCGGCTGAAAGATTAATCATTTTCATGTCTATGGTGACTTCATAGGTATAAGGAATAAAAAAGACATATCCTGTTTCAGGTTGATAATCGGAAGGCAAATTTTTAGGTTTCATTTCTACGGCCTTGTATGATAAGGTCATGCTCCATTTGCTATGAATGATGGTTTTTAAGCCAAATCCGGCATCGGTACTTTTATACGTGCCGCCGCCAGCATCTGCCTGGAGATAGATTTTGCTGATAGGCTTTGCAGTTTGTGCTGTGCCGGTTAAAAATGATGCACATAAAAGGACAAAAGCAATGAGCCGGAGCCCGGATTTTTGCAATGACCGTTTCATAAACAACGCTTTTAGGTTTAATTAATAACTCAGTACTACCAGCCTTTAAAAATTGATCTTTACAATAGGTTATATTGATTTCGGATTATCGCAGGAACAGAAACCTCGGGGGCATGATTGACAACTGCAATTGAGCGCAATTGTTTTTTGAAATTAGTTTTATCCGGGCATGATAAATAGTAAAAAATCGTCATTTTTTCTTTCAGGTTCAGCCCAATTGAACTAATTTGGATAAAAGCATTTTGCGGTGGTAAATACTGCGGAAATAATGCCTTGCCTGTTATTGCAACCATATGTGCGGTGCTTTACCTATAGGGAATTGGATTCATCTGATAATAAAATTCGCAGGCCGCTCTTTGCGACACATGAATTCATGATCTCCTTCAATCTCTCCGAAAAGAAATTCGGCTATATTAAGCCGGTGGATGACAACTCCATTTTCCAGGAGCAGCGCATGAGATCGGAAATTGTGTTAACGGGTATCGGGTCTCAATTTGCCGGCATGATGACAAGTGAAGGTAAAGCTCGTATATTTTCTATCTACTTCAATCCAACAGGATTTTACCGCATTTTTGGTGTGCCTGCTGTTCATTTTACCGATCGTATTGAAGAGGACGAATATACTTGCCGGAAAGATCTTGAAGGCTTGCATCAGCAATTGAGAGAGGCGAAGCATATTTCCGGAATGATTGCCTGCTGTGAAGAGTATTTAACAAGACTGTTATCACGCAGTAAGGCGAAAGATGCTTATAACAGTATTCTATTCCTGTCTGAACGTATTGTACGCAATGGCAGCAGCCAATCCATTGAAAAATTGGCTTATGATGCAAATATGAGTATGAAAACTTTTGAACGCAGGTTTACAGAGCAGGTGGGAGTTTCACCAAAATTGTTTTCACGGATCGTTCGGTTTAACAGGGCGATTGCTTTAAAAATGAACGATCACAAAAAAAACTGGACAACTATAGCACATCATTGCGGATATTTTGATCAAATGCATTTTATAAAAGATTTTAAGCTGTTTTCAGGAACTCCCCCGGATGTCTTTTTTAAAAATACACCACCTGTATCAGAAAATTTTCTGAACCCTGATGACATTTGATTATTGATCTGTACCGGGGCTTTTACTTTTTGTAGAATAATTTTCTCACATCGGCATTTGAATTAGACTTTGACGGCTATCGCCATAGAGAAAACATGTTAATTACTATGGCATGCTTTTGCGCTTTGTAAAATATGCGCCGACAATTAACTCCCGATTCATTGAATAAAATTGAGGCAGAACTGACCGAGTTGGATCGTTTTATCATTAACATCCAGGGAAAAAAATTAAGGCCCAGCCAATGTTACCGTTTTATTGCCGATCCGCCTCACATCCTCTTCAATACCAATTGCCCCTCCGGCCTGTCATTAAAAATTCAGGCTATAGTAGAAAAATATACTGCTTGGGATGAACCAGGCGACCAACCTGCCAATCAAACGGCCAATTGATTTTCCACCACTGGCCGTGGTATAATTCATGACTGGTATCAAATGGACAACTAATGATGAGTTGCCAAAGATTTGCTCATTGTTTTATTCGGCCATTTCGTTTCTGGCTCAATTGTTATATACATGCTTAACAGATACCAGAGCGAGGAAATTTTTAAATATAGATTCAGTTTCACTTAATGTAAAGTTCCCGAGAATAGGGTGGTTTCAAATTCCATCCGGATAAAACCGTTTTCATTGCAGGCGATAAATAATTGTATCAGGGTAGAAATCATCGTTTCGTACGAAGGATGTCCGGGGAGTGGTATATACGACGACGATGATAATAATTGACCTTTCAGGGCATCGAAATTTAACAATTGGACATTTGGAAAGATCGTTTTTTGAAAACCTCCCGGAGTAAACAACCCTTTTATCTTTTTTTCTTCAATTCCCGGGGAGACAGCATCATCAATGCGATAACGTTCTTTTATATCCAAATACAACCGGAGAAAATCAGTATCGGTTTTTTGTAAGTTCCAGGCCAGAACGGTGTGACCGCCTGGCTTCAGGATACGACGGAATTCCTTCGCTGAAGCTTCAATATCCATCCAATGGAAAGCCTGGGCAACGGTGATCAAATCAATGCTGCGGCTTCGCAAGCCCGTTGCCTCAGCTGTGCCGGCGGCTGGTAAAATGCGGATAGTGCTGAAGTCTTGCTTCTCCGGCAATTCTCATTTCGTCATTGGGTTCGATGCAGATGACTTTATATCCCCGCTGCAGCAGTGGTTCGGCGAATAAACCTGTACCTGATCCGATGTCTGCTATGCGGTGGTTTCGCTCCAGGCCAATTGTTTGTTCTAAAAAAGGAATGATTTCTTTAGGATAGCCGGGACGGTATTTGACATAATTCTCGGCACGGTTTGAAAAACGTGTTGTGGGTGTTAGCACCGGGAGCTCACTGATCATTACCAATGGATTTGACTGCAAACTAAATTTATTTTTCCTTCCCGGAGGTGATTATGAAAATTTAATGTAAGCTTTATACAAGACAGTTTTCAAGTTAATAACAATAGAAGGTGAAAAATTTATCGATAAATCTTTGCTTGCTGATCAGTTTCCAGACTTTACAATCTCTTTACTATTTTTTACTTTCCTGTTAATCAGAATTGAAGAAATCCAAAGCCATTATAATCAATTCATCAAAATTTATCTCAGAAAAAGAAAGAGATGCGTCCCCGATGTTGCACAACAAATGGCTTTGACCAATAGATGGTGATTTATTTAAGCATGGAGAACAAAAGAGCTGAATGGCAAAGAAATGTCACAAGGGTTTTCCTAAAATATACCGCACATCAAAATGGTTGGGTAGTGGGAACACGCCCCGGGTGGGAATTAAAAAAACTTTTCTATAAGTTCAGTTAACATTTCCTGGGTAAGGGGTTTGTTTTGGAATGCCTTTATTTCATTTTGATAATTTTTAGTTGCCATTTTTTCATCACCCGGATTTAGAGAACTTGTTAACATTATAATGATAACGGGCCTGTCTTTTGTAATTATCTTTTTTTCTTTAACTATTTCCAGAAAATCAAAACCATTCATCCCCGGCATATTAATATCAAGAAATATAAGGTCGGGCAGAGGATATTGATCCGGGTCCCGCTTTTCAAGTTCAAAATACTCCAGTGCTTCCTCTCCTGTCTCTGCTGTTTTTATATGTTGAGCCGCATTGGCGTTCCTGATTACACGGGAATGAAAATAATTGTCATCTACATTGTCGTCAATTAATAATATACAATTCAACTGTTTCACAAAAATTGGATTATTGTTTTGGAATAGTAAAATAAAATGTAGAGCCGATACCTGGTTTTGAACTCACCCAAATTTGGCCTTCATTTAATTCAACAATCTTTTTGCAGGTAGCAAGCCCAATGCCTGTTCCGGGGTATTGTTCCTCAGTATGTAATCGCTGAAAGATTAAAAATATTTTTTCCAGGTATTCTTCTTTAATCCCCACACCATTATCACTAACCGAAAATTCCCATTCATTGTTTTTCTCCTCACAGTGAACATGAATTTCCGGGTTTATATTTTTCTTTTTAAACTTAAGTGCGTTGCCGATAAGATTTTGAAATAGCTGCTTTATCTCAATTTTATTGGCATTAATGACAGGCATCTCATTTACCTTTAATTGCGCCTGGGTTTCTTTAATGTTAAAATGCATGTCCGTTAAAACTTCATTTATCACTTTATAGCAGTCTACTGCTTCAATTGATCTGTCTCTTCCTATTCTGGAGAAATTTAAGAGTTCGCGGATGAGAATTTTCATTCTCCCGGCTGATTTTATTATAACACTTAAATAATAATTAGATTCTTCACTCAGATTTTCTTTTGATTCCTCCAGCAAGCCAACATAGTTTGTAATATTTCTGAGCGGTTCCTGTAAATCATGCGAAGCCACATAAGCAAATTGTTCCAGCTCTTTATTCGAAGTTTCAAGGCGGGAAGCATACTCCTTCAATGCTATGGCCGCCTGTTTCTGATCAGAAATATCTCTGATAGCAGCGGAAACAAGCAGCCCTTCTTCTGTTTCGATAGGGCTTAAACTTATTTCCACAGGAAATTCAGCTCCATCTTTTTTTCTGCCATAAAGGTCAAGGCCAGCGCCCATCGATCGTGTTCTTGGCGCTGAAAAAAAATTGTGACGGTGACCCGGATGAATTCCTTTGAAACGATCAGGGATGAGTATTTCTACTTTCTGGCCGATGATTTCTTCTCTTTTATAGGCAAATAGTTTTTCTGTTTGTGCATTTATCAATTGAATATTGCCTTCTTTGTTTACGATTACCATTGCGTCAGGAGCTGATTCGAGCAATCCTCTGAATTTAGCTTCAATTTTTTTTCTAATGGTAATATCGCGGATAGCGGCCGAGACAAACATTCCTTCTTCAAGTTTCAGCGGGCTTAAACTAATTTCGACAGGAAATTCTGTTCCGTCTTTACGCATGCCGTACAGTTCAAGCCCTGCGCCCATCTCCCTGACCTTGGGGTCTGTAAAAAAATGTTTGCGATGATCCGGATGTTTGCTTGTAAAACGCGGCGGAATTAGTATTTCCACTTCCTGGCCAAGAAGGTTGGAGCGTTCATATCCAAAAAGTTTTTCTGTTTGAGCATTTATCAATACAATTTGTCCGAATTTATTTACAATCACCATGGCGTCAGGAGCCGATTCCAGCAATGCCTGAAATTTTCCTTCTGCTCTTTTTTTTTCGGTAATATTCCTGATTACTTTGGTAATTCCTACAATCTTTCCTTCATCATCCTTTAAAGCGGATAAGCTTACCGAAACATAAATCAGATTATTATTTTTATCGATTCTTTCGGTTTCATAATTGTCTACCTGTTCGCCCCATAAAATAGTTTCTACTAATTTTTTTTCTTCATTTGCTTTAATGCGCGGAATGATGGTTTCGACATCCTTACCTACTAACTCTCCTGAAACATATCCGAAAAGTTTTTCTGCCGCTTTATTAACATAAAATATTTTTCCGCTAAGATCTCTTACAATTACAGCATCCTTTATAGATTCTAATACAGCCAGGTATGAGTATGAGGAAGAGTGTTGATTCATGAGTCAGTCAGTTGGATAAGGAGAACTCAAAACCTAAACTTACAAATTAAAAATTATATTCAGTCAAAATGCATTCGAAAGGTTGGGACAGGGATCTATAAAGGACTGGACTTACATTGGTGTCGGGGATGGCCAAAAAAAATCATGCCCGGGACGGATATGCATCGGGCTACCCAGGCATGATCCATTTATGAAGGGGGTTTTCCTTTTCATTTGCCACGCTTGCTTCATTCAGTTTTTTGGATGGATAAACAACAGGATGGGCCGGTATTTTTATCGCTGGCGGAATACTCTTTTTCCGTATTGTTTTAAGAGGTAAGACTTTTATATCCGCGGCATACTGAGTCATTGGTAAGCACTGGAGATAATGCTGTGCGTAAAATTTCATTCCCTCAGGAAAGTTACTTTGTTTAATTATTAATTGCGATTGAGATGGATATGAAGTTTAAAGAATTTTTCAACTATTATGATATTCACTAAAACCATTTAATTGATTACCCCTATAATCATATATATTTTTTCCAAACCGGATTCATTGAAATTTTTTAGCATTCAGGAAACTATTTCTTTCTTCTGGTAACGTGTTCGCAGTTAAAGGCTCAGGTTAAATCCAATTATCCTTTGAGTTTCTGATAAATGCCTGAAACAAATATTCGGCCATTTCACTTCTGGCTTAACTTTTATCTGCACACTTGTCCGGCGAGGAAATTTTTACACGGGTTACTACAATATTATGGGCGATTTCGACTCTACAGCACCACTGCATATTCAGGGACAAATCAAGGGAAACAAAACACCTGGCATGATTATCGGCACCTTGAAAATTATGTTAGTATTGTGCCCTCGTTAATGTGTCAGATCGCGAAGAAAAACAGGATAAAGACAAAAGTTTTTGGCTTCAATACTGATAGGAAGTTTTTTAATCAACCTGCTTCATGCAATTATACCCAGTCACTGGTTACCTGTGCTTGCAATCGGGAAAAAGAGAATTGGGATTTAAGCGAGACTGAAAAGGTGACGCTTATTGCAGGTCTGGCTCACGTTTTAAGCACCGTCATCATTGGTATCCTGCTTGGGATTATCGGGATTGAGTTAAGCCATACTATTGAGGATTTTACCCGCATTATTGCACCATCCATTATAATACTGATCGGCTTTTATTTTATCAGGCAGCACTACGTGCATCATCATTTTCATTTGCAAAGCAGAAAGTAGCCGGTAAGCCAAAAAGTAAAATCATTGCTGGTTTGGTTTTAGCCATGTTTCTTTCTCCATGTCTTGAAATTGAGGCTTATTTTTTATTGGCCGGTACGAAAGGCTGGTGGATACTGGTAACAATAGCACTATTGTATTCCGTAGTAAGTATTTCCGGAATGCTTTTGTGGATCAGGTTTGCTTATAAAGGTCTGCTAAAATTAAACTGGCACAAATGGGAGCACAATGCCGGATTAATATCCGGTGGTGTTTTAATTGCAACCGGAATCCTGTCTTATTTCATTTATTAATATGATAGAACGGGTATATAATAGTTTTAAAAATGTCCGATGTTTCGGTCCTTTTGCTTTGAAAATAATCGTTGCAAATTTTTGCTGAACCACCGGTCAGCAAAATGGATACATGAAATATGGTACAAATGGCGGTTAATATAGGCTCGTTCAGTCATTTTTAATTTCTCATCAGTTTGACAAATTCATAAGGGCAGATGCTGGTGCTGCAACAGCTGGCAGAAAAATTAAAAGGATCTATTGCCATTACCAGCAAGCGGAAAATACCGCCACTATCACCTTTGATTTCCCCAACCTGGCTGCATGAATGAGGTGAGTGTTCTTGTAAGTAGGTATTCAATTACAAAAAATATATTATTTTGAAATATCCGGCGTTTAGACAATATTCCACCAATGATCCAATACCCATGAACACAGGCTCCATCAAGTACCCAATCACTCTTTTTTAGCAGATGACCATAAATTAATCACTGATGCCTGGGCAGTTATATTGAATGCTGATAGCCGTTTCCGTGTAATCGGGGTTACCAACAATTCAGCAAATGCGCTGTCATTAATAACCCAATGTCATCCGGACATCGTCTTGCTCGATATCAGTATGACACCAATAGATGGATACGAGCTTACCCGGTCAATAAAAGAATACCACAGCCAAATACGGGTTATTGCCGTCTCTTATTTTGACATGCCGGCCTGTCTCACCAAAGTAGTGAAAGCCGGAGCAAGTGGTTATGTTACCAAAACTTCGTCTATCGAAGAGTTAAAGGAAGCCATCACCGCTGTGCATATGGGAGAAAATATACCTGTACGGAAATCAATCAAAATATTGTCGGGCAAATGGTAACACCGGATGATATGACAATGGCCATAAACTCCCTCACACCCAAGCAACTCTCCGTTATTGAGTATTTGAAAAAAGGATTCTCCTCAAAGGAAATCGCCGGCTATACCGGCATCAGCAGCTGGACGGTTGAAGTTCACCGTCACAATATCATGAAAAAACTGGGTTTAAAAAATATTGCAGCACTGATCAATGAAATGAACCTAAGAGGTATTTAACCAACTTAAAGCCCAACCAGCTAAATTTTACAGAAAATCGAAACATTAAGTTGGATGATAATTCTATGTAAAGTTGACAACACTTAAGGGCTGCTCAATCTTCATATCAACTCATCAGCTTACTCTTCATCCGTTCCAAAAACAATTCTTTATAACTGGCGCCAATCGGTACCCGCAAGCCTCCTTTTTTCAGTACAAGTTCATTATTTTCCATGAGCGAGATTTGTTTCAACGCTACAATATACGATTTATGCACCCGCATAAATTGGCTCGTCGGCAGCCGCTCTTCCAGTTCTTTTAATGTCAGGTAAGCCATTGTTTTCTTGCCATTGCAGTGAAAGGCGACATAGTTATTTTTGGCTTCTACAATGTCGATATCGTCAATATCGATCTTCAGCATCTTTCCTTTTTGTCCCGCTTTCACAAAAATATAATCATTCGGTATGGCATCTTCATACAGGGTAGGTCGTGCCGCCATGGTGTCTGCCACCCGTTGCACGGCTCTTACAAACCGGTTAAAATCTATAGGTTTCATCAGGTAGTCGATAGCATGTAGTTCATAGCTCGTCACCGCAAATTCGGAATAAGCGGTACAAAAGATAACCAGCGCTTCCTTCCCAATGATCTTCATCACGTCGATGCCGTTCATTTCATCCATTTGTATATCCAGGAATACCAGGTCGGGCTTTTCGGTTTTGACCATTTCGATACCCGTTATCGGGTTAGTGGTTTCACCAATCAATTGCAGCGTCGGTATTCGTTCAATATATTTTTTAATAAGCCGGATCGCCGGTCGTTCATCATCGATAATAATGCATTTGATCATACTTAATTATTTATGGTGAGTTCAAACGTGTAAAAATCTTTTTCATCATGTACATTCATTTCATATTTGTCTTTAAAAGCCACATCCAGTCGCTTACTCAGGTTGGAAATACCGATATTGCCCGAAGATCGCATGGGTTTATTTTTTCGCTTTTTATTACGGCAATAAAAATAAACCTGCCGGTAGCGCAGCAATACCTTTATCAGCAGGGGGTGCTGCGGGTCTTTCAGATCGCCATACTTAAAAGCATTCTCCACGATAGTGATCATCGATAGCGGTGGCAGCATCAATCCATCCGTGTCACCATCGATGTTCAGTTGCACCGTCTTGTCATCAAAGCGCATTTTGTTGATGTCGATCAGCAAGTGCAGGTTATCCAGTTCCTTTTTTACCGGTACCTTGTCGGTTTCGTATTCTACGCTTTCCATTGAATAGTGCATCATTCTCGACAGCTTCGAGATATTTTCAGCCAGTTCCTGGCTGTATTCCATTGCCTGTACAAAAAGAAGGTTGAGTGTATTATGTAGAAAATGTGGGTTCACCTGTGCCCGCATAAAAGCATATTCAAGTAGAAGTTTGTCTTGTTGCGATCTTAACTCCTGTTCTTTCAGCCGGGCGTTTTCCAGTTCATTACGTAGCTTTTCTTCCTGCAACCTGCGCAGTTCTCTTTCCTTGTTAAAGGTTTGTACCACGTAGAAATAAAGCAGTGCATACGAAAAGTGCTGCACATATCCCAGCACGGCATACTTTACAAAATCCATGAAATGCTCGGAACTATAGAGTACCACGCCGAATAGAGGCAGTAAAACATAGAGATAGCAATAACCAAGTAATGCCATTGCGATAAACACGATAAAAAACGAAGCAATGCCCCAGGCCACTCCTTTTCGTTTATTAAGCGTAAGACAATACAGGCTCAGGTAGAATGTCAAACAGAGCGGAAGCAGGTAAAAAATAGTGTTGGTGATTTTAATATGCGGGTTAGTGATGTAATTGGCAATATGAATAAAGCTGCCATACAAAATCCAGGCGCTGGCATGTACCAACAAGGGCCATAATTTAGCCCTGCTCCGGGTAAAGAGTGTACTCATGACGTTAGGTTTTATACGCTACTGTTCATATCGCCTCGTCCACCAAAACCCGGTACCTGTACAATTGGTTGAAGAGATCCTCTTCAAAACATGCCTTATAAATAGATCGGGAGGGTGCTGCTTTCAATAGCTCATACAGCGATCGATCTATTTCATAAAAAGAATAATCCTTTTTCCTTATCAGGAAGGGAGTATCGTTCACTTTAAATATACCAAATAAAGCCCGATTGAAATGCAGCCGGCGGTCATTCATCATTGTAGCACAGAAACTTTCATCAGCCACAGGTTGGATCATCGCCATGTGGTGGATATACAACCAGCCTTCCCATTGTTCGGGGTATTGCCTGATCATAGGTGCAATAAGGTCATAAATCCTTTGGGTAGCGGTTGAAGCAAATAGCTGCCGGTCTTTTCCTTCGGGAAAAAGAAGATCAAAAAACCGCAGTGATATAGCACCTCGCTCAGTCCGGTAGCAGGCTACCGGTAATATCGGTACCTGGGCGGCATGTGCCAGGTAAGCGATTCCTTTGCGGGCATACACTTGTTGTGTCAGCAGATCAACAACACAATGATTAGCATTATCACGGGTGTTGCTTCCCGCTCCGGTATTGCCGTCGATATACAGCACCAGCACTCTTCCACTTTTCAGTTCCCGCAACATCTGCAACCCCGTTCTCGGGTCTTCGGCATTTAGTAGCCGCAACGCATCGGGCCGGGCGCCCTGTAGCCTTTGGTATAGTTCAAAAAAAAGTTGCCCTTCTTTTTCAATCACAGCGTTACCCATCACGAGTGTAAAAGGCACCTGCTGCTTTACCAAAAAATGGTTGATCATCCGGTACGACCCGGTATGAAATGTACACACAATACTGGGGCCTTTCTTTAGCAACCGCAGTGTATCGGCACCCAGGTTTTCTGTTTGCAGTTCATCTGCCAGGAACCATGCTGACTGTTCCAGTATACTTAGTTTTTTATTCAGTAAGATATCATTATAGATAGCTTCATGCTGGGCGTGATCTATAGCAGGCAGGTAATTGCCCAGTGAAGCACTCACTATATTGAATTGCATCTCCGTTCGTCCGGTATGCTCAAACGAGAATTCATTCCGGTAATAACTAATGAGTTTATTTTTTTCCTGGTTATACTTGGTGCGGTTCATAAAAAAATGGTTAGGCCCTGAGCCTGACGAAGGGGTCGAAGCGTCGAAGGATCGAAGATGATATTAGAAATAGGTGATGGGAAAAAGAAGTCAGAAAGAACAGCAGCCACGGGCAGGGCTGCTGTTGTTGGAAAGTAACTGCGTTCAGCATTAGCTACCCGGTGGTAGCGGAGGATGCGTATCAAGGCAGCAGCTGTCTGTAAAGAAACCGGCTACATTCGATACCGCCGATTTAAATCTTGTCTCCAGCCCTTCCAGGTTCATGGGCTTTGAAAAGAGCAGTTCATTTGATTTCATTTTCGTCAGGTTTAAGTTTACTAATTCGCTGCATGTTGGCAGCATTCATTTACAACCCAAACATCATTTCAATGAATGCAATGGAAAAATGGATTACGTATAAGCAGCAATAGTGCAGGTGAAGTGGTGAATAGCCGTGGTATCAGTTGCCGGCTGATAAAAAATCAGAAATGCTTAACTTTAATTGGTTTTGGGTTTTCTTTCATCTGCGTAAAAAGTTAGTATGAAAAAAGATGACCAACCCATTCCCATGTATGTTGCCAGGCTTATCCAGGATATCTACAAAACAGTCTTACCAAAGCACAAAAGGATAAACTGGATGAATGGATTTGTAAATCCGACGAAAACATGCAATTGTTTGAGATTTCACCGAAGGGTTTGACAATAAAGTATTCAATCCCGAACAGTTTATGTTTGAAACTTCCGATGCCATAGAATTGTGGGTCATTGCCAGGCTCATTGTTCGCAGGCAAGAAAAAGTCATCAGTGCAGGGCAGCAGGAAATATTAGATAATTGGTTAAGGGGCCCCGATAGAAATAAACGGTTTTATGAAGAACTGAAAAATCCTGCAAGTCTGCAAAAGCTAATAGAGGGGTGCCGTGCCAGGCGAAACATTCTTTTGGGATTAAATTGATCACCCGCATTGATGGGAGGGTTACGTAGATTTTGTTACCTGCACTCACAAACAAAAAAATATACAAAATGCAACACATAATTATTGCCGTGGCGACCTCGCTGGTCATGTTCTTAACGACGTAAATAGAAGCTCAGAATATCTCAGATTCGATAACAATCCGGGAAATACTTCAGGAAAAAGTAACTTCCTGGAATAGCGGAGATGCTGATACATATTCAAAGCATTTCTCAGGACGCCTCCATACCCGGCTACTTCAAGTTTTTCAGAAAGAATCAGGTGATTGGAAGATAGTTGTCTATCACAATGTCGACTTAAAGACGGACACACCTATTCCGGCACACCGGTAAATATCTGCATAATCTCATACTTGAAAGAATCAATGCTGAACGGCTTATAATAGACCGTTGGCAATATGGTAATGAACAACAAAAAATTAATTTAGCTTTCGTGTCGACCGACACGACGCAATTATTCCGCATGCAATCACATCCACTACTTCCAACCAGCAAACTGTCGTTCATCTGTGGAAGAAAAGAATAGCTCCTGTCCGGGTTTGTTTACCTTAGATAATCCCTCAAACCTCACTTACTCAATAAACGCTCCCACCTTCTCATTATCGCTTTCCATAACTTATTAGTGTCAATAACTTACAATGAGAAGATTCGGGTTTGCATAAATCATCAGTTACGATGGTTCAATCAACTATTGACTATTTTAGAAAGCCTACGCCCAGTGGGGAGCGGGTGTATTCCTTCTACAAGCCTGTTTTTGAGAAATGAAGTAAATTTAATAGGGGCTTCTCAATTAAATCTTTTACTTATGCGTTTCCGGCTTTTTATTTTTTTTGTTCTTATTGCCAGTAGCGCACAAACACAAACTCATAAGATAGATAGCATACGAAAAAACCTTAGCTTTCTTAATGGTAAGGAAGCAGTAAATAGCCTGAACGCATTAGGCTGGCAATTTTTTTATTATTGGATCCATTCCGATTCCGCTCTTAAATATGCAGATCTTGCCCGGCAGAAAGCATCCGCCATTAACTATCTTGGTGGAATGGCAGAAGCTTTGCTCATCGAAGGCGGCGTGAAGGGGCGGCTTTTAGGACACCCTGATGCAATGGAACGGGATACGAGAAAAGCTATTGAGCTTTTAAATAATGAAACCAATCCCCGAGCTTTTTCTATGGCCTATTATAACCTGGCCCTTGTATTAGCCATAGAAGGTAAATATGATGCAGCCAATGAAGCGGTAGGTAAAGCAATAGCCTACGCAGCGACGGCCAACGAATCATTATTGCTTGGTTGGGCCAAACAAGCTGCCGGTTTCAGTTATTCAAAAAGCGGGGAATACTGGAAATCTTTCGGGAATTTGATCGAAGCAGTTGAAATTGGAAAGCAGTATAATGACACGGTGCTCATCTCGTTTTCATTAGCCTTTATTGGAAGAGCATTTAACCGGGTCAGCGATCCGTCCAAAGCATTATATTATTATCACCAGGCACTTCAATATAAATGCCCGTTTGTCTTTATTTGGCCACATACAGAGGATATGGCTTATGCTCACCTGGTATTGAAACAATATGACTCCGTGACCTGGTACCAGCAGAAATACAGGGCTGATATTAATTTATATACAACGGACCCCGCTGTCAGAAAAAAATTTGGCGCTTATGCGTATGGCTTTTCAACGGAGTTGCAGTTGGCTAGGAAACAGTACGATACTTTATTAGACCAGGTATTACCCAGGCTTCCACTGCTGCGAAAAAGCAATGACGTCTTCCCCCTGATGGTTAATTTATTAGTGGTGGCGAAGGCTTACCTCGGCAAGTCAAATTATCAAACCGCCCTCGGTTATGCCGGCGAATTGAATCAAATAGCCTACCACGCAGGCAATAAACAGTTTCAGAAAGATACATATGAACTGCTTGCATCAATTTATGATCATCTAAAAAAAACGGACAGTGCCTATCATTATTTCAAACAGTTCGCATCTATCAAAGATTCAATGGAAACTGCACTATATGCCGGCAGAACTGCTCTTTATCTGGCAGCCTCAGAAGCAGAAAATAAAATCAGGTTGCTAAAAAAAGACAAAGAGTTGGGCGATCAGCAATTAACATTAAACAGAAAAGAATTACAAAAACAGGCCCAATTAAAGAACCTGCTTATTGGCGGCAGCGTTGCCTTACTATTGATCTCCGTGCTGATCATCAGAAATACTATGCTGAGAAGAAAAAATGAGCAGCTTCGCAATAAACATGAACGATCAGCCTTAAAACGAAAAGCCATGGAGCTTGAGATGCAGGCATTGCGGGCACAAATGAATCCGCATTTTATCTTTAACTGTTTAAGCGCTATTGATAACCTTATTCAAACCAAACAGTCAGACAAGGCAACGTCTTACCTTGCCCGTTTTGCAAAATTGATCCGGTCAGTATTGGATAGCTCTAAAAATAACCTTGTGCCATTTCAAATGGATTTGGAAACAATACAGCTATATCTCGAAATGGAAAAGTTTCGGTGTAATGATAAATTTCACTATGAGATAAATGTGGAGCCGGTTTTATTGCATGGCGATTTTAAAGTGCCTCCGCTTATCGTACAGCCGTTTCTTGAAAATGCGATCCATCATGGTTTGTTGAATAAAAAAGAAAATAACAAGCAATTACAGGTGAAAATAAATCTCTGCGATGAATTTATTGTTTACTCAATCATTGACAATGGTATTGGCAGGGAAAAAGCTGCCGAATTTAAAGAAAGAAATAAGCCCGAACATCAATCATATGGCATTGCTATTACCCGGGAGCGAATTCACTTGCATAATCAGAATGGCATTGACGATGATCTTGTGATCACGGATCTTGAAAAAGAAGGCGTTTCTTCGGGAACAAAAGCTGTTATACGAATAAATGGCTCAAAATCTTAAAATCAAATCATGCTGAAAGCCGTGTTAATTGATGATGACGAAAGTAATCTTAGCTCGTTAAGCGAAAAACTTTCCAATCATTGCAAACAAGTTCAGATCATTGACTGCTGCGATAATCCGGAAGAAGGGATTCGTAGTATTGATGAATTGAAACCGGATCTTGTTTTTCTTGACGTTGAAATGCCTCAAATGAACGGATTTGTAATGTTGCAGCAACTGACCTACAAAAATTTTGAGCTCATCTTTGTTACAGCTTATGATCATTATGCCATAAAAGCTATTCGAAGTTGTGCACTGGACTACCTGGTGAAGCCGGTTGAAATAGAAGAATTAAAAAGAGCGGTTGCCAGGGCAGAAGAAAAGAAAAAACAACCTCCCTCATCCTCACAATTAGATCTCCTGATCGGGCATTTGCAGAAGAAGCAGACAAAATTGCTGACAATACCAACAAGTGATGGGCTTCAATTCATCAATATTGAAAACATCATTTATCTTGAAGCCAGTGACAATTATTCAAACATCTATCTTTCTACTGACCAAAAGTTTTTGGTAAGCCGTACGTTAAAAGATTTTGAAGAGTTGCTGCCTGCGGATATTTTTATTCGCATTCATCACTCAACTATTGTAAATAAGTTTTTTGTGGACAAATACATCCGTGGAGAAGGCGGGCAGGTTGTAATGCGCAATGGAAATGTTCTTGATGTCTCTAAAAGAAAAAAAGCTGATTTTTTACAGGCAATTGGATATTAAAACAGGGCGGCCGGGACAAACACTTCAAGCCTCACTTACTCAATAAACACTCCCACTTTCTCATTGCCTCTTTCCACAATTTATTTTCGAATATAATTTGCATTGAGAAGATCAAGGTATCACATCTGATTTTAAAAGCAGGCTGCAAATTCGGGAGGACAATCAAGGTTATTATTAAATTTTTAAACCTCTTCATAAATAAAATAACCATTATGCAACGCAAATCATTTTTAAAATTTGGCATTGCCATCGGCTCTTTTCTTGCAGCGCCTTTTTATGTAAATGCGAGACCTGGTTCCAGGGCCAGGGATGACAAAGGCTTCAAGGTTGATGCCGGGAAGGACCGCTTTGATAAAAGCATTTCCCCTTTCGAAGGAGACAATTTTTACACTAAAGTATCAACCAAAGACACAGATGGGGGTATGTATGTTTTTGAGTCAACCCGTCTAAAAGAAGGTGGACCCATCTTGCATACACATTATGATACAGATGAATGGTGGTATGTATTGCAGGGAACGTTTCTCATCAAAGTAGGCGATAAAACATATAATGCCAAAGCAGGAGATCTGGTATTTGGGCCGCGAATGGTGCCACACACTTTTGCGAAGATCGGGCAGGGAGAGGCGAAAATCATTATCTGCCATCAGCCTGCCGGTAAGATGGAAGAGTATTTTAAGAAACTCAGTGAAGGAGAAGCTAAAAATATGTCCGAAGAAGAAAGGAACAATCTCAGGAAAGAACACGGTTTTGAAAAAGTTGGCCCTCCTTTGACTTATTTGAAGCAGTGACCCTGGCCGGTTTTACTTATCGGCGCCGGTGTTCATTGCCGGAGCCGAACTTGAAAATATTGTTATAGTAATGAAGAGCATTTCCAAATTAATAAAAGCATAAAAAGCGCAGGCAATAACCATGCAACCAGAAAAATCAAAAATTGAAACACCAAAGAATGTTTCATTGCAAAGCGGGCAGCTCATTTCCCGGGGAGCCATCGTCCGTATCATGATTGGCATCATTCTTTTATTAGTGTTGGCGCATGTCGGATTTTATAAAACGTATATCCGACACTTCCCCGGTTTTGCTGACTATACTACGCGTACTGGTCGCAATTTTCACTTTACCTGGGTCATACACTTTCATGGCATGATGATGATAGGGTGGCTGCTTATGTTATTGCTGCAACCCTTTCTTATTTTGAAGGGAAAAATAAAATTGCATCGATTGGCGGGTCGCCTGAGTTATGTACTGGTTCCACTGATACTGTTCTCAATGTATTTGGTTACCTCTTCCAGCCTTCAGCGTGAGTTAGCACAGGATGGACAAATAGCACTTGTTGCAAGAAGGATTGCGCTGGACGTGCCCCTGATCATATTCTTTGCCATACTGTATTTGCTCGCCATTTTTTATAAACATAAACCGACCTTGCACAGCCGCTTTATGTGTAGCACCGCTTTTATATTAATTAGCCCAGCTTTGGCCAGGACGTTGAGGGCCTGGCTCGATGCCAGTCGTGACGGTAGCATTGAGATATCCAAAAACATTATTGTGATTATTGCAGGGCTAATTGCCGCTGTAGATTCGTGGCGGACAAAACGTATCAGCCCCTTTACACTGGTATTCGGCCTCATGTTGTTGAATAGAATTATCTGGGATATCAGAGACACCCCTTTTTGGCAGGCAATAGCAGGTGTGATAGCAAAAATGTTTTGAAAAACGTGAATTTAAAATTCATTCAAACTAACGACAATGGAAAAAGAAAAGGAAGAGTCAGCTGCTGCATCCAAAACCAGCCCGTTAAAATGACAAAAGAACTCAGCGGACTTCAATAGAGATTTAGCGTGGCACGCTAGAAATCGGCGGTTCGACCCCGATATCCTCCGCCGTAAAAAAAGGAAGCAAATCATGTGCTTTCTTTTTATGTTTTTCCGAATAGTATACCTTTTCGACATTCAAGTTATATGCTTTCTATCTTTTACAACTTGAGCGTCATTTTATATTGCAACAAAGTATGAAATCGCCATAATGACATTAGATTGTTAAAGGTTGCAGGAAAATGTGTGCTGAAAAATCTACTTAGTTCGTTGCTTAAAATATTCGATAAATCTTGCTGAATGAACACGGACAATGGAGGACCAAATGTTTTCCTTCAGTTATCAGCATATTCAAAACCTGCACTAACTAAAAGCGGTCGTTCACAAGAAAATTACCAACAATTTTCCTCTATTTCTTAAATTAGAAGAAAGCATTTCAACTGCAATGAGAAGCTTTCTGATTTTTGTGTTTTTTTTAGCCACTCAACCACTTCTGGCTCAAAAGGCCAGTCTTGAGCTTTATGGCCAACCCAAATTAGCGCGGGGCATATCCATTGAACCCTATGCACTGTTTTATGAAAACCCATCAGGAGATACTACCCAGCCACTAAGCGAAGTGATAAAACAATCATTTATTCCATTTGCATCATCGTCAGTTGCAAAATATCACAATATCCTTCAAATGAAACGGACAAGCCAGGTGGTCTGGCTGCAATTCAAAATAACAAACACCCATCCGGCCGATACTATTCATTTGTGGTATGTTCACTGGGCTCATGCGGTAGCCTCGCTTTATTCCGAAGCAAATGGCAGGTTAACCTATCTTGAAAGTAATGGACTTTGCACTCCTGTAAAAGACCCATTGACAATATTCGGAATGCCTTTGGTGATTCCACCTCATACGACCCACCGTTATTTTGTTCGCATTGCAGATTACATTGTGTTGATGTACCCGGTTACGGGCACTATTCATACCACACAAACCTACCAGGCTGCTTTGCTCACTGACAATTCAAATAATAAATGGGTATTTTTTTTAATGCCGATGCTTATTGGTTGTTTATTGCTGATGAGTCTATACACTTTCTTTCAATATATTTTAAACAGGGACAAAGCATTTTTATTTTATGCGCTCTATGCGGCGCTTGCTTTTTGCTGGATGATGGAATTAGCCAATCCCCGTTTTCATTTGGGTTTCGTTCCTTCCTTTCTGCCCTGGCTGGGTCATCCTACATCTTTTTCATTTACTTATATTCTCAGCATTTTGCATGTTCTTTTTTTATCCAGGCTCCTTTCCATCCCCGCTGAGCAGCCCGGGATCTGGCGGGTGGTACGGCCCCTCCTGTTCATCCTCGCCTTCTTGCAGGTGATGGTGGTTGTTCAACTTTTCACCGGCATTTTAATTAAAAGCACAGCCTGGTACTTTTTAATAGATGGGCTACCCGGAGTGCTCATGGGTTTGTTAATGATCATCGCCACCATCCGGAGTAAAAGCAAACTAAAGATCTATTTGCTTGTGGGCGAAATCATTCTCTATTTTTATGTCATTGCCGTTTCTCCCTTGCAAGGATATTTTCTCAGGCTGGATTTATCACCACAGCTTCAGGCTTTCATGAACTTTCCACCCATTTTTATGGCCTTAGGTTTATTTACCGAACTTTTTTGTTTTTTATTGGCATTAGCGAAGCGAAACAAATTGATAGAAGTTGAAAAAAATAATTTACAACAGAATTATACCGGTCAACTTGAAACCGAATTGACGAAGCGTACAAATGAAATTGAACAACAAAGCCTGCAATTGGAAAAACAACATGCTGAGCAGTTGCAGTTGTCTTTTGAACAAAAGTTGTCAGAAATAGAAATGTCGGCGCTCCGTGCACAAATGAATCCGCATTTTATTTTCAACTGCCTGAATTCAATCAAACTTTATACTACCGATAACGAATCGGCCAAAGCGGCTGATTATCTTACCAAGTTCAGCCGTCTTATTCGTTTAGTGCTGGAAAATTCCCGTTCAGAAAAAGTTACACTGAAAAATGAACTGGAAGCCTTAGCCCTATACATGGAAATGGAAGCCATGCGGTTTAAAAATAAATTGAACTTTACTATCGAAACAGATCCGGCTCTCGATACTGACCTGGTTGAAATACCACCGTTGCTTCTGCAGCCATATGTGGAAAATGCGATCTGGCATGGATTGATGCACAAAAAAGAAGGAGGAAGTGTACATGTAAAAATAACGCAGCTGAAAGCGGAGCGTTTGCAAATTACCATTATAGACGATGGTATCGGCCGGGCCAGGGCTGCTGAGTTAAAAAGTAAATCAGCTATCGCCGGTAAATCATTTGGAATGAAAGTGACAGGAGAACGCATCGCTCTTATCAATCACCTATATAAAACCAATGCTAATGTGCAGGTGAATGATTTGACCGATGCGGAAGGGAATGCCGCAGGAACGGAAGTGGTTATAGAAATATTGATTTAGAAATTTATTGAAGTATTCAAGTTTACACCGATGTTAAAAGCGATCTTGATTGATGATGAACCCGACAGTATTCGCTTGCTGGCATTACAGTTAAAAATGCATTGTCCGCAGGTAGAAATAGCTGGGCAATACACGAGCAGCGTAGAAGGATTGCAGGCGATCCGCTCACTGAAACCGGATCTGGTTTTTCTCGATGTAGAAATGCCGGAAATGAATGGGTTTGAATTATTGGATCGGTTAAATGACATATTTTTTAGTTTGATTTTTGTAACTGCGTATAATGAATTTGCTTTAAAGGCTTTCCGGTTCAGCGCTCTTGATTACCTGGTAAAACCATTGGATACATCCGAATTGCAGGAGGCTGTAAAAAAAGCTGAAAAGCACCTGCGGATTGATCAGCGACAAATTGAATTATTGCGATCACAATTGCAGGGACAACAACCACCACAAAAAATAGCGGTGCCCTTTCACACCGGTGTTGTGTTTGTAGAACTGAAAGACCTGGTTTATGGTGAAGCGGAAGGGAATTACACAAAACTTGTTTTAACCGACGGGAAAACTTACCTGCTAAGTAAAACACTGCGTGAAGTGCAGGAAGTATTGGAAGTAAGAAATTTTTTGCGTGTACATCGTCAATACCTCATCAACCTTGATCACATCAAATCCTATCACAAAGGAGAAGCCGCTTACCTCGTGATGCAGGGAGATATCAATATTCCCGTAGCAAAAAACCAGAAGGAACGGCTGGTGCAAAAATTTGGTTGGCTGTAAGCTGTGGCTTCCCTGATCTTCTTCGCTCACTCAAAACGGTTCTTCACGTAAAAATAAACCGCCTTCACAGGATTGGTTTGCAAACCGCTCCGGTTTGCCCCGAAGTTTGTTTAAAATTATTTACTCACTAAAAGCATTTTAAAAATGAAACATCAACTACCAGGATTATTTCTTTGGGGCTTTGCCTTCCAGCTTCTTTTTTTGTCATGTAAAAAAGAAATGATAATTGTACCGGAGACTGAAACAATTTCAGCAACCCAAAAAGTGACAGAAGGAGGAAATTGGCTTCCCTTTAAAGGATCTTATCCTACTACAAGGGAAATTCTGAGCCCTCCGCCGTTACTGCAAGCAAGGATCACAGGAATAGGGCAGGCTAGTCATCTGGGGCAAAGCAAATTTATTATCCAGTCTACTATCAATTTTACCACTCCGCCCCCATTTCAATTAACCGGCGCCTCTACATTTTATGCGGCTAATGGAGATACTTTTTATACGGTATTTACAGGAACATCCACTCCCTTAGCAGACGGTACGTTTTTGGCAATTTTTAATCATACCATTACCGGCGGAACCGGCAGATTTCAAAATGCAAGTGGAAGTTTTACAGGTCGGCACATCGGCCATCCGGTAAATCCAGAAGGCTTTACTTCTATCGAAGGGGGTACCATTAATTATTATGTAAAAGCGCCGTATAAATTGTAGGTTGGGTTTTAGCGGGCAAAGAGCGGATTTGGCAGAGATAAATTCTGGAACAAAGTCCTTCGGCTCAAGTTGCAGATTCTGTCAGGTATTTCGTTGCAACTGGTGATTTTCTTCGCCCACCCAAAACGTTCCCCCACATAAAAATAAACTGTCTTCAAAGGATTGTTACACTATCCGCTTCGATTTGACCGGAAGTTTGTTTAAAATTATTCACTCACCTAAAGCAGTTTAAAATGAAAAAGTTTATCCGTTTAGGGTCGATTCGGTTTGTTCCTGCAACTGTTTTCTTATTAATAGGTGGAATCCTCCATGCTCAAAACCGCCCAAAGGATAAGGCAGCCATTAATAAACAAATTGATGCCATGATATATAGCTGGAACAATCATAATTATGATGATATGAAAAACTACACCACAAAAAATATCGACTGGGTGAATGGCGTAGGTATGTGGTGGAAAGCGCAAAAGGAGTCTCAATATGCACACCAGGCCTATCATAAAACAATATTTAAAGAATCGGTAATGGAGAAAAAGTTTGTCGCCATCCGCTTGAAGGAAAGAAAGACGACGCACATGATATTCTGGAGACCCTGGTTTATGTGAAAGTAAACGGGAAGTGGTTAATGACTGCAGGAGTAGTAGTTCCTATTGTAAAAGAAGTACAACAGTATGACCCGGTGAAACAAATGCCGAAGTAATGATGAACCACATTTAGCCGAACAGTTCGGAGTTGTGTTCATGGTGAATCTTGCAACCCGGATTATATCGGGACCGTATATGATCTCACTCTACCATGCCACATTACTGTTTTCACGTATTCAACCTTTTGTTATGAAAAATTATCCTTTTCCAAACATTACCCTTTACATCTTCATGTTCATCAGCCTGTTTATAAGCTCCGGCTTGTACAGCCAGATGGTCCAGGGAAAAGTAACAGGCTCAAACGGTGAGTTACTTTCCAACGCAAATGTGTTGCTGTTCAACAGCCGGGACTCTTCTCTGGTAAAAGGCGCAGTATCAGATAAAGCCGGGAATTATCAGTTTCAAAATATCCGCCCGGGCACTTACCTCTTATCAGCTTCAATGTCGGGGTATCAAACTGCTTACTCCCTGTCCCCGGTAATTGTTGGCGAAAACGAAATTGTTGTCACCATTCCTGTATTGAATCTTTCAGAAAATGTAAAACAGCTTGGTGAAGTAAAGGTGATGGCCACTCGCCCCTTTATTGTGCAGGAGATAGACCGCACCGTGGTGAATGTGGCTAATAGCATTGTGTCTGCTGGCAATACCGCCCTCGAAGTTTTGGAACGTTCACCAGGAATTATGGTTGACCGGCAAAATAATGTTATCTCCATGCTTGGGAGAGACGGAGTAAATGTAATGATCAATGGAAAATTAAATTACATACCCGCTTCATCAGTGATACAAATGCTGGAAGGCATGAACGCAGCAAACATTGACAAAATAGAGCTTATTACAACACCGCCAGCGAATTTTGACGCACAGGGAAATGCCGGTTATATCAATATAGTTTTAAAACAGAATGACAATTTTGGCACTAACGGATCCATATCCGGCACCCTTGGCTATGGCAAAGGATGGATGGGCCAGGCAAGCCAGAACATGAATCACCGTAAGGGAAAAACAAATGTTTTCGGGAATATTTCTTTATCAAGAATAAAAAAACCTACTCCGTTTAATGGATACAGCCGGGTATCCAATAACGGGAACATTACCGAAAATTATTTCAACACAGACAGAGTTGATACCACCTGGAATTATAATGCCCGGTTGGGGTTGGATTACCAGGCAAGCAGCCGCACCTTATTGGGGCTTTTAATTACAAGTGGCGGCAGGTTGTTCCGGCAGGGAGAGCGCCGAAACAACCCGACTTATTTAAACGGTCAGCCTGATACACTGCGGACCAGTTCCAACAGTGAGATTAATAACTTGTTGAATTATGGTGCAAATCTTAACCTGCAACACACATTTAAGGATGGCCAGGATTTAAAGGTGAATGCAGATTATATTCACTACATTAATGACCAGCCTGTCAACTATTATACCCAATTTTTTGACAAGGCTGAGGCTTTTATTCATGATTCCACAGCAAGAAGCAAAAAAAAGACTCCCATAGATTTTTGGGTAGCGGGTGCAGATTATTCCAGGAAACTTTCCAAAAAAATAAGCATGGATGCCGGCATCAAGGGAACCATCGCTTCTTTTACCAATGACATCAGTTATGAAAGACTGGTACAAAATAACTGGGAGAGAGATCCTTCCTACTCTGCGGTATATACACTCAAAGAAAATTATTCCGCTGCCTACATTTCATTTAATATGACTGCAAGCGAAAAAATCAGTATCAAAACAGGCCTTCGTTATGAGTACACCAATTCGAATCTCGGTACGCAGGATACAAAAAATATTGTTGACCGGCATTATGGAAACCTGTTCCCCAGTTTTTTTCTTTCGCATAAGGTGAATGATAATAATACCTTCTCAGTTTCCTACAACGCCAGAATTGACAGGCCTAAAATCAATCAACTGGCCCCCTTTACTTATTTTACCAGTTCAAATTCGGTGTTGACCGGCAATCCTGCTTTGCAGCCTGCCATTTCCAATAAGGTGAGTTTGGGTTATTCCTTTAAAAAATATTTCTTTTCGGTAGCGTTTGCCAAAGAAGACCATGCCATAGCAGAATTCCAGCCAACAGTTGATTCGGTAACCAACAAGACAATCGTCACCGCTGAAAATCTTAAGAATAAAAAGCTGGTGTCTGCTGTCGTTTCTATTCCGGTAACTGTTTCAAAATGGTGGAGCATGTTTTATAATATAACCGGCCTGTGGGAACAGGTGAATGCCATTTATAAAAACGAGCCGGTACGGCTGGAAAATAAAAACATTAATATTTATATGAGCCAGCGGTTTAACCTGCCGAAAGATTTTTCAATTGAGCTATCCGGGTTTTATCTGTCACGGTCTTTGCGTGGTATCGCAGTGAACAGGGCAATGGGTAAGCTTGATTTTGGGCTGAGAAAAAAAATGTCCGAAAAAGATGCCATCAATTTTTCGGTGGATGATGTATTTAATATTTTTGAATTCAGAAGTTATGCAGACATCCCGGAGCATAACGTTGTGGGCGACATTCGTTTCAAATTCGCACAAAGGACTTTCAAGATTACCTACTCACGAAATTTTGGTAACACAAAGCTGAAACAGAGCAGAAACATTACGACGGGTGCAGAAGAAGAGAAAAAGCGGGTTGAATAGTAATGGCAATCTTTCTATGCCGCGGTTCGTGCTTGCCTGCTCTGAAGTAAATGTATCTGCTCAATCCGCCGACATCATTTTAATCAATGGAAAAATATTTACTTCCGACACCAGCAAATTGTATGTTCAGGCAATTGCAATTAAAGGCAATAAAATTTTAGCAACAGGAAACAATGCCGCGATTGAAAAATTAACAACTTCAAAAACAAAAAGAATTGACTTAAAAGGGAAAACAGTTGTACCCGGTTTTAATGACCAGCATGATCATGAGCGTGGCGGGGTAGACCTATCATAAAAACGCTGAGGTTGTAAAATAGTTGGCACGAGGATATTTGTATTTTAATAAAATGGATGGCGGTTAATTATTAGCTGTCTTATTGCCCGGATCAGAAATTTGAAAGTCTAAATTGGATCATTTTCAAAACATTTAAAAAAAGGCCGTCTCCAAAAATGGAGACAGCCGGATGTCGGTTTTTCAAATTTCGTTTCAGATTAATTATTGTTTTAGAAAGCAAATTGTTTCCGAAAGCGGATTAGGATTGAATTTAATATAGTATACACCAGGAAGCAGGTTGTCTATATTAAGTGATAACAAATTATATCCCGTTGTTAACTGTCTCGAATCTTGAATAACGACCCGCCCGGAAACATCAATGATTTTCCAATGCCTGATTTCTTTGCGTTGCGATGCTATCGCAAGGTTTAAAAGTCCTCTGGCAGGATTAGGATAAAGCTGAATACTGTTGTTTTTGGCTGGTAACGCAACCGAAACAATTTTTGAATAAAGGTCACTTCCGGCTTGACCGATATATTTCAACCGGTAATAAACTTCTGTGGCCGGCAATCCGGTTATGTTAACATCTGTATAATTATACTTGTGGGTACCAGGGCTGTTTGCTGTTGCAAGCACACCAGCCTGCCGGAAATCAGTCCCATTAAAACTTCGCTCGATTGTGAATTGTGATGTGCTGTTTTCATTCCCTGTTTCCCAGTCTAGCACTGCATTGTTTGATACAAGCGTCACTTTAAAGTCAATAAGTTCTAATGGAAGCACTGAATTATATTCGATTGACCAAAGCTCACGGCCAAGTTCCGGCTCACGGATACCTGCGTATATGTGGTTAGCAGTCTCGGCAGACTCCTGCATAACTCCGTTCCCTGGGTTACCAACCCTCTTTGAGATATGAGTTCCTGATTCAGAGCCATCGCTCTCCCAGGTTTTAAAACCATTGAGTCCATCGTTCCCCGTAAAAAATAGTTTATTTAATAATTTGGAAAAATTGCCTGTGGTTCCGTCTTCCGCACCGGGCCACACGTCTTTTACTAATAAAGTGCCTTTACTGCTCCCATCGGTTTTCCAAAGTTCCGTACCCGTTTCCCCGTTGTTCGCAGAAAAAAACAATACCCCGTTTACATTTTTAAACGCAAATGGATAACTATGGGCTGACCCTTTCCAAATATCCTTCACCATTACGGTACCGGCCTCAGTGCCGTCACTCTTCCAAAGTTCTGTTCCGGCTGTTCCGCTGTTTGCCGAAAAAAATGAAATTCCGTTTACATTGGTAATTTCAAAAGGATAACCCGAGTTTATACCGATCCAAATATCTTTTACTAATTCTGTACCGCCCGCGGTTCCATCGCTTTTCCATAGCTCCATCCCTTTTTTCCCGTCGTCGGCAGCGAACAATAAAACCCCATTAAAATCAGCTAAGGATTGAGGATAACTGCTGCCAGAATATGGATTGATATCCTTTACTATAAATGTCCCTTCCACCGTTCCGTCACTTCGCCACAACTCTACACCACTTACTCCATCATCAGCGGCAAAATATAAAATGTCATCCATTGCTGCCAATGCAGAGGGATTACTTCCAAGCGGACCTGGTCTGATATCCTTAATCATCATAGTACCGTCAGCACTACCATCACTTTTCCAGAGTTCAGTACCATTACTTCCGTTGTTAGCCACAAAAAAAACGGATGCGGCTACTTTAGTAAGGTATCCTATACTACTACTTGCTGGGCCAACGTGAATATCTTTTACCAGGAGTGTGCCAGTAGACGTGCCATTACTTTTCCAGAGCTCCATGCCGCAGCCACCGTCATTAGCTGCAAAAAAAAGGGTATTATTTACGGAAGTTAGATAGCAAACATTGCTGCTGGCCGTTCCTGGGTTGATATCTTTTAATAAAGTAAACCCCTGCTGGTAAGACTTAAAGGAAATGACGGACAGGATAATAGGTATAACTATACGTTTCAGTTTCATCTGTATCGGATAATTTATTTTTACAAGGGATATTGGAGGTGGAGGTAGTGCTAAAAAGAAAGATGGCGATGCAGGAAGACCTGGAATTGGGTCAACGTTATATAAAACTAAATGATATTAAATAGCAATTATCAGAAAAAAAAGCATTTTTTTCGACAAATAATGGTTAATCACTATTTTAATTCGTATTAATACTTAGTAAATATACTTTCATAGAAACGATAAATTGCTATTCAATTATCGGGGATACACTATGGCAATATGAAAAAGGCTGGCTGGAATATTCCAACAAACACTTTACCGGCCAGTTTATCGCCGATGCTATGCTGTTATTGAAAAGAAGCCAGGGTGATAAAACTTAGCAGATAGTACAGCGCTTCGAGTTTCAAAATTTGCCAGTGGACATTAAGCAAGTGGGGTTATTCTAATGGCATTTAGTCGGAATACAAACGTTGTAGATATATTTATTTATCTGAACGATGGATTCATGGTTAACATGTAAGGAGTACAACTTGGGAGAATACATTTATAAAGGCGATAGACAAACAGACAATTCGTTCAAGGGTTGTGAATGCAATGCCGTTCGCCGGTCACATGGCAAGTGCATCCGTGGAAAGAATGGAAACATGTTGGTAGACTTCAGCGGGAAAAAAGTTGTGGTATTGGCCAGACAACTTAGAAAATGTAAGAATACATTGTTGTCTGTATGAATAATTATTTTTCAAATTCGAAAATCTCGCTTTCTATCTTTTTTAGCCTTTTGCTTAATTGCATATCCGCCTCTTTATTATTTCTGATTCTTTTCACAAGGTAATATCCATTCTTGATTCCATTCCTGGCAAATAAAAACCCCAAACTAAAAGAAACAAAAGATGCAAGCAGGACCCGTGTCAGAAGTTCAGTAGAAGTCATAGTAATTCAGTTTGAGATTAATTCAAGTAGCGGATTGTTTTTATACGCAAAAGTTATTACTTATGCTGTAAAATCTCACTTAATGATATTGTATGAATTTAACGCTTTAGATGAAATGTCACAGATAGATGTTATCTGGACCGGCACCAAGATCGGCGATAGAGAAATAGACGGCTATAAGATCAGCCTGATTCAAATTGACTCCTTCTATGTCGAAATGATTCGTCGCCTTGATGATAGTGTACCGGAACGGATAAGAACCTTCTCAAGCACAGACCAATTAAGTCCGTACTTGTCGCAACTTAACATAGACGGTTTACTATAAGTAGAATCCTGAATATCTGCAAAAGTTAATACAGTGGTGCCGTGCCAGGCGAAACATTCTTTTAGGATTAAATAAAAGTGACCATCAATTTCAAATAAAGAGCCCTTTCGCATATATGCCACGCTCCAATCAAATCACCGATGCCATGCTGTTATAGAAGAGAAGCCAGGGGATAAAGGATGGTAGATTGCACAAGTTTCGAGTTTCAAAATTTGCCAGTGAAAATTAAACAAGGGAACCTTTTTAGTTAACATTAATAATAAGTGTAATTACAGGAGGATCATTACTCCCTAGGCAGGAAGGTGTTTTATTGAATTAAGAATGATGTAGGTAGCGTTCTGAAAATGGAAGTCTTTTACTATCTTATTCCAACATCTGTTACGCAAACTCAATGTCACCTGTTTTGCACATACCTTAGTACAGAAACATTGCCCGAAACGGACGAAAGAAACTTCGTTCCCGAAACGGCGCTTCATATCCCAATCCATAGTCTTAGAGGAGAGAATTTCTACTTTCATAAATTTTAGAATATTTTTAAACGTCAGTAATGCGATATTTTAACTTGCAGGTTCTAGGTGCTACTAGGATTTTTATAACTCAAAGTAGAGAGAATATAAAATGAATAGCCAAAATATAGAGTTGTTAAAAGATGACTTTGAGTTATTACTTCAAAGGCGAGCTAATGGCGAAACATTAAAACCATTGAAAAATGTAATTTTTAATTTTACCATACAGATCGGAGGCAATGTTATGTCTGATCGCAGACAATCCTCTTTGAGATTCGAATTTTGCCTTTTTAAGGCTGATGTAACGGTACTCGGGCGAGATATGGCCGGTTTTGTTTCTTTTGCAAATTGCATTTTCAACAAGGATGTGAAGTCAATAGTAGAAAATACATCTTTTAAAGATTGTTCATTTAATGGAAGCTATTTGATGGAGATTGATCGAAAAAATGACTTCACATTAGATGACATTTCAGTTCGTAATAAAATAGAGCTTTCGGGTAATGCAGTTCAAGTTAGAATTCAAAATGTAAATCTTGGCCAAAATAAGGAGGCTCAACTTCTTTACCTAGATAAACTTTCATGCCAAAGACTAATAATTGAAAATGTTGTATTTGAGAAAATCGATGTTGGTCGATCTAGTGTAACCAATTGGATTAGCTTAAATAAGATAACGGCGAACAAACTGATTATGTCAGGAGTAGTCGTTAACGGCCTTTTAAAATTTGAAGAATCAAATGTTGATAATTTATCATTGATGAACATAAAAGGAGATTCACCGAAATTAAAAATCGATGGCAGTAATAAGTTTAATGCTTTTCATCTGCCTCTTTCTAGTTTTCGAGTCGCTCAGATATTTGATTGTGAGATTGCCGTTTTGGAATTAAGTGACACCAATATTAAGGACTCTTTTGTTAATATTAAAGGAGTAAAGACGAAATCGCTTATGTTTCGAAACGTTTATAACGAAGGAGTTCTAACTATAAGCGAAATGAAAATGGCCAGCGACGGCGTCGTTTCTATTATATCATCAAATTTGGGAAAAACAGACTTCATTTATTGTGATTTTTCTAAAGCTGTGATGCGTTTTGAAAATAGTAAACTTACAGAGATATTTCTTTCGGAAACAAACTTTCCCAAGCAAGTAAAAGTTGGTAATAATGTTAACCATTCACAAGCTCAACTGGCCTTTGGGCAGCTGGCTACCGCTTATCAGAAACAGGGAGACACCATTAGGGCGTTAGAATATAGTGCACGCGAAATCGAAGCTCACTATTACGAAACTGACTGGCACTTCTCCCAGATCTTTAATAAAATTAATCTTTGGCTAAACTTGGTTTCAAACAATTTTGGTAGAAGTTGGATACAGGGAGTATTGTTTTCATTCTCTGTTGGTATTTTATTTTATTGTGCTTTGCTGATTTCCACTGATGAATATCATTTTTATATCCCCAACATTGATACTACACTTATACCAAGCTTTCTAAAGTTTATGAATCCGATACGATTTTTTGAATTGGAAACTTTATTCGCAAAGCAAATATCGTTAACCTTAAACTCATGGTCATACATTTGGGATTTCTTGGGGCGTGTCTTTGTCGCCTATGGCTTCTACCAAACGATTCAGGCCTTTAGAAGGTTTGGTAGGAGGTAAAAACACAATTAATTTTTGTGACAAATAAATTTTATTGTAGTTGAAATAGTTGCAAAATACATTTTAGCCAATTTCCGAATTTAAGGTTCACCACTTTGTTTCTTCTTGGCAGTTTTTTAATAGTTTTATCTTTAATTGAAACATTCCTCCACTTTAGTGTTGAATCTTTCAATAAGTTCGGTGTCTTATCGTTCACAGGCGTGATACTTCATCAGAGCCGGGAGGAGGAAATATTAGATCATTGGTTAGGGAATTCCGATAGAATTAAACAGTTTTATGAAGAACTGAAAAAACATACAAGTCTACAAAAACTAACAAGCAGAAAAAAATGTAGATAAAAGAATGTCTCTTTGCCCTTGACAAAAGGCAGCACTTAATAAGAAAAAAAGATACAAAGCTTTAGCTTCTTGTGAAAATAGAATATGAAGATTCTGTAAAGCTTTCTTGGTATTCTTTAAATAGAAGGATTGTTTTGTTTATCTCCAAAATTGAATCAAGTTCAATTGGAAAACTTAAATTTTGTTCTTTTTTGGCCTCCTCTAACTTTTCGAATATGACATCAAAACGGCCAACGTCTTGTAATTGGTTTATTGATTCCATATTAAGAGATGACTTTTTTGCCTGTTTGAGATTCAATTTGAAGTCTTAATGGTGCTAAATTAATATTCATTTTACAATTTGGGCAAATAAATTTGTCATTTTTCGGATATTGAATTTTACTAGGTTCAACTGGGGTTGAAGAAGTAAGTCGCAATTGCATTTCATATTTCTGTTTGCATGACGGGCACTCTATATTAACAATGGCATTATTGGCATGCTGATTATTATTGGCGGAGGGGGAAGGTGCATTAGGTACAGCAAATCTTAATACCTGTGTCGTTGTTGTCTCAAATATTTTATAAATGTTGGATGTTTCCAGTGACATTTTTAACAAAGTATAATATCTTGTTATTGCTTCATTCAATTGAGGGTTTATTGAGTAATTTGTAATTTTAAGCCCCATTTTTTCTAGTTCAGTTATTGGAATTGATCTACCATGCGTTAGCCAATCCGAATGCTTGCATAATTTATCTGCAATTTCTTTTGCACGAGTCTCTTTTTCTTGTAGAGTTACAGGCTGACTGGTAGATGAATGAGTTTCCCAATACTTAAACTTATAATTTGAAAGCCATTGAGTAACTAAGGTTTTAGAAAAACTTTGAGCATTCTCACAATGCTGAATTTCACCCGGTGAAATATTCTGTAAAATAGGAATATAGGCAGGATTTAATTTTCCGGTTTTTAGAACATCTTCCTTAATTTTTTCCAATCCTTCCAAGAATGCATCTGCGGAAAATCTTTTATTAGACATTATAATCTGAGCATCTATGGGACCTAATGAAGAAGCAGGTCCCATCAAAATTTCATCACCAGCCATTGTGAAAATCGTACCAGCACTTTTGGCAGTACCTGGAATAATGATACCAATGTGATCATAACGTGAACGAAGTAGGCGTACCATATCTTCCACTGCTTCCGCTATTCCACCAGGTGTTTCTAAAATAACATCGATAGACTTCCCCTTTAGATTTGATAGTTGATCTTGAAACGGGAGAATATCTGAAAAGTCAATACCTACCGGGGCATTTGCTTTGTTATTAATATCACTGGCATACACAATAATATCTCTATCATCCCTGATTTTGGCAATTGCAGCCAATTGCTCTTTGCGTTTTTTAGTGAGTTCCTCAAAACTCATTTTGCTGTTTAAATAATCACTATAAATACCCATACCTATAGATTTAAAAATCATTTTATCGAGGCAGCACATCTGTCATTGCTCTAATTCGTTTTGTATATACAAAAAATTAGTCAAACCTATTCGCATTCCAACGTTCCAGCTTTGATAGATGCTTGCGTAATTCCTTTATTTTGGAATTCGACGTGCTAGGATTATCATTAATCCAGCGGGCTAAATATTCCTCTTGAGTTATGTCTAGTTCTACGAAAGAACCGGATTTGAAACAATCACTACAAAACGCGAGATTAACGGTTTCGGGTACATTTTTATCCGGTTTTACCATAGAATTAAATTTTCGGCCACAGCTTTGACAATGATTGAATTGGCCTCCTTTATCACGAATGTCAATGAGCATATGCTTTTCCTCTAGCGATTGTCTTGTTTGCATTCCGGCTATTCCTATAGCCGTCATCATTAATCCCAAAAATGCTATGCAACCGAAAAACCATTGGCTTTGAGTATCACGATCATCTTCTATTTCAAGGACTTCCTTTAAAATGTCGAGCCTAGTACTTAATAGCTTAATTTCAAATCCAACCTTTTTAAAGTCCTGCCATTTAGGTGCTATAGAATCAGTTACTAGTTTTTCTTTTGAAGCTCCTGATAAAGTCTTTTGAAAATAGACTATTGAATCATGATCAGTAATTGGGTCTTTTACGTCATTAATTTTTGCCAAGTCAGAAGACAGTTTTTTTAATTCGTCCTTTCGCTGTTCACGAATTATCTGTTGAATTTTAAGTGAATCGATAGCTGCATTTAATCGATCTTCATGTGAAGTATACGCCTTGCGAGCGTTCATACTTTCATAATATCCAAATCCAATCAAGATTATTCCAGAATATGTGAAAAATTTTGCCACGCTGTCAGGAATCGATGGAAGTATCATATTTGACTACTATTATCTGAAGAAATTCTCTTATTTAATTCTTTATGACTCGAATTTTATCGAGTCCTTATTTGTAATACCATATTCACCACCACCTGCTCCTTATCGTCAATAGTTGATTAGGATAAGAAGCACCAATAATAATAAATGTTGGCTATTCTTTTCCTGTTTCAAGTAGCGGATACCATACACCTTACCACAAACTTTTACACTACCTCCTACATATTTGTTGACATCGTCCAGTTTAATCGTCGTTGTTTTTAAAAGGCACTTCAAACAAAGAACCCCAGCAAGTATATGCCAGGGGCCCTAATCAAATACCATTAACCATTAAACCTTATCCTATGAAGATGCTAATCTAATACCTATTATTTTTAATTCCAACTAAAACCAACATTGCTTACTCAACTTCAAAATCCAGCAACTTCTTCGCTTTTACTCCAAGGGCATTTGCTAGCTCAAACACTGTCAGAATTGTAATATTCTTTTCTCCTCTTTCGATTTTAGAAATATGGCTGTGGTCTACTACACATAGGGATGCTAATTCACGTTGCGAAATACCAACGCCCTCTCTAATTTTTTTTAAATTTTCTCCAAACTTCTTTAGAAATTCTTGACTAGGTCCCTTTCCCATTGAAAAACTTTTATCAATCGGAAAAGGTCATCGAAAGTTATCGAATAGGTGTGGTACAGTTATTCTACACGTTCTTTTTTTTATTATATTCGTAGCGTATTAATAAGTTTGCGATTACTTCATAAAATTATTTGAAGCATTTCGCTTTGAGTCTTGCTACTGAAACGTCGGAAATTTCAAAACACGCAGGATGATAAGTTGAATGCCCACGCTATGGCGTGGGCTCTCTTATCTGCGTGTTGGCCTCCGACGGCCTCAGTAGCGGTAAGAAGAGTTCCACGCTTTTTTTTAAAAAGTATTGGCTCCCTTACACGACTTTCAAAGCGCCACTTAAATCCATAAGGCATGAAAGTTCGCTACATCCACAATGAACTACACTTATTGCTTACCCGCTTTGCGGTAAAACCAAAGAACCCGGTATAGGCAGGTTAGGCTCTTACTCTGAGCCCTGAGCCTGACGAAGGGTCGAAGAGTCTCATGTTTCGTTAGGAGTTAAGTCCTCTGTTAGTAGCATTTCTTTTTCATCAACGGACTTCGGTTAGCAGCATCAACAATCATTAATAAACGGCCTTCTCAAGCCCTCCCAACAAATTCCACTTCCGTTTCCCTTCTCCTTCAGGAGAAGGTGTCCGCCAACTGGCGGACGGATGAGGTGGGGAACGGGTAGGGGCCTTAAATCACAAGCAATGAAACTCAAATCTTGCTTACTGGCCATCCTTTGGCCTGCCCTCCATATCTTTGCTCAGCAATCACTACCCATCCGTTCCCTCTCCGTCGGTGACACGGTTCCCAACCTGCTTTTCACCAATGCACACAACAACCCCGTTTCTAAAATTCAATTATCCCATTTCAATGACAGGTTTGTCATTCTCGGCTTCTGGGCCACCTGGTGCGGATCATGCATCGCTAAACTAAATACCATCGATTCGCTCCAGCGGGCCTTTCCAGGCAAACTAAAGATCATTCTCGTCAACAATCTCACCGGCACTGGTGATACCAAAGAAAAGATCACCACTTTCTTCAACAGGTGGAATAAAAAGCATCCCGCTTTTCGTTCCGCTTATGTGGTGGAAGACACCATCGCCGCCAAATACTTTCCCCACATCTTTTTGCCACACTATGTCTGGATCGCTCCTGGCGGTCGCATAGTAGCCATTACAGATGGTGAGGCGTTCACCACCGCCAATATCAGCATGCTTGTATCCGGTGTCATGCCACACCTGCCCCTGAAAACCGACAAACGAATGGGAACACAATAGTTCCCTCTCTTCAATCAATCCTCATCACAAAAACAACTGCAATGACAAAATCAATTTTTATTAGTACAGGCCTGCTGCTTGCAATGGCGCTGCAGGCGCAAACCAAAACGGCAACTGTTACCGGCCGTTTGCTGTCCGCTGAATCCGGTACCAGCTTACCAGCCATCACCATTCAGTCAGGCCATTCGCAAAGTACAGTCACTTCGGATGCAAAAGGTGAATTCATCATCCCGCTAAACCATTTTCCCGACACCCTGCTTTTCTCTCATATAGGCTATCATGTATTCCGGCTTCCTGTTACAAAACCGGGTTCAGTAGGTGCTGTTTCATTGAATCCAAACATCCGCCAGCTATCCGAAGTGGTGATCAGCACCGGCTACCAGCAAATGAAAAACACCGAGTCCAATGGTGCCGTCACCGTGCTTGACAACAAAGCGATAAATCAGCAACATGGCATCAATATTTTAAAACGATTGGAGAATATCACCAGCGGTCTCGCCTTCAATCCCGGCTACGGCAATGGCAACGCTGCTAATAAAACCAACCTTACTGTGCGGGGCCTCGCTACCATCAGTGGCCCTCTTGATCCTTTAATTGTCCTGGACAATTTCATTTACGAAGGCGACATCAGCAACATCAATCCCAACGATATTGAATCCATCACCGTATTAAAAGATGCAGCCGCCTCTGCTATCTGGGGTGCCAGGGCCGGTAATGGTGTGATCATTATTACCACTAAAAGAAGCCGCTTTACGCAGAAAATGAAAATAGAGCTGAGTTCAGATTTGATCATAACGGCTAAGCCTGACCTCGCTGCACTTCCCGAAATGAATATAACCGATTACATCGGCGTTGAGGAGTTTTTGTTTAACAAAGGGTATTTCAATTCCGTCATCAATCGAAAATACCAGGCCTTAACACCTGCCGTAGAAATTTTTCTGCAACGGCGAAATGGCCTTATTGCTGCTGCCGACTCAGCGTCGCAAATAAATGCGCTAAAAGCTCAGAATGGCCGCCGGCAATATGAAAAACATTTTTATGAAACGGGGCTTATCCGCCAGCATGCCCTCAATCTTCGCGGCGGCTCCGACAATCTCGCCTGGATTATTGCCGGCTCCTACGACCGCAGCATGGACAACCTGCACAGCAGTTACGAAAAAATAAATGCACGTTTCAGCAACAGTTACCGGCCGGTTAAAAACCTGCAGCTCGATTTGGGCGTGTATTATACGTCCGCTAAATCCGCATCCGGTAAATATTCCTACAGCACCGTAAGCCGGGTCAATGGCCGCTATGTTCCATACCTGCAATATACTTCAGCGGATGGTACAGCCTTGCCGGTGGCCCAACAATATCGCTCCACCTATACTGATACGGCAGGTGCCGGGTTGTTGCTCGATTGGAATTATTATCCCCTGGATGATTATAAACACAATAAGTCCACCACTCGCCTGGATGAGCTAATGGCTACTATCGCCATCAATTATAAACTATCGCATCCGTTATCGCTTTCTTTGCAATACCAGTATCAAAAGCAAACCAGCTATGCTGAGCACATGGCAGATGTTGGGAGCTTCGACACCCGCAATACCATCAACTTGTTTACCCAGCTTGATCGTAGTACCTCCAAACTAAAGTATATCGTTCCCCTGGGTGATATCCTGCGAAGGTCAACCGCCAATCGCAAAAGCCAGAATATCCGGGCTCAGCTTAATTTCAATAAAGCCTGGTCGGCTCATTCCATCAACGCTATAGCCGGGGCCGAAGCAAGGGAGATTGCCGGCGATAGTTACGGCACGGTATTCTATGGCTATCGTGCCGATCCCTTGACGTTTGCCAACGTAGATGTTGTCAATCGCTATCCAACCTTCATCACCGGTTCTTTTCAATCCATTGCAGGCGCTTCAACCATGACCAATACCAACAATAGATTTGTGTCTGTATACACCAGCATCTTCTATACCTGGAAAGATCGCTACAGCTTTTCCGCCAGCGCAAGAAAAGACGGTTCCAACATTCTCGGCGTTAAAACAAACGATAAATGGAAACCGCTTTGGTCAGCAGACCTGGGCTGGATACTGTCAAAAGAATCTTTCTATAAATTAGAATGGCTGCCTTTTCTCAAGCTACGCACCACTTACGGCTATAGCGGCAATCTCGATCTCAGCCGCACGGCCCTGCCATTAGCTTCTTATGGTAGTGATTTCATCACCGGCCTGCCTATAGCATCTATCAATACGCTCAACAACCCGCATTTGCGATGGGAGCAGGTGGGTCAGTGGAACACTGGGGTAGAGTTTTATACCATCAACAAAACACTCAGCGGCTCATTGGATTTCTATATCAAAAAAGCCACCGATCTCTATGGCAAAGCGCCTTATGATTATACCGCCTGGGGTCAGCAAAACACCGTTGTACGGAATGTCGCATCTATGCGAAGCACCGGTTTCGATTTATTGTTGAATGCTATTAACCTCAATAAAGGCTTTAAATGGTCTTCCACCTTGTTATTGAATTATAACAACAGCAAAACCACAAAGTATTTTGATAACGCTGCCACATCCTTGACCACACTCTTAAGCACGGGTCGCAATATCAATCCTGTTATTGGCAAGCCACTCTATGCTATCGCCGCTTATCGCTGGGGTGGCCTCGATATCGCCGGTAACCCGCAGGGTTTTTTAAACGGCCAGCTCAGCACAGATTATAACGCCATCTTTTCTGAAGCTGCGGAGAAAGGCATGCAAAACAGCGGTATCGTGTACAAAGGCTCTTCAATCCCGGTTTACTTTGGTTCACTCATCAATACTTTTTCCTGGCGGCAGTTGGAACTCGCTGTCAATATCAGTTACAAGTTTGGTTATTGGCTTGCCAAACCGGCTTTGTCATACAGCACTCTTGTAAGTAGTGGCACAGGTCACAAAGAGTATGCAGATCGCTGGCAAAAACCCGGTGATGAATTAACCACCCATGTTCCTTCGTTCATGTATCCTGTCAATGGTAATCGTGATGCCTTTTACTCTATTGCCGACATCAATATCATTAAAGGGGATCATGCCCGTTTGCAATACATCGATCTCAGTTACGCTATTGGCAAATCCAAAAAATGGCCTTTGCAAAACACCCGCCTCTATGTCAACATGGCCAATCTGGGTATTATCTGGCGGGCCAATAAGGATCGTATCGATCCCGATTTTCCCGGCACTGTATCGCTGCCAAAAACAATTGCTTTTGGTCTGAAAGCCGAATTCTAAACCTTAAAATTTTTTCTATGCTCAACTATAAATCCTGTTTCGTTTTTCTCATATTGTTTGTATTTACTTATACAACATCCTGCAAAAAATACTTAGATGAGAAACCCGATAGCAAACTGGCTGTGCCTTCTACATTATCCGATTTACAGGCCCTGTTGGATTTTTCTTTCCGTATGAACCTTAAACGTACGCCAACTTTTGGTGAGGCTTCTTCGGACGATTATTTCCTGCTGGATGAAACCTATAATAATTTTGATCAGGAAAAACAACAGATCTATACCTGGTCACGGAACGATTACAATTTTCAAAACGATTGGTCCATTGCTTACGAACCGGTCTACAATTCAAACTTTTGTCTCGAAACGATTGATAACATCCCTTTGACTGCATCCAATGCCGATCAATGGAACACTATAAAAGGCTCGGCATTATTTTTCCGCAGCTATTATTTTTTGCAGCTCATGTGGGTCTACGCCAAAGCCTTTGATGAAACTACGGCCAATACTGACTTAGGTATTGTACTGCGCCTCAATGCTGACTTCAATATACCTTCTGTCCGCTCATCCGTAAAAGATTGTTATGAAAGAATCTCCAACGATGCAAAACAAGCGGCCCTTCATTTACCCGATCATCCATCGCATCCATTTCGTCCTTCAAAAGCATCCGCCTACGGCTTACTGTCCCGGGCATATTTGTCCATGCGGATTTACGATAGCGCCTTGCTCTATGCTGATCGTTGTTTGCAAATAAAAAATACACTGATGGACTTCAATGCCGATACGGATGTTGATCCGGATTTGTCCTCCTCTGTTCCATTTAAGCGCTTCAATAAGGAAACGATCTTTTATACGGAGATGAATGCCACCTTTTTTATCAATGATCCCTATTATGCAAAAGTGGATACCACACTTTACAACAGTTATCCGGAACATGATTTGAGAAAAACAGCCTATTACAAACCCAATAGTGGCTTCCGGCAATTCAAAGGCAACTACACTGGTGATGAATACTTTTATTTTACAGGTATAGCAACCGACGAAGTCTGGTTAATCAGGGCTGAAGCACATGCCCGTGTTGGAAGCATAAATGAAGCAATGAACGACCTGAATACCTTACTAAAAACAAGATGGAAAAATACCGAACCATATACGCCGTATACCGCCGCAAGTGTCCCGGAAGCATTGGCTATTATATTGTCAGAACGCAGAAAAGAATTGCATGGTCGTGGCCTTCGTTGGATGGACATTAAACGGCTCAATAAAGAAGCAGCAAATATTACATTGAAGAGAATAATAAACGGGCAGGTTTATTCACTGGCGCCAAACGCCAGCTATTATGCATTACCGCTTCCGGCCGACATCATTCAGTTGACCGGGATACCACAGAACTAATGCATAAATAGAGGCTGTCTTCACCCTGTGCCCAAACCCTGAGCCCGACGAAGGCTCGAAGCATGAGCTTGACGAGGCAATGTCACCCTGAGCTTGCCGAAGGGTGAGTTTACCGAAGGGTGACATTGCGAAAGGGTGATAATAAGACAGCCTCTTCTCTATTTCTCAATTCCTAATCTCGCTGGTTGGAGTACTGATTGTTGCCCGAATCAGTAATTGAACTGACATGCGCTGTTGATCCGCTCAGTGTAGCGCCAATCGTAAAATTGTTCAGCTGCGTCGGGCTCGCTGGATTATCTACATAACTATCGATAACGGCTATCCGGCAGGCCTTTTCATCCTGACCACCACAAAGGCTAAGGTTTTTTCCCTGGTATTGCCAATGCGTATTGGCTTCATTTTCTACATTGGCTACCGAATAGCCACCACTCACACTGCCATTGAATTGAAACACGTACATGTCCACTGGTTTTTTGGGAGTGGTAAAAGCAGATGCACCGGCTGCGATCACGGCAGCGATAAGCCCGAAAATATAACGTCGCATAAAATTGAATTTTGAATAAAAAAATAAGGTGTAGTGATTAATCAATATGCTGACATATTGAATGTTGTTCTCCGTAAAAAAATGAATGAAAAGATTAATAGTTGATAAGTTCCCGCAAGGGAACTATGTGGGAGCACTGCTCTCGGGTTTAAATCTTCTCCGTGATAAGTTAATTCCGGCAACTGACAGCAAAATAAAAAATAGATTGAAGAAGATATGTTGGGTCCACGAGAGCCGTTGAATAACACCACCGCAATTGCAGGGCAGCGATGGCGCAAAAATGATCATGCAGATTAAATAGAGTGTCAGCAGCACCAGTAGCACCAGCGCAGCATACAATCCCTTCTTGCGGGTTGCTGGCAGAAATAACAGTAAAGCAACAAGTATTTCAATAGCTGGCAGTCCCCATGCAGTTACACCTGCAAAAAATTTTATCAATGGTGAGTGTGATAGTACATCCTTGAAGTTGGCCTGGTCAGCCAGCTTGCTGATAGCAGTATAAAGAAACAAAAGCAGTAATGCTGCGCTGATAATATCAATGGCAAAGGTTCTTTTCTTCATCATTCCATTCCTGCACTACTTATTGTAAATGCTGAAATAAAGTTCCTTTACACCACTCTTGTAGAAATGGTCATTTCAGGACATTAGTAGATGGTTAATACAGATAGCAGTGAAAAGATAACCGCTACTTTTTATTCTCTTTATTTTTTAGATGGCGGGGTGAATAGCCATAAGTCTTTTTAAATCTTCTGATAAAATTCGAAGTATCCGAATAACCAACAGCCTCTGCAATTTCATAAACAGGCATTTCATTTTTCATCAGTAAAGCATGGGCTTTAATCATTCGTTCATCAGCAATAAACTGCGACACTGTTTTTCCGGTCAGCGATTGAAAAGCCTTATTCAATGGCTTTGTACTAGTATAAAACCGGCTCGCCATTTCATTTAGACCACCCAGGTTTACATCCCCCAGGTTTTGTAAGATATATTCCCTTGCAGCAATGGCCTTATCATGTGTTGTCACATAATTAATAGTCCGCTGCTTTTTCAATAGATATTGATCATGATAGAGATGGAGGGCTTCAAGTATACATCGCCTTAGTTCAAAATCAAGTGATGCTCCTCTTTTAAATGTTTTTCCCAGTTTTTTAATGATCTTTAAAATGCTATAGGGTAATGATAGTGATGAAAGCGCCAGGCCATGGGGTCGCTGCTCCTTTAAATATTTTTTCAGTTCCTGGAAAGCCGAATGCCCGGCAGCCATATTAATTAAATAGTAGCAGGGCGGTACTACGCAAAACCAAACATAATGACCTTTTATAAGCTCAATCTTTTGTTGTCCCCTGGGAAGATAAAGCATCGTATAACTTCTTGCGGCCAGGTTTACTTCAACATTACCCGCTAACTGCAGTCTGGCATACCCTTTTAGAAACATCGCAAGGCTTACGCTGGGTTCTTCGGTAATCAATTCTATATACCCGTTTTGCACTACGTTAAAGGAACGCAGTTCAATCAGGTAATCATCCCCATGGATAGATTGTATAAAAAACTCTCCCAGGTCACATGTTGTAAAGGCTGGCTGGGCAAAGGGAATGATATGCTGATAGCCGGCTGGGAATTGAGCTGTCGTTATCACATTGCCACATAACGGTGCGGGGAAATGAAAACGCAAAGGCGTTGCCATAGAAATAAGGTTTCATCGCTGTCGGTTTGCCGGGTTAAAATTAAAAACCGGTTATACAAAACAGGCTGGGCTTACCTTATTTTCACATCGGCTATTACTGCGTTCACATAAAACTTCCCTCATCACTTACTCTTTTTCGGGCATTATTGTAAACTTGATCTTGCTTCAGGCTCACAGGCAGGGTGTTCGATTCTTAGGAAGTGGATTCATAGATAAGCGAAGTGTTGCACATTAGTGCAGAGTATCCTAACCAAACATACCTTTATGAACAACGCCATTCTTTTACACCCATCATTGACCTTCCCGTTTACCAACGAAAAAATTGATGCACTCTTTAATAGCAGCAATGATCCTCACCCGCACGTCGTGGCTCATCTCACTTGATTTATTGCTTACAACAAAGGCAACTAAATAATTCTTGGATTTCTTTTAATTCGGATTAGGCAATCCCGCTAAGGCTGATTAGTAGCATCAAAAATCACAGCCATGAAAACATTGCCCACCCGTGTAGTCATCTACCCGAAAGATGTCGAGAACATCACTGGCCGTCGTGGTCGAACCGCCCGGAAATTGCTGCAAAAAATAAGAGAAGCTTTAGGCAAGCGTTCCCACGAGTTTATCACCATCAAAGAGTTTTGCCTGTTCACCGGCATTCATGAAGAACTGGTAAAAGATTTTTTACAGGATTAATGCGGATTCTCTCTGGCCTTGAAATTGGGAGCCGTTCGTTCTTCTCCTGGTAGCTGCAAAAGCAATGCAATTGCGACAAAATACTATCAAACTCGCTGATCTTTTAAACAAAGCAAATAAGGTCTTTTAAACAAAGCCGCCCCTCCGTTCGCAATCTAGTTTTGTTCCAACAAAAACAAATTCTATATGGAACAAAACAATTACCAGGGTGCATGGCAAAAACCATTGGGCTCTGGATTCAACGCAGCATCAACAGCCAGCGAGGTAATCAAAGGCATTGATCTTACCGGAAAAATTACCATCGTAACCGGTGGCAATGCAGGCATCGGCCTGGAAACAACAAAAGTACTCGCTGCCGCAGGCGCAACGGTGATTGTGCCCGCAAGAGACACGGAGAAGGCAAAGAAAAACCTGCAGGGTATTCCAAATGTTGAGGTGGAAAAAATGGACTTGATTGATCCTGTCTCCATCGATGGTTTTGCATACAAGTTTTTAGCCACAGGACGGCCGCTTCATTTATTGATCAACAATGCAGGCATCATGTGGGTGCCCTTACGCAGGGACAGCCGTGGTATCGAATCCCAGTTAGCTACTAATTACCTGGGCCAGTTTCATCTGACGGCAAGGCTCTGGCCAGCTTTGAAAAAAGCCAATGGCGCAAGAGTGGTAAACGTTTCTTCCTTCGGACACCAGATGGCGCCCTTCAATTTCGAAGATCCAAACTTCCTTCAGAGGGAATATCATACGCTGCAAGGCTATGGTCAGTCCAAAACAGCAAGTAATCTCTTCTCCGTGGAATTAGCCAACCGGGCCAGAGCATTCAACGTAAAGGCTTATGCAGTACACCCCGGCTCCATTGGTGGAACTGAATTAGGACGCGAAGCCTCCGTTGAATTGTTTAAGCAAATGGGTATGTGTGATGCGGAAGGCAATATCCTGCCGGAGTTGGTAGCCAACTTAAAAACAGTGCCGCAGGGCGCCGCTACTACCGTATGGTGTGCAACCAGTCCAATGCTTGATAAAATCAGTGGTGTGTATTGTGAGGATGCTGATATCGCTGAACTGGATAGGGGACATATCGAACACCGGTATGATGACCCATCATCCAACCGTGGTGTGCATCCTTATTCATTAGATGAAATCCAGGCAAAACGGTTATGGATCTTAAGCGAACAAATGACTAGAATAACCTTCAACATTAACTAATCAACTAAAAGCAATTAACATGGTAAGTTTAACAGGAAAGGTGGCCGTTATTACCGGTGGCAACAGTGGCATCGGTTATGCTGCAGCAAAGGAGTTGAAGGAAAAGGGAGCTGAGGTTGTAATTACCGGAAGAAGAAAAGAAGCAGTGGAAAAAGCCACTTCTGAAATTAACGTAGTGGGAATGGTAGCCGATCAAGCCAACCTCAGCGATATTGATAAGCTTGTTTCATCCCTGAGCCGGCAATTTGGTAAAATTGATATCCTGCTCATCAATGCAGGCATCTCGCAGTTTGCACCGATAGAATTGATGCAGGAACAGATGTTTGATGATATCATGAATGTAAATGTTAAAGGCGCTTTTTTTACGCTTGGCAAATTCATTCCGCTTTTAAATGACAATGCATCGGTCGTATTACTGTCGTCGACATCAGCCTCCGTACCTGCCCCCAGTATATCAGTTTACTCGGCCAGCAAAGCTGCTATCAATGCAATTGTGAAAGTGGCGGCTTTGGAACTGGCTCCCCGCAAGATCAGGGTAAACGCAGTGAGCCCCGGCCCGGTAGCAACAGAGATTATGGCTAAGTCAGGTCTGGCTGAGCAGGAAGTACAAGATTATATCTTAAGTGGCATTCCTTTGTCGAGATTTGGTAACCCCGAGGAAGTCGCTAAACTCATCACTTATCTCTGCAGCCAGGCGGCTTCTTTTATTACCGGTTCAGAATTCAGGATCGACGGTGGTCATTCTATCTGAAAAAAATGGCTCATTTCATAACTTTATCAACCGTGGATTATACAGCAAAATATATAACGCCTGACATCAAACTGTCCTGCTATGAGGACAAGTTTTTTAAATCGGATATAATGTTCGACCATCACATGCTGATATGGTTTATCTCCGGTGAAACAAAGATTGTACAGGCTGAAGGCACGTACATGTTTAAGGCGGGCGATATTTTCCTGATTCCCAGGAACCAGTTGGCTACGATTATCAATTATCCCAAAGATGGTCTGCCACATAAAACAGTAGTGATGCACTTGTCAACGTCGAGGCTAAGAGGTTTTTATGCGGATCTCAACCTAAAACCTAAAGTAGCGTTATCGCAAAAAATACATTGCTTCAACAATCACCCTTTGCTGGAAAGTTGCCTGGCTTCATTGATTCCTTATTTTGATATCAAGGACCTTCCGGAAAATATCGCTTCCCTGAAAATTACGGAAGCGATCAGCATTCTGCGGGCCATTGATGCAGATATTGACAATGAGCTGGCAAACTTCGAAGAGCCTGGCAAAATTGACCTTGCTGGTTACATGGAAAAGAACTTCATGTTCAATATGCCCATGGAAAAGTTTGGCTACCTAACCGGAAGAAGCATTACCACCTTCAAACGTGACTTTAAAAAGTTATTCAATACTACTCCACAGAGATGGCTCACCCAAAAGCGGCTAGAATTGGCGCACTATCAGTTTGTGGAGAAACACAAAAAGCCAATTGATGTCTGTTATGAAGTAGGCTTCGAAAACCTCTCACATTTTTCCTATGCTTTTAAAAAACATTTTGGCTACGCACCTACAACGCTTTTGGAACAGAGTGCCCGCCAGTAGCTTAATGGCTTTTGCTATTTTCCCAAAATGTAAATTGCAGAATAATATTGGTAAATGAAACTAAAACTCCGTGACGAAAAAACAGGCGGCGATTTATTGCTTTTTAAGGAGGAAGAAGGATTTGACCGGCTGTATTTTAGCCGCGATCGTTCCAATAAATATTTTACCATAGCATGGAATCCAGGCCAGGCGCAAACAGTCACCATCGATGGTACTGAATATGATTTTCCTTCCAATACCCTGCTCACCCTCTTGTTCGATCAATCCTTCTTTTTCGAAAGGCCGGCCGATATTATTGCCTGGCAGTTTAACCGTGAATTCTATTGTATTATTGATCATGACAGCGAGGTAAGTTGCGTGGGCTTTCTTTTTGGCAGTACCGATCACTTGTTTATACAGCTCAATGAACAGGCACGTCAGCGATTGAATTTATTGTTGGATATTTTTATTGAAGAATTAAAAACCACGGACAATATTCAAAATGAAATGTTGCTCGTTTTATTAAAACGGCTGATCATTTATATAACAAGGCTGGCAAAATCTGAATATGTACCGGCAAAGAAATTGAAAGAAGAAAAATTGCACGTTATCAGGAAATTTAATTTATTGGTGGAAGCCAATTATCGCTCGGAGCACTCAGTAAGTTTTTACGCAAATCAACTATGCAAATCGCCAAAGACCCTGTCCAATTTTTTTGCTATATATAATCACAAAACTCCTTCACAGGTCATCCAGGAACGAATATTGATCGAGGCGAAAAGGCTATTGTCATATACTGGCAAAACAGTAAAGCAAATAACTTTTGAATTAGGTTTTGAAGAAGTCTCGCATTTCTCCAACTTCTTTAAAAAACATACCCGCTTATCACCAGTGGATTTCCGCAATACCGCAATCGTTCCTGAATAAGGGAAATAATTACAACTAAACGGGAATTATGCTCATCAATGGCCCCTGCTTTCAAGAGCATCTTTGTGTCGTTGATTCAAACAAAAACTTCAACAACAAATAAGATGGAAAACAAAACTTTAAAAAGCGGTTTATTGGCAACTGCAATGGCTTTATCAGCAACAGTGGGAATGATAACTCACACAAATGCACAAACAGTCAAAAACGTTGTGTTGGTACACGGGGCCTTCGCCGATGGTTCCGGTTACAAAGCACTTTACGGCGTGCTTACAAAAAAAGGCTACAATGTTACAATCGTACAAAATCCATTGACATCACTGGAGGATGATGTGGCGGCTACAAAATTGGCGCTGGACAAACAGGACGGGCCAGCCATTCTCGCGGGTCATTCATGGGGTGGGGCAGTTATTACCGAAGCCGGAAACCATGCAAAAGTTGCAGGTTTGGTGTATATCGCAGCCTTCCAGCCCGATAACGGTGAATCAGCTTTACAATGGTTTCAAACCGCTCCACCCGCTCCGGCAAATGGCGTACTGCCTCCGGATGACAAGGGAATTGTTTACTACGACAAGGATAAGTACCATGCAGGTTTTTGTGCAGACCTCAGCAAACAGGAAGCCGAATTTATGTATGCCTCCCAGGGAGCCTTTTATGCCAAAGGATTTATTACCCCGGTAACAAATGCCGCATGGAGAAACAAACCGGCTTATGGCATTGTAGCAACAGATGATAAAAGCATCGTGCCGGCTATTCAGCGTAATATGTACAAACGATCAAATACAAAATTTACCGAGATAAAGGCCAGTCATGCCGTATATATTTCACAACCCCAAAAGGTCGCTGACGTCATTATCGAAGCAGCAAAAAACGGCTCAGCCAGCAAATAATGTTCACGGTAACAACACTCGAAACTCCATGCACTGCATAATGTGTTTGGAGTTTTGATGTTGATTTGAATCTTCCGATCAATTGGGGAATAAAGAGAAAAAAGGGCCGATAGAAATCAGCCCGGTTCGGTTTGAATCAAATAATTCTTGAACTGGCGATTATTCAACAAATTTTCAGCCATTTATTCTATTGCTCATTTTTTATTGAACCTTCCGTCAAAACGGGGAATTATTTACTCATGGCCGGAAACTGCTAAAATAATTTCCCCGCTGTCCGTAGTCTTCCATGTCTTCAAAACAGTAAAGAATAATAAATTATAGGATGCTGTGCTTAGTCTGCGACTAAGCAGTGGCTTTGAAAAAGCCATCAAATCCTGCTATTTTTAGAAAAAAAGCATGAGTGAGGTGCTTAAAAGGCTCTGTATATCAAAATAAAAAACAGAACCCCGCCTTTCGACGGGGTCTTACCTTTAAGAAACCATGTTACGGTCGCCTCCACCATTTTACCAGTTCCTTCAGCAAAAGCGAGAGTACAAAACTTACAACAGCACCAATACCTGCCAGCACCGCTGTTTTAATCACATCACCGCTATTGATATTCGCCAGTAGAATAGTAATAGTTCCTCCAACAGTTCCTGTCCTGGTATAGGAATGCTCATTCATCAGTACCGCTCATTTTTAATGGCGGTTTGGCTTACCGTACTGGCTACCATCGCCGCTACAGCAAGATAACCGGCAACCTGGCTGACTACAGCAGGCAAGGCTACAGGGGCAGCAAGCACACCCGTGCTGATAGCCGCCATACCAAGGCCAATATTTCTGAGCTTTCTGAAAAACCTTGGCGTGGGTTTATTCATTCTTTTCGCAACCTTGTTCATATTAGTTTGATTGAAATGGTTAAAAAATAAATGGGATTCAACAGGAGTCTGAACAAAACAATAATAAAATGAAACCGGGTCCAACGATCTTTTGAATGGTATCGGTAATCATAAGGGCTTATATTTTTGTCAATGATGACATTAGTCTCCAACCAGGAGAATTTCCTTAGACACGGATCACAAATCACCCGGTTTCAATTTTAATCGTGAAAAGATAGTCTCTCTAAAAGTCCCTCTCCTTTGGAGAGGGATTTAGGGGAGGCCCTTTACACTCCGTTTACCTTCACCAGCGACAGCGCATTGAATGCGCCATTTTTCAATGGATACAACCCTGTATTGACCAGCTGGTAAAACTCGATACCCAACGCCAGGAAAAGCGGGTGAGTGCTGTTAGCGGTTAAAGCATTATTCAGATTGATTACTGCTGTCGCAGCCGCGTTCCACGGAAGTTCCGCGGTGGCATTGGTGACTACCTCGTAGGTTTCATTTTCAAAATTGATACTGGCTCCCGCAGATACAATTTTAAAATGTGTGGCGCCACCGGGTGCGGCAATCATATTGGCCGGGATAAAAGATGGGATGTCAACTGTCAATGCTCCCGTCACCCGGTTGATCTCGGCAGTAAACGGTGCAAACAAAGTAGTACCCAATTTGCCGTTGGCATTAAACTCAAATCCTTCCAATAGTTCAGCTTCACCATCGATCACATTACGCATACCTCTTACATTTACTGCATCAGCCTGTATCACCTTCATCATTTCCCGGGTGAGTCGGGCGATCATCCTGCTGTCTGCTGTGTTTTGCAATAAAGAGCGTAAAGCGGTTCGTAACACTTTTCCCGCTACACCAGCCCTGCCAAATTCAGCGCCGTTTTCACGGGTCCGTTGAAAAGCCGGGTCGGTAGCGATCCGTTTGGCATCGATACCTCCTTTTTCTCTAGCCAGGTATCCATCACCCGATTTATAAAAGGTGATATTGCCAATCGTTCCTCTTAATGGGATAATTCCCTTTTGTTGTGCCATGATAAAAAAATTGAAGTAAAAAGATCAGCATGTTTTCGGCACATCCTGTTTAAGCCGCATCATGATGTTTGCAATTGCACAACAAGAATACAAACAGGAAAAAGGGAACAGAAATCAACCGGCCGCTTTGGCCATTTATGCCAAAGAATAACAATAATGCTGCTTTAAATCAATCGGGCCATATATGCCGGATTTGCAGGTCACTAAAAAATTAATGAAGTTGTTTAAAGCCATTTTTAGGACTGGACATCTTGTATCCCGTATCCCACTCAAAGCCCACTCAAAGGCCAGTCAAAGCCCACTCAAACCGTCTTCGCTTTATGAAAAATTCGGAAATGAATTTCGAAAAGTAAGGAAACCCAAAAGATAACGCCCAAAGCAGTTTGAAAACACAGCAGGAAATGGATGGCTGCTTGTTGGCACTGCCAAAAGCCGGTGAATGAATACGGGAATATTCATGATCTTATACAACCACATTATCGGCAGGTCTGTTTAAGAATAAAATTTCCTGCTGGTAATTGACTTGCCCTTCTTGCCCGGCCGGTTGATATAGGTATACGTAATTGTTTTTTCATTCTTCCTGTCACTGCTGATATAAAGGCATCCGCCAATCGTACCAGCCATATCATTGATGGTCCGGAAGGGCTCCTCAGCCGGGAAGTTGTCAATATCGATATTTGTCCTTAACTGCACCAGCACAAGTTTGTTGAATAGTTTGGCGCTGACGCTGATATAATATTGCCCGGAATGATTGGAAGCTAATGTCAAAAGACTATTCAGTGTTTGAGAAAGTATTTCCTGTTCGGCAACGATCGGAAGTCCGCTATTCACCTCATTAAAAATTTGTACATTTTTTCCGCGATATTCTTTTTGCCAAAGAATATTCTTTGTTAACTCTTGAACAACAGCATGCAGATTCATAGGTCGGACTTCCTTTATAAAATAAGTAGATAGGAAAGCGAAGCTAGCTCTTACCAACAACCTTCTTTGTAGTTGAATCTATAATTCTGTTTAAGTGTTTTCTTAAAAAAACTTGATAATAACCCTTAAAAAGGGCTTGCCGGTTTAAAATAAATGAGTTTTGGGTCTTTTTCACAGATAATCAGTTTTCTAAATTGTTCCGGTAGGAATAAATCATGGGTAACACTCATAGATAAAGCACCAAGTGTCCGCTGCGGCGGACGCCTTGTGACTTTTCCATTGATGCTTTTTCTCTGCGAATCATCCACCCCGGATGAAGGAAAATCCAAAAATCACGTTAAAATAATGCTCCCGCAACATTTTATGATTCAGTAGTAATGGAGCAGTCTTTATTATTCCTTCACATTTACTTAATCATTCATTCATCTCTGCATAAGACTGCGTTCACATTACAATTTGAATTTCGCCGGGCATCAATAAACTGAAACTAATCAACCTCTCCTTATGCTGCTACGTTTAGTGACCCGCTGTAAAAAAATTCATTTCCTTCTTTTCCTGCTCACGATGTCATTGTTATCGATGGCCCAGCGGACCGTTAGTGGAAAAGTAATTGCTTCAGATAATAAACAACCATTGCCGGGGGCTACTGTAGTGGTAAAGGGCAGTAATGCCACAACCGTTACAGATAACAACGGCGAGTTTAGCATCCCGGCCGGTGAAAAAGATTTGCTCATCATCAGCAACGTGGGCTATGGCATCCGTGAGGTAAAAGCAACTGAGTCAGGATCTGTGGCTCTCACTGCCGAAGCACATAATCTGGATGAAGTAATCGTAACGGCATTAGGGGTAAAAAAAGAAGTAAAGAGGATCACCTATGCTGTACAGGACGTAAAAACAGCTGACTTAATTAAGGCCCGTGAGCCTAACCCCATTAATAGCCTGAAGGGTAAAGTGGCAGGATTGAACGTTAATATCAATAACGAACTGTTGCGTCAGCCTTCGATTAATTTTCGCGGCGAAGGAAATATTCTTTTTGTTGTCGATGGTGTTCCAATCACTACGGATACCTGGAATATCAGCCCTGACGATATTGAGAGTTATACATTCTTAAAAGGACAAGCAGCTTCGGCTTTGTATGGAAGTCTGGCCCGCAACGGTGCGATAGTGCTTAACACAAAAAAAGGATCAAAAGATAAAAGGGGCTTTGCTATTGAATTTAATTCCAGCACCATGTTCGATAAAGGGTTTTTGGCATTTCCCATTTACCAGGATCTGTATGGCCCGGGTTCGAAAGGTAAGTACGCTTTTAAAGATGGAGTTGGCGGTGGAGTAAACGATAATGATTATGATGTATGGGGTCCACGATTTGACGGTCAGTTATTGCCGCAATATGATGGAGAAGTCACCCCTGGGGCTACCTATACTACCACTTTTGGCGACGGTGAGACATTTACAGGAAATATAAAACCAACTCCCTGGGTTGCCCGTGGAAAAGATAACCTGAAAAAATTTCTTCAAACCGGACTTCTTTCTTCAAACCATGTATCTATTGCGGCCAGTGGTGACAAATACGATGTGCGGTTTGGTATTGGTCATACCTACCAACGGGCAATTGTTCCGAATATGGATATGAACACCACCAATTTCAACCTAAGTGCCGGCTACGACTTTAGTGATAAAATAAAACTGACCGCTGATATTAACTACAGCAGGCAATATTCACCCAATTTTCCTGATGTAAACTATGGCCCAAACAGTATGATCTACAACGTTGTCATTTGGGCCGGTGCTGATTGGAGCATGGAGGATATGAAGAATTACTGGCAACCCGGAAAAGCCGGTATCCAGCAGATTTATGCGGAATATCAGCGATACAATAATCCCTGGTTTATGGTGAAAGAATGGCTTCGCCCACACTATAAAAATGACCTCTATGGTTATGTTTCGCTCAATTGGAAATTTGCAAAAGGGTTTGAATTTATGTACCGGCCGGGCGTTTCAACCTATGATATTTTCCGCCAGGAAAAAATGCCGGTATCCGCTGGTGCATACGGAAGGGATGAAAGATTAGGTGACTATCGCGAAGACAGAAGATCTTTTTTTGAAGCAAATAACGAAGTGCAGGTAAGATATAACTCCCGTTTCTTTAATAACCTCCTGAGTGTGGATGGGTTTGTAGGAGGTAATATAAGAACAGCACGTTATAATGGCAGTTTTGCAAGTACAGACTATTTAAATGTTCCGGGCCTATATACTTTGGCCAATTCATTGCGACCGGCTAAGCAGGCTTCTGTCTCGTTGGAAAATCTTTTTTTAAGCGCTTATTATTCGTTCGACTTTGGTATCAGCAAATATTTATCCTTAAATGCCACAGGGCGTCTTGAAAAGGCGAGTACGTTGCCGATTAATAACAATTCTTATTTCTACCCATCATTTGGTATAGCTACTGCAGTTTCCGATTATGTGAAATTGCCTGCTGTTATTTCCTTTCTTAAATTACGCGGATCGTATGCGGAAGGTCGTAATGCAGGAATTTATGCCACCATCGGGCAGCCGGCTATCGGTATAGGCACTGGTCAGGGTTATGGTCAGCAGTTTTATACACCCATTAATATGGGTATTTATGATCTTACTTCTTTGGGGTATACAATTTCAAACAGCGGAACTTATAACAATGTATTAGGTGCTGTTTATAGCAATGGGCTATTAGACCCTGATCTTACAGCTGATAATAAAAAGACAGTTGAAGCTGGTCTTGATATTCGGTTTTTAAAGAACAGGTTGAACCTGGATGTAACGGCGTTCAGATCAAAATCAGAATTACTGAGCAGCAGGACAGATATTATTTCACAGGCATCGGGGTTTGATAATATAAGAACCAATTACGGAAGCTATAAGAATACCGGATTGGAAATTGCTTTATCCGGATCACCTGTTTCCGGAAAAGAGTTTTCCTGGAATGTAGGTGTAAACTGGTCTACTTTTAAAAGAGTATGGATTAAGCATCCGTCGCCAGATGCGTGGAGCAAAGATGGCTCCCGTGTTGACCTTCTGTATGGCGAAGGGTTTGTTAAAACACCTGATGGGCAACTAGTACATGGCACCGATGGGGTACTGATGCGTTTCAGAGATGCCGGCCAGGGTGGAGCAAAAAGAATCTTTGGACATGCTGATCCAAATTGGTCATGGGGCGTTACCAATACACTGGCCTATAAAGGTTTCAGGTTCACTTTCCAGTTTGACGGTATTTCAGGCGGTATCTTTCATGACTATGTGCGTCAAAAAACCATGCAGGGAGGGCGTCATTTGGAAACAGCTACCGGCTTATGGGGGCAATACCGTCCCGACGATGTAAAAGGGGGTTCTTTTGTTGCTCCCGGAATTACATTACAGGGACCGGCTATTCAGTTAGATCCTGTTACAGGTGAAATAACAAACATGAAGGATCTTACCATCGTACCAAACAGTAAAGTGACTACTGTTCAAAGTTATTCCGGCAGGTATGCCAATATCACGGAACTTAATAATATCAGCAAAACATTTGCAAAACTGCGGGAAGTAACATTGACCTATCAATTGCCTGGATCTTTGTTAGGAGGATCGTTTATTAAGAAAGCCGAAATTTCTTTGGTAGGCCGCAACTTATTGCTCTTTTTTCCGGAAAGATACAAGGATGTTGACCCCGACCAATTTACACAGTCAGGGGGATCGGATTTGCAAACGCCTACTACAAGACGTTTTGGATTTAACGTAAATCTTACTTTCTAACAACTAAAGAATTAATGCAATGAAAAAAATAATTTATATACTGTCTCTTGTTGCTTTAGTAACGACAACATCTTGTAAAAAAAGATTTGAAGAACTCCAGGTCAACCCTAACACTCCTACTTCAGTTCCGCCTGATTTAGCTTTTAATGTACTGATAAATGGAATTTCAAAAGGTCTTGGGGGAATAGAACCCTGGGGTACCGTAGCAAGATATAACCAGTTTTACTGCCGCAACTTTGAGTACTATGGCGATAATCAGTATAACTGGTACAATGGACCATTTGATGTATATGTGAATGTATTCAAAAATATTGCTCAAATGGAAAAGGAGGCTGAAAAGGTTGCCGGGAATACTTCTACTCCCTATCATACTGTTGCCAAATTTTTAAAAGCATATTACTATTATAATCTTACTTCCATGATGGGGGATGTACCCATGAGCGAAGCTGTAAAAGCATCTGAAGGAAATTTGCAACCGAAATACGATTCACAAAAAGAGATCTTTTTACAAATATTAAAATGGCTGGATGAGGCAAACAAGGAGTTTGGATTGCTGCAGGCAGGAACTGAACGGTTAAAAGGAGATATCTTCTATAATGGAGATTATTCTAAGTGGAGAAAACTGGTCAATGCCTACAAGCTTAGAATTTTAATAGCCCTTAGCAAAAAGGAAGCCGATGCAGATTTGAAAATTAAACAACAGTTCGCGGAAATAATGAGTAATGTGGCCGGCTTTCCAAAGTTTGAAGGAGCTGTTGATAATCTTGCGTACAGGTACATTGCTAATGTAAACAATTATCCCACTAACCCGGTAAGTTTTGGTTTCGATGCCCTGCGTTATAACATGGCTGAGACCTACGTAAAAAATGCAGCGGATATAAAAGATCCAAGAATACTGGTAACCTGTGAACCAGCCTGGAAACTGGTAAACGATAATGGTTGGGCGCCAACGGATTTCAGAGCTTACGTAGCGTCAGGAACAGGTGAGTCGCAGGATATTATGGAAAGCAAAGCATTTAGTTATAAAATAAGCCATATTAACCGTTATCGGTATTACAGAACAAATACAGGTGAAGATTTTATTATTGTTGGCTATGCCGAAATGTGTTTTAATATAGCAGAGGCCATCAACCGCGGATGGGTAACAGGTGATGCAGAAGAATGGTATAAAAAAGGTATGCAGGCATCCATTTCTTTTTATGGAATTGTAAATGGTACGAATACCGGTTATTATTTATCAATAGGAAAATCATTGGGTGAGTGGACTACTGCGCCTTTCAATTTTGATTTTACTGCCTATTATAACCAGGCTGCTGTAAAATATGAAACAGGTGCAGCCGGGTTGAACAAAATATTGTTACAAAAGTATCTTGCTTTTTTCCAAAACTCAGGATGGGAAGCTTATTATAATTTTCGCCGTACAGGTATCCCTGCTTTTTCAACAGGTGTTGGAATAGGAAATAATGGACAAATACCTAAAAGATGGGCCTATCCTTCATCCGAGCAGCAAAGAAATGCAGACAACTTGCAAGCAACTCTTCAATCACAGTTTGGTGGTACAAATGATATAAACGGGGAAATGTGGTTGATTAAATAATAGAAAGAAGTACAAAGCGATTTTATTATTATTCTTTATTTGAAGAAATACCGTGGTTAAGAAAATGTGGGATAAAACCACGCAACCAATCATGAAATAACGATAAAAGAAGCGGAGCGTATATAGCTCCGTTTTCTTTTCTGGCTTTTCAAATCAAAAATAATTCCACAGTCGTAGCTTTAGAAAAGATTTTCGCTGTTTTATTGGGCGCTGTGTCGGATGTTGAGGATGAACAGAGGGCAGCTCATTATAAAAAAGAAAACTAAATTTCTTCAATAAGCTTAAATATGAAATACTCACTTGCAATCATTACCTGTTTGTTATCTGCGATTTTATCAAACGCACAGACTAAGCAAACCACTCTTCCTAAAAAAGTAACTCTACCCAATGGCTGGACATTATCGCCTGCCGGCCGTTCATTGCCATTAGGTGATTTGCCATTGAATATTGCTGTTTCGAAAACAAAAAAATTAATGGCCGTTACCAATAATGGACAAAGCGTACAAAGTATTCAGTTGATTAACCCCGTTACTGAAAAGATCCTGGATATTGTTACAGTTCCCAAATCGTGGTATGGACTAAGATTCAGCGGGGACGAAAAATATCTGTATGCCAGTGGTGGCAATGATAACTGGATTTTGAAATATGCCTTGTCCAACAAAAAGCTTCGGTTGGTGGATAGTATTAGGTTGGGAGAAAAATGGCCGGAGAAAATTTCACCGGCAGGGATAGAGATAGATGACCTGGCAAAAAAAATGTTCATTGTTACCAAAGAGAATAATTCTTTATACATCATTGATCTCAGTACAAAAAAGATCACTTACCAGCAATCACTCGGTGAAGCGGCTTATACCTGCTTGTTAGCTGCTAATAAAAAAGAGCTTTACATTTCACTATGGGGAGGAAAAAAAGTGCTTGTATTTGATATTGCTGCCAAAACCATTGTTTCGGAAATTGCCGTGGGAGAAAATCCGAATGAATTACTGTTGTCAAAAAACGGCAGACATCTTTATGTTGCTAATGCCGGTGATAATGCTGTTTCAGTCATAGATATCACACAAAGAAAAGTGCTGGAAGTTTTGAATGCGGCTTTATATCCTGATGCTCCAACCGGCTCTGCCAGCAATGGACTTGCGTTAAGTGAAGATCAAAAAACATTATATGTAGCCAATGCTGATAATAATTGCCTCGCTGTATTTGATGTAAGTAATCCTGGATTTAGTAAATCAAAAGGATTTATTCCAACAGGCTGGTATCCTACCAATGTAAAAGTGATCGGTAAAAAAATATTTGTAAGCAATGGCAAAGGCCTGTCGTCGAAACCGAACAAAAAAGGTCCGGACCCTTCAAAGACCGACCAGGAAGTAAATTACCAGCATGGTGATTACAGGAAACAACAAAGTAAGATCGAATACATCGGTGGTTTGTTTAAGGGAACACTTAGCATTATTGATGAACCAAACATTTCGCAACTGGCTGCCTGGTCCAAAACAGTTTACGAGAACACGCCTTATTCCAAAGAAAAAGAAATGAGTGCCAAAGGTGAACCTGGAAATCCCATCCCAATGAAAGTAGGCGATCCATCGCCGATCAAATATGTATTTTATGTTATCAAGGAAAACAGGACCTACGACCAGGTATTAGGCGATATGCCGGAAGGCAACGGAGATACCAGCCTTGTTTTATTTGGAGAAAAAATAACGCCCAATCAACATAAGCTTGCCAGGGAATTTGTATTGCTTGATAATTTTTATGTGGATGGAGAAGTAAGCGCCGATGGACATAACTGGAGCACTTCTGCAAATGCAAATGATTATTTGGAGAAAACATGGCAAACCAGTTATGGTGGCAGAGGCGGCAATTATGATGCTGAAGGCAATCGTGAAATCGCAAATCCCGACCGGGGTTTTATCTGGGACTATTGCAAGCGGGCCGGTGTCAGCTATAGAACATACGGTGAATTTGCAGATGATTATAAAGCCAACATCAAAGTATTGGAAGATCATTTTTGTCCTTACTACACCAGTTGGGATGAGTCGGTAAGAGACACTACAAGATTTTATCAATGGAAAAGAGAATTTGATTCGTTGTTGGCTGTTAATGCAGTTCCGCGTTTCAATTCGTTACGATTCATTAATGATCATACTGAAGGAGCAAGAGTTGACCGGCCGACTCCATTTGCCCATGTGGCCGACAATGATTTGGCCTGCGGGTTATTTGTAGAATATTTATCCAAAAGCCCGATTTGGAAAGAGACCGCCATTTTTATAATCGAAGATGATGCACAGAATGGCCCCGACCATGTAGATGCGCACAGAAGTACAGCGTATGTAGCAGGTGGATTTGTAAAAAGAAAGTTTGTGGATCACACCATGTATTCCACCAGTTCTATGTTACGGACAATTGAGTTGATACTTGGTTTGCCTCCGATGAGTCAGTATGATGCAGCGGCAGAACCAATGTGGAGATGTTTTACATCTGATTCTGACCTTTCACCCTTTCAATCGGTAGCTGCTAATGTTGATCTGAATGAAAAGAATACAAAAAATACTGCCGGAGCAAGATTAAGCGAAACTTTTGATTTCAGTAAAGAAGACCGCATTCCCGATCTTGTTTTTAGCGAAGTGATCTGGAAAGCAGTAAAAGGTGAAGGCAGCGTCATGCCGGCACCCAGAAGAAGTGCTTTTATAAAGATGGTTGAAGACGACGATGAGGATAAATAGGAAATGATGAAAAAGAAATTAATTGTTATAGCATCGCTGTTTCCTGCCGTTATTGTTTCAGCCCAGCAGGCTGATGAAAAAAAAGATACAGCCATCCGTTCATTAGATGAAGTGGTAGTGACAGCTCAGCGGCATCAGCAGCAAAGCTTACTGGTTCCCTATTCAGTCAGTACAATGTCGCAGCAGTCTATTGCTGAGAGAAATTCCCGAACTACGCCTGAAACATTGATGGGTATGAACGGGGTTTTTGTACAAAAAACAAATCATGGTGGAGGCTCTCCTTTTGTAAGAGGTGTTACCGGTAATCAAACACTTATTTTGGTTGACGGTATCCGTTTAAACAATTCTACTTTCCGGTATGGGCCTAATCAATACCTGAATACCATTGATCCTTTTACCATCAAACGTATTGAAGTGGCAAAGGGTACCGGCTCGGTACAATATGGAACGGACGCAATAGGAGGAGTGGTACATATTCTTACAATTGATCCGCAGTTTGCAACTGGAGAGTCCGCATTGCACGGAAGAGTGGTTGGTAGATACATGACAGATGATATGGAAAAAACGATCCGGGGCGAAGCAATGTATTCGGGCAAAAAGTTTGCCCTGATCACAGGGATTGTAAAAAAGAATTTTGGCGACCTGGTGGGCGGAGATACAACAGGCAGACAATCTCCCTCCGGTTATGATGAATGGTCATGGGATATGAAGGCAAAAATTTTGCTGAAGAAAAACATTCAGCTAACCCTGGCCAACCAGTTTCTGCGGCAAAAAAATGTTCCGGTTTATCATAAAGTTGTTTTGGAAAATTTTGCAGTAAATGAAATGGACCCGCAGCAGCGGTTGCTGAGTTATGCGAGAATAAATATGCAGGGCAAATCTTCTTTTTTTAAAGAAACAGAAATAACATTCTCCTATCAGCAAAACATTGAAGGTCGCAACAGCCGTAAGAATGGAAGCAGCAGTTTGCGCAAAGAAAGAGATGTGATCAGTACCATTGGATTTACTGCCGATATTTTTTCTGAATTTAACAAAACATGGACAGCCAATTCGGGTGTTGAACTCTATTATGATAATGTCGGCAGTACAAGGAAAGACATCAATACACAAACCGGAATGTCATCAAACATGCGTGGATTGTATCCTGATGATTCCCGGTATGGCAATTATTCTTTGTATTCGTTGCATCATTTTGGTTTTGGCAAATGGATCGTGGATGCCGGATTGCGGTTCAATACATTTAATATCAGGATCAGCGATACAACATTAGGCAATGTAAAAATTTCTCCTTCCGCATGGGTAGGTAACGCAGCATTGATGTACCAGCTTAACAAAAGCCAAACTGTTTATGCGGCCTTCAGCAGTGGTTACCGGGCACCGAATGTGGATGATATGGGCACATTGGGTATTGTTGATTTCCGTCACGAGGTGCCAACTTCCGGTCTGAAACCGGAGAAATCACAGCATACAGAGCTGGGGTATAAATTTCAGGCAAAGCGTTTAAGCGGAACGGCGGCCGCTTATTATATGCATTTGACCAACCTGATCACAAGAGTAAAGATGGATGGGCAGGTTATCAACGGTTACCAGGTGTATCAAAAGGAAAATACAGAATCTGCGTTTATAAAGGGGTTTGAAACAGAAATGAATTGGAATGTACTCAAAAATTTGAATGTTGCGGGCAGTATAGCTTATGCATATGGGCAAAGTTTAAGCAGGAAGGAACCATTACGCAGGGTACCACCATTTAATGGCAGACTGATGAGTTCTTATAGAAATACTAAATGGTTGGCGGCGGCAGAATTCCAGTTTGCTTCTCATCAAAAGAGATTGGCGCAAGGAGATAAGGATGATAACCGTATTCCGGCAGGCGGTACGCCGGGCTGGAAAGTGTTTAATTTATTTGGCGGATATAAATTTTCTATAGTTCAATTAAATGCAGGAGTGCAAAATATTTTTAATGAGGATTATAGAACACATGGATCAGGTATCAATGCAGTTGGAAGAAGTGCCTGGTTATCTGTAAACTTAAATTTTTAATTAGATGCGTGGCCAACTTGCCGAAAAGCAGGGATGGTGAAGGTCTAATACCGGAGAAGCAGCAGACGTTGAGTTTTGGGCTTTATGAACAGTTGAATGCCGGCAACTTCTTATAATCAAAGCGCAGGAATGGTATGTTAACCGAAGGTGCATACCGTTTCCTGCCACTATTTTTATTTTATATTACCATCTCTAAGTTAATTGCTCTGCGGTTGGAGTTGGGGTGGATTGGAAGTATCTTCCTTAACAGATTTGATTTTTGTTGCCTTGACTGGTTTTGATTTATTTTCTCTTACTCCCTGGCTCAGCAACTTTGATGCTTTTTTTATCCGGTTACCCCATTTTTTTTCTCCCACATGGATCTTTAGCCATTCCATATTGCTGGATAATTGATTAAATACCTGCAGGAATATTTCTTTCTTCATTGAAGTGCTTTTGTCTTTCTTTTTTTTACCGCCAGCCATGTGTTTACAATTTGATAACTTAAAAATAACGCAAAGGAGCGTCATCCAATGTTAAGTTTTAAGAGTCGGGAGCTGCTTGTAAGTATATGTGCAAGATTTACTCGATTAAGGAAAGAAAACTTTCCTGCATTTTTTAGTTGTATCCAATGCGAAGCCCCGCCGATATGGAGGGGCTTCGCAACTTTTATATGGAGAGTAACAAGGGCCGCTTTCTGCAGCTAAAAATTTAATACAGCCGGCCGGAATAGTGAAATAACTTTGCTTAAAATTTCAACCATGAACTGGCCGGTAATAATTATCATTGGTATTGTCGCCATTGCATTCATTCTTTTCCTGGTTTGGCGAAATGTAAAAGATGAGAAACAATTTGAAGACCAACTAAAGCAGGATTATCACAAAACCAAAGATGAGGAAGGCGATGCCGAGATTGACCAGGTAATGAAGTAGCGGAATAATTTTATAAATGCAACTCCAGTTTTTCCCTCTTCAGCGAAGAGTAGACATTATTAAAAAGATAATCCAGGCACTGCGGCACTGTCTTGCTATAATCCATCTTTAAACTTTTTCGTTCATTCATCCATTTAGTAAAATGATTGCTGAATTCGGCATCAAGGTTTTTCAACGTTAATATGCCCAGCTGTTTCAACGCTGCTGCATTGCACTGTTGTTCGTATTGACTGCGTATTGGCACACTGATAATTTTTTTGCCCATATGCAATGCTTCCGCTGGCGTTTCAAAACCTCCGCCGGTGATAATGCCGGAACAATGGATAAAGCTTTTGTTGAATAAAGCCTTGTTGACCGGAAGCAGGGTAATATGTCCTTGTGTTTTTGGCTGCCTTGTTTGAGAACAAAAGATCTCGAACCGGGTATCTGTAAACGGGCCAAAGATCGAGAGAAGCTGTGGTTCGCAATAGGAGGGAAGATATACGGTGATATAACCGGCATCGGCCGGTTCCGCATTCAGTATTTCCCTTTTAATAACCGGGGTGAAAATAAAATCATCATAGGCTTTAAAATGGAGGCCGATATTATGAGGGGCCTTTGCATAATTTTTCAGCACCCATTCACCGGCCTTGCTTTTTATTGCAGGGCGTGGTGTATGCGTTGATAGAAAGCTGGCCTGGTGCCCGAAATTGACGGATGGAATTTTCTTTTTGGCACAGGCCGCTGCCGTTATATAATCAAAGTCATTGATGATAAGATCATATTTTTCAACGGGCAGATCCCTGATCTCCTGTTTTAAACGCAACGGTTGAAATTCTTTAAACAATTGCCAGAAATCCAGTCCGCCGTTGCAATTATAATATAAGCTCAATCCCTTGCTACGGTATTTAATAGGTGCATCCAATGCCAGGTTACTATTGTCGCCACTTAGAAATATATCAACGCTGCCATATTGTTGCAGGTGAGGTAACAGTTCCATAGCCCTGCTGATATGACCGTTGCCTGTTGCTTGTACTGCATAAAAAATTTTCATAATTGTTTATTTACATCGCTGTTTTTTGCAACGCCAGTGAATGGAGATAAATAGCTATTTCATTGGTCATCACTTCGGGTTGGGGTTTTGCCTGCAGCACTTCCACCGTTTTCATGACAGCGGCATCATAGTTATAAATATGCCAGTCGTCATCATGGTATTCCAAAGCGGTTAGATGTTCCACCCAGTCGCCGGAGTTCATATACGTAACACTGCCTTTATCATTGGTGATTATTCTTTTCTGCGGCTGGTGAATATGACCGCAGATAACGCTGTCGTAATTTTTTTCAATGGCCAGTTCACCGATCAGCGTTTCAAATGCATCAATATTCACCATTCGTTTATGAAACTGCTCCATGATCCTTTTCGATAACGATAATTTTTTCTTTCCCATGAGCTTCATCACCCAATTGACAAAGCCATTAAAGGCTAGTAGTGAGGCATAACCGTTACTGCCCAGTTTTGTCCACAATTTTGCCTGTCCTTTGGTAGTATGATCGAACACATCGCCATGAAAGATCCAGGTCATCTTGCCATTGATCCCGATGACAACTTTATCGGTCAGTTGAAAATTGCCGAGATGAATGTCAGAATAGCGGCGCAGCACTTCATCATGATTGCCGGTGATATAGATCACTCTTGTACCACTGGAAAGAAGTGTAAAGATTTCCTGTATCACCGCCATATGAACGGTGGGAAAATAATGTTTGCTGAACTGCCAGCCATCAATAATGTCACCGTTTAAGATCAGCAGGCGTGGAGAAATACTTTTGAGATAAGTGACGAATTCCCTGGCACGGCTGGCATAGGTGCCGAGATGGAGGTCGGATACTACTGCAACATCAACGGGGCGTTTTTGCATTTCAGGGGTTTGGCAAAGATTGCCATTTTGTTTAAACGCAGTATTACCGAAGTATTATGCAATTGTGATTAGTTAAGGATGGAAAAATGAGCTTATAAACGATGGGATTCTTTCTTAACAAAATAGTGATGGTTCTTTAACATGCTGTTCATAGCTGCTTTCTTTCTTTGCAAAACCTCCGTAAAGTGAAAAACATCTTAGCTTCTGTATTTCTACTTTCTGTTTTGCCTTTGCTGAAGCCGGAAAAATATTTATCAGCAGCAACAACTACCCCACCTATAAAAGACTCCGCAAACAAACAGTCAGCCCCCAACCTCGTCGTCATTACAATCGATGGGTTTCGCTGGCAGGAAATTTATACCGGGGCTGATCCTTCTCTCATTAGCAACACAAACTATACGCCTGATACTGCCACGATGAAAATGTTGTACTGGTCGGATAACGTAAAAGAACGGCGTCAGAAACTGATGCCTTTTTTATGGAGTATCCTTGCTAAAAAAGGACAGCTATATGGAAACAGGCAGGAAGGCAATAAAGTGAACACAGCTAATATTTATAATTTCTCTTATCCCGGTTACAATGAAATACTAACCGGCAATACCGATCTGCTGGTGGCATCCAACAAGCGAAAGCTGAATAGCAATATCAACGTCCTTGAATACCTGAACACAAAAGAGGCGTTCAAAGGCAAAGTGGTGGCCTTTACATCATGGGATGTATTTCCTTTTATATTGAATGAAGAACGAAGCGGTATGCTGGTCAATAGTGGTTATGAAAACATGGGGACCGATAATACTTCTGATAAACAACAGCTCATTGACAAAGTGCAAACAGAAGCTGTTTACAATAAAGGTGGTACCCGCCATGATCAGCTTACATTTTTAACAGCAAAGGAATATTTGCAGCAACATCAGCCGAGGGTTTTATTTCTTGGCCTGGGTGAAACCGATGAGTATGCACACAGCTGCCGATACGATCTGTATCTCGAACAGGCTAATAAGGTAGACCGCATGCTTGCTGAGCTTTGGCATTGGATACAAACCACGCCGGGCTATAAAGACAATACGACGATACTTATCACTACGGACCATGGACGCGGCAGCCGCACGGATAAATGGTCGTCCCACAGTAGTTTTATTCGCGGTTCTTCACAAACCTGGTTAGCATTACTTGGCCCATCTATTGAACCATTAGGAGAAATAAAAGATGAGCAGCAATTATATCAGCAACAGATTGCTGGACTGATAGCAGAGTTGGTAGGAGAAAAGTTTCGGGGTGGTATCCGTGATCAGAACATTGTGTCAAGAAAATAGAAAGCGATTTAATCCTTCCTTCTTTCCAGCGTAAACCCGATTGTAGTACCCACATCTTCTCTGCTACGCACATGAATGGTTTGCCCGTGGGCTTCGACAATGTGTTTGCAGATAGCAAGACCAAGACCGCTACCCGTTACGTCCATACTTCTTCCTTTGTCAGTGCGGTAGAATCGTTCGAAAATGCGTGGAAGGAACTTTTCAGGAATGCCGATGCCATCGTCACTTATTTCAACCAGAACATGTTTTTCATCGGTTTTATACATGCTGGCAACTATGGTTCCATTTTGTTTGCCGTATTTAATAGAATTCTCAACAAGGTTTAATAATACCTGCCTGATTTTTTCTTTGTCGGCAAAAACCATCAAAGGCGACTCGCAACCTTTTTTGATAGAGCAACGAATATTTTTTTGTTCGGCAACAATGGAGATGCTTTCAAACGTTTCTCTGACCAGGTCCTGGATAATAAAATTTTGTTTCAGCAAATGCAATTCGCCTCTTTCCAGTTTGGAAATCTCATCCAGGTCGGCCAACAGGTTGGTAAGACGCTCCACATTGGTGGCAGCTTTTTCCAAAAAACGCTTATTCACTGCAGGGTTTTCCAACGCTCCCTGCAGTAAAGTGTCCACATAGCCTTGTATCGCAAAAATGGGTGTTTTAAATTCATGCGAAAGGTTTTGTAAAAACTCTTTGCGAAACCGCTCGTTGGTTTGCAGCAATTCAATTTCTTCCTTTTTTTCGCTGGCCCAGGCTTCTACATCTTCTCTTACTTCATCAATGCTTTTTTTGGGCAAAATGTATTTGTAATAAGTTTCTTCCCGTTTAGTGGCCTTTGTCTGGTAGATAAACTTATAGATGAGTTTTATCTTTCGATAAATAAAGCGTTCCAGTACAAAAGAGATCAGGAAATAGCTGCCAATAAAAATAACCGCAAAGCAGATCAGCGCAATGATCCAGTCTTTTTCCACATACCAAAGAAATAAACCGATAGGTACGGCCAGTGCCAATGCCGTAAATGCCGAAAGTTGTCGCGGTGAAATATTTTTTATGGAAAACATGTTGCAATTTACTGGTTGCTGGTTACAAGTTACCGGTCAGCCGTAGCGACTATCCCTGTTTTATAGAAATAAGCAGCAATTAAATAACCAGTAACCAGGAATTGGTAACCGGTAACTATAGTTCAAATTTGTATCCTACACCCTTCACCGTAGTAATACAATCAATGCCTAATTTTTGCCTGATCTTACGGATATGCACATCAATGGTTCTGTCGCCAACAATGACATCATTTCCCCAAACCTGGTTGAGTATTTCATTGCGAAGAAATACACGGCCGGGCTTCTGCGCCAACAGGTACAAAAGCTCAAATTCTTTTTTTGCCAGTACCACATCCTGTTTATCGACCTGGGTCATGAAACGTTCAGGATCAATGGTAAGGTTGCCTATTTCGAGCGTCTTGGCTTCCTTTTTATTCAACCGGCGAAACAATGCGTTCACCCTGCTCAAAAATACTTTCGGACTAATGGGTTTGCTTACATAATCGTCAGCGCCTGTTTCCAGGCCTTTGATTTGCGTACTTTCGTCATTGACAGCCGTCAGGAAAATGATTAATGTATCCTTAAAAGCAGGCTGTGCCCGTAAAAGTTGACATACTTCCACCCCCGTTTTTTTAGGCATCATTACATCAAGTACCACCAAATCCGGCATATTACGTCTCGCTTTTTCCAGCGCTTCATCCCCATCCTTTGCTGTGATGACCTCATATCCTTCATTGACCAAATTGTATTTTAGTATTTCTAATATATCCGGTTCGTCATCAGCGATCAGCACTTTGCCTGTTTTATTTTCCATGCCTTTGAAAATTTGCGCAAACCTACTTGGATTTTATAGCACCGGAAAATTTAGGAGGTTTGTTCATACAGACTTAATGATAAGTTAATCTCAGGCATGATTTTGAGGATAAATTACCGGCTGACTATGCCAACCTTTAGTATATATTGACGTCTTTAAAATGTTGGCAGGCAATGGGCTGGCTAATCTCAGGTTTGGTTATTAATTTTGCAATCTGTTCTTATGGCAAAACTGACAAAATATATACTATCTCTTCTTGTACTCCATTTTCTTTCCTCCAGCCTTACAGCGCAGGCGCAAATGGATACCGCCTATCTCAAAAATTTTAAGCCCGAATTTCGCAGGCTCATCAATCATGAGGCCATCGATAAAGAACAAAAATCTTTACTGGCAGCGGATGGAAAGACTGACAACCAGTTTGTTATTTCTACCAACGAGGAAATAAATATGCGCCTGACAAAGGTGATCACCAATGAGATTGATGAATTTCAATATAAGATAGAAACAGATTCGTTATTGGATCACCGGTTGAAAGTAAATTACCTGACGGGTACTTCGAATATCTTAAAATACATCAGGCAAAACTTCCGGAACAGGAAACTGAATGTTTTAAACCTGCCTGTTGTTATAGATGCTTACGAAAAAAGTTTCCGGCAAGATAGGACCGGCCAGAGCATAGAGCCTGTATTAAAACCGCTTCCTTATGATGTAGGTACTGCCATCCTTGCGTCAGGAATATTTGACAAAAATCCGGGCTATCAATCTACCAAAGATTTATTGATATTGAAATATTGTACCCTTCGGCCCGCCGAAACTTTTATTACGCTTAAAGACAATCCAAATGTGCCTTTTGCAGATAGCCTGATAAAAGTAATGGGTAAAAAATACCCCGGTCAATTGTATACCTATGCACAGGCGGGGAATAAACTCGGTGCTATTATCCGCAATATCAACGATGATGAGTTTGTAAAAGCAGTGACGCGGATGTCGAGAAGTAAAAGCGGGCAGCAGTATTTTCCTTTCCTGGATAATATTGTAAAAGGCAAAATGACCTTTGAGGAAGTTGATGCGGCAGAAAGCGATTCGGTTCAGTATTACAGGTTGTTGGTAAAAACACAACTGGATTACATGGACAGGTTTCTGAATAAAGATACAGCCGTTGCTTTCAAAGATCTGACGGCAAAACTGGAAAAGAAAGCCAAGGACATTTTTGTTACAACGATCAACGGCTTGCACAATGAACCCGATGCTGTTCGTTTCCGGTGTCTGCAGCCGCTTAATGCCCAGGAATTATATTACCTCGCAGTATTGACAGACGGACTGATTTATACTTCCAGTTATACCAATGGTGTCTATCCGTTGATGATGAAAAAAATTGGCAATAAGGGCGATTCTTTATTATTAAGTGTGAGGTTCGATCATTATCGAAAATTCATAAGCCAGGCGGCAGCGTATAATACATTGGGCAATTTTCTTTCTACTTTTCCCAGTCATGATGACGCCACCAACCTGATGAAAGCATTTGTAGGCAGATTGGAAAAGTCCGAAGGATTGGAAGATGGAGTAGATGTAGCAGATTCGTACGCCAGCATTATTGAAACCAATAAAAAACTGGCATCCGAAGTTTTGTCGCTGGTGCAGGAGAATTATAAACGTAACCAGGATGAGAACAACACAAAGGGTATTGTGATCTATAATATCCTCAATAAATTGTTTCTGTCGGCAGATTCTACCAAAAATATTGACCTGACAAAAGAACTGGGAATTCCACCGGTTTATAATGTGCCTTTTTCTTCACTTACCAATGACAAAGGAGAAGTAATTGCGCAAGTCTTTTTTTATGGTGATAAAGACGGGCAGAGTATATTCAGTGGCTTTCAAAGTATGTTTGCCGGTGGCAACTGGACCATCGATCGCAGCAACCCGCAATGGATCGTAATTAAATCTATAAAAGGTAAACCGGTGCTCATCTATGCCAATAAGCCTCTTCCTGAAGAAACGGGTGAGGACGATAGGGCGCAGCAGGCATTGGGAGAATACCTTGAAAAAAATAATCTTCACCCAACTGTTACTATCCATCGCGGACATAGCTATTTTGCCAATTCAACAATCGGCTATATGGATCCTGCATCCCGCATTGTTTTCATGGGATCATGCGGTGGTTTTCATTTGATCGATTCTATTCTGCATAAGTCATCCGATGCACATATTATCGCTTCCAAGCAAATTGGTAAAACAGCCATTAACAAGCCCTTCTTCCAATTGCTGACAGAAAAACTGAGAAATGGTAATGGCATAGATTGGTTGCCATTCTGGAAAGAATTCAAATCAAAAACTGCCGTAGAAGGTTTTGAAGATTACATTCCGCCTTATAAAAACCTTGGCGCTATCTTTATTAAAGCATATCGCAAAGCTGCAGGAGAAGAAACAGGTGATTTATAAAAGACAAATACCGGTTGTATATTTTAACATGTCACTCATCATTTCAGCCTGTTAGCTCATAGGTTTATTCCTACATTTGCTGTTTCTATAATTGAACGTCTTGTCAGAAACTTCGCCAAAAAAATTTGATATCGCTGTATTGCGACGGGTATTCGGATACGCTGCTCCTTATAAGCGAAAATTATATATATCCGTTATTCTTGCTATTCTCCTGGCCTTCATTACACCGGTAAGGCCCCTGCTGATACAATTAACGGTAAATAAATATATCGCTGACTCGATAGCAGATATGGTGGTTACCATTACGCTAATCCAGGTTGGACTGATACTGCTGGAAACCGCCATGCGTTTTTTCTTCTCTTTTGCCACTGCATGGCTTGGCCAATCGGTAGTAAAAGATATGCGGATTGCTGTTTATAAAAAGATACTGGGGTTAAATCTTTCGCAGTTTGATAAAACGCCGATCGGTACGCTGACCACCCGAACCATCAATGATATCGAGTCCATCAACGATATCTTTGCCGAAGGCCTTGTTCCTATCATTGCTGATCTTTTATCAATAGCCTGTGTATTAGCCTATATGTTTTGGGCCGACTGGCAGTTGACACTTATTGCACTGATTCCGTTTCCCATTATAATTATCGCTACTTATTATTTTAAAGAAAGTATCAATGTATCTTTCTTTAAAGTGCGTAATGCAGTGGCGAGCCTGAATGCATTTGTGCAGGAACACCTGACTGGCATGCAGGTGGTGCAGTCTTTTGCCTCCGAAGAGAGAGAGTTTCAAAAATTCAGGAAAATAAACCGCCAGCATCGCAATGCTAACATCAAAGCCATATTTGCTTATTCCGTTTTTTTCCCTGTAGTGGAAATTGTACTGGCCCTTTCTATCGGGCTCGTGGTATGGTGGACCGCAAGAGAAGCCTTGTCGCTTCAGCAGAGCCAGCAAGGGGTTGTCATTTCATTTATTCTTTGTTTGAACCTGCTGTTCCGTCCTTTACGGGTGTTGGCCGATAAGTTTAATGTATTGCAAATGGGAGTGGTAGCGAGCGAACGGGTTTTTAAAATATTGGATAATGATGACTTTATTCCTGAATCACATGAGCCTGCTTATAAACCAGACACTGCCGTTGAAGGCAAGGTAGAGTTGGACAAAGTTTGGTTTGCCTATAAAGATGAACACTACGTATTAAAAGACATTAGTTTCCTGATAAAACCCGGGGAAACGGTTGCCATTGTAGGTCACACAGGTAGTGGAAAGACAACAATCATCAGTTTGCTGAACCGGCTATACCATATTCAAAAAGGAGCTATTCGGATTGACGATGTAAATATTGAAAAATATGACCTTGACTTTCTAAGAAAAAATATCGGGGTGGTGTTACAGGATGTATTTCTTTTTTCTGGTTCGGTGATGGACAATATTACGCTGCGCAATCCCGACATTCCGAAAGAAAAAGTGATTGAGGCGGCAAAACTGATCGATATGCATGATTTTATCATGCAACTGCCCGGGGGGTATGATTACAATGTGATGGAAAGAGGGGCTACACTTTCTATGGGACAACGGCAATTATTGTCTTTTATCCGTGCCTTGTTGTACAATCCTGCTATATTGATCCTGGATGAAGCTACTTCCTCCGTCGATACGGAAAGTGAACAACTCATTCAGCATGCTATCGATACATTGATCCAGGGCAGAACTGCTATCGTCATTGCTCACCGGCTATCCACCATACGAAAAGCAGATAAAATTATCGTTCTGGATAAAGGTGAAATTAAAGAAATGGGCAGCCATGAAGAGCTTTTACAAAAAGGCGGCTTTTATAGTCAATTACATGAAATGCAATTCGAAAAGCACCCGGTAAAGCTATAAAAATCTAATATTTTTAGTATTTTGCGTGGGTGAAAAAGTACAACGATAATAACCATAGTCAGCCTTCAAAAGTTGAAGAATCCTCTATTCCATATATGAGGCATTTTTCTTCCCAGGAAGACGCTGAAAAGTTCAACATGATTCAAAATATTGAGCTCAGTGATATGGAGAAATTCCGGCTTTTTTGTCGCATGATGAGGATCGGCAAGATGCTCGCCTCTGCAAAAATTGTTAAATAATCCTATTTTATTTTATGGATGTGATGGATGAAGGTTTGCTGGAGTTTTGGAAAGTCCTGAATAATCATCATGTTCAATATATAATGGTCGGTGGCTTTGCGGTTAACATGAATGGCTATATCAGGGCCACAAAAAACTCGGACATTTGGTTGCATGATACCCTGGAAAACCGCAAAAACTTCAGAAGGGCTTACGCCGAATTAGGATATGGCGATTTTGAATCATTTGAAACGATGGACTTTGTACCCGGATGGACACAATTTTACATTTCCGGAGGACTTGTATTAGATATAATGACCTCCATGAAAGGATTGGAAAATAAAACTTTTGAAGAATGCCTGGCTCAGGCAAGAATAGCTGACTTAGATGGCGTAAGGGTCCCGTTCCTTCACCTAAACGACCTGTTAACCAATAAAAAAGCAGTCGGACGACCAAAGGACCAACTTGACGTTTTAGAGCTTGAAAAGATTAAAAAATACCTGGAAGAAAAAGGCAGGGAGTAATTTTCTTAAATCAAGGTTTTTCACCTACCCGCCCTTATCTTTGCGCCAAATTTCAGGACCCCGTATGGCATTCAGACCTTTCAAATCCTTATCAGTAGCGGTTTTCAGTCTGTTTCTTGTTCTTTTTTCTAATACAGCTTTGGCTGGTGAAGGAGAGGGAGCGGAGGCCAAATTTGACCCAGGTAAGGAAATGCTGGATCACATAGCCGATGCCCACGAATTTCACTTTTTTACCATAAAAAAAGAGGATGGGCATGACTTTCACGCTACATTACCTCTGCCGGTGATCCTTTATTCTCCTCAAAGAGGTCTGGACTTTTTCATGTCGTCAAAATTTCACCATGGTGAGGAAATTCACAATGGCTATAAGTTGGAAGGACATGATATTGCTGCAGTGAAAGAAGATGGTACAGTGGATGAGGCTGTAAAAGTGTATGATTTTTCGTTGACCAAGAATGTGGTGCAGATGTTCCTGGCTTTGCTGGTACTGTTTTTAATTCTCACCAACATGGCTAAGAAATATAAATCGGGGCAAGGTGTTACTTCAGCACCAAAAGGCTTACAAAATGCCATCGAGCCTGTGATCATGTTTGTAAGAGATGATATAGCCAAACCGAACCTTAGTCACAAATACAAAAAATATTTACCCTACCTGCTCACTGTTTTCTTTTTCATCCTGATCAACAACTTATTTGGGTTGATCCCGGGTAGTGCGAATGTTACGGGCAATATTGCCTTCACCGCTGTGCTGGGTCTGATTTCACTGGTAGTGATTCTTTTCAGCACCAACAGTCATTTTTGGGGTCATATATTTTGGTTTCCTGGTGTGCCGGTACCGGTCAAAATATTGATGTTACCGGTAGAGCTGTTGGGTGTGTTTACTAAACCTTTTGCGCTTATTATCAGGTTGTTCGCCAACATGACGGCCGGGCACATCATTATATTGAGCTTCGTGAGTTTGATCTTCATTTTTGCAGAAATGACCAAAACCGCCGGCGTGGCCTTTGCGCCAGTGTCTATTGCCTTTGCGGTATTTATTTACGTGATTGAAATTTTGGTGGCCTTTATCCAGGCATATATATTCACTAATCTGACAGCGGTGTTTATCAGCCAGGCAATCGGTGACCCTCATTTTGAAGAGGACCCGCATCATTAATAGCATAAGTTTTTTATTAATTATAAAATCAGAGTCATGGATTTAATGAACATTCTGTTGGAAGTTTCTGGAAGCTGGTCTCACTTTGGTGGTGCCGTTGGTGCTGGTTTAGCTGCCATTGGTGCTGGAATCGGTATCGGTCAGATCGGTAAAGGTGCTACTGAAGCTATTGCCCGTCAGCCAGAAGCTGCAAACGACATCCGTGGTGGTATGATCCTGACAGCTGCCTTCGTAGAAGGTGTGGCGCTGTTTGCGGTAATCGCTGGTTTATTGGCGGTTCTGAAGTAATCATACTTCCCAAAATCAGTACTGTACCTGAAGCACAGGGCGGAGGGTGCAGTTACTTAAAAGTTTTTGAATTAAAGATTTATAATATTTACTTCTATGAGTTTGTTAACTCCCCATCTTGGTTTTTTTGTCTGGACAATAGTAGCCTTTGTGGTAGTGCTGTTATTGTTGAAAAAATTTGCGTGGAAGCCCATTCTTAAATCATTGAATGAAAGAGAAAGCAATATCGCCAACTCAATTGCAGCCGCCGAACAAGTTAAAGCGGAGATGGCTCAAATGAAGAGTGAAAATGAAGCTTTATTAGCAAAAGCCCGTGAGGAAAGAGCGCAGATGCTGAAAGAGGCAAGAGAAACAAAGGATAAGATTATTAACGAGGCAAAAGACCAGGCAAAGGTTGAGGCAAATAAGATTATCGTAGAGGCACAAGCTGCCATTGAAACCCAAAAAATGGCGGCCATCACCGACGTAAAAAACCAGGTTGGTAAACTTGTAATCGAAGTAAGTGAGAAAGTCTTAAGAAGAGAATTAGGTGGCAAAGAATCACAGGAAGCTCATATTAAAGGGCTCGTTGACGAAGTAAAATTGAATTAAGGAACAAGGCGCAAGGTACAAGGCACAGGCATCAACTTGTACCTTGCACCTTGTAGCTGAAACTTTTTAAAAATATGCCGAATCCACGTTTAGCGTCCCGTTACGCAAAATCAATACTTGACCTGGCTATTGAAAAAGGTAAGCTGGAGCAGGTATACGCAGATATGGAATTGTTGCAACAGATCTGCAAAAACAATCCTGATTTTGTGAGCTTGCTGAAAAGTCCGGTGGTAAAGTCGGACACAAAAAAGAAAATTGTTGAGGCAGTTACTAAAGGGAGGATCTCTGAAATAACTGCTGCTTTTAATTCATTATTGATCAATAAAGGAAGAGAAAGCAATTTACCTGAGATCACTACGGCTTTTATCAGCCAATATAAAGAGCACAAGGATATTCACCCGGTAAAACTGACCACAGCGGTACCACTTACAGATGAAGTAAGGAGGGTAATCGCTGACCAGGTTAGAAAAGCCAGTGGTTATGATAATATTGAATTAGAAGAAAAAGTGGATCAGGATATCATAGGTGGATTTGTGTTACAGGTTGGAGACAAACTGGTTGATGCGAGCATTGCATACGACCTGAAAACAATAGCCCGCCAGTTTGAGAATAATGACTTTATCTATAAGATAAGATAGGGTGCGGCGAGTCGTGAATAGGGGAACCGAAAACTGGAAACAAAAACTATAAATAACAAACAATAAACGTTTCAAGATGGCTGATATTAAACCGGATGAAATAAGTGCGATACTGCGCCAGCAGTTAAGCAATTTTAACGCCAGCGCCGACCTGGAAGAAGTTGGTAACGTATTGCAAATTGGTGATGGTATTGCCCGCGTTTATGGCCTGGGCAATGTGCGTTATGGTGAACTGGTAGAATTTGAAAACGGTGTCCGTGCTATTGCCCTGAATCTGGAGGAAGATAATGTGGGTGTGGTATTGATGGGTGAAAGTGGAGATGTAAAAGAAGGAGCAAAAGTTCGCCGTACGGGCCAGATCGCATCTATTAAAGTGGGTGAAGGAATGGCAGGTCGTGTGGTGAACACCCTGGGTGAGCCTATTGATGGAAAAGGCCCGATTACCGGGGAACGCTATGAAATGCCGCTGGAACGAAAAGCCCCGGGGGTAATATTCCGTGAGCCTGTAAAGGAGCCATTGCAGACCGGTATCAAAGCGATTGATGCTATGATCCCGATCGGCCGTGGACAACGGGAGTTGATCATTGGTGACCGTCAAACTGGTAAAACGGCGATAGCTATTGATACTATCATTAATCAAAGAGAATTTTACAAAGCGGGAAAACCTGTTTATTGCATATACGTGGCAATTGGACAGAAAGCATCTACCATTGCGGGTGTAATGCAAACGCTGACAGATGCGGGTGCGATGGAATACACCACGATTGTTGCGGCTTCCGCTTCTGATCCGGCTCCGTTGCAATTCTATGCTCCTTTTGCCGGAGCTGCGATAGGCGAATTCTTCCGCGACACTGGTCGACCAGCGTTGATCATTTATGATGATCTTTCAAAACAGGCAGTGGCTTATCGTGAAGTATCTCTTTTGCTGCGTCGTCCTCCTGGTCGTGAGGCGTATCCCGGTGATGTATTCTACCTGCACAGCCGTTTGCTGGAAAGAGCTGCGAAAATTATCAGCGATGACAACGTTGCAAAAAATATGAATGATGTACCTGACAGTATCAGGCATCTGGTAAAAGGTGGAGGTTCACTAACAGCGTTACCGGTGATTGAAACACAAGCTGGCGATGTATCCGCTTATATTCCTACCAACGTGATTTCCATTACTGACGGACAGATATTCCTGGAAACAAACCTGTTCTTATCGGGTATCCGTCCTGCTATCAACGTAGGTATTTCGGTAAGCCGTGTAGGTGGTAATGCGCAGATCAAATCCATGAAGAAAGTAGCAGGTACATTAAAACTTGACCAGGCACTGTATCGTGAAATGGAAGCCTTCTCAAAGTTTGGTGGTGATTTGGATGCGGCCACTAAATCCGTAATTGACAAAGGAGCCCGTAACGTGGAAGTTCTTAAGCAGCCTCAGTATTCTCCCTTCCCGGTTGAAAAACAGGTAGCTATCATTTACCTGGGTACAAATGGTTTGATTAAAGATGTGGCAGTAAAAAGAGTAAAAGAATTTGAAGAACATTTCCTGATGGAAATGGAGAATAAACTGCCCGATGTTTTGGCTGAGTTTAAAAAAGGAAACCTGCCTGACAGTGGTTTGAAGAAAATGGTAGAATTATCACGTGAGCTGATACCACAGTACAAAGCGTAGTTTTTCCGTTTAATAGTTTCTGGAAAGCCTATTGTTTCAAAACAATAGGCTTTTTTTGTGGGTTTTATTGTCTCATGATAGCAGCCATTGGAAAAAATAATCTTAAAAAGGATTTTTTTAAAATTACTTATTACCAATGTATTACAAATGGAAGTAGTAATTATACTACATAAAATACGGTAATTATTGAGAAAAAGTACTCGGAAAACTTGCATGGGTAAAATCCTCATTATATTTTGTGTTGGAATTCGAAGAAACCCTAAGTAAACTAAGAAAATCCGATCGTGAAATAAGCCGTACAACTACTCATAGTCACGTTATTTATCGTACCGGTTTTCATAGACGTCTGAAGGTTTCAATAACACAACCCTTTAATCTGGAACCCTAAAACAGACTCGATGAAAACAATTTTACTCTCCATTTTTGCAAGCTTAAGTATCTCAATTGCAACAGCGCAATTTTCTCAAAACTTCGATGGCACAGAAGCCAGTTTAACCGGCAACTGCTGGACATTGACTAATGTTTATTCCACCTCGGCTGCAGCGGATATAATTGCCGGAACAGGTAGTATGTACACCAATCCACCGACAAGCGGCTCGGGCACAAGAGATATTGCAACACCTGCATTAAATATTACTTCAACTTCTTTTCCGGTCTCGTTTAAATATAAAGTCAGCAGCAAGCTAAACGGTAATGCAACCAGGACTATCGAAATCGGATTGATTGATGTGGCAGGAAATTTTACTTCTTTGCACATTATTACTATGGATAAGAATTCCGCTACTTCCGTTTTTACCTTTAATCAGACATTCACCCTGGCTTCAACAGGTTTAAGAAAATTGGTGCTTCGGCTGGGTGGTGCTACCGGAGATGGAAATTCCCGTTTAATATTTGATGATTTGTATGCTGGTGCAAATGCGTTATATGGTTCAGGCACCTGTAACACTGCGCCCCTTGCCGTAAATGATATTTTCAATGGTGCCGCTGGTTTACCTTTTTATGGTAATGTCATGACGAACGATAGTGATCCAAACGGTGAGGCTTTGAAATCGGCAATGACAATTACTTCCATTGATGGTGTAGTTGTATTGAATGAAAATGGAAGTTTCTCCTTTACACCCAATCCCGGGTTTACAGGTTCATCAACTACTTTCAGCTATAACTTAACAGACAATGGATTTGATCCGCTCACTTCAAATACTGCCCTTGTTACTATCAATTTTTCAAATCCTGTTTTGTTGCCTGTTAAGCTTGTTTCATTTACCGCTATGCTAAACGGAAATGATATTAATCTTAAATGGGCCACTTCTTCTGAGAAAAACGTAAGTCATTTTGTAATTGAAAAAAGTATCGACGGTGAGATATATTCAGAGGCTGGGATAGTATTTGCAGCGGGAAACACGAATGAGACAAAAAACTATTCGTTTTCCGATAAAGACATTGACGCCGGCAAACAAGCCGTCATTTATTATCGCCTTCGTTCTGTAGATATCGATGGTAAGAGTGAGTTGTCATATGTAAGGTCGATCAGGTTTGGCAAAACTGAAGAACAAAAGATAAGCATGGCAGCTTATCCGAATCCAGTAATCAATGAGCTTCGTATAACTATTCCCGCTAGTTGGCAAAACAAAAAGGTAAGCTATGAGGTATATAACAATATGGGCCAGGTTGCTTTCAGGAATATCGCATCATCAGCAGGCCAAACCGAAGCTTTGCAACTAACCAAACTGTCAAAAGGATTTTACATAATAAAAGTTAGTTGCGGGGGTCAAACAGCGAGCCAGTCAATTATCAAACAATAATATTTACCACCAGGGGGTTCCGGCCGGGTAGGAGAGTGCCCGGCCTTCTTTTTCTACATTTGGTTTATATTATAAACTAATTTACATTTGAATGACCATATAAACCAAACCTGCTAATGAAGCCGGCTAATTCTGTTTATTTTCTTTTGCTATTCGGCTGCCTGATGAGCCAGTTTGCCCTCGCCCAAATCACCATAAAAGGAACTGTCAAAAACACAAAAGCGAAAGGTGTCCATGCGGCAAGCATAAGTATAAAAGACTCTTATGATGGAGCCACTTCTGATTCTGCTGGCCGGTTTTCCTTTATAACACTGGAAAAAGGTGAACAAATCTTAGTCGTCACCGTGGTAGGTTTTAAACCCCATGAACAAAAAATAAAATTGAATGCTGACCTCAATCTTACCATTGAACTAAAAGAAGAAATTACGGAACTGGAGGCGGTCACTCTATCAGCAGGTACGTTTGAAGCGAGTGACAGAAAAAGGGCTTCGGCGGTATTAGATCCTCTCGATATCGTGACTACAGCCAGTGCTAATGGCGATATCACCGGCGCTCTCAAAACATTGCCTGGCGCCCAGCAGGTAGGTGAGAGTGAGGGGCTATATGTGCGGGGAGGAACTGCTGCAGAAACAAAAACATTTATTGATGGAACCCTGGTCAACAACTTTTTTTATAGTGGCGTACCCAATATCGCTCAGTTCAGCCGGTTCTCTCCTTTTATTTTCAAAGGCACAGTTTTTAGCACCGGGGGCTACTCAGCCTTATATGGCCAGGCGTTATCTTCTGCCTTAATCCTTGAATCCATAGATCTGCCGGAACGATCTTCAGCTAATGTCGGTATAACAGTGCTAAGCGGTAATGCCGGATTTCAACACCTGGCAAAGGATAAAAAGTCATCGTGGGGTGTAAACTATGGATATACCAATCTTGGCCTCGCCTTTGCCGTCATAAAACAAAAACAGGATTACTCGAAGATGCCGGCTTATCACAATGCAGACGCTAATTTTCGTATTAAAACATCCAATACCGGCATGCTAAAATATTATGGCTATTTCAGCAGCAACAGGCTTGCATTTACAACAAATAGTATTGACTCTCTTGGATATTTAGACAAATTTGGTATTCGTAATACCAATATTTATCATAACCTGGCATGGAAAGAAAATATTGGAAAAAAATGGAAGGTCAATCTTGGATTTTCTTACACCAACAATAAAGATGACATTAACAGTGGGATGCAGGATCAGGATAAAAATGACGTAGTACTGTCGGGTCTTGAATTTAAAAAATTTGCTATTGATGCCAGGGGTAATTATTTCAATGTCAAATTGGTTTTAGAAAGAAGACTAAAAGGATTAAGTTCTGTTCGATTTGGCACGGAGTATAATTTCAGCAAAGACAAATTAATATACACCGATTACAATAGCCAGGATTATCCGGGTAGTTTAAAAGAAAATATTAATGCCATCTTTGGTGAGACCGACATTTATCTCACGAATGCGCTGGCTGCAAAATTGGGTGGACGTTTTGAACATTCATCCTTATTAAACAAAACAAATTTTGCTCCCCGATTATCTCTTGCGTATAAATTAAGTAAAGGAACCCAGGCATCGCTTGCTTATGGCATATTTTACCAAAACCCCGAGAGAAGATACCTGCCTTCGGTAAATGAACTTGGGTTTATGAAGGCAGCTCATTACATCGCCCAGTTTCAGCGGGTCGTCAATCAGCAATCCTTTCGGGCGGAAATATTTTATAAAAAATATGATAACCTGGTAAAAACAGATTTTAGTAACTACCAGGAACTGGCTGTCAATAATAATGGCTTCGGCGATGCAAAGGGTATCGAATTTTTCTGGCGTGATAAGAAAACAATCAAAAATCTTGACTACTGGATCTCTTATTCTTATCTCGATACAAAAAGAGATTTTTTGAATTTTCCTTTTGCAATAACGCCCAATTTTGCTGCCAGGCATACAAGCTCATTGGTAGTGAAACGATTTATACAAAAGTGGAAAATGAACCTGAACGGTGCCTATAATTATGCCAGCGGACGTCCTTATTACAACATCGGCTATGATGGTTCCAATTATAAATTCAATGACAGGGGAACCATCCCGGATTATCATAATGTAAGCTTCGCCATTAATTATTTGCCGTTTATCGGTAAGAAAAATCCGAAGTCGTATGCAGTTTGGGTGTTACAGGTCAGTAATATCTTCAATATTAAACAGACTTATGGTTACCAATTTTCGTACAACGGTTATCGTAAAGAAGCTATTACACCAACTTCCCGTACGTTTGTTTTTATCGGCGCCTTTATCAGTTTTGGTGTTGACAGAAGTGATGAAATCATTAATAACGCTTTATAAAAAGGATCATTAAACAACTTAAAAAAAGAATAACATGAAAAGACAATTTTTTCTGATTGCAACACTTTTTATTGCCTTTGTATCTTTTTCGCAAAGCGAGAAATACACCAAAGCGATGGAACAACTCGTTCCTGCCGTAGATACTACCATGACGCCAGACGGTTTGAATAACCTCGCCAATGCATTTCAACGAATTGCTGATGCCGAAAAAAATCAATGGCTTCCTTATTACTATGCGGCTCTTGCTAATGTAAATGCGGCTTATATGATGAGCATGGGGCAAATGGGAATGGCCGATAAAACTGACCCCATAGCTGACAAAGCTGAAGCTCTTTTAAATAAGGCAGATGAATTGAGCAAAGACAACTCAGAAATTTATTGTGTGAAAAAAATGATCGCTTCTCTTCGCCTGATTGGAGATCCTCAAAACAGGTATATGACGTTTGGCCCTTCTGCAGAAGAAGCCCTGGCAACAGCTAAAAGTCTGAACCCGGCAAACCCAAGGGTAACGCTATTGGAGGCGCAGGATAAATTATTTACACCCGAGCAATTCGGGGGCAGCAAAACAGAGGCTAAGGTATTGTTCGAGGAAGCCGTTAAAAAATTTGAGGCTTTCAAGCCTGAATCAACTATTCATCCTTCATGGGGTTTACGCCGGGTGCAATATTTTTTAACCCAGGTAAAATAGGCACAAACACCTGCCCGGAAATAATAAGTTTTATACTTAAATTCTTGATTGTGTATTAAATCAAAAGCATGACTGACTATGGAAGATAAAGCCAAAAATGAACGGTTTATACTTCGTTTATAATGGGAAAAGAGCACCGTTTATATAAATTAGAACAACCTTAATGAATGTTTAAAGATCTTGACCCTATACTGCATTCACAATTGCGCCTGGCGGTTATCTCACTTCTTATTAGTGTGAAGGAGGCGGAGTTTACTTTTTTAAAAGAAAAAACAAATGCTACGGCTGGTAACCTAAGCGTGCAAATTCAAAAATTAAAAGATGCAGGATACATTGATGTATCCAAACAATTTAAAGACAATTACCCGCAAACAGTTTGTAAAATAACAAAGCAAGGTATCCGTGCTTTTGAGCAATATGTAAAGGCGCTGCAAGGGTATCTCGGAGCGAATCATTGACAGAATTTTTCGGTTATTCTATCCTCGCTTGTTTAGCAGATCAACTTGTATGAAGTGATGTAGTCTGGAGAATTATTTTCCGACAGAGTTGATTTCAATACACATCCGGAAATATAAAAGCCCTTTGGAAAAAGGGCTTTTTCTCTATTGGGCTCTATTGTATAAAAAAGTTTTGCGATTTTATTTAGCTATCGGTAAAGCTGCTGCCTGTTTCTCACCGGTTGTAATACTAAGGATGGTACCTGCTTTTGTTTCTTGAGCGATAAAGTCTTTAATGCTTTCCTCAAACGGTTATACCTGTCCTGGAGATTTTTCCTGATTTTTTCAGACATAGTGGTTAGGTTTGTTGGCAGCGAAGAGCTACGGAGTTACGATGGCCGAGTAGTCAACACTTCCATCGTTTTGAATAATCTTCACACGATAAAATGTTTTTTTCTTACTGGCTTTTTCATAAAACATATAATTGTCCGTGTCTTTTTTGTCCGTTCCGAAGACTATTGCCGCCAGTGAAAATTGCTTTCCGTCTTTACTTTTTTCCAATTCGAAGCGATTTGTTTTTTCGTTTTCTTCGGTGCTCCACGAGATCACCAGCTTTTCGTTTTTCACCTGGCAATTCAGGTTTTTGATACGAGTGTCTCCGTCAATGTTGAACGAAGTTGTTGCAGAATCAAAAGGTGCGATGATGATGGCGTTTGCGTAGCCTGATAATACCAGGCAAATAAGCAAGGTGTAAAAAGTTTTCATTTTCAGGGTTTTGAGTGATTCAAAGGGCCACAGAAAATTGGATGGTCAGGGGATGGTTTAAAAAAGGATGCGTGGAGAAGGAGTCGTGTTGAGTCAGAATAGTAAAACTCCCATTGGAAGTGGTATAATGCTGAATCTCCACAAACCTAATAACAACTTGTCTTAAATGCAAGCCTTTCCAAAAAAAGTTTGTCGGAAAATCCCAACAGTGTTTTCTCCCGTTCATATAAACAGCAATAATCCATTAAGCGCCAACTTTTGCTATGTGCCGGTAAACTCCGGAAAAAGAAATTTTTAAATTAAACCTGTTTCTATCGTCCTTTTTTTATCTTAGCATAGATTTTCGTGTCCTCATTTCCTCTGAATATCCCGGTAATACTTCTGATTCGCTCGCTTATCCAGCAGCCAAAACATACCGTACCTCCAATCCTTTAAATTACCCATCAGGATAAAGCCAACTTTGGATTAGTAACCACCCTATTTTTTTATTGATCTGATAAACATTATCTGAATGAAAAGAATATTACTTTTTGTATGCGCCTCATTCATCGGTTTGGTGGTGCATAGCCAGGTAGCGGGACTTCCTGAAGGGTTCTTTACCACGAATGCGACAAACACTTCGGATTGGAGTGAGCCGGTTGGAGCTGTTTTTTCAGAAGACGGTTACCAATTATTTGTATGGGACAAAGCGGGTATTGTATATGTAAACAACCGATACGACCAGGGAGGTGGTAATTCAATTTACAATAAGCAGTTGGTGCCTGTTATAGATATTCATGATGAAGTTGGCAACTGGTCTGATATGGGGCTTCTTGGCTTTGCTTTGGATCCTGACTTCACATCGGGTGGCGGTGGTTATATCTATCTTTTTTATGTGGTGGACCGGCATCACCTGCTGACAAATGGCGATCCCGCAAATGGCTATGACCCTAATACCAATAATTATAATAGTGCAACTATTGGCCGTATTACCCGGTATAATACAACTGTGTCCGGAGGCATTTTAACAGCGGATTTGGACAGCAGACAGATACTATTGGGCGAGTCAATTACCACCGGTGTTCCCATTCTTCATAAATCTCATAGTGTAGGAAGTCTTGCATTCGCTGCTGACGGGACCTTGCTGGCTTCAACAGGAGACGGCGCCAGTTATGATGACACGGATGTCGGAGCTGCTACTAATAATGATCCGCTTAATCACTCAAATACTTATTTTGAAGATGCTCTGGCCGATGGTATTATTACACCAAAAGAAGATGTCGGTGCTTTTCGGAGCCAAATGTTGAGTTCGCTGAGTGGGAAATTGCTGCGTCTTAATAAGGAGACGGGTGATGGAATGCCAAGTAATCCTTTTTACGATGCCGGCGCTCCCCGATCTGCCAAGTCAAGGATTTGGGCCCTCGGTTTTAGAAATCCATTTCGCATTTCTGTACGGCCCGGGGCCGGTTCGACAAATCCATCTGACGGCCATATTGGTGAAGTTTTTGTCGGCGATGTTGGCTTTGGCCAATCGGAAGAATTAAATATCGTAAAAGCTCCCGGGCAAAACTTTGGCTGGCCCATATATGAAGGCAATGGGCCATCTGCTGAACCAAATAAAAGTTACTGGGGATATATTTATACTAAGAACAGGGATGAACTTAGGCCAATCTGCGATGGCCGCGATACCTTGTTTTTTCACGAATTAATAAGGCAGGATAATATGGCAAAGGATAGCCGGATATATAGCGACTGTTCAGGAGATCTTATCAGGGAAGGAATTCGCTATATACATGCCCGCCCGGCGTTGGATTGGGCACACGTAGATGGGGATGTATTTGTTTCCCGGTTTGACATTGGTGCCGGTACTGCCAGCTGGCCACGAGTGGGAACACCCGAATCGGGAGCAACAATAGATACAGTAACCTTTAAAGGAAATGCATCCACTGGAGGTATTTGGTACACCGGAGCTGGTAATATGTTCCCTCCGGAGTTCAAGGACAAATTTTTAGTGTCAGATTTTGGGGGCCGGTGGATAAGGCGTATTGGCATTGAATATTCTGACGTGGTGACATCCGTCAATAATTTTTTTATAACACCGGATGGCCAGGAAGATCAACGCCCTGATGGTGCTGTGGTTTCGCTAGCCGAAAATCCGATTGATGGTTCCCTGGTTTATGTATGTGTCGGTCTTCCGCAATATTTCACCAGTACCGCTGTAAGAAAAATAGTGTATGGTGGAAATGTGCCACCTGAGGCTAAGATAACGGCTGACCAATATTATAGCGCTTCGTCAAATTTATCTGTCAACTTTAGCGGTAGCTCATCATCTGATCAAAATGGAACGGTAGTATCCTATTCCTGGAATTTTGGTGATCCAACCAGTCCGGACAATACGAGCACCGATGAGAACCCATCTCATACGTTTAACAATACCTCTGGTGCACCAAAGATGTATACTGTTAAACTCATTGTAACGGACAATGAAGGAGCGCAATCTGAGGAAGTGACATTCATTGTGTCGTTGAATAATGTGCCACCTGTGGTGACAATTGTCGAGCCGGGACCGGGTACCAAATACAAAATAGGGCCAGACACTACCTATACACTTCGGGCGGATGTTGTTGATGATCCAACGCAGGAATTAACTTATGCATGGCAAACAACCTTGGCTCATAATAACCATTTTCATCCAGGCCCCATCGATCCTGCAGTAGAAACCTCTGCAGTTATTTCAAGGATAGGTTGTAGTGGCGCTGATTCCTATTCATGGTTGATAACATTAAAAGTTACTGACGATGCGGGTCTTTTTGATACTGCCAGTGTAACGTTGACTCCTGATTGTGCCGCTGCATTACCACTGATGTTGCGTTCGTTCAGTGTAACGCAAAAAACGTCGGTAAACCTTGTACAATGGACAACAGAACTTGAGTCTAATATTGAATATTTTGAAGTGGAAAGAAGCTATGATGGTGTAAACTTTCGGCCTATCAACCGGCAGGAGGCCCGTAACATTGCAGGTACAAGTAACTATAGCTATCCGGATAATGACATTACGCCCGGCCTCATCTATTATCGGTTGAAAATAGTTGAGCACGGATCAATTATCCGTTATTCAGTAATTGTAAGAACTATGTCGGAAGGTGAAGATCTTGCTTTGAAAGTTGTTCCCAACCCGATCGTGGAAAACTTCTCGGTTATCTATAATTCACAACGGAACGATATAGTTGCTGTTGAGGTTAGGGATATTGCCGGCCGCCTGCTGCATAGTCTTAAAGAAAAAGTCAATAGGGGTCAAAACGTAATTTATATGCAGAACCTGCCGAACTGGCCGGCTGGTATATACACCGTGGCTATCAAAAACAATGATGGCATAAAGCAAGCAAAATTTGTAAAAGCCGGGAAAGACTAGACTAACCGGTAAAAAATAATAAGCAAGGGGCGGACAATAAATTTTGTCCGCCCCTTTATTTTAATAAACAAGAGTCACTTAAGCAATGCCGGTCCCAATCATTATAGTAGATAGCGACGATTTTTGGTTTATCCTTCTTTCACCTCTTCATCTTCCAGCTTAGCGAATGCTTCAGAACTAATTTTGCGAACGGGGTTTTTTCTGTTTTCCTCGTATTCGTTACGTTGTTTAATAATGTCGATGCATTCGAACAGAGCTGTAATAAATGAGGAAGGATCAGCCTTGTCTTTCCCGGCGATATCGAAGGCAACACCATGATCCGGCGAAGTTCTTACCATGGGCAAACCTGCAGTATAGTTTACCCCTTCGCCGCTTGCCAGGGTTTTAAAAGGAATAAGACCCTGGTCGTGGTACATGGCCAATACAGCGTCAAACTTTTGATGCTGGCTTCTTGCAAAAAAAGCATCGGCGCTAAACGGACCAACCACCAGCATGTTACTATTCCTTGCTTCCTTAATAGCGGGCTTGATGATTATTTCTTCTTCATTGCCGACTAATCCTTCATCACCCGCATGCGGGTTCAATCCCAAAACGGCGATACGTGGTTTATCTATGCCGAAATCTTTTTGCAGGCTTTTATGAATGATCGTTAACTTACTTAAGATGGATTCTCTGGTAATATGCCTGGCTACTTCGCTTACCGGTATATGTTCTGTCACCAAGGCTACCCGGAAATTGCCGGCACACAGCATCATTACCACATCCTTTACGTCAAAAAAACTTTTGAGGAAAGGAGTGTGACCAGTAAAGTTAAAATCTGCTGACTGAATATTTTTTTTATGTATAGGAGCGGTGATCAGCCCATCAATTTGTTTTTGTTTTAAAGCAGCGACGGCAGTTTGTAATGAAAGTACAGCGTATTTGCCAGCCACCTCAGTCAGCTGACCAGGAACAACCGCTACCTCTTCCTCCCAGCAATTAAAAAGGTTGACCTGTTTATTATTAAGCCGCTCGTAATCCTTTGTATTTTGATAGTTGAAAGTTGAATTGCTTATCGACTTGCGGTAAAAATTAATCACTTTATTGGAAGCGAAGACGACGGGCACGCATTGGTCCAAAACCCGGTTATCTGAAAGAGCTTTTATGATCAGTTCAATGCCTATTCCATTCAGATCGCCACAAGAGATGCCAATAACCGGTTTATAATCTGGGTTCATTTATGAATAATTAAAGTGTGTAAAAATACTGTTTTAAAAGCAAACGGGAATGCTGGCCAGCATTCCCGTTAAACTTCCGGTTGATTCTTTTCTTAATTTCTTTTTATAACCCGTTTGGTAATAAACATGTCTTTGTTTGCAATCCGTAATGTATAAATACCTGATGCTAATGACTGGGTATTGGTCAAGTTCATACTATTGATACCAGCATAAACTTGCTGCTTACTTGTCATAACTGTTTTGCCGGATATATCGATCAGGTCAATGATTACTGAAGAATTATTGGCCGTCATGATGTCAAATTTAAGGTTGCCGCTAAAAGGGTTAATAGTATTGGTAATGGCAAAGTCCGGAATTGTATTGCGTAATTGTATTACTGAGCTATACTTCTTCTTTCCTGTAGGTGTTATCATCACGATCCTATACCAGGTTTTATCGCCTGTTGCCATTGGGTCATGGAAGGTATAGCGGTTTGTTTCATTATTATTGTAATAAGCGGATAATTCACCGGCAGGAACAAAATTGGTACCGTCACTGCTTTTTTCAATGATGAATATCAGCGGTGCATCTTCCTTTGATGTAGACCAGGAAAGGGATGCATTATTATCTACCAGTTTACCATTGAAAGAAAGTAATTCTACATTCAAGACTGGCGTACAATCATCCAGAACCGTCAGATTAATAATACTGATACCATCCGTGACCTGGCAGGATGTATTGCCCAGGTTAGCGGCGGCTGTTGCCACCAATACCCGGTATAAAGTGCCGCTATCTGCCATCGTCGTATTAGCCGGTGGAATGGTATAGGAAGTTACAAATTCATATGCTCCATTTACCGGGGCACCCAAGGTAGCTGAAGTGGGAGCTGTAATATCTGACCATGAAGAACCATTATTTACACTTTTTTGCCAGATATAATGGTTATAGTTATTAAAATAAGTACGGATAGTATCATGAATAGCCAACGTGCCTCCTTCGCAAACATTAGGAGCTAATGAAGGCGAATAACTCATTGAAGGTAAGCAGGTGACTACTGCAATATCATCTAATGCCCAGTCATTGCCACCGCCACCCGGTGCATTGTTTCTGAGTGTTAAGGTAAAAGATGTTTGTGCAGCGCCGGTTAAATAGGTAAACCCTCTTTTCACCCATTGATTATTAGCATCTGAACCTGTTGGAGTAGTACCCAGGTACCTAAGGTCACCGGTGGTGTAATAATCAACTCCATTCACATCAAACGCAATATTTGGGCGGACGCCGGATGAATCACCCGGAGCTGTAGGAATATAACCAACACTACCCGCGCCGGCACCGGTTGAGTCGCAACCACATTTGTAGCAAATATTTTTAATCCAGGCTGATAGCTCGTAATAAGTATTGGGACAGAGATTCGTGATGTTATAAGTAAATGCAGTGTCAGCCCTGTAAGCAGAATTGATGATCAGCATATAGCCACAAGGATTCGAAGGGCTTACTGGTAGTGTAGTATCGCAGGCAGGATTCCCTAATGTGGGATTGCTGGCGCTGGTATGATCACCGGTAATATCCCACTGAGAGAAAAGCCTGTGGCTTGTACCATCGGGTTTGTCCCAGGTATTAACAGTAGTGTAGGTTTGGCTGGTATTGTTGGCTATACCATAATAGTAATCATTGGGTCCGCCGGCCGCAGTAAAAGGTGCGTAGGTATAACTGGTATAAGGAGAAGTACCCCGGTTCCTGGCAAGAGGCGCCCCTCCTGAAGGAGTGCCGAATGTGCCATTGGATTCGGCGCCCAGAGCATTGGTTGGAGAAACGGCATTGGGACAAAGCCCCGGACTCTCATAAACTATTAAATTATTAGGGCTAAAAGTGGCTTTAGTCAGAATACCTGTATTTACGTCCCGGTAGGTTAAAGCGCCGGTTTTAAAATTGATGGTAGTGTTATAAGGCGCATATACTACTACCCGATAGGTGGCCATAATAATACAGGTGCCACCAAATACAGAAGGTCTTGAATTATAATTTAAACGTCCCCTGGCAGTGCCTGAGGAGCCTGTACCAATATTTATACGAATTACCGTGTCCAGGCCTGAGGTATAATACCATCCGGGATCACTGTCAAACGCATCGGTAAACGCACTTGCGCCATATATTTTCCCCTCATTGGTACGCCAGGCAATGGAGCCGGGAACTAATCTTAATCCGGCCGTATTAAATAAGGTATCATAAAAAGCTAAACTATCTGCACTGTTACCAGTACCGGTGATCACGAAAGTGGCACGCATTTCCAACGTATCTCCCGGGCTTACCGTGCCGCCTGTTGTGCCTTTTGAAACATTGATATAGCTTCTGCTGTAATCGATAGTAGATGCGGCAGGATGATAAACACAAATAGAGAAACCACCATTACCACTAATGGCAGAGCCAACATTGGATACCCTGATATAATAGGTGTTTCCTATCGTCAAACCGGTTGCAGTTATTGATGTAGTCCCGCATTGAAGGGAAGTTAGTGACCCACAGGTTCCACTAAATAATTGCAATTCCGGGTTTGTAATACCACTACCTAAACCACTTAGTGAAATCAGTTCGTAGGTAGAACCGGCCACAAAAGAATACCAGGCATCGTAATGAGTACCTGCAGACTCACATCCTGCAGGGAGCCCTGCGCTTGCTGTGCTGAGTAGAAGGCTTCCGGTAGTATTTGAACAACTTGTATTAGAAATAAGACTTATTGCGCCTGCACATTCATCGTTGGCAGGGGGATCATATAAACAGACTGTAAAATTATATCTGTTGGCTCCATTCGTTCCGGTGCTAACAGTGGTATAAATTCGAATGTAATATACTACACCATTTGTAAGATTGCTCGTTGTAAGTGTTTGAGAAGCATCTGAACAGCCCAAAGAAGTTAAGCTACCACATGTTCCGCTAAAAACCTGCATGTAGGTATTGGCATTGCTTAGATTACTTCCCAGACTGGATAAGCTTAAGCCCAGAGAAGTGCCTTTACCAGTATATCTAAACCACACATCATTAGCACTTGCTCCACAGGTAACCGCAACACCGGAAGAAGTAGCATCCTTCAATCCATTACTATAGGAAGCGCATGTGCCTGCTGACGAAGATGTCAGCATAGGGCTCGTAGTTGTGGTAGTGCCACAATTGTCATTTGCGGGCTGTGCGAATGAGATAGTTGGAATACAAATTAATAGGAATGCAAAAAAGAAAATGCGAATCGGAGATAGGAATCTCATAGCCGCATTTCTTAGGTTTTTGTTATTTAAACAAGTTGTTGGAAGAGTGGGTGTTGCTGTAGTAGTGCGACTGACTTTTTTAAAAAAGCTAAGTAATGAAAATATTAAAAGCTCAAAAAAAATAAGAGCTGACGAAAGAGCTTGAAACGGGAAATAACGTTTCATGAGATGGTGGTTTGGTTTTTTTTTGGATGATGGATAAACGCCAAAGTAAACACAAGCAATTGAAATTGGCAATAGAACTTTCACTTTAAATTAATAAGTGTTTTTACTTGTAATAATCGGGCGATACTACTTATGCTATAAAAAATACAATTCCTAAGTTTGGGGCTAAATCCACCAGAAAAACCATGTTATCAGTTTTTAAACGAACCACCGTTCTTTTCTTTTTCTTTATCCCTGTCTCAAAGTTCACTTTTGCACAACCAGTTAATAATCTGAGTTCAGCCGCTACCAACATCACTCCAGTAACGAGTTGCGGTGCTACCTCCGGAGAAACTCTTTACCAGGCTACTTCAACAGGTGGCCCTGTCAGCTCTTGTGGAACAGCCAATGATGTTTGGTATACATTCACAACTCCTGCTAATGTTACGTCGGTTCAGATTAGTGTAACCGTTAGCGGGGGAAGCAATTTAGATAATACCAATGCATTTATAGAGGCATTTAATGCACGTACAACAGCTGACCTTACTATAAGCAATACATTAGGCTGTAATAATATTGGTGCAGGATTAAGTTTAACCGGACTTAGTCCTTCTACATTATATTATTTCCGGGTTTTCACAAGTGCTGCTCCAACTTCCAACCCCAGCAATAAATGGACATTTAATGTTTGTGTATCATATGTAGCACCTGTTTTGCCTCCGGCAAATGACGAATGCTCCGGCGCAACAACATTAACCGTTGGAACGACCAATAGTTCCGGCACTGTATGGGCCGCATCGGCCAGTAGCGGCATACCAACAGGTTGCGCTTCCGGCACTCCCGATGATGATGTTTGGTATACATTCACGGCTACTTCTACCAGTGCAATCGTAACATTAAGCAGCATTGGGCCTAACCTTAGTTCATCAGGGGCATTAGTGCAACTTTTTTCCGGCTCCTGTGGTTCGCTTGTCTCTTTGGCATGCGGCTATACCAATTTAAGTGCTGCCGGTTTGTCTATAGGCAGTACGTATTATGTACGGGTATACTCTTCCGCCGCTGGCTCTATAGGAGGAGTAGCATCCGGTTCGGCATTTAGTATTGCAGTAACAGTTCCATCTACTGCATCAACAACCACTGTAGGCGGCAGCAGAATGAATGAAATTTTTCTACAAACAATATTGGCACCTGTAAATACCTTCGAAAATCCATGGGAAATAGCGTATGGTCCGGATGGATATTTATGGATTACGGAATCAAGAGGGTATAAAGTTTATAAAATGGATCCTAATACAGGTTTAAAATCAACAGTATTAGATATTTCTCAAAACAGCCCTTTTCTGCCAGTTGCTGATCAGTCTTTTAACCTGCAGTTTAACTTTTCCGGCCAGGGTAATCCGCAAGGTGGTCTTGCTGGTTTGGCACTTCATCCAAATTTTATGCATGCAACCACGCCAAAAAATTATGTGTATTTATCTTATATACATACTTATGTAAGCACTGCTGCTAATAACGGGGGCATTTTTTTTACTAATAGACTTGTGCGTTTTACTTATAATACTACTACCGGTCTATTGGAAAGCCCTGTTTCATTATGTGATACATTGCCCGGTAGCAGTGATCATAATTCGCAAAGAATGATTATTGCGCCAGTTAGTGGAACATACTATTTATTTTATGCTGAGGGAGACATGGGTTCGGGACAATATACCAATCTTAGTCGTGCTATTAATGCACAAAATATGAGTTCATACGAAGGGAAAATATTAAGATTTAACCTTGAGGCAGATGGAGATGCAGGTACGCTGGATAAATGGATCCCTAATGACAATCCATTTAACGGAACAGCACAAAGTGCAGTGTGGAGTAGTGGCATAAGAAACAATCAAGGCTTTGCTTACGCCAATATCAATGGTACCGATTACCTGTATGGCAGCAGTCATGGACCATTTAGCGATGATGAATTAAACATAATTGAAAGAGGCAAAAACTATGGGCATCCGATAGTAATAGGATATAGCAGTGATGGAAATTACGATGGCGCAAAAGCCGGGCCCTCAAACGGAAGTCTGCCTGCGATCACCTCTGAATCTGCTAATGCCGCCACTATCGGCTCAAGTTATAAGGATCCTATATTTACATTTTACTCTGCCCCTAAAGGAACAACAACTACTACAGGCACCATACAATATATCTATAACCAGGTGAACTCTGGTAATGGAGCTAATGGTGACTGGCCTTCCGAAGCACCTTCGGGAATGGATATTTATACAAATAGTTTTATTCCTGGCTGGAAAAATTCTTTATTATTAGGTTTATTAAAAGGAGGTAAAGCAATAAGATTGAAACTCAGCACTACCGGTGCTACTATTGCCTCCACTGCAGGAAGTGATACTGTAGGCTACTTCAGAAGTGTAAACCGTTTCAGAGATGTGGCTATTTCTCCTGACGGACATTCAATATTTACCATTATAGATAAAAGCTCTACAACATCCGGTCCTACATCCGGAAGTCCAATGGTAAGTGCTTGTGCCGGCTGTGTTCAGAAATATACATTTTTAGGGTATGCCGATGCAGGTGGTAAAAGTTCCATTCCTACCGCAATTGATGTAACGCCAGGGGTGTTAAACAACTGCACCAGCGGTACCTCGATAACAATTGATAATTCCAATAACAATCTTTGGGTTCCTATCACCGGTCCTGATGGAAATATCCTGGCCGAGATTAAGGCCAATGGAAATAATCTTGGAACTGTTACTTCATCCCTTTACACCAAATCGGGAGCATTACGCCAGCAATTTGGAAAACGTTATTTGCATCGAAATATAACCATCACCCCTGCAGTACAACCTTCTTCAGCGGTTGCTATACGACTTTATATGACGAAGGCTGAATTTGATGAGATGGATGCTGATGCAGGCAGCGGCGTATCAGCGATCACCGATTTAAAAATTCTGAAGAACAATGATGCCTGTGGTTCGGCCATTGCATCCAATACCCAATTGGTCAATCCTGACTATGCGGAAGCACACGGAACAGACGGGTATGTACTACAGGCGAATATCAACTCCTTCTCTTCATTTTATTTTGGTACCAGCGCTATTACATTACCAGTGGAACTCGTTTACTTCAAAGGTTCTTTACAAAACAATTCCGCTGTTCTGCAATGGGAAACCATCAACGAGAACAATGCCTCGCACTTCATAGTTGAAAGAAGTACAGACAACAGGAATTTTGAAAGTATCGGAAAAGTGTCCGCCAATGGAAACAGCACAGCTGCTATTCAATACTCGCATGTAGATAATAACGTCAATACGCTTTCTTCAACCATTATTTATTACCGGTTGAAGATGGTGGATGCAGACGGTCAGTATAAATATTCATCGATTGTTACGATTGCCCTGGCAGACATTACTAATAAGATAATTGTATCACCAAACCCAGCTACGGATGAAACAAAACTGACCATTATTGCCACTAAAAGTGGAAAGGCTACCTGGAAACTTATTGATAACGGTGGCCGCTTATTGAAGCAAAATGTTATTCATATCAAAAAGGGTAATAACAATGTGTTTATTCCGGTGGCTGGCCTGTCAGCTGGCTTATACTACCTGCAAGTTTCGGGAGCAGGCCTGGATCAAAATATCAAACTCCAAAAATTATAGAATATCGTACACGTTATCAATGTGTTAAAGTAGGTTTATTAGTTTTAGTTTAGTTTTGAATTTTAGCCCCTCTCGCCCGGAGGGGCTTTTTACTAGTAATAGTCCCATTCAGCCCTGATGTTGTTTAACGCAAATGGATACCGAAAAGAATGGTACAAATTGCAGGCGTTCTTACCTTTTTTATGAACTGCCAGCCCCTTAGTTTTAACTCATAAAAATCACAACCTTATGAAAGCGCAATTCTCAATTATTGGATTTACAGCAATTCTTTTCACTGCTGCCTGGACGGCACCTGTACCTGCTAATGAAGGCTCAACAAAGGCTACGGTAGCAACAGCCACAAAGCCAACAGCAAATGGCATTTCAAATGTTAGATCGCACCGCCAGGGTAAAGGTGTAACCACCTCCTGGTCTGTTGACGCCAGCGAGGGAGTTATTACCTTCCTGCTTCAAAAAACTTACGAAGATCCTAACGATGAGTATGCAGTGTGGGAGGACGTAACTTCAGCAGCTTGCAATGGAGCCCGTTCTTACAAAGCCACTGACCACAGCGTTTATCCCGGTAATATCACTTACCGTGTAAAGGGTATGAAAGCAGATGGTAGTTCTATTGTGTCTGAGTATACGTCGGTACGCATCGTAGCTCACTAAACGAAGTCAAAGAATTATTGCGGGGCCGTGGCTTTGCAATAATTCTTTTTATAGAGAGATGTTGGGGAACATCCTGTTATTAAAACAGCATTCTATGAAAACATTTTTACAAATTATTTTACTGGTTCTGATTAGCTGGATAAGTGCTAGTGCACAGATAACTACTCCTATCATCAAGGCGAGGTTTGGCGTAGACGGAGAGCTGCGGGCTAATTATTTCAATGGAGCAGTTGCTTCGGGCAACGATGACTGGTTTAATAATGGAACGGCCGGTACTGGCGAATATGTGATTGACATGAGCGGCGCTGCGGGTATAATTTCGGCATATCTTGCTGATGCTTCCCCATGGCCAGCCCGGATGAGTTCTTTTTACCGCACCATGAGTAAACCCTCTTTTAGCGTGGTTCAAAACAGGCTTTGGCTCGATGCTATCTTTGTAAGGGATTACCATGGTACTGATACAACTGTGTACGTGTCGGGTTCCGACAAAAACGGGATGAGCCCGGCGCTGTGGACAGGAGGTGTGCAGGGAGTTCCTGACAAAAACGATATCCTTGACATGATGGTGCATGTGAGGAGAGCAGGCCCCAATACGACAGACTCCTTATGGATGTTTGGTGGCATATCGCTTGATAATACTACGGGTAACCGTTATTTCGATTTTGAAATGTACCAGACCGATATTTACTACGACAGGGTTTCCAAAAAATTTTACGGATACGGAACGGATGCGGGGCACACGGCCTGGTTATTTGATGCTGCAGGAAATATAACGAGACCTGGTGATATCATTTTTAGCGGGGAGTTTCAAAGCGGTACGCTGACCAATATTGAAGCCCGGATATGGGTTAATAAAACGGACTGGCAAACTATAACGCCAACCTCCTTTAACTGGGGAGGTCTTTTTGATGGAGATGGCTCTGGCGCCACCTATGGTTATGCCAGCATAGCGCCCAATACAACAGGTGCTTTTTACACGGGATTGGGAAGTGCTAATAGTACATGGAGCGGGCCTTTTGGTCTCGTATTACAGGATAACAGCCTCGCCTATACAAACCCGGGACCTGCTTCAACACTGAATGGTAAATATATTGCCAACCAGTTTATAGAATTTTCGGTGAACCTGACCAAGCTGGGGCTTGACCCGGTAACCCTGCTTGGCGGTGATATATGTAGCTCACCTTTCAACCGGATTGTTGTGAAAACCCGTGCTTCCGCCTCCTTTACAGCGGAATTAAAAGATTTTGTGGCGCCTACTGATTTGTTCCTGGCTCCAAGAGCCCTGGCGCTGACAGAAACGCCGATGATTTGCGATGACGGATCGGGGGTAGCGGAAATATATGTGACGAATCCGCTTTCAACATCTACCTACCAGTGGACGACCACAGATGGTAGTATCATTAGCAGCCCAACAGGTCCCTCTATTTACGTGGATCATGCGGGTACTTATATCGTTACGCAATATTTACAGGCTGGTTGTTCTGTATATGCCACCGACACAGTTCAGGTGTTGCCATTTAACACCTGCACTACGTTGAGCAGTAATCTTTTTGATTTCCGTGGCGTGTTATCTGATAACATCACCAAGCTAAGCTGGAAGCTTTTAAGCGATGGCCAGGTAAAATATTTTGAAGTAGAAAGAAGTTTCGATGGCATCAACTTTACGACGATTGACCGTGTCGAAACACATCTGTATCCCGGGGGGGCCAATCCTTATTATTACGAAGACATGCTGGATAAAGTAAACAGTCCAAACGTTTATTATAGAATCAAACTGGTGAATGTGACCGGTGCCAATAGGTATAGTGGTATCATCAATATACCCTTTAAAATTGCCGGTCAAGGTAAAGTGAGCATCTTCCCCAACCCGGTAAAAGATGTTGTTCAAATACAGGTAGATGCTAAGACCAACAGTAAAATACGGGTGGAGATATTTGAATTGTCCGGAAAACTAATTTATGTCGCCAATACTACCGTACAACGTGGTCATAACGTCATCACCATCGATCAGTTAAAAGAACAACCAAGGGGTGTATACCTCGCACAAGTACATGTGGGCGATGATACCTTCCATGAAAAAATATTACTGACAAGATAATTTAACTGGCTAATCAAGGTTACGATTTAAGAAGGCAAAAGGTGGAAACTAAAATTTCCACCTTTTTTTATATATAAGACTGTTAACCCCACTCTGACTTTATTGGCCAGGACCTGATTTTTGATTGATTATCTGTCGGCAAAGCCGGATAATTTACTTTTGCTGCTATGTATACCCTCAAGAAATCATTGGGCCAGCACTTTTTAAAGGATGAAAACATCTGCCGCAAGATTATAGCAGTTTTACAGCAACACCCTTTTTCAAGGTTATTGGAAGTAGGACCGGGAGGGGGAGCATTGACAAAATACCTGGTGCAAATGGAATCCGTCGATTTTAAAGCAGTAGAACTGGATGAAGAGAAGGTTGACTTCCTTTTAAAAATTTATCCTGCGCTGAATGACAAAATCATTCATAAAAGTTTTTTGGAGATAGAAAAGCCGTTTGATGGGCCCTTTACTATTATTGGCAACTTTCCTTATAATATTTCTACCCAAATACTTTTTAAAATACTGGAATGGAAAGAAAGCGTGGAATATGTGATCGGTATGTTTCAAAAAGAAGTAGCGCAAAGAGCTGCGGCTAAAGAAGGCAATAAAACCTATGGCGTTCTGAGTGTATTGGTGCAGGCGTTTTTTGATGTAGAGTATTTGTTTGATGTAAACGAAAAAAGTTTTATTCCACCGCCCAAGGTTAAAAGTGGTGTCATCAGGCTTTTGCCCAGGAAGCAACCACTTGTCATGAAAGGTGAAAAAGAATTCTTTCTTTTAGTAAAAACAGCCTTTAACCAGCGAAGAAAGACATTGCGAAATGCGGTGAAAGGGTTGTTTGAAGCGACCACACTCAAAGATGACCTGTTTAATAAAAGAGCAGAACAACTATCAGTTCAGCAATTTGCTGACCTGACATTTAGAATGAAGTAAAGAATATTTCGTTTAAACCAAATAAAATAAATTCCCCTTTGGGGAGGCATGAAATAAGCCATAAAAATTTTCGGGCAAAATCATATTAACCGCAATGAAAATTTTTATGGTGAATTCCCTGCCTGCCGGCAGGCAGGCATCGGGCCAAAAAGCAATGAACAATAAACAGATGAAAAAAGTAATTATAACCGCCAAAGTACACGACTATCTTTTTACCATTTTGCAAAAACATGGCTATGAAATACTCAACAGACCAAGGATCAGCTATGATGAATTGGCAGATACGGTTTCGGAAGCAAGCGGATTAATTGTTACCACACGGCTGAAAATCGACAAAACGATATTGGACAAAGCAACTGCTTTAAAATGGATCGGGCGCCTGGGAAGTGGACTTGAATTGATCGATACGGTGTATGCGAAAAGCAAAGGAATAAAGTGCTATAGCAGTCCCGAGGGCAACTCCAATGCAGTAGCTGAACATGCACTGGGGATGCTGTTGAGTTTGATGAACAATATCAATATCTCCTGCAGCGAAGTAAAAAAAGGTTTTTGGCGAAGAGATGAAAACCGCGGTATTGAATTAAATGGGAAAACGGTAGGTATAATCGGCTTTGGAAATACAGGCAGTTCTTTTGCCAGATTGTTAGAACCTTTTGGTGTAACAGTGCTTGCGTATGATAAATACAAGTTTGGCTTCAGCGAAGGATATATAAAAGAAGCCAGCATGGAACAGTTGGGTCGTTATGCGGATGTTATCAGCTGGCATGTACCCCTGACAGAAGAAACCTTTCATGCGGCTGATTCGTCTTTCTTTAATTCCCTCCAAAAGACTCCTTTTTTATTAAATACATCACGGGGGAAAGTAGTACATACCGTCCATCTTATTGAGGCATTAAAAGCCAAAAAAATCGCCGGAGCTGCATTAGACGTGTTGGAAAATGAAAAACTGGATACCCTCACCGCGCAGGAAAAGCAAGACCTGGATTGGCTGCTGGAACAGCCTAATGTGATGATCACGCCCCATATTGCTGGGTATAGCCACGAAGCCTTGTACAAAATGGCCAAAGTATTGACGGATAAAATATTTGGGAATGAGTGATTTCATCGTTACCGGATAAAATAAGCGGCTGCCGGCTTTTTGTTTAGAAATATGTTTCCTATATTTGTTGCTCAATAGTGCAACGCTTCAGTAAACCCTGGGGCGTTGTTATTTTTTTTTATCTATATCAAAGGAGGCGAGTATGGGTATTCAATACGTTACCAAAGAGACATTTGAGCAAATAAAAGCTGACCTGCAGCACATGAAAGGTGTGGACAGACCAGCTGCGAGCAGGGCTATAGCAGAAGCAAGAGAAAAAGGTGACCTGAAAGAAAATGCAGAATACGATGCTGCGAAAGAAGCACAAGGCTTATTAGAAGCAAAGATTGCTTTGCTGGAAGGCCAGTTGGCCAACACCAGGGTGATCGATGAATCAGCAATCGACACCAGTAAAGTTTCTATTTTGACCAAGGTTACACTGACCAACCTGAAAACAAAAAAACAGGTGACCTACCAAATCGTGAGTGAAACAGAGGCCGACCTGAAAGCAGGCAAGATATCGGTTACATCTCCAATCGGGAAAGGTATATTAGGAAAACAAGTAGGTGATACAGCCGATGTACAGGCACCGGCGGGTGTTATCAGTTTTAAGATCGATAATATTACAGCGTAAAAGCTAATAACAAGTTTTATTTTAAACCTCCGGTAGCGGAGGTTTTTTATTTTATAAGTCAATAGATTTGTAAGCGAAATAGCAAATATGCTAAAACGGATTTATTATTATTTGCTTTCCGTTAAATCAAAATTTTTTGGTGGTATGACAATATTTTCAAAAATCATTGCGGGAGAAATACCCAGCTATAAAATTGCTGAGAATGATAAATTCTTTGCTTTCCTCGATATCTTTCCGTTGCGGGAAGGACATGTTTTAGTGGTTCCCAAAATACCTACCGACAATTTTTTTGATTTGCCAAAAGAGTACCTGGATGAACTGCTTGTTTTTGCCCAGCCTATTGCAAAGGCAATCGAAAAATCATTTGATTGCAACCGTTGCGGTATTACTGTAATTGGTTTGGAGGTGCCGCATGCACACATGCATTTGATACCGATCAACCAGGCAAATGATCTGAATTTTACGCAACCTAAATTAAAAGTGTCTGAGGAAAGGATGAAGCAAATACAGCAATTGATCGTTGATAACCTGGCTGGCTAAGTATTTTTGCCGGTTATCATTTTCTTGTCACTACACGTTCCGGGTTTTTTTTAATAAAATCGCCCCATCCTGTTAATGGCTTAGCTGTTTTTAGTATAGCATTGGTTTGAAAATGATGGCAAACAGCTACTGCCAGCGCATCTGTTGCATCATAGGAGTGCGGATCTTCTTTGAGTGAAAGTAATTGTTGCAACATTTTCCAGACCTGTTCTTTATCGGCATTGCCATTACCGGTAACAGATTGCTTTACCTTTTTGGGAGAATACTCGGTAACAGGCAGGCCGGCCCGCATGGCAGCAGCAATGGCTACACCCTGTGCCCGGCCAAGCTTAAGCATACTTTGAACATTTTTACCAAAAAATGGGGCTTCGATTGCAAACTCGTGAGGCTTATATTTTTTTATCAGCTCATCAACTTTTTCATGTATTAAATGGAGGCGTTTGTAATTGTCTTTTTGAGAGGATAATTTCAATACATGCATCGTTTTCATTTTAACAGCATGGCCATTTATTTCAATAATGCCATATCCCATCAATAAAGTTCCGGGATCAATGCCCAGGATTATTTTAGCAGACTTTTGCAAGTGAGGTGTTATTTTTACAGGATTATTTAAATGCTGCGATCATGTCAGGATTTTCTGCCCGAAACTACAAAAACAGGGTGAATAGTTTGGCAAAGTTTGGGTTCCTATGCAAATAACAGACAGGCAAAAAAAGTTTCTGCGGATTTTTATCAATTCATTCCTGGGGCCAATTCTTTTTATTTGGCTTTCTTATTCTATATACAGGCAAATATTACAGCAGCCGGGATTGGAGCAATCCTGGAAACATATAAAACAATCGTTCAACAGCGCAACGATGTGGAATCTTGCCGGTGTTTTCGTTTTGATGCTGACCAATTGGTCCATTGAAACGTTTAAATGGAAATTGGCCGTTCAAAAAGTACAGCGGATTAATTTCTTTACCGCATTCAAAGCCGTATTATCCGGTGTTTCTTTTTCCGTTACTACACCCAACAGGGTCGGGGAATATCTCGGAAGAGTGTTATATATGAGTGATGGCAACCGGTTAAAAGCAATTTCTTTAACGATTACCGGAAGTATCAGTCAATTAATAGTCACCCTGTATATGGGTTTGACCGGAATGCTCGTTCTTCGGGCACCCATTGAGAATGGGCAGTTGCTATCTTCTTTCTGGTTTGACACCTTATTGTATGGCGGTATTGTTGTGACGGCTTTTTTAACAGTATTTTATTTCCGCCTGTCATGGGTAGTTAGATGGATTGACAGACTCCCGTCGGGCAGGAAGTACGCCTGGCTGATTGAAACATTAGAGGAATTTAATGCAACTTTACTATTGCAAATAATGTCCTTATCTGCACTTAGGTTTATTGTATTTATCATTCAGTATTACCTTTTGTTCCGCTTGTTTGATGTTGATGTTTCGTTGTGGCAGGGATGGTGGGCTGTGAGTGTATCGTTCCTGGTAATGGCAGCTATTCCCACTATCGCTCTTTTTACTGACCTGGGTTTGAGAGGCAAAGTGAGCCTGCTGTTGGTGGGGTTATTTAGTAAAAACAGCCTCGGAATAAGCCTGACGGCAGTGAGTATTTGGTTTATTAATTTGATAATTCCTGCACTGGCAGGTAGTTTGCTAATTTTGAGCATAAAAAAAATATTTAAAAATAATAATGCTTCGGCTGGTCAATAGCAATTGTGGCATGTAAGTGGCATAGATGTTTGGCAGTAACCAGGCGGATCAAACTGATAAATTGATTTTCTAATGAAGGGAGTAATAAAATTAGTTGCTATACCGGTTATTGCATTAATGGCTTTTTCGACAAAAGCAGAGACACATTACCAGGACCAGTGTTCTATTAAAAATACCGCCTTTAAGGCCGGTGAAAGAATTTCGATGACAGTATACTATGCGGTAGCAGGCGTGTATGTTAATGCAGGTACTGCCACATTTACCAATACATTGGAAACACTAAATAATAAGCCGGTTTATCATATCATAGGTGAAGGAAAAACAAACTCGTCCTATGACTTTTTGTATAAGGTAAGAGATAAGTATGAAACGTATATTGACACTGTGACGATGCAGCCACTAAAGTTTATCCGCAATGTGAATGAAGGCGGGTATAAGAAATACCAAAATGTTACTTTTAATAAAACCGCTAACACTGCAATAACTAACGAAGGAGTGTTCAAAGTACCTACCTGTGTGCAGGACGTAGTGAGTGCCGTATTTTATGCCCGGAATGTAGACTTTTCGAGGTTGCAGCCAAATGATAAGATTGCTTTTTCCATGTTTCTTGACAACGAGGTGTTTAATATGTACATCCGCTATCTTGGCCAGGAAACGCTAAAAACCAAGTATGGTAAATTCAGGACCATCAAGTTTAAGCCATTACTTATCCAGGGAACAATTTTTGAAGGTGGTGAGCAAATGACAGTATGGGTTACTAATGATTTGAACCGCATCCCCGTGAGGATTGAAAGTCCCATCTCCGTGGGTAAAGTGAAGATTGATATGATGAGTCATGAAAATCTTCGTTACCCGCTTTCATCGCTTATCCGCAGACGTGATTAATCAGGTTTTCAAGCTACGGCATCATTGATGCTTAAATCATTTCTCCCAATTTAAAAAAATCTTTAGGGCGAATGCCTCTGTCGGTCTGTTGCAGGTTGCAACATTCATAGAATGGATCATGCTCAAAAAATAATATGTAATCATTCTCCAGGGCCTCAGTCAAAAAAGCCTTTTTTTCATTCAATGTGGTCAATGGAAACATATCATAAGCCATGACGTAAGGAAGAGGAATATGTCCCTGTGATGGAAGCAGGTCAGCCATATACACAATTGTTTTGCCGTTATACTTTAGCTGAGGCAGCATCATTGCCTGTGTATGACCATTTACAAATCGAATGGAGAAATTATCGGTAAATGAAACCTGGGCTAACTGGCTCCCATTGGATTTAGCGGTTTCAGTAAATTTCAATTGACCACTTTCCTGGATGGGTAGAATGTTTTCCTTTAAAAATGAAGCTTTTTCCCTCTCATTGGGCTTTACGGCCCAGTTCCAATGTTCTTCATTGCTCCAATATATAGCATTCTTAAAAGCTGGAACTAATTTTTCACCTTCTCTTACAATGCTTCCGCCGCAATGATCGAAATGCAGGTGAGTAAGAAATACATCGGTAATATCATTGCGGTTGAAACCATATTGTGCCAATGATTTATCCAGTGTATCATCACCATGCAAATAATAATGGCCGAAAAATTTTGCATCTTGCTTATCACCCATACCATTATCTACAAGTATCAATCTTTTTCCGTCTTCAATCAATAACGAACGAAGAGCCCATGAGCACATGTTGTTTTCATCAGCCGGGTTGATCTTGTTCCACATGCTTTTGGGTACAACACCAAACATTGCCCCGCCATCTAATTTGAAATAGCCGGTATTGACTGTGTAAAGATTCATAGATGCAACCATTAATTGTCAAAGGATGTTTGCTTTTGTTTTGTCAAAGCACTATAAAGCCAGATAAAGCCGAGTACAAAGAAAATGATTAATGATAAAACAGAATTTTTCATACTTCCTGTAAACTCTTCGATATAGCCAAAACTTAATATACCAATCACTAAAGCTATTTTTTCCGTCAGGTCATAGTAGCTAAAGTAGGAAGCGGTGTCTTTTGTTTCCGGCATTAGTTTAGAATAGGTAGACCGGCTCAGTGATTGAATACCGCCCATGACAAGGCCAACGGCTAAAGCCAATCCATAAAAACTATACTCTATCGGCTGCTGCCTGGGCTCCAGTTCTTCTTCCAACCGCTGTATCTCATTATTAATTGATGCGAGTTGTATAGCGTCGCTGCTGGCCATCATTGACTCTTGTTTCTTTTTTAGCAAATTGATTTTTTCATGCATTGTCTGTAGAGGTTCGGCGGAAGTAGCGGTGCGATAAGCGGCGAGACAAACCAGTACCCAAAAAACAATAACGCCCATCAATACTTTGAGATTGCCAAACTTTGCTGAAAGCCGGCTCATAACAATTGCACCGGCAATGGCCACCAACTGTATCAGCACTACTGTAATGATCAGCTTGCTGTCTTCAAGGTTTAATAGTTTGCTTCCAAATAAAGTGGCGGCCAGCATGACAGTTTGCACACCCATGCTGTAAAAGAAAAAACCGCGAAGAAATCTTTTTAATACGGGTAAATGTCTTACCTCATTGAAAACTTTTTTTACTTCAGCAAAGCCATCTTTAAAGATCTTTCCTTTTTGGGCTTGTCTTATTTCGGCTTTTGGCAAACGCCTGAAAGTGATTTGCGCAAAGCTTACCCACCAAATGCCAACTAGTAGAAATGTGATCTGCGAGGCCTTTCCTTCCTGTCCTTTCATGAATATAACGAGACAAAAACCTATCAGCTGCATTAATACACTGCCTATGTAACCGAAAGCAAATCCTTTGGCGCTGATCCTGTCACGGTCCGGCGGAGCGGCTATTTCAGGTAAATAGGCATTGTAAAAAACCAGACTTCCCACATAACCCATAGCCGCCATCATAAAACAAACCACTCCGAAGCCGAGATTTGTTTTATCAAAAAAGAAAAGCAAACTGCAACCCAGCGCACCCATATAGCAAAAGAATTGCATAAAATTTTTCTTATTACCTCTCGTATCTGCAATAGACGTCAGAATAGGGTAAGAAACAGCAATCAACAGATAGGCCGTGGCTAAAATGTAGTCATAAAGAGAAGAGTTGACAAATTGCCGTCCCAGGAAATTTATTTTGTCACGTCCCTGATCATTTTTTGTCACCGCAATAAAATATATGGGAAAGAAGGTTGTAGTGATAACAAGATTGTATACAGAATTAGCCCAATCATACATGGCCCATCCGTTCACTACTTTTTTCGGAGCCGTCTTCATAACAAGAAAATGCTTTCGGTAAAAATAGGGATTTAGATGACGCTGTATAAACAGGAGGTTCATTTTGCAAAACGGGATAAGGACTGAGGGAGATTATTTTAATGATGATGGTTTGATAGCAGAGAGAGAGACTTAATGGAATTGCTTTTTATTTTGCATAAGCTGCCGATGCGCTTAAAACATACCCTTGGTTTGACCAAATTAATCTGTAAGACAGTAGCCGGTACAAATAAAAAGGTCAATACATTTTCCTGAAGCTATCGCTATTAAATCAAATAACTTAAATGAAACAAGAAGAGGGCTAATTCTTTTATTGAGGTGCTAAATATGAATCGAGCCTACGGCTCTCACTTCCTGATCATGATTACTTTCAACTGGTTAAAACCAGTTGTTAAAAAAATGATCCGAGCCTACGGCTCTGCGAACAAAATAGCTTACAATAAATTGCCGAAATTTTACCGTGTAGAGGCGTAGCCCCGATTCATCTTATAATCCGCATTTTGCGGGAGACTTCAGTCCGTTGATAAGGAATCGTGCTACTTACGCTAATTTCCGTAAGAACGGCAAATATTGGCAGCGTCTTTCAATCAGATGCAGAGGTATTGAATGCCCATACCAGCACCTCAATAAAAGAATTAGCCAAGAAGAGTTATCATTTTGCCTGTTTCAATTCAGTGTCCGGTGAACACTGTTTCTCCGGTTTTGTAATTTTTGAGACTGTTTTTACTAAGTAACTATATAGGTTTAGGCGCTTGTTAATTAGGAATTATACTAAAGGAAAGTGTAGTGAAAGCTACCTTTCACAACAATAAGTATTTATTTACTTTCGTCCTGATACATTCAGGATGTATCAGTTAAATATTTGAATCCACTACTATGAAAAATGCCACCACCATTATCGTAGGAATTCTTATTTCCGCCATTTGTAATGCTCAAAGCATTTCTTCCTCGGTTATCAATGTAAATGGCGGCACAGCTAAAAACGGTTATTATCAATTTGAATGGAGTATTGGTGAAATGGCATTGGTGAGCCAAATGCAATCAGGCGATCGATTGATGGTTTCAAATGGGTTTCTGCAGCCTTATCTTTTGTTTCCCGGAACTTTTTATGGGCAGGGTCAGTTTGCAGCAGAGGAGGTCAAAATTTTTCCTAACCCCGCATCCCGTTTCATTGAAATAAATTTTTTTACCAAGCAAAAAGGACAGGTCACATTCGGGTTTTACGATATGCTTGGCAAGAAGGTTTTCGCTCAGCAAATAACTTGTAATGGAGTAGATCTTATACATCGTATTCCCCTGGCAAATTTGCCAAGTGGAAGCTATCTGCTTCAGATAAATCTTGAGGGGGACGCCGGATATTTATCAAAACATGGAGCATATAAAATTTTAAAAATTGAATAATAAACCATCCAATCTATTTACGAACCAAAAACAACCTGCATGAAAAAGATTTTACTCTTTTTGCTGATCTTATATTCTTCGATCCTGAATGCACAGGTACCCAACCAGATCAACTACCAGGGTATTGCAAGAAATGCGGTTGGAAATGTTATACCAGGTAAAAACATTGCAATTCGTTTGTCTATACGTGATGGAAATGCAACGGGAACGGTGGTATACCGGGAGGTAAGAAACGTCACTACAAGCAACCTGGGCCTGTTTAGTATAGCTATTGGAAGTGCTGGTGCAGTTAACGTGACGGGTACCATAGCGGGCATCAACTGGAGTTCAGCGGCAAAATTTCTGCAAGTCGAAATTGATCCTGAAGGCGGATCGAACTTTATTGATCTTGGCGCCGGGCAACTGCTATCCGTGCCTTATGCACTGTTTGCAGGAAATGCTGCCAGTGGTACGCCGACTGGTTCGGCCGGCGGAGATCTTTCAGGCATTTACCCCAATCCGGATATCAAACCCAACGCCGTCACCAGCTCAAAATTGGCAGATGGCGCAGTGGAGACAAATAAACTGGCAGATAATTCCATCAGCACTTCAAAAATTGCTGACGCTTCTGTGACTTCAGCCAAGCTTGCAGCGGGAGTTATTCCGACAACATTACCTCCAAGCGGAACAGCAGGCGGCGACCTTACCGGCACCTATCCAAACCCAACCATTACAAATGGGGCAATTACCAGCGATAAGATTGCTGACAATTCTGTCGGTACTTCGAAAATCGCTGATGCATCCATAACAAGTGCAAAACTTGCTGCCGGTGTCATTCCAACAGCATTACCTCCGGGCGGAGCAGCTGGCGGTGATCTTACAGGCACTTATCCCAACCCAACAATTAAAACTGGAATTATAACAAATGGCAAACTTGCCAATAATTCTGTGACCACAACGAAGATCGCCAATGCATCAGTGACCTCGGCGAAACTTGCAGCAGGTGTTATTCCAACGACGTTGCCGCCTAGCGGAACAGCGGGTGGCGATCTTACAGGTAATTATCCCAATCCAACAATTACAAATGGAGCAGTAACCAATGGTAAACTTGCCTCTAACTCAGTAACAACTTTGAAGATCGCTGATGCTTCAGTGACTTCAGCGAAACTTGCAGCAGGGGTTATTCCAACAACATTGCCTCCAAGTGGAACGGCGGGTGGTGATCTAACAGGCACTTATCCCAATCCAACGATTACAAACGGAGCTGTTACCAATGGCAAACTTGCCACTAACTCAGTAACAACTTTGAAGATCGCTGATGCTTCAGTTACTTCCGCAAAACTTGCGGCAGGTGTTATTCCAACGACATTGCCACCAAGCGGAACAGCGGGAGGCGATCTTACAGGCTCCTATCCAAATCCAACAATTAACAATGGAGTTATAACTAATGGTAAACTTGCCAATAACGCTGTAACAACTTTGAAGATCGCCGATGCATCAGTGACTTCAGCGAAACTTGCAGCCGGCGTTATTCCAACGGCATTACCACCAAGCGGAACAGCAGGTGGAGATCTTACAGGTAGTTATCCAAATCCAACAATTACAAATGGAGCTGTTACCAATGGCAAACTTGCCACTAGCTCTGTGACGACAGTGAAGATCGCCGATGCTTCAGTGACTTCCGCGAAACTTGCAGCGGGAGTTATTCCGACGACATTGCCTCCGAGCGGAACAGCGGGTGGTGATCTTACAGGTAGTTATCCAAATCCAACAATTAACAACGGAGTTATAACTAATAGTAAACTTGCCAATAACGCTGTAACAACTTTGAAGATCGCTGATGCTTCAGTTACTTCAGTAAAACTTGCAGCGGGAGTTATTCCGACGACATTGCCTCCGAGCGGAACAGCGGGAGGTGATCTTACAGGTAGTTATCCAAATCCAACTATTGGAACAGGAGTAGTAACAACTGCAAAGCTTGCAGATAATTCTGTTAGCACTTCAAAAATTGTTGATGCTTCAGTTACTTCAGCAAAACTTGCAGCCGGCGTTATTCCAGCATCGTTGCCTCCGAGCGGAACAGCGGGTGGCGATCTTACAGGAACATATCCAAATCCAACAATTACAAACGGAGCTGTTACAAATGGTAAACTTGCTGATAACTCTGTCAGCACTTCAAAAATTGTTGATGCTTCGGTGACATCAGCCAAACTTGCAGCGGGAGTCATTCCAACTTCATTACCTCCGGATGGAGCAGCGGGAGGTGATCTTACAGGAACATATCCAAATCCAACAATTACAAACGGAGCTGTTACAAATGGTAAACTTGCTGATAACTCTGTTAGCACTTCAAAAATTGTTGATGCTTCAGTGACATCATCAAAACTTGCAGCAGGGGTCATTCCAACAGCATTGCCACCAAGCGGAACAGCGGGTGGTGATCTTACAGGCAGCTATCCAAATCCGGTTATTGGCCCCGGGACTGTAACGACAACAAAACTTGCTGATGGTTCAGTGACGTCATCAAAACTTGCAGCGGGAGTCATTCCAACTTCATTACCTCCGGATGGAGCAGCGGGAGGTGATCTTACAGGGATATATCCAAATCCCACAATTACAAGCAATGCAATTACGACAGCTAAACTTGCCGATAATGCAGTGACTACTTCAAAAGTATTAGATGGTTCTATCACGATGGCAAAGCTTGGCCCTGATGTTGTTTTTGCAGGCGGTAGTCCAACGGGTCCGGCTGGTGGTGATCTTTCAGGAACTTATCCGAATCCCAATATTGGTGCCGGGTCAGTAACTAACTCAAAAATTGCCAACGGTGCTGTCATCACTCCTAAAATTGCCGATGGCGCAGTAAATACAAATAAACTTGCAGATAATTCCGTATCGACTTCAAAAATTATCGATGCTTCTGTTACTGCTGCAAAACTTGCGGCCGGAGTCATTCCAACATCATTGCCACCGGATGGAACAGCAGGAGGTGAGTTAGCAGGAACCTATCCGAATCCAACTATTGGAGCAGGGGTAATAACAACTGCAAAACTTGCGGATAACTCTGTTACAACTTCAAAAATTGTTGATGCTTCTGTGACGTCAGCAAAGCTTGCAGCGGGGGTTATTCCAACCTCACTACCACCGAGCGGAACAGCGGGTGGCGACCTTACAGGCAGCTATCCAAACCCAACCATTACAAATGGAGCTGTAACCAATGGCAAACTTGCCGATAACTCTGTCACAACTGTGAAAATTACCGACGCTTCGGTGACTTCCGTGAAGCTTGCAGATAATTCTGTCAGCACGTCGAAAATTGTTGATGCTTCTGTGACGTCGGCAAAACTTGCGGCCGGGGTTATTCCAACCTCATTGCCACCCAACGGAACTGCAGGTGGTGATTTGACGGGAACTTATCCCAATCCAACTATTGAGGCTGGAGCGGTCACAAGTGCAAAGCTTGCCGATAATTCGGTATCAACTTCAAAAATTGTTGATGCTTCGGTGACATCAGCAAAACTTGCAGTGGGGGTTATTCCAACAACATTGCCACCAAGTGGAACTGCGGGAGGTGATCTAACAGGCAGCTATCCAAGCCCTACTATTACAAATGGAGCTGTAACCAATGGCAAACTTGCTGATAACTCCGTTACAACTGTGAAAATCACCGACGCTTCGGTGACTTCTGTGAAGCTTGCAGATAATTCTGTCAGCACGTCGAAAATTGTTGATGCTTCAGTGACATCAGCAAAACTTGCGGCCGGGGTTATTCCAACCTCATTGCCACCAAGCGGAACTGCGGGCGGTGATCTAGCGGGAACTTATCCCAATCCAACTATTGAATCCGGAGCGGTAACCACTGCAAAGCTTGCAGATAATTCGGTATCGACATCAAAAATTATTGATGCATCTGTCACTTCAGCGAAGCTTGCAGCCGGCGTTATACCAAGCTCATTGCCACCGAGCGGAACAGCGGGTGGCGATCTTACAGGCAGCTATCCAAACCCAACTATTACAAATGGAGCTGTTACCAATGGCAAACTTGCCGATAACGCTGTCACCACAGTGAAAATCGCTGATGCTTCGGTGACTTCTGTGAAACTTGCAGATAATTCTGTCAGCACGTCGAAAATTGTTGATGCATCTGTTACTTCAGCAAAGCTTGCAGCCGGAGTTATTCCAACATCATTACCACCAGATGGAGCAGCGGGAGGCGATCTTACGGGAACCTATCCTAATCCAACTATTGGAACAGGAGTAATAACAACTGCAAAGCTTGCTGACAATTCGGTATCGACATCAAAAATTATTGATGCATCTGTTACTTCCGTAAAACTTGCAGCCGGTGTCATACCAACAACGCTGCCTCCGAATGGAAGCGCAGGCGGCGATTTAGCCGGAACATATCCTAATCCATCGGTAAATAAATTGCAAGGAGTCACAGTCAGCAATACTGCACCAGCCAGCGGCCAGGTATTAAAATACAATGGCGCACAATGGGCGCCTGCAGCTGATAATGCCGGTCTTACGTTGCCTTATTCTGCCACAGCCACCAATGCTTCGAGTCTTTTTGCGTTATCAAACCAGGGAGCCGGTGCGGCTTTAGAAGGTAACAATACCTCAACAGGTGCAAACACAATCGGCGTTATCGGAAGAATATCTTCAGCTGCTGCAGGAAACTCATCTGCTGGTCTTCGCGGAATAAATAATGGAACAGGTGTAAATGGCGTGGGTGTCTGGGGCTCGCACAATGGTTCCGGCAACGGCGTCTACGGCGTTTCAACTTCAGGAAACGGCGTGTATGGAAATTCAACCAATGGAGTTGGAGTTTTTGGAACCAGCACAAACAATATAGCCGGGTATTTTGATATTTCTAATTATTCGAGCTCATATGATGCCTTAAGCGCATATAATGTAGGAACCGGAACCGGTGTTTCAGCTATTTCTGAAAACGGTCACGGTATTTGGGGTATTACTTATAGTCCAACTTCTGCCGGACTGTTGGGATATAATTTTGGTGGCGGTGAAGGTATTGTCGGTCTGACAGGCAGCAATACTGCGGCAGCCGTCGTAGGCAGAAATACCGGGACATTTGGTGGTGTACAAGGCATCGGTGACGCAGATGGCGCAACAGGTGTGCTGGCGATGGCTAACGTTCCTGATGGCTTTGGTGGTTTTCGTGTCAACGGTAATGCGTTGGTAGCCGCTCTTGAAGGACCAGGTGCGGGAAATCCTGCAGTATTTATGGCAAATGGCGCGAATGTGGCACGGATTGATGAAACCGGTAAAGGATTTTTTAACGGCGGAACACAGGTCGGAGGAGCAGATGTGGCGGAATATTTTGATGTTGAAGGTGACGCAAAAGAATATGAGCCTGGTGATGTATTGGTGATCTCCGAATCGTCGGACCGCACCGTGGAAAAATCGTCGACTGCCTATTCTACACTGGTTGCAGGTGTATATGCAACAAAACCGGGGCTGCTGCTAACAGAAAAAAATGCGGAACAGAACCGGTTAGATGATATGGTGCCAATGGGTGTGATTGGTGTGATTCCTACAAAAGTCTGCCTGGAAGGTGGTGCTATTAAACGGGGTGACCTTATCGTTACTTCTTCTGTCAAAGGCATTGCCATGAAAGCAGATCCTGATAAAGTAAAACCCGGGCAAATTATCGGAAAAGCATTGGAGGGTTATAACGGTGAAGGAACGGGAAAGATCAAAGTTTTAGTCAGCGTAAAATAATTTTAACTATCAATCATTTTTTATGAAATGGGCCATGATAATGCTTGTCACCAATCGTGATGTTTATTTGGCGAACCTGTCTGCCGACAGGCAAGATTCCATTTGGGTAAAAAACAATAAAAAATAAACTAATGAAAAAGCAGATCAAAATATGGTTTCTTCTTACTACAATGATCCTTGCTGGTACTGTAGCTCTTAATGCGCAGCAAAAAAAGGCAAGCGATGTAACATTTGAAGAAGAAATGAAAAAAGTAAATGAAAAAAGAGCTGCACGGTACAATTATATCAATAAAATTCGGCAATCAACTCCGGCTGAAAACCAGGCGCAAAGACCAGCCGATCAGAATATAAATACCGGCGCAGGCACAGCTTCAAATTCCGCACCGGCAGCAGCAAACCAGGTGCCAGCTAATTTAAAACCTTCTCAACAGGTGATGAGAGCGCCAAAGAAATCGTTATAATTAATATGGGTTTTGGATCTCTTTCACAGATAATAAGTTTACTAATCGTTCCGCAGGAATTCATTGGCAACTCATAGATAAAAGCACGAGACGTCCGCAGCAGCGTCCGCCTCGTGCTTTTTCCATTAATGCTTCACATCACAAATCATTCACCATGGCCCAAACTCACGTTAATCAAGTAATAGCGGGAATGCCCGGAAAATAGGGTTACAAGAGTAAGCTTAGATGGAGCCATTTACCGGACTATAATACAGTAAGGTTGCGACGGAGGATTCAGCGGCTTATCTGTCTATAAAGCCAGTAAGCAGCAGTATCAGCAAAATAATACCGGCAATGATCCGGTACCAGCCAAATACTTTAAAGCCATAAACTTTCAGGTAGGTAATAAAAAAACGGATCGCTAAAATGGCTACTACAAAGGCCACGATATTTCCTACTATAAATGCCGTGCTGTTTTCTTTTGAAGCGATTATGATTTCGTACCCTTTTTTTACTACACCCGTTTGCTCCCATTTTTTTATAAATAATGAATAGGCAGTAGCGGCAAGCATGGTAGGTACGGCCAGGAAAAAAGAAAACTCTGCAGCGAGGTTACGGGTGAATTTTTGCTGCATACCACCGATGATGGAAGCGGCGCTGCGGCTTACCCCGGGGATCATAGCAACGGTTTGCCAGATGCCGGTGATAAAAGCTTTGCCGTAGGTAATTTTATCATCTGATTCAACGGTGGGCTTGTTGAATGCTTTGTCTATAAAAAGTAAAATAAGACCTCCGGCCAACATCGTGATAGCAACTATCATCGGGCTTTCGAGCAGGATATCTATCTGGTCTGAAAAAATATAACCCAACACCAAAGCAGGTACTACCCCAATGATCAGTTTGATATAAAACTGCCACCGGCTAAAGTCAAAGAATTTTTTCCAGTATAATACAACCACGGCCAATATTGCCCCGAGTTGTATTGCTACTTCAAATAGTTTCGTAAACTCCTCCTTGTGAATGCTTAAAAAAGTGCTGGCAATGATCATGTGGCCCGTGGAAGAAATCGGCAGAAACTCCGTCAACCCTTCCACAACAGCGATAATGATAGCTTCAAAAATGGTCATTGACTTGGTTGAAAATTTGAATAAGAGGGCGAATTAAAAAATAAAAAACCGATTTAAAAACTTGATGAACTTTCAAATTTTCAAATCGGTCAGTCCGATTATTTTTTTATTATGCTTTGGTTTTTTTGAAAATAGCATAGATCTCGATAACAAGCCCGGCCAAAATCAGGATAGGCGCTATGGTGATCCTTGTCGTACTATACACTTCATCTTTGTTAAAGACAGTTGGGTCGCTGCTGCTGCCACCTGACATCAGGAACATCCCGATGGTGATTACCAGGGCGCCAATGCCCATCCAGATATAATTATCTTTTGAAAAAATAGAGGGTGTAGTCTTGTTTTCAGCCATTTTTTATCGATTTGGTGTCGCAATATAGGGAAAAAGCCCCTCCAAACCTCCCCGGGGAGGCTTTTGAAGACTCTGCGTTATTGACTTTATTATAGTAATGTGATTTCTAATTTTTAGGCTTGTGAGTTGGCGCTCTTTCCCTTCGGGAAGGCTGGGATGGGCTTAATACAAATCATCCAGCTTCATTCTCAGGTATTTCAACACACTGCGGTGTGTGCTGAACAGGGTGATGCAAATGCCTAACACAATAAGACCGGCAAAAAGCAAGGCCAGTGTGGTATTATCATGAATGGCTTTCATTTCAGGCAAAATCCTTTCCGCCCCAAAAATCACCAAAACAACGGCAGCTATCGCAATAATGCCGCTTAAAGCGCCATTGATAATAGCCCTGATGTTCATGGGTTTGGCAATAAACCAGCGGGTAGCACCTACCATCTGCATGGTTTTGATCAGGAAACGATTGCTGAACATGGCCAGCCTGATAGTATTGTCGATCAGGATAATCACTACCAGGGCAAGAAGAATGGCAACCGCCAATAAAATGACGCTGATACGCTGAATATTCTTGTTAAGATTGTCAACCAATGCTTTCGGGTATCTTACTTCACTGATATAGGTCTGTTGTTGCAGGTCAGTTTGTATGGCAGCCAGCGAATCACTATTCATGTATTCCTGCTTTACCTTAAAATTGATGCTGTTGGGTAGCGGGTTTTCTTCAAGCACCTTATCCCAGTCTTCATTACCATCGCCGAGGTATTTCTTTTTCGCAGCCTCCTTGGTCACAAACTCCATAGATCTTACATAAGGTTTTGCAGAAATATATTCCATCAGTGCAGCACTGTCTTTGGGGTTCAGGTCGCCGCGGAGATAGGCGCCCACTTCCACGTTTTCTTTAAAATAATTGCCAAGCTTATTTGCGTTGATCACCAGCCAGCCGATAATACCGAGGAGAAATAACACAAGTGTTACACCCAAGATAGACATAAAATAGGAGGGTTTACCACGTTTGCCGTAGCCCTTTCCAGTTTGAGCCATAGTATCGAATTTTTTAGAAATGAATGGGTTGCCGCTCCGCTTTCATTTATTGTTTCGATCAAATGAAACCGGGGCAGGCAAAATTAACGGATTCAGGGTACAATCAGTATTTTTGCTGCCCAATTAAACGATTGTAACAGGTTGATATTGCCGTATATAAAAAGTTATTTGTTAAAGATTTGTTGAGTTGGCAATAGTGCTACTGGCATCGCCTGTTGCGTCGCACTCTTCATCGTTCGGTTCTTTTGTTCATCGACCCACCCTTTCGATGAGATTGTGAATGGTAGATGTTGCTGCCCTCCGGAGGAGGGGATAGAGACCCTGCTTATTGAACTTAAAAGAGCAGAAAAGGTAAAGAGTACTCTAAAAGACTTATCCCCTCCTCCGGAGGGGCGAACTAATGATAAACCTAAGTAAAACGACCGGGGTGGGTTAAATAAACAGAACGTTGAATATAAATTGAATCAAGCATAGCTATGGAATACGATTTCAGAAAAATTGAAAAAGAATGGCAGGAGAAGTGGGTAGAGTCAAAAGTTTACAAAGTTTCTAATGAGTCCACGAAACCCAAGTATTATGTGTTGGATATGTTCCCTTATCCAAGCGGTGCTGGTTTGCATGTCGGTCATCCATTGGGTTATATAGCCAGTGATATTTATGCCCGCTATAAAAGACTAAAAGGTTTCAATGTATTACACCCGATGGGTTATGATGCATTTGGCCTGCCTGCGGAGCAATATGCCATCGACCATGGTATACATCCTGCGGTATCAACCCATGCGAACATCATCAATTTTCGCAAGCAGCTTGATAATATCGGCTTTTGTTTTGATTGGGACCGCGAAGTAAGAACCAGCGATCCGCATTATTATAAATGGACCCAGTGGATCTTTCTGCAACTGTTTAATAGCTTTTATAACAGGAATACAAATAAAGCGGAGCCTGTTGAAAGATTGATTAGCGCTTTTGAAAAAGAAGGTAATGCTGGTCACACGATGCCAAACAGCAGTTACCAGTTACCACTGAGCGACAGTCGAAGTGCTACCGGTAACCGGGAACTGGTAACAGGCAACAAGTTTACCGCAGATGAATGGAAGTCTTTCGATGAGCCGGTTAAGCAGGACATCCTCATGCAATACCGCCTGGCCTACTGTGGCTATGGCGAAGTGAATTGGTGTGAAGCCCTGGGAACTGTATTAGCGAACGATGAAGTAGTGAATGGCGTAAGTGAAAGAGGTGGCTACCCCGTAGTAAAAAAGAAATTGCGCCAGTGGTACTTGCGGATTACGGAATATGCCGATCGCTTGCTCGAAGGTTTGGAACGCATCGACTTCAGCGAGGCAATGAAGGAAATGCAAAGCAATTGGATCGGGAAGTCATCAGGTGCCGAGATGGATTTTGAGGTAAAAAGTGAAAAGGCAACAGTAAAAAAAATGCGGGTCTATACTACAAGGCCTGATACCATTTTCGGAGTCGACTTTATGGTAGTGGCTCCTGAACTGGAGATGATCCATGAAATAGCGTCCGCCGGACAGTCAACTGCTGTCGAAGAATACATCACCTACGTTAAAAGCCGAAGTGACAGGGAAAGACAGGCAGAGAAGAAGATCACCGGCGTATTTACCGGCGCCTATGCCATCAATCCATTCGATAAAAGAGAAATACCCATTTGGATCAGTGAGTACGTATTGGCCGGATATGGAACCGGAGCCATCATGGCGGTGCCTTGTGGCGACGAAAGGGATCATAAGTTTGCCAGGCATTTTAATATACCGATCACTAACATTATTGGTTCACACTACAATGGTGAAGAAGCCAATCCCACCAAGGATGCAAAACTGGAAAACTCAGGGTTTATCAATGGCATGCTGATGCGTGATGCCATCGAAGTAGTGATAAACAAGATTGAGGAATTGGGAATTGGGATAAGGAAGATCAACTATAGAATGAGGGATGCGGCCTTTAGCCGCCAGCGATACTGGGGTGAGCCTTTTCCGATTCAATGGAAAAACGGAATGGCTTATCCGCTGGATGAAAAAGAGTTGCCCTTGGAATTGCCTCATGTGGAAAGTTATAAGCCCGGGCCAGAAGGCGAAGGTCCATTGGCGAATATCCCCGAATGGGTGGCAAGGGAATTGGAGACGAACACCATGCCGGGTTATGCAGGCAGCAGCTGGTATTTTCTTCGTTACATGGATCCGCATAATGATAAAACATTTTGCGACCGCAAAGTATCTGATTACTGGGGGCAAGTGGATCTATATATTGGTGGCACCGAACATGCCGTGGGCCATTTATTGTACAGCCGCATGTGGACAAAGGCTTTGTATGACCTGGGTTATATCGGTCACGATGAGCCGTATAAAAAATTGGTGAATCAGGGAATGATTACAGGGCGATCATATTTTTTTGCTGTTTATATGGAAGATCATGAAGACATAAACAAAGTAAAACAATATGTCGGGTCTTATGATCGAAATAATCCACCAAACGTTTTTCTTAGGCTGAAATACGGGCATCAATTTGTAGAAAATGATGGTAGACTATTTAGAAAAATATTCGAAAGTAGAATCGAGGAAGGCCTGATAGAAAGGCCTATTTATGATATCAGATGGGAAAAAGAAAATGGAATAGAGTTTATATATGTGAAAGAAGAATCAGAAAAAATGTCCAAATCAAAATTTAATGTCGATAACCCTGATGATTTGGTGCTTAAATACGGTGCTGATACTTTCCGCATGTATGAAATGTTTTTGGGTCCTGTAGAAATGAGTAAACCCTGGGACACCAAGGGGATTGAAGGTGTTCACCGCTTTTTGAAAAAACTCTGGCGCCTGTTCTACGATGAGTTGAAAGGCAAAGTTTGGAATGAAGAAAAAGCAACAGAGGCTGAATTGAAAGTGTTGCACAAAACCATCAAACAAATTGAGGAAGTAACCGAACGTTTCAGCTTCAATACCGGTGTCAGTGGTTTTATGATCGCAGTAAATGAACTTACAGATCTGAAATGTCATAAGAAAGAAGTGTTGGAAAAGTTGCTGATCCTGCTTACCCCTTATGCCCCGCATATTGCTGAAGAATTATGGTCACAACTGGGAAACAAGGGAACGATATTGGATGCAAGCTATCCTTTATACGATCCGAAGTATTTGATCGAAAGCAGTAAAGAGTACCCAATCTCGGTAAATGGTAAATTGCGTACAACGATGAATATCTCATTGGAAGCGGCCCAGCCGGAGATTGAACAGATCGTTTTGAAAAATGAAGTGATACAAAAATGGCTCGAAGGCAAGCAACCAAAGAAGATCATTTTTGTAAAAGGTAAGATGGTAAACGTGGTAGTGTAAACTACACTTTCGGAATAGAAATTGTACACACAAACAAGCCTCTTCGAAAAGCCAGGGCTGTGTCTTGGTGGCTTCCCCTGAAGGGGGAAGTCGGAAGGGGGCAATTGTTGCAACATGGCAAAGCCTTCCATAGAGCTGATTGAAGCGTTAAGAGAAACGGCACGCCGGCTTCGTAATGGTGCAAACTATAGTTGGGGTCATCATGGCGCTTGCAATTGCGGTAATCTTTTACAGGTGATTACGCCACTAACTGAAGGAGAAATTCTGCGTTATGCTCATACAGGAGTTGGCGAATGGACTGAATTGGCAGAGGAATATTGCGGTGTTACCAATTCCCCGGTTAGCCTGGTCATGTCAAAATTGGAACAAGCTGGTTTAACGCCAGTGGATATCCGTCATATCGAGTGTTTGACGGACCGGGAAGTATTGGAGCATTTGCCCGGAGGATTTCGCTGGCTCAGGAAAAATGTGCGGGAAGATGTGATCCTTTACTTTGAAGCATTCGCTGCCATGCTGGACGAAAGATTGATTCAGTCAGTTAATATAGATGTGAAAGAACTTTTTGAAACACCTGTGCCTGCACAAGTATAATGTTGAAGGGCTACAAAACACCAATTGCTAAAGAGCCCATCAGTTTTTAAACAAATGTTCTTTGGGCCGCTTGTTTTTACAGCGACAAAAAAGATTCGACTACTTGCTAACAGATCAATGAAGGTTATCGCTCATCCGTTGGTTTCACCAATCGTATCAGGGCACTGCTTCCTTCCGTGCTTTCAAGTCTCGCCTCATATCTTTTGTCACCAACAATCGCCACCATATAAGATGTATTAGGAGGAATAGAGCCAAGGTTTTCTGCAACCATAATGAGTTCATTGGAGGAATTCAGTTCCGTGACTGCCAGCTTTATTGAATAAGCTTTGTCGGTTAGCCGGATATGTTCAAAAATTAGTTTATCATTCAGGAAAAGAGAAATAGAGTCTCCATCAATTTGTGCGTTGTCATAAAAATGAAGTTCTATAGAATCACCGCTAACAGGGATTTCGGTAGCAAAGACCTTTTTGCGGGCAGTATATTTTTGTTCGATGCCTGACGACGGTTTGATTGGCTCAACAGGCATAACTGTAATTGTTGATTCCGGTTTTGGAAACTCAATTTGCGTCAGTGTTGGTTCAGGTATTGAGATAACGGGCTCTTCTTCCCTGAAGGGTTTCACAGGCTGATCTTCAATTGTTTTTTTTGCCGTTGCTATCAGGTCAACACTGTCAATGATCTCGGGGTCATTGGCTCCCACCGTAAAATTTTCCAGCACAAAGTCCCATTCGTCTGTGAAGTTTGACCAATCTGTTTTGTCCAGGGTCACTTCACCGGCCCGTTCATTTTGATTATCCACTTTGGAAGCCTTTCCTCCTAGCATCATACGACCATAACCAGGGCAATTGAAATCTGCTCTTGATAAAAGAGGTGTTTTACCTCCTGAAGATCCGCGGCCGTTTTCTTCAATCAACTGATCATCCCACCACACTGCTTCATTTGTGCCGGGATCAAAATATCCTTTGATACTATATCGCCGGTAATTATTGGGCGATTCATAATAATAAGTAGTGCCCGTTAAACTGCCACCTTTCTGTACAATTTTCACTTCTACCTTTTGCCGGTTGATTTTTCCTGTCCATACGCCGGTTATCATTTGGGCTTTAGTAACAATAGTTCCACTAATAAAAAAAAGAAGCAAGCTGATGGTGAACTTTAGTTTTTCCAAGGCGGTACGGTTTGGTGAAAGAATAGAAACTTGTTTGAAAAAATAATATTTTGAAAATAGCCAACATTTTTGCCAAACTGTAAATAGTTCACGGAATATTAAGAAGCTTTTTGTTATAGACGAGTTTTTCATAGGTAAGATTTTATCTTTACACGTATTTTATGCAGGCAAATCCCTTGTTTATTTTACTACAGGAAAATGCTGCGGCCTTTTCACCGGTGGTACCTTTTTCTGCCTCCAAAGACAAGTTGCTGGCATTGGATTTTACAGCAGTTAATACAGAATTAACGGAAACTATTTTACAGGATACCCGACTGTTTACACAATGGATCAATCAAAAACTTCAGGCAGCTAATGCGAGATATGGTATGGGGGGATATGCTGAGCATCGAACCGTATATAGCCGAAGCAAATTATTCAACTCATCAGAAGTCTCTCCGCCACCTGGCGGAGGAGACCTGCCTGGTCGGCAGGCAGGTTTAGAGGGGGCCGAACCGCGCCGGCTGCATTTGGGAATAGATATTTGGGGCAAACCTCATACCGCCGTGATGGCGCCTTGCAATGGTATCGTTCATAGTTTTGCTTTCAATGACTCCTTTGGTGATTATGGTACTACAATAATCTTAACGCACCAGTTGAAGGGTGTTTCATTTTATACCTTGTACGGACATCTAAGTTTAAATTCTATTAAAAACTTACGGGAAGGGGAACTAATTAAACAGGGGGAAATATTTGCAGAATTTGGCTTGCCACATGAAAATGGCCAATGGCCGCCGCATTTACATTTTCAAATCATTGCTGATTTGCAAGGTTGGGAGGGAGACTACCCCGGTGTTTGCAAGTTTTCAGAAAAAGAAAAATGGTTGAGCAATTGTCCTGACCCGGATTTGATTTTACAGATGAACAAGTATCTATAAAAAAATGTGTCATTGTCCAATAAGTGTACTGGCAATATTTTCCCATTCCTGGTCTAAGGAAAGGGCCGGTCTTTTTTTTCCTGCTTTAGAATACCAGTAGTCGGCATTCCAAATATCACCTTCTTTACGGTGCAGGTAAGCATGAATCCAGGCCGCATTTTTATCTTCAATATCCTGGATGATGTTGTGTGATTGTTCCCAGTCTCCCTTCCCTTCATACCAAAGCGATCGAAGATAGACTGATAGTTCCGCAGGAGGGGAAACTTGTGAAAGACTTTCCCTGAATTGTTCAAAGTTCATTTTCAAAAATAGTAATCCTTCAGAAACAAAGTTGCGTGTCAAGACAACAGGAATTTTATTTTTTTAATTCCTCTTTAGGGGATAGGGGTTAATTTTACCGCATGGCAAACCCCAACCTGAGTAAGGATAAAGAAAATTTAAATGCCGCCGACCGGGAGTTCGAAAACAATATCCGGCCTGCACATATCAACGAGTTTTCGGGGCAGCCACAACTTATCGAAAACCTGCAAATTTTTATCAAGGCGGCTAAAATAAGAGGCGAGGCCCTGGATCATGTATTGTTCCATGGTCCTCCTGGCTTGGGAAAGACGACTTTATCACGTATTGTTGCCAATGAATTGGGAGTGAATATCAAAGAGACCTCGGGACCGGTTATTGAAAAGCCCGGCGACCTGGCGGGGCTACTTACCAACCTGGAGCCGAATGATGTTTTATTTATTGATGAGATTCACCGCCTCAGTACGGTAGTCGAAGAATATTTGTATGCAGCCATGGAAGATTTTCGGCTTGATATTATGATCGACAGTGGCCCCAATGCACGGAGCATACAGATCAACCTAAATCCTTTTACGTTGATCGGTGCTACTACAAGAAGTGGTTTATTAACGGCTCCGTTGTTATCAAGATTTGCCATTAAATCACGACTCGAATATTATTCTGCTGAAACATTAAATAAGATCATTCACAGGTCGGCCGCAATCCTGGGAACTACCATTTCCAACGATGCAGTAGCAGAAATCGGCCGCAGAAGTCGCGGCACCCCCCGTATTGCTAATGGCCTTCTTCGCCGGGTACGGGATTTTGCCCAGGTGCTGAATGATGGTGAAATTGATCTCGGCATTACCCAACATGCATTAAAAGCGTTGAATGTCGATGAATATGGATTAGATGATATGGACAATCGTATCCTGCTCGCCATTATCGAAAAATTTAAAGGAGGACCCGTTGGTATCACTACGATAGCAACCGCCGTTGGTGAGGAGGCCGGAACCCTGGAAGAAGTGTACGAACCTTTTTTGATACAGGAAGGGTTTATGCAACGAACTCCGCGGGGCCGGGAGGTAACAGCAAAAGCCTACCAACACCTCGGCAAGATAAATCCCGGTATGAACACTGCCGGTACCTTATTTTCTTAGGCTAAGTAAAACATTGGCGGCCCAATCCTTTCACTATTCCTAAATAGATTGTAAGTTTGAGAGCATAATTCTTACAGCTACAACCATTTTCCTCAAAGAAACCCGTGACTTATCCTTTATCTCCAGCATCATGAAAAGTCACTGACGCAGGTAGCAAATATGGCCGTCATTATCCTTATGCTATGAGGAATCATCTGTCAATGAATCAAACACTAGCAGATGAGAAGAACACTTACCCTGATCGTTATTTATTTATGTTGCTTGTCTCTCCATGCGCAGGTAAAAACAGGAAACATCAACGGCATTGCAAAAGATAGTCTTGATCAACCAATCGCTTTTGCTACTGTAACGCTTGCATACCTGCAAAAACCGCAGACATTTTTACAGACGACATATAGCAATGAAAAAGGATATTTTAATTTTTCAAAAGTAGACACCGGCAGCTATTTACTGCAAATCACACATACCGGGTTTATAGCAAAACAACAGGAAGTAATAATCACTATTGATCAACAGGCAGAACTGGGGGTGGTAGTACTGGCAAGAAAAGGAACCGAACTCAAGGCCGTGACAGTAGAATCCAAAAAGCCGCTGGTAGAAGTAGAAGAGGATAAAGTGGTTTTTAATGTTGAAAATGATCCGTTGGCGAAAACAGAATCGGCGATGGATATTTTGAGAAAAACACCTTTTGTAACCGTAGATGGTTCGGATAATATTACTGTCAATGGTCAAAGCAGTTTTAAAGTATTGCTGAATGGAAGAGAAACATCCATGTTTGCCCGAAACGTAAAAGATGCATTAAAAGGTTTTCCGGGATCGCTTATCGTAAAACTTGAAGTGATTACATCCCCTTCTGCGAAGTATGATGGTGAAGGAGTGGGCGGCATTATCAATATTATTACAAAGAAAAAAACAAAGGGCTATAATGGATCGGTAACTGCGAGTTACACTACCAACCAGGAGTATTATCATAGCGGTAACCTGTCGGTCAAATTAGGAAAATGGGGACTTAGTCTTTCTCACTATCTTAATAATGGCGATAAAGTGCCCAGCAGTTCCTATAGCCAGACTGTTCCTTTTACTGCAAGCGTATACAGCCGCAGAACGCTGGAGGGAAAAACGATTGTCAACTCCCACGGTACTTCAGAAAATGCTGAATTGGTTTTTGAAGCGGATAGTGTCAACACTTTTTCGCTCTATGCCGGGCGTTACGATAGCGATAACAAAACATTTTCGAACACCTATATAACCACGGAATTTCCGGCTGACCCCCTGGTTACTGCAAGCCTCAATGAAACCAATCATACGGTTTATCCCGGAGAAAATATCGGTCTTGATTTTATTTCAAAAGGAAGAAAAAATAAAGAAAAAGAATTTTCCATCAGGCTGAGTGCCGACAGGGGAGAAGATGGATCGGCCATGCATAGTGTGCAGGATAGTTACTCGGGCAAAAGATATATTATTAACAACAATGATGCGGATAATGAACAATTCATAGCACAAATGGATTACATCCTTCCATTTAAAAATAATCACCGGCTGGAAGCAGGTACAAAGCTGGTCATGCGAAGGGCCAGTTCAGATTTTAAAAGCCTGGTAAAATATGATGCCGCCGCGGCATATGAGCCATTGCCCAGGAATACGGATTATTTTAACTATGAACAGGATGTTTACAGTGCTTACAGCATCTATAATTTAAAAACGAAAAAAAGCAGTTATAAATTTGGCCTGCGGGTCGAAAAAACCATGGTACACGGAGATTTTGTAACTTCTAAAACTACGGTGAAGCAGGATTATATTAGCTTTCTGCCCAACGTTCAATTTTCCTGGAAGCTATCCAAAGCATATAGCCTGGTGCTATCCTATAATAAGCGGCTGCAGCGTCCCTATATCTGGAACCTGAATCCTTTTATCAATACAAATGACTCGCTGAATATTTCCTATGGTAATCCTGAACTGGATCCACAGACTTCACATAGTGTCGCCATGCAAAACCGTTTTCAAATGGGCTCTACTTTCCTGGGGATTACATTTACAGGCAGCTATAGCAATAGCAGTATTGTTTATTATTCTTTTTTTGATCCGACGACAGGTGTTACTGTCAATACGAACGCTAACCTTGGCGAGGATAGAAGGGTAGCCATGAATGCCAACCTGAATACAAGATTTAGTCCTAAATGGAGTTTTTCGCTAAATACAAACCTTACTTACAACAGGGCACGAAACAAATACGCAAGCAGGCCGCCCAACGAAGGATTTAGTGGTTATGCCACGATGAATACGAGTTATGCTTTCTCAAAAAGATTTATCATGAGTGGCTGGGTCAGCTATTGGCGGCCATCAGTCAGTTTTCAATCGGTAAGAAATAGCAATGTGTGGTACAATACAGGCCTTACATATAAAATGATGAAAGAAAAACTAAGCCTGACTGTTTCGGCACTCAATTTTTTTGAGAAAGAAAAGATCTTTGCCAGCCAGGTCAACGAAGATTTGTTTTGGAAAAAATCAAAATCCATCTACCCGGGCCAGGTATTTACATTTGGTTTTACCTTCAACTTTGGCAAACTACAGGAAAGAGTGTCAAAGAAAAAAGGCGTCTCCAATGATGACCTGATGGGGAAAGAAGCAAATTGAAAATAGTGAAAGAGATAGATTCTTTTAGTTCTTAAAATAAAAAGGGATTGAGCGGCTGTCCCCTCAATCCCAAAAATCTTATAAACCTGCCTGCCGGCAGACAGGTCCCGTTCAGACTATTGTACCACCAACCTGAAACCGTTCCCGTGGATGTTCACGATCTCAATCTTTGGATCATCTTTCAGGTACTTTCTTAATTTGGCAATATACACATCCATGCTGCGGCCATTAAAATAAGTATCGCTGCCCCAGATTTTTTTCAAAGCCTGGTCTCTTGGTAAAAGATCATTCAGATGCTCCGCCAACATTTTCAGCAATTCATTTTCCTTGGGTGATAAGGTTTGCGTGATGCCACTATGTGTCAACTGGCGAAGTTTGGGATTGAAGTGATAGCTGGCCAGGTCAAATTCCTTGTTCTCTGTTTCCTTATTGATTTCCTCGTTTCTTTTCAGGATAGCTTTTATTTTCAGCATCAGCACTTCGCTGTCGAATGGCTTGGTGATATAATCATCCGCCCCCAGTTTATAACCCTGGATGATATCATCTTTCATTGTTTTGGCACTCAGGAAAAACAGGGGAATATCCGGATCTACATCTCTTATTTCTTCGGCCAGGGTGAAACCGTCCATGTTGGGCATCATCACATCCAGCAGGCAAAGGTCAAATTTCTCCCGTTGAAAAGCGGCAAGACCCAAACGGCCATCTCTTTCCAGCGTGACATCATAGTCGTTTAATTCAAGATAGTTCTTCAGTACACTTCCTAAGTTTGGATCATCCTCGCACAACAAGATTTTGGGTTTCTTTCCTTCCATAGTTTTTATTTTATAGTTGTTAGACGTACAAATAAAATTAAATCATTTGCCAAACATGGCCACGGCTAACTAATATTTTGTTAAGAGTACCTGCATTTACCTTATTCATGGTCATTTTTTAAATTTGCTGTTCAATACTACTACTATATTATGGCAATGCATATAACACCAGATAACAGGTTGAAGAAGCTGATCGTAATTGGCGATCGTCTATTAATCAAACCGACCAAACCTCATGAGCAAACCGCCAGTGGTCTTTACCTGCCACCGGGCGTGCAGGAAAAAGAGAAAGTGCAACAAGGTTATGTCATTAAAACAGGTCCGGGTTATGCCATCCCCATGCCGGTTGAAGACGAGGCCTGGAAAGGTGAGGAAGAACAGGTGAAATATGTGCCGCTGCAGGCAAAAGAAGGCGATCTCGCCATTTTCCTGTTAAGTGGCGCAACAGAAGTGATGTACGAAAATGAAAAATATTTTATCGTGCCACAGAGTGCCGTGCTGATGCTGGAGCGGGAAGAAGATCTGTAAATGCCGGTTAATACTTTTTTTCTACCTTTCTATTAAAATAAAATCAATGGCTGACAGTGCAAAGTTTTTACAGGCTGTAAAAGATGGTTATACATTCAAGGGCGATAGTTTTAAGATTGGCTGTGCCATGCTGGATGGCGAAGTGGTAGTCGGCGCTGATGTGCAGATACCTTTTAAGACAATGAACCGTCACGGGCTGATAGCGGGGGCTACAGGAACGGGAAAAACAAAAACATTGCAGGTATTAGCAGAAGCATTAAGTGACGCCAGTGTGCCGGTTTTATTGATGGATATCAAAGGCGATCTCAGCGGTATTGCTGCTGAAGGATCAGTAAATGATAAAATAAGAGAACGCTATCAAAAGCTCAACCTGGACTACAAACCTGCTGCTTATCCTGTAGATCTTTTAACCTTGAGTCATCAAAAAGGAGTAAGACTGAGAGCCACCGTAAGTGAGTTTGGCCCTGTGCTGCTTTCAAAGATTTTGGGATTAAATGACACGCAGGGCGGTCTTGTTGCCATGATCTTTAAGTATTGTGATGATAACAAATTGCCATTGCTTGATCTGAAAGATTTTATTAAAGTGCTTCAATTTGTCAGCGATGAAGGAAAAGCGGAGCTGGAAAAAAGTTATGGTAAAATATCGACTACTTCCACAGGAACAATACTGCGGAAGGTGATCGAGTTGCAACAGCAGGGTGCGGATGTTTTTTTTGGCGAAAAAAGTTTTGAGGTGGATGATCTCATGCGCATCAGTGATGATGGCCGCGGCATTATATCCATCGTCAGGGTAACGGATTTGCAGGACCGGCCAAAGCTTTTTTCTACGTTTATGCTGCAACTGCTGGCAGAGTTATATGCCACCTGTCCTGAAGAAGGTGATTTGGACAAGCCGAAGCTGGTGATGTTTATCGATGAGGCGCACCTGATCTTCCAGGAAGCCAATGATGCCTTGCTACAACAAATTGAAACGGTCATCAAGCTGATTCGCTCCAAAGGGATCGGAATTTATTTCTGCACACAAAATCCGATGGATGTTCCGGCTTCGGTGTTAGCTCAGTTGGGACTAAAAGTGCAACATGCTCTTCGTGCATTTACCGCAGCTGACCGGAAAGTAATCAGGCAGACCGCAGAAAACTACCCCGAGACAACCTACTATAAAACAGAAGACCTGATTACCCAACTGGGAATTGGCGAAGCCCTGGTAACAATATTAAATGAAAAAGGTATTCCAACGCCGTTAGTACATTGTATGCTTTGCGCACCGCGAAGCAGGATGGATATTTTGTCTGAAAGGGAAATTGATGACATCGTTAGTAAGTCGAAGATTGCAGCTAAATATAACCAGGTAATCGACAGTCAAAGTGCCTACGAAATATTAACCGATAAGCTAAATGAAGCAGCTGAACGATCTGAAGAGATCGAACGGCGGAAGGAGGAAGAAAAGCAAACAAAAACTACCGCCAAAAAAGAAAAAGGTTTTTTTGACGACCCGGTTGTAAAAAGCATGACCCGCACTGCGGGTAATACCATTGTCCGTTCTTTACTGGGAGCATTGGGCCTGGGTGGAAGAAGCAGAAGAAGAAGCCTGTTTTGAGCGATGAATCAATCAAGACTCCAATCAATACGCCACCTCCGGATAATACTGCCTGCATATAGTTATAAAGGCTAGTTAAAAGCTTATGTCTGCCTGAGCCAGCCTTTATCATCAATTTTAATTTTATTCTCAGCCTGGAGGAATTCAATCACCTTCCAGGCTTTTTCTTTTTTAACGTCATTTAGTTGTAACAGCAGATCTTTTATATGTATAACTTTTCCTGGTGTTATTTTTAAAATAGCCGTATGGATGGAATCAAACTCCTGTCTGGTTAATTCAACTGTTTTCTGGCGGAGACAGTTGTCGCAAATGCCACATGGCTTTAATGCATCATCGCCAAAATAGAAACCGATCACCTGGCTGCGGCATTGTAATTCTTCTTTTACAAAGTGGATCATTTGTTTTGACCGGCTTAGGAATTTTTCCTTTCGCTGCTTATAAGCAGCCATGTTGATCGTCAGCTCTTCTGTTTTGATCCTGTTCCTTAAAAAATACAATTGTGGTGTATCTTTTCGGGGAATATATTCGATGATACCGGCCCTGTCGATTTCATGGAGCTGCTGTTTGACTTCCTCTACGTCCTTCTTTATTAGTTGGGCGACTACCAGTTCAGAAATAAAGGAAGGATGATCAAATATTCCTTCATAGGCACGCAACAACGTTTTGAGTACAGGCTCTAATCTGGAATTGTCAGCTTCAAAACTGTACAGCCGATCCTTTGTAACAGTAAACTGCACGGTGGAGGGGCGAAAGACCTGCTCATTAAATGAAAGCCAGCCTTCCTGCTCCAGGGCTTTCAATGAGTAAAGTGCAGTGTGGCTGTCATGTTTAAATTTTTTCAGAAAATCCGCGATGTCAAAATCATAATAGATCCCTTCACCAACTCCTACAGGTATCTGCAGATAATTGGCGACGGAATGATATATTTTCCTGATCTCATCCTGTGGAGGAAAACGTAAAGCAGCTAACTCAGCAAGCTCTGAAAGTTCCTTTTCATCATACAAGAGAACTGCATAAGCTCTTTTCCCATCACGGCCCGCCCGACCGGCTTCCTGGTAATAGTTTTCCAGGCAATCCGGCATGTCTGCATGGATAACTGATCTTACATCCGGTTTGTCAATACCCATTCCAAATGCATTGGTGCAGACAATCACTCTTATTTTGTTATTGATCCAGGCTTCCTGTTTCCTGTTTCTTTCTTCCTGTGCAAGGCCGGCGTGATAATAATCGCTGGAAATATTTTGAAGATGTAATAGCTCGCTGATCTCTTTGGTTCGCTTCCGGCTTTTACAGTAAATAATACCCGTGCCTGGTACTTTGTTTAGTATTTCAATGATCTTATTGATCCTTGAATCAACATGAAAGACACTATAAGAAAGGTTAGCTCTTTCAAATGATTGCCGAAAAACTTTCCAATGTCGTTGAGAATCTTCTATTGGCATAGACTGCTCGCCTCTCCTTTGGAGAGGGGTTAGGGGTGAGGTTAATTTCTCACAAATATCTTTCTGCACTTCGGGGTTTGCCGATGCGGTTAATGCCAAAACAGGAACACGGGGTAATTCTTCCCTAAGGGCAGCAATTCGCAAATAAGGCGGGCGAAAATCATAACCCCATTGCGATATACAATGGGCCTCATCGACAGCGATCAACTCTATACCCATGCCGGGCAGATATTCCTTGAATAAAGCTGTTTCTAATCTTTCGGGTGAAACATATAAAAACTTGCAGTTACTTTCCGTAACAACTTTGAGAGTGTTGACCACTTCCTTATAATTCATGCCTGAGTAGATAGCATAAGCCGTAATGTTTTTTTTTCGCAGGTGCTCCACCTGGTCCTTCATCAAAGCGATCAATGGAGAAATAACCAGGCAGGTTCCTTCTTTTGCCATAGCTGGCACCTGGTAACAAAGTGATTTGCCTCCTCCTGTCGGCATCAGGGCAAGAGTGTCATTTCCATTCAAAACAGCATGAATAATTTCTTCCTGTAATGGACGAAAAGAATCGAAGCCCCAGTAAGTTTTTAGAAGTTGTTTTAGGTTAAACATTTACTGTGGTCTATATTTCGAGAAGTAAGAGGCTCAGATCTGGTATTTTTTTTGAATTCTTTGTCTGCGGTTAATAAGGTTAGCTGATATTTTATGGCGGTAGCTGCAATTATCGCATCAGGTGTTTTGACACTGGTTTTTTGCTTGACATGAATGGCAATATCCTTAATAGTTTCATCAAAAGGAAGAATGATGCAGTCCTTTACAAGACTTTCTCTTTTTTGCAAGCTTATTCCCTGTATATATTTTACTCCTAAAAATTCGACTTCCGAGATAGTTGATATGAGGAAATTATTTTCAGTGTAAGGTTGTAGTTGGGGTCTGCCCTCAAGATAATAGACAAGAATATTTGTATCGGCTAAAAAAGATTTAATCCCATTCACTTCTTACCTTTTTTTGAAATTCAAGACCATCTACCTTGCTTTTACAAACACCAAAATGTTTGGAGATATTTCCCCTGCCTTTCTTTTTTTTTATATTAGCCTGCAGTTTTTTTATCGCTTCTTCCACTTGTTTTTTTGTAGCATTTTTGGGGAGCTCTATTATCATACCTACTTATTTCAACACAATTTAAAAAAATTACTCCACTTTCTTTACGAATAGCCTTCCTGAATTGATTGCCAGTACCACGTCACTAAGACCCATCACCAATGCGGCGAAACCTGGTTTCAGGAAACCTAATGCTGCTACTGGAATGGCAACAATATTGTAAGCAAAGGCCCAGAAAAGATTTTGTTTGATCGTAAGAAATGTATGTTTACCCAGGCCCAGCGCCATCGGTAATTTTTTTAATCCATAATTCATCAATACAACCTGTGCAGTTTGCATAGCTATTTGTGATGCATCACTCATAGAAATGCCAACAGAGGCTTTTGCCAAAGCAGGTGCATCGTTGATGCCATCGCCCACCATAGCGGTTGGGGTCAAAGCATTAAGATTAGCGACCTTTTCCAGTTTTTGTTCGGGGGTTTGCTCTGCAATCACTTCATCAATGCCCAATTGATCACCTAAAGCTTTTGTCTTTGCAAAGCGGTCTCCACTGAGCAAAATGGTTTTGATATTCTTTCCATGTAAATAATCAACTACCGTTTTTGCTTCAGGTCGTAACTCGTCTTTGACATCGACCCACCCGAGCAGTTCATCATTTTTGATGACGTACACATTATGACCATCATCTTTTGTAAAACTCTCCGCTACTTTGAATGAGCCGGCTGTATAGGTATTGCCTTCTTTATCCTCCGCTTTCATACCAAGTCCCTTTATTTCTTCTATTTTTTTCCAGCGGATCTCATCTTTTATTTTCCATTCCCTGCTGATGCTCCGGGCAATTGGATGGTTGGAATATTTTTCCAGGGAGAAAGCAATTTTCTTAAACTCTTCTTCAGTTATACTGCCTTGCTTCGTTAACTCCCACTTGTCAACTATAAACTCCCCGGTTGTTAGAGTTCCTGTTTTATCAAACACCACTTGCCGGATATTCTTAAATGATTCAAGACTTCTTGCATTACGAAACAAAATTCCATTTCTTGCTCCCCGGCCAAGGCCAACTGCAATAGCCGCCGGCGTGGCAAGACCCATGGCGCAAGGACAAGCAATAACCAAAACTGCAATGCTCCGCATCAATGATGGGGTAAAGTCTTTTAGAATGATCCAGTTGCCGATCAAGGTAACCACTGCAATGCCAAGAACAACCGGGATAAAAACAGCGCTTATTTTATCAGCTAATTGCTGCACCGGTGGCTTTTCACCCTGTGCTTGCTTTACCAGGTTGATGATGCCGGATAAAACGGTATCATTGCCGGCAGCAGTTACATAACCTTTTATTGTCCCATTGACCAATATGCTGCCGCCAATCAGTTTGTCTTTACTTACTTTATGAACCGGGATACTTTCTCCTGTAATGATGGCTTCATTTACATCCGCTTCACCCCACAGTATTTTGCAATCGGCGGGTACCTGTTCGCCGGATTTTATTAGGATCAAATCCCCACTCCTGAGCTGATCGCTTTCGACAGGGAAAATATGTTCCTGTTTCTGATCATCGTATGTAATCATGTTGGCCATTACTTTCTGCGATTTGGCCAATTTGTTTAATGCTTTTTGAGTAGACTTCACCGAAGCTTCTTCCATATAATTGCCGAGAAAAACCAATGTAATGATGGTGGCTGTTGTTTCATAAAACATGTACTGTTCAGCTTGCCCGGTCAATGTGCCATACAGGCTATAGATAAATGATGACAAGGCGCCAATGGCAATAAGCACATTCATATTCGGCATGCCATTGCGAATACTTTTCCAGGCGCTTTTACCAAAAAAGCTCATGCCGACAATAAAAACCGGTAGGGTGAGTGCAAATTGTAACCACGGATTCATGAGCCAATGAAAGTGTACACCGGGAATCATATCCAGCATAAGAACGGCCGTGAAGGGCAAACAAAAGAAGAACCGCTGCAGGTGAGAATGAAAAATTTTTCTACTACCATCTTCGTGTTCGTGAGAATGACCATGTCCTTGATGAGCCAATTTTTCGTCCACCACTTTATAACCAAGATCATTGATGCCCTTGCTGATTTTGTCTTTAGCAACAGCATTTTCTTTATCAAAGATTACATCACCGGTAGCAAAATTCACCTTCACATTCTTCATTCCTTGTTTTTCCAGGTAACGGTGAATATTGATTGCGCAGGTATTGCAATCCATGCCTTCTACTTTCCATTGAATTTTTTCCATAATAACTACTATTGATATAACAAAAGGCAGGCTATCTTGTTGCAAATTTACTGAGCAGTAATAACGGGGTTATTTTTACAACAATGAATATTGGCAACAGGGTTGCTATTCTTTTAAATTTGCCGGATGGAACTTATTTTTTCATTGGATACCATTCAAAAAACTGCAACGACGTTTTGGAAATTAGTAGAAAATGCCAGGGTATTTGCTTTTCATGGTAACATGGGGGCCGGTAAAACCACCTTTATTCATGCCTTGTGTGATGTGAAAGGAGTGAAAGATGTGGTAGGTAGTCCCACTTTTTCCATCATCAATGAATATATCTACGCAAATGGAACCGGTAAGATATTTCATATCGATCTTTACCGGCTGAAAGATGAAGAAGAAGCCATACAAGCAGGGGTAGAAGATTGTTTATACAGCGATCATACCTGCCTGGTAGAATGGCCTGAGAAGGCTAAGGGTATTTTCCCGGAAGATACAGTGCATGTTTACATCGATACTGTAGATTCCTCTTCGCGACGGCTCAGAATAGATAGGAATTAACTATTTTTGAAAAAACAGTATTGTTACTGACTGCCAACTTCCATGAGCCAGCAAAAACCAAGGATAAGCACTTCATTCAGCTACGAAACATTAGAGGAAACCTTAGACATTAAACCGAAAGCAGAAGGTATGATGATCGGGATTCCCAAGGAATTTGCTTTCCAGGAAAATCGTGTCGCATTAACCCCCGATGCAGTCAGCGTATTGATCAGTAATGGCCACCAGGTAGTAATCGAGCATAATGCCGGCGACGCATCTCATTTCCGTGACAAAGATTATAGCGAGGCCGGAGCCAAGATTGTATATGAGAGAGCCGAAGTGTACAGAGCACCGATATTGGTTAAAAGCGCTCCGGTAATTGAAGAAGATCTTCCCCTGCTCCAGATGAACCAGGTGATTATTTCTCCTATCCATCTTTCGGTGTTGAAAGCAGAGATACTGGAAAAAATGATGGAAAAGAAAGTAACTGCTATTTCTTTTGAAAACCTCAAAGACGACAGCGATTCTTATCCAATTGTTCGCAGCATGAGTGAAATCGCCGGAAGTGCGGTAATGCTGATAGCTGCTCAATACCTGAGTTCAGCCAATCATGGAAAAGGAGTTTTGTTAGGCGGCATATCCGGTATAGCGCCAACCAAAGTTATCATCATCGGCGCTGGTATTGTTGGTGAATATGCAGCGAGAGCGGCATTGGCATTGGGCGCCTCTGTCAAAGTTTTTGATAACAGCGTTTACCGGTTAAAAAGGTTACAGAATAATATTGGTCATCGTCTGTGGACATCAGTGATAGAACCCCGGATGTTAGCCAAGCAATTAAAAACTTGTGAAGTGGCCGTGGGTGCACTCGGATCTGAAACCGGAAGAACACCCATGGTAGTGACGGAAGAAATGGTCAGCAATATGCGACCCGGTTCGGTGGTTATTGATGTTAGTATTGATCGCGGCGGATGTTTTGAAACAAGCGAAATCACTTCGCATGAGCATCCTATTTTTATGAAGTATGGTGTCATACACTATTGTGTTCCCAATATTCCATCCGGGTTTTCACGAACGGCTTCCCAGGCTATCAGTAATGTATTAATGCCACTGTTACTGGAAGCAGGTGAAGAAGGTGGTTTTGAAAAATTGGTTTGGCACCGCGTTCATCTTCGCAGTGGTATCTATCTTTTCAAAGGAGCCTTGACTAATTTTTATTTGAGTGAACGATTTGATCTCAAGTATACCGATCTCAACTTGCTGATTGCGAGCCAGCGTTAATTTATAGAAGTGCATTCTTTCAGAAGTCTTTACAGGCCGCCCTTTTGGCATTTTTTGGCTACCTTCGCCGTAATGAAAAAAATGCTGATTACATACAGTTTGCTTTTATGTTTTATACATGTTGCTGTATGGGCTTCAGCGGTGGACCCAGTAAAAAAATCTTCACATGGTTATTCTTTTTCGCCTGCAAAAAATGCTACGATCCTAAAAAAATCTTTTCAATTCCCATTTGATACAAAGGCAGGTAATATTGCTGACAATTTCTTTAACCGAATGGGTTCCAGGGTTGCCAACACCGTATTTTCTTCGCCAGTTGATAGGGGAAGATCTTTCCATTTAATTACCGACCTGGCTAAAAAAGAAACAGTACAAAAATCCGAAGTAGAAAGAGTACTGAAAGATTACCTGTTGCATATATTTCCTTCACATTATTTCTGGTAAAATTGAGTTCGTCGAATAAGTTATGAGTTCTTCCAGTCGTCAACTGTTGATAGAAGTTGTGTAGGTTACGTCAATGATCTAAGAGCTATTGTATTTGTTGGAAAAAGCAATTGTATGAATCATTTACCCCATTTGATATCAGACCTGGCATTGATTCTTGGTGCAGCGGCCATCATGACTTTGTTGTTTAAAAAATTAAAGCAACCATTGGTCTTGGGTTATATTATTGCCGGGATATTGGTCAGTCCCAATTTTGACTGGTTGCCTTCCATTATAGAAACAAAAAGTGTGAATGTGTGGGCGGAAATTGGGGTGATCTTTCTTTTGTTTAGCCTGGGTCTTGAATTCAGTTTTAGAAAATTAGTACAGGTAGGCGGCTCAGCGTCCGTGTCGGCTTTTGTAGAGGCTCTTGGTATGTCTGCATTAGGATATGCCTGCGGCCAGGTACTGGGCTGGTCAACGATGGATAGTATTTACCTTGGAGCTGCCCTGGCAGTGTCATCTACTACCATTATCATCAAAGCGGTAGAAGAACTGGGTTTGAAAAAGAAAAAGTTTGCTTCACTTGTTTTTGGTATCCTGATTGTAGAAGATCTAATTACCATTGCCATCCTGGTATTGCTAACAACATTGTCGGTGAGCCGGCAGTTTGTTGGTACGGAAATGCTGCTTTCCATAGTGAAGCTTATTTTCTTTTTGATCCTTTGGTTTGTAACAGGAATATTTTTTATTCCTACCCTTTTAAAGAAAGCAAAAAACCTGATGTCAGATGAAACATTGCTGATTGTGTCGATTGCCATGTGTTTACTGATGGTGTACCTGGCGGCGCAGGCAGGCTTTTCACCAGCTTTGGGTGCGTTTATCATGGGGTCTTTATTGGCGGAGACCACCAAGGCTGAGAAGATCGAACACCTGGTAAAGCCGGTAAAGGATTTGTTTGGTGCTATCTTTTTTGTGTCGGTGGGGATGTTAATTGACTTAAAAATGATCGGTGATTATGTAGTGCCAATAATTCTTATCACTGTTATTTGTATCCTGGGTAAGGTTGTCACAACCGGTGTTGGCGCATTTATTTCGGGTAATTCATTAAAAGTTTCATTGCAGACAGGCATGAGCCTGGCACAGATTGGTGAGTTCTCTTTTATTATAGCTGCTTTAGGCCTTAGCCTAAACGTCACGGGTAATTTTCTATATCCCGTTATTGTCGCAGTGTCAGGTATTACCACCTTCACAACACCTTACTTAATAAAAGCAGGAGCCCCGCTTTACAACTGGATCGATAAGCGGCTTCCTGAAAAATGGCGGGCCTGGTTGAACCGGTATAGTTCTGAAGCCACTACTATTACTGCCGCCAATGATTTTCAACAGGTGGTAAAGTCCTTTATCATCAATGTGGTGCTTTTTTCAGTGTTGGTAGGTGCTATCGTTTATCTGTCATCGGTGCATGTAAAGCCCTGGGTGGCTTCTCATACATCATATGCGTTTGGCGGTATCACAGCGGCTGTAGCCACATTATTGTTGATGGCCCCTTTTCTTTGGGGATTGGTATTGAGGAATGAGCGGAACGAGTCGTTCGCAAAAATTTATGCCCAGCAAAAATACCGTGGCCCTATCTGGCTCATGCGGGCCATAAAATTGTCGCTGGCTTTATTTTCAATCATCTTCCTTTTAAATAGGTTTTTTTCAATAGCGATCGCATTATATGCAGCTATTTTTATGATTAGCTTGTTCGCCATGTTTCGAAAAAAGATCCAGGCATTGTACGATAGTATTGAAAGCCGGTTTATAAAAAATTTGAATGACAGGGAATTGCAGGAAGAATTAAGGCAACTGGAATTGCAAGCCGGCAAAAGAAATGTTGAACTGGCCCCCTGGGATGCTCATATGACGACATTTGAAGTAGAACCTGAAGTGAGTATTATTGGAAAAACATTAGAAGAGCTTCGTTGGCGGGAGTTGATCGGGGTAAATGTGGCCATGATAAAAAGGGGACAAATAACGATCACGACACCACAAAAAGGCGATCGCATTTTTCCCGGAGATCGCTTATTCATCATCTGCACAGATGCGCAGGAGAAAAAGATGAATGCAATTCTTCGTCCCGATAAAAAATTGGTGGAAAACCAAAAAGAAACTGAAGTGGAATTGGATAAATTCACTATTGATTTTGACTCTCCTTTTATTCATAAAACTATCCGGGATTCCGGCATTCGTACCAGCACCAATGGCTTAGTGGTTGGTATTGAACGAAACGGGCAACGTCTGCTTAATCCCGAATCTTCTATGACCTTTGAGCTGGGCGATATCGTTTGGATCGTGGGTGAGAAGAGGCTTATCGGCGCTATTAACTGACTTATTTTACAAGGGAATCATTGCACCCAAAATCACCCACATTATTCATATACCATTCCCAACGTTGCAAGCCGCCAATCAGCCAGCTGATGGTGTATCCCTTTTTTGTCAGATCATCCGCCCGCGCCAATCCATCGATGCCGTTTTCAGAAATAAAAACATAGTTCTTTTTTTTATCGGAAAATTGTTGTTCAAACTGGTCAATACCCTTTCCTTCAAAGAAGTTAACCGAATTGGCCAAATGTTTATAATCATGTTTTGTGCCTTTATTTACTTTGTTATAAAGACTATCGTGCCGTAGGTCTACGAGAACTATGTTACCGGCTTTTAATTTACTGCAATAATTAGGAGCGGTTATAAAATCTATATTGCTTTTAGACTTGATAAACTTGTTTGTCTTTTGACCGGGGTTTTTATTTCGGAAAAATTCATAAAACAAATAACTGTTGCCAACAAGATAGGCGGCATTGGGAATACCTTTTTGCGTCAACCATTCTGTTGTTTCCGCTGCACCATTGTTTACCATATTAAATAACACGACAGGTTTTGTTTTATCTTTCTGTATTTGCTCGAGTATTTTGAGTGAATCAGCATAATTAAAGTAAACAGCGTTTTTAAAGGCGGGATAATACTGGTAAAATCTCACCATCGCTGAGTCCCAGAAAAACCGGGGCGTATTCGTTATGCCGATGAGCTGCACTTTTTCACCGGATGAAAGCAGGTTTAGTAATTGCGCCGGTGAGATATTCTTATAACTATTTGCCGTTTCATAAAACCGGGTACGATAAGGAGCCAGCTCGTCGTAGCGTCGGAACCATTCTGTCATCCCGCCCTGTACATTATTGACGTGAGTGAATCCATTTTTTAAAAGAATATTGGATGCGGAGCGGCTACGGTAACTATGGGAACAAATCAGGTAAATATCCTTGTCCCTGTAAGCATCCAGTTGTTTTACTGCTTCGGGGTCTTTCTGCAATTCCTGCAGGGGAATATTGATAGCGCCTTTGATCTTACCAATATTGGATTGCTTTCCTCTTGAAACAGTGTCGCAGTATTCGCCTTTGGTTCTTACATCTACGATGACGATGTTATCGTCCCCCTTTTGTTTTTTCTCCATGAGCGCCGGAAGACTGATTTCATTGTAATTGTTTTGGGCATTTGTTATCATTGAAATGCCAAACAGGCAAAGCAGCAGATGAAGAAACTTTTTCATATAGAAGAGCTTTAGCTATCGTAAATTACTGAAATTGGAAGGGGAGATATTTACCGCTGATATAAAAGGTCCCGCGGAATAAATTATTTATAGTCGCTGATGCTGATCACCTCTTTGCAAAAACTATATTCCACTTTATCATTACTGCTTACAACCACGAGTCGGTTATCACAGTATTCACTGATCAGTTGGTGGTATAATTCAATGCCGGCCGCATCAAGATTGGTACAGGGCTCATCCAGCAATACCAACGTAGTATCGGAAAAAATGCATTGGGCCAGCTTCACCCTTTGTTTCATACCCGATGAGTAATAACGAATTTGCTTGTCCGCGGCTTTTTCCAGGCCAAGCCTGGCAATAATGGAACTGGTGGTGATGCCAGGTAAAAAAGGTTTGAACCCATGATGAAAATCCAAAAATTCTTTCAACGTCATTTCTTCCACTACTTCTAAATAAGGAGCGCAGATCGAAACATGTTGGTAAATTTTTTCATGAGGGATTTCCAATTTCTCACCCATCCTGAGCGAAGTCGAAAGGCTGACTTCTGACTTCCGGCTTCCGATTTCATATCTCAAACTCCCTTCATTAAAATGCATGGAGCCGCTCAATACCTGCAGCAGGGTTGATTTGCCGGAACCATTAGGCCCTGTGATGGCATAGGAGCGGCCTTGTTCAAAAGTGTAGGTGAAATGACGAAATATCCAGTCCCGGTTAAAGCGTTTGCCTACATCAGAGAGAATTATCTTCATCGCCGTTGGCTTTTGAAAAACGTTTGATGATGCCCCGGGTACTTTCATTGATGAAAGTCACAATTTCATCTCTCTCGTCGGTGGCCGGAAATTCTTCTTCTAAAAATTCCAGTGCCTGTGAAGTATTTAGCCCTTTATTATACAGGATGCGATAGATATCAAGAATATGATTGATCTTCTCAACCGTGAAGCCACGTCTTTTGAGGCCGACAGAATTAACACCGGCATAGCTAAGTGGCTGGCGGGCAGCCTTGATATACGGCGGTACATCTTTACCCACCAATGAACCGCCTGATATAAATGAATGTGATCCCACATGCACAAACTGGTGAATAGCACAAACGCCTCCCAGGCCTACCCAATCGCCCAGCACGACATGCCCGGCCAATTGCGAATTGTTGCTGATGGTACAATTATTTCCAATAATACAGTCGTGGCCGATATGGCTATAAGCTAATATCCAGCAATTGTCACCCACTACCGTTTTCATCCGGTCCGAGGTGCCGCGATGAATGGTCACAAATTCACGAATAGTGCAATTATCACCAATTTCAACAGTGGTTCTTTCGCCGTCGAACTTTCTATCCTGGGGAATGGCTCCTAACACGGCACCCGGGAAAATCCGGCAGTTTTTCCCGATCCTTGCACCCTCCATAATAGTCACGTTTGACCCTATCCAGGTGCCCTCGCCAATCTCCACATCCTGATGTATAACTGTAAAAGGATCAACCTTTACGTTAGTTGCCAGCTTTGCATTCGGGTGAATATAGGTATGTGGATGAATCATGCAGTTTATATAAAAAAACCTCCGCCATAAGCGGAGACCGTGCAAAGGTAATTGTTACAACCAAAAAAAGGATTTTTTTTAAACCAGGCGGCAAAACCCTGTTTTTGATTAAGATTGGTGTTCAAAATCGGTGTTTGGACTGTAAATTTGCAACTCATGTTCAATCCCCCGGACATATTAACGCTGGCGTATAAACAAGCTCCTATGCAGGAGCAGCTCCTGCTTTTGCAGGAGAAAGAACAGCAAATGCCGGGCTCGGTACAGTATTCCATTAAAAGATATGGCAGAAATATTCAATGGAATATTGAAGATACCGGGATCATGGTGTACCATTACGAGAAAAAGGATCCTGCAAAAAATTACCTGGAGCTGAAGTTTTGCATAGCCGGTAACATGTATTGCCGGTCAAAAGGAACCGAATGTAACAAGTGCAAAGCAGGCGTCTCCAATAGTTGCGCTGATAAAGAAGAGAGCCTTGATGTATTGGGTTTTCGTTTTTCACCTGCATTATTATCACAATTTGTAAAGCCCCGGAACTCAAACGATACCCTGAATGAGGACATATTGAATTTTAAAAGAGAGTCTTCATTTACCAAAATACTACCCCTTTGCAGTAAGACGAGAATGGTGATCGAGTCATTACTCAATCATAACTATACCGATAGCCTGGAAAATATCTTTATCAATGCGCAGATGCAGATGCTGTTGCTCTACAGCATGGATTGCATGATTGGGGATAAAGAAATTGATGTGATCAACTGCAAGTTCCTGGCCAACGAAGCCGACCGGGAAAAAGTGAGCAGGGCAAGGGAAATTCTGATTCAGCATATCGGCGAGCCCATCACAATTAAGGAACTGAGCCGTAAGGTGGCGATGAATGAATGCTACCTGAAAAAAGGGTTTAAAGAAATGTTTGGTTCTACCATTTTCGATTTTTATCAAAGCCAGCGAATGGAACATGCCCGTTTTCTTTTATATGAGAAAGGGCTGAGTGTTACGGAGGTTTCTATGCTTCTGGGTTATTCTTCCATATCTCACTTCTCTACTGCCTTTAAAAAACACACGGGTTTGAAGCCTTGTGAACTGTTGTTGCGTTAAAAGAGCAATTTTAACGGACGGCAAAAAAAAAATTACTACCTACAAACACAATTTTCCTTAATATTTTTTGTTCCTAATATATATATATATATATATGACCTAAGTCACAGCCGTTATGGCATTTTTTTTGGACTTTGCGACACCGATGCGTAAGACCTTGATTATAGGATTGATGTTGGTTCACCTTTTTGCTCATACAGAGGTAGGCCAGGTATTCAGGTTGCCAAACCTGCTAAGTCATTTTTTTCAACATCATCGCCAAAATCCGCGGATAAGTTTTTTTGATTTTATTGCCATGCATTATGGCGGTGATGACGGAACGCATGCTGATGACGACAGGGATGATCAGTTGCCCTGTCATAATATTAATAATAATACTTTGTCAATAGTTTATTCTGTTTTCGAAAATGATGTTCCATCACTTGCTGTTGAAATGAATATTTCTGCAGAATACGGGAGTCATTTACAGCCAGGCAACCCTTCTGAACATGTGCTGCTTGTTTTGCAGCCTCCCCGCCAAGCCTAAGTTTATCCGCTATGTAAATCACTACTAAAGGAAAATTGATTTTTTCCTGATCTGCTTGTTTGCCATACTTATGATCACCTCGTAGCAGTAGCTCATGCTATTGTTATGAAGCGTATCGCATTGCAATCAAACCAAAGCCACCAGCGAATCATTAAAAGTTAACTCTAAAAATTAGTCTTTGTGAAAAACCATGTAACTAAAGTAATTATTGCTGTTGGGGCAATGGTCATTACCTTTTATGCCTGTCGTCATCAAATTCCCTTTCCCAATACATCGGGAACCGGAAATGACAACGGTGGCAATCCTCCTGCTGTTTCAACCTGCAGTGCTGATACAGTTTATTTTGTTAACGAGATCATGCCAATCATTTCTTCCAATTGCACGATGAGCGGTTGTCATGATAATATAACTCATGCTGATGGAGTAAATCTTACTTCTTACGCCAACATCAAACGATACGTTACGGCCGGCAATGCAGGCGACAGCAAATTGTATAAAGTTATAATTAAGACAGACGGAGACAGGATGCCGCCTCCTCCAATGGCTCCACTTACGCAGGATCAAAAGGATAAAATTGCCAAGTGGATAAACCAGGGCGCCCTGAATAATAACTGTACAGCAAGTTGCGATACATCAGTGTTCACTTATAGCAGAGCCATAAAACCAATTATGGATAATAAATGCAGAGGCTGTCATAATCCTTCTTCATTAGGAGGAAATATTGATGTATCAACCTATAGCGCTGTAAAAGTAATTGCATTAAACGGAAAACTGTTTGGCTCTGTTTCGCACCAGCCAGGTTATTCACCTATGCCAAAAAACGCTGCAAAGCTTTCGGATTGTGAAATCAGCCAGATACAAAAATGGATCAATGGCGGATCACTGAACAATTAAATCCAATAAAAATGAAAAAAATACTTTTTATACTGTTAGTGGTGTTCACCGCGGCAATAAGCTCCTGTTATTATGATAAAGAAGAACTGTTATATCATTCTGCAAACAATGCTCCGTGCACCGATACAGCAGGAGCTGTTTCTTATGCTCAAAAGGTAGCGCCGATGCTGCAGCAGCATTGTTATAGCTGCCACACGGGGAGTTTTCCATCCGGCAATGTTGCAATGGGTACCTATACGGCAGATAAAATTATTGCTCAGAACGGATCATTATATGGTAGTATCAGTCATGCAGCCGGCTATTCTCCCATGCCCAAAGGGATGTCAAAAATGAGCAATTGCCAGCTTGCGGTTATTAAAAAATGGATTGATGCAGGTATGCAGAATAATTAACTGTTTACGTAGAAATAAAAACTGCTGCTTAGTATTAGTTCATCATTTAAAATAATGCTATCATGAAAAAGAAAAAACTGATCATAAATATTGCGCTTGTTGCATTGCTGATATTCGCAGTTGCGGCGTTTTATGTATACAAGGAGTATAACCGTTCTCATAAAGATACATCTGAACTGCCGCCTGATTATTCAATAGCGGCTCTTGATCTTTTAAGCGAGTTTGAAACAGGAGAATCATCGGCAGGAAAAAAATACTGGGATAAAGTGATCCTGGTTGATGGAATGGTAAAAGCGGTGACCGTGGACGAGAGAGGTGTTTATTCAGTAGTGCTTGGCGATACTTCCTCTATGTCTTCAGTACGTTGCAATTTGGATAGCACTCACAATAAAGAAGCCGCAGATGTAAAAAAAGGAAACCATGTAGCAGTAAAAGGCATCTGCACAGGCTTTAATGCCGATGAATTGCTGGGTTCAGATGTAATCCTTGTTCGCTGCGTTCTTCATTCAAGCAAATAATTTTTAAATCTTAAAATTTCAAGTATGAAAAATATTTTTTTATTGCTGTTAGCAGTCATCTTGTTTACTACCACCTCGTTTGGGCAAAAATATTTTACCAAAACAGGCAAGATCAATTTTGATGCAACAGCAGCTTCCTCACCTGAAAAAATTGAAGCGGTAAACAGAACTGTTACCTGCGTGGTAGATACCAAAACAGGAAACCTGCAATTCGCTGCCTTAATGAAAGGATTTGAGTTTGAAAGAGCGTTGATGGAAGAGCATTTTAACGAGAACTATATAGAAAGCGATAAGTTTCCTAAAGCGGAATTTAAGGGAAGCATTGCCGGTAACGATAAAGTTAATTACAGCACGGATGGTGTTTACCTGGTAAAAGTAAAGGGAAAATTATCTCTCCACGGTGAAACCCGTGATGTAGAAACGGAAGGAAAACTGACCATACAAGGAGGGAAAATTAATGCTATTGCAGCGTTTGCCGTTTCCTTATCTGATTTTAAAATTTCGATACCGGGCCTTGTGGCAGATAAAGTTGCAAAAACAGTTAAAATAAGTGTGTCCTGTGCATTGGAGCCATTAAAAGGATAATTATAAAATTCAAATGCTATGCAAAAACGATTAGTCAGAGCCGGTTTGTTATTCTTTTTATTTTTTATCCATTGGAATAGTAAAGCCCAGGACGAGGATTTGCTGAAATTAATTGACAATGAAAAACCCAAAAGAGAAATTGTAAAAAATGCATTCAAATCACCACGGGTGATCAATGGTCATTCGATGGAGTTTCTCAGGCCGGGAACAATGGATCTCCGTATTCTGCACCGCTTTGGCCAGCTTGACCAGGGATATAAAAACTTCTTTGGTCTTGACCAGGCGAGTATGCGATTGGGTTTTGATTTTGGAATTTTGAAAAACCTGATGGTGGGTCTTGGCAGAAGCACTTATAAGAAGGAACTGGATGGATTTATAAAATATGCACCTTTTCTGCAATCAACCGGTGAAGGGTCATTCCCGGTTACCATTGCATTGGTTTCGGGGATGACAATGGATGGACTGCCCTGGGCCGACCCGGAAAGAAAAAATTTTTTTACATCCCGGCTGGCCTATTATTTTCAAATGATAGTCGGCAGAAAAATCTCTGAAGGAATTTCGCTGCAAATAGTGCCAACGGTAGTGCATAAAAATTTGATACAATTAGCGGCTGATTCCAACAATATCTATTCCGTTGGAGTGGGTGGCAGGTTAAGATTGTCAAGAAGAATTGCTTTTACCTGGGATTATTTTTATGTGTTGAACCCACTGACGGATAATGCGTATGAAAATCCGCTTTCAGTCGGATTTGATATTGAAACCGGCGGTCACGTTTTTCAGTTACATTTTTCCAATTCTACAGGAATGAATGAACGGGCTTTTATTACTGAAACCACCGGTAAATGGGGAAAAGGAGAAGTAAGGTTTGGATTTAATTTATCGAGGGTGTTCCAGATTAAAAAGAAAAAGACAAAGTAGATAACATAATAGCATAGAGTGAAATTATTAATAGGGGGTCACAGGAAGCCCATCTGTTTAATATATAGAATAAGCGAAGCGATTGGCTTCGCTTATTTAGGTGCGCTATTCTTTAGTTGATTCTGAAAGTACATAATTTTATTTTGTGAACTGTTGTTGCGATTATATTTCCTGTAATACTATTCTACATTCTTTTCCGTTTCTATTTTTGCACCCATGAAATGGCTTGGATACATATTATCCTTATACATGTTGTTGCTGGCCGTGTTTCCCTGCTGCCTGGTAGATGATTGCCCCGATGATAAAACAAAAACCGAGCAGTTGGCCGGTCATGAAAATGGTGACGAAGATTGCGGCAACTGTTCGCCCTTCTTTAATTGTGAAGGTTGCGCTGCTGTTTCCATGACTATAGAGACCGTTTATTTTGATATGACTTCTTTGCCTGTAAAACAGGTTTATACAGGATTTCTTACTTCTGTCATTCCTGATGTTCATTATGATTTCTGGCAACCGCCAAAGCTAGGTTAATACCCCGACTTCGTCACGTGACGGAGAGTTTCATTTGTTTATTTTTATTGTTTTTTAGCCAAATGGAATCTTGCCTGTCGGCAGACAGGTTCGCTAAATATCATCACGGTTGGTGATCCGCCGCGGCGGATCATGGCTCATTACAAATTATTAACCTATCCCTACACATGTATAAAATATCTTTATGTGTGGCTGCATTGATTTGCAGTACCACACTACTTGCACAACATTCCATCAGTTTTTTGATAAAAAATGCTGAAACTGCGGAGCCTTTGGCAGGAGCATCTGTTGTGATCACCGCATCAAAAACAGGCAATGCGGCAGACTCAGCAGGACTTGTAACATTTTCAGGGCTTGTTGCCGGAAAATACAATTTTCGTTTTTCTTATACCGGCTTTCAATCCAGGCAGGAGACCATAAACATTCCCTACGGAGAAGGGCAGCCTTATGAAATTTTATTGCGGGCCGAAGAAGAGGAGGAAGAGGAAGAAGTGATCGTTCAATCCACCCGAAGTACCAGGACTATACAAAGCATTCCAACAAGAGTCGAGTTTATCGCAGGTGAAGAGTTGGATGAAAAAGCCAATATGAAACCGGGTGATATCCGGATGGTATTAACGGAAAGTACGGGTATTCAAACCCAACAAACTTCTGCTACTTCAGCCAACGCATCTATTCGCATACAAGGTCTTGATGGGAGATACACACAAATTTTGAAAGATGGATTGCCTTTATATGCGGGCTTCAGCAGCGGCCTGGGCTTGTTGCAAACGCCTCCTTTAGATCTTAAGCAGTTCGAGGTGATCAAAGGATCTGCTTCAACCTTATATGGCGGTGGTGCGATTGCCGGTCTGGTCAACCTCATTTCGAAAACGCCTGCTGATGAAAGAGAATTAAAATTTCATTTAGATGCCACTTCAGGCGGTGGTTTAAACACCAGCGGATTTTTTGGACAGCGATTTGGAAAAATTGGAACGACAATATTCGCTTCAAGAAATAGTAATAAAGCATACGACCCGGCGGATATTGGATTAACTGCTATTCCAAAATTTGAACGATATACATTAAATCCCAAATTCTTTGTGTACTTCAACAAGAATACTCAATTGAATTTGGGAGTAAATCTAACAACTGAAGACAGAACTGGTGGTGATGTTGATTTCATCAAAGAGAAAAAAGCAGCAGGCTTTTTTGAAAAAAACAACAGTGATCGTATCAGCACGCAGTTCAGCCTTGAACATCGATTTGGCAAATGCAGTCACATCGCATTAAAGAATAGCTTCAATCACTTTAAACGCATAATGAGTTTGCCCGGCTATGTGTTTAATGGTAAACAAAGCGGAACTTTTACTGAAGCCACTTATGCTTATCATGGTGACAGATCGGAATGGGTCACCGGCCTCAATCTTTATACCGATCATTTCAGCGAGGTGAAAACTACACCAACCCCTTTGAGAAATTATGATCAAATAACAATAGGGGCTTTTGTACAAAACAATCTGAAGCTCACCAATAAGTTTAGTTTGGAGACAGGCTTAAGAGGCGACCAGGTAAAGGATTATGGATTTGCATTCTTACCAAGGATATCCGCTTTGTTCAATATCACGCCGAAGCTTACATCCCGGATTGGCGGTGGACTGGGTTATAAAACGCCAACTATTTTTACCGAAGAAAGTGAAAGGCTGCAATATAGAAATGTGTTGCCGGTGGATGATAAGGTAAATAAACTGGAACGCAGCTATGGTGTAAATGCAGATATTAATTACAAAACAAGATTTGCTGATGGCGAGGTGAGTTTCGGTGTCAATCATCTTTTCTTTTATACACGAATTGCTGATCCTCTATTGCTGCAACCGGATGGTAATAACTATCGCTTTTATACGGTGAAGGGTCATATTGATAGCCGGGGAATGGAAACGAATGTGAAACTGGGCTACAGTGATTTTAAACTGTTTCTCGGTTACACCTTTACTGAAGCTTACCTGCACGAAGGAAATAGTAAAACAGAAAATTATCTCACACCACGACACCGTCTCAATTCCGTTTTGCTGTATGAGGTGGAAGATAAATGGAAGATTGGATTGGAAGGTTATTATTTCAGCAAACAAAAGCTAAGCGATGGTAGCACCGGCAAACCTTATTGGATCAATGGCTTCATGGTGGAAAAGCTATGGGAGAAATTTTCTTTGTATATCAATTTTGAAAATTTCCTCGATACAAGGCAAACAAGATTTGGCAGCATTTATACAGGATCGATCGATAACCCGGTGTTCAAAGATATTTATGCACCGCTGGATGGGTTTGTTATTAATGGTGGAATTAAGCTGAGATTTTAAAAAAAAATGTACCAGAGTTCTGTGCTGGTACATTTTTTACTTCCCTTTAGTTGGCTGGGATTTATCTTTTACCCTTTTCACCCGCTCCCCGGTACATCATAATGTCCCGGTCAAACAAATACAATCCCCCTTTATCATCGCCCACCAATTCCAGTTTATCATTTAGTGTACGGGCTGTATGTTCTTCTTCCATTTGTTCATTCACATACCACTGCAGGAAATTATGGGTAGCGTAGTCTTTTTCGGAAAGTGAGAGATGTACGAGATCGTTGATGCTATTGCTTACTTTCAATTCGTGAGTTAGAAATTCGTCAAAAACGAATTTCAGTGACTTAAATGTAATAATGGGTTGGGCCAATGCGGGAACAACGGCAAACCCACCCCGCTCGTTGATAAAACGGATCAACTTCAACATATGCACTCTTTCCTCATCCGACTGTTTGTAGAAAAAATCAGTTACTCCCTGCAATCCCGGTTGAATTTCGGCCCATGATGCCATGGCCAGGTAAGCTTGCGAAGATTCGGCTTCCATCTGTACCTGGCTGTTAAGTGCTTCCTGTATTGATTTTGATAGCATAACAATAGATTTTATTACAAGTTAGGTTTAAAATCAAATGTAAAAAAAGCAGAAATAAAAAAGAGGAACAGTTTCCCATTCCTCCAGATGTATAAACCGTCAGTAAGTATTTATGATCCGCAGCTGATGCAACCTTCCGGGTTGTCCAGTGAACAGGATATTTGTTCAATAGCTTCTGCTTTATCAGCAACTGTTTGTGCTTGCTTGATAACAGATGAGTCAACTGTAAATTTAACAGCGTCAGTAGCCGCTTTTGTTCTCAGGTAATACATACCCGTTTTTAATCCTTTTTTCCAGGTATAGAAATGCATCGAACTTAGCTTGGCAAAATTAGGCTGCTCTACAAACAGGTTGAGCGATTGCGACTGGCAGATAAATGCACCACGGTCAGCCGACATATCGATCAATGAACGCTGCTTGATCTCCCAAACTGTTTTATAAATTTCTTTCAGGTTGGTTGGTATCTCGTCAATATTCTGAACAGATCCGTTGGCAGCAATGATGCGTTGCTTCATACTATCGTTCCAAAGACCAAGGCTCATCAGGTCTTTCAGCAAATGTTTATTTACTACCACAAATTCTCCACTCAATACACGACGATTGTAAATATTGGACGTGTAGGGTTCAAAACATTCGTTGTTGCCAAGAATTTGCGAGGTAGACGCTGTTGGCATTGGCGCCAGTAACAAAGAATTTCTTACTCCATGTTCTCTGATCTCAGCTTTCAACGCATCCCAGTTATAACGATCGCTGGGTTGCACGTTCCACATATCAAATTGGAAAATACCTTTTGACAAAGGAGAGCCTTCGAATGTTTCATAAGCTCCCACTTCCCTGGCAATTTTATTGGAAGCAACCAACGCAGCATAATAGATCGTTTCAAAAATATTTTTGTTCAGCAGCTTCGCCATATCGCTTTCGAATGGCAAGCCCAGCAACATAAACACATCCGCTAAACCCTGTACGCCGATTCCGATCGGGCGATGACGGAAATTGCTGCGTTTTGTTTCTTCCAGCGGGTAATAGTTGTTGTCAATGATCTTATTCAGGTTGCGGGTAATGATCTGTGTTACTTCCAGCAATTTATCAAAGTTGAACTTCTTGCCTTCAACAAAGCGGGGCAGCGAAATAGAAGCCAGGTTACAAACCGCTGTTTCATTCTCATCACTGTATTCAATGATCTCGGTGCAAAGATTGCTGCAACGAATCGTACCCAAATTCTTTTGGTTTGATTTTTCGTTGGCGGCATCTTTATACAGCATGTATGGATTGCCGGTTTCTATTTGTGCTTCGAGTATAGCGTTCCAGAGATCACGGGCAGGAATTGTTTTCTTTGCCTTTCCTTGTTTCTCATATTGCTCATACAAAGTTTCGAATTCAGCGCCATGCGTGGTATGCAGGTTTTTTGCTTCATTGGGGCAAAACAAACTCCATTGGCCATCAGCCTCAACACGTTTCATAAAGAGATCCGGAATCCAAAGAGCCAGGAAAAGATCTCTTGCTCTCATTTCTTCTTTACCATGGTTTTTGCGCAGGTCCAAAAATTCAAATACATCCGCATGCCAGGGTTCCAGGTAAACGGCAAATGCTCCTTTGCGTTTGCCACCGCCCTGGTCTACATAACGGGCGGTATCATTAAATACACGCAGCATCGGGATGATACCATTGCTGGTACCATTCGTGCCTTTGATATAGCTACCGGTTGAACGGATATTATGAATATTGATACCGAGTCCGCCGGCAGATTGGGAAATAAGCGCCGCATTTTTCAATGTTTCATAAATACCGGCAATGCTGTCTTCTTTCATGCTTTGCAGGAAGCAGCTACTCATTTGCGGCTTAGGTGTACCAGAGTTGAACAGGGTTGGCGTTGCATGCACAAACCATTTTTCACTCATCAGGTTATAAGTTTCGATGGCTGCATCGATATCTGTTTTATGAATGCCTAAGGCAACACGCATAAACAAATGTTGCGGACGTTCAACTATTTTACCATTTACTTTCAGCAGGTACGATTTTTCCAGGGTTTTGAAACCAAAGAAATCAAAATGATAATCCCTTTCGTAGATAATAGATGCATCGAGCTGATCAGCATTTTGCTGGATGATGTCGTACACATCATCAGCCAGTAAAGGCGCTTTTTCTCCTGTTTTATTATCGATATAATTGTAAAGAAGCTTTGCCGTTTCTGAAAAAGACTTGGTCGTATTCTTATGCAGGTTGCTCACAGCGATCCTTGCCGCCAATACCGCAAAATCAGGATGCTTGGTGGTAAATGAAGCGGCTGTTTCTGCAGCCAGGTTATCCAATTCGGTAGTGGGTACGCCATTGTAAATACCAACAATTACTTTTTTGGCAATTTCAATAACGTCATCTGATTTAAGGGTAAGGCCATAACTTAATTTCATTACCCGGGATGTGATCTTGTCGAAATGAACGGCTTCCTGCTTGCCATTGCGTTTCAGTACATACATGTCTTTATATTTAGAAGGTTAGTAGTTGTGAGTCTTTAAAAAGTGAAACCAGGAGCATCAAAAATCTTCGTCAATTGAAAACGTATTTGATTTAATATCATTCATCACACCCGACTTCTGGTATTCGCCCACTCTTTTTTCGAAGAAGTTGGTTTTACCTTGTAAAGAAATCAGTTCCATAAAATCAAAAGGGTTGGTCGCATTGAAAATCTTAGTATAACCTAATTCAGTTAACCACCTGTCAGCTACAAACTCGATGTATTGCTGCATCAGTTTTGCATTCATACCTATCAGGTCGACAGGCAAAGCATCGGTGATAAACTCCTTTTCAATTTCCACTGCATTACCAATAATGGCATGTACCTGTTCTTCACTCATTTTGTTTTTCAACATGCTGTATAACAAACAAGCGAATTCACAATGCAATCCTTCATCACGGCTGATCAGCTCGTTGCTGAAGGTAAGGCCGGGCATCAATCCTCTTTTCTTCATCCAGAAGATAGAGCAGAAGCTTCCGCTAAAGAAAATTCCTTCTACAGCAGCAAAAGCCACTAAGCGTTCAGCAAAGCTTCCATTCTCGATCCAGCGAAGAGCCCATTCTGCTTTTTTCTTAACAGCAGGCACTGTGTCGATGGCATGGAAAAGACGATCCTTTTCTTTGGGATCTTTGATATAGGTATCGATCAGTAACGCATAAGTTTCGGAGTGAATGTTTTCCATCATAATCTGAAAGCCGTAAAAACAACGGGCTTCCGGCAATTGTACTTCACTCATGAAATTCACTGCCAGGTTTTCGTTCACAATGCCATCGCTTGCAGCAAAAAATGCCAGTACATGTGAAATGAAATGACGTTCGCCATCATTCAGGCCATTCCAATCCTTGATATCGCCACTCAGGTCAATCTCCTCAGCCGTCCAAAAGCTGGCTTCGTGTTGTTTATATTTTTCCCAAATTTTTGGATAATTGATGGGGAGAATAACAAAGCGGTCTTTGTTTTCTTTTAATAAGATTTCTTGTTCGTCGTGCATAGTATTATAAATTCAATGTTGTCAAAAAGCGGCACGACTAAAGACGAAGAATCCGCACCTCTTTTACAGAAAGAAGCGACATTCAATCTTTGCCTGTACCTTTTTCGGGAGGCTCCAAACAATAAACATAACAACGGCAGGTCTCCTGGCTTGGCCCAACCTGGTCACCTTCCCACCCCGACATTAATGCCGGGACAGTGGCTTTCTTGACCGGGTCTGTTCCCTTTGTTGAAGGGAGTGGCTTTACAGTTGCCCGTCAGCCCATGATTTTCACACGGTTCCCTATTAAGCGGGCAGTAGTGGATAAGGTAACTGCCCAACGCCGATATTAATTATTTATTAAGAACTCGAACGAATGTAATATCAATTCATAGAAGTTTCCCTTGGGAGTTTTTCACAGAATGTGCATAGATTTTTTTGTCGGCCAGCAAACAGTTTTCAGGACTGCATTTCAAAAAAATGTCTATTTCATGGGGAATATTTTATTTGGTGAAATGATGTTATTCCATTTAAATCAGGCCGGAATTTAGCAGGCTAAAAGTTGTTTTAAAATAGCTAACCGCCATAGTAAAGTTTTTAATTGCAGTCGCAGGCTTTTACTTTTGCCGGATAAATTTTACTATGAAACCGGGCATGATAATTTTCATCACACAGGAAAATGGTTATTTGCGAGGTTCCATGTGGCAAAAAAAATAAAAAATAAACAGATGAATCCTGATCTTTTTAATGAATTGGTCCGAGGCCGTCGTTCTGTTTTTCCTGATCAGCTGGAAGCGGGTAAAAAAGTGGACGATAAAATTATAAACGAGATATTGATCAATGCGACATGGGCGCCCAATCACGGTCAGCAACAGCCCTGGCATTTCACTGTGTTTACCGGTGATGGGTTAAAAAAATTAGCCGCTTTTCAAAGCAAATTATACAAACAGAAAGCCGGTAGCCAGTTCAAGGAAATTACTTATGGCAAATTGCAAAACAATCCGTTGAAAGCTTCTCATATCATTGCTATTGGCATGAAAAGAACACTAACGAAAAACATTCCTGAAATAGAAGACATAGAAGCGGTGGCCTGTGCCGTGCAAAATATTTATTTATCGGTTACGGCTTATGGATTGGGCGGCTATTGGACCACGGGTGGTGTAACCTATTTTGAAGAAGCAAAATCATTTTTTGGACTGGAAGCCCAGGATAAACTGCTTGGATTTTTTTATATCGGCCATACAGCTATTCCGTCAATAGGTGCGACAAGATTGCCACTGGAAGAAAAAGTAACCTGGGTAAATGCGTAGCGCCAGGACGCTGACAATTATCAGTTGTAAAAATTATCTTTGTTTATCTAACCTTACACACATGAAAAAAACAATATCGGTTCTTGTTGTAATTCTTTTTGCTTTTATGGGCAATAGCCAGCCGCCAGCCGGTGATGCCAAACCCGGTGATACCTATGGTGAAAAAATAACAGCTGATAATGCCATACCCATAAGTGAGGCATTAGTCAAATTAAATGAAGGAACAGAAACACTGAACACAAAAATAAAGGCCAAAATAGTGGACGTATGTCCCAAAAAAGGATGCTGGTTGAAGCTGCAGCTAAACGATAAAGAAACGGCAATGGTTAAAATGAAGGATTACGGATTCTTTCTGCCGCTGGCCGCCAAAGGAAAAACAGTAGTAATTGATGGCGAGGTGAAAAAGAAAACTATTTCAGTAGCCGAGTTAAAACACTACGCTGAAGACGCCAAAAAGTCAAAAGAAGAGATAGATGCCATTACGAAACCGGAAAATGAGGTCAGGGTGACTGCTAAAGGCATCCTTGTAGTAGAATAAATAACCATCAAAAATCATGTATAGTAGGCTGTTCTGTAAGGGGTGCCTTTTTTTATTGTCAGTATTTTGTCAGATTCCGGCTTGCGTAACAGTTTTTCCCACTTCCGAAAACCACTTGGATTGTTTGCAAGCACCTTTGCGGCACTAAAAGTTTAGAGGAAATGTTTAAAAAAATAGGAATGATGACCGGCCTGCTTTCTTTAGCCGGTTTACTGACTGCACAGGAAAACGGATTACAGGTTGTTGAAGACACTACCAAACCAGAACACAAATATTTGCCCGAAATAACGGTGGTAGGCCGTCAAAGCAAATCTGATTACCATCAAATGCCTGAAGTAGTGGGCACTTCAATTTATGCGGGCAAAAAGAATGCACTGATCGTATTAGATAACGTACAGGGAAATGTGGTGACTAACAATATGCGCCAGGTATTGGCAAAAGTGCCCGGTATTCAAATATGGGAAAGCGATCCCAGCGGTATCCAGATTGGTATTGCTGCAAGAGGATTGAGCCCCAACCGTAGCTGGGAATTTAATACAAGGCAAAACGGTTATGATATAGCTGCAGATCCTTTTGGCTATCCTGAAGCTTATTATAATCCGCAACTGCAGGCTGTGCAAAGAATAGAAATTGTAAGAGGACATGGTTCATTGCAATATGGCCCGCAATTTGGCGGTTTGGTGAATTATATTTTGCGCAATGGCAGCGAGATCAAAAAACCTTTTGAATTTGAAACGCAGCAAACCGTTGGAAGCAATTCTTTATTCAATTCATACAATGCAATAGGCGGTAATACAAAGAAAGTACATTATTATACCTTCTTTGATCACCGCAATGGAGATGGCTGGAGACAAAACAGCCGCTACTATACCAATGCAGGATATGGAACGGTTACTTATCGCTTCTCGCCGAAATTTTCATTAACAGCCGAACTGATGCATTCGCATATCCGCAGCCAGCAGCCGGGTGGATTAACAGATGCTCAAATTGAAGCAGACGCACAGCAAAGTTTTCGCAGTCGCAACTGGTTTGATATTAAATGGACTACTCCGGCTTTAATCGCTAATTATTATTTCAGCGAAAAGACAAGATTGAATACAAAGTTCTTTGCCACTATCGGCGATCGTAACAGTGTTGGTTATTTGCAGGGCATAAATGTAAAAGACAGCATCAATCCCGCCACGTTACAATATGCTAACCGCTCGGTGCAGATAGATCACTATCGCAACTACGGAATGGAAAGCCGTTTTATCACCGATTATAAATTGGGTAAAATGGATAATACGTTCTCCGGCGGTATCAGGCTTTATACCGGAACTACTTATCGTTTGGCAAATGGTAAAGGAACTACCGGCAGTAACTATGATGTAAGTATTGAAGGTGTATGGCCGAGAGATGTGGATTTTACATCGAATAATGCAGCCGTATTTGCAGAAAATATTTTCCGTCTGTCAGATAAAATTTTGTTCGTACCAGGCATACGTTATGAATGGCTTGAAGGAAAGGCTAACGGAAGAGATGGTTTTACACAAGCTGGCGCTGAAGTTTTATTACAAAATGTTACAAGAAGCCGCGGCTTTTTGTTAGCAGGCGTGGGAGCCGAGTATCATGTTACAAGCGGCACAGAGTTTTATGCAAACTATTCACAGGCTTATCGCCCCATACAATTTGCCAACCTGCAGGCGCCACCTACAACGGATGTGATAGATCCCGAATTAAAAGATTCAAAAGGATATAATCTCGATCTTGGTTATCGTGGCAAAGTGAAAGACTTTTTGCAGTTTGATGTAAGCGGTTATTATCTTCAGTACAATGATCGTATCGGCACCGTTACTGTTAGTGGCACTCCTTCTTACCGCCTGGTAACGAATGTGGGCAACAGCACCAGTAAAGGTGTTGAAGCTTATGTGGAATTTAATCCTGTACGAGCATTTGCTGTACATCCAAAAGCTGACCTGATCATCTTCACTTCTTACGGATATACCAATGCGAAATACAGCGACGATTTTAAAAATGAAGCTACAAAAGGCAAGAAAGTGGAAAATGCTCCGGAGAATATTCTTCGTGCCGGTATCACAGGCGGGTATAAAGGTTTTCTGCTGACAGCACAGCTAAGCTATGTGGGTGAAACTTTCAGCGATGCCAATAATACCGTTGCCGTGAGCAGTAATGCACAAACAGGATTGATCCCTTCTTATACAGTAGCGGATCTTACAGCTACCTATAAATTTTCAAAAGGAATCAATATAAAAACAGGTATCAATAACCTGTTTGATGAAAGATACTTCACACGCCGTGCCGGTGGTTATCCGGGTCCCGGCGCTTTACCCGCCGATGGAAGAACATTCTTTATCAGCGTAGGAGCGAAATTGTAATCAGTTTTTATAAGCATAAAGAAAAGCAGCCGGAGATACGGCTGCTTTTCTTTTGAGTGATGTTTTCATTACAGATTATCTAAAATTGCTTTAGATAAGTAAGCTTCGAAATAAAACTCTGATTCCGCACGGGGCTATCACGGAAACTGCTTTCGTTAAATACTACATACAAAAAACTCAACGGTGCAAACTCCCAGCTTCCTCTCAGGTTCCATCTTCCCTGTTTATCAAACGTGTTGTACTGATAAAAACCACTGAACTGTATACGTGGATTGGCGGCAAGGCGGCAACCTATCGTCCACAAAACAATATCTTCATCCGCTTCATCAATACCCGGTCGCCTGCTTTTGTTAAGTTGATAGCTTCCGGTAAATGCAATTTTAGGATCGGGCGCCAGCCTGATACCCAGATTAAGTTCATCGAGCTTTCCATCATAAAATTTTCCCCAGTAATAACTAATGTTACCGGATATTTTTTTACTGGCATCTGAATTATACCGCAGTTGTTGCCGGGTGTAATAGTATTTCTTTGGTTCTACTTTGAAACCAAGCGGCTCAAAGAAGAAATGTTCCCAGGTTGGATAGATAGCATATTCGAGTGTGCTGTTGTCTTTAAAAATTATATAAACCGGGAAAAGATACAGGTTGGCGCTTTGAAATTTATATGTTCTTCCATCCTGGTATGTTTCGATAAAAAAACCAGGATCCCACCGGCGTATAAGTTTACCGGCAATTCCTTTATTCGGCCGCCACATGTAATAGCCGCAGCCATTATTATAAAATGTGTTGCTGGTAAATGTGAAACCCATCCCCGGCAAATATTTATCATCAATAAAAGTGGTCTTCCAATAAGCATATAGCTTATTAGGTGTGTATTCAAACCAGAGATTTCCGCCAAATCCGATGCTGTCACTGGTATTATTTCTTGATGCAGTTAGCAGGTATTGAATATTAAAATCATCTTTCGGACGAATAAAACCATCAATCGTTGCAGTGGTATTATTTCGTTGATCAAATCCTTTAGATGCGTTGGCTTCATCCAGGCGATGGGTTAGCATTAAACCTATATTGCTTTGCCTGCCGTAGTTTTCAAAATAACGTAATACGGCAAAATTGGCGGCTCCCTGGTATTCAGTTGCCCGCTGATGAACATATAAACCGGCAAATGCCTGCTTTTGGTTTCTGTTCGTAAATCTTATTCCTGCATCTATCGGCACAGGATCGGCATTGAATTGTGTATTAGCCAAACCGATTGTTCTGCTGAAAAAAGGTTTCAATCCTCTTACGTCTGCGCCTGCATATAGTCCACTATTCTCCAAAAAAAATTGTCTTCGTTCAGGAAACAGCACATTGAATCTTGTTAGATTATTTACTGCCCTATCCAAATCAGCTTGCGCAAAATCTGTATTGAATGTAATATCCAAAACCGATTGCGGGTTGACAGCCCACTTCGCTTCGCCACCGTTTTTAAATTGATTTGATGAAGATGTGGTACCTGCTGCAATTGTATTCTTATTGCTTTGAAATAATACATAGGGTTGCAGCCTGATATTGGTAGCCGGTGGCGGCAGTCTCAGTCCTTTTAATTGCGCAGCATAGGCCATTCGCTGAGGGGTGAAAGCCTGCGGTATCGCCGGGAAAACTGTTTTTTCATAATCTCTTCTTGCCAGTCTTGCAAACGTAATGCCCCAGCTCACTGAATCCGTTTCAGAGGTTTTATTGTAGCGCAAACTTGAAAAGGGTATCGCCATTTCAGCATACCAACCGCTATCCGTTACCGATGTTCTTACTTTCCATAATGCATCCCAGTCAATATCACGAAACGAATCATCAAACACCTGTACATCCCTTACATTGCCTAATGGCGTGGTCATAAATGAAACACAGAAACGTTTGGTATTTTGCGGATCAAGAGAAACATAAAAGTTATCATTGCTGCTATACTCCCAATCTCTTTTCATATCCTGCACCCGCATTCCTTTTTTGCCAACACTGTCTTTGCAAAAAACGCCGAAGTATAAATTATTTTTGTCAAAAACTATTTTCACTGAAGTTTCATACAAATACTTTCCGCCCTGCCGCGGTTCCGTTTTGAAAAAATCTTTAATAGCGGGCGCCTGCTGCCATATTGCTTCGTTTAATTTACCATCTACAATAATGGTTTCGTTTACCTCAATGGCATGTACAACCGGAGCAACAGCAGGAGGTGGAAAATTAAATGCATCCTGTGCATTTAGCCCCTGGTTAAAAAGCAAAAGTAAGATGTATGACAAACTCCTTCGCATAAAAAGAATTTTATGATGAACGTCTTAGTCGTATAATAGCTATTCCTGCTGTCAGCAGCACAAACAAGCCTGCATACAAACTGCTCAGTAAGGATGTCTCATTTTTTACATAGAAGTATTCAGGTGTAAACCGGTTCCAGTTTTCATGCGACACCGGCGCTGCTGTAAATATTTTCGGATAAAAATATTTGCGCAGCCTTTCATGAAACTGCGTGGTGCTGTCTAAAAACTGCAGGTGATTGCTTAAGCTGCTTTGCGCTAAATGAGTATTGTATAATTGTGTGTAAAGCGTTGGTATCAGTTTGCTCAATTGACTGCTTAAATTTTCCCGCTGCTGCAGCTTTCGCATAAACAAATCCCTGCCCGGTCTTGCATCAGCGTCGCCGAGATGCTGCATGGCATAATACCACAGCCAGTTAAATCCTTCACTTGTCCATTTGCATGATGCATACTCAGGATATTCTTTAAAGAACAAACTCATAGAACTATCCTGTGGTATATCCCATTTTTTATGATAACCATCTCTTTGTTTAACCATAGTGCTTAATGATTCCGGCACGGGATATTTATTGGTGATGTAGTTGTTAACCGCCGCGGGTAGCAGCAATGTGAGCAGCAGCCAGGCGCTTAATAAACTGATGGCATTTACACTGCTGCTTTTAAAAAAAGATATAACCAGCAATGCCAACGCAAACCAAAAGCTGACGTACAGAAAATTGCTGATGATGAAGGCAGCAAAGGCATTATTGAGCGGAATGTGCAACAGTAAAGCTGCTAAAGCGTATAAAACAAACAATACTGCCGTAATAAAAAAACAGGGTACGGTTATTTTTGTCAAAAGGTACTTGCGGCTGCTTATGTTCTGCGCCTGTATCAGCGGCCATGTGCCCTGTTCCTTTTCTTCGCTGCACAGGTTAAAGCATAAAGCGATAATGACCAGCGGAAATAAATATAGGATCACAAAGCTCAAATCAAAATTGCCTGCCATGGCATTATACGGGTTGCGGATATCGGTATCATATTTCTGCGCCTCTAAGGTTCGTATGGAGGGAGATTGAATGCTGCTGTTTATATCGCGTTGGCCGATAGCTAAACCTGTGAGATCAGAAGTGGGATTGATATAGGCAAACTTTAAATAATAGAGCAGTAAGCCCATTTCTTTGTTTTCATATTTTACCAGCCGGTTTATATGGTCTTGCTGATAAGCGGCTGTTTCTTCAATAGCCGCCTGCTGCTTCGTCAAAAAGCTTTTACCCACCAATAAGCTGACAACTCCCGCTGTAAATAAAAGCGCAAGGGATAAAACAGCGATTCTGTTTCTTAGAAATTGAATGATCATTAACCCGTACATGTCTAAGCAATAATTTTAAATCGTTTTGCAATAATGCTGATACCAACAAAAGAACTAACCAGCCAGAACAGCAATGCGGCAACAGATAGCCGTTCGTTCCTGAAAATTTTACCGGCTGGCATAAACTCGTAATGAAAATCTTCAAACTCATTCCAATGTTTTTTATCAATATGCAAACCATACGAGCCTTCTTTGGGTGTTGTATTGCTCACATATTGTATCTGCAGATCGTTCATGCGCTGCGCCAGTGCATACCGGTAAACTTCCGCCTGCTGCTGAAAAAAAGTATAGGCTTCAAAATCGCTGCCGGCAAAAGCCATAGAGTTGCTTTTTATCATCACAAAAGGATTGACCCATGCAAACATTTTTGAAAAGGCATTTTGTTTTCTATGCAGTTGGGTTAAATTGTTTTGATGTTTTATGTAAGTTTCAGTGCTGAGTTGTTCACCTGCTTTTCCTATAATGCCACCCATGTTTACGGGTAAGCTGTCTGCAGTACTTACGCCATATTTTTTCAGTACGCTGTCTCTCACTTTTTTAAAGAAAGGATCATCGGGATTATGGCTGTCACCCTGTTTCACAATATCTTTTTCAATAGCCGTTTCAAAACTGAGCTTTGAAGGCGATGGATAAATACTATTGCCCACCACTTGCGTTGTCTTTGGCAAAACAATGGCCAGCAACAACCATAAGCCCAATAATTTTATCAGCGCTGATTTAGATGTATTACTGGTGGCCGATACTAGAACAGCAATGACTGATACCACCCAAAAGAAAATGATATAAGCAAGGCAGATGAATGCAAAACGGCCGGCTGCCTGCGCAGGAATGTTTTCTAAAGAGTGAACAGATAATAATACAACTGTTAATAAAAACGCAGGAATAAAAAATAAGCTGCTCAATGCCCACAACGCCAAACTTCTTCCCAATAGCAAAGAATAAATTCCGGCGCCCTGGCTGCCGATGATCTTTAATGTTCCGTTCTCTCTGTCGGCTGATATACTATTGAACCCTAAGAAGAAAATTATCAATGGAAGAATGATCTGCAAAAGCATGGCGACGCTTAGTTCACCCATTCGTAAAAGTCCGGTGCTGAAACTTGCTTCACTGTAGTTAACTGTATTTTGTTTATGAGCTTCGAGAAACACTGCGTTGCCTGCATAATTTTCCATTCCAAAATCAAAGAGGCTTAGCGGATGTTTTAACCTTAAAGCAAAACTTCCGAAATGCGCCATGCGGTGCGGATGCTTATCCGGGTTATTTGTCCAGCTTTTGCGGATAGCCTGCTGGTATTGTTGCCGGATATCGTTTTGCTTTGCCATGTGCTGATGACCTGTTATTCCGGCATACAGCAATAGCAGGGCAAACATGAACCACAGAATGTAAAATGCTTTTTGCTGAAAAGCATTTTTGCAAAACTGTTTGGTAAATAATAATGTCCTATTCATATTTTGTCTAAGCTCCTCTCCTTTGGAGAGGGGTTGGAGAGAGGTTTTAAAATCTGTACGTTGCAGTTAACATTACATTCCGCGGCGCACCGGGAAACAGGCGCACATAATTTTGAGCGCCGATCCAATAAGTTTTATCAAACACATTATTTACATTCAATGCTATCTGCACATTGCTTTTGCCCGGCGTGTAATAGAAAGCCATATCAATAATGGTGTAAGCCGGCACTTCAAAAGCCCTCGTAAACCATGGGATGCGGCTTCCGTTGTGCTGCATGCCGATACCAATACCAATATCTTTTAAAGCAGGGATGCCGGAAAAGTTGCAACGTGTCCAGAGGTTGGCGCTGTTTACAGGAGTATTTTGTTTTCTTGCGCCTTTTAATGTCTCATAATTATCTTCTACTATCTCTGCATCTATGTAGCTGTACGATGCATTGATTTGCCAGTTGGGTAATAGGTAACCGGCTACATCTATTTCAAAACCCCTGCTTCTTTCTGCGCCACGGGTAATGAGTGAATCAGGATACGCCGGCAGGTTTGCATTCAACAATAAATTTTCCTGGTTGATTTCATACACCGCCGCATTCATATGCATCTTTCCTTTCCATACAGTGGCTTTTACTCCCAACTCTTTTAAATCGCTGATAAGCGGTTTAAATCTTGATGCGGATTGCGAGGTCCAGAAATAGTTACCGGTGTTAGGCATTAATGTTACTGTATTACTCTGGGGCTGATAGCCTTCTAAGTATGTTCCGTAAACATTGATGTTTTTGGTAACGGCATAAGTGAGGCCGATGCGTGGCAACAGTTTGGAGTTGGTAAATGATAATTCACCCGGTGCTTCGTAATTAGTAATGTCTTTAAACCATTCCTGCCGCAAACTCATTAATACAGTAAACTTATTCCAGTTCATTTGCTCCTGGATGTAGATTGCATTATTTGTAGTTAAAGCAGAAGGAATCACAATCCTGGAGTTCATAATATAATCATTGATATTGCGGATGGTATAAACAGGGTTGTTTAAATCGAAATGGTCAACGTTGGGTTTGGGTAGTGTTTGCCCGTTATAAGTGATGGTTTGATAATTGGAAGCATTGCCAATAATAAATGAATTAGCTACTGTACCATCTTTTAATAAAAAACCTCTCGCAGCATTTTGTCCGCCACCTTTTAATTTTTCCCAACTCTGCAAATCATATCCTATTAACAGTAGGTGCCGGGCACTGCCGGTGGCAAAATCAAAATTGAAATAGCTATTGATGTTATCTATATTCCAGTTTTGTTTACGCTGTACCAATTGCATTCCCACTAAAGAGCTTATCGGCTGACCATTGATATCCGGCGCAAACGCATTGTTGGTACGGTGCTCCTGCAAATCTTCCTGCCAGGTTTGTTTCATGTACGATGCATTAAAGCTGATGGCTTTGGTGAACTTGTGTGACAGATTACCCATAATGATAAATTCTTTTGACTTGAAAAAATCATTGGGAGCACCGAGGTTTAAACTGGTGGGTGTACTGTTAAGATTAGTAACGCCGGCTACGGCTCCGAAGATGGGTTGCCCGCGGTCGAGGTTGCCGTTCAGGTTGCTCATAATGATTTCAGCATTGATGGCTGTTTTATCATTAGGTATGTATGAAAAAGATGGCGAGATGAGCAGTGAATTATTTTTTACCAGGTCCCTGAAGCTTTTTGCTTCCTGGTATGCGCCGTTCAAACGATATAATAATGTTTTGTCTTTATTCAATGGGCCGGTAAAATCCAGTGTGCCGCGAATGGTGCTGAAACTTCCTGCTGTCAGATTGATTTCTTTCCTGTCAATTCGCAAAGGTTTTTTGGTAACGAGGTTGATGCTGCCGCCGGGATCAACACTGGCGAATGTGGCGCTGGCCGGGCCTTTTATTACTTCCACTCTTTCAATGTTGCTGGTAATGGGTTGCAGAAAATAATACTGCCGTGTGCGCATGCCATTGATAATTTGTCCTTCTTCATTTTGGCTGATACCACGAATGGCATACTGATTATAATAACTGGAGGGAATTACTCCCGGAATAATTTTTACTGCATCGGCTAATTGAAAGGCCTGCCTGTCGGTAATTAATTCTTTTGTAACGGTGCCGATGGATTGTGGAAGGTCTTTATTTAAAATAGCTGTTCGGGTGGCGCTGAATGAATAATCGCTGTTGTATTTCCTGGCACTGCGGCCTATCACTTCTACTGTTTGCAGTTGTATAGATGCAATGGACAGTGTAAAATTCAGTTCAAGAGAACCGTTGTTCAACGTTACTACTTCAATGCCGGTTTCAAAACCTGCTGCCGAGGCGATTACTTCACACTTACCGTTTGCCAGGCCGGTAATTTCATAATATCCTTCTTCATTGGTTGTAGTAACTGTAACTTTTGCTTTTTGACTGACGCTTATTGTTGCCTTAATGATGGGCTTATTGTTTTCGCCGGTAATTTTTCCTTTAATGCTATATTGGCTGTGAGCAATAGCTGTAAAGAATACTGCCGCGATAAAAAGTGAAAAATATTTCATTTGTTAGTTTGGTTTTAAATCGTCTCTAAATACAATTGCTGCAATTCGTTTGCTGAAATATGATTGGTATCTACCGTGTGAACTAATTCACCCTGTTTCATTATCCCGATCCTTGTGCCCACATTCACTGCATTAAAAATGTCGTGCGTTGCCATGAAGATGCTTTTGCCTTCAGCGGCCAGTTCTTTGCATATTTTGGTGAATTCAGCAGTGGCCTTTGGGTCGAGCCCCGATGTAGGCTCGTCCATCAGAATGACATCAGCATTTTTTGCAAGTGCAATAGCAATACCCACCTTCTGCCGCATCCCTTTACTGTAAGTGGATAGTCGTGAGGGTTGAGCTTCTTTTTGCAGACCGGCTTTTGTTAAATAACCTTTCAGCATTTCTTTTGAGTATTTGAATCCCGCTAAACGGCTGAAAAAATCCAGGTTTTCTATCCCGTTTAAATTGCCATATAGTTGTACTACTTCAGGTATGTAAGCCACAAACTTTTTGGTAGCCGTATCATTGGGTTTTACTTCCACATCGTTGATGATGGCTTTGCCGCTGCTGGCATCTGTAAAACCTAAAAACAAATTGATGGTGGTTGTTTTCCCGGCTCCGTTTTGGCCGAGCAGGCAGAAAATTTCGCTCTTGTTTATTGATAGATTAAGATTGATCAGGGCAGGCGTACCATTGTACTGCTTGCCAAGCTGCATAGCTTGTAATACAGGCATAAGTATATGTTTAAATAAAAAGGTGATGATTTGATAGAAGCATCACGGCCGGCAGCACTTGCCAGGTTAAATCACGAAAAGGAAAATCAGGATAATACAGGCGGTCCTTTATTGGGCAAAGAGAAAGCAGGAATTGAAATAACCGGCACACAATAGTATCCATTCTTTGCTGCTGGTATTTCCAGGAATGATTCAGATGAAACCACTGCCTCATTGCTGTAAGTAGAATATTTATGAGAGCATACCGGGCAACTGTTTTCCGAAGCGGCGTTGCCAGCTTTTGAAATGGACTCATTGTTTGTATCCCGGGATGAGGTGGCAGCAGGTATTGTTGAAGCATCATCATGGTGGTGCCAAAGTTGAACAGGAGTGGCAACAAAAGCATATAACGCTAAAAGAATAGCAGCCAGGAAATGCTTGTATCGCCTTAAAGCAGTCATTTTGTTTTTTGCACCAGTGTTGCAAAAATAGCGATTTGGGAATATCCCAAAAAAATTATTTAACGCACTGCATCTTCATTGCCGCAATTATTGCACGTTGCACTAAGATTCCACATTGCGTAAGAATTGGTTTCTGAATTCGTAAGAGACAAAAGAATCAATCATGGATTTTTACTGAAAGAAAAAGAAGTGTGCTGTTACAAGGCTTTATATCACGATGATGTTATAGGATATGTTGTTCGTTGCTATGAATGTGAACACATACAGATAGGGTTCGGCAACCTGATGCTAACCATAAATACCAATGCATTCAATTCATTTCGCAATTTGCTGAAGAGGATTATGCATGAGCACTCTGCTATAGAAAAAGAAACGATTCGTTGCATTGCAGTACCTACTCCTTGCGAAGGGATCAAACTATTACTTAGTCTTCGTGAGCTGAAAGAGTTTGATAACATGCTGGAGGAAGCCGATACCGAATTGCAATCCTCTTTATTGCTGAAGCTTTTCAGCGATCAATGATCGAAGATGAATACTAATATGTGATAGACACCTCTTCATTCCTGGAGAGGCACTAAAAATTTTCAAACGATTTTGTTTGTCATTACTAAGTCAGTTTCCTTTTTGCGAAAACTGTTTTCCCGATAAAGCATCTGCTTCTTTCATTGCTGAAATAGTTTTACATCATAACGATTGAGTAAAACATTCGGTTTTACATCCGACGGTTCTCGAATCTGCCAGAAATCATTTTACATAATAGGGCCACTCCCGTTTTTCGCTATGCAGTTGTGAAGTTTTGCGGGAGTGTGCCCGCCAAATTCTAAACCACTAAACCAAACAGGAATAATTATGAAGAAGAAGATCAGTATGCTTTTAACTATAGTAACAACACTTGTGTTAAATATTTCAGCACAATTGACGAGCGGGAGTCTCAAAGGAAAAATAACTACAACCGATGGCAAACCTGCTGCAATGGTCACCGTATCATTAAAGAATACCAAGAAAAATGTATTGTCGGGAGACGATGGCAGATTTGAAATACGAAATATACAAGCCGGCAATTATGAATTAGAGTTGTCACTTGTAGGTTATGAAAGCATCAATCGTAACGTAACAATAACAGCCAATAAAACTGAAACGATAGAATTGCAGTTGCAGGTATCAGATAAACAGTTGCAGGAAGTAATTGTTGCCGCAGGCAGGCGCAGCTATAATTCAGCAAAGTTGTCACCTACCCTTCGTATTCAAACACCTTTACTGGAGACACCGCAAAACATACAGGTAATTTCCAATAAGGTATTGGCAGATCAGCAGGTCGTGAGCATGTTTGATGGCGTTATCCGCAACGTTAGCGGCGCTATGCGGTTAGAACACTGGGCCGATCTTTATACCAATGTATATATGCGTGGCTCCCGTGCCTCTTCCTTTCGCAATGGCATGAATGCAATAACATCCTACTGGTCTCCGCTTACAGAAGATATGAGCTTTGTTGATCATATTGAATTTGTAAAGGGACCTTCCGGTTTTATGATGGCAGTAGGCGATCCCGCCGGTATTTATAATGTTGTTACAAAAAAACCTACCGGCATCACAAAAGGAGAAGTTGGTTTTACAACCGGCAGTTTTGATTTGTACCGCGCCACTCTTGATCTTGACGGTAAGCTCGACAAAGAAGGAAAGCTGTTGTATCGTTTGAATGCGGCAGGACAAACTAAAAATTCTTTCAGAGCTTATGAATATAGTAACCGATACGGCATTGCTCCTGTGATCAGTTATAAACTTGATGATAAAACAACTTTTACTGCCGAATATGTTTTGCAAAAAGTAAAGATGTTCGATGTAGGCAGCTATTATGTATTCTCAACCGAAGGATATGGTGTATTGCCCCGCGGGTTGACCACCGCAGAACGCGGACTGGACCCCACGTTTGTTACCGATCAGAGCATCACATTGAACATGCAACATAAATTCAATGACAACTGGAAACTGACTGCACAGGCTGCTTATTTGGATTATAAACAAAAGGGATCAGACCTGTGGCCGGCCTTTGTTGGCGCCGACAGCATGGTGAGAGGCATTTATATCTGGGATGCGGCAAGCACTGCTAAATACGGTCAGGTATTTTTAAACGGAGATTTCCAAACTGGTAAAATTCATCATCGCATCCTTACAGGTATCGATGTAAACGATAAAGAATATATGGCCGACTGGAATCAGTTTCATGCATTAGATACTGATGAGTCAAAGTTTAGTTTGCATAACCCTGTGTATGGTTCACCCGCCAACGGATATCCTGTGTGGGACAGAACAACAAGTCTCCGGCAGCGAGCCGGCCAATATGGATATGTAGCCCAAACTTATACCGGTGTATATGTACAGGATGAACTTGGATTCTTTGATAATAAGTTACGTCTTACATTGGCGGGTCGCTATAGCTATGTAAAAAATAATGATTATGGAACTGAAGCTGATGCAAAAAAAATTACTCCCCGTATTGGTGCAAGCTTTTCTGTTGACAGGGAAACATCTGTTTATGCATTGTACGATCAGTCATTCCTGCTGCAAACAGGTTTTAAAAGAGATGGCAGCAGTGTAAAACCATTAACGGGTAACAATATGGAACTCGGAATTAAAAGAGATTGGTTTGGCGGTAAATGGGGAACTACATTAGCTGTGTATCGCATTTTGAAAAACAATGAAAACTCTACTGATCCCAGTGATCCAACCGGCAGATATATTGTGCAATTAGGACAAACCCGTTCACGGGGCATTGAACTCGACCTGCGCGGTGAAATTATAAAAGGGCTTACTGCCACAGCAAACTATGCGCTGACAGATTCGCGGATTACCAAAGCCGACAGCAGCGCTGCATCACAAGCCACTATTGGCAACAAAGTGCCGGGTTATGCAAAACATACCGCCAATGCATGGCTTAATTATAAAATCAGCGATGGAGCATTAAGAGGTCTTGGTTTCTCTGGCGGATTTTCTTACCTGGCAGAACGCAGCACCTGGACATGGGCAGGTGCTACGAAGCAGGAAGCATTGCCTGATTACAGTAAAATAGATAGCGGTATTTTCTGGGAGCAGGATAAACTTCGTGTTGCATTGAACATTTTTAATGTTACAGACAAGTTTCTTTATTCCGGAGCTAATTATGGCAATTATTATTACTGGCAGGCTGAAGCAGGACGCAACTGGAGGCTTGGAGTTAACTACAGGTTTTAAGAGCTAACTATAATACAGCATGTTATTTAAAAAAATCATTGGGAAAATTCACCTCTGGCTCGGACTCAGTTCCGGGCTGGTTGTTTTATTTCTCGGCATCACGGGTTGTATTCTTGCTTTTGAAATTGAAATAAGAAACTTAACTGAATCATTTCGCAAAGTAACAGTAGAAGATAAATCGTTTCTGCCACCTTCAGCATTAAAGACAATTGCAGAAAAACAGCTTGTTTCAAAAAAAGCATTGGGTATTGAATATCCCGGTGCATATAAAGCTGCTGTTGTTGCTTATTATGATGAATCAAAGTACGAGCTGATATTTCTCAATCCTTACAGCGGCGAAGTACTGAAGCATAAGAACATGAACAGGGATTTTTTCCGGATCGTACTCGATGGTCATTTTTATTTATGGCTGCCGCATCATATCGGCCAGCCCATTGTTGCTTCAGCAACGTTGATCTTTTTAGTGATGATGATAACAGGTTTGATCTTGTGGTGGCCCAGAAGCAAGGCAGCAAGGAAACAACGATTCACCATTAAATGGTCGGCACGTTGGCGAAGAAAAAACTATGATCTTCATAATGTGCTTGGCTTCTATATCACCTGGATCGCTATCTTCATTGCGATAACGGGTTTGGTATTCGGCTTTCAATGGTTTGCCCAATCTGTTTATTGGGTTACGAGCGGCGGTGAAGCAATGGTAGAGCATCAACATCCGGTTTCGGATACAACAAAACCGGCAACTATTGCAAACATGGCTGATTATCTCTGGCAGCAACACAAAAAAGATGTAAAGCCGAATGAAAGCATTGCCGTTTATTTTGCTAATCTTCCAACCGATCCGGTTGAAGTGATAGTCAATCATCGTCCCGGTACTTATTACAATGCTGATTATTTTCATTACGATCAATACACAGGTCAAAACTTAAAAGTACTCGGCAGTTGGGATGGCAAATTCAGCGAAGCAAACCTGGCTGATAAGATTGCAAGAATGAATTATGACATACATGTAGGTGCTGTGCTGGGCTTGCCGGGAAAAATATTGGCTTTCTTTGGAAGTCTTATTGCTGCTTCGTTGCCGGTGACGGGTTTTATGATCTGGTGGGGAAGGAGAAAGAAATCGAAGGCAAAACCGGCTGATAAAGAAATAGCTGAAAAAATGTCCCTGTCAACACTGTAATCTATGCTTATAAATCCAGTTTACTCCGTCATTTCCCTGCCTTTTTCCCGTAACTTTGCCCCCTTTAAAAACCAGGCAGGACAAGGAGTATGGCAGCTAAATACAAAGAATTTTCAGGATTAAATCTGCCCGCTTTCGAGCAGGAAATACTGGCTAAATGGACTGAGCATCAGGCTTTTGAAAAAAGCGTGTCCCTGAGAGAGGGAGCTACCCCCTTTGTTTTTTATGAAGGGCCACCCAGCGCCAATGGCATGCCCGGAATTCACCATGTTATTTCCCGTACATTAAAGGACCTGGTTTGTCGCTACAAAACCATGAAAGGTTTCCAGGTAAAACGTAAAGGTGGTTGGGATACCCATGGTCTGCCGATTGAACTGGGAGTAGAAAAAGAATTAGGCATTACCAAGGAAGATATCGGTAAGAAAATTTCCGTAGAAGAGTATAACCAGAAATGCCGCGAAGCGGTCCTGCGCTATAAAGATAAATGGGATGATATCACCCGTAAGATGGGTTATTGGGTTGACCTGAATGATCCCTATATCACCTTCAAGAACGAGTATATTGAGACACTGTGGTGGCTGCTAAGTGAGCTGTATAAAAAAGGATTGCTGTATGAAAGTGTAAGTATACAACCGTATTCTCCTGCCGCGGGTACTGGTTTAAGTTCGCATGAATTGAACCAGCCAGGTACTTATAAGGATGTAAAGGATACTAGTGCCATTGCTATGTTCAAAGCAGTGAAGAATGAGAAATCGCAATTTTTATTTGATGCTGCAAAATCCAGTGAGGTTTTCTTTTTGGCCTGGACGACCACACCCTGGACGCTTCCTTCAAACCTTGGTTTGACTGTCGGCGCTAACATAGATTACGTTTTGGTAAAAACTTTTAATCCTTATACCGCAAACCCAATCAATGTTGTAATTGCAGATAATTTGCTTGAAAAATATTTTCGTGTATATGAAGTAGATGGCATCAAAGCAGAAGAAGTAGTTCATAGCCCGATAACAGAATTGCTTGAAGGAAAAGAAAATCTTACAGACAAGGAAGAAGAAGAACTAAAAAAACTGCTTTATTCAGGAGGAAAAGTCAATCATTGGAAAATTGTTACAAGATTTAAAGGCTCCCATATTGAAGGCTGTGAATACGAGCAATTACTTCCCTATGAAGCAAACTCATTGCAGGTAATTGAAGAAATAACGCCGGGTGCAAAACCATTTCATGTTTTAGTAGACAGTTTCGTTACTACCGAAGATGGTACAGGTATTGTACACACCGCTCCTGCTTTTGGTGCTGATGACTTTAAGGTTGGTAAAAAATATAATATCGGTATACTGACGATGGTCGATAAGCAAGGTAAATTCGTTGATGGCCTTGGTGAATTCAGCAACCGGTATGTAAAGAATTATAAGGATGAGAAAGATTATGTTGATGTTAACGTTGACATCGCAGTAAAGCTGAAAAAAGAGAACAGGGCGTTTAAAGTAGAAAAATACGAACACAACTATCCGCATTGCTGGCGTACTGATAAACCCATTCTTTATTATCCACTCGATGCCTGGTTTATCAAAACAACAGCTATCCGGGAAAGAATGGTTGAGCTGAATAAGACCATCAACTGGAAACCCAAATCAACTGGTGAAGGACGATTTGGCAACTGGCTGGAGAATATGGTTGACTGGAACCTGAGCCGTAGCCGTTTTTGGGGAACGCCATTGCCAGTTTGGAGAACGGAAGATGGGGAAGAAGAAGTTTGTATCGGCTCTATTGAAGAGTTGAATGAAGGAATTCGTAAGGCCAATGAAGTGTTGGGTGGCGATGTAAATACGCATTACTTACACGAAGGCATTCTCGATCTTCACAAGCCTTATGTTGATGATATAATTTTAGTGAGCAAATCGGGCAAGCCGATGAAAAGAGTTCCTGACCTGATCGATGTATGGTTTGACAGCGGCGCCATGCCTTATGCACAATGGCATTTTCCATTCGAGAATAAAGAAACCTTTGAACAAAACTTCCCGGCTGATTTTATTTGTGAAGGCGTAGATCAGACAAGAGGCTGGTTTTATACATTACATGCCATCGCTGCTTTGGTGTTTGATTCTGTTGCCTATAAAACGGTGGTGAGCAATGGCCTGGTGTTGGATAAGAACGGCAATAAGATGAGTAAGCGTTTGGGCAATGTAGTTGATCCATTCAAAACCATTGAAACCTATGGTGCTGATGCTACCCGTTGGTATCTTATTACCAATGCTTCACCCTGGGATAATTTGAAATTCGATAGCGAAGGTATCAAAGAAGTGCAGCGGAAGTTTTTTGGTACACTTTACAATACGTACCAGTTCTTTGCTCTTTATTCCAACGTTGATGGATTTTCTTTTACCGAAGAATACATTCCGGTTGCACAAAGACCGGAAATTGACCGCTGGATATTGTCGAGCCTGAACACATTGGTTAAGAGAGTAAACGAATACATGGACGATTACGAGCCTACACAGGCCGGTCGTTTGATCGAGGATTTTGTAGATGAGCACCTCAGCAACTGGTACGTTCGGCTTTGTCGCCGCCGTTTCTGGAAAGGCGAATACGAACAGGATAAGATTTGTGCTTACCAGACATTGTATGAGTGCCTGGAAACAATAGTTCGTTTAGTAGCGCCAATTTCACCTTTCTTTAGCGATACTATTTTCCAAAACCTGAATGCGGTTACCAAACGCTTCAATGCGGAATCGGTGCATCATGCCGACTTTCCTGTAGCGAATGAAACCTCCATTGATACCCTGCTGGAAGAAAGAATGCAGTTGGCACAGGATGCCTCTTCGTTGATCTTATCACTGCGGAAAAAAGTAAATATCAAAGTTCGTCAGCCGTTGCAAAAGGTTTTGATCCCGGCGCTGAATTCCGCCATGAAAGAGCAATTGACCAAAGTGGAGGACCTGATCAAGGCGGAAGTGAACGTGAAGGAAATAGAATACCTTGATCCCAACAATACTTTTATCAGCAAAAAGATAAAGCCCAATTTTGTGGCCCTGGGTAAAAAACTGGGTCCAAAAATGAAGGCTGTGTCGGCGGCTTTGGCCAAATTCACACAGGAAGATATTGCCAGTTTAGAAAAAGAAGGCCAATATAATTTGTCAATTGATAACGAACCCGTAATATTACAGATTACCGAAGTAGAGATCAGCAGCGAGGATATTCCGGGTTGGACGGTAGCCAATAAAGGCGTATTGACGGTGGCTTTGGATATCACCATAACACCGGAATTAGAGGCCGAAGGAAATGCCCGGGAATTTGTCAACAGGATCCAGAAAATCCGCAAGGACAGTGGGTTTGAACTTACTGACAGGATAACTGTTATAGTAGCTGCCAGCAACGGTATCAAAGACGCTTTGGCAACGTTTAATACCTATATTTGCGCCGAAATTCTGGCCGACAAGCTGGAAATAGTGCCTGAAATACAGGGAGGTACAACGATTGAATTGAACGATGTTTTGCTAAATGTGATTGTTTCAAAAAAAGGCTAATTTGTATGGCTATTAAAAAAAATGCTCCGCACAAGGCGGGAAAAGTGGCTCCTAAAAAAGCTGCACCAAAAAAAGCGGCTAAACCTGCAGCCAAGCCCTCTTCAAAGGCAGCAAAGCCTGCCGCTAAAAAGCCAGCTCCTAAAAAACCAGCCCCCGCACCGAAAAAGGCGGTCAAGGCTCCTGCAGCTAAAAAGCCTGTAGCTGCCAAACCTGTTGCTAAACCCGCTAAACATGCTGTGCCGGTTAAAAAGGCTGCACCCGTAAAACCTGCACCCCCTGTAGCGGCAAAACCTGAAGTAAAACCTGTAGAAGCTAAACCCGTGGAGGCGAAAGCCGCTCCGGTAAAAAAGCCGGCCGTACAGGGACCTCAGTCGTTGGTTTCTATAAAGCCGGTTGCGAAACCGGTTATTAAAAAGGAACCTGAGAAGCCCTCTAAAATTGTCATTCCAAAAACAACTATTAAGAGTGCTGTAAAGTATGAACCCGATTTCACTAAATCCGTATTAGATTCTTCACCTTCTTACGAACAAACTGGACCTACCATGAGATATGCTGATCAAGACCTTGCAGAATTCAGAGAAATCATCAATAAAAAATTAGACGCCGCTAAAAAAGAGTTGGCCTACTTACAGGGACTGATTACACGTCGTGATGAAGGCGGTGACATGGATGAGGCCCGCTATATGACCATGGAAGATGGTAGTGTGAGCATGGAACGTGAGCAACTGAGCCAGATGGCCAGTCGCCAGATTACCTTTATCGATCATCTGGAGAAAGCACTGATGCGAATCGAAAATAAAACCTATGGTGTTTGCCGTGTTACCGGTAAACTCATCGATAAGGCTCGTCTTCGTGCAGTGCCTCATGCTACGTTGAGCATTGAAGCCAAACAAATGATCAATAAATAATTACTGATTATTATTTATTTTAGTTCGGCCTCCTGCTATTGCAGGAGGCTTTTGTATTTGCCATAGGCGAAACTATTCTCTGCATTAAAATTCGTTGTACGTTTGCCTGCCTATTATCAAACCAACAGACTCTGATTATGACCATACATTTTGAATATGAAAAAGGACAGGTATTACAGGCGTTACGTTACCATTTCATTAGTCGCCCGGAAATACGTATCATGATCATATTGGTAAATGTATTTGCATTGGTCTCACTTGTATTATACATGATGAAAAAGATCACGCCATTTGCTTTTTTGGTGGGGTCACTTTTATGGATCATACTCATGATAAGCTTTTGGTTTATTCTTCCTATGATGGTTTATCGCAGGGCAGAAACATTTCGTCACGAATTCAGTATGAGCTTTGAAAATGAAGGATTTTCCCTGCAACATGAAAAAGGTTCACGGGCGTGGCCCTGGAAAGCGTTAAGCCACTTTATTGAAAGCCCGCATTTCTTTCATTTGTATTTTGATAGCCGGTCGTTTTTTCTGGTACCCAAAAGCGGCTTTCGTGATAAAGATGAAATATATGAGATGAGACAACTTCTCAATGAAAAATCCAGGAAAAAATAAACTGGTGAATGGATAGTTGTGACGATAAAACAATCTAACGGATGATAATCCTCCTTCAAAGCTCTTTTTCCATCACAAAGTGAGGAATCGTTACTTCAATGAATTGATCACCTTTTACTTTGTAGCCCACTTTTTCATAAAATCCGACGGCATTGTTACGGGCGTGCATGCGAACAATTTTATAGCCGCGGTCGCGGGCAAGATTTTCGGCAAAGTTCATCAGGGCCCTTCCAATCCCTTTACCCTGCAGATCATTGAGTACGGCCATTTGACGTAAGCGTACAATATCTGGCTGTTCCTCTACCAACATGCAGCATCCCAACATTCTGTCTTCTTCAAAAGCGCCGATAAACATATTGTCTTTTTCACTTTCCAGGTCTTCCTGCGTAAAGCATAACCCTAATGGTTTGCGCAGGATAGCGTCCCGCAGCTTTACCATCTGCATATATTCGGGGGAACCATAGTCAATAATTTTCAGCGCCATTGATTGTATTAATGTAGTTTGAAGGTTTTCAATTTACAAAGAACTTATAACACAGCCAACGGATATGCTTTATTATTTTAATCGGTTTTAAAATAAATAAAACCCCTTATTTACTTGTTCTCAGACGTTTAGGGTAAAATTGGAAAAAATTGGGTTTACGATGTTGGTTTACTCAAAAAGTATATTTTTGCACCCATAATAACTAAACTATTACGACATGTCAGACATTGCATCAAGAGTAAAAAAGATCATCATTGACAAATTAGGTGTTGACGAAGCAGAGGTAACAAATGAAGCTTCATTCACAAATGATCTGGGTGCCGATTCATTAGACACCGTTGAACTGATCATGGAATTTGAAAAAGAATTCAATATCTCCATCCCTGATGAGCAGGCTGAAACCATTACTACCGTAGGTCAGGCTGTTTCTTACCTGGAAGAGCATGCTAAATAATGAACCTGGTGCATTTCATCCCGACGACGTCGGGACAAATGATGTTAATGCCTGCTTGCCGTCTGGCTGTCGGCAGACAGGACAAACAGGTAAATAAATCAAAACCCGCCTTCTTATCCGATATACTGAGTTGAAAGTATTGGAGGAAGGCGGTTTTAATCTGGAACAAGGAATACGTCATAATAATTATAATGACCAATTCTTGCCCGAATTAATTTTCGCAACAAATTGTAATTAAGTCCAATATAATTAGCACATAAAAAGCTGAACAGACTATATGGAACTGAAAAGAGTAGTTGTTACAGGAATAGGCGCACTTACACCTTTGGGTAATTCGGTAGATGATTACTGGTCCGGGTTAATAAATGGTGTTTCTGGTGCTGATATGATCACCCTGTTTGATGCTGCTAAGTTTCGTACAAAGTTTGCCTGCGAGGTGAAGAATTTTGATCCTGTTCAGTTCCTTGATAAGAAAGAAGCAAGAAAAATTGACCGTTTTACTCAGTTAGCACTGGTTGCCAGCGACCAGGCCATGACCGATGCTGGCTTAAACCACGATAATATCAATCCTGATCGTATCGGAGTTGTGTTTGGTTCCGGTATAGGTGGCTTAATTACCTTTCAGAATGAAGTAATGGAGTTTGCCAAAGGTGATGGCACACCCCGCTTTAATCCTTTCTTTATTCCAAAAATGATACTGGATATCGCTGCCGGCCAAATCAGTATGCGTCATAATCTCCGCGGACCCAATTATGCCGTGGTAAGTGCCTGTGCCAGTAGTACGAACGCAATAATTGATGCGCTTACTATATTACGTCTTGGCAAAGCTGATATCATCGTCACCGGGGGTAGTGAAGCCGTTGTCAGCGAAGCAGGGGTAGGTGGTTTTAACGCCATGAAAGCAATGAGTGAAAGAAACGACGATCCCAAAACAGCCAGTCGCCCTTATGATAAGGATAGGGATGGATTTGTAATGGGCGAGGCAGCCGGGGTGTTAGTATTGGAAGAACTGGAACACGCAAAAGCAAGAGGAGCGAAAATATATTGCGAAGTAGTCGGTGGCGGAGCCTCGGCTGATGCTCACCATATTACTGCGCCACATCCGGAAGGGCTGGGTGCTAAGAACGTAATGCTGGCTGCACTGGACGATGCGGGGATGAAACGGGAAGATATTGACTATATCAATACTCACGGAACATCCACACCTTTGGGTGATATTGCCGAAACAAAAGCGATCATTGATGTTTTTGGCGAGCATGCTTATAAACTGAATATCAGTGCCACTAAAAGTATGACCGGGCATTGCCTGGGGGCTGCTGGTGTCATTGAAGCCATTGCTTGTATAAAATCTGTGGTGCATGATATGGTACCACCTACCATTAATCACTTCACTGATGATCCTGACCTGGATCCGAACCTTAATTTTACTTTCAATAAAGCACAAAATCGTATCGTTAACGCTGCATTGAGTAATACATTTGGCTTTGGTGGACATAATGCCTGCGTCATTGTGAAAAAGTATAAGGATTAATAACTTCTTGATCACGATTATTTTTTATCTGAAATTTTATTGCATAACTTTTTAGACCGGCAAACTTTTCAACAGCTGAATTTTTTTTCGTAGCTTGAATTCCGTGGATTTTATCACTAATCTTTTCAAGAAACATACAGGTTCGACCTTTAAAAAAGAGCTAACCAATATTCTGGGATTCAGTCCAAAGAATCTGTCACTTTATAAAACAGCATTGACCCACCGCTCTGTTCGTGAAGGCGCAGATGAAAACAATGAACGCCTTGAATACCTGGGTGACGCTGTGCTGAGTGCCCTGGTCGCCGATTATCTTTTCAAACGATATCCCTACAAAGAAGAAGGCTTTTTGACCGAAATGCGTAGCAAAATGGTCAACCGCCAGCAGTTAAACGAGATAGCTGTACGGATGGGGCTTAAAAAAATTACGCTTTATAATAAGATGGATGGCTCGCTGAAGGTGAGCCAGATATTTGGAAATACCCTAGAGGCCATGGTAGGCGCCGTGTATCTTGATCTTGGGTATAAAAAGACTGCGAAATGGGTGCAGGAATATATTCTTCTTCCCCACATGTTTATGGACGACCTGGAGAACCTCGAGATCAATCATAAGAACAAACTATACGGTTGGGCAAATAAGAACGGAAAAGTATTGGAATTTGAAACCATCAACGAGCAATTAGAGAATGGCCGGCGTCTCTTCACCGTTGCAGCGGTAATTGATGGTAAACAGGTAGCCCAGGGAAAAGCATTTAATAAAAAAGATGCCTCTCAAATTGCAGCCCAGGCCGCGGTAGAAAAAATGGGAATCATCAATGCAGATACACAGATAGAAGAAAGCGGCATCGGTCGTACCGCCTGATCCGGCCATCACTTTATTTTCTCTCCATGCACAGTTCGATCAACACGCCATTGGTATGTTTGGGATGTAAAAAACAAACCAGCTTATTGTCCGCACCAGCCTTCGGTTTTTCGTTGAGCAAAACAAAACCTTCAGCTTGAAGCCTTTTCATCTCAGCTTCGATATCCGCTACTTCAAAAGCAAGATGATGCGTCCCTTCCCCCTTTTTTTCAATGAAACGGGCAATCACTCCATCTGCATCTGTGCTTTCCAGCAATTCGATCTTTGCATCGCCGGTTTTAAAAAAAGCCGTGTTCACTTTTTCACTCTCTACCGTTTCGGTTTTATAACAGTTGGTATTCAGCAGCTTTTCAAATAAAGGCACTGAGGCGGCCAGGCTTTTTACTGCAATGCCGATATGCTCTATTTTTTGCATGACGCAAAGGTTAAAAGAATGATTGAGAGTGGTAAAAATAAAAATTTTCGCCATGCTTAATGGAGGTGAAACAGGGCTACGCTAGCTTTGAAATAGAACCTTTTGAGCTATTTTTGTGTTTAGTACAAGGAGCAAAAGCTATGGTGAAACTGCCTGTATATCTTGATCATAATGCCACCACACCCTGTGATCAACGGGTAGTAGAAACTATGCTCCCTTATTTCACGCAGTCATTCGGTAACGCAGCCAGCAGAACCCATCAATTAGGATGGGCCGCTGAACAGGCCGTGGAGGATGCCCGCGAACAGGTGGCTAAACTGGTAGAGGCTGAATCCAAAGAGATCGTTTTTACTTCCGGGGCCACCGAGGCAGATAACCTGGCGCTGAAGGGTGTTTTTGAAATGTATGCCGGAAAAGGCAACCATATCATCACCACTAATATTGAACACAAAGCAGTTCTTGACACTTGTCATCATATTGAAAAACGGGGCGGTGATGTCACTTACCTGGCTGTAAAAAGCAACGGGTTGATTGACCTGGAGGAGCTGGAGGCTGCCATCCAACCCACTACCATTCTTATTGCTATCATGTATGCTAATAACGAGATAGGCACCATAATGCCCATCAAAGAAATTGGTGCAATAGCGAAGAAAAAGGGAATAATCTTTTTTAGCGATGCTACCCAGGCCGTTGGAAAAATACCGGTCAATGTGATGGAAGATGGGATCGATCTGATGGCGTTTTCAGCGCATAAAATGTATGGGCCCAAAGGCGTGGGTGCGTTATATATCCGGAGAAAAAATCCCCGGGTAAAATTAGCAGCGCAGATTGATGGTGGTGGTCACGAAAAAGGAGTGAGAAGCGGCACCCTGAATGTACCGGGCATTGTTGGTTTTGGGAAGGCCTGCGAAATTTGTAGAAATGAGATGAGAGAAGAATCTGCAAGACTGGCTAAATTGAGAGACCGGCTCCAATCAGCCTTATTGAAGATTGAAGGATCAACCGTCAACGGTGATATTAAAAACAGGCTTCCACACGTTACTAATATGTCGTTCCGTTATATTGACGGAGAGATGCTGATGATGGGTTTAAATAAAAACATTGCTTTGTCATCGGGTTCGGCTTGTACATCGGCGGTGATGGAACCCTCTTATGTATTGAAAGCATTGGGTGTGGATGATGAATTGGCGTATGGCTCGTTGCGGTTTAGCCTGGGCCGGCATACAACAGAGGAAGAAATAGATTATGCCATTGAGCAGGTAACAAGCACGGTAAATAAATTAAGAGCGGAATCAATGGCGGGAAAGCTATAGTAAAAAAATAAAAATGATGAGCTACAGCCGGAATAAATTTTAGCTGTAGTTTACTTAGAGTTTAAAATTTCAAAATATGAGTGTATCATTAGACAATGGCATACATGTAAGCGATAAGGCAAAAGAAAGAATCAAAGAGCTTTTGAAAGAAGGCGGAAGAGGGGATGACCCATCGTACTTTCTGCGTGTAAGTGTAGTTGGCGGCGGTTGCTCAGGGTTAAGTTATAAAATGGATTTTGATAACGTGCAAAAACCCTCCGACCAGGTGTTTGAAGACAATGGGGTAAAAGTAGTAACCGATCTGAAAAGCTTTTTATATTTAGTAAACACGACACTTGACTTTTCTGATGGATTGAATGGAAAAGGTTTTTTCTTTAATAATCCAAATGCAAGCCGCACCTGTGGCTGCGGTGAGAGCTTTGCAGTATAGAATCTTTTTATAATGAAATGGGCCTCCCTTTACCGGGGGAGGCCTTTATTTTTATTGAATTTGTTTGGGTGCTTTTGCCGCTGTTGGCGGTTTAGGTGGTGGTGGCGGAGCAATGTTCACCTCTTCATCTTTTACAAACCCTGGCGGATCCAATTTTGTAACTCCTTTTTTCAAATGTTTGGTTCCTGGTTTCGCAGGCGGCGGTGGTGCAGGAACTGCAGCGGCCACTTCTTCATCAAGCATGATGGGCGGAGTTACGGCTTCTGTTTTTTCAACTACCGGAACTGGAGGAGGAGGAGGAGGCAGAGGAAGTTTTTTGTTTTGTGCCTGTGCTATCCCAACAATGCAAACCAGGCAAACGGGTATTAATATCTTCTTCATAAATTGGTTTTAGCATAAGATTCACCAGCGTCATAATTCCATATTTTTTAAGTGCGTCTTTTGCATCTGCCTCCGTTTTAGTTTTTGCCTTTTCACTTCTCACTTTTGCTTTTTCACTTTCTGATATTCTATTCGCTACTGATGGCTCACCTTTTTGCCTTATTTTGCAATATCTATGTGGTCCATTTGTAAAAAAGAACTCCGGCAGTTTTTCAGCAGTCTCACCGGCTATATTGCTATTATTGTTTTCCTGTTAGTGAATGGATTGACGCTTTTTGTCTTCGAGGATAATATTCTTGAGTTTGGCTACGCTACACTGGATCGTTTTTTTCAGTTAGCGCCATGGATACTATTGCTACTGATTCCTGCCATAACCATGCGAAGTTTTGCAGACGAGTTTAAGGGAGGTACCTTCGAAATTTTGCAAACAAGACCATTGACCCGCTGGCAAATAGTGGTCGGAAAATACCTGGGCAGCCTGGTAGTTGTATTGATAGCGCTGCTACCAACCATAGTATATATTGTTTCGATCCAGTCACTTTCATCCAACGATGGAATCGATATGGGAGCCACCATAGGTTCTTATATCGGTTTGTTTTTCCTGGCGGCTGTTTTTACTGCCATCGGTATCTGTGTGAGCAGTTTTACCAATAATGCCGTTGTGGCATTTATTATCAGCCTTATAGCCTGTGCGTTGTTGTATTATGGATTTAGTGCTATCAGCCGGCTTGCTGCATTAGAAGGGGGAGCGGACTATTATATTGAAATGCTGGGTATCGATTTTCATTATCGCAGCATCAGCCGCGGAGTTATTGACACAAGAGACCTGGTCTATTTCCTGAGTATGATTTTTTTATTTCTCACTATAACAGATCGTAATCTTTTAAAGCGATAGGATGGCAAATAAAGTTCCGGCCATGAAAACAATAAAAAATATAGGATGAAAACCCTTTTTGATAAAATATTGACCTCAAAATTTGGCTGGCTTTGGCTTTTATTGTTCTTGTTTTTTATAAACTTTCTCGCTTCAGCATTTCACTCCCGCATTGATCTTACAAAAGAAAAGCGATATACGTTGAGCAAGGCCACCCGGAATTTGCTGGTAGCCCTGGATGATAAGGTACAGATAGATGTTTTTTTGAAAGGGGAATTTCCGGCTGGTTTCAGAAAACTGGCTAATAGCACGGATGAGTTCCTGCAATTATTAAAAGATCGCAACGGTTCCAAAATAAGTTATCGTTTTATTTCACCGGAAGAAAAGATGCCGGGTTCACAGGTTTCTTATGGCGATTCGCTGATCAATCTCGGAGCGACACCTATTAACCTGACCGTTCAAAAAAAGACGGGAGAAAGCAGCAATATAATTTTCCCGGTAGCGCTGATGCAGTACAAAGGAAAGCAATCATTAGTCAATTTATACCCCGGCGCCAGCGGCAGAATTTCACAAGAGGAAATCAATAGCGCAGAAGCATTGATGGAGTATCAGTTTGCCAAAGCATTGGATAAAATGACTCAACAGCGAACTCCTGCAATAGTGTATGCGACCGGAAATGGTGAGCCTACCGATCACCGAGTAATTGACCTCGAACAAACTTTAATCAAAAATTACCGCTTTGGTCCGTTCGACATTTCTAAGAATCCAATACCGACTGAAGCAGATGTATTGATGATCGTAAAACCAAGTCAAACTTTTACCGAGGAAGAGAAATTTAAAATTGATCAGTTTGTAATGAATGGCGGTAAGCTGCTTTGTTTTATCGATAATCTTTTTGCAGAGCAGGACAGCCTTGCTTTTAAACCAGAGACTATTGCCTATGACAGGAACCTGAACTTAACTGATCTCTTTTTCCGCTACGGACTTCGGATCAATACTGACCTGGTAATGGATCTGCAGTGTGATATGATTCCCTTTGTTGTTGGCGGATCGGCCGATAATCCACAATATGAATTTTTACATTGGAATTACTTCCCTTTATTTACGCCTGCTGGCGCTCAATCATTAAACAAAAATCTTGGCTATATCGCCGGGCGTTTTGTTAATTCAATTGATACGATCAAAGTGGAGAATATCAGCAAAACACCATTGCTTGTTTCATCTGCCAATTCACGATCTATCAGTACGCCTGCCCTGATAAGTTTGAATGAGAATAAGAATACTCCTGAAGATGAAAAATTCAAGCGCAATGCTATTCCGGTGGCAATGATGCTGGAAGGAAAATTTAATTCGTTGTATAAGAACAGGGCAACAAAAGCACAGCTCGATAGTTTATCGCAACGCGGCGGACAGTTTGTTCCGTTGTCACAGGATAATAAAATGATCGTTGTGGCAGATGGTGATATTGTTTTGAATGATTTTATTCCCAGTGGCGGACCTAATAGCCAGCCGATACCATTGCCCATGGGTTGGAATAAATATACCTATGGGGAATACCAAAAACAGTCTGAATACGGAAAGCTTTTTATACCTGTAGCCAACCGGGAGTTTTTATTGAATTGTATTGAATACCTGGTGAATGATCCTGCCATCAGTCAAACAAGAAATAAAGATATCGTTCTTCGTTTGCTGGATTCAAAAAAAGTAGAAGCAAAAAAAACATTCTGGCAATTTATCAATATTGGGTTGCCGGTACTGCTGATAATTCTTGCAGGATTTATATACCAACAGGTGCGAAAGAGAAAATATGCCTGACAAAAATATTTTTTCTTGTGACACCCTGATGCCTGAGTCTTGTCGCTTGTCGCATCTCCGCTATCTTTGCCACTCAATTCAGTATAGTCTTTATGAATGCAGACCAGATCACGTATTTAGTTTTTGGAGTTGTATTGGTGCTTGCCCTGGTTTTTGATCTGGGTCTTTTAAGCAAAAAAGGAAAAAAGGTTTCAATTAGACAAGCCTTGTATCAAACCTTTTTTTGGGTAGGCCTTGCCCTGGCGTTCTTCATTTTTATGTGGCTGGAAAATGGGCAGACAATTGCTCTTGAATACCTGAGTGCTTACCTGATGGAGTGGAGCCTGAGTATCGATAATATTTTCGTTTTTATATTGATCTTCTCTGCCTTTTCGGTCAAAGAAAAAAATTATGGCCGGGTCTTGCTGATAGGAATTTTGATGGCTATCGTTTTCCGCATCATTTTCATTACTGTTGGAGTGGCACTGGTGGATAGGTTTCACTGGATACTATATGTTTTTGGTGTCTTCCTTGTATACACCGGGTATAAAATGTTTACTACTGATGAAGAGGAGGAGTTCAATCCGCAGCAAAGCAGGGTTTATAAAACATTAAAGCGGGTGTTGCCTCTTGTACCTCATGATGGTGATGGCAGATTTTCCGTTCGGCATGATGGCAAAAAGTTTTACACCACTCTTTTTGTCGTCGTGATTATGCTGGCTACCATCGATGTGGTCTTCGCCCTGGATTCTATTCCCGCGGTAATGGGTATATCGAGAGACAGAATGGTGATTTACACGTCGAATATTTTTGCTGTGCTGGGTCTGCGATCCTTATTCTTTTTGCTGCGTGGCGCTGTTAGCAAGTTTGACTTTTTACCACAAGGTATTGCGATTGTATTAATCTTTATCGGGTTGAAAATGTTAGGCGAGCATTGGATCAACCAATGGCTTGATAAAACAAACCAGGTTTTTATTTCATTGGGTGTAATATTTGCCTGTATTTTCGGATCTATTTTCTATTCTATTTTTATAGATAAGAAGCCGGAAGCAGCAGTAGAAGGAGAAGTGCTGGAAGATGAAACCATTTACTGAGCTAATTACTAATTCTTGAAATACTCATTGCATCATATTGCGGCAATAGTGGCGGCTCCTTACCAAACTATTGAAGATGTAGTTATCGATCACCTCTTATTAGACAGCCGAAAAGTTTATTCCCCATCGTCTTCGCTTTTTTTTGCTTTGAAGGGACCAAGACGGGATGGTCACCAGTTCATACCAGAGCTTTACAAAAAAGGCCTTCGCAGTTTTGTTGTTAGTGAACAACCTGAACAGGCTAATTACCCTGCGGCGAACTTTCTTGTTGTACCAGATACCCTGGCGGCCCTGCAACAATTGGCCATCCATCATCGGAAAAGTTTTGATATACCGGTGATAGGTATTACGGGTAGTAATGGGAAAACGATCGTTAAAGAATGGCTCTACCAGCTCTTACACCAGGACTATCATATTGTCCGGAGCCCAAAAAGTTATAACTCACAGATCGGTGTTCCGCTAAGTGTGTGGCAAATGGAAGAACAACACACGCTGGGCATTTTTGAAGCTGGTATTTCATTACCCGGCGAAATGGAATCATTGGAAAAAATCATTCAACCCACGATTGGAATTTTAACCAATATCGGTGAGGCGCATAACGAGGGTTTTACTGATAAAAAACAAAAGCTGGTAGAGAAGCTTCAACTCTTCCGGCATTGCCAGCTGATCATTGCACGGGAAAAAGACGTTGAGAGCGAAAAAGGGTTGATCAGCTCTTTTGAAAGGAATCCACAACTTCTGACATGGGGCCTTTCAACCACCTGTGATCTGACTGTAAAGCATATTGAAAAAGAAGAAGGCCATACAACTATTACAGTTTGCCCGGGCTCTGCCGACATATCTTTTGTTATTCCTTTTACTGATGACGCATCGATAGAAAACGCTATCACCTGTTTTTTTACTTTGTTGCAATTAGGAGTAGAGCAAAGTGTTATTTCAAACCGAATGAAGCAACTTCAGCCCGTTAACATGCGGTTGGAGTTAAAAAAGGGCATCAATCATTGCATTATTATCAATGACAGTTATAGTGCGGATATTGACTCGCTTGAAATTGCCTTGAATTTTTTAGATCAGCAAAAAAGCTTTTCGAAAAAGACAGTCATCCTTTCGGATGTTTTACAAACCGCCAGGCTGGATGCGCAATTATATTCTTATGTTATTGAGCGGTTGAAAAAACACCAGGTAAGCCGGCTGATAGGTATCGGAGAACATATTGCTGAAACATTGCGGCATGTCCCTGCCGATGAAGGATTCATCATAGAGTTGTTTTCCTCAACTGAAAGCTATCTTCAACAGTTCCGTTCTTCTCAGTTTAGAGAGGAAGTTGTTCTGGTAAAAGGAGCAAGGGTATTCGGCTTCGAACAAATTGTGCAATTGCTGGAACAAAAAGTACATCAAACTGTGCTGGAGATTAACCTTAATGCGATTGTTCACAATGTAAAAGCCTATCAAAAAACCCTGAAACCGTCTACTAAAATGATGGCGATGGTAAAGGCCTTTGCATACGGAAGCGGAGGTGCTGAGATCGCAGGCATTTTACAATACCAGAATATCGATTATCTCGGTGTTGCGTATGCTGATGAAGGGGTAGAATTGCGTAAATCCGGAATTGTGTTGCCTGTCATGGTCATGAATCCCGAGGAGTCTGCTTTTGATTCGATAGCCGAGTATAATCTTGAACCCGATATTTATTCGTTTGACCTGCTGCGCTCATTTGAAAACTTTTTGCAGAATGAAGGAATTCAGCGCTACCCGGTTCACATAGAAATAGAGACAGGAATGAACCGGTTAGGATTTGCCATCGATGAAATAGTGCAACTGGCAACACATCTTGGATCAACATCATTGCTAAAAGTGCAAACTGTCTTTTCTCATCTTGCTGCCAGCGAAGATCCACAGCAAGATGCTTTTACTTCACAACAGCTCGATGCGTACAAACATGCCGTTAGTCAATTAAAAGAAAAAATCAGCTATCCCTTTTTACAACACATCAGTAATTCGGCTGGTATTTTCAGGCGCCCCGAACTTCATCTTGACATGGTCCGGCTGGGGATTGGTATGTACGGGGTAGATAGTGCCGTTGATCACCAGGCGTTGTTGCAACCTGTGGCTACATTAAAAACAACGATAGCGCAATTGAAACATTTGAAAAAAGGAGAATCGGTTGGTTATAATCGCAGGGGTGTTGTACAACGGGATTCAGTGATAGCTACGGTCCGGATCGGATATGCTGATGGCTATTCAAGAAAGCTTGGAAATGGCAATGGCAAAATGTGGGTAAAGGGAAAACTGGTACCGGTTATTGGCAGCATTTGCATGGATATGACGATGATCGACGTAACAGGCATATCCCATATACAGGAAGGCGATGAAGTGATCATTTTTGGAAAAGAGTTACCAGTTCAGCATGTGGCCGAATGGGCCGGCACTATTCCATATGAAATAATGACGAGCATTTCGCAGCGGGTAAAACGGGTTTATTATGAAGAATAAATAAGAAAATCATAGAAAATAAATCCCTTTCCCCTGCTTCCCCCTCGCTATACCCCTTCCTATATATCCATTATATTTGCTGATTAAAAACTTAGCAGTGAAGCTTAGAAATACGGTTCTGATTATTGCCCTTATTATTATCGCTGACCAGGCCCTGAAAATATGGATCAAAACAAGTTTTCCTTTTGGAGATACAAAACTTACTGGACTGGAATGGTTCAAACTTTATTTTATTGAAAATAAAGGAATGGCCTGGGGCTGGGAATTTGGCGGTGAATGGGGGAAAATGATCTTAACGCTTTTCAGGTTGGGTGCCGTGATATTCGGAACCTGGTACATTGGTAAAATTGTCAAGCAAAAGTATAGCAAGGGGTTTATTATATGCGCAGCACTTATTTATGCAGGTGCATTGGGCAACCTTATAGATAGCATGTTTTACGGATTGATATTTGAAGACAGTTCGTATTCCCATGTGGCTGAAATGTTTCCTCCGCAGGGATATGCCGGCTTCCTTCATGGACGGGTTGTGGATATGCTTTATTTCCCTATTATCAGAGATGCGCATTTTCCTTCCTGGTTTCCTTTTGTGGGGGGTGACGATTTTGAATTTTTTAGCCCGATCTTTAATATAGCTGATGCCTCTATTTCAATTGGCGTTATTACCTTATTTGTGTTTCAAAAAAAGTTCTTCAAAAAACATCATGAAGAAGAGAAACATCCGACTGTTGAAACCAGTACGGAAGTAAGCGATAAAATGCAGGTGCTTTAAAAAAACGAAACCGGTTCTGATACGAACCGGTTTTTGCTTGCCTTTCAGCAAGTTTTTATTTGTTGTAAAGGGAATACTTCATCAGAGCAAAGTATTATTCATAATTAGAGAACCAGTCTCTTCCTTCAGGCTCTACATCTTTTGCTTTTTTCAAACGAGGTGTCAACGCTTTGATCATGCTTTTGTAGGCATTGACCATGGGATGAATACGAATACGGCTTGGAGTTTTTGATTCGTTTGAAAGCAGTGCTTTCAGTCTTGGCGAAGGATCACCATTTTTTGCTTCTGATACAGCTTTCTCAATAGCCTTTAACGGGTAAGCCGAGTAATAAAAGGACGGTTTAATGTTGTTTTTCATAAGGTTGGATTGTAGTAAATTTTCGACTAGAAAGATAGTCAGGAAACCACCTAATTTACAAGCACGGCCAGATGAAAAAAGAGAAGAACCAGCAGTTCTTCTCTTTTTACGATAGAAAATATACTATTGTTTTAATTCAATTTTCCAACCATATTGGCCGGTACCACCCATTCATCAAATTCCTTTGGCGTCAGGTAGCCCAGCTTCACCGCCATTTCTTTTAGTGTAGTTCCTTCTTTGTGTGCCTTTTGAGCAATTTCCGCCGCTTTGTAATAGCCGATCTTCGTATTTAATGAAGTAACCAGCATCAGCGAATTGTCAACGTGTTTTTTGATATTCGAGGCAATGGGTTCTATTCCTTCGGCACATTTATCATTAAAGCTGACACAGCCGTCGCCAATCAATCTGGCACTATGCAGGAAATTATAAATCATCACCGGCTTAAACACATTTAATTCAAAATGACCGTTGCTGCCGCCTACACTGATGGCCACATCATTACCGATTACTTGTGCAGCAATCATCGTCAGTGCTTCGCATTGTGTTGGATTTACCTTGCCGGGCATAATAGAAGAACCTGGTTCATTATCCGGGATAAATAGTTCGCCGATCCCGCTTCTTGGTCCTGAAGACAGCATGCGAATATCGTTGGCGATCTTCATCAGGCTCACTGCTACCATCTTCAGGGCGCCGTGTGCTTCAACAATGGCATCATGTGCTGCCAGGGCTTCAAATTTATTGTCGGCTGTTTTAAAAGGAAGCCTGGTAAGTTTGGCAATTTGTTTGGCCACGTTCGCAGCATAGTTTGGCGGTGTGTTAATGCCCGTACCTACTGCAGTTCCTCCCAGCGCCAGTTCACTCAAATGGGCTAGTGAGTTATTGATCGCTTTCAATCCATGATCCAATTGCGACACATAACCGCTGAATTCCTGGCCTACAGTTAATGGCGTAGCGTCCATGAAGTGAGTGCGGCCGATCTTCACTACTTTCATGTATTTCTTACTCTTCTTCGCAAGTGTATCACGGAGCTTTTTGATACCGGGAATCGTAGTCTCTACCAAAATTTTATAAGCGGCAATATGCATTGCTGTGGGGAACGTATCGTTCGATGATTGTGATTTATTGACATCATCGTTAGGGTGTAAGAATTTTTCTTTATCGGTAAGTTTACCGCCTCTCAACACATGACCGCGGTAAGCGACCACCTCGTTTACATTCATATTGCTTTGAGTACCGCTACCTGTTTGCCAAACCACAAGCGGAAAATAATCATCCAGTTTTCCATCCAGTATTTCATCACATACTTTACCGATCAGGGCAGTTTTATTTTTTGCCAATACACCAGCTTCCTGGTTAGTAATAGCAGCTGCTTTTTTCAGGTAGGCAAAGGCGCGGATAATTTCCTTTGGCATTTTATTGATATCCTGTGCAATCCTGAAATTGTCGATGCTGCGTTGTGTTTGTGCGCCATAATAGGCGTTGGCAGGCACTTTCACTTCGCCCATGGTGTCTTTTTCTATACGATAATCCATACAATACAATTTTGTGCCGCAAATGTAGGTAATTAGTAAGTTTAAGCGTTTTAGACAAGCTGACCAACGATTGTTATTGAAAGAGGGCTAATAAAAAAATCTTTCAAGATTTACCGGATCATTGCAATTTTGATGACTCAAATAAAAATAGCTATGCAAAAAATATCTCCCTTAATCAGTGCAATAGAATTGACCTCATTGATATCAAATGAAAATCTTGTTTTGATTGATGCAAGGACGGGACCCGGGATAAAGGAAAAATATAACGGCCAGCATTTGAAGGGAGCGTTATTTGTGGATTTGGAAGAGGATCTGTCTGAAAAAAAAGATCCGGCAAACGGGGGGCGTCATCCTTTACCGGCGGTAAAAGATTTTGCGGCTTTGCTCGGGCAATTGGGCATTGATAAAGCAAGCCATGTGGTGGTTTACGATGATAAAAGCGGTGCAAATGCTGCCGCTCGTTTTTGGTGGATGATGAGATCCGTTGGACATGAAAAAGTCCAGGTGCTTGATGGAGGATTACAGGCTGCACAAAATGCGGGCCTGCCAATAACCAGCGAAGCTTCAAAAGCAAGAACAAAATCGGCTTATCCTGTTATTGAATGGGTATTACCGACCGTTGATATCAATATAGTGGCAAACGCAGTGCAAGACCCCGGCTACAAAGTGGTCGATGTAAGAGAAGCATTCCGGTATCGCGGCGAAAGCGAACCAATCGACACCGTTGCAGGTCATATCCCGGGAGCAGTCAATATTCCCTATGCCGGCAATCTGGATGCAAACGGAGATTTTCTTTCACCCGGGGAATTGGCGACAAAATATAAAGAAGTGCTTGGCGACAAGGGTTCCAAACAGGTGATCGTCCACTGCGGATCAGGCGTTACGGCCTGCCATACGCTATTGGCAATGGATCAGGCAGGGCTCGGGATACCATCCTTATATGTCGGTTCCTGGAGTGAATGGTCGAGAAATGACCGGCCGGTAGCTACTGGTAATAAACCATGATTCATTAAGATATCATGTCCTTATATTGACTCAAAACAATTTTGTGCAAATTTGTATTTGCCAGGTTGACCTGTTTTACCCTAACTTAGATGCTGATCTTGCGCCTTTATCCCGGCGCTAATTTCTCCCATCCAATACCTTTTGTAAGGGCAGCCGGTGTTTCTCTTTTACAGAGAAATGCGACTAATATCCTGGAAAGTATCCCGCTTATCCATTTATATCCATTCGTGAAATACTCCAGTTTCTTTCATTGTGTATTTAAGGCTTGTTAGTTTCATTAATACCCTAACGAAATAAATAAGGACCGGGTAGTAGCAAATAAATACCTGCCATGCTACAGTTCGGTCAGAGATAAAACCTATGTTATGAAAAGAAAATTCTACCCTCTATTCGCTCTCGTTATCTGTACAATCTTATCCTTTGGCGCTCCTGCTCAGGGTATTTACCAATTATGGGGAATGACATCGCAGGGAGGAGCCGACGATATCGGCGCTATCTTCCGCACCGATGGACAGGGCGGCAATATTCAATCTGTGTATTCTTTCCCGATGACCAATTTAGGAGCTGTTCCCATGTACAATCAGTTAACAGAGTACAACGGGAAGTTTTATTCGATGACCTCACAAGGAGGCAGCAACAACCTGGGAGTGATATTCGAATGGGATCCGGCTTCTAACATTTATACAAAAAAATATGATTTCGAACTGGCTACTGGTATCAATCCACACGGCAGTTTGGTTGTGTTGAATAATAAGCTCTATGGGATGACGCTGTTCGGTGGGGCTAATGATAAGGGCGTGATCTTTGAATGGGACCCTGCGACAAATGTTTATACAAAAAAGTATGATTTTACCGGAGCAGGTGGTAGCAATCCTTATGGTAGTCTTGTAGCAGATAACGGAAAGTTTTACGGGATGACTTATTCCGGCGGCGTTAATGATAAAGGCGTAATCTTCGAATGGAACCCAGCGACAAATGCGTACACGAAAAAATATGATTTTGATGGCGCCAATGGAAGTAATCCTTATGGGGATCTGGCATTAAAAGGCGGTAAGTTTTACGGGATGACTTTTTCGGGTGGAGCGAATAACTACGGAGTAATATTTGAGTGGAACCCCAATTCAAATAATTATGTAAAGAAATTGGATTTTGATCTTACAAACCAGGGCAAGCCATATGGTAGCCTGACATTAGTAAATCAAAAATTTTATGGAATGACCTGGGGCAGGGCGCCAGGCGCAAAGGAGGGAATTATTTTTGAATGGGATCCTACCGGCAACACTCTTATCAAATTACACGAATACCTGGGGGCAGACGGAAACCCTCGCGGAAACTTAGTATTTCATAACGGTAAACTATATGGTATGGCCAGTTCAGACTATGTAAGTAACGGGAAATACTTTGGTTATCTTTTTGAACTTGATCTTGCTACCAATGCATATATCATTAAATATAATTACACGATTCAGGGTAGTCGGGATAATACTTTTAATGGAGAGAATCCCTATGGAAGTTTGATTATTAAAGACGAAAAAATCTATGGAATGACTTCTGAAGGGGGGAGCAGTGACGATGGCGTCATCTTTGAGTTTAACCTGAACACTACTGAATATGCAAAAAAAATAAATCTAAATGCTCATGACAATGCTTCGCTTCCTAATAGCCTTGTATTTCATGAAAATCATTTGTATGGAATTACGAATAAAGGAGGGTTTGACGGCCTCGGGGCGATTTTTGAATGGAACTTCTCTACAAATAAACTTGATAAGAAACACGATTTTGACGGAAATGCCGGAATAGAACAGTATTCAGGTAATACGCGGCATCCAAGTGGAAAATTGACCTTTTTCAATGGTAATTTTTACGGGTTAAGTTATTATATGTTGGTTGGCGGAGGTCCTCAACCTCAAAGTCATATTTTTGAGTGGAATCCGTCTACCAACAATTTTACACAAAAGCTTTATTATGGGAGCTATGGAAATACTGGCGACTTGTCAGTAAGTGGAGATGCTTTATATGGCATTATCAGACCTCCTTCAAACACCGGTTTGTTTAAATATGATCCTGCATCCAATCAGTTTACATCAGGCCTGGCTACTCAGGTAAATAGCCCCGACGGAAATGGGTTAGCCAACAAAGACGAAAAATTATATGGGGCAAGTAATGGTGGCGCCAACAACGCAGGCTTTATTTTTGAATACGATCCTGCTACGACAAGCTATACTGTAAAGTTTGATTTGATTGCTGCATCTGGCAGTGCACCTATTGGGACAATGCTGCTTTATAACGGGAAATTTTACGGTATGACCAGCGCTGGCGGTGCCAATAACCTAGGCGTCATCTTTGAATGGGATCCTGCAACAAATATTTACATCAAAAAATATGATTTCAATAGCACCGATGGTGGTAATCCCATCAGTAGTCTTGTGCTAAACGATGGCAAGTTTTACGGGATGACAAGGAACGGAGGCGCTTATGGGTTAGGAACGATTTTCGAGTGGGACCCTGCCACCCATGCGTACACGAAGAAGTCAGATTTTAATGGAACGAACGGAAGAAATCCAACCTCTAAAAATGAATTAACAAAAGTGCCTGTGGAAGTAGCCGGAGGTTTGCCCGGCAGTTGCCAAACATATGCGCCTGTTATAATTGACAACAGCAACGGTAATAAATGGGTGGCAGTCACGGATGAGAACGGCCTGGCGGTTGCAGAAATAAATGCCAATGGTAATAACCTGGGTATTGTTACTGCTTCCGTGTTTGTAAACAATTCAAACGTAAGAGAAGACGGTACTAAGAGATTGTATCTCGACAGGAATATCACCATCACGCCACAATTTCAACCATCCACGCCGGTAGATGTTCGCTTGTACATCCGGGGCGAGGAATTGCTTGCATTAAAAACTGCAGTTAACTCAAACGGCACGACATCAGGAATAAATGCCATTACTGACCTTGGCGTTTTCAAAAATGATGATGGTTGTGGTGCTGCTGTTTCAAAAACAGCAAGTCCCGTTATAACTAATGGCGCTGCATGGATCGATGATTATGTTATGCAGGCCACCATTACTAAATTTTCAACTTTCTATTTTGCTAATAAGGCAGGAGCAGCCCTACCCTTAACATTACTGGAATTTTCGGGCAGGTTGCAAAACAGCGATGCACTGCTAAGTTGGAAAACAGAAAATGAGTTGAACACACAGGAGTTTACTGTAGAAAGAAGTACTGACGGCACATCCTATGCCGGTATAGGGACAGTAGCGGCAGCAAATACAGCGGGAACTCATAATTATAGTTTTGTAGATCCTGCCATCAACGCACATGGCGTGTCCATTGTTTACTACCGGTTGCAGCAAAAAGATATTGACGGAAAGTTCACGTATTCAAAAGTTATATCCGTTTCGCTGGAGAATAAAGGGAACGATGTAAAGGCGTACCCCAATCCTGTGGGGACTCAACTTAGCTTACAAATAACTTCGGCTGCCAATGACAGAGTTGTTTGGAAAATAATTAATATGTCGGGTGTGACGGTAATGAATGGGCAGCGTACGATTGCTGCCGGCGACAATATCGTTGGACTTGATGTGACGAAATTATCCAGAGGCGTTTATTTGCTCGGTGTGCAGGGTGATAAAATCAATAAGCAAATTCAATTTGTAAAACAATAATTCCCGTTTTCGAGAAATTACTGGTTGAGTACAAGGTTTATAATAGATTCGTTGTAACATGCTGATCCATTAAGGTACACCCAAAGCGATCAGCTGCTGATCGCTTTTTTGATACGAGTTGATTCGGGTGCTTATTTATTAGCTGTTCGTACATACATAAATTCTTGTACGCTGTGTTGACCGCTTCGCCATCCATCCAAATCTATTGCTAAAACTTTCCTGTTTTCTTCCCCGGTCTTCCCTTGTAAACAAATCTGTCAAAGTAATTCCTGATTAGTGGAGTTGCGCCCTTGCATGAACATATTTGTTCTGGCTAAGTATTTTATTAAACCTTATAATATGAAAGAAAAATTTTACCCCGGTATTGCTCTTATTTTATTTTGCTGTATTGCCCGGTTATCCTTTGGTCAGGGCATTCATCAACTATGGGGCACTACACCGCAAGGCGGCGCCGATGACTATGGCACTTTGTTTCGAACAGATGGCCAGGGCCAAAATATTCAGACGCTGTATTCCTTTGCCAAATATCACGCCGGTGCTACGCCGATGTACAATCAATTGACCGAATATAACGGTAAGTTGTATGCGATGACTTCTGCAGGAGGCAGCCATAATCTGGGTGTGCTATTTGAATGGGATCCTGTAACAAATATTTATACCAAAAAAGTTGACTTTGATCCTGAAAAAGGAACAAAGCCACATGGGAGTTTGCTGGTATGGAATAACAAATTATATGGAATGACACTTGCCGGAGGAACGAATGATAAAGGAGTCGTTTTTGAATGGGATCCTGTAACAAATGTTTACACCAGGAAATTTGATTTTGATGGTACCACAGGCAGCAGCCCCTATGGCAGCCTCGCTGTGAGAGATAATAAATTGTATGGAATGACAAATGACGGCGGGGTAAATGACAAGGGTGTCATTTTTGAATGGAACCCTGTTAATAATAATTATTTTAAGCTGCATGATTTTGATGGAGCGGATGGTTCCAATCCATATGGAGATCTTGTGCTACATGAAGGAAAATTCTATGGAATGACAAACACGGGTGGCACAAGTGATAAAGGAGTCATTTTTGAGTGGGATCCGGCAACAAATGACTATATAAAAAAAGTAGATTTTACAGGAGCCAATGGGGCTAACCCTTATTCAAAGATGACTTTTGTAAATGATAGATTTTATGGGATGACCACTGATGGGGGACTTTATGGCTTTGGAGTCATTTTTGAATGGGAGCCAGATATAAACAATTACATTATGCGTTATGACTTGGAAGGAGGTAATGGTAGAGGGCTTCATGGGCATAGTCCTTACGGCAGCTTGTTATTTTACAATGGAAAATTTTATACGATGATGTCGGGCGGAGGAAATGGTCGATACACTTATGGGGCGTTATATGAGTGGGATCCGATAACGAACGGTCATGTTGGCAAATACATTTATACCAACTTCACTGGTGACTTTGATGACACTCCAACGGGAGAAAACCCTTATAGTAGTTTAATATTATTAGATGGAAAAATGTATGGCATGACGAGTAAGGGCGGAAGCACCAATAATGGGGTAATATTTGAATGGGATCCAACTTCAAATATCTACGAAAGGAAAATAAGTTTTAATGGCGCTGATAATGGGTATAAACCCCAAAGCCTTATTGCAAACAATGATAATTTATACGGATTGGCCGATGGGGGAATCAATGGATTAGGCGTTATTTTCGAATGGGATCGTTTATCTGCCCAGTTTAAAAAGACAAAAGATATAGACTTAGGAAACGGACGCCAGCCTTTCGGAAAAATGACCCAATACAATAATAAGTTTTACATGGTTAGTGGCACCTTGACTTCCTGGCCAAACAAAAACCAAAATTTTGACTGGCATATTGTAGAATGGGAACCTGAAAACAATACCTATTCATCATTGTATAAGTTTGATCAAAATTTCCGGCCGTCCGGAGATCTAATTGAAGTTGGCGGCAAGGTTTACGGCACTATTGATGTTAGTGACGGAAAGCTTTTTGAGTGGGATCCTGGAATAAATGTGTTAACAGAATTATTCTCTTTTGGGCCAGCCTATAATAATACCGACGAGATTACCGGACGAAGTCCCGGTATTGGGCTGACCCCACTGGACGGTAAAATATACGGTTTAACTTCACTTGGAGGTATTAACGATCTTGGTGTGCTCTACGTATGGGACATCGCCATGCAAACATTTTCCAAAAAGTTTGATTTTGCATTGGCAACAGGCAGTAAACCTGAAGGCAATTTGTTGTTGTTGGATAATACATTTTGGGGTATCGCCAGTGAAGGCGGAGCTAATGGCATGGGAGTTATTTTTGAATGGGATCCTGCTACCAATACATATTATAAGCGTTATGATTTTACCAGCACCGATGGGAAGCCTCTCCGCAACCTGGTGGTTAAGAGTGGTAAATTATATGGGATGACAAGTAATGGTGGAAGTTCAAACATGGGTGCAATCTTTGAGTTTAATCCGGCCTCGTACCAGTTCAATATCAAAAGTGAGTTCAATGGGACAAACGGACGGGGAGTCGACAACAGGAGTAACCTGGTAGCGCTGCCAGCAAATGTGGCTGAAGGCATGCCGGGCAGCTGCTTGACGATATCTCCGGTTACCATCGATGACGATAACAGCGATCAATGGGTGCCAATTACGGATACCGAAGGCAATGCCATTGCAGAAATAAATGCGAATGGAAACAACCTCGGCATGGTAACCACTTCTTTATTTATTAATAATAATCCTGTTAGGGAGGACGGGCAAAAACGGTTGTACCTGGATAGGAACATAACTATCACTCCACAATTTCAACCGGCTACGCCTGTTGATATACGGCTTTATTTAAAAGTTGAAGAACTCGAGGCGCTGAAGAATGCTGTTAATTCAAATGGAGTGGGTTCGGGTATCAATACAATCAATGACCTGGGTATATTCAAAAATGTTGATGGCTGCCGGGCTGCGATTTTAAAAATGGCAAGCCAGGTGATAACGACTGCCGGTAATTGGATAAATGATTATGTACTTACAGCAAGCATTGATGAATTTTCTACTTTTTACTTCTCCAATAAAGCCAATACTGCTCTTCCTTTGACCCTGCTGGAGTTCTCGGGTAAATTTGAAAATAACTATGCGGTGCTAAACTGGAAGACGGAAAATGAGTTGAACACGGACAAATTTATAGTGGAGCGAAGTGTCGATGGTGCTCAATTTAATGAGGTAGGAAAAGTTGCTGCATTAAATACGGCAGGTACTCATGATTATAGCTTCACTGATATAGGCGTATCTGCCCTAGGAGTGAAAACAATCTATTACCGCTTACAGCAAAGGGATATAGACGGCCGGCTTACTTATTCAAAGGTGGTGACCCTTTCTTTGGGTAGTAGAAATGATTTGGTTAAGCTCTATCCTAATCCGGCAAATAAAGAGCTCAATCTTTTCATTTATTCCACGATTCAGGATAATATCAAATGGCAAATCTTCGATGCAACCGGCAGGCTTATCAATAGTCAATCAAGGCTGATAGTGACAGGCGACAACCGCTTGAGAATTGACATCAGCAAATTGACAGAGGGAATTTATTTTATAAATATAAATGGCAGGGCAATAAATAAAAGGATTTCATTTGTGAAGTAGATTGTTGTTTTACCGGTTTTAATAACTAGTGCAAACGGTTGAACTTTTTTTTCATTCGTTTGCCTTTTTATTATAAGTAAGAAATCCCGGGCGGGGTAATTTATAGCTAAATTGAACACATTTTATTTAGCAAGAAAGGATAAGTACAGGAGTATTCCATCAGTATTCAAAACAAAAGATAGAAACATGACGAACCATATTTCGTACAACGGACGATTGTCCCAGGTAGTAAAAAAAAGGTAATAATAAAGAAGAATGGGGTAATATCATGGAAAAGAAAAAAAATCTTTTTTAAGAATTTTAGTTTTGTACTTTCATGTTCCATTGCAAGTATGTGTTAAAAGCAAAGATTGCAAAACAGACTCTGATTGCTTACCTCTTCCCACGATATGGAATGGAGCCGTTTCAAAAGCGGTGATGTAAATGCGCTTGAAAGCATTTATCGGTTGCATGTGCAATCATTGATCAATTATGGTTTGAAGATCACTGATGACCTGAATTTGGTTAAAGACAGTATCCAGGATCTTTTTATTGAGCTTTGGAAAGGCCGCCAAAACCTGGCGGACACAGATCAACCAAAATATTATCTCTTCAGGGCCTTGCGGAATAAATTAATGAGGGGTGTATCCCGGCATTCTTTTGTCAGCGAAGAAGAGCTGCAGCTTGTTGAAGAAAATTTGCAGACTGAGTATGTAGAACTGACAATCGTTTATAAAGAACAGCAATCCCAAAGCAACGGGGTGCTAAAGCGGGTGTTGGAAAGATTGTCAAAGCGACAAAAGGAAGCTATATATCTCCGGTTCTATCACAATTTTTCCTATGAGACCATTGCGTCAATGATGAACATGAACTATCAGTCAGTTCTGAACCTGGTTCAAAGGGCTTTAAAGTCCATGCGAAAGGAATATCGCGGCACTCCCACGTCCGAAATCTAAAATTTTCTGAAAAAACTTTCCGGAAACTGAGTATATAATCAGCAAAACTTCCATTATAGTTAGTATTGCATGCCTATATGAGTAAAATGCAGGAGAAAACTAACGCCTTATTGCTTGATAATAGATTTGTTGACTGGGTCATAAATCCTCAAAGTCCATATGCAGAATATTGGCTGCAGTGGATTAATGCCAATCCCGAAAACGCTGCAATAGCCGAAAGTGCAAAAAAATTCCTGCTTGAATTCAGAGCAAGCGAAAAGGAGGTCTCCAGGGAAATCGACAACGAAACTATAGAATCAATGCTGATGAACATCAGGCAGGCAATTGACCATGATTCATCTGTTGTTGCCATTAAAAAACCGGTCAACAGGCGCTGGTATTGGGCTGCAGCGGCAGTTGTCAGTGTGATCTCCTTGTTAGGATTTTTTTATTTTACGTCAGGCAATAACAATATTCAGGTTTCAGCGGCGAAGGGGGACTCTAAGGAAAAGCTGCCACCATCTGAGGTAACTCATTTCAATGGCAGCGAAAAAAATGAATTGGTTTTTTTGCCGGATGGCTCTAAAGTAACGTTGGCAAAGGGCTCCCGCATCACTTATAGCCGCCTGATGAATGGTAAAAAACGAAAAGTATCCCTGAGCGGCGAAGCTTTTTTTGACGTTGAAAAAAATCCCGAAAAGCCTTTCTACATCTACACCACAAGCATGGTAATAAAAGTACTGGGAACCAGTTTCAGAGTTAATACCCTTGCCGGTAAAGAATCTGTAACAGTGAAGACCGGTAAAGTTTCCGTTTCTCTCCGCGGAAAGGGTCTTGAAAAATCAACCGAAAAAATTCTACTACCACAACAGATTTGCACCTATTCTGCTCCTAAACACGAACTAATAACCACATCCTATACAGGCAAGTCCAAAATTGAAATAGAAGTTGAAAATATAAGCGGGTACAATTTTGAAGATGCGCCATTGGCAGGCGTGTTAAAAACACTGGAAAAAATGTATAACCTGCCAGTTCACTATGATAAGGAAGTATTTAAAAACTGTTTTATTACTATTTCACTGGAGCACGAAAGCCTTGAAGACAAGCTGCAGGTAATAACAAAAACAGTAGGGGCTTCCTTCAGTATCAGTGATTACGGCATCAGTATCGAAGGCCGGGGTTGCAAATAATTATTGAGTAATAGGTGGAAGAAACAGGGGATGACTCAAACACAAACTAATAGCGACGACAATTTTTTATAGGTAACAATCCGCCAATCTTAAACCGTTGGAAGGAGGTTGCTGAACAAAAACAATAACAAATAAAAATGAAACCAAACTAACCTGAAAAGAAACGGTTGACTGCTCTGGAACAGCGGCCAACCGTTAGAAGCCTTTTCATCACAGACAAATACCGGTGAAAAGGAGTTTTTACATTTATTACTAATTGCAAAACTGTTTAAAGTTATGAAGAAAACCGTATGGTGTACTAAACCTCCTTCTTTTCTCATGAAAGTCTTGCTGCTTCAGACATTTATTACCCTTGCCTTCACAGCAGTATCGTTTGCCAAAGAGGCTGAAGGCCAGGGTATCCTGGATCAAAAGATCTCTTTTAAGATTAAAAATGAAAGTTTTAAAAATGTATTGCGGAAGATAAGCGATCAGGCAGATATTCGCTTTTCTTATCAACGGAATACCATACCTGAAAAGGAAAAAATATCTATTTCCGTAAACAACCAAACCCTGGACGATATATTTAAAACATTGTTTCAGCCTTACGGTATTAATTATGAGGCTGTCGGTAAGCAGGTAGTGTTGAGCAAAAAAAAGTTATTCAGCCTGATAAGCCAGGTGGAGAACGAAAATGTCAGTGAGCTGTTTTTTTTCAAACCTATAAAAGGAACGGTCAAGGATGCTGCGGGTAACCCGATTGCCAATGTGAGTGTGGTAGTGAAGGGTACAACCAAAGGCGCCAGCAGCGATGAAAACGGAAATTTTTCGATTGATGCTAATGAAGGGGATGTACTGTCTATTTCTGCTGTAGGGTTTGAAACAATAGAGCTAACGATAGGCAAAGGCGAAATGGTCAATGCAACATTGAAACAGGCTGAAAGGAAATTGGACGAGGTAATAGTTGTAGGGTATGCCACCCAAAAGAAAGTTACGGTGACGGGGTCAGTAACGCAGGTAAAAGGTGCTGATCTTGACAAATCGCCAACAGTGAACCTTTCTAACACACTTGCCGGGCGTTTGCCTGGTGTTACGGCAATGCAGCGGAGTGGTGAGCCTGGTTATGACGGTTCAACTATTCGTATTCGTGGTACTAACACCCTAGGAAATAGTAGCCCATTGATCGTTATTGATGGTGTACCTGAACGCTCCGGTGGGCTCGAACGTTTGAATCCGGCCGATATAGAAAGCATGTCGGTATTAAAAGATGCCTCTGCTGCCATTTATGGGGCAAGGGCGGCCAACGGAGTTATTTTAATTACTACAAAGCAGGGTAAGATAGGGAAACCTACGGTATCGTATGATATCAATAAGGGTTGGCTGCAACCTACTGTGATACCCGAAATGGGAAACTCCTCGCAATATGCGGAATTGTTAAATGAACAGTCAATGTTTCAAAACGTTCCTTACCAGGAATGGAGCGCCGCCTGGCAAGCATTTAAGACAACAGGATCTTATACAAAGCTTGACGGGAACAAAGTAAATGCATATTACACGCCAGACGATATAAAAAAATTTGCCGATGGTTCCAGCCCGCTGACGCATCCTAATACGGATTGGTATAAAACCGTCTTTAAAGATTGGTCAGGCCAGCAGCAGCACACCCTGCAGGTAAGTGGAGGATCAGAAAATGTAAAGTACCTTACTTCTCTTGGTTACCAACAACAGGATGCTTATTATAAAAACTCGGCAACCGGCTATAAGCAATACGATATAAGATTAAACCTTGAGGCCAAGGTGAACAAGTATATTACTACTACAATTGGCATTACCGGTCGTGAGGAATATCGTTTTTTCCCCACTTCCAGTGCGGGTGCTATCTTCAGGATGCTGGTACGTGGAAAACCTACTGAAATCGCAGTATGGCCAAATGGCTTACCAGGACCTGATATTGAAAATGGAGAAAATCCTGTGGTTATTACTACCGGGGCAACAGGGTACGACAGAAACCGTCGTGACTATATTCAAACAAATGGTCAAATTGACATTACAAACCCCTGGATCAAAGGATTAAAACTTACACTACAGGGTGCGGCAGACAAATATATTGGGCGCACCAAGCGTTTTGCCACTCCCTGGTCATTGTACACCTGGGATAAAGTATCCTTTGAAGCTGACGGCGTAACGCCAAAACTTACCAGGACGGTTCGTTCTACTTTCACTGATCCGCAACTAACTCAATCTGATGAGGCGGAGCTGCGCACTAACCTGGTAGCCATGCTTAACTATGACCGGACGTTTGCTGCTGATCATACGGTCGGTGTTATGGCAGGAGTGCAGAGAGAGACAAGAGAAGGGGATAATTTCTTTTCCTTCAGACGCAATTTCATTTCACCCAACCTCGATGTTTTGAATGTGGGTGGAACAGCACAACAAAATGTTGGTGGAACTGCTTATGAGCGGACCCGCTTAAGTTATTTTGGTCGTGCTGCTTATAATTTTAGAGAAAAATACCTGGCTGAGTTCCTGTGGCGTTATGACGGTTCATATATCTTTCCTGAATCTGGTCGATTTGGTTTCTTCCCCGGCGTTTTAGTCGGTTGGAATATTACCAAGGAAGACTTTATGCAAAGTATAAGCTTCCTGAATAACTTAAAGCTTCGGGCTTCTTATGGCCAGATGGGTAACGACCAGGTCGAATTTAACGGCGTATTGCAGGAATATGCATTTCTACCTTTGTATGCTCTAGGAACAAGAGTCGTCAATGGACAAGTTGTTCGGTCGTTGATAGAACCTCGCGTTCCCAATCTTGACTTTACCTGGGAAGTAGCCAACAATGCTAATATCGGTCTTGAAGGTGCTATACTAGATAACAAAGTGTTTTTCGAGTTCGATGTGTTTAAAAATGAGCGGGAGCAAATCCTTATTCCACGGACTGGATCAACCCCCCAAAGTTCCGGTATTTCCGAAAAACTACCTCCTGTTAATGCCGGACGGGTTAATAATAGTGGCTTTGAATTTAATGTGGGATATAATGGGCAAGTAAGTGATGTGGTCTTCAGGGTAAGTGTCAACGGAGCCTATACAAAAAACAAAGTAATGTTCTGGGATGAAAACCCGGGTGTGCCGGCGCATCAGCGAGCTACAGGCCATCCTTTTGGAACAAACGGATACGCTTTCCTGGCCTACCAATATGACGGCGTGTTTAAAGATGCGGCAGAAATTGCAGCAAATACAATTGACTATAGCGCAGCGACAAACGGTCTCCGTCCGGGGGACATGAAGTTCAAGGATATTTCGGGGCCTGATGGAAAGCCTGATGGAAAGATCACTTCTTTGGACCAGGTTAGGCTTGACAAAACCAGGGACCCCAAATTTACAGGAGGTCTTAATATCAATGTATCCTACAAGTCCTTTGATCTGTCGGCTCTTTTCCAGGGAGCTGCAGGAGGTTTCCAGCTAATAAACTTTAATGAAACCGGCGAATTTGGTAACTGGTTAAACTATAGTTACAATAATCGCTGGTCGGTTGACAATCCCAGCAGTGAGCATCCAAGGTTGGTTAGCCGTACCAATACGTACTATACCGGAGGTTTTCGCAATAACACATATTGGCTTAGAAACAATAATTACCTGCGGTTTAAAAATGTTGAGTTGGGGTACACTCTTGCTTCTGATATAGGCCGCAAAATTGGCATCAGCCGTTTCCGGGTTTATGTAAGCGGGTTAAACCTGGTTACCTGGGAAAAGATGAAAATATGGGATCCGGAGGGAACTGCTGAAAATGGCTATATCTATCCACAGTCGAGAATTCTAAGCGTGGGAGCACGAGTAACTTTCTAAATTATAAAACACTATGAAGAAAATAATCTATATAAATATTCTGCTTTTATTGTCGGCAGGTGTTTTTTTTACTGGGTGTAAAAAAGACTTTTTAAGCACTGATCCGGCAGACCAGGTTCCGTCCGATATAACATGGACCGACCCTGCTTTTGCACAGGCATTTGTTCACGGCCTCTACGGTGGCTTGTATGAAGGTGGGTTTGATGAGCAAATGATTGCCTGTCTTACCGACGAAGCAATATTTACCCATGCCGGTCGTGGTATCAATACTATCAACGAAGGCACGTTAAACCCTTCCAACGAAGGTTGGGTCAACCGCCACACCAGTTGGCTTAATATGTATAATTTTATTCGAATGACCAACCTGGGGATGGAGGGTTTACCGACCGCTACTTTCGATGATGTGGTCTTAAAACAAAAATTGGAGGGGGAGATTCGTTTTTTAAGAGCCTATTACTATCACCAATTGCTTCGCTTCTATGGAGGCGTTCCCATTATTACAAAATCATATGGCCTGAACGAAGATTACAAAATGGCCCGGAATACCTATGCCGAGGTAAGCGCTTTTATAATAAAAGAAGCTGATTCAGCCTATTTGTTGTTAAAGGATAAAGCAAGGGTAAGGGGAAATGCTTCGGCCTTAGCTGCCCTTGCATTAAAGTCAAGGCAACTGCTATATGATGCCAGTGATTTACACGATATTCCTACAGCCAAGGCAAAGTCGGCTACTATTTCCGGCTATGCGAATCCTGAATTGTTGGGTTTTGTAAGCGGGGACCGGGTGGCTCGTTGGACTGCGGCAAGAGACGCTGCAAAAGCCGTGTTGGATGAAGCCGGCTCTGGGTATAAAACTGATCTCACAGCTCCTGTTTCGTTTGATGAGGGCAAAAAAAATTACCTGTCTATCGCAATGGCTGGTGGTAGTAAACATCCAGATGCGGATGCGGCTATCACCTCAACCAAAGAAATCATATTTGAAAGGACTTTTAGCCTCGATTTAAATGAAGGTGCCCAACAGCACGGCCTTCGCCAGGGACCCAATGGTTACAATAACTGGGCAGGAAATACTCCGATCCAGGAATTGATAGATGATTATGAGATGATGGACGGTACAAAGTTTGACTGGAGCAATGTCGCACATAAGACCGATCCTTATGTAAATAGAGAGCCCCGTTTCTATGTGTCTATACTTTATGATGGCGCGCCCTGGAAGCCTCGCGGCAGATCAGCCGATCCTGCTAATGAAATACAAACCGGAACTTATTTTGTGAATGGAACTAAAATTAACGGTATTGACACCCGGCAGAGTTCAATAGAAAACTGGAACGGCAGCTTTACAGGTTATTATTTCAGGAAATTTATTGATCCGGATCCTAACCTTCGGGATAATACCGGCCGTCAATATATTCCCTGGGCTTACTTCAGGTATACAGAAGCTATATTCAACTACGTCGAGGCATGCATCGAACTCGGGCAGGAAGATGAAGCCCGTACCTGGTTAAACAAGATACGATTCAGGGCGGGTATGCCTGCAATCACAGAGTCCGGCGACGCACTCAGGCAACGGTATCGAACCGAAAAAAGAATAGAAATGGCCTTTGAGGAGCAACGCTATTTTGATGCGCGACGCTGGATGATAGCTCCACAAACGTTGGGCAGGAAAACAACCTATATTCAGATTGAAGGAACGCTGAAAGCAGGTGCAACAGCTCCTTCTCCTTATCGTAAGGATAAAACAAAATTTGACTATACCTACCTGCCAGTTGTGAATGAGGGTCTTGAAAAGAGAGTCTGGGTGGATAAGATGTATTTCCGTCCAATCCGCCTGGATGAAACGCAACGTAACAACTTGTTGATACAAAATCCTGGCTACCAATAAGAACCAACTGCCGTTTTTGTGTGGCATAGGTATTTGACTTAAAGTTTTTCTCATAAGCAGTCAATTGTAAGTTAGCAATCAAAATGCCTTGCGAAAGCAGGGCATTTTCTTTTTATTGAGTTATATTTTTTAGATTTTATCTGGAGATCCAGGCATTGGAAGGATAAAAAACTATCACGAAAAGACATTTTTGTGTTAACAAAAGCTTAATTTTTTTTGGCGTTCGTTGAAATCTATTTTAACTTGTGTAATCGATTGCACACATTAACTAACCAATTGCTTAACCATTGCGGACAACTATACAGCATATAGCTGAAGAGTTGAATCTTACACCGGCCACGGTATCCCGTGCATTGAGTGATCATCCCCGTATTAGTAGTGAAACCAAGCAAATTGTAAATGCCACCGCTGAGCGGTTAAACTACCGTAGAAACAGGATAGCTTCTTCACTTAGGACCGGAAAATCGCATACAATTGGCGTAATCATTCCCAGCGCCAGGATGAACTTCTTTGGCTCCGTCGTTCATGGAATAGAGACATTGGCAAGTGAATACAATTATCATACGTTCATTTATCAATCGGAAGAAAAACCGGAATTGGAAAAAAAAGCAATAGAAGCTTTTTTGGGAGCAAGAGTTGATGGCATCCTTGCCTCTCTTGCAAAGGAGGCCACTGACTTCAGCCATTACGTTGATCTAAAGAAAAAAAATATACCCCTGGTCCTATTCGACCGGTCAAACGATTCTTTACAAATTCCCTCTGTGGTCCTGGACGATTTTAAAGGTGGATTCTGCGCTACAGAACATTTGATCATGCAAGGCTATAAGCGTATTGCTCATCTGGCTGGTCCGGCAAGGTTTGAAACATTTCAAAACAGGCTCCGGGGTTATTTTGAAGCTTTGAAAGCTTATAATATGCCGATAGATGAATCTTTGATTTATACCGGTGATTTATCTATCGAAGCAGGCAAGGCGGGAGCTGATTATTATTTGGCCTTACCTGCTCCACCTGATGCCGTTTTCGCGGTTGAAGATTTTTCTGCACTTGGGCTGATGAAGCGGTTCAAAGAAAGACGTATAAGTATTCCTGGTGAGATGGGATTAATTGGATTTGCGAATGAAGACTTTGATGAGCATATATCGCCAACATTATCCTCCATCGATCAGCAAACAATCCGGATGGGACAAGAGGCTTTCAACATGTTGATGAAATTAATCGACAGGAAGAACGACAAGACGGGTTTAATATCAAAGATCGTTCTTGAACCGGTGCCATTTTTTCGTGAATCTTCAGCAAAAAATAGTTTAGCAAATACAGACCTTCCTATAGAGAATGAAAGGAAAAAAACATTTCCCCAAATTCTAAACACATAATACTATGACACTTTTTTGTCCGGATGGTTAAGGCAGCCATTATTTAAATTGTTTGCAGTGTATGATCTAACTATTGCTTAATCGTTAACTAACTTATTATGATAAAACCAATCTTTTATGAGAGATACATTAAAAAGTATCTAACGTCTGCTCTGATTTTACTCCTTTGTTTTGGACTTATCAGTAATCTGCAAGCCCAGGATAAAACGGTAAAAGGCAAAATAACTGACGAGCAGAACAAACCCCTGGCGGGTGTGAGTGTTCTTCAAAAAGGAACATCTAATGGAACGACAACTTCTGAAACAGGTGACTTCAGCATCACCGTTCCCCGAAATGCTGTCCTGGTTTTTTCTTCAATTGGATTCACCAACCAGGAAGTGGCCGTGGGTGAGGGCAATTCAGTGAATCTTCAATTAGTAGCATTACCCCAGCATTTGACTGATGTAGTTGTGGTCGGTTATGCTACTCAAAAGAAAGTGACGGTAACGGGTGCGGTGTCAGCAGTAAAAGGTGAAAACCTGGTGAAGTCTCCGGCTGTTGATCTATCCAACTCTTTAGCCGGTCGTTTACCCGGGCTTGTTGTTATTCAACAAAGTGGCGAGCCCGGCTATGATGGTGCTACTATCTCCATACGTGGCACAAACACGTTAGGAAACAGTAGCCCATTGATCGTTATTGACGGTGTGCCTGAAAGAGATGGTGGGCTTGGGCGTTTAAATCCAAGAGACATCGAAAATATTTCAGTGTTAAAAGATGCTTCGGCTGCCATTTACGGATCAAGAGCTGCTAATGGAGTCATTCTCATTACCACTAAAAAAGGAGCTACTGGCAAACCAAAGATTACTTATGATTTTAACAGGGGTTGGAACCAGCCGGCCAGAATTCCGGAGATGTCAAATGCTTATGAATATGCAACTATCATGAATGAGCTGCCTATTTATAAAACAATCCCGGTTGACGAATGGCAAGCCGCCTGGACAGCCATAAAAGAAACAGGCACTTATGATTCTCCGACTCCTAATGTGAGTACATTAAATGCGAACTACAGCCCGGAAGCAGTACAAAAGCATAAGGATCATAGCGATCCCTGGAAATATCCTGATACAGACTGGTTTGATGATGCTTTTAAAGAATGGTCTCCCCAAACAAGGCACAATCTTCAAATAAGTGGTGGTTCCGATAATTTCAGATATTTCGCTTCTTTGGGATTCGTCAAGCAAGATGCCTATTATAAAAATTCGGCGACGAAATATGATCAATATAACTTCAGAACAAATCTGTCAGCCAAAGTAAACGACTACATAAATACCAACCTGGGTATTATGGTGCGCAGGGAGCAAAGACGTTTTCCAACAGAAAGTGCCGGAGCTATTTTTCGTATGTTAATGAGAGGTCGTCCGACCGAACCAGAAGTTTGGCCCAATGGCAAGCCTGGTCCGGATATTGAAAATGGTCAAAACCCCTACGTCATTACCACCAATGCTACCGGTTACGTTGACAATCCAACCGATTTTGTTCAGGGAAATGGTTCAGTGGAAATAACTAATCCCTGGATTAAAGGACTTAAACTAACCTTGTCGGGAGCAGTCGACAAAAACAGTGGCACCAATAAAACATGGCAAACACCCTGGATGCTCTATACCTGGGATAAAGTCACCTACGAGGCTGATGGAACTCCTAAATTGGTAGGTGCTATCCGTTCAAACTTTACCGATCCAAGGTTAAGACAAAGCTATGGCTCTGTTTTGAATACTAATCTGACCGCCTTACTGAACTATGATACCAAGATTGGTTCTGATCATAATATTGGTCTCCTGGCAGGTGTAACAAAGGAAAAATTTTCGGGTGAATTTTTTTCCGCTTTTGGAAGGGAGTTTATTTCATCCGCTGTTGACCAACTTTTTGTGAGCGGAGCGACACAGACTGTTGATGGCCGTGCTTTTGAGAGAACCAAACTGGGTTACTACGGAAGAGCTCAATACAACTATAAAGAAAAATACCTCGCCGAATTTATCTGGCGTTATGACGGCTCTTACATGTTCCCGGATCAAAAAAGATTTGGCTTCTTCCCCGGATTATTGCTGGGCTGGAATATCTCTAATGAAGATTTCTTCCAGGTGAGCAAAATTAACTACCTCAAATTAAGGGCTTCTTATGGCCAGATGGGCAATGACCAGGTATTCTACCAGGGAAGGCTGCAGGAGTTTGCTTACCTGGCATTATATGGGTTTGGAAGATATCCCATTGATAACGGTGTTGTAAGAACTGTTGTGCCAGGAATTGTACCCAACCCTGATTTTACCTGGGAAGTTGCCAACAACTATAATGTAGGTTTGGATGCTACGTTGTTTAATAATAAGGTAGAACTTACATTGGAGTATTTCTATAACAAGAGAAATCAAATCCTGATTCAACTTGTCGGCCAAACTCCACAGACTACGGGTATAGTTGACGATCTGCCCCCGGTAAATGCAGGTAAAGTTGACAATAAAGGATTTGAATTTAGTGCGGCATATAATGGTAAAATAGGAAGTGACTGGACTTTCAGGGCCGGAGTCAATGGGGGCTATGCAAAAAATAAAATAAAATTTATGGATGAAATTCCGGGTGCGCCACCATACCAGAGACAGGAAGGTAAACCGATCGGCGGTTATCTGGTATACAAATCCGCTGGGGTATTCAGAGACCAGGACGACATTAATAAAAATACGATTGATTATAGCGGCGTAACCAGTAAGTTGATTCCCGGCGATATGAAGTTTGAGGATGTAAATGGTGATGGCAAAATTAACGGTGACGACCAGGTTCGTTTAGATAAAAGTGGAACACCTACTTTTAATTACGGTGCCACCTTTGATGTTCGTTACAAGGGATTTGATTTAAATATCTTATTCCAGGGTGCTACTGGTGCTGCCATTCGCATACAAACTGAATCTGGTGACATCGGCAACTTCCTGAAATATTCATATGACCATCGTTGGTCAATTGATAATCCAAGCAGTGAGCATCCAAGACTAGCAAGTCGTGGCGATACTTATTTTACCGGTGGCAACTTCGGAAATAATACTTACTATTTATTTAGTAAAAACTATTTGCGTCTCAAAAATATTGAATTGGGTTACAATTTACCGGAGCGTCTGTTAAACAAGGCAAAACTCAGTAACCTCAGATTGTTTGTAAACGGCCTGAATGTATTTACCGTGGATAAGATCAAGGTGTACGACCCTGAAGCTACCGTACAAAGCGGTGTCTATTATCCACAGGCCAGAGTGATCAATGCTGGTTTGACATTAACTTTCTAAACTAATTGATATGAAAAATTTACGATTAATAACCGGCTTTCTGGGACTATTCCTGCTTTTCACTCTTTCATGTAAGAGGGATTTTCTCGATGTGCAGCCCAAAGACAAGGTATCCAGTGACCTAACCTGGGCAGATGGTGCTTTATCCCAGGCGTTTGTCTATGGCATTTACGCTTACCTGGGTTATGGCGGCTTTGAAGAACAAGCTCTTGCTGCTTATACTGATGAAGCCATGTTTACCCATGCTGGCAGAAACATTAACACGTTTACCCAGGGATCTGAAACTGCTTCAAGTCTAGGCTGGCTGAGTAATACTTATGAATGGAAACAGATGTATAAAGCGATACGTGTCGCAAACATTGCCATTCTAAACCTCCCCGATGCTACATTTACCGATCAGGTTTTAAAGGATCGTCTCCTGGGGGAAGCTCATTTTTTAAGAGCTTATTATTATCATCAATTGTTGCGGTTTTATGGAGGTGTTCCGCTTATCGAGAAGGTATATGGGTTGAATGAAGATTATAGCGTTGCCAGGAACACATTTGAGGAGTGTGTAAATTTTATTGTAGCTGATTTGGACAAAGCCGCTCAACTGTTAGAAGGTAAACCAATAACGGCTGGCCGCACATCAAAAATAGCGGCCATGGCTTTGAAGTCAAGAGTGTTGTTATATGCAGCAAGCGACTTGCATGATGGACCTACGGCGAAAGCTAATTCGTCCGTTTTATCAGGCTATGCAAATCTTGATTTATTAGCTTATCCTTCCGGCAGCCAGGAATCAAGATGGCAGGCTGCAAAAGCTGCTGCCAAAGCTGTGATAGATGCCGCACAGGGCTATAAACTTAACCTGACTGCACCCGTGTCTGCAGAAGACGGAAGATTGAATTATATGTCGATTGCATTGGGTGGTAAAAGTGCAGCTCCCGGTGCCGATGCGGTGGCAGCCGTTGAACTTATTTTCCAGCGTTCGCATACTGCTCTTTACACCGAAGAAGACAATTGGCCACTGGGCGGTATTCACTATGGTATCAATAATGGTCCCAACGGCTATCACAATTGGGCCGGTAATACACCGATACAACAGCTGGTGGATGACTACGAAATGATGGACGGAACCAAGTTCGACTGGTCTAACCCGCTGCATAAGGCTGATCCTTATGCTGAAAGAGATCCCCGGTTCTATGCAACCATTTTGTACGATGGCGCAGAATGGAAACCAAGACCAGCAGATGTAGCCGCAGTAGATCCGGTAAATCAAATTCAAACAGGCTATTATGATAATGGCAGTGGCGGATTGATCAATGGCGTCGATACAAGGGAGTCCCCCGTTGAAAACTGGAATGGTAGTAGAACCCACTATTATACCCGGAAATTTATCGATCCAAATCCTGCGTTGCCGGATAACCAATCAAATGCTCAGGTTATTCCGTGGCCATTCATTCGCTATACTGAAATGGTTTTGAATTACATCGAGGCTTGCATTGAAACGGGCGATGAAGCAGAGGCGATAATTTGGTTAAACAAAATAAGATTCCGTGCCGGAATGCCGGCAGTTACAGACGCCGGTGCAGCGCTGGTAGCCCGTTATCGTAATGAGCGACGGATAGAATTGGCGTATGAGGAGCATCGCTATCACGATGCACGGCGGTGGATGATACCTGCACAAACAGTCGGCAGAGGTATCAAAGCAATTAACATCGTTGCAAAATTGAAACCCGGTAAATCAGCACTTGTTCCATATAGGTATGATAAGACAGTTTATACCTACACCTATACGCCGGTTGATAATACAGAAAACGAAACAAGGGTTTGGAACGATAAGATGTATTATCGTGCTATCAGCAGGGATGAAATAAATACCAATTCAAAACTCGTTAACAACCCCGGATTTTAAACAGTTAAATAAGCAGATGTAAAAAATCTATCTCTATCTTGAGATAGATTTTTTACTTATGATCCTTTTTGAAATGAACCCTACCAAATTAGTGCGGAATTTAATTCTCGCAGCCGCTTGTTTTTTAGTTGGCTGTAAAGGAACAACGGACAATATCGGCGAAACAGGCCCACAACTTTTTACCCTGTTAACCCCTGAGGAAACAAAAGTTGATTTTCAGAATTTGTTGACAGAAGGCTTAAACACTAACATCCTGATGTATGAATATTTCTACAACGGTGGCGGTGTAGCCGCAGGCGATTTTAATAACGATGGCCTTGTCGACCTTTATTTCACTTCGAATATGAGTGATAATAAATTTTACCTGAATAAAGGCAACATGCAGTTCCAGGATATCACACTCGCATCACATGCCGGCGGCAGACCCGGTCCGTGGAAAACAGGAGTGAATGCCGTGGATATTAACGCCGATGGAAAGCTCGACCTGTATGTTTGTTATTCCGGTGCACTGCCTCCTGCAAAAAGAGCGAACCAGTTATTTATCAATATCGGAAATGACAGCCAGGGTGTGCCCATGTTTGATGAAAAAGCAGAGTCATATGGATTAGCCGGTACAGGGTTTAGTAATCAATCCTATTTTTTCGATTATGATAAAGATGGTGATCTGGACATGTTGTTGTTAAATCATAATCCAAAAAATTTGCCGTTGCTCAACGAAGAAGGCACGGCGAAATTATTGAAGGAAGACAATGTGGAAATGGGACTTCGTTTATACCAGCAGGCAAATGGAAAATTTCAGGACATCACTGTAAACGCCGGCATCAATGGTTCCCAATTGAGTTATGGCCTGGGTCTCGGAATTTCCGACCTGAATGAAGACGGCTGGTCCGACTTTTATGTATCCAATGATTATGCTGTACCCGATTACCTGTATTTAAACAACAAGAACGGAACATTCACCAATCAATTGCAAAGTAGCATCGGTCACAACAGCCAGTTCTCCATGGGTAATGATGTGACAGACATCAATAATGACGGACTACAGGACATTTTTACATTGGATATGTTGCCGGAAGATAACCATCGCCAGAAATTATTGCTGGCTCCGGATAATCATGAAAAGTTTGACCTGAATGTTCGCAGCGGTTTCCATTATCAGTATATGCGCAACATGCTGCAGGTGAATAATGGAAATGGCACATTTAGCGAAACCGGGCAAATAGCCGGGATATCCAATACGGATTGGAGCTGGTCCGCATTGTTTGCAGACTATGACAATGACGGCTGGAAAGACCTGTTTGTGACCAATGGCTATTTCAGGGATTATACCAATCTTGACTTTATCAATTATATGAACGAGTATGTAGAGGAGAAAGGCCGGTTGCAGCGGGAAGATGTGATGGATATTATTAAGAATATGCCCTCTTCGAACGTCGTCAATTATATTTTTCAAAACAAACAAGGCAGCAGCTTTCAAAATAGAAATAAGGATTGGGGTATTCAACAGCCGTCCAACAGCAACGGCGCCTTGTATGCGGACCTGGATAATGATGGGGATCTTGATCTCGTCGTGAATAATATCAATCAACCGGCATTTATTTATCGCAATGAAGCAAGGAAACTGGGAAGTACTCATTTCCTGCAGGTAAGGTTAAACGGTGAAGCAGGAAATACACAGGGCCTTGGCGCAGAAATTAAAATTTATCACAAAGGAGAAGTTCAAACTTTGGAACAAAATCCTGCACGGGGCTATTTATCGAACGTTTCATTTACACTGCATTTTGGTTTAGGTAAAAGTGAAAAATTAGATTCTTTAATTGTAACATGGAATAGTGGCAAGGAACAAAAGCTTTATGATATAAAAGCGAACCAGGTACTGACACTTGCCGAAAAAGATGCCAGGGATAAGAGTTCTTTTTCCAAACCGGTTACAAAATGGTTTACTGAAGTTCAATCCCCGATAAAATATTCAGACTCCTCAGCCAGGGTTAATGATTTTAACAGGCAGCTTCTATTGATCAGTAAATTTTCCCGCCAGGGACCTTGTTTATATAAATATGATCTGAATAAGGATGGATTGGAAGATGTGATTGTTGGTGGCGGAGCAGGACAGCCGACAACGGTTTTTATGCAACAAAAAGGTGGCTCTTTTGTACAAAAGAAAATGCCTGCATTGGAGCAGGATAAGAATTGTGTGGACGCTGATATCGCCGTATTGGATGCCAATGCGGATGGTCACCCGGATATTTATATAGCCAGTGGCGGATACAATAGTTTTACTGTCTCAGACTCTATGTTGCAGGACAGGCTTTATCTGAATGATGGAAATAATAACTTTAATAAGAGTCAAACGCTTCCTGCAATAAAAGGAAGTAAATCCTGTGTAAGGGTCGAAGATATTAATGGCGACGGTGCGCCTGATATTTTTGTTGGTGGCAGAGTAGTTCCTGGCCGTTATCCTGAAACACCAAAGAGTTTTATCCTGATCAATGATGGTAAAGGAAATTTCACCGATCAAACGGCAGGTATTTGTCTTGAACTTTCAACCGCAGGAATGATTACAGATGCCGCATGGGTTGACTTAGACGCAGATAAAAAAAATGAACTAATTGTTGTGGGCGAGTGGATGCCGGTAACCGTGTATCGTAAGAGCAACGACAAACTCGTTAATAGCAACAACGTTTTTTTTGATAAAAGTTATTCCGGTTGGTGGAACAAAATAGCTGTCAGCGATCTTAATGCAGATGGTCGTGCTGATCTTGTTATCGGAAACATGGGATTGAATACACAATTCAAAGCAACTCCACAAGAGCCGCTGGAAATGTATTACAAGGATTTTGACAAAAATGGTTCTGTGGATCCTATTTTCAGTTTTTATATCCAGGGGAAAAAATATCCTTTTCTCACCCGTGATGAACTGGTGGGCCAGCTTCCCGTGATGCGGAAACGATTTTCCAACTTCAAAAGCTATGCTGATATAACGATGGACGATCTTTTTTCATCCACCGAATTAAAAGATGCAGGACACCTGGTGGCTAATCACATGAAGACCACCTGCTTTTTAAGCATGGCATCCGGAAAGTTCCAGGAAATGGAATTGCCTCTGCAGGTACAGTACTCGCCTGTCTACAACATTAACATTTTAGATTTTAACAAGGATGGGAAAACAGATATTTTGCTTTGTGGCAACAATAGCAATACGAAGATCAGGTTGGGTAAGTTTGATGCAAACTATGGCGTATTGCTACAAGGGGATGGCAAAGGAAATTTCAGCTATCTTAAGCAGAATGAATCCGGTTTTAATATCTGGGGGGATGTAAGAAGCAGTATTCAGCTAAATGATAAAATCATTTTTGGTATTAATGGGAAAGGCCTGGTGGCTTACTCCTTAGCGAAGTAAAATGAAGCGATTGCAGTTTTATATGTTTTTAGTAGTTGGAATGACGATCATTCTATTTGTTTCGTCATGCCAACAGGAGAACAAAAAATTGCCGGAGGATTTTGAATTAGCAACAGCTTGGGCAAATATGACAAATCATATTACAAAAACAACGCCTGCCAATACACCTACTTTCGCATCCCGCTGTTTTGGATATATTGGACTTACCATGTATGAGTCAGTGGTGAATGGATTCACGGAGTATCAATCAATCGCTCCTCAGCTAAATGGATTAGGCAATTTGACCTTACCTGAAAAAAATGCATCCTATAGTTGGCCACTGGTTTTAAATGCGGGACAGGCTGAAATTATCCGGAATATTTACATTCAAACTTCTGATCAGAATAAAGCTAAAATTGACTCACTTGAGGACCATTTCATCAACTGGTTTAAGGCAAATAATGTTAGTGATTCAGTTATCAACCGATCTGCACAATATGGCAAAAAAATAGCGCAACAAATTTTTGAGTGGTCCAAAACGGATGGGGGGCACCGGGCGTATTTGAAAAATTTTGACAAACAATTATTGTTTAAAGAAAAACCCGGCTGCTGGAGGCCGCCTTTATATGCGCAATCATTTAGTCACTACCCGCTTCATCCGCATTGGGGGAAGAACCGCACTTTTTTAGTTAGTGATTCAACTATTGCCGATCCTGAATTTATTCCTTTTGATACGGTGCCGGGCTCTGCGTACTATAGCCAGTTTAAACAAGTATATGACAAAGAAAAATCGCTGACACAGGAAGAAAAAGAAATTGCCATTTGGTGGGGCGATGATCCGGAAGAAACATTTACACCTCCCGGCCATTCTTACTACCTCGCAACATTGGCGATTCAAAAATCGAAACCGCCATTAATAAAATGTGCTGAGACCTATGCAAGGGTGGGAATGGCTGTAGCGGATGCTTTCCGGAATTGCTGGAAATGGAAATTTCATTTTTTCTCAGAACGGCCCAACACTTACATTACTCAACATATAGACCAGCAGTGGAACTCCTTCTGGCCCGATCCGCCTTTTCCGGCTTTTCCTTCGGGTCATGCCATACAAGCCGCTGCGGCAGCCACTGTTCTTACCGATTTATATGGAAGCAATTTCTCCTTTACAGATAGTGCTCATACCGGAAGAAAAAGAGACGAGATCAGGAATGCCGATTTTAAATTCCGAAAGTTTGACTCTTTTATGCAGGTAGCAGAAGAAACAGCTAACTCCCGCTTTTATGGTGGTATACACACCCCGCAGGATAATGCCCAGGGGCTGGCGAAAGGAAAAATAATCGGGACCAATATCAACCAGTTAAAATGGAAAAGAAAATCTTAAAAGTATTTTGAAAATGCGTCATTGTTTTGCAGTATTGTTTTTTATCACTTCTTTTTCCTGCAACGTTTTTTGCCAAACAAAATTTTCCGATGTGACGGCTGCAGCCGGTATCAATCACGTATTTAAAGTATATGAAGGAATGTTTGGTGGCGGTGCCTGTGTTTTTGACTACAATAAAGACGGGTATGAAGACCTTTATATCACCGGTGGTACCAATGATGATATTTTATACAAGAATAATGGCAATGGCACATTCACCAATGTATTTGAACAATCCGGGTTAACAATTACTAAGCGATACGTAACGCAGGGAGTAACTGGAGCGGACGTCAACCGTGACGGATTTGTTGATCTTTTTATTACAACCATTACCTCGCGGGATAAAAAGCAAGTCATACCGCGGGAAATAAATTTACTTTTTTTAAATAAGGGCAATGGCACATTTCGTGACGCCACGAAAGAATATGGACTTGATCAGATGTATTCATTCAGCACCGGTGCCAATTTTGGCGACATCAATGCTGATGGTTGGCCAGACATCTATGTAGGCAATTACTTCAATGAATATACAGGCAAGCTGAGTGTGATCAACGACTATACGGTTGTCGGTGCCAACCAAATTGCAAAGGGTTATCTTTTATTGAACGAAAAGGGAGAAAAGTTCCGGGATGTATATGCAGATTATGGATTGGATTTTCGGGGTTTTGGTTTCGGTGGTGTTTTTACAGACTACGATAATGATGGCGACCAGGACTTATTTGTAAATCATGATTTTGGTTACAAGCGAACACCGGATATGTTGCTAAAAAACAACTATCCCAAAAAATCATTTAAAGATGTGTCGAAAGAAACGGCCATGGATCTTAAGATAAATTCCATGGGTACGGCTGTTGGTGATTATAATAATGATGGGCTGATGGATTATTACATGACCAATATCCGCTTTAATTATTTTATGGTGAACCAGGGTGCAGGCAAACCGTTTGTAAATAAAGCAACCGAGTTGGGCATGGGTTTTTTTGCCATTAGTTGGGGAGCTAATTTCGCCGACTTTGACCAGGATGGTGATGTGGACCTTTTTGTTGCCAATGGTGATCTGAATCCCAATTGCGTTGCGATGGCAGATTTCTATTTTGAAAACCTCGGTACTAAGTTTGAAGATAAAGCCCGTGCTTATGGCTTGGCAGATTACGGCATAGGCCGTGGCTCCGTCGTTTTTGATTATGACAAAGATGGCGATCTTGATCTGTTAGTCGTAAACCAGCAACCTGTTGCAGATTATCCTGTGCCATCCTTCACCCGTTTATACCGGAATGATTCAACCAGCGGCAACTGGATACAAATTGCGTTGAAAGGTGTTGATGCGGAAAGCCAGGGCATAGGTTCTAAAATTGAAGTAGAAGCAGGCGGAAAAAAAATGATTCGTGAGATTGATGGCGGCGGTTCCAGTCATATTTCCCAGAATTCAGTGATTGCTCATTTTGGTTTGGGAAAGGCGACCAAGATTGATAAGATCACTGTTTATTGGACCGGTGGTAACAAACAAACGTTAACCAATGTGGACATTAACCAACAAATAACGATAACAGAAATCCCCGCTAAAAAAACCCCTTATTTTGCATACTTATTGGCAGCGCTGGTTGCTGTTGTGCTGCTACTTGTATTTTTAAAGAAAAGAAAAAAGTAATATATAATCTCAATTATGTTTTTAAATGACTAGAATGAAGAAACCAATGGTTGTATCAACAAGCAAATATCATTTCATCTCTTTGTGTGTGCTGGCTATAACCTGTGTGACGGGCTGTAAGCAGGAAGCGGCTGACAAAAAAATTAAACAAATGGATCCCGCCAAAGCAGCAAAAGTGGCTGCCACCGTTGAGTCCATCGTGAAACCCGAACTGGCTGACAGCAATCTCACCATGAGCTTATGGGGTATTGATTCATTAGTGATATCACCGATTGCTATCGATATTGATGATAATGGCGACCTGTATTATGTGACTACCAACCGGCAAAAAAATTCTGAATTTGATATCCGCAGCCACCAGGAGTGGGAGATCCCTTCTATTCAATTACAAACAATCGACGACAAACGGGCTTTCCTGCGTAAAGTGCTATCGCCGGAAAACAGCAAGAATAATTTGTGGTTAAAGGATGTCAATGGCGACAGCTCCCATGACTGGCGTGACATGACGGTTGAAAAAGAAAATATCTACCGCATACAGGATACAGATGGGGATGGCGTTGCCGATAAATCACAATTGGTAGTCGATGACTTTCATGATGAGGTGACCGATGTGGCCGGCGGTCTATTGATCGATGGAAAAGATTTATATGTATCAGTAGGACCGGATATGTGGCGGATGAAAGATAAAAACGGGGATGGCATCGCTGATGACAAGACTTCCATGTCGCATGGCTATGGTATTCACATTGGGTTTAGCGGGCATGGTATGTCGGGCGTAGAAATGGGCCCCGATGGAAGAATCTACTGGCAGATCGGTGATATTGGATTTAATGGTACTGATCAAACAGGTAAAAAATGGGAATACCCCAATTGCGGTGTGATTGCCCGTAGCAATCCTGATGGAAGTGACTTTGAAATATTTGCATCCGGGCTTCGCAATACCCATGAGTTTGTGTTTGATGAATATGCGAATCTTATCAGTGAAGACAATGATGGCGATCATGCCGGCGAAAAAGAAAGACTGGTTTATATCGTGAATGGTTCCGATGCCGGCTGGCGAAGCAACTGGCAATATGGTAAGTATCGTGATCCCGAAAACAATACCTATAAAGTATGGATGGATGAAAAAATGTGGATGCCACGCTTTGAAGGACAAGCTGCATATATCACTCCCTGCATCAGCAATTATGTAAGTGGTCCGTCAGGGATGGTGTATAACCCCGGTACCGCCCTGAGCCCTGAATATAAAAACACTTTTTTCATTGGAGAGTTTGTAGGTAACCCTGCACAGTCGGGTGTCTATGGCTTTAAGCTGAAACCAAAAGGGGCCAGCTTTGAATTAGGCGACAGTAAAAAAATTGTGGGTGGCGTGTTGCCAACGGGCCTTGACTTCGGACCAGATGGAGCTTTATACATTGCCGACTGGATTGATGGATGGGGCACTCATGACTATGGCCGTGTCTGGAAACTGGATGACAAAAGAGGCACTGCTGAAAGAAACCAAACTAAAACCTTATTAGCAGCGGATTTTACTGCGAAAAAAGAAAATGAGCTGGGTGACTTGTTGAAGAATGCCGACATGCGGGTTCGTATGAAAGCCCAGTTTGAATTAGCAAAACGTGGTGCATCGGGTGATGCGATATTTCAAAAAGCATTGGCTCAAACTGAAAACCAATTAGCAAGAGTACATGCCATCTGGGGCATCAGCCAATTGGCAAGAAAAGAAAAAAAGTATGCAGAGAGTCTTTTGCCTTTGTTGCAGGATAAAGATCCCGAGATAAGAGCACAGGCAGCAAAATGGTTGGGCGATACAAAGTATAAAGAAGCAGGCAGCAAATTGATTCCATTACTAAAAGATTCTGATAGCCGCACCCGTTTCTTTGCTGCTGAAGCATTAGGACGTACAGAACACGAGCCGGCCATCAATGCATTGATTGAATTATTGCAAACAAATAATGATGAAGATGCTTACATCCGTCATGCAGCGAGCCTTGCATTAGCAAAAATTGGAAAAGCTGATCCGCTTATCAACCTGGCGAAGAATCCATCCCGTGCCGTAAGGATAGGCGCTGTGGTGGCTTTAAGAAGAATGGCTCACCCGGGTATAGCTAACTTTTTAAACGATGTCGATGAGTTTGTAGTAACCGAAGCGGCACGAGCTATCAATGATGATCTTTCAATTAAAGACGCTTTACCTGCATTGGGAAATTTGTTAAACACCACAAGGTTTACAAACGAGGCATTGATCAGGCGTTGCATAAATGCCAATCTCCGGGTAGGCACAGATCAGTCGCTGCAGAATCTTGTCAGCTATTCAACAAGAGAAGAAACTCCTGCGAAGATGAGGGCAGAAGCTATCGATGCATTGAGCACCTGGGCAAAACCATCAGTGGTCGATAGAGTGGACGGTCGTTACCGCGGCGTCATTCAGCGTGACCTTGCCTCATTAAAAGCAAAGACATCATCAACCTTGGTGAGCTTGTTGCAGAATAAAGATATGATCGTCAAAACAAGTGCCGTAAAGGCCATTAGTAAATTAAAAATCAACGAAGGCAATGCTGTGTTGATGAATCTTGTCAAAAATGATAAAGAACCATCGGTAAGGGTAGAAGCGCTGAAAGCCCTGGCTGCCATTGGTGATGCACAGATTGGCGACGCTATCAAATCTGCGATTGCTGATAAAGATAAATCAGTGCGCATTGCAGGAATTGATTTGCTTCCCAAAATGAGTATTTCAAAAGAATTGATGGTATCATTGCTTTCAGATGTGATCAATACAAAAACCTCTGAGGAAAAACAGGCGGCTTTGTTAACACTTGGAAATCTTCCTGTCCAAAATTCAAAAGCGGTGTTTGATGATTTGCTGCAAAAAATGGGATCCGGTAAGCTTTCGTCAGACGTTTACCTGGAATTAGCTGAAGCTGTCGATAGTACCCGTTCATCTGAGTTAATCACGAAGTACAAACAAATCAGCTCATCTCTTTCTCCTGATACATTGGCATCCGCTTATGCAGGAAGTTTATACGGTGGCGATCCGGATAAAGGCCGGAGAATATTTTTCAGAAACCAATCAGCGCAGTGTATCCGTTGTCATTCTTATGATGATATGGGGGGTAACGCCGGTCCCCGTTTGAATGGTGTGGCAGCAAGGTTGACCCGTCCGCAAATTCTGGAAGCATTGATCAATCCGAGTGCACGGCTCGCTCCGGGCTTTGGGTTTATTACATTGGAGTTGAAGAGTGGGAAGACGGTTTCCGGTACTTTGAATGGTGAAACAGCAACCAGCTTAGTGGTAAAGACCGGCGATCAGCAAAATGAAACCATTGCTAAGGACCAGGTTGCAAAACGAACGAATGCTGCTTCCAGTATGCCTGAAATGAAAAATATACTGAGCAAAAAGGAAATCAGGGACGTGGTTAGCTTTTTAGCACAACAAAAAGAAAATACTTATAAAGCCACGACCTCTACAGGGGAACATGGAACCAAATGAGATCATTGAATTTCTGAAAGCAAAAAATAAACGGCTTGCCTGATCGGCAGGCCGTTTTGATTTTATATCAGTACCACTCTAAGAAACTGTTTAAAATTGTAAAAGCAGAACGCGGATAACACTGATCCCGATAGCTATCGGGATGATTTATCAAGATAAAATCAGCGAAAATCATCACTATCTTAACATATCTGCGGTCTATGCTAAAAAAAATTAAACAGGTTTCCTGGTTGAAACATAGGAACTTCTAAGTGAAACAATCACTACAAAAGGGTAAAATCAATCAAGCCCATTTTGATCCTGTTCGCTTATTATCCTTTAATTTTCATCGTTCAAACACATTTTGTATGAGAAAATTAATAATGATCGCAGCCTGCCTTTTTGTAAATACATGGTTGTTGGCACAGTCATCGTATACGCCTGCTAAAGAAAACCTCGAAGCCCGTCGTCAATTCCAGGATAATAAGTATGGAATGTTTATTCACTGGGGCCTGTCAAGCGTATTGGGGCACGGTGAGTGGGTGATGAATAACCGCAACATCAAAGTGGAAGACTATACCCGTTTGCTCCGTGCATTTAACCCGGTTGATTTCGACGCCGCTAAATGGGTGGCTACGGCGAAGAATGCAGGCATGAAATATATTGTTTTTATCACCCGTCACCACGATGGATTTTCCAATTGGGATACTAAACAATCGGAATGGAAAATCACGAACACTCCTTATGGTAAAGATGTTTTGAAAATGCTGGCGGATGAATGTAAGAAACAAGGAATAAAACTCGGCCTGTATTATTCAACACTGGATTGGTACCGCAATGATTATCCTTATGAAACAGGAAGAACAGGAAAAGGCACCGGTCGTACGGCAAAAAGTAATTATGCATCCTACCTGCAATTCATGAAAAGCCAACTGACGGAGTTACTGACCAACTATGGTGAGATCATGTCTGTTTGGTTCGATGGTCATTGGGATCAAACAAATCCCGAAGGAGATGCGGACAGGACATCCCGCATCGATTGGAAATATGATGAGATCTATGGTTTAATTCACAAACTTCAACCACAGTGTATGATTGGAAACAATCATCACCTGTCACCGCTAAATGGTGAAGACTTTCAAATGTTTGAAAGGGACCTGCCCGGTGAAAATAAATCAGGGCTTAGCTTTCAAAAAGCATCGGATGAGCTGCCCGTGGAAACATGCGAAACCATCAATGGTTCCTGGGGCTATAATATTACAGACACGAGTTACAAAACAGTTTCCCAGGTGATCCAATTGTTAGTGGGTGCAGCAGGACGCAATGCAAACTTGTTGTTGAACATTGGCCCCATGCCAAACGGTGCGATACAGCCGGAGTTTACCGATACATTAGCAGCTGCCGGCAAATGGTTGCAGCAATACGGTGAGAGTATTTATGGAACAAGAGGCGGACCGCTTGGCCCCCAACCCTGGGGCGTGACAACACAAAAAGATAAAAAAATCTACCTCCATCTATTTAAAAAGCCTGAAGCAAATACAATTTTATTGCCGATAAAAGACAAGATAAAGCAGGTAACATTGTTAGGAGCAACTGATAAAATGAAATTTAAACAACAGAAGGATGGCGTAACTATTTCAACAGAAGGAATAGCTACGGATGGAGCTGACACAGTGGTTTTAGTTGAACTGAAATAAAGCGTTGAATAAAGATTCGCTTGAAAATTCTCCTCATGATTAAACCAACTCTCTCTGAGTTTGGATTATACAACTATCCGATTAGCATTGCCTATTATGATGAAAAGATTGCTGCCAATAATTCCCGCTTTCACAATTGCCGTTGTTTTACGAGCTCAGTCGCCGTTGCAAACATTGACAGTTGAACCTGCTTTATACAAGCAGGATTGGCTTATCACCCCCGTAAAACAAAAAGCTGCCATTTACACCAGCGCCGACAAAAAAGATATTTCACTGTACAATGGCTTGGTGAAAAGAACTTTCCGGTTATTGCCCAATACCGTTTGCATTGATTATAGAAATATGATTACCGGTCAGCAATTGCTGCGAGGCGTGATGCCGGAAGCGGTGATCACCATTAATGCAAAAGAGTATAATGTCGGCGGATTGTATGGCCAAAAGGAAAAGGCCTATTTGCTTCCTGCATGGGTGGATGAATTTAGAAAAGATGATAATGATTTTCAGTTCGTAAAATTTGAAATCAACAAACTCCAACCATTTATTAACTGGAATGCAAAAGGTTGGTGGGCATCCAATACACAGCAGCCAACCGGCGTTTTAATCAGCTTTATTTATCAAAATGATGCTGCCCCGGTAAAAGATTTAACAGTAAAAGTTCACTACGCTTTATATGATGGGCTGCCATTGATCGCCAAATGGGTGACCATTGAGAATGACGGTGCGGTTGTCAAAATAGACCGCGTTAAAAATGAATTACTGGCAATAGTGGAAGAGGAAAGTGCCGTGGTGGGCAAACCCGACCGGATGAAAAAGCAACAGGGCATTTATGTCGAAACCAATTATGCCTTCAACAATGCGATGCGCTATGATATCAGCGATCAGACCTTGCACTGGAAAATCGATTCATCATACACTTCGCAGGTAAACTATGATTATAATACTCCCTGCGTGCTGGAAGTATACCCCGACAAAGCGCCGGGCATTGTATTAAAATCCGGCGAATCATTTACCTCTGTTCGCAGTTTTGAATTGCTGATGGATAGTTATGACCGGGAGCGAAGAGGATTAACCATCCGCAAAATGTATCGCAGCATTGCTCCCTGGACTACAGCAAATCCCATCTTTATGCATCTCGTCAGTAAGAATGATGAAGAAGTAAAAAATGCCATTGACCAATGTGCTGCTACAGGTTATGAGGCATTGATCTTAAGCTTCGGCAGTCATATCAATATGGAAGATAGTTCTGCGGACAATATAAAACGCTGGAAAAATAATGCTGCATATGCGCATCGCAAAGGAATTAAGATCGGTGGTTATTCTTTATTCAGTTCAAGACGCATCAGCGAAGAAGATGATGTGATCAACCCGCTAACCGGTAAAACAGGCGGGGCTTTTTTTGGCAATGCACCCTGCTTTGGCAGTAAATGGGGATTAGCCTACCGGGACAAAATAAAATACTTTTTTACACAAACCGGTTTTGATATTTGGGAAAATGATGGCCCATATCCCGGTGATGTTTGTGCTTCTGTGTTACACCCCGGTCATAAAGGATTGGATGATTCACAGTGGCGGCAAATGGAAATTCAAAAGGAGTTATATCGCTGGCTGAATGAAAAGGGAGTTTACATCAATGCACCTGACTGGTATTTTTTAGATGGCACCCATAAGATTGCTATTGGCTACCGCGAAGTCAACTTTTCTTTACCGCGGGAAAATCAAAAAATTTTAAACCGGCAAAATATCTTCGATGGTACCTGGGAAAAAACACCATCGATGGGTTGGGGCTTTGTTCCATTAACGAGATACCAGGGTGGCGGGCCCGAAGCCATACTGGAACCATTAAGTGAACACATAAAAGATTATGAACAGTTGATGATGCAATATTATGGGGCAGGAGTGCAGGCTTGCTATCGTGGTCCAAGATTATATGATACCGATGAAACAAGAAAGGTAGTGGTTGACGTCATCAACTGGTATAAAAAATATCGGGCTATTCTAAATTCAGACATTGTTCATTTAAGAAGGGCCGATGGAAGAGATTGGGATGGGATATTGCATGTGAACCCGGCTTTGAAAACAAAAGGCCTGCTGATGTTGTATAACCCATTAAAAGAAAGCATCCGAAGAGCCATCCAGGTTCCGTTATATTACACTGGCTTAGAGAATTCGGCCCTTATCGGTGAAAAGGGAAAAGCAATGCAATCGATTCGGATGAATGAAAAGAATGAGATTCAGTTATCGTTTACCATAGCACCCGAAAGCTATACCTGGTTTGTAATAGAATAATTTTTAAACTCAACAGCCGCTACTGCCGCTGGCGAATAATTTCCGGAAAGAGAATAAATTGAAGATTGTTTATTTTCATTTACTAAAAACAAATTACATGTCATCTAATCGCCGTCAATTTTTACAACAGCTCAGTGGACTTGCAGCCGGTGCAGCGGGACTTTCGGTGCTGGGCCAGGACGTATTTGCTGCTGAGATTATAAAAAAGCCATTTTTTGAAATCTCGCTGGCGCAATGGTCGTTGCATAAAGCCCTGTTTGCAAAAAAGCTGGACAACCTCGATTTTCCTGCTAAGGCAAAAAATGATTTTGGAATCAGTGTAGTAGAATATGTGAACCAGTTTTTCAAAGACAAAGCAAAAGATACTTCTTACCTCAACGAATTATTGAAACGATGCAAAGACAATGGGGTAAAAAATCATTTGATCATGTGCGATGGTGAAGGCGAGTTGGGCGCTACCGATGATGCGGCACGAATGAAAGCTGTCGAGAATCATTACAAATGGGTGGATGCCGCGAAATACCTGGGCTGTGCCACTATCAGGGTGAATGCAGCCGGCAAAGGAACAAGAGAAGAAGTGGCCAGTGCTGCAGTGGATGGCCTGGGCAGGCTGGGTGAATACGCCGACAAAGAAAAGATCAACGTGATCGTGGAAAATCATGGCGGTTATTCTTCCGATGGTAGTTGGCTGGCAGGTGTGATGAAACAAATTAGTAAGAAAAATGTGGGAACGCTTCCTGACTTTGGCAACTTCTGCATTAAACGTGAACCGAACAACTGGACCAATTGCCTGGAAAGCTATGACCGCTACCAGGGAACCCAAGAACTAATGCCATTTGCAAAAGGCGTCAGTGCCAAAACTTATGATTTCGATGAGGAGGGCAATTGCATTGAAACCGACTACAATAAGATCATGAAGATTGTAAAAGACTCCGGTTTCAAAGGCTATGTAGGCATCGAATATGAGGGTGATAAAATAAGCGAAGAAGAAGGGATACGAAAGACAAAAGCGTTATTGGAAAGAGTGAGGAAGCAGCTATAACTTTCATGTCAGTTCATTAATGACAGGGGGCAAAGAATCAGTGATTTCTTTGCTCCTTGTTTTTTAAAATGGTTATTGTTCTGGTTCCGGCGGGAAGGGGGTGTGGTTATTTTTAATTTTCTCTTGCAGTAATCGTCTAAAGTCATCTTCCTTTTTTTTGTCCTGCCGGTTGGTTTGGGCCAAACCCCGGTGAGACAGAGCCTCGTTGTGGTAAAGGGAGACCCCGGCAGGACGCAAAGCTACTTAATCAGGTTTTCCCCCTAAAGCTTGTACTATCGAAATAAATATCCTTTACATGTCCTTGTCTTGTTTTGATCCGTATGATATCATAGTGTTTTGACAACTTTTTTACGTGGGTCCTCCTGATTAACCCATAACCCGGATAATTATTAGCCAACCATTTGTATTCCTCGCTTAGTCCTGCGCTTTCACTTTCCACCATTAAAATAACCGCATTACTAAAAGAAGTACCACCTCGTAATACGTCGTCGCGGGTTACTGCCGGTGAAGCTGCTTTAGTCGTTTTCTTTGGGGACGAACAGGCCCCAAGCAACATAATAACAAAAAATAAAAGATTGACTGTTTTCATAAAATATGTATTACGCCGAGGGTGGTTTTCATATCGCATATGCCGGCTTTTATTACTGAATATCCACAATTTTTTACAGTCACAAACCTGGAATGGAAAAAACTTTTGCAGCCCGATAAGCATAAGAATATAATTATTGATGGTTTTCGGTTTCTTGTTGATAATAGAGGAAACCCCGAAAGGACGAAGTCAACGAAAACGAATACTAAATTTAAAATCTTTACTGTTATAAATTAAGATTATCGTTATCACAATCCGCCCACGTTATACTTTTTGTATTGTCATTCTTCAATACTAACTCCGGCGCAAATACGCAGGGTGGCTTTGCAGCTTAGTGTACTTGTGCCTTCATTTAGTTCTGCTTTTTCTTTATCGTAGTTTTCTTAAAGACTTTTTAGCCCAGTCATTTCCTTAGTTCAGGTATAAGTACCCATCCGCACACAATCATTGCTGCATACTTGCGCCAGCGACGGGGTTTGTTGTTTTTTATACCGTTGTCGGGCTTCAATTCATGCAGGCTTTTATGCAGTTCATTTACGTTAGTATTTCAAGAGAGAAGAGAGGGATATACTTTGTCACTTCATTACAATAATAATATATGCGATATTTATTTGGCTGCATGGCATTATTGCTGTTTTGGACAACAGCTAAGGCGCAGGTAACAATGAAAGGTGCCGAAATCCCCAATTTTCTTGAAAGAATGCCATCACTGCCTGCTACAGTTGACGAGGCTTATAAGACAATTTACCCTAAAACAAAGAAACCTCCCTACCAACAGTATAGTGACACGCTTAAAGCAGCTATTAATACACTGGCTATAGAGGCGGCCGGTAAAAGCTATTTGTTAATGACAATGGCCGGCAGAGTAGGACAGGACGATAGAAAATTTGATCGTATTCATAATCAATTACCCAGGGACAAAGATCTCGAAAACAGGATGAGAGATATTAATAACTCTTTTTTCAGTGAAGCGGATAAATTGGGGCGCACCCTCGGAAACGCCTATGATTCTATAAACAAACTAAATTATCCCGCTATTGACAGGGCTGCATTGCAGTTAGAACTATATCGCAAAGAAATCCCGCACTATATAAAAAAAGTAAAACAAATCCTGGTCGGGACGAATGCTTACATGAACAAAAGAGGGTACAATGCGATCTTGGATAATCATGAGACCACCAATAAATATTACATACAGTTGCTTGAAGTAAGAGGATTAATGTACGACCGGATTCAAAAAGTATTACAACAACTTACTGCTACATGGATATACTCGGCCGATATGGTAGATATATGTAAAAAGCATCCTGATTCATGTAAATAGATAATGGTTGGCGTATTTTTTTTGGAAGACCAACAGGGGTAGAAAAAATATTATGTAGCATGTTAGCAGCCGTTGTATAGGCTTTGACCTTTCTTTTCGAGAGTCAGTAAATACTTACTGAATTTTGAAACTTCTATGGTTAAGGTATCTCCAGCTGAGATCTGATCAAAAACATGTTTTGAATGAACATCGATTTTGGATAGTTCGGGGTTATTAAGTTTTATGATTGTTTCATTCTTTTTTTCAGATTTGGACGTGACGACTACTTCTCCTACAAGCTTTATTTGGCGGGAAATATCTTTTCTATAGGCAATATAATTTCTAAGAAAAATAGCTATGCAAATCCCCGCTTGCAAGAGCAAACTTATGATGGTTGTAGGCCAAAACCCGTATCCCTTTCTTAAAAGACCTGTTAATCCGACGAGTAGGGAAAGAGGAACACAAAGTATAATAAAAAGATAAAGACTTAGTTTGAAACTCTTGGGCAGAGCTTGCACCTTACGTAAGTCTGAATCTGAGAAAGGTTGTGTTGAAAGCATGTTTTAAAATGGCTGCTAACGTGTGTATTTAAGCTAATATACGCTACGGAAAACTTGAAACAATTTTTTCAAGGCCTTGTTTCAGACACTGGGATTGATGACATGTAGAATACAAGTATTGATACGAGGTTTCCTACAACAGTGCGGTTGGTGAAAAAACACCAACCTCGGCGTTCGGCGTGCTATTTTTTGGAAGACCAACAGGGGTAGACATCAAATCGCCGGCACCTAATCCGAGTCCGCTGCGATGCGTTAAGAGGTCCTGTATGTTAAAGTTCTCCGTCACATAATTATTATACATTTTGAATTCAGGCAGGTGGTCTTTTACTTTATCGGTCCATTTCAGTTTGCCTTCATCCTCTAAAATAGAAAGTGCAGCCGTTGTAAATGCTTTGGTATTTGATCCAATCTGAAAATTGGTGTATTCATTGACCGTTTCTTTTGTTGTAATAGAAGTAAGTCCATATCCTTTTTGATGAATTACCTTACCATCTTTAACAATGGCTACAGATGCGCCAGCTACCTTCAACTTTACCAGGGTATTTTCCACTAATGAATCAATTTTTTGAGACGTTAATTGGGCAACCGTTTCAGTGGATACAAAAAGTATAAGGAGCAGTGATGTTAAAAGAGTTGCTGTTTTTTTCATTAGTTTTATTTTGAATTTAGATGGTTAGATTGTTGTCCCTGGCTTGCCGCTAATGGTTCGGGTCTTTTCAAATTGCCGGCTATACCCATTATTTCTGACCCTCTTTACTTTTAAAGTCTGTAAAGGTCTTTCCATCATAACGATGCACCGCACCTGCAGATCCAAACCAAATACTTCCATCGTTAGCTTCCAAAAGCCCCAAAAAAGCGGGTCCTCCTGACTTAATTTCTGTTACAGTAGGCTTTTTATTGTACAAGGACTTTGCATCATAACGTGAAAGTGCCCAGACTGACCCATCATAAGGAGTTATGCTACCTGTAGTCCAGATGTTTCCTTTTTTGTCTTCGATTATTGCATAAGCCCCCCTCTGCGACACCTTAGTAATGACACTGCCGTCATAGCGCCAAAGACCATCAACGTCACCGAACCAAATGCTTCCTTTTTTATCCTCGATTATTGACCAAACGTTTTTAAAAGCTTTGCCATCTTTGTTTTTTAAAATGGTAAATGTTTTTCCATCATAAAAACAGGGCTCGCCCCTTGTGCCAAACCATAATTTCCCAGTTTTGTCTTCCATGATAGTGGTAAGATCATTATTGGAAAGTCCATCTTTAGTTGTAAAATTTCGAAACGATTTCCCATCGTAACGGCTTACTCCACCTCCTCCAGTGCCGAACCAAATAATGCCGGCTTTATCTTCGTAAATACACATAACCGCATTATTGGCAAGTCCCTCCCTGGTTGTAAAATGTTGAAAGCCTGCCTGTCCGGTAGGCAGGGATTTCCCATTGTAATAATAAACGCCTGAATCATAAGAAGCGAACCAAATATTTCCCCGGCGATCTTCCAGGACATCCCAGAATCTGTGCGAACCTAGTTTACTCGTGAGATTAGTAAACGATTTTCCATCGTATCGAACACCACCCCATCCAGCAGCAATCAAAATGTTTCCGTTTCTATCTTGCTTTACATTCCGAACCTGACCCATAGGCACCTTGGAGGTAGCCAACTCTTTAAGTTGAGATTCGGAGATGCCATTGTGTTCTTTACTGAAATTATCTTGTGGTGGGTTTGTTTGGTTTTGCCCTCCACAGGAGGTGTGAAAAACAAACATCAGGAACAAAGCATTTAAGTATATGTATTTCATAATTTATTTACTCAGCAACCGCCTTTTCGGGGGACACGTTTAAAAATTACTTTACTATCTCGTTCTACATATTCGCACGATACTATTGGATATGAATACTTAGGTGCGTGCGATACGCTATGGCTTCTTATAATTATTTTGTCGTTAACTTTCAGGCTATGCAATTGCTCAAGTTGAGACTTTTCCGGGTCAAATTTTACAATATAATCGACACCATCAATCCTGGCCATCACACCGAAACCTAATCTTGATCCTGGCGGAAGAGTAAGAGAGGTTACAACAGCCTCCATATTGGTAAAAGCACTTATATGCTTCCTTATTTTAGCAGCACCGGCAAGCACTTTTTTACCTTCTGGAGAAGCCTCCCATTTTTTGTACTTTATACCGTCAGGTGTAGCCTCCCATTTTTTCCTTTCGGCTTTACTTTCAGCAACTGAAAGCGGCTTTGGGGACGGCTTCTTAGTAGTTTCATTTTTGATTTCATGATTAGCAAATACTATTCCGCTTACCACAACCAGTGGTAACATCAGCGCATAAATTACTTTTTTCATATTTTTTAATTTTTAGTGTTTAATGATTATTTACCGCCCCGGCTTGTGTCCCAGAAGCTGCGGTTAAAGTCCTTTCGATTTACCACGAACCTCGCTATTTCTTATACACTTTGTTGTGCGTTGGCTTTATGTTTATTTCTTTAACACCAAACTTTTTAAATTAATCTTTCCACAATGAATTTCTTTATCATTAATTCTATAGAAAAGATTTTGCTCTTTTAAGCTAAGTCCTGTTCGTATTGTACCGTCTACTCCACGATTAGAGAGCGTTACCACATAAAAAGTACTTGAACCTTTTGGATTAATAGTTCTTTTCAACGAAGACGATTTATAACGATTGTTATCTAAAAACGATTTTATTGTCAAACCATAATCATACAAGGGTTCTTTATGAATTGTCATTGTGTCGGAAGGAAGAAGCAATTTCATATAGTTGCCCGATGAAGATGGAATCTCTAATGAATCTAAAGGAAAATCAATTGTCAATTCAAGAGGATCAAATGTTTCATTGATTATTTGAGTCCAAAATACAGCATACACATATTTCTTACCATTGGGATCAGTGTAGTTTACCCCACTTTTTGGAAAGCTGTTTTGTATTATTAGGCGTGCACCGTTCGACCCGGGATATTCATATTTAGTGTGAAAATTATTTCCATTATGGTTAGCCGATAGCTTTTGGCTTTGGACATTTTTTGTCGAATCCACAGTTCCTGTATAAACAGAATCTGTACTACTTTGCCCGGAGCAAAAAAATCCTGTTGTCACCATCATCAGTATCATTATACTTTTTTTCATCTTTTTATTTTTTTGTGTCTTCCCGGGGTCTTGCCCATATATCTCTTGAAAATTCGAGTCTTCACGGGCAGACCCCGGGGCTTTAGAAGCAGAGCTTAATTATTTTAATTAATGTTTTCGTCATTTGAATCCCCGGGTCTGCCAGCAAGAGTTTAGCTATACGAAAATATCAATGGCAAGACCCGGGGCAGCAATGAAATTCATGAATGTTAATCTGAGTTTTCAACATCCACCCTTGCTGCGAATGGCATAAATCACGTTGCCTGAAACAAATAAATTGAAGCCCTTTTTGTCTATAGAAGGAAGTAATAATTTCCATGTTTTTCCCTTGTCTGATGATCTGAAAATGCCGTCAGGATGAGTACAAAAGAAGTTTTCACCAACCTGGGTAATTGAAGTCTGGAAGGCTTGCAAACGAGGGCGATCATCCCAGGTCCGCCATATTGAATCCATAACAACTTTGTCCTGAAGGCCGGCATCCATGGACTGCCAGGTTTTACCGCCGTCGTAGGATGTACTTAGCCTCCTGGTATCCGACTCTGAAGTAGAAGTGATGGCAACGAATCCACCTTTGATCGGTTTTATATCGAAAGCCACACCGTTCTCACTGATCGCCAGCGCCCAGTTTTCGCCATTATCGGTCGATCTTATTATCCTTCTCATACTGGTCGACACCAGTACGCCATTCGACTCTGCCAAATGCCCTACCAGGCCTCCGGCATGGACATGTTTCCAGGTTTTTCCACTGTTAACAGTTTTAAAAAGGCCTCTGTCGGTGCCGATGAAAATTGCACCTCCGGCAGTCTCAAAAACGCTGCGTATTCGTGGCTCGTGAAAATTTTCGAATATCGGCGACCATACACTTGTTCCGTTTGTTGTTTTCAGATTTATACCCCAGTAAAATATCCCGGACGCATTGCTGCTATGTTCGCCAGGGAAAATCTCTTTGGTCCAAAAAGGAGGGGTGGCATTTGGTGTACTGTGATAGAGTCCGTTTCCAACCCTTAAAAACAGCCCTTTATCATTTGCAAAGAAGCTATTTCCCCGGATACTATCTATCCGCAAATTTTCGGGCAGCCCTTTGCTGATGTCCTGCCAGGTTTGTCCGCCATCTGTAGATTTAAAAACGATCTTTGCAGGACCGGTCCTCTCTCTTTTTGGGCCTGGCTTACTATTCAGGAGAAGAGAAGATGAGGAAACCGTGAAAAGGAGCAAAAAAGCAAGGATATAAAAATTCATGGCTATAAATTATTTGGTGAAACAATACACTAAAGGTATCCGGCGTCAACTACCGGGAAGAATTTTAGCAGTAAAAAGATGTAAAAGACGCGTAAAACGTTTGTAAAACCCTTTTAAACCGGGAGTTAATGAATTATTTTGCACACATGAAGCCATTTACGGTGTTTGGATCTTCGATCATGATAATTGTTTTGTTGATTTCTGCTGCTGCATTTATCAATAAAGGCAATGAAATCCCGGAGAAGCATGTAGAAGTAGTATTACGTAATTTAGGACATCAGCTTTTGCTTACCGCCAAAGATTCTACCTCCCGGGTGCTGCCGGTTAAGAGATTAAATGACAATACATACCAGATCTCCTTTCAAAATGACTTTGGTTTTATTTCAGATACACTCATCAATTTAATTCAGCGAACATTTCAAAAAAACGCCCTGTCAAACAATTATATCGTGAGTTTGAAGAATTGTGCACAAAAGGAAACGGTGTTTGCATTTGAAATAAATAATCAAACAGGCGATTTAACACCTTGCAGGGGTCGTAAGCTGAACGTTGGTTGTTATATTATTGAAATTGATCTGTTGAAGAAACCTACGTTTAATTTCTTTTTGCTGATACTATTGATTATCCCGTTGAGTTTGGTTGGGTTTTATGTCAAAAATAAGTTTCGTAAAAAAGAGGAGAAAGAGCCAGTTTTCGATAATAATGATTACATACAATTAGGAAGCTTTCAATTCTACCCGGATAATAATGTTCTTAAAACGGGGAATAACAATATTACGCTGTCGGAAAAAGAAACAAAAGCACTAAAAATATTTGCAGATAATATAAATCAGATTGTAGAAAGGGAAAAATTGATGAAAGAAATTTGGGAAGATAAAGGTGTAGTGGTCATCAGCAGAAATGTTGATGTATTGGTGTCTAAATTACGTAAGAAATTAATCGACGATGACTCGATTAAAATTATTAACGTACCCGGCAGGGGTTACAAATTTGTCATTGAGTAGATACCAATTAAAAATCAAGAAAAGTGTAAAATAAATTAGATTGTGTGATTACTACTTTATCCATTGTCATTCCTTTCCCGATGAAATCTGGCATGCACATGTCACCTGCTAAATAAATTGGGCCGGGGACTGGTTGATGTTACACAACAGCCATCTTCTGAAGATATTTGCGTCTTCAACAAAACAGGTTAAATACTTTTTATGAGAGAATGTAAATTCCTTGCCGGCCTTGGAACGATACTTATTTTCGGTGGGTATATTTTGTTTTACGCCGAGGTTGGTGTGCTGAGCCTGCCGAAGTATCACCAACCGCATAAATAACGGACGCATCATGACCGGTAATGCAAATTCCGTACTTCATATCACATATGCCAGCTTTTATTACTGAATATCCACAATTTTTTACAGTCACAAACCTGGAATGGAAAAAACTTTTGCAGCCCGGTAAGTATAAGGATATTATTATTGATGGTTTTCGGTTTCTTGTTGATAATAGAGGAGACCCCGGAAGGAAGACCAACAAGGGCAGAAAATTTTTGATGGGGGCCAAAAGGAAGATAAAGCATTCCGACGAGTCCCTCCGCTGATTTTCCTATATCCCGAAAGTTTCTGCAGGAGGAGACTCGTCGGGAAAGAAACAATGATGGATTTACATAAGCGACAGATGTTATTTGTAGAAGTTAAGATTTGATCTGACAGTTGGGATTAACTTTAGAGTAACTACAACCTAATTGTTAACCCCAAAAAGT